>CAYMNQ010000001.1:0-1114801 GCA_964391865.1 uncultured Phycisphaeraceae bacterium
GTTTTAGCCATGCCGCCAGCGTTCAATCTGAGCCAGGATCAAACTCTTCAATTGAAATCCGTTGATCCATCAGGCCGAAGCCCGATGGCAGTCTTCGAATGAAGTGTTGACCTGCTAAACGGCCCCGTTCGGGGCCGCCGGTCACCGACAGACTTGCGTCCATCGGCTCTCTCGAATGGCAAATTCGAGAGGCATAAATTCGTCTCAAAATCATTGTCTTCCGGTCGGCCGAAGCCGACCAGGGGCAAATGAAAATGTGAGCAGGCTGAAAAGCTGTGATACTTTCAGCCTCGCTTCTCCAGCACCAGAAACCAGCGACGGTATTCGAGCCCGAAGGCTCTATCTGGTGCCGCACATTCTCGTGGCAACCAACTGTTCACTTTTCAAGGAGCTGTTCGGGTATTGGCGTCACGCCGATACTCGACCCCATCGGGCAAAGACCCGAGTGGGGAGGGAAAGGATACCCGGAATCGCCGCGTTGTCAAGCCGCTGGGTCTTCAACCCGGTCGGATTCGGACGGCTTGTTGAAAAGTCGGTGAAAAGGTGCGTTTTCACGCTGTTCTCACGGCTTGTTGGGGTTGGTCATTCCGACCGTGGTGGTCCGTCGGTTCGAATCCGGGGTCACGGCGAGCGTGCAGGCCCAGACCGCTGACGGGGGATGCGGCGCACGGGCGAGGGCGCGGGCGGCGGCGCGCATGGTGGCGCCGGTGGTCATCACGTCATCAACGAGCAGCACATGCTTGCCGCGCAGATCGCGCGTGCGGCGCGGGCGCATCACGCGCGCGACATTGCGTGATCGATCGCTCGGCGCGACGGCTCGCTGGCTCGGGCCGTGCTTGCGCGCCAGCGCGTCGATGACGGGCGCGCCGAGTTCACGCGCGGCGCCCACGGCGATGACGCGAGAGTGGTCGATGCCGCGCGCGAGCCGGCGGAGCAGCGACATCGGCACGGGGACAATCACGACGTGCGCGGTGTCGAAGCCGCCGGCGCCGACGCGGCGCACCTGCGCACCGAGCAGCCGGCCCAAGCGCAGGCCGAGGGCGCGCCATCGCGTGAACTTCACTTCGGTGATCCACTCGGAGAGGGGCGGCTCGTACGAGCCCAGCCGCACGCATCGCGACCATGGGAAGCGGCGGCCCCGGCAGAGCGCGCAGCCGAACTCGTCGGCTTCGAAGAGGCCGACGGTGGCGCCGCAGCGGTCGCAGAAGTCGCCCGGGACGTCGGCGTGCCAGCCGGCCGCGGCGGCGCGCTCGTCGAGCGGCGGAGCGATCGGGTCGAGCCACGCGTGCTCGAACTCGCGCCAGTATTCGGCGAGGCGTGAGGGGGACGCGGCGGATTCCGCGAGATGCAGCGGGGAATCGGGCGCGCGGGCGATCGCGGCGGCCGCGTCGGGCTCGGCCTGTTCGAGCGGCTTCGGTGGCCAGAGGAACGCCGGACGCGGGGGCTCGGGCATCGCGCTAGTCTCCGATGGCGCAGGCGTCGGCGACGCGCGCGCCGAGACCGGCGGCGGCGAGCGACTCGATCTCGCCCTCGGGGTAGAAGACTTCGAGCATGCAGTAGACGTCGAGCTTCGAGCCGCGGATGGCGCGGGCGGCGGCGGTCCAGTTGATCGTGCCGTCGCCGATCATGCGGTGGTTGTCGTCCTTCGCGTTGTTGTCGTGGATGTGCAGGTACGCGATGGCCGGGGCGCACGCCTCGATGAGCGTGGGCACGTCGCCCACCATGTGCGCGTGCCCGGTGTCGAAGCACATGCGGAGGCGCGGCGAGCCGATGGCGAGAATGCGGCGGGCGAGGGCGATGGGGTCGTGCCCCAGATAGAACATGCGCGGGAGGTTCTCGACGAGGAACGTGACGCTGCGGCGTTCGCCGACATCGGCGAGGCGTTTGAGGAAATCATCGAGGTACGCCCATCGCTGTTCCTGCAGGGCGTTCGCTTCATCGGTGTGCAGCGTGCGGTACCCGGGGAGATTGGCGGCGGGGTGGACGACCGCCATGTCGCAGCCGAGGTCGCGGGCGAGTTGGGCTTCATCGTCGTAGAGGCGGAGGCATTGGGCGCGCTGCGCGCCGTCGGGGCTGGAGGGGTCGATGAGCTCGCCGAAGGCGGCGTGCATGGAGTCGAAGCGCATGCCGGCGTCGCGGACGATCTCGTTCGCTTCGGCGACGGTGGGCGGCTTGTTGAGGTTCCGGTAGAACTGGGCCGAGCCGCAGCCGAGCGCGCGGTAGGCGCGGAGATACCGCGCGGGATCGAACTCGAAACCGAATGGGATCACCGTGCTGAGTCGGCGCATGCGGGCCCCTGGCCTTTCTCACATGTGGGCGCGCGTCGCGGCGCGACCGTCATGATTCCTCCGGGGGAACTCTACACCAGATCCGATGAGATTGCCTAGCGAAATCGCTCAATCGCCGATGTTGGGTGCGAGCATGCGGCGGACGAGCGTGGCGCGTTCGATGCGGCGGGCGGCCTGGTCCATCTCGCGGCCGAGCGCGCGCTGCAGATGCGAAGGCTGGGTGAGAATGATAAGGCGCGTGACTTGTTCGAGGCTGATGGCATCGAGCAAGCCGATGACGACCCCGAGCCGAACGGCGCTGAGGAGTTCGAGCGCTTCATCGGACTTGAGCAGGCGCGCGTGGCGGAGCGTGCCGAGAGCGCGGAAGACTCGGTCCTCGACGACGACGCGGCGTTTGTCGAGGAGCGCGCGGCGGGCGATGCGTTCGTACTCGATGACCTTGGGGATGATGTTCTGCTCGAAGCCGTGGAGGATGTCGTGCTCGCTGCGGCCGAGGGTGGTCTGGTTGCTGATCTGATAGAAGTCCCCCACCGCTTCGGAGCCTTCGCCGTAGAACCCGCGGACGGCGAGGCTCATTCCCTTGGCGGCGTTGCGGACCTTGTCGATCTCGCCCGAGAGTTTCAGCCCCGGCAGGTGCATCATGACCGAGACGCGGATGCCGGTGCCGATGTTGGTGGGACAGGCGGTGAGGTAGCCGAAGCGTGAAGAGAAGGCGTAATCGGCGTGGGATTCGATGCGGTCGTCCACCTCGTTGATCTGCGCGAACGCGTCGCCCAGCGCGAGCCCGGCGCGCATCACCTGGATGCGGAGGTGATCTTCCTCGTTCACCATGATCGCGAGGCGCTCATCGGGCACGGAGACGACGACGGCGCGCGGCTCCTCGCCCTTCGCGTGCTGGCGAGAGATGAGATGCCGCTCGGCGAGCACCTGGCGTTCGAGCGAGGGGACATCGCCCAGTTCGATCCACGCGACGCGCGGGGCGAGCCCGGCGCGCATGATGTGGCGCTCGGCGAGTTCGAGCACCTGGCGGCGGTCTTCGCGCTTGGCGCGGTTGGGGAAGGGGAAGCCGGCGAAGTTGCGCGCGAATCGGACGCGCGAGGAGATGACGACGTCGCCCGCGTTGCCGTCGGTGCGGGACCACTCGGCGTGCTCTCCGAGGCCGATGGTGCTCATCGGCGCGGCCCCCCCGCGCTGCCACCCGCTGCGGGCGGTTCGCCGCCGAGTGGCTCGGCGCTGCCGGATGACGGTTCGTCGATGTGCATGAGTTGATCGCGCAGGCGGGCGGCGCGCTCGTACTGCTCGGCGGCGACGGCGTCGACGAGTTGCTTGCGCAGCGCGGCGATGCGCTCGTGGCGTTCCTCGCAGTGCCCCGCGCGCGAGGGGGTCTTTCCGGCGTGATGCGTGCCGCCCTCGTGGGCGCGTTCGAGGAGCGGGCCGAGGGAGGCTTCAAAGGCCTTGTAGCAGTCGGCGCAGCCGAGGAGGCCCGACTGGCGGAACTCGGCAAAGGTGAGCCCGCAGCCGGGACAGCCGGCGGGTTTCGCGGGAACGACGGGCGTTTGGCCGATCGGCATCGGAGGCGTTGGCGTCGGCGCGGCGGCCTGCGCGACGACGAACTGCTTGATGACGTCGTTCAGCGAGGGGGGCGTGGGCACTTTGATGCCGCTTTCGCGCGCGCACGATTCGCACAGGTGTTTCTCCACCTGCTTGCCGTTGCGGATGACCATCTCGTGGACGGTGGCCTCGCGGTCGCAGTGATCGCACTTGCGTTTCATGCCGGTGGGAGTGTAGCGCGGGGCGCAAGCGGAGAGCAAGATGGGCTGTTCGCCCCGACCGCGTGGAGCAACGCGGCGTCACAAGATCCGTTGAATCTGCGCAAGGGTTCGGAGCAGGCTCGGCACCTGCGCGAGCGGGAGCATGGTGCTGGCGTCGCTGCGGGCGTTTTCAGGGTCGGGGTGGCATTCGAGGAAGACGGCGTGAACTCCGGCGGCGACGGCGGCGCGGGCGAGCATGGGGACGCGCTCGCGGCGGCCGCCCGTGGTCGCGGTGAGGCCCGGCAGCTGCGCGGAGTGGGTGGCGTCAAAGCAGACGGGGGGTGAACCGGCTTGGCCGCAGTCGAGTTCCATGAGGTCGCCGACGCCGATGAAGTCATTGACGAGCCGGTGGTAGCCAAAGAACGTGCCGCGCTCGGTGAGGATGACGTTCGTGCAGCCGGCGGCGCCGAGTTTGTTGACGGGGCCGATCATCTCCTCCGGAGAGAGGAATTGGCCCTTCTTGACGTTGACGGCGCGCTGGTGAGCAGCGGCGGCACGGCCGGCGGCGACGAGCAGGTCTGTTTGCCGGCAGAGGAACGCGGGGATTTGAAGGATGTCGACGACCTCGGCGGCGGGGGCCGCGTGGGCGGGTTCGTGAATGTCGGTCGTGACGGGGACGCGGAACTCGTGCCGGATGCGGGCGAGCTCGGAGAGGCCGTCCGAGGCACCGGGGCCACGGGGGCTGGTGACGCTGGTGCGGTTGGCTTTGTCGAAGCTGGCTTTGAAGATGAATGGCAGGTTGAGTTCGGCACAGGCATCGCGCAGAGTCCGCGCGATGAGGGTGGTCGTGTCGGGGGATTCGAGGACGCAGGGTCCTGCGATGATGGCGAGGGGCTGCCCCGCACCGATGGCGAACGATTTATCGGGTCCGGCGATGATGGCGGTTCTGGGCATCGTGGGGGTTCATCCGGGCGGGCCGCGTCCGCGAATACAGGGCGAGAGACCGGGGTCCGAACGGCGGCGCGCGGGTTCTATCGTAGCCGGGACGCGGCGGACACCGGTTGCAACAGTTCGGTTCACGGGACGTATGGAACTGTCGATATCGCAAGGCACACGGCGTCCGCACCATGACGTGTGAAAGATGTTGGGAGGGGTCCTCTGTATGACCGCCATGCCGCGCGAGCCCGAGGCGTTTGCCGAAGTTGTGACGGAGATGCTGCGCCGGCTGAAGCCGGAGCTCGATGTCACGCTCACCGGGCCGACCGAGTTGATCGTGAACGGGCGGCGGCTGGACCTCGAGAACCTCTACCGGCTGGTGGCGACGGACGAGGGCCGCGGGGTGGAGATCGTCGAGCAGTACCTCGATCATTTGTTTGACGAGAACACGTTCTCGGTGAACTCGATGCCGTGGGAGTTGGCGCGGCTGCGGATCATGCCGCGGATCCAGCCGACGTCGATCTTTCAGCATTTGTCGCGCGAGCTCGTGGCGCACGTGCCGTATGTGAACGACACGGTGATCGTGTTCGTGATCGACATGCCGCACATGACGGTGAGCGTGACGACGGAGCAGATGGTGCGCTGGGGGCGGACGGCGGAGGAGCTGGACGAACTCGCCCGCGCGAACCTGACGCAGTACACGCCCGAGCTCGAATTCCGCTCGATGGACTCGCAGGAGGGCGGCCGGGCGATGGTGCTCTCAATCCAGGACGGCTACGACGCGGCGCGGCTGCTGCTCGACAGCCTGTACCCGAGCCTGGCGCCGCACATGCACGGCGACTTTCTCGTGGCGACCCCGTCGCGCGACATGTTCCTCGCGATCAGCCCGGACCCGGACGGGTTCGTGAAGCGCGTGAAGGACCGCGTGGACCATGACTTCTCGCGCTTGCCCTATCCCATCACGCCGCGGCTGTTCTATGTGACGCGCGACGGCGTGGCGGGGACGGAGGGGTTGGCGGCGTAGGGGAAGGCATCAAGCCACCTAGGCATCAAGGCATCGAGTGAAAGGCACCGCGCGTTGGGCGTTGGTCGCCGGCGGCTATGCTTGCCGCATTGTGCCTGTCTTTTACTTGATGGCCTTGGTGCCTTGATGCCTGTCCTCCTCATCGACAATTACGACTCGTTCACATTCAACCTCGTGCAGCGGATCGGGGAGCTTGATGCTTCGATCGATCTGCGGGTGGTGCGGAACGACCGGATCACTGCGGCTGAGGCGCTGGAGATGTCGCCGTCGCAGGTGATCGTGTCGCCCGGGCCATGCTCGCCGACGGAGGCGGGGGTGTCGAACGAGATCGTGCGCGCGTTCGCGGGGCGCGTGCCGGTGCTGGGCGTGTGCCTGGGGCATCAGTGCATCGGGTTCTCGAACGGCATGACCGTCACGCGGCACACGAAGATCATGCACGGCAAGACGAGCGAGATTCATCACGATGGGGAGGGCATCTACCGCGGCGTCCCCAACCCCTTCACCGCGACGCGGTATCACAGTCTTGTGGTGCTGCCCGAGACGGTGCCGGCGGGTTGGATCGTGTCGTCGTGGGCTTTCGACACGCTGGATGATGGGCGCGAGGTGAAGGTGGTGATGGGGCTGCGGCGAGCGGGCGCGCCGGGCGAGGCGCCGCTGGAGGGCGTGCAGTATCACCCGGAGAGTTTTCTGACGGTCGAGGGGCCGAAGCTGCTGGCGAATTTTCTCGGGCTGCCGGCGCCGCTGATCGCGGGCGTTCGTTGAGCGCGATCGGCGCGGGGCGTACACTGCTGCGCATGACGACGACTTCGACGACGGGCAATCCATCGATGGCGCGGGGCATGCTGGCGGAGGCGGGCGCGGGGACGATCGTCTTCGCGGTGCCGGGGACGGACTATCAGCTGCACCTGGGCGTGAGCGGGCCGCTAGGCACGCATGTGGGGAAGCGGCTGGTCGGCACGATCCGGGTGCAGGCGCGGCGCGTCGATGTCGTGAAAACGGGGGGGCGGTACATCGAGCCGGTGATGGGGCGACCGCGGCGGATTCAGGGCGATGTGATCGCGGTGAACACGAGCGCGAATGAGATCACGGTCGAAGCGGCGGTGCCGATCGTGGCGAAGCTCGATGCGCGGCAGCGCGCGGAGTCGTTCCGCGTGGGGGATTTCGTGGCGTTTGATGCGACGCCCGGCGCGATGTTTGTGCCGGGGGCGTGAAACGACTTGTGCGGCGCGACATTGAGTGGCCGCGGGTCGCGCAACTATTACGACGAAGCCGGAGAAGCACTGACCTGAGGACAGGCCAGTAGCACGACATCATTCGGCTTTCACGCGGTTGCGGATTTCGCCGAGACCTTCGATGGAGACGGTCACTTCGTCGCCGTCCTTCAGGTATCGCGGCGGGGTGCGCGACATGCCCACGCCGCTGGGCGTCCCGGTGAGGATCACCGTGCCGGGGAGGAGCGTGGTGCCCTTCGAGAGTTCGGCGATGAGGTACGCGATGGAGAAGATCATCTCGCCCGTGCTTGCGGACTGGACGGTTTCTCCATTGAGTTTGGTTTCGAGCTTGAGTGCCTGCGGGTCGCGGATTTCGTTCGTCGGCGTGACGCGCGGGCCGAGGGGGCAGAAGGTGTCGAAGCTCTTGCCGCGGCAGAACTGCCCGCCGCTGCCCTGCTTCTGCCACCAGCGGGCGGAGACGTCGTTGGCGATGCAGTAGCCGAGGACGTGCTCGAGCGCGCGGCCCTGCTCCACATCGCGCGCGGCGGAGCCGATGATGACGGCGAGTTCGCCCTCGTAGTCCACCTGCTCCTTGTCCTGGCACACTCTCGGGATGACGATCGCGTCGCCCGAGAGGATGGCGCTGAAGGGGTTCTTGGTGAAGTACATCGGGCGGTCGGGGACTTCGGCGCCCTGCTCTTTCGCGTGCTCGGCGTAGTTGCGGCCGATGCCGATGATGTGCCGGAGCGGGAGCGGCGAGCCGGAGGGCAGCGCGACGGCGAGGCCCGTTTCGGTGCGGGTGAGATTCATGGGGCGGAGTGTAGCGGGACGCGGTGAGCTTCAGTCGCGTGGAGCACGCACACTCAGAGCCGTGTGCGTGCCACACGGCGGGGGTGATGCGTCATTGCTTCTCGAACTGCACGCCCTCGCGGCGAGACTTGTCGCTGGCGGCTTCGATCGCGGCGCGCGTGGCGCGGTACTCCGCCATCCCCGCCGGCTCGGGGAAGAGCGAGGCGAGGTACTCCGGGGTGAGGTTTGGGTTGCGCTGCGTCAACTGGCCGATGAGGTCGTCGTACACCAATTGGCGGAGATCCGGCTGCAGGCGCGCGAAGAGTTCGGCGGACTGGCCCGGCCCGAGGTTGTACCCGCCGCCCGGCGCGCCAACGCTGCCGCCCGTGAGCAGGCGGACGAGCACTTTGCGGACGGCGATGTCGAATGTCTCGCCGACGTAGGCGGCCATGCGCTTGTACTCGGGATCGGCGAGCGTCACCGTGTTCTGCTCGCTGAGGAAGGCTGTGTGCGCGGCTTTGGCGTACTCCATCTCTTTCTTGAAGACTTCGGGCTTGCGGAGCATCACGCCGCGGGTGAAGGCTTCGATGAGCGCGCCCTCGATCTCCGTGACGGCGACGTACGGGATCGTGATGCGTTCCTTCATCTCCTCTTCGACGAACTCCTTCAGCGGGAGCTGGTAGCGGTAGAGACGGCCGGGGTCGTTGGTGGTGATCTCGCTGAAATTGCGGAGTTTGCTGTGATACTTCTCCGCCATTGCGTAGTCGCCGCGGTTGTAGCAGGCGCGGACGACATCGCGGAGGAAGTTCTCGTAGCCGATGCTGTAGAGGCGGAACGGTCGCTGGGGGTCGTCGGCGACACCGGCGCGCTTGCGGACTTCGTTGAGGACATTTTCGTAGCCATCAACGAAGTTCCAGTCGGTGAGGGCGAAGTACTCGTTGGTGATGAGGTCGTACTCGAGCTGGCCGAAGCGCCAGAGTTCCTGCATCGCGTGGGTGACGACGCGGTCGGTGTTGAGGGTGTCGAACTCGGTAACGTTCTGGCGCTGGAGGCCCTCTTCGACGCCGATGGACGCCCAGTAGAGCGCGTGGGTGGCGGGGTGGCGCCAGTCGAGCGGGCCGAAGCGCTCGGTATAGCGGAGCATGACCACCGGCTGCATGCGGTACGTCTCAACGAGGAGCTTGCGCCGGATGTACGGGAGCAGGAGTTCCCAGGCGCGGGCGTACTTCGCGTCATCGAGCAGCGGCTCGAGTTGATCGTTCGTCGTCGCCCCGCCGATCGGCGCACCGAAGCGCTTTGCGTTTTCGGAGGTCTTGACGGCGCGGTAGAACTCGACGGTGCGGAGCAAGTCGAAGTTGAGTTCGACGCGGGCCTCGGTGCGGAGGCGCTCGGCGAGTTCGGCGACGAGTGTGATCGGCCGGCCGTCGGGACCCGCCCCAAGAGACTCTTCGCCGGCGGCGGCGCGTCCTTCGAGTTCGCGGCGGACGAGTTCGTCGAACGTGTCCGGCGCGTCGACGATCGTTCGGATCCAGTCGGCGTAGACCTTGGTGTTCTGCTCGGCGGTGCCTTCGCGAAGCGGCGGTTGGCCCATCACGATCGTCCACTCGCGCGCCAGCTCACGCTTGTAGTAATGGTTTGCGTCGTCGGACCAGCCCTGGATCTTGTGGACAAAGATCCACGCGAGCTCCTTGTGCAGCAGCACGTCGTTGGGGTTGCGCGGGATGGCCTGATCGCGGAGCAGCTTGATGCCCGCTTGGACCCATTCCCATCGCTCCGCCGCCGTGTTGGTGGCGACGGAGATGTTGTACGACATGTTCCAGGCGTGGAAGGCCCAGACGCGCGGGAAGCGCGGCTGGAGGCGGGTGACGGCGGAGGAGAGCTCGATCGCTTCGTAGAACTTGCCGTCTTCCTTGAGTTTGTTGGCGCGGATCCACAGATAGTTGACGAACAGCCCGCGGAAAGCGCCCATCGCGATGCCGAGCGCGACCTCGGGCGGGTCGCCTTCCTGCGCTTCGTCGGTGTAGTTGAGCTGCGCGCGGCCCGCTTCGGCGGTGATCGCCGGCGCGAGCACGCCAGAGCCGACGAGCGCGAGCAGCGCGACCAGCAGGGCGAGGATCTGGATATTACGGTCGCGGGGGGTCATTGAGTCTTGAGTCGTGAGTGATGAGTCTTGAGCCGGAAGCTTGAAGCTTGAAGCCGGCAGCGAATCCTAGTGCCCTGAGTACATCGCGAGTTCGCGTTTTCGGAAGATGGCGAGCGCCAAACCCAGTGCCAGGACCGCCCAGCCGCCGATGATGGCGGTCGCGGCCGCCAACTGGGACCAACTGATGAGCAGTCCATCGACCAGGCTGGAGGTCGGCTTCAGTTCAGCATAGAGCCGGAAGATGGCGGCGACCGGCGTGGCGATCAGGCGGATGACCACGTTGGTGATGACCAGATTGCCCTCGGGATCGCGGACGTTGTTGTAGAACTCGAGCGACTCGGTGAGGTAGCCGCCCGACTCCGCCATGATGAGAAAGGCGAGCGCAACGAGCGAAGCAACGGGGAAGCTGAGGAATGTGGCGGCGCAGATGGAGACGGCGGCGATGAAGCTCAGCTTCACGAGGATCACGGCGAAGACGCGCAGGAAGTTCGACTCGTACCCGCCGACCGAGTAGAGAATCTGAAGCCCGTCGGGCGGGAAGGTGAACGCGCGCGGGTTCATGGGCGACGTCTGTTCGAGCGGCCCGTTGAACACTTCGAGGTCGAGCGTGCCGTCGTCGTTGATCGCGCCCGTTCCGAGCGTCATCGTCTGGGTGGACTTGAGGGCGACCTGCCGCTCGACGGGCGCCCCCTGGATGGCGAAGACGACGCGGTACAGCTCGGAGGGGTTGTTGCTGCCCGAGTCGATTTTAAAGCGGAGGTTCATTCGCGCGTTGGTCGCCTTGGCGCGCGAGAGACCCTCAAAGAGAAAACCGGCGCGCTCGGCGACGTCGAGCGTGCGGTACTCCAGCTCCCACGACTCGATAAGTTCGTTCTCGATCTGGGCGCGGAGCGTCGGGGTGTCCTGCACGCGGGCATCGCGGCTGATGGTGTCGCGGATGATGCGGTCCACGCCGTCCTGCACGGCGCTGTTCCACAGCTCGCGGATCTCATCGGTGAGCTGTCGGCGGAGGTCGGGCGTATCGCGAACGGAGGTATCTTGCGACATGCGGAACGCGATCTCGCGCTCGACGCGCCGGGCGAGGGATTTCTCGGTGAGCCGGATCGGCTCGGGCTGGATGGCGGTTCGGGCCACGAGCACCTGCGTCTCGATGATGCGCCGGTCGTCCGACATCAGCCGGAGATCGGTGCGCGAGTCGGTGCCGTCCTCGCGGATGTGGTACGCGACCTCGCCGCGGGCCGGCTGGTAGCGGAGATATTCGGTGAACATGAAAACGCCGATGCCCGTGACGCCCACCATGACGACGTTCAGGCTCATGACGCCCAGCCACTTGCCGAGGATGTACTGCCACGGCGGCACCGGCTTGGTCATCGTCTGCCAGATGATGCGGTCGCGCTGCTCGAACGCGACGCTGGCGGCGGCGAGGAAGAGCGTGAGCAGCGCGAGGACGGCGTAGGGGAAACCGGTGCCGTATTGCAGCCACTGCTGGATGCGGTAGCGGAGCGGCTGGTCCGCCTGCAGTGTTCCCGGGATAACGGCGAGGAAGAAGATCGCGAGCACGATGAAGACGAGACTGACCTTCATGCGCACGGCTTCGTTCAGCACGTTCCGCGCGATCGCGAAGAGTGGCATTGGGCCGGAGAGCGCGAAGCGCGCGAGCTGCAGCCCCGCGGTGAACGCGAGCGCCAGCGGCACGGCGCCCGCGAGCAGTTGTCCCAGCCCGCGCGTGGAATCGATCAGCATCAGCGGCCAGGCGAAGCCCCATCCGAAGAGCAGCAAGCCGAGAGCGGTCAGCCCGATGCCGAGCCAGACGAAGGCGCCGGCGAGGAGCGCGATCAGCAGCCACACGAGGGCGACGGGCAGAAGCCCGTCGCCGACGCGGATCGAATCGATCATCGAGCCGAAGGCGAGCCCGAGCGCGCCGAGCGGTCCCGAAGAGATAATGTCGAGCGCGTGCTCCGGTCGTGTGCCGCTGGCGAGCGTGGTCGCGGGCGCGGGGGGCTTCTCCTGCGCGAGCACATACAGCGTGACGACCGCGCCGACGGCGAGCAGGGCGATGGCGGCGGAGGCGAAGAGCTTGAAGGCGGCACTCTTCTGCAGGCGATCCAGCCGCGCGATGATTTCCCGCGGCGCGGCGCTCATGCCGCACCCCCGCCGCCGCTGCTGCCGCCCCCCGGCTTGTCGGGCGTGTTGCCAAGGAGCGAGTCGATGACGGAGCGGTCAACCTCGGCGGGCGCGGGACGCGCGGGGCGATCGGCGTGCGTCGCGGCGTGCGGCGGCGCGGGCTTGGAAGCGGAGAGGAGTTCGTCGATCACAGTCGCATCCGGGCCGCGCGCCGGCGCGGGAGTGACCGGCGCGGCGGCGGGCATGGGCGCGGGCGGTTCGCTCGAGGCGCGGACGAGGTTCTCAATCAGCGCGTCGCCCGTCTGCTGCTGTCCCAGGAGGAACGCGGCGGTCTGCCCGCCGTGCTGCGCGCCACTGGTGGCGACCTGCTCGGATCGGGCGCGCTCGACGATGTCGACGAAGAGGTCCTCGAGTTTCTGGCGCGGCTTGGCGACTCGGTCGAGCGAGACGCTCCGGCGGTCGAGCACGCGGCGGATCTCGGCGATCGTCTCGTCGTCGAGGGCGTCCGTCTCGATCACGCTCTTGGATTCGGTGGTGAGAAGCTGATCACAGGTGCCCTGCGCGCGGATTTTCCCGCCGTAGAGAATGACCATGCGGTCGACGCAGTCCTCGACATCGCCCAGCAGGTGGCTGGAGAGGATGATGGTCTTGCCGCGCTTCCCGAGGGCGAGGATCAGGTCCTTGACCTGGCGGGTGCCGATGGGGTCGAGGCCGGTGGTGGGCTCGTCGAGGATGAGGAATTCAGGATCGTTGATGAGCGCCTGCGCGATGCCGATGCGGCGCTGCATGCCTTTCGAGTACTCGCGCACCTGGCGGTGCTGCACGCCGGCGAGCCCGACCATCTCGAGGAGCTCGTCGATCCGGCGCTCGCGGACCTTGGCGTCGAGGCCGAAGAGCTTGCCGTAGTAGTCGAGCGTTTCGCGCGCGTTGAGGAAGGGGTAGAGGTACGACTCCTCGGGCAGGTAGCCGATGCGTTTCTTGATCGCGACGTCGGTGGGCGCCTTGCCGAAGACCGCGAGCCGCCCGCGCGTTTTCTTGAGCAGCCCGAGGATCATCTTGATGGTGGTCGACTTGCCCGAGCCGTTGGGACCGAGCAGGCCGAAGATCTCGCCGCGGCGGACTTCGAAATCGATGCCGTCAACGGCGCGGGCGCGATCACGGAGCCAGAAGTCCTTGAAGAGGCGCGTCAGCCCCTGCGCGATCACGATGGGCGGCTCGGCGTTCGCCGCGGCGGGTGTGATTCGGGTTGAAGTGGCGGCTTGGGTCATGGCTCGTTCGAGCGGCTCGCGCGGGTCACTCGTCATTCTCGGCGTCGCGCTTCGCGTCTTCCTGTCGCTGGACTTCGTCCTGGCTTGCGCGGTTGCGCGAGGCGGTCTCCGCCTGGGCGGCTTCGCGGCGCTGCCAGTTCTGCTCGATATCGCGTGCCTTCTGAGCGGCTTCCTGATCGCGCGCGATCTGCGGGTCGCGCGAGATTGAGAAGGTGAACGGGCCCGTGCCCTCGGGCACCTGGAAGACCTGAACCGTGTCGCGGCGAAGGAACGCCCGCATCGCGTCCACCCATTCGGTGGAGAGGAACACCTTCGGGTTCGAGCGGTACTGCTCGCGCTTGGCGCGGAACGTAGCGGCGGCGGCCTGGGCCCGGGCCACGACGCTCGACCGGTACTCGGTGGCGGCGCTCAGCGAGCGGGCGACATCGCCCGAGATGCGCACATCCGGGTACTTCACGCCGTTGATGCTCGCGTTCGATCCGTCGACCTTGCCGTCGAGCACGTCGAAGATGATCGCGAGAGTCTTCTCCGCCTCGGCGGTGCGGCGGAGTTCGATATCGCGCTCGTACGAATCGATCAGGTCCAGCAGCGGCTTGTAGGCGCTGCCCGCCATCTCGTTCAGCGTGCGGGTGCGCTCCTGCTCCGCCCGCTGGCGCTCCGTCTCGGCGGCGGTGACGACGCTCTGCACCTTGGCAAAGTCGCCGCGCACGCGCAGCGGCGGGGTCGCGTCGCTGATGACCACCTGATCGATCACCAGGCCGCTCTTCAGCCGGTCGAGCGATTCCTGCGCCAAGCGCCGGATGCGCGACTCCATGCCCGACTCGCGGGCCGGGGCGGCGGGGGCGTCGCCCGCGCCGGATTCGCTGCTGCGCTTGAGCAGTTCCTCGATCGTGACGCCCGCGATGGTCTGGACCGTCGCCTGCTCGACCACGCCGCGGACGATCGCGTCCTCGGCGTCGGTGTTGATGTTGGTCAGGAAGTCTGATGGGTTGTCGCGCCGGTAGACGATCGCGAGTCGCGCGTGGGCGATGTTGCCATCGGCGGTGAGGAGCGAGTTGTCCTTGCCCGGCACGAGCGAGTTGGAGCCCATGCCCAGCTTGTCGAGCGGCTTGCCGCGGTTGCTGGGGTCGACGTAGAACCAGAACGATTCGGCGAGTTCGAGCCGGCGCTGACCCGTCTGAATCTTCACGATCTCGCCGAGCGGGTAGGGCAAGCTGAAGCTGAAGCCGGGTTCGAGGTTGGCCTTGTCGATTCTGCCGAGCGTGACGCGGACGCCCGACTCGCCCTCGGTGATCTGCTGGAAGCCGCTGAGCAGGAAGAGCGCGCCGATCGCGACCATCACCACCTGCAGCAGGCGGTAGGTGATCCGGAGCGCGTCGGCGAGCGATTGGTTCGCCGCTTCCATGGAGGCGGCGCGCATCTCGCGGAGTTCCTCCCCGCGGAGGGTGAGCGAGGCTGCGCGGCGGGGCGCCTCGACGGGCATCTGCTCCGTCGGCGCGGGCTCGAAGCCCGCGGAGTTTGGATCACCAGGGAGCTGGCTCATGGGGCCTTCTTCTCCGCGGGGGCCGCGCTGGCCGGGGCCGGCACCGGCGCGTCGAGCAACTCGGGCACGCGGCCCTCCTGCACGGCGCGCATGGTCTCAGCGCTCAGGATCAGCAGGCCCGGCATGCTGGTGGGCAGGACGACGGTGGAGTTGCGCCCGAAGCCCTCGCGCAGCAGTTCGATGTTCTTCAGGAAGACGGCGAGCTTGGGGTCCTCGTTCAGCGCCCTCAGATGTTCGGCGGCTTCGAGGTCGCCGCGGTCTCGGATCGAGGCGGCGTGCAGTTCGGCGAAGGCGCGGATGCGCCGGGCGGCGTTCTCGGCCTCGCTGCGGATCTTCGCCGCCGCCGCCTGACCCTCGCCCTCCGCCTCGGCGGCGATGCGGTTGCGCGTCTCGGTCATGCGGTTGAAGACTTCGGCGGTCGTCTGCTCGGGCAGCACCACGCGGTTGATGCCGACGAGCTCGACGGTGATGCCCGACTGGTCGAGGTTCCCTCCGTCATCGCGCGAGGCGCGGAGCCGGGCGAGGATGTCCTTCTCGAGCGAGGCGAGCTTCGACTCGCCCTGCTGCTGCGCGAAGAGCTCGCCCAGCCGGTAGCGGCTGACCTCGGACATGGCGCTGCGGAGCGAGGAGCGGAGCGTGTCCTCCGCCTTGCGGTAATGATCCTTCGCGTCGGCGCTGGCGCCGCTGCGGTGGATCTTGTAGAAGCGGAGCGGGTCGCTGACCTTCCACGCGAGGAATGACTCGACGACGATCTGCCGGTCGTCGGCGGTCTGCTGCGTCTCGCTGCGCGTCTGCAGCACGCGCGCGCGGCTGTCGTAGAGCGTGACGCTCTGGAACGGGACGGGCCACTTGAACTTCAGCCCCGGATCGCGGACGACGGAATTCTCATCCGCCTGCCCGAAGGTGCTGAGCACCGCGGTCTCGGTGAAGCGAACGGTATATGTCATCATGTACAGCAGGAAAGAGCCGACGATGACAAGGGCAATCACGATGAAGAACAGGCGGCGCACGGGCTGGAGTCTCCTTAGTTGCCGGACGGCGATCCGCCGGACTGCGTCGACAGCACCGAGATGTTGGGTTCGCTCTCTTCCAGGTTCAGGTCAACCCGGGGAGCGTCGAAGGGCGAGAGATAGACGCGGGCCTTCTGAAGGCTGGCGCGCAGTGCGTCGACGTACTGCGAGATCATGAAATACGAGGGGGCGGCGCGGTACGACGCGAGCTGCCCGCGGCTGCGGACCACGCGGGCGCGGTCGCTCATGTGCTTGGTCCAGCGGTAGGCGCGGGCTTCGGAGATGGCGCTCGCCGCCTCGCCGCCGGCGGCGATGATGAGGTCGAGCACCTTCTTCTCCTGCGCCAGCCGCTCGGGCTCGGCGGCTTTGCTCGCCTTCAGCGCTTCCAGCGCGTCGAGTTCGGTGAGGATCGCCTTGGCGCGGTCGACGTCGCCCGCCACCCGAGCGAGCGTGCGGATGGCATAGGCGCGAGATTTTTCGATTTCCGCCTCGCGACGCTGGTCTTTCTGCACGACCGACTCGAACGCCGGCGCGACGGACTGCGCGGGGTGAACGCCGGCGACGCCCACGAAGAGCACTTCGACCCCGCTCTCGAGACGGTCGAACTCCGCCTGGACGCTGGTGCGCAGCCCGGCGGCGATCTCGGCGCGTTCCGGGCCGAGCATCTCGTCGAGGCTCCGCGTCGCCACCTGGCGGATCATCACTCCCGACGCGATCGCGGTGAGCAATTCCTGGCGTGTCTTGTCGGGCTGCGCGCCGGGCGCGTCCTGCGCGAGGCCCAGGTATTTCTGCAGATCCTTCACGCGGTACTGCACCGGGACCTCGGCGGCGATGAGCGTCAGTTCGCCGAAGCGGCTGGCATCCTGCGCGTCCGCGCTCGATGGTTGAAGGATCAGCAGTTTGTCCTTCTCGTCGGCGGAGTGCTCGGTGGTCCACAGGATCGGGCCGTCCTTCGTCGGGGAGGCGGACGCGAGATTCAGCGTGGTCGCCGCGCTCGAGGGGAAGGTGATCACGCTGGCGAAAGGCCACGGGTACTTGAACACCAGCCCCGGCTGGACCGGGCGTGCGAGGCGCCCGTTGACGAGCAGCAGCCCCGTCTCGTTCGGGCGCACAACGGCGAACGCCGACAGTGCCCATACGACCAGCACGCCCAGGATCACAAGGCTGCCGATCGAGCGCGACACGAGCCGATAGAACCACGTCGAGCTCACGTTGAAGCCGAACTGGTAGTTGATCGCCTCGCTGATCGATGCCGCCAGACGGTCCGGGGCGGCGATGAACGCCAGCACACGCGAGTCGAACGCTGGGCGCTGGTACTCGCCCGGGCGGCGCGGGCGGTAGAGATTCAGGACGAAGTTCAGCAGCGCCTCCGCGCCGAGCGCCACCATGAAGATGGCGAGCGCGGTCGGGAGGTATTGCAGCAGCTCGACCTTGCGGGTCGCGACAAACAGGAAGTGCGCCAGCACCTGTGCCGCGCCGATCAGCGCTGACGCGACCGCCATCGCGGAGCCCGCGTGCAGGAGGGCCCAGAGTTTCTGCTTCGCCATCCCCGCGACGAATCGGGCAAAGATGAACCCGATAACGGCGCAGCCAACGCCGATCGCGATCGCCCAGCCGTGCTCCATCGGGGGCTGGTACGGGGCGGACGATTTTGCAAGTTCGGAAAGCGCGACCTGCGCGAGAATGAACCGGAACGCCCCCAACAGGGCCATCGTCAGCGCGAAGATGATGCCTGCGATGGGCAGGAACCACTTGTGCAGCCCGGCGAGTTTCGCCGCCTGCTGGGTTTGATCCGCGCCGGCCTCGGCGAAGACCGATGCTTCGGCGGCGGACGACGCGCGGTACGCCTCTGCCTCCATCGCTTCGAGGCGTTCGAGCTTGTGTTGGTGGAAGACGAGGGCCAAGACGGCCCAGACGGGCAGCCCGAGGAGCATCGCGATCGCGCCGGTCATCGCCGCCGGGTCGTTTCCCAGGCGCGAGTAGATCAGCATGACCACGGCCAGAACAGCTTGGATCGCGAGCCCGATGAGGCTGACGGTCGTCGCCCGTTGATATGAAAGATGATCGGCGGTCATTCGCGGGTCTGACGCTCCGAGTTCCCAAATCCGTGCCGACACACCCGGCGAGCGGGGCAGGCTCAACATCGCCCGTCGGCCCGTTCCATGGCCGGCGGCTCGGCCCGCGGCGGGCCGATGCGACGCTCGACGCATTGTCTCCGCCACCCGCCGACCTGTCCAATGAGCCGGCGCAGGCGGGCACCCTTCCTACGCGAGCCGGGGTGTTGCGGTTCCTTCGATCGCCGACCTGTTGTGGTGGATCGCGCGCTTTTCGGGATCAACCCGGACGCGCGAGCCGTAGGCTATCCTGCCTACGCCGGTGTCTCGCCCGGCCCGGAGTGTTTCAGCCCCGCATGTTCGGCCAAACCGCAGCCATCGCCCGCAACACGTTCCTCGAGAGCATCCGTCAGCCGATCTATTTCGTGCTGATCCTGGTGGGCTGCGTCGCGCAGGTGTTCAACCTGCTCCTTTCCGCGTACAGCATGGGGTTCACCGAGGAACGCGAGGTTTCGGGCGACGACAAGCTGCTGCTCGACATGGGGCTGGCGACGGTGATGGTCTGCGCTACGCTGCTCGCCGCGTTCGTCGCGACCAATGTGCTGACACGGGAGATAGAGAACAAGACGGTCCTGACGGTCATCAGCAAACCGGTCAGCCGCCCGCTGTTCATCTTCGGCAAGTTCGTCGGGGTGGCGGCCGCCATCGCGATGGCGGTTGTGATCCTGCTGGGCTTTTTCCTCTTCACGATCCGGCACAAGGTGATGTCCACCGCGCGGGATGAAGTGGATCAGGTCGTCTCGCTTTTCTGGCTCCTCGCCGTGCTCGGGCCGGTGGCACTGGGCATCTGGGGGAACTACTTCTACGGCTGGGTGTTTTCCTCGACCTCGACGCTGGCGATGCTCCCGGCAACCGTGCTGGGCTATTTCTGCACCCTGTGCCTGGGCAAGGGGTGGGTGCTGCAGTCACCCGCAACGGACTTCAAGCCGCAGATCATGATTGCGTCGGTGTGCGTGCTGATGGCGATGCTGGTGCTGACATCGGTGGCGATCGCGTGCTCGACGCGCTTGGGACAGGTGATGACGATCGTCGCGTGCGCCGGCGTCTTCGTCTTCGGACTGCTGTCCAACCACTTCCTCGGGCGCTACGCGTTCGCGAACACGCAGATCGCCGCCATCAGCGAGGTCCGCTGGGATCGCGACGAGTCGCTGACGCTCACCCGCGCGGGCGAGAGCGTGACAATCGTGCTCGACGGCCCACCCCGAGCCTCGCTGCGCGCGGGCGATCCCTTCTACTACGGCCCGGACCCGAGCGGGCTCGAGCAGGCGGTACCCCCCCACTCGCGCTTCCCGGGCGACCCGAAGAATGTCGACGCGGTGCGCGAGCCGGATGCGCCGCCAGGTCTCGTCATCCGCTCGATGGGCGAGAAGAACGAAATCGCGTTGGTGAACGTCAACAACCTGCCGGTGGCGCGCCCGCCGGTAAAGGGTGACTACGCCTTCGCGAAGCCGACGCGCCGGAACGCTCTGGCTCAGGCGGCATGGTCGGTGGTGCCCAACATGCAGTTCTACTGGCTGGTCGACGCGATCACGCAGGGGCACAAGATCCCCGCGCGGTACATGCTGCTGGTGGGCGGGTACAGCGCGATGCAGATCACCTGTTTCCTGTCGCTCGCGGTGTTCCTGTTCCAGCGGCGCGACGTGGGCTGAATTCGTCAGTCGCGCCGCGGCCGGGAACCGCACGAACGCCTATAACCGCGCCCGACTCTAACGCCTGTTCCGCGCGGGCGATCCCTGCGGGCCGTCCCGGCGGGATGAGTGTCGCGTGTCTCTAGACCAACCCGGACCTTGCCGATCCACGCCCGACGGGCGGCGTCACTGTGTGGCGCGCCGCCCTCGCGTCCCGGCGCCCGTGCCGCGGCGAGTTCGTCAGCCAGCATGAAGAGGTGATCGCGTGGATAAGGCAAGTCTGCTCGGCGTGATCATCGGGGTCGTGTGCCTCGGCATCGTGTTCGTTGAGGTGTCGCACGGCAACCTCATGATGTTCTTCTCGGGCGAAGGTGTCCTGATGGTGGGCGGTGGGTCCATCTCCGTTTGCCTCATGGGCATGCCGATGGACAAGCTCAAACAGGTTCCTGGCTACCTGAAGGCGTTCATGTTCTACAAGGGCAAGAACCCCGTTGAAGTCATCGAACTCATGAGCAAACTCAGCGACAAGGCCCGCCGCGAGGGCCTGCTTTCCCTCGAGGGCGACATCGGCAACATCGGCGACCCCTTCCTCACCAATGGTCTGAAAATGGCGATCGACGGCTCGGCCCCAGAGACCATCGACGCCACGCTTCGTCTTGAAGTGCTTGCCATGCAGGAGCGCCACAAGGCGGGCAAGAAGATCTTCGACCTCATCAAGCTCTACGGCCCGGGCTATGGGCTGGTCGGCACGCTGGTCGGGCAGGTCGGCATGTTCGGCAAACTGGGCGGCGACATCGGCGCGCTCGGGCACGCGCTGGCGATCGCCGTCGTCGCGACCATGTACGGCGCCATCGTCGCCAACGCGATCGCCGGCCCGATCGGCGACAAGCTCGCGATGCGCTCGAGCGAGGAAATGCTCACGAAGGAAATGATGATGCAGGGCATCCTCTCGATCCAGGCGGGCGACAACCCGCGCGTGACGATGGACAAGATGATCGCGTTCGTGCCGCAGACCGCAAGGTCGAAGCTGAAGCTCGCCGCGTAAGCATTTCACCACGGAGAGTACAGAGATCACAGAGACGAGGCCTGTGTAACGAAGAAGAAGAAGAAGAAGAAGAAGAAGAAGAACTGTCCGCGATCTGGCGCTGTCCGAGTTCTCTGATCCAATCCCTTTTCCTGCTCTGTGTCCTCTGTGCCCTCCGAGGTGAATCCCCATGGCCGAAGAACACAAAGAAGCACACGGCGAAGAACACGGCGGTGGCGGCGGCCACGGGCACGGCGGCGGTGGGCACGGGCACGGCGGGGGCGGCGGGCACGAAGAGGGGCACGAGGGCGCCCCGGAGTGGCTCATCTCATTCGCCGACAACGTCGCGCTCATGATGGGATTCTTCGTCATCCTTCTCGCGATGAATATGAAGGAACCCACCAGCGGCGGCATGGGCGGGAAGGAGCAGAACGGCGGGCAGCCCAACTCCAAGATGGTCGACGCCGCCATCGCCATCCGCGAGGCGTTCAACAGCCCCGTCAACCTCAACTCGATGGACCCCATCGACCAGCCGCTCATCCGTCGCATGAAGGACAACAAAAAGCGCGGCGAAGCGAACGACCGCGCCCCGCAGGGCGATCAGGACACCGTGCAGGCCACCCGCCCCGGCGACTATTTCAGCCCGGGCGGCTCCGTGTCCTTTGAGGAAGGGTCGAGCGAGCTGAGCACCGAAGCGGTCGCGTCGCTGCAGAAGATCGCCGAGCACGCGCGGGGCAAGAAGTTCATCATCGAAGTGCGCGGGCACGCGAGCGCGTCGGAGTCATACCCCTCGACCAAACGCGGCTACCAGCTCTCTTACGAGCGCGCCGCCGCCGTCGCCGACCAGCTCGTCGAGCAGGGTCTGAAGTGGGATAACATCCGGCTGATCGCGGAGGGCTCGATGAACCGCGTGGTGCCGGCGGAGTACTCGGGCGACGCCTTCCGCGCGAACCAACTCGTTGAAGTGATTCTCACGCAAGACACCCGCGCGAACGACAGCTTCTCGCACGACCCCGCGACCGCGCCAAGGTCGAACGAGTGATCGAGCGTCACGCCGCCGCTTCGACGCCGCCGGTCATGCTGTCGCGGGTTTTCTTGACCAGCCCGAACCAGACAACACAGAACACTGGGTACGGCAGGAACAAAACGACCGCCATCGCGATACCGATGAGGTCGCCGATGTTGCCCATCGCCGCGGCCTGCTTGGCGTAATCGCTGTCAGGGTTCTGCTTCACCCATTCTTTCGCCTGCTCGCTGATCTGCAATTGCAGATAGAGGCTGTACGCCCAGTTGATCAGCGTCAGCACGCCGTACGCCAGGTGCATGTGGCGTGAGGAGTACTGGCGCACGATGAGCATGATGCCCGCAAGAATCAGTAGAAGATTCAACGCGGCCCCCGCGAACAGGCTGACATACGCCCCGAGCGAGTGAGACAGCATCACCGGCGGCATGCCGCCCTTCATCTGCGCCGCGCCCATGCCCTGCAGCGCCGGCCCCGCGAACCCGCAGCCGACGCACCCGAGCATGACGGTGCCGACGATGATGCTGATGATCCCCACCACCTTTGGCCACGTCGGCACGCGACCGAAATCCTCATCGCTCAGCCCCGGCCCTTCGAGATACTCGGGTCCGCCCGCGTTCGCGCTGTTGCTCATCGCCCATGCTCTCCGAGATGGTGTCGTTCGAAGTGAATCTCACCGAAAAACGCCGCACGCCGCCGCGATGATCGTTCGGAATCAGTGCCACAGTATTCCAGCGGTCGGTTTCAAGCTTCAGGCCTCAAGCGGGGGAAAGTCTGCGCGCCCGTCCGCCTTCCGCCATCCTCAATACTCAGCACTCGCTCCTCCGCACTGCTTTCCCCGAAGCCGAAGCCTCAAAGCTGCTCGAGGAACCGCAGATCATTCTCATACAGCATGCGGATGTCGGGGATGCCGTAGCGTCCCATCGCGATGCGTTCGATCCCGAAGCCGAAGGCGAACCCGGTCCACCGCTCAGGGTCGATACCCACCGCTTCGAACACCGCCGGGTCAACCATGCCGCAGCCGCCCAGTTCGATCCAACGGGCCGGCTGGTCCGGGCGCAGACGGATCTTCATATCGAACTCCGCGCTCGGCTCGGTGAACGGGAAAAAGCTCGGGCGCAGCCTGATCTCCGCGTCCGCGCCGAAGTACGCGCGGGCGAACTGGAACAGCGTCGTCTTCAATTCCACCATCGTCACGCGCTCGTCGATGTACAAGCCTTCGATCTGGTGGAACATGAACGAGTGCGTCGCGTCCACCGTGTCCGGGCGGTACACGCGCCCGGGCGACACGATCTTCAGCGGCGGGCCCCACCCCTTCGCCAGCGCCTCCTCCATCACGCGGATCTGCACGGTGCTGGTCTGCGAGCGGAGCATGCGCGGGCGGGCTTTCTCGCCGGGTTCTTCAACGTAGAAGTTATCGATCGGCTCGCGCGCGGGGTGATGGTCTGGGATGTTCAGCCGCGCGAAGTTGTGCTCGTCGTCTTCAAGCTCGGGGCCTTGCGCGACCTCGAAGCCCATCCGCGCGAAGACCTCGCATAGCTCGTTCCGCACGCGCGTGATGATGTGCGCACGCCCGAGCGCCGGGCGCAGCCCCGGCTCCGTTGCGTCGATCATCGGCCCGGAACTGGTCGATCCCCCCGCCCCGCCGGCCCCCCCGGCTCCGAGCGCCGACTGCTTCTCCTTGAACGCGCCCTCCAGCGCGCTCTTCACTTCGTTGGTCCGCTTGCCGACGGCGGGCTTGGCTTCCTTCGGGACGCTCTTCAACGCGTCCATCATCGACTTCACTCTGCCGCTCGAACCGACCCACGCGAGCCGCCACGCTTCCAGCGCCGCCGCGTCGTTCACGCCCGCGAGTTCCGCCAACCCCGTCGATTCCAGTTGATCGAGTTCTGAGAGTGTCACGCACGGAGTGTAATCAAGAACGACGAATTCACCTTCCGGGTGCCACTGCTTCGGTCTGGAACCAGTGCTCCTCAACCTACACCTACTCGGCGATATCACGCCGACCACACATAGTCTGCCCCGCCCGCGCAAGAAAAAACCCCGCGAAAATCGCGGGGTTCTGAAGTCCGATCAGTTCAAAGCGTTCACGCGGGCTTCTTGATCGCCTTCGCCGCGAAGGCGGTGCGTTTGTCGGCGATGCGCCGGCGGGTGCTGATGTTGCCGCCGATCTCGGGGCCTTCCTCAGCGCCGACGAACTGGATCACGACCAACTCGCCCGCGTCGCCCACGCGGCGCTTGCCGAGCTTGACGATGCGGGTGTAGCCGCCCGCGCGATCCTTGTAGCGCGGCGCGATGTTGTCGACGATGTGCTTGACCAGCTTGGGCGACTTGCGGATCTCGCCCCAGCGGTTGCGCTCGATCTTCGAGCTCTCGGGGATGTCGAAGAACGCGCGGGCCGCGTCGCCCGTGCGCTGGACGAGCGCCCGCTCCGCCTCGTCGGCGTCCTTGTGCAGGTACTGCCAGTCGAACGCTTTGCGGTCGCGCCCCATGCGCCCCGCGATCAGGCGGCGGGAATGCACGTCGCCGCGGCGGGCGAGGGTGATGATCTTCTCGACGAACGGCTGGACCGCCTTGGCGCGGGGCAGCGTGGTCACGACCTGCCCATGCTCAAAGAGCCCCGCCGCGATGTTGCGGAGGGTCGAGAGCCGGTGGGCGGTGGTTCGTCCGAGTTTCCAGGTGGTCTTGCGGTGACGCATCGTCGTACCTCTTCGTCGTCTTTCCAGCGGCGTCGGCTCGATGCCGACGCCGATTGCCCTCGATCAGGCGCCCACCCCTTCGGGGAGCGGCATACCGAGGCCGAGATTCATGTCCTGAAGTTTCTTCTTCACCTCGCGGAGCGAGGTCTTGCCGAACGAGCGGACCTTCAGCAGGTCCTGCTCCGTCTTGGAGACCAACTCCGCGACGGTGGAGATTTTCGCCGATTCCAGGCAGTTGCTGGCGCGGACCGAGAGGTCCAGCTCGCCGATCGGCATGTTGAGCTTGCGGATGAGTTCCTCGTCCACGCTCGCGGCGGCCGCGGCCTGCTCGCTGACGCGCTCGCGGCCGATCTCGAAGTACTGGACGAACGGGTTCAGGTGCTTGCGGAAAATCTTGGCGGCTTCGACCAGCGCCATGTCGGGCGTCGTCGTGCCGTTGGTCCACACTTCGAGCACCAGCTTGTCGTAGTTCGTCCGTTGACCGACGCGGGTATCCTCGACCTTGTAGCGGACGCGCTGCACGGGCGAGTAGATCGCGTCGACAGGGATCAAGCCGACTTCCTGGTCCTGGTCGCGCCGGTACTGCTCGCTCGCGGGGACGTAGCCGCGGCCCTTGCCGACGCGCAGCTCCATCTCGAAATCCACCGGCTCGGTCAGCGTGCAGATCACCAGGTCCTTGCTGACGATGGTGATCGAGGTATCCGCTTCGATGAGTTCGGCGGTCACTTCGCCCGGGCCGCTGGCGGCGAGGCGCATGGTCTTGGGCTCGTCGCCGTCCATCTTCAGGACGAGGTTTTTGATGTTGAGGACAATATCGGTGATGTCTTCCATCACGCCCGGGAGGCTGGTGAACTCGTGCGGGGCGCCTTTGATCTTGATCGCCGTCACCGCCGCGCCTTCGAGGCTCGACAGCAGCACGCGCCGCAGGCTGTTGCCCACGGTCGTGCCAAATCCGCGTTCGAACGGCTCGATCATGAATCGGCCGTACGTCGCGCCGCGGAACCGCTCATCGGCGGCCACGCGGCTGGGCAATTCCAGTCCACGCCAGCGAACTCGCATACGTTCCTGCTCCAGTCAATCCGGCAGAGGGTTCGATCCTCGAACACGAGCCCCGATCGTTCACTGGCAACCCCGATCCGCTGCCGGGCGGGTCGGAGGCCATTCTGCCGTCGGGGCGAAAACAAACCAGCGTCGCGGCGGGTGACGCCGCGACGCGAGAATTCTGATTAGACGCGCCGGCGCTTCCGCGGGCGGCAGCCGTTGTGCGGCACGGGGGTGTGATCCTCGAGCGCCGTGACGCGGAGCCCGGTCGAGACCATGCCGTTGATCGCGGACTCGCGCCCGGCGCCGGCGCCGGTGATGCGGACCTCGATCTCCTGCATGCCGATCTTGCGGGCCTTTTGCCCGGCGTTCTCGCCGGCACGGGTGGCGGCGAAGGGCGTGCTCTTGCGCGTGCCCTTGAAGCCGATGGTCCCGGCCGAGTCCCAGCAGACCGTCTCGCCCGACGTATCGGTGATGGTCACGATGGTGTTGTTGAACGTCGCCTTCACGTGCGCGATGCCGCGGACGACGTTCTTCCGGATCTTCTTGGCTTTCTTGCCCATCGGTCTTCGTTCCTTCTGTGTTCATCCCCGGGTGTCCGGCGCGTCGCGCGGGATCGGGGCCCTTGAAAAATGCTGAGTAACGAGTGCTGAGTGCTGAGTCAGAGCAGCCGAGCGCTCGGGCGATTAGCCCTTCACGCCCTTCTTGCCGGCGACCGTCTTCTTCTTGCCCTTCCGCGTGCGGGCGTTGCTGCGGGTGCGCTGCCCGCGCGTCGGCAGACCCTTGCGGTGCCGATCGCCGCGGTAGCAGCGGATTTCCTTCAGCCGCGCGACGTTCTGCGCCGTCTGCCGGCGGAGACCACCCTCCACGATGAAGTCGGAGTCGATCAGCGCCGCGATCTGCGCGACTTCGTTCTCGCTCAGCTCGCCCGCGCGCTTGGTGGGGTCGACGCCCACCTTCTCCAGAATGATGTCCGCGAGGTGCGGCCCGATGCCGTGGATGTACCGCAGCGAGTAACGAACGGGCTTCTTATCCGGGATATCAACGCCGACGATACGAGGCATGGTGAAACTCCGCGAAGCCGCGCACGGTGACCGTCGCGCGGCGGGTGTTCATTCAACGCGACCGATCAGCCCTGGACCTGCTTGTGCTTCGGATCAGCGCCGCAGATCACTCGGACCTTGTTCTTGCGGCGGACGATCTTGCAGCTCCCGCAGATTCGCTTGACGCTCGACCTGACCTTCATGACCAGACGTCCTTCACTGCCGGCCGAGCCGGCGTCGATGCAAACTCGAAATCCACGCGAACACATCCGAAATCAGCCGCGATGGGACGATCCCACCACGCCTTTCGCGCGGCCCGCGCACGAGCCTGCCGGATCAAGCGCGGAGGGGGAATGTAACACAAACCAAGGAAATCTGCACAACCCCGCCTCACGCGCGGCTGTCCACATCCCGCCCCCCCTCCGCGGGTTTCCGGCGGGCTTCAATTGTAGGCACCAGACATCACCCGATCAATGACGGTAGGTGATCCGCGCCCGGCTCAGGTCGTACGGGCTCAGTTCAACCGTCACGCGGTCCCCCGGCAGAATGCGGATGTAGTGCTGCCGCATTTTTCCTGAAACGTACGCCAGCACTTCGTGCTCGTTGGCGAGCTTGACTCGGAACATCGCGTTGGGGAGGGCGTCGAGCACCTCCGCTTCCATGGTGAACTTGTCTTCCTGCTTGGGCATCTGATTTCCGGGGATTTTCTTGAGTTCGGGCACAAGGTTGTACCCGCTTCGGGCCGCTTCCGCCACTACGCCAGCGTGAGAATTCTCGCTCCGTCCTCGGCAATCGCGACCACGTGCTCCTCGTGGCACGCGGGCGAACCATCAGCGGTGACGACCGTCCAGCCGTCCGCGAGCATCCGCACGCGCGCCCTGCGGAACTCCTCCGCCGAAGGCTCGCGCGAAGAGAGCGCCAGCATCGGTTCGATAGCGAGAACCATGCCGGGCTCCACGATGAAATCCTCTCCCGTGAACCCGGTCCGGTACGCGGGAACCCGCGGCGGCTCGTGAAGTTCACGTCCGATCCCGTGCCCGACATACTCCGTGACGATCGCGTAGCCGAGTTCGATCGCGCGGCGTTCGAGTTGCTTCGCAATCTCGCTCCAGCGCGCGCCGGGGCGCAGACGCTCGACCGCGAGCGTTAGCAGTTCGCGCGTGTGCCCCACCATGCGCGAGACGCGCTCGAAGCGCGCGCGTGTTGCTTCATCGCGCCACTCCGAATGTTCGAGAGGCAGAACAAACGTCGTCGCCGCGTCGGCGCACCAGCCGTCGAGCTTGATGCCGAGGTCGATCGACACCACGTCGCCCGGCGCGAGCCGGCGTGCGCCCGGCACGCCGTGGACGACTTCTTCGTTTACCGAGATGCACGTATCCGCCGGGTACGCGGGGCTGCGCCCCTGCTTGTAGCCGCGGAACAGCGGGGTGGCGCCATGGCGCAGCAGCTCCTTCGACGCCACGCGATTCAGTTCTGAAGTCGTGACGCCCGGCGCACAGGCATGAACGGCCGCGTCGAGCGCCAGCGCCGCGATGCGGCCGGCGCGCCGGAGCGCGTCGATCTCGTCGGCGGACTTGAGAATGATCTCGCCCGGGCGCGGGGCGGAGGGGTACGAATCCGAGCGGTGGTGTCGCGCGGCGCGCACGGCGGTTGGATCACATGGATCGCGGGCCGCGGATGCGCGGGCCCTTGCCGCCGTCGCCGCCCAGGAAGCCCGAGTAGTTCCGCATCAGCAGGTTTGCCTCGATGCGCTGGATCAGGTCAAGCCCGACGGACACGACGATGAGCAGTCCCGTGCCGCCGAGGAAGTGCGTGACGGCGTAGTCGATGTTCAGGCTGCGGTTCAGCACCATCGGGAGCACCGCGAGGATCGAGAGGAACCCGGCGCCGACGAAGGTGATGCGCTCCATCACGGTTTCGAGGTACTCCGCGGTGCGCGGGCCGGGACGCAGGCCGGGAATGAAAGAGCCGTGGTCGCGGAGTTGCTTCGCCATGTCGTCCGGGTTGAACTGGACGGTGGTCCACACGTAGCTGAAGAAGTAGACCATCAGGATGTAACAGAGGATGTAGGGGAACTGCCCCATCGAGAAGTTGTCGCTGAGGAACGTGACCGCGCTCTTGTACCAACTCGCGTCCTGCCCGGCGGCTTCCTTCATCATGCCGAAGAGGAACGACGGGAAGATCATGAGCGAAGAGGCGAAAATGATCGGCATCACGCCGCCGTGGTTCACGCGGAGGGGCAGGTACGAGCGCTGACCGCCGTAGACCTTGCGGCCGCGGGTGTGCTTCGCCTGCTGCACGGGGATGCGGCGCTGTGCGACGGTGATGACCACACACCCGGCAACGACGCCCACGAACATGCCGCAGATCAGGATGACGTCCATCCACGTGAGCGTCGCGGGGCCTGAACCGGTGGTACCGAGGAGCGACTGGACGAGCCCGATCTCGCGGATGGGGCTGTTGTTCACCATCCACAGGACGGCGCTCGGGAACTGCGCCAGAATGCCCGCGGCGATGATGAGCGACACGCCGTTCCCGATGCCGTATTTGTCGATCTGCTCGCCCAGCCACATCAGGAACAAGCAGCCCGCGGTCATCGCGGTGATCGCCATCACCCACCACAGCGGGTTGTTCGCCCAGTTGGGGAAGACGAAGCCCTGCTTGCTGATGTACGAAAGCCAGCCGACCGCCTGGACGATGCAGAGCGCGACGGTTGCGTAGCGCGTCCACTCCATGATCTTTTGGCGCCCGGTGGGCCCTTCCTGCTGAAGCTTCTTTAGCGGCTCGTACACCGAAGCGAGCAACTGAAAGATGATGCCCGCCGAGATGTAGGGCATGATGCCCAAGCCGAAAATGGTTGACTGCCCGAGTTGCCCCCCCGAGAAGACCGCGACGAACTGCGTCATCTTGCCGATGGCGCTGCCTTCGGAGGTCTGCGTCTGGAAGAAGTCGCGCAGAGCACTCTGGTCGACACCCGGCACGGGGATCCAGTGCCCAATGCGGTAGACCGCCAGCATGCCCAGCGTGAACAGGATCTTGTTCCGCAGGTCAGGGATTCTGAAGATATTCGCGATCGCTTGGAACATCGGCCTCTCGATCGGTCAGACGGATCGGGTCACGCGGGACGAACGAGCCTGGGGATGTTATGCCTCGGATTTCGCCGCGTCAGCCGCCGGGGCTTCATCGGCGCCCTTCTTCGGCTTCTTATCAAAGGTCTTGGCGGCACGGAGCTTGGGTTTCTTCGTGAGGTTCTTGGGCGTGCGATCGTCGCTGTTGCGGTCCACGCCGCGGACGCGGTCGCGCCGCGTGCCCGTCTCGGTGACGGAGCCCCCAGCCTCGGTGACGAGCGTGCGGACCGAATCGGTCACGCGGTCGGCGGTGATCGACAGCTTGACGCTGAGCTTCTTCGCTTCGCCGAGATCGCCGAGGATCTTGAGCGAGCGGGTCGTATCGCGGATGAGGCCCGCCTGGATGAGCCGCTCGGCGGTGACCTCGCCGCCCTTCACGAAGAGCGGGTGTGCCACGATATCGCCCAGGTTCACGATCCAGAAGACCATGCGGAAGGGGCTGTTGGGGAAGCCTCGCTTGGGCATGCGGCGGAAATAGCGCATCTGCCCGCCCTCGAAGCCGCGCTTGCGGCTGTAGCCGGAGCGGCTGGAGGCGCCCTTGTGCCCCTTGCCGGAGGTCTTGCCGTGACCGCTGCCTTCGCCGCGGCCGATGCGCTTGCGCGCTTTGTATTTGCCGGCGAGAGCGGTGACTTCGTGAATCATCATGGCGGGAAACTCCCGATCTGTCTTGCTTGAGTCGTGAGACTTGAATGAAGAGGCCTGGGGCTTGGGGCCTGGGGCCTGGGGAAAACAGGACGAACGAAAACGAGATCAGCTCGCGGCCGGGGCGTCGCTCTGCGGGGCGGCATCGCCGCCGCCACCGCCGCCACCACCGCGCGGCCCGCGACCACCACCGCCGCCGCCGCCACCACGTCCGCCGCGACCGCCGCCCGGCCCGCCGCGACCGCCCTTGCGGTCCTGGCCGATCGTGTTGACGGGGCCCTTCGGGGCAGCGTCCTTCTTCGCCGCGGGCTTCGCGGCACCGGTGGCGCGTTCGAGCTTCTTGTCGATCTCGGTGTCGTCGATGCTCACGCCGCGGAGGCCGGCGATGACCTGCTTCTGACGCAGCTTCTGCAGCCCGTCGAGCGCGGCCTTGGCGAGGTTCTTCTGGTTGGTCGAGCCGAACGCCTTGGTCAGGCAGTCGGTGACGCCCACCATCTCAAGCACCGCGCGAACTGTGGCGCCGGCGACGACGCCCGTACCCGGCGCTGCCGGGACGAGCTTGACGAGTGACGCGCCGTAGCGGCCCGTCACGGTGTGCGGCACGGTCCCGCCGCGGAGCGTGACGACCTGCATGTTCTTTCGGCCGTCTTTCTGAGCTTTCTCGATGGCGGGCGGCACTTCGTTCGCCTTCGCGTAGCCCAGCCCGACCTTGCCGGAGCGATCGCCCACGACGACGAGCGCGCCGAAGCTGAAGCGCTTGCCGCCCTTGACGGTCGCGGCGCTGCGGAAGACGCCGATGGTGGTGCTTTCGAGCTGATTGGAACCTTCGATGAACTCGGCCATGGTGTGTACTCGGGGTCTTCGGCGGGCGATGCCGCGGGATCAACTTTCGGGTGCGTGGATCGGTGGGATCAGAACTTCAGCCCGCTCTTGCGGGCGGCGTCGGCGAGCGCCCGGACGCGCCCGTGGTAACGGAACCCGCCGCGGTCGAACGCGACTTCCTTGATGCCGGCGGCCTTCGCCTTCTCCGCGATCGACTTGCCGACCGCTTCCGCGCCCGACTTGTGGCCGGGGTTCGAGCCGTCGAGCTTCAGCTCGCGGCTGGAGGCGGAGCAGAGCGTGCGGCCCGAGAGGTCGTCGATCACCTGCACGTACATGTGCTTGAGCGACTTGTAGACCGCCAGGCGCGGGCGCGAGGGCGTGCCTTCCAGCGTCTTGCGGATGCCGATGCGGCGGCGGGCTCGGCGGACATCTTTGTTCACTTGCTTGTTCATGATCGATCGCCTTGAACTTGAATCGGATGCGGAGTGACGGCGGGGTACCTCGCGGATTACGCGCCGAACGCCTTGCCCTGCTTGCGACGGAGCGTTTCGGTGGTGTACTTGATGCCCTTGCCGTTGTACGGCTCGGGCTTGCGCTTCGAGCGGACGACGGCGGCGAACTGCCCCACCGCCTGCTTGTCGGAGCCCTTGATGCGGACGATGTTCTTGTCCACCACCACCTCGACACCCTTGGGGATCGGGACGGTGATGAGGTTCGCGAAGCCCAGCTTCAGGTCGAGCCCTTTCGGAGTGACGGTTGCGGTGTAGCCCACGCCGTTGACTTCGAGCTCTTTCTGGAAGCCTTTGGTCACGCCGTCAACCATGTTCTGGATGGTGGCGCGGGTGGTGCCCCAGAAGGCGCCGGCGGAAGGATCGGTCTTCGACTTCTCCGCGACAGCGACGACGACGTTCTTCTCGTCCGCCTTCCACGTCACGACCACCTCGGGGCGGTGGGTGAACTCGAGCTTCTTCGCGCCGCTCGACACCGAGACAGTCCGCCCGTTGATGGCGACCTGCACGGTGCCGGGAATCGCGATGGGTTTCTTACCGAGTAGGGACATGGCTGATTCTTCCTGATCGCGTTGAGTCGGTGTTCGAGAAAGGGGTGAGCTGGTTGGATCGATCAATCAATAGACGGTGGCGAGGAGTTCGCCGCCGATCCGCTGCTCGCGGCACTTGCGGTCGCTCATCACGCCGCGACTGGTGGAGACGATGGAGATGCCCAAGCCCTGCAGCGGGCGGGGGAGTTCCTCGACACCGCGGTACACGCGGCAGCCGGGGCTGGAGACTCGGTCGAGCGCCGAGAGGATGGTCTCGCCGCGCGGGCCGAAGCGGAGTCGAACGCGGATCTGTCCCTGCCGCCCGTCCTCGATGACATCGAAGCCTTCGATGTAGCCCTCGTCCTTCAGGACGCCGGCGATGCCCTGACAGACCTTGCTGTTCATGACATTCACCGACTTCTGCCGGTTCGCCGCCGCGTTGCGGATTCGGGTCAACATGTCCGCGATGGTGTCGTTCGTCGCCATGGGTGCTCTTTCGGTCGAGGCTCGTTCAAAGGGCGGGACGGTCTCCCGCGCGTCAGTCGTCTCAATCAGCCCGGCGGCGTTTCGTTCGCCACGGGCACGGGGTCGGCTCGTGCGGTGGACTTACCAGCTCGCCTTGCGCATGCCGGGGATCTTGCCCTCAAGCGCGAGCTTGCGGAGCATGATTCGGCTGATGCGGAACTTGCGGTACACGCCGCGGGCGCGCCCGGTGAGTTCGCAGCGCCGCACGATCCGGGTGCTGAACTTGGGGGTTCGCTTTGTCTTCGCGGCCTGGGCTTTGGTGGTCATGGTTCGTTCGCTCTTTTCCGGGGGGCGGGGGCGATTGGATCAGTTCGAGAATCACCGGTCGATCACGCGTTCTGCTTGGTCTCGGGCTTGCGGAAGGGAAAGCCGAGCTGTTCGAGAACGAAACGGCTCAGCTCGGGCGTAGAATTGCGGAAGCCCACGGTGATGTTCATGCCGTGGATGAAATTGACGGCGGCCATGTCGATCTCGGGGAACACGCCCTGCTCGGTGAGACCCATCGAATAGTTGCCCTGCTTATCGAACGCCTTCACGGGCATGCCGCGGAAGTCCTTGATGCGCGGGATGGCGAGGTTGATGAGCCGGTCGAGGAAGTACCACATGCGGTCGCGGCGGATGGTGACCATGTACGCCGTCTCGGCGCCCTCGCGGACCTTGAAGTTCGACACGCTCTTCTTTGCCTTCAGCAGGATCGGCTTCTGTCCCGTCACCTTGGTGATGGTGTCGAGGACCGTTTCCTTGATGGCCACCGGGAGCTTGTTGTTCTCGAGGTGGCGCCCCATGTTGACGTTCACCACGATCTTGTCGAGCTTGGGCTGCGCCATCGCGTTCTTGATGCCGAACTTCTCGGCGACGGCCTTGGAGACGTCGCTCTTGAACTTGTCGCGGAGGCGCGGCGGGACGGCGGGGCCCACGGGGGCGTCCGACTCGGCTCCGGCTTTGGCTTTGGGCTTCTTATCTTTCGCCATGATTCGGTCTCACTCGTTCGATCGCGGGTGCTGAGCGCGCCGCGCGGGGGATACTTACTTGGACTTCCTGCTGCGGGCGGTCTTGCGCGGGCCGTGGACGACGGAGAGTTCCTTGCCGCCGCGAGCGGCGACGCGCACCTTCGACCCGTCCTTCTTCATCTCGAAGCGGACGCGGGTGGGCTTGCCGTCGACGGCGGGGCTGACCGCGCTCATGTGGAAGGAGCGATCGACCGTCACCTGCCCGCCCTGCGGGTTGATGCGGGTGGGCTTGAGAGTGCGGATGACGCCCTCGATGCCCGAGCCTTTGACGATCACGCGCCCGCTCTTGTGGATGACGCGGACGACGGTGCCGGTGCGGCCCTTGTACTCGCCCGAGCGGATCACGACTTCATCGCCTTTGCGGATGTGGGTCGGCATGGTTCAGACAACCTCCGTCGCGAGGGAAACGATCTTCATATAGCCCTTGTCGCGCAGTTCGCGGGCGACCGCCCCGAAGATTCGCGTGCCGCGCGGCGTGCCGTCGGCGTTGAGGAGCACGACCGCGTTCTTGTCGAAGCGGACGTACGACCCGTCGGGACGTCCGATCGGGTAGTGGGTTCGGACGACGACCGCCTTGACGACGTCGCCCGCCTTCACCTCGCCGCCGGGGAGCGCCTTCTTGACGGAGCAGACCACCACGTCGCCGATGCCGGCGGTCTTGCGGGTGAATGCGCCGGTGCGGGTCGAGCCGCGGAGCACGCGGATCACGTACGCCTCTTTGGCGCCCGAGTTATCCGCCACATCGCATCTGGTTTCTTGTTGGATCATTGTTGGACCACGCTGACTCGCCGGTACTCCGGCGTTTGAACTTCTGTGACTCGATGCCTGGATGGCTCGATGGCTTGATGCCTTCCGTGCTTACTCCGCCGGCGCCTTCTCCACGACGCGGACCAGCCGGAAGCGCTTGGTGGCGCTCATGGGGCGGCACGGCTCGATCTCGACGCGGTCGCCCACGCCGGACGCGTTCGCCTCGTCGTGCGCGTAGACGAGGGTGCGGTTCTTCATGTACTTACCGTACTTCGGGTGGCGCTGCTGGAATTCGAGAACCACGCGCCGGGTCTTCGGGTTCTTGGCCCGATCGACCACGCCGATGCTCGTCCGTTCCGTCGTGCTGGCTTTCGTGTTCTGGCTCATGCCTTGGCTTTCTTCAGGAGGCGGGCCCGGCGCTCGGTGAGCAGGCGGGCGATGTCGCGCCGGACCTTCTTGAACTGGCTCGGGTCTTCGATCTTTTCCGTCGTCGTTTGGGTGCGCAGGTCGAAGACGCGCCGCTTCAGGCGGTCCACTTCGACATCGATCTCTTCACCCGTCATTTTGTGAGCTTCTTCGGCTTTCATATCTCGCGATCCTCGTTCGAAGAGGTGTTCGGTGCGGCTGCGGTGCGATCAGACTTCCAGACGGCGCCCGACGAACCGGGTCTTGACGGGCATCTTCATCGCCATGCGGACCATGGCGCGTTTCGCGGTGTCGATCGGCACGCCGGCGATCTCAAAGATGATCGTGCCGGGGCGGACGCGGGCGGCCCAGTAATCGACGTCGGCCTTGCCCGTACCCATTCGGGTTTCGAGGGGCTTCTTCGAGATGGGCTTGTCCGGGAAGACACGCAGGTAGAGCTTGCCCTGGCGCTTCATGAAGTGCTGCGCCGCGATGCGGCCCGCCTCGATCTGCCGGCCCGTGAGCCAGCAGCCGTCGAGCGCCTGCAGCCCGTAATCGCCGTACGCGACGTAGTTGCCCTTCGTCGCTTTGCGATCGCGCACGCGGCGCATCTCTTTGCGGTACTTGACTCGTTTCGGCATCATGGACATGACGATCGTCCTTCAATTCTTCTTCGGTCTTCGTGCCACAGGCGTCGCGCCTGCTTGCTTCAAACTTCCATCCGAACCAATCCGACTCAACGCCGACCGCGGGCACGCGGGCGGGCGCCGGCGGCGTCGCTGATCTTGTCTTCTTCCGACAGCTCGGCTGCGTAGGGGCCCTTGTAGATCCACACCTTCACACCGATCGCACCGTAGCTCGTGAACGCCTCGGCGAAGCCGTATTCCACGTTCGCCTGGAACGTCGAGAGGGGCATCGACCCCATGCGTGTGTCGAGCCGGCGGCTCATTTCCGCGCCGCCCAGTCGCCCCGCGAGCAGGATTCGGGCACCCTTGGCACCGGCCTGCATCGCCGCTTCGGCCCGCATCTTCACGACGCGACGGAAGCTGGCACGCTTCTTGAGCTGCTCCGCCACCGCCTCGGCGACGAGCACTGAGTCGAGGTCCGGGTTCTTGATCTCGAGGATGTTGATCGAGACCTTGCGCCCGGTCATGTACTGCAGCTCTTCCGTCAGGCGATCGACCTCGGCACCCTTCGGCCCGATGACGAGGCCGGGGCGCGCGGTCTTCACGATGATCTTGAGTTCTTCGCGCGTGCGCTCGATGTGGATGTCGCTGACGGCGGCGAAGGGCGGCGTGCGGTTGAGGCGCTTATCGAGGAACTTGCGGATCTTGTAGTCCTCGACCAGCAGTTCGCCGTAGAGGGCCTTGGGGGCGTACCAGCGGCTCTTGTGCGCCTCGGTGATGCCGACGCGGAGCCCGAATGGGTGGGTCTTTTGTCCCATTAGTTCTTCTCCTCCACGCCGACCACGATGTGGGCGGTGCGCTTGCGGATCGAGTGAGCCCGGCCGCGATCCTTGGGCTGGAACCGCTTGATGGTGACCGCGCTATCGACGCGGGATTCGGTGACGTACAGATTTTCGATCGACGCGTCGGCGGCTTCGGCGTCGCTGCGTGCCGCGTTCAACGCCTTCCACACCATCACCGACGCGCGGCGGGGGTGGAACTCCAGCATCGTGAGCGCTTCGTCCACGCGCTTGCCCCGGATCAGGTCCGTCAGCAGGCTCGCCTTTCGGGCGCTGGTGCGCTGGAAGCGGGCGCGGGTGGTGAAGCGGGCGATGTCCTTCGACTCACACCCGAGGGCGCGGGCGAGCGCCGCGATCTCCGCCGGGCGGACCTTGGGGTGATCGTTCCCGCTCATCCAGTTGCGCACCTTGGTGGCGCACAACTCGCGCTGCTTGCGGCGGTCGTGCTTGCGGGGCAGCGCCTCGGCAAGCTGCTCGACGGAGAGCCCGGCCTCTTCGGCTCGCTGTTTCAATTTGTCTGGGTTGATCTTCACGGCGTCGATCCTGATGTATGCGTCGCCCGGTTCGTATCACCGGGCGGGAGAACTGCTCGGGGGATTCCGGTCACGACTTGGGCTTGGCCGGGGCGCCGCCGCCGCCGCCGTCGATGCCTTCCTTCTTATTCGTGTGCCCGCGGAACGTGCGGGTGTTGCTGAACTCGCCCAGCTTGTGACCGACCATGTCTTCGGTCACGAAGACGTCGTTGAACGCGCGGCCGTTGTGCACCTTGAAGGTGTGACCCACGAATTCCGGCACGATCGTGCAGGAGCGCGACCACGTCTTCATGGGCTCCTTCCGGCGCATCTGATTCAGCTTCTCCACCCGGTGGTAGAGACGCTCATCAACAAACGGGCCTTTTTTCAGTGAACGTGCCATGCTGTATTCCTGCGGCGTGCGTGAGGCGGTGTGCGGGATGCGGTTCGATGCGGCCTTGGTCTGTTCGTCACTCGGTGGCTTGATGCCTCGATGGCTCGATGCCTTCTCTCAATGCAACTGCCCATAGCGGCGGCTGAAGCGGCGCCGGATGATGAGTTCTTCGCTGAACTTCTTGCGGCTGCGGGTGCTGCCGCCCTTCGACGGGACGCCCGTGACGCTGACCGGGGCGCGGTTGCCCTTGCTGCGTCCCGAGCCGCCGCCGAGCGGGTGGACGCCGTGGTGCATCGCCACGCCGCGGGTCTTCGGGCGACGCCCGAGATGGCGGGTGATGCCCGCCTTGCCGAGGCGGCGCTGCCCGTGGTCGATGTTGCCCACCTGCCCGATGGTGGCGCGGCAATCGATCGGCACTCGGCGCATTTCGCCCGAAGGGAGGACGAGCGTCGCGTACTCGCCTTCCTTGTTGCTGAGCTTCGCGTACATGCCGGCGGCGCGGCACATGCGGGCACCCTTGCCGGGCATCAATTCGACGCAGTGAACGTCGAGGCCCGTGGGGATGTCGCGCAGGCGCATCGCGTTGCCGACCTTCGGCTCGATGGGGCTGTTGGAGGCGAGGATGTCCTCGCCGTTGGTGATGCCGTTGGGGGCGGGGATGTAGCGCTTCACGCCGTCGGAGTACTCGACGAGCGCGATGTGGCACGAGCGGTTGGGGTCGTACTCGACGCCGACGACCTTGCCGGGGATATCGAGCCTGTCGGCGCGCTTGAAGTCGATGAGCCGGTACATCCGCTTCGCGCCGCCGCCGCGGCCGCGGACGACGATCACGCCGCTGTTGTTCCGGCCGGCCTTCTTCTGCAGCGGGCGGAGCAGCGACTTCTCGGGGGACTTCTTCGTCACCTCCGAGTTCATGTTCACCGACGCGTTGCGGCGGCCGGCGCTGGTTCGTTTGTATGTGCGAATCGGCATGACTTGCCTTCCTGCTTCTACCTGGTGCCTGGTCCCTGATGCCCAGTGCCTTGCTTCAGAACAGCTCGATGTTGTCGTCCGCGTGGATGCGGACGATCGCCTTCTTGGTCCACTTGCCCTCGACGAGTCCGTACTTCAGGCGGCGGTCGGCGGCGCGACGGTTCAGCGTCGACACCCCCACCACGCGCACCTTGTACAGGTCCTCGATGGCTTTCTTGATCTCATCCTTCCGGGCCGTGTTGGCGACGAGGAAGCAGTACTGCTTCAACTCGTTCGACATGTAGGTGCCCTTCTCGGTGAGCAGCGGCTTCTTGATGATCTCGGCGGCGTGCAGCATTAGGCGTTCTCCTTCTTGCCGGCCTTCGCCTTCTTGTTCGTCACGCTGCTGGGCCCGCTGATCCAGGCTTCCAGATCCTGCTTCGAGATGATCATGAACCGGTTGTTCAGCATCTCAAAGCATGTGAGCTGGTTGCTGTTGCACACCGAGACGCCGTCGCAGTTGCGAGCGCTCAGCAGGACGTTCTGGTTTTCCGGGGTGACCGCGACGAGGCACGAGCGGTTCACGCCCAGCGCCTCGAGCGCCGCCTGGAACTGCTTGGTCTTGGGCTCGTTCATCGTCAGGGTATCGATGACGCGCACCTCGTTATCGATCAGCTTCGCCAGCAGGGCGTTGCGGTTCGCCTTGCGGCGCATCTTGATCGGCATGTCGAGCCGGTAGTCCTCGCGCGGCTTGAACTTGCCGAACGCGCGGCCACCGCCGCGGCGAAGATTGGTCCGGATCGCGCCCATACGCGCATTGCCGGTGTGCTTCTGCTTGTAGAGCTTGCGCGTCGAGCCTTCCACGCCGGCGCGGTTCTTCGTGCGGGCGGAGCCCTGCCGCGTGTTCGCGTGGTAGCGGACGTATGCCTGCTTGATGAGGGCGGGGTTGACCTCGCCGCCCAGGGCCTGCTCGTCGACAGACATGCTGCCGACCTTCTGGCCCTTCATGTTCAAGACGGGGATTTCCATTGTGGAATCTCGCTCGTCAATCGCCTCTCGTCCCACCCCCGCCGGCCGCACGCGCGGCCGGAACGTTTCGGGTGATGGGCTCCTCGCCTCTGCCGGTGTCGCCCATGCCCTGGCTGGGGCTGGTTGCCCTGGGCTTGAAGCCCTGGGGCACGATCCGGGTTCGACTCGGCGAACCACTTCCTGTTTTCGCCGGGCCGTTTCCCATCGCGGGACTCGCCCAGCCGGCGGGTGCGGCGTTCATGCCGCACCAGCCGTGTTGCCTGTTTCAGACGGTGGCGGGCTTGCTCAGCCCTTCTTTGCCTCCGCCTGCTTGCGTGCCTTCGAACGGTACAGCCGCACCGGCGACCGCACCTCAACCATCCCGCCGTTCGGACCCGGGACCGAGCCCTTGATCAGCAGGAGTCCTTGTTCCGTGTCGAGTTTGACGACGGGCAGCGACCGGATGGTCACCACGGTATTGCCCATCTGCCCGGACATCTTGATGCCCTTCTTGTTGTTGCCGCGACCGCGGTCGTTGGCGCGGGCGCCGATCGAGCCGGGCGACCGGTGCTTCCGCTCCGTGCCGTGACTTGCGCACATGCCCTTGAAGCCCCATCGCTTCATCGTGCCCTGGAAGCCCTTGCCTTTGCTGATCGAGCACACATCGACGAACGCCGAGCCGTCGAACGCGGCGGCGGTGAGTTCCTGGCCCAGCGTGAAGTTGGCGGCGTCCGCCTCGCTCACGCGGAATTCGCGGTGGAAGCGCTTGGGCGACGTGCCGGCCTTCCCGTCGTGACCGATCACGGGCATCGTCGAGTTGCGCGCCTTGATGTCGTCGTAGCCAACCTGAACGGCGGTGTAGCCGTCGTTCGCGGCGGTCTTTACCTGGGTCACAACGCACGGCCCGAGACTGATGACAGTCACCGGGAGGCTCGTGCCCGCCTCGTTGAAGACGCGGGTCATGCCGACTTTTCGACCCATGAGCATCAGTGACATCGCCCGATCCTTTCACGCCTTCGCGAACATCGCGTCGGCTTCGTTGGTCCCCTTCCCGGATCGTTGTCGACCCGTGGGGCCGGTTCGTGAGTCTTGCCGGAACTGCCCGGCGGCTCAGAGGAACCCATCTCAATTCAAAGGGCCGACCCTTCTGCTCGAAGGACCGGCCCGACTCTTGCGAAGGCTTACGCCTTGATCTTGATGAACACACCGGCGGGAACCACGAGCCGGTTCAGCGCCTCAACCGTGCGCGCGTTCGGCTCGGTGATATCGATGATGCGCTTGTGGGTGCGGATTTCAAACTGTTCGCGCGACTTCTTATCGATGAAGGGCGAACGGAGCACGGTGTAGCGCTCGATCCGCGTGGGCAGCGGGATCGGGCCGGCGACCTTCGCGCTGGTGCGCTTCGCCTGGTCGACGATCTCACGCGCCGACGTGTCGAGCGCCTGGTGGTCGTACGCTTCCATTCGAATTCTGATGCGTCCGCCGCTCATCGATGTTCCGTTCAACTAGCTGGACAACCGTTGTTCGCGATCACTCAAACACGTTCAAACCTGGAGAACCCGCCCGATTCGTCGGCACCGATCAAGACCACCCGCGTCCACCTTTCGGCGGCCGGACGCTGGTCTTCTCGTCGCGCCCAACTGACAGACGAAATTCACCACCAGCCGCCCGAGTTCGAAACCCGGGCTGCGGGGGGACAAGAATACGCACCGAACGAGAACTGTCAAGTCCGCGTGAAATCCCCGACCCGAGCCCCGACCGCGCCACGGCGCTCATCCCGGCTTCCAATGTTGCCGAACTTCTGGGACGTACACTTCCAGAGCGAGGTTTCCACCGATGATCAGCACCCGCCGTCGACTCGTCTTCGTTCCCGCCATTGTGTTCGCTCTTTGTTTGCCAGCCGCCGCGAGCGCTCGCCCCGAGCCCGTCGAGGCAACGGGTTCGCCCGGCCCGAAGCGCCCCGAGATCGCCGAGCGCGCCTTCTCCATTCCAAGCCTCGGTCTGTCGGTGCACCTGCCCGAGGGCGCCATTGTTGAGTCGTCGCGCCTTGAGGGGCTGCGCACCAGCATGGTCATCCGCCCGCCCGAAGCAGGAGTCGACTGGGTCATGCAGATTCACAACTCCGCCAGCAGCGACACTTCGCTGACGCTGACCGCGGTCCTCGACAGCATCATCGAACAGCAGCAGAACCGCACAGTGGCACGCGATGCGCGCACGGGCCAGTCGCTCGGCACCTTCGGCCGCGCCTTCGACCGGGTCAACGACCTGCGCCTGGGCGGCACGCCCGCGCAGCGCGTCTACATCGAGAACACATCGAGCGGCGAGGGCGCGATCATCGGATACACCGTCGCGCAGACCGCGCCGGGGCGCTTTGTCATCTTCCAACTCGACTGCCCCAAGCCGCGCTTCGAGAGCGGCATCCGGCATCTCTTCGAAACCGTCGTCGCCAGCGCCGCGTTCCGCGACCCGGCCGAGCTCGGCGCCGACCGCGCCGCCGCCGTCCTCGCGGGCGATGGGTTCCTCAAGAGTCTCTCGACCACCGACCTCGAGGCCGCGCTCGACGAAGAGCCCATTTTCTACCGCATCTACCGCCCCGCTCCCAGCGGCTCTTCGAGCGACGCCGAGGAAGTCGCGTGGCAGCGCGTCCAGATGCGCCTCGGGCAGCTCGGAGAACTCAACCCGCGCAAAGCCAAGGACTCGTGGAGCACGGAGGAACGCGAATTCGGATATCTCGTCCGCTCTGACGCACGCTCGTTCGTCGACGGCACGCTCCTCGACAGCGAGGGAATCTTTTTCCTCTCGCGCGATCGGCTCAACGAGCGTTCGACCATCCGAAACGTCGTGACCCGCGGCCGCGACAGCCAACAACTCACGCTCACCATCGTCCGGCGCGACCGTCGGATGAGCGTGCTGACCGACCAGACGGGCCAGCCGCCGCGCACCGTGGAATACGACCTGCCGAAGGACGGCTACCTCTCGCGCGTCGAGCTGTACCTGCTGCCGCGGCTCGTCACGGCGGCGAACTTCCCAGCCGCGATGGGCTTCTACATCTACGACACTTCCTTGGGCAAGGTGACGCTGCGGCGCGAGTCCTTCGCGAGCGACGGGGGCGCGTGGACGCAGTCCACGCTCTTCACCGAGGACATCACGACGCCGATCGTCACCACGCTCGATAGGCAAGGCCGCATCATCCGCCAGCAGCTCACCAACGGGCAGATCATGGAGCCGATCGAGCAGGACCGGTTGAAGCGCCTGTGGGATTCGAAGCAGCTCCCCACGCCGCAAGCCAACCCAGACGCGCCGGCGAAAGCCCCGCCGCGACGGAAGTCGGGGGGGTGATCGAGAATAGCAACCGACCCGAACCACCGGCACGCCGAGACGCGATCGTGGCCATTCGACGTCACGCCGTTCGAGGGTTCGCTTTATTCCGGGATGGCCTCGGGCACCGGCTCCGCGGCGGGCTGCTCTGGCGTCGGGGACGCCTCGCGGTCCAAGGATGCCGATTCGCCGGGCGTCTCTTCCGCCGGCGCTTCGCCGTCCTCGGCGGAAGGCGTTTCAGCCGGCTCGCCCTTCAGCATTTTCTCAGTCGCCGACAGTTGCTCCGCGAGGCGGGTGTATTGCTCGCTGCCCGCGCCTTGGAACGCGCCGGACGCGCCGGCGTACGCCTCTGCCGACGCCATGAGCGCCTGCTTGGATTCTTCGAGGAACGCCGCGCCGGACTGCGTGAATTTCGCGGCGTCGCCCAGCGCTGGTGTCACAACGCCGAGTTCCGCCATGAAGGCGGCGGCGCGGGCGAGCGACTGCGATTTTTCGCGCTGCAAGCCGGCGATCGCGTGCTGGATCGTGCCGCCGGTGACAGCGACGGCCTGGCGGCTCCCGCCGTTGCGGGCCGCACCGACCTTTGAATTCGCCGCGTTGTACTTGGTCAGCGCTTCATCGAATCGGGGCTTGACCTCCTCGGCGATCATCTTCTCGATCGCCGCCACCGATTCGGTGAGCTTCGCTTCCACCGCAGCCGCGCTGTCGAGCGAAGCGCTCACCTGCTCCTGCGTGAACTTCTGAAGATCGAGCAGCGACTGCTTTGCTTTGGCGAGCGAGTCCCTTTGCTGCTGGGCACGGCGGATCTCGAGCCTGATTTCCTCCGAGCGCGGCTCGTGCCGGCGCATCTCGGCTTCCAGTTCCGCCGCCGCCCGCTCGAAGCCGTCACCTTCGCGGCGCACCTCGGCGGCGCGTTTGGCCGCGTCGAGCCGGTCGCTGGAGATCATCTCGGACGACCCGCTAAGGATCGAGCGTTCCTGGGCGCGCTTGGCGTCTGCTTTCTCGGTCTCCGCCGCCGCCCGGTCGCGGAGCGCTTTGACTTTCTCTTCGTTCTTCGCCAGCTCGGCGGTCAGGCTTGCGATCTCGTCGGCACGTTCTTTCGATTGGGCGTCGAGTTTGGCAATGTCAGACGCCGGGCTGTACCCCTCGCGTGCGGCGGCGAGCGATCGCTGCTCTCGGAACAGCCCGAACTCGGCCCGCGCGGTGACGATCGCGGACGCGAGCGTGCTGTCCGCGGCGCGCGCCCGCGCCGCGATCAGTTCAGCTTGCCCCGCGGTCGCCTGCGCCAACAGCAGGTTCGCCGACGCCACCGACCCGGGGTCGCCCGAACCGATCTTCTCCTGCAGGTCGCGGATGACGTCGGCGTACTTGCGCTCGCGCAGCTCCGCGGGGGCAGCCGACCCGCCCGAGCCGGTGAGCGCCGTGAGCGTGTTCCGCGCGCGCCCTACGGCGTTGCTGAGTTCGCCCCCGCGATCGCAGGAGACCATCACCGCCAAGGGCAGCAGCCCGGCGGAAACAACCAAGGCACGAATCAGGGTGGTCTCGCGCTTCATGCTCGATCCTGCGCTCCGGTGAATGTCGGGCCGATGGCGATCGCCGCGCGGCCAGTCGGGAGTCTAAACGGTGCGAACCAAACCAGCCAGCGCCCCCCGTCCGCGTTCACCGCTCTACCGGTTCGTCCGGCCCGCGCGCCGGGGTCGCGCCCGTGTTCGCGCCCGGGGGCGTGTACTCGATGGGGTAGCTCGGGCGCGGGCGGTACATCTGCCGGACCCACTCGACGGTGTCCTGGAACCGACGGGCGTCGCGCGATGTGAACGCAGGTGTCCAGCCGCGCACGAGCGGGTGCGGGAACGCCGAGTCGTCGCGCGGCAGGCCCAGGTGCATCAGCGGGCTAAGCACCGGGTTGTCGTAATTGATCAGCTCGCGCCCATCCTTGGTCTTGAAGCGTTCGAGGATGAGGAAATTGGTGTACGCCGTCGCGTCGGAATTCGGGCGGCGGTTCATCAGCATCAATCGCCCGGCATCCGGGCCGCCGTGGCAGCGAGAGGTGGCGCAGTTGTTGATGAGCCAGCCGGCGTGGACGGTGTCTTTGAACGTCGCCATGCTGCGCGGCTGGTCGACCACTTTGATCTCGGAGTACAGCTCGCGCGCCCGCACGCGGAACATCACGTCAAGAATCGTCTGCGGCGGGCTGGCGATGAACGCTTCGCGACCGTCGCGCGATGTCGGGATCAGCGGGTGATCGGGGTACTTCGCGAGGAGTTTCTCGACCGCTTCGCGCGGGATGATGACCCGGGGCGGGTCGGCGAGGTCGATCTCGTACACCTTGATCAGATTGACCTGCTCTTCGCTCAGCAGCGGGAATTCCGAGGGCAGCAGGCGGCGCGACACGTCGGGGCGCTCGCGATCGGGCGGCATGGGTCCCCCGCCGCCGCTCCGCGCCGAAGTCCCTTCCAGCTTGATGACTTGAGCGAGGAGCTGCTGCTGCCGAAGCGCTTCGACGTTCTTCGGTTCCTCACGAAGAACAAGCTCGATGTCCTCCCGCGCTTCCTCGTAGAGCCGATGCCGTCGCGACCAATCCGCCAGCCCGAGCAATCGCTCAAGATCGTTTTCTTTCACCAGCGCTCGCATCTGCCGGTACCGCTCGATCGCGGGCGGCAGCACGACGATGCGGTCGATCGACTCCCGGTCCAGCGTCACCGCGACCGCGGCGATGCGCACGACGGCGGTGGTGGGCGTGCCCGAGACGTAGACCCCTTCCACCTGCCGCCCGTCCTTGAAGATGATCTTGACCTCGTCGTCCTTTCGCGCTTCGCGCCGGATTGGCGTCGGTTCCGCTAGCGCGGGGGAGCTCGCTTCGGGCGATGACGGCGGCCCGGCAGCGGGAGTCGGCTCCGCCTGCACCGCCCTCAGCATGGGAAGGCATATCGCCGCGATTGAGATCAGCATCAAGGTGCGTGTCATCGAGGCGTATTCTCCCGTTTCCGGCGGGGCCGTCCAATCGTGCGGGAACTTCGCCATCAGACGTTGGACGCAGCCCAACGACCGGGGTTCTGGGCGAACTCTCATCCAGAATGACGATCGTCCCCAAGGGTTTACCCAACAAAAAGCGATCGAAGAGCAAGAATTTTCCCCGATTGGCTTGACCACCGGCGCGGTTTGTGTGCTATACTTCAGGTGACGTGTTTCTTCCCTCCTACCCACCGTACTTCCCCCGGTATGGTGGGGTTTATTCCCGGACATGAGAACGTCTGACAAGATCCCGATCTGCGGGCTTGTCGTGATTATTCGGCGCTCGGCCGGGATGCACTTGGCATTCGTCCGGAATCAGCGGCGGGTTTCACGCTCGCGGCGCCGGGCGCTGAGGCCCTGTTCGCCGGATTCAACCGTGCCGTTAACGACCGCCAGGGCGATCCAACCTCCGGACAACTCGAACTCCGCCTTCACCAGATCGCTGGGCGGCTCGGTGGCGAAGAAACCGCCCGCGCGGAATGGCTCGCCGTACTCGTTGTAGAAATCGTTGAGCGAGAACTCGATCGTCTCGCCCGGCGCAAAGCGGTCGACGATGCGCGAGAACTCCTGGTTCAGCCACAGGCGCTTGCCGGAGAAATCGCGCGACGACGAGTTCGCCAGCAGGATTCTCGTCTCGCGCCGATAGACCTGGATGTCGGCTTCTCCCGCGCGCGCGAAGCTCGCGGGATATTCCATCGCACGATCAGGACGATAGCCCGTGCCGCAGGCGACGAGCGTGAGCAGCGAAACGCCGAGGAGAATCCGCGAGAACGGCGCGAGTGGAGTGGTCATGCCCTTCTATACTCGCCCGGATGTCGTGCGATGGCAACAACGCGACCCCGCCCAGCCCGGCGATCGCTCCCGGCGCGGAGCGGATTGACCCGGCGGAGGTCGCCGCGCGCACGCGGGTTGATCCGCGGATACCCGCGCTCGTGCCGGGGTTCGATGCCCCGTTTTTTCAAGCTGGACTGGCGGGCTACTCCGATGCCGCCATGCGGATCATCGCGCGGCGGCACGGGTGCCCCTTCTGCGTCACCGAAGCGCTCCTCGACCGCACGCTGCTGGGCGGCGGGCGCGGTTTCGCGAAGGCGGACCTGGGCGAACTGGAGGACAACATCCCGGGGGGCATCGAGGACCAGCCGCTGAGCGGGCAGATCATGGGCAGCGACCCGCGCGAGATGGCCGACGCCGCCGTGAAGATGATCGAACAGCCCAAGCGCTCGGCGCGCCGGCTGCGCGCGGGTGACGATCCTGACGCCACCGCGCTCAGCTTCGCCACCATCGACGTGAACCTCGCGTGCCCGGTGAAGAAGATCAAAGCAAAGGCCCGCGGCGGGCACTGGCTGCGCGAGCCGGATGGCGCGATCGAGATTCTCGAAGCCGTGCGGCGCGCACTCCCGGACGACGTGCTGACGACCGTGAAGCTCCGGCGTGGCAGCGATGATTCCGCCGAGGCGGAACGGAACTTCTTCCGCATTTACGACGCGGTGTACGACCTGGGCTATTCGTGGGCGACGGTGCACGGGCGCACCGTCGAGCAGAAGTACATCGGCCCTTCGCGCTGGACGTTCCTGCGTGATCTCGTGCAGCGCACGCCGCAGCGCATCGTCTTCGGCTCGGGCGACGTATGGGAGGTGAACGACATCTTCCGCATGCTCGAGTACACGGGCGTCAGCGCGGTATCCGTTGCACGCGGGTGCATCGGGAACCCGTGGGTATTCCGGCAGGCGCGGCAGATGATGCTGGGCCTGCCGCCCGCGCCGCCGACCGTTGAGGAACAGCGGGCCGTGCTGCTCGAACACTTCGAACTGTCGATGGCGGTCAACGGCGAGAACCGCGCGAGCCAGTTGATGCGCAAGTTCGCCATCCGCTTCGCGGCGCACCACCCGGCGGGGGATGAGGTGCGGCGTCGGTTCATCGCGGTGCGCGGGATCGGGGACTGGCGGGCGGTTCTCGACGAGCACTATTCGGGCGCGGAGTCCGGCACGATCACAGCAACAGGCGTAGGCCGCCCGCGCGGCTGAGAGCCGCATGCCAGTCGCCACCCCACGACTCGTCCCCTGAAACCGGGCCGACAACAGACCGGTTCTCAAGTTCAGAGCGTGGAATCACTCCGCCGCTGTGCCTGGCGATAATCCGCCGCGGTCGCGTATCCGATGCAGCATGGCCCGCACCGAGAGTCCGATCATGATCGGCCGGGCTTTGCATGGAAAACACACAAGAGCAGACCGACGGGATTCCCGGCGACGCGAGACACCGCCGTCGCACCGCGCTGCGGCGCTGGACGCCGCTCGCGGTGCTGGTCATTGGGCTGGTCGCCACGGCGGCGGCCGTGCAGCAGATGACGCGCGCGCGCGACAGAGTGTCGGCGGCGGCATTCGCGCGCCTGGTTGAGCGTGCAGAGTCGATCATCAGAGATGACTTCCGTCGGTTTGAGTACGGGCTTCGCGGCGGGCGCGGCGTCTTCATCGCGAGCGCGCACGTCACCCGGGACGACTGGCGGGCGTACACGAGTTCGCGCGACCTGAACAAAGAGTTCTTCGGCGCGCTCGGCTACGGCTTCATCGAGCGCGTTCGGCGGGAGCGGCTCGATGAGTTCATCGCCCAAGCCCGCGCCGACGGCTGCGCGGACTTTGCGGTGAAGACATCGGGGAACGCGGATGATCTGTTCATCATCAAGTACATCGAGCCGCTCGCGAGCAACGCGCCGGAGCTGGGCTACGACGTGGGCGGCGAGCCAAACCGACGTGATACCGCCGAGCGTGCGATGCGCACGGGTCAACCCGCCCTCACCGCCAGAATCTCGCTGGTCCAGGCCCCGGGGCGGACCGGATTCCTCTACTTAATACCGCTGTATCTCGGCGGCGCATCACCCGACACGGAGGCAGAGCGGGTGGCGCGATGCGTCGGCTGGGTCTACGCACCCATCTTGCTCGAGCAATCGCTCAGCGGTCTTAGCCGTGAACTCGACCACATGCTCGATGTCGAGATCTTCGACGGCCGCACAGCGAGCCCTGACACGCTGCTCTGGGCAACGGACGGGCACATCGATGATGTCGAAGAGTCCGCGTGGTTTGACCAGCGACTCGCTCGTCGATCGCACTACACGATGATCCCGCTCGATATTGGTGGGCGGCCGTGGTCCGTGTGGCTCAGCACGCGCCGCGAGTTCGACGCGACGCACCGTGACGAACCGCTGCGGACCGCCGGCATCATGGGCATCGTGCTGAGTGCGCTCGGCGCTGGTCTGGCGTGGTCCCTGGCCGCCTCACATTCGCGCACCATCCGTCTGGCGGACGAGATGACGCGGCACCTGCGGGTCGCGCAGGACGAACTCCGCGCCACGCTGGCGCAGACTACGACGCTCAAGGATGAGTTGGCGTTCCAGAAACTCGCTCTCGACCACGCCGCCATCGTGGCGGTCACCGACGGGAAGGGGAGGATCACCTACGCGAACAACAAATTCTGCGAGCTCAGCAAGTACTCACGCGAGGAACTGATCGGGCAGGACCATCGGCTGCTCAACTCGGGGCATCACCCGAAACAGTTCTTCAAGGAGATGTACGCCGCCATCGCTCGCGGGCACACCTGGCACGGGCAGCTCCGCAACCGGGCGAAGGACGGCTCGTTCTACTGGGTCGACACGACGATCGTACCGTTCGTCGACACCGAAGGTTCGGTCGAGCGCTACGTGGCGATCCGTGCCGACATCACCGCGCGGAAGGACGCGGAAGAGCAGGCGTTGAAGGCCCTCGACGACTTGAACAGGGCGCGGGAACTGGTTGAACGCAACTCCGCCGACCTCGCGGCGAAGAACAACGAGCTCGAACGCGCCCGCGCGGAGGCCGAGCATCTGCGCCGGCAGGCGGAAGCGGACGCGATCGTCGCCGACACCTTCCGCGAGCAAGCAGAGGAGGCGACCCGCTCGAAGAGCGCGTTTCTCGCCAATATGAGCCACGAGATCCGCACGCCGATGACCGCGATTCTGGGTTACGCGGACCTGCTGGCGCAGACGGACGACGCCGTGACACCCGACCAGCTGCGTGATTATGTCACGACCATCCGGCGCAACGGCGAGCACCTGCTCACCATCATCAACGACATCCTCGACCTCTCCAAGATCGAGGCGGGGAAACTCGTCATCGAGCGCACGGGCTGCTCGCCCGGCGCCATCCTGCGCGACGCGGCGGACCTCGTCTCGCCGCGGGTCAAGGAGAAGGGCATCACGCTCCGCACCGAGGCGCTGCCCGGCACGCCCGACGCCATCGTCGCCGACCCCACCCGCGTGCGGCAGTGCGTGCTGAATCTCGTGAGCAACGCCGTCAAGTTCACCGACCGCGGCGAGGTGCGCGTCGAACTCTCATCGCGCACGATCGAGGGCACGCCGGGCGTCATCATCGAGTACCGCGTCATCGATTCGGGCGTCGGCATGTCGCCCTCGCAGCTGGCGCGACTGTTCCAGCCGTTCATGCAGGCGGATTCCTCAACGACGCGCCGCTATGGCGGCACCGGGCTTGGACTGGCGATTACCCGGCGGCTCGCCGAAATGATGGGCGGGACCGTCGCCGCCGAGAGCAGCGAGGGACAGGGTTCCGTGTTCACATTCACGTTCCGGGCGGAGGCATCGGCGGACACGCCTGTCGCGGCGACAGTTGCCGCCTCGTCGGCCCATCGGCTCGCGGGGCGCATCCTCCTCGCCGAGGACGGGCCTGACAACCAGCGGCTCATCACGCATCACTTGAAGAGAGCGGGGGCGGACGTGCGGGTTGTCGACAACGGGCGCGCGGCGGTGGACGCCGCGCTCGAAGCCGAACACAACGGCGCACCGTTCGACGTCATCCTCATGGACATGCAGATGCCCGTGCTCGATGGTTACGGCGCGGTCAATGAACTTCGCGCCGCGGGGTACACGCGCCCGATCATCGCGCTGACCGCGCACGCGATGGCGGGCGATCGGCAGAAATGCCTCGACGCCGGGTGCGATGACTACGCGAGCAAACCGATTGATCGTGCGGCGTTGATCGAGACGTGCGCGAGTCTCATGCAGAGTGCTGGAAGCCCGACGTGACCCTGACCCCTTCCCGGGGCTGGTCCATGGCGCTCACGTCGCGCGTCATCAATTCAAGCGGTTGGGGAGGGATTCGAACCCTCGTAGGACTTACGCCCTAAACGGTTTTCAAGACCGTTGCCATCAGCCGCTCGGCCACCCAACCGTCACTCGTGTCGCGCCGCGTCGGCGCGGGTTTCATGCCGGCGAGTGTAGCCGCGACGCTGCGGGCGCGCCCGCGTGCGGACCCGCCGGGCTATAGTCCCGCCCGTGAGCAACGGCCCGCCCAACCCGTCGAGCGCACCGCCGACCGTCGACCGCGGCGCGGAACTCATGGCAAAGCTCCGCGGCATGGGGCCCGGCGTCGCGTTGCTGACCATCGCGAGCCTCACGCTCCCGGCTCTGGGCGGTTTTCTGGTGCTTGGCTTCGCGACGAGCCTCAAGCCGCACGTCGAGCGGCTGGGCGAATCCGCGTGGCTGTTCTATGCCCCGCTCTTCGCGGTGCTCACGGGCTGCGCGCTGATGCCAACCTACGCGCTGAGCTTCGCTTCGGGCGTTTTCTTTGGTTCAGTGCGCGGCACCACCGCCGCCATGCTGGGAGTCGTTGGTGGCTCAATGATCGGGTACCTGTGGGCGTACTTCATCGCGCGCCGGCGCGTGCTCGCACAGATCGAGACCGACGAGCGCGCCAGCACCATCCGCCACGCGCTGGTCGAGCGCGGACCGGCGGGGAGCACCGGCGTCGTCGCGCTGCTGCGTTTCCCGCCCAACTCCCCCTTCGCGTTCACGAATCTGGTGATGTCGTCGGCGGGGGTGGCGTGGCTGCCGTTCGTCATCGGCACGCTGATCGGCATGCTGCCCCGCACCGCCCTCGCCGCCTGGATCGGGCACAGCGCCGGCGAGATGAGCAAACTGGACGAGAGTCTGGGCCCGTGGAAATGGATCGGGCTGGGCGCCACCGCGGTCGTATTGATTGTGGTCTATTCGCTTTTCAGCCGCTGGGTGCGGGCCGCGCTGGAGAAAAAGGTCAACGCGGCCCGGTCCGAAACGCAAATACCAGCGTGAGGGAAGAAACGCACCCCCCCGGTTGTTCATCCATACAATTGTCCAGAGTGGGAGTATTCGCGGCCGATCGTCCGCCCCGCCCGGTGTTCGGCGGGCGATGAACGCCGCCAGATTTCAGAAGGATCACCATGTTCAAGCAACTCATCGCGGGGATCGTGACGGTCGGTGTGCTCGTGAGCGGCACGATGGCGCAGTCGAAGCAGGGCGACATGCCCCCACTGCCCGCGCCGCTGAAGATCGGCGACGCGGCCCCCGCGCTGACGGACGTGAAGTGGCTGCAGGGCGAGCCGGTCAGCTCATTCGCGCCCGGGCAAATCTATGTGCTCGATTTCTGGGCGACGTGGTGCGGCCCGTGCGTCGCGGCGATCCCGCATATGAACGAACTTCACACCAAGCACCAGAAGGACGGCGTGCACGTCATCGGCATCGCGATCTGGCCGAATCAGCGGATGGTCCCCACCGCCGACTTCGTGAAGCAGAAGGGCGCCGACATGGCGTACCGCATCGCCGAGGACATCGACGGCAAGACCAGCCGTGCTTACATGGAAGCCGCCAACCAGGGCGGCATCCCGACGGTGATGATCGTCGACAAGGCGGGCAAGCTCGCGTGGATCGGGCACCCGCGCGGCGGGATGGACGACGCGCTCAAGCAGATCATGGCGGGCACCTACGACATGACGTCCGCCGCGCAGAAAGCAAGCGAGCAGGCGAAGCTCGACGAACGCAATGGCAAGTTCGAGTCTGAGCTGCGTTCCGCCGTCAAGAAGAAGGATTTTGCCCAGGCGTTGAAGGTCGCGGACCAGATGCTGGCGGCCGATCCCGAAGGCTTCGCGGGCGTCGGGTTCTATAAGTACCGTCTGCTGCTGGTGGAGATGAAGGACACCGCCGCCGCCGCCGCATGGGGACGGCAGATGCTCGCCGGCCAGCCGGGCAAGGACGCGATGATGCTCAACGAGCTCGCGTGGTACATCGTCAGCGACGAGCAACTGAAGGATGCCGACCGCGACGCGGACCTGGCGCTCGAAGCGTCGAGGCGAGCGAATGACATGACCAAGAACGCGGACCCGGCGATTCTGGACACGCTCGCGCACGCGCTGTTCCTGAAGGGGAAGGCGGATGAAGCCGTATCCACCGCCAAGCGGGCCGTGAAGCTCTGCGAGGATCCGGCGACGCGCCAGGAACTCGAGAAGTCGCTGGAGAAGTTCGAGAAAGCGGCGAACAAGGGCTGAGCCGCGTTCGAGCCGATAGCATGCGAACGACCGCTTCCACTGACCCGTACGCGGGTCAGTGTTTTTATAATCGAGCACGCACGCCGAACGGCGAAACCGCGGGCGCTACCCGCGCTCCATGTGATTCTCGACGAGGACGTGCGCCGAAAGCCGATACCCCGCCGCCCGCGCGTGGTACGTCGGCTCGGCGACGTTCTCAAAGAAGTGACGGAAGAACTCGATCGGCCAGCCGCGCTCGCCTGTTTGCTCGCGCGCCAGCGCCCGCGTCCAGCGTGCCTCACGCGGAGCGTCGACATACACGCGAACGTCGATCACCTTGTCGAGCGATTCGTGCAGTGCGTGCAGGCCCTCGCACACGATGAACGGCATCGGCTCGACCACCCGCTCACCCTCTCGCCGGTGCGAGTGGAACGACCACACCGGCACCCGCGCCGGCCGCCCGGCGCGGAGTTCCGCAAGGTCTGCCGCCAGCCTCGGCAGGTCGGAAGATTCCGGCAGATCGCGGATCCCCTCGGGCGTCTCGTCGTAGTTCGGCAGGTAGTCGTCGGTCGCCACGATGCAGGGGGAGACCAGCCGTGCGAGAGAGCTTTTTCCCGACGCCACCGGGCCGGTGACGCCGACGATCACCACTGGGCGTGCGCGTGCGTGCTCATCCGCCAAACTCAGAATCTGCTCGGCGGCGGCGGAGAACGGGATCGGCTCACTGTGCGGCGTCATCTCCGCCGCACGATACGCCAAGCGGGGTACCATCGCCGCCGACCGTCCCAGCGAGTTCCTCAATTGGAGCGAAACGGGATGTGGAGGCTCGCGCATGGAACGATTCACCGGCGTGATCGGGATTCTTGTTCTGCTCTCGATCGCGTACGCGATGTCCACCGCGCGGAAGCGGATCGCATGGCGCGTGGTGCTGGGCGGGATCGCGCTGCAGCTTGGACTCGCGGGTCTGCTGTTGAGATTCCCGCCCGCCGTCAGCGTGTTCGACGCCCTCGCCGCAGGTGTGAACCGCGTAATCCTCTTCGCCGACGACGGCACGCGATTCCTCTTCGGCAACCTCGCCGACTCAGGAGGCCCGTGGGGCTTCGTCTTCGCGATCCGCGTCCTGCCGGTGATCGTCTTCTTCGCGGCGTTGATGGGCGTGCTGTACCACCTCGGGGTGATGCAGCGCGTGGTGGCTGTGGTCGCGGCGGTGCTGCGGAAGACGATGGGCATCACGGGCGTCGAAGCGCTCTCCGCCAGCGCGAATATCTTCGTGGGGCAGACCGAGGCGCCGCTGTGCGTGCGCCCGTACATCGCGCGGATGACGCGCTCGCAGATCATGACCCTCATGACCGGCGGGTTCGCCACCATCGCGGGCAGCGTGCTGGCGGCGTATGTCGGCATCCTCGGCGGCGATGACGATGCGTCGCGCATTCTCTTCGCCAAGCATCTTCTCACCGCGAGCCTGATGTCTGCGCCCGCCGGGCTGCTGATGGCGAAAATCGTCGTCCCCGAGACCGAAGCCCCCTTCGGCGAGAGCGTGCGAGAACTCTCGGACGAGCGCAGCACGCGCAACGTGGTCGACGCGGCGGCGGCGGGCGCGACCGACGGGCTGAAGCTCGCGCTCAACGTCGCCGCCATGCTCTGCGCCTTCGTCGCGCTCCTCGCCATGCTCAACTGGCCGCTGGCGGCGTTCAGCGAACTGCCGAGCGTCGCGGCCTGGCGCGCGGGTTACGGCATCCCGGTGCTCACGTTCCAGAACATCATCGGCGCCGCCTTCAAGCCGCTCGCGTGGACGCTGGGCGTGCCGTGGGCGGATTGCGCCGTGTTCGGCTCGCTCATCGGGCAGCAACTCGTGGCGACCGAGTTCGTGGCGTACCTGAAGCTGGGCGAAGCGATCCAACGGGGCACCATCAGCCCGCGCGCCGCGCAGATGGCGACGTACGCCCTGTGCGGCTTCGCCAACTTCCCGTCGATCGCGATCCAGATCGGCGGGCTGTCGGCCCTCGCGCCGGAACGCCGCGGCGAGTTCGCGGCACTCGGCTTGCGCGCCATGTTCGCCGGGGCCCTCGCGTGCTGGATGACATGCACGGTGGCGGGGCTTTTCATCGCGTGAGCGGCGCGCCCGGCCGCCAAGTCCCTACACTCTCGCCCCGATGTCCACCGACCCGATGACCATCCTGAACGACCGGCTGCTGGCGGCGATGCGGGCCGCGCTGGGCGAGGCGCTGCCCCACGGCGCGACCGCGATGCTCCAGCCCTCGAAGAACCCGCAGTTCGGCGATTTCCAATCGAACGCCGCGATGGGGCTGGGCAAAGCATCGGGCAAGCCGCCGCGCGAGATCGCGGCGGCGATGGTCGAGGCGCTGAAGTCCGACGCTCAATTTGCGGCGATCGCCGAACCGCCTGATGTCGCCGGGCCCGGCTTCATCAACATCAAGCTGAAGCCCGCGGCGCTGAGCGCCGCGCTCGGCGGGATGGATTCGCCGGAACTGGGCATCGCGCCGCCCAAGACGCGCGACACCGTCGTCGTTGATCTCTGCGGCGTGAACCTCGCGAAGGAGATGCACGTCGGGCACCTCCGCGCCACCGTCATCGGCGACTGCCTCGCGCGCCTCTACGAGCGCCTCGGATACAACGTAATCCGCCAGAACCACTTCGGCGATTGGGGCCTGCCCATCGCGATGGTCACCGAGCGGATCAAGCGGCTCATCGATGCCAAGCAGCTCGACCTCTCCTCGTTGAAACTCGCGGACCTTGAGAAGCACTACCGCGCCGCGCAGCGCGACTCAGACGCCGACGCGCGCGGGCTCGCCGCCGTCAAGCGTTTCGGGCTGGGCCCAAAGGCCGAGGCGGAACTCGAAGCACAGGTCGGCGGCGCGGAGGAGTCGATGGCCCGCGCGAAGGCGGCACTGGTCGCGCTTCAAAGCCACGATCCCGCATTCGTGAGCGTGTGGAAGGAGATTTCAAAGATCACACTCGCCGCGTGCTTCGAGAACTGCCGCCGGCTGCAGGCGACCGTCACCGCCGAAGCGACCGCGGGCGAATCCACGTACGCCGACGAACTCGCCGGCGTCGTGCAGGATCTTCAATCCCGCGGCCTCGCGGTCGAGGACGACGGCGCGCTCGTCATCCGGCTCGAAAATGTCGGCATCAAAGAACCCCTCATCATCCGCAAACGCGACGGTGGGTTCCTCTACGCGACCACCGACATGGCGGGCATCCGCCGTCGCGTGCAGACGCTCGGCGCGCGGCGGGTGATGTACGCCGTTGACGCGCGCCAGGGGTTCCATTTCAAGCAGGTCTTCGCCGGCGCGCACCAAGCGGGATACGACCGCCTGCCCGATGGGTCCAGCGCAGAGCTCGTCCACGCCGCCTTCGGCATGGTGATGGGCGACGACGGCCGCCCCTTCAAAACCCGCTCGGGCGACAACGTGAAACTCGGCGACCTGATCGACGAAGCAATCGCCCGCGCGGAGCAGGCGGTCGCGCAGAAGAACCCATCGCTCTCCCCCGCCGAGCGGCGCGCGGTGGCGGAAGCCGTCGGCATCGGCGCGATCAAGTACATCGACCTCGCGACCGACCGCATCAAGGACTACGTCTTCAGCTTCGACCGCATGCTCGCGTTCGAGGGGAACACCGGGCCGTACCTGCAGTACGCGCTGGTGCGGGTGAAGTCGATCTTCCGCAAGGCAAAGGACGAATTCGGGATCGATGAAGCGCAAGCCGGTGAATCGCCGTTCACGATCACCGCGCCGGAGGAGCAGCGCATCGCGCTCGAACTGCTGAAGTTCCCCGGCGTGCTGCGCGCCGCCGCCGAGCACTGCGAGCCGCACCGGCTGTGCGGGTATCTATACGAACTGGCCGGCGCGTTCTCCTCGTTCTTCGCCGCATGCCCAGTGCTTCAAGCGCCGGATGGGGCGTTACGACTGGCACGCCTGCGCCTGTGCCGACTGACAGGCCGCGTGCTGGAGGACGGGCTGACGTGCCTCGGCATCACGCCGCTGGAGCGCATGTAAGAACGCCGCGACTCCCCAAGATCGGTGCCACAGTCAGCTGGCCATCCGAGTGCCGGCCGGGCCACCGGCTCCGCACTCCCTCACGAAATCCTGAAACACCGACCGGCGATTCCCGAATATGCTCCCGAATCTATGACCGTAACGACCCGCGAATCGCAGCCGCCGATCGTTGTCCGCAAAGCCAGCACGGGCCCGTTCTTCTTCATGCGCCAGTTCCTGCGCGACCAGCAGATGATCGGCGCGATCTCGCGCAGCTCGCGCGCGCTCGGCCTGAACATGGTGAAGACGATCGACTTCGCGCACGCAAACGCGATCGCCGAGTTCGGCCCCGGCACGGGCGCCTTTACCCGAGTGATCCTCGAGAGAATCGCGCCGCACCCGAAATGCAAGTTCTTCGTCGTCGAGAAGAACCAGGCGATGGCCGCCGAAGTCCGCCACCGATTCCCAAAGCTGAGCGTCTACGAGGACGATGCCCGCAACATCCGCGCCATCTGCGACCGCGAGGGAGTGACGCATCTCGACGCGATCGTCAGCGGGCTCCCATTCATCATGTTCCCAGTCGAACTTCAGGAGTCGATCCTCAAGGAAACGGTCAAGGTGATCCGCCCCGGCGGGCAATTCATCACCTTCACCTACCGCATCGACGGGCTGGGCAAATCAAAGAAATTCCGCGAGCGACTGCAATCGCATTTCAAGACCGTCAAGCTCGGCGGCCTCACGCTCAGCAACATCCCGCCCGCCATCGCGTTCCGCTGCACCGTCTGATTGCCGCCTGGGCTACCCACCGGCGTCCGCGCCGACATCAATCTCTGCCAGATCGATGCGCGGTCGATGTCACACGCCGCGCTCCGGGAAAGCGAACTCTGCCGGCCCGCGCTGATCGCTCCGCACCAGCCCCTCGACCCGATCCCGCCAAGTGCTCCGCGGCGCCGGCGGCATTCGGCGTCGGTCCGCTCTCTTCCATCCCTGTGAGCCGCAGATCCGGCCGTGCCCGGCGCGCGTCGAGACGCCGGCAGACTTCGTCACCGAATGGTGCCGCCGCGCGGATCGAGCGCCGCCCACGCGTTCACGGCTTCTCGCCGCTCGCGTTGCGCCGAGTCGTCCTCCGCCCGCGCACCACCCTGAACAGCCACACCGCCGCCGCGATCGTCGCCACACCGACCAGCACAAGCATCTCATATTGTTTGACATCGTCGATGAACCGCTCGACGGCGTGCCCGAAGTAGTACCCGATGAAACCAAACGTCACCGCCCACACCACGGACGCGGTCACGTTCAGCACCGCGAACGCCGCCGGACTGAACCCGCTCGCGCCAAGCGCGAACGGCGTGATCATCCGAAGCCCGTACATGAAACGGTACCCCAGCACCACCGGGATGCGGTGCTTCTCCATCAACCGGCGGAGCCTCACCGCGCGCGCCCGCCACGCCGGACGGCGTTCCACGAACCCCAGTCCCTTCCAGCGCCCGACGTAGAAAAACAACTGGTCGCCCAGCGTCGTCCCGACGATCGCCACGCCGATCACGATCGGCAGGCTCAGCATCCCGCGCTGGGCCGCGAACCCGGCGAGCAGCAGGATTGTCTCGCCCTCGAGAAACGTCCCGATGAGCAGCGCGATGTAGCCGTAGTCGGCGATCAGTTGCTGCAGGTCCATCGGCACTCCACGAACGGCCCAGAAGAATACGAGGCTTCGGAACGAACGGCGATAGAATGACCGAGTGAACCACAACCGACCGATTGTCGCGCTCCTGGCGTTTCTCTCGCTCGCCCCGGGTGCCTGTTCGACGAGCGTGTGGGAATCCGCGTACTTCGGCAGCCGCCCCGATCGCGCGCAGAGCGCCGACCGCTCCGCCGCGTCGCGCGTCAGCGTCCGGAATGTCCCGTGGGAGCGCATCGAAGCCACGCGGCGCGAACTCGAAGCACAGATCGCCGCCAGTGATACGCACCCCGACGAGTGGCCCGTAGACAAGCGCGCGGACGCCAAAGCCGCCCTGCTCCGCGGCCTGCAGATCAGCGAGAACCCCGACACCGTCGACATCCTCGGGCGCAGCGAGTTCAGCAGCACCAGCGCGGTCCGACCCGACGACGGCGAACTCGCCGCCTTCGCCGCAAAGATCGGCGCTACCCGCGTTGTCTGGTCCAGCCGATACCTTGGCAAAGCAGACAAAATCATCAGTGAGCCGGTCTGGACCTGGACCAGCGGCAGCGAATGGAGCCGCCGATCACGCTCGGGCCCGCGGCGCAGCGATTCGTTCAGCTACTCGGAAAACTCGACCACCTGGGTGCCCGTCGTCGTGCAGGCGGACGAAACCGCGTGGGTCGCGTACTTCCTCCGCGATCAATGACACAATCGCCGCGCACAACTCAGTCGTACCCCAACTCCGCGAGCTGTTCTTCATCAAGCCCGAAGTGGTGCCCGATCTCGTGCAGCAGCGTGACCATGATCTCTTCGTAGACGAGATCGTCCGCTTCCGCTTGATCCCATCCGCCCGCCAGATTCACAATGCCGGTGCGGAAGAGCCGGATATCCTCGGGCAATTCGTGCGAGTGTTCGACCGAGCGCTCCGTCAGCCCGAGCCCGGAGTGCAGGCCGCACAGCCCGTCGCGGAACTCCTCGCGCGTCTCGCCCTCGAGCAATCCCATCGATTCCATCAACTCGTCCGTCAGCTTCTCCGACGGCACATCCTCCACCACCAGCGGCACTTCCTCTAGCAAGTCGTGCAGCTTCGGCGGGAGATTCTCCAGCGCCTCCTCCAACAATCCATCAAACCGATCCCGCTCCCGCTGCGTCATGCGGGGGAGCATAGCGGTGAAGACGCGGGGGACTGGCTTGAGGCTTGGGGCTTGGGGCCGGAAGCGGAAAGCTGCAAGCTCGAAGCTTGAAGCCACTCTCTCGCGCTCAGCAACCCAGCATCCGAAACCCGAACTCCGAGCCAAGTCCCAAACCGCGAACCCAAGACCCCGCCCCCCTACGACTCGCTGCCTCGTCCTCTCTTCCGCCTTCCACCCTTCCGCCTTCCGTTCGTCCCCCCCTACACTCTTTCCCCCACCACTCCCGGAGCACTCATGGACCTCGCCACCCGCATCGCTCAATTCGAGAACATGGCGAACGCCGATCCCAATAACGAAATGGCGCACTTCAGTCTCGGCGGGGCGTACGTACAGGCGGGCCGATTCGCCGACGCGGGCGAGGCGTACCTGCGCTGCACCGCTGTCAACCCCGACATGAGCAAAGCATGGCAGCTCGCCGCCGACGCATTTGCGAAGGCGGGGCAGCGCGAGCGAGCCGCCGACGCGGCGAAAAAGGGCTACGAGATCGCGGCCCTCCGTGGCGACCTGATGCCGAAGAACGCCATCGCATCAATCCTGAAAGACCTCGGCTTGCCGCTGCCTGAAGTGAAGGGCGCGGCCGTCACGCCGACCGTCTCACCCCTCGCCAGCAGCGGTACATTCGTCTGCCGCCAGACCGGCCGCCCCGGGTCGAAACTCCCCGCCCCGCCGTTCCGCGGCCCGGTCGGGCAATGGATCTTTGAGAACATCACCGCCGAGACATGGAAATCCTGGATCGCCCAAGGCACCAAGGTCATCAACGAACTCCGGCTCGATCTCTCCCGCGAACAGGACGCCGAGACCTACGACCGCCACATGCGGGAATACCTTGGGATCGACGATCAGCTGCTGAAATCCATCGAGCGATGATCCTCGGTTCCAATATGCTCCGAACACGCCGCTGGGATTCATTTTACCCAAATTCACGCGAGATATAGCGGTTCTGCCAAACACCGGTGTGATTTGCGCTTGTTTGCGTGCAATGCGGTCCGAAGTCTTTGACATTCACTCCAGAATTGGTATCTTGTACTAGCAACCGGTTCATGGGTACGCACAGGCCCGCCGGCGTCAGAAATTACTTAGCACAGTGAAGAAGGAGAGAAATCGTATGTTTATGCGTTCCCTTTGCGCCATCGGCGCGATCGCTGCCATCGCTGGGTCTGCCCAGGCCGGGCAGATTGGTCAATTCGAAGAATGCGCCTCGCAGGACTTCATGTTCCCGCTCTCGCCGGGGATGACCCAGCTGGAGTTCGCGAAGTTCGACACACAGGGCGGCCTGCGCGAACTCCGCGCGGTGAAGCTCAAGTTCACCGCCACGGTCGGTGCTCAGGCGACGGCCGAGAACGACTCGGTCCTCGAAGCTCCTGACTTCGCGATCAACCTCGCCGGCTTCGTCAACGTCAGCGTCGCGGGCGGCCTGCTCTCGGGCGTCGGCACCATCAACGTCGTCGAGGCCTTCGGCGTCGGCGCGACCGACGGCGTGGTGGGCTCGGGCCCGGACTTCCACGACTTCGGTTTCGTCTCCGACATGGCGATGGACGATGATCTTCTGTTCAGCGCCATGGACCTCGCCAGCTTCATCGGCCCCGGCTCGGTGTTCGCTGACATCGAAGGCTCGGCCGGCTTCTCGTTCTCCGGCACGACCGATGCCACGCTCCAGATCTCCGAACTCGGTGCCAGCGGCATCGTCGAGATCTGCTACTGCTACGACGTCGTCCCGACCCCCGGCGCAGTGGCCCTCTTCGGGTTCGCCGGCGTCGCGGCCGTCCGCCGTCGCCGCTAAGTCCTCGACTGGTTTCTCTCATTGACGATCCCGCACGCCCGGCCCAGCGCCGGGCGTGCGTCTTTTTGCGCGCCGATCGGCTAGCCTGCCCGACCCCGCGCCTTCGCCCCCCGGAGCACGACGTGCCGTCACGCAAGCCCGCTATCGGCTTTATCTTCATGACCCTGCTGCTCGACGTTTTGGGCTTCGGCGTCATCATCCCCGTCGCGCCCAAGTTGGTTCAGTCGCTGCTGCACAGCGGCGCGGGCGGCTCAGAGCAGGAAGCCGCGGGCATCGTCGGCGCGCTCGCCGCCAGCTACGCCGCCATGCAGTTCTTGTTTGCGCCGGTGCTCGGCGCGCTCTCGGACCGCGTCGGCCGCCGGCCCGTGCTGCTGTTTTCCATCCTCGGCTCGGGGCTTGATTACTTCGTGATGGCGTTCGCGCCGAATCTCGCGATCCTCTTCATCACCCGCGCGTTCAACGGCTTCACGGGCGCGAGCATGACCGTCGCCAGCGCGTACATCGCCGACATCACCGCGCCGGACAAGCGCGCCGGCGCCTTCGGCATGATCGGCGCCGCCTTCGGGCTGGGCTTCATCCTCGGCCCGCTGACGGGCGGCATCCTCGGCGAGGTCGACCTGCGCTTGCCCTTCATCGCCGCCGGCTGCTTCGCACTGATGAACTGGCTCTTCGGACTGTTCGTGCTGCCCGAGTCGCTGCCGCCTGAACGGCGCGCGCCCTTCCGCTGGAAGAAGGCGAACCCGATCGGCGCGCTGGTCGGGCTGGGTCGGTACCCGATGGTCGCGGGGCTGGCCGCCGCGTTTTTCCTGATGAATCTCGCGATGTTCGGGCTGCACGCGACGTGGGTGCTGTACACGTCACACCGCTACGGCTGGTCGCCGCGCGAAGTCGGGATGTCGCTTTTTCTTGTCGGGCTGACGTCGGCGATCGTGCAGGGCGGGCTGGCGCGGAAGCTGATCCCGATGCTGGGCGAACGCCGCTCGCTGCTGTGGGGAGTGATGCTCGGCTCGGCGGCGTACATCGGCTACGGAGCCGCGCCGCACGGCTGGGTGATCTACGCGGTCATCGTCGCCGCATCGATCGGGGGCATCGCGCAGCCCGCCGGGCAGGCGATGATCACCAAAGCGGTGCGCCCCGATGAGCAAGGCGCGATCCAGGGCGCGCTGACCTCGCTGCAGAGCGTCGCCGCCATCATCGGCCCGCTGATCGGCGCGGGGCTGTTCGCGTATGCGATCTCGGAGAACGCGGTCCCGCCGTTCAATCAGCCGGGACTATCGTTCTTCGCTGGGGCGGTGATGTGTGCCGCGGGGTGCGTCATCGCGGTCGCGGCGACCAGAGAACGGGTGGCACGCACACGGCTCTGAGTGTGCGTGCTTCGGCAGCGCCTATCCCAGCGCCCCCGCCTTGCGCAGCCGCCCGAGCAGCAGTTCCTCGATGCTCGAATCGCTGCGCACGAGCAGGTGGCTCATCTCTCGGGCCGTGCAGTATTGGTGCAGACCGTCGCAGTAGGCGTCGAGCCGCTCCTTGTAGCGTTTGATGAGCGCCGCGGTCATGGTGACTTCCGCCGCCGCGCCGGTCTCGATGTCGGTGAGGCGCAGGTCGCCCGCGACACCCGCGGCCATGTCGCGCTCCGGCTCGATCTCCCCCGGCGCGAGCACCTGCAGGCAGTACACATCGAACCCCCCCGCCGCCGCCAGCAGGCGCAGCCCGCGCTCGTACCCATCGGCGATCAGAACATCACTGAGAATGATGAGAACTCCGCTGCTGGAACGCTGGCGCGCGATCGCGGCGAGCGCGTCGTTGAAGCCTGTAGTCTTCCCGGCGCGCGGCGTGGTGTTGCTCGAAGCATGATCGTCTCCACTGTGACTCGACGAAACGCCGACCGCCCCTCTCCCCGGCCCTCTGCCAGAGGGAGAAGGGAACGGAGCGCCCTCGCCATCGGGCCAGGCGTTCTCGCGCAGGAACTCGACGAACCGGCGCAGATTCCGCCGCCCGCGCTGGTCGGCGAGGTGCGCGATCCCCGCGCCCGGCGCGCCGAAGACCGTGAGCGCCACGCGGTTCTGCTTGGTCAGCCCGATCGCGCCGAGCGCCGCCGCAGTGCGCGCCGCGAAGAGCAACTTGTCCGGCTCGCCGGCGCGCATCGAGAGCGACGCATCCACTACTACATGGAGCGCCAGGTCTTCCTCTTCGAGGAACAGCTTGATGAACAGCTTGTCGAGCCGCGCGTAGACGCTCCAGTCGATAAAGCGCGGGTCGTCCCCGGGCACATAGTTGCGGTGATCGTCGAACTCGACCGAGCGCCCCCGCCGCTTGCTCCGGCGCTCGCCCTGAAGCTTGCCCATGAAGACGCGGAGGCTACGGACATCCAGCCGCGCCAGGCGCGCGAGCAAGCGCGGGTCCAGCAGTTCATCGAAGCTCTTCGGCCCTGCGCCGGACGTCGAAGCGAGCACCCGCGTTCCTTTCCGCAACCGCCGGTTCGGTCAGGCATTCCCGGCCGCCGGCACTCGGCGCCGGCCCGCGCGTCGTATAGTACGCGCCCGGCGGGCGCTGCTTCCTGGGAACCCGGTCCGCAGGAATCCAGCTCCCCGCCACCGGAGATCGTCCCATGATGCGTCCGCCGCTCCGATCGTTCGCCGCCGCCCGCGCCGTGTGCCTGCCGGCGCTGCTGGCGGCGGTGCTCTTCCTCGCCCGCGCCGCGTCGGCCCAGCAGCCCGCCGTCAGCGACAGCGACCTCCGCCGCGAGAACGACCAACTCAAGCAGCGCGTGGCGCAGCTGGAGACTCAGCTCACCGAAGCCCAGCGCCGCTCGCAGACCTTGCAAACCGAGGTCGACCGGCTACGCAAACTGATCGCGTCCGGCGGCGCGGGGGGCGGCGGCGCCGATAAGTCCGCCTCCCCCACCACGCCCGGCTCGCCCGACGCCGAAGGGGAATCCTTCGAGCCCGCGCCGGAGGAGCCGCTCTCGTCGCCCGCTTCGATGTTCAACAAACTCGTGAAGGACTACGAGAACGACATGGCCCCGATGCCCCGCGAATCGCGCCAGGACCAGCAGCGCTATCTCGCCGAGGCGCGGAAGTGGGCCGCCAAAGCCATCCGCGAGATCAAGGGCAAAGTCGACTGGACGATCAGTAACGTCACCGTCACGGGCGAGCAGCGCGGCGAGCGAGAAGTTTCCTTCCAGGTCATCAACCCCGAGAACGGCAAGCCTTACGGCCCCGTCGTCATCAGCAAGATGCGCGGCGACCTCGCCCAGAAACTCGCCAACCAGCCGCCCGAGAGCCAATGGAAAATCACCGGCATGGCGAACGCGGCTCCGAAGGTCGTCCCCGAGCGCGACAAGCCCGGCGCGTTCGATAAGCCGCAGAGCTTCATCGGCCCGTATGTGGAATTCGCGTTCGAGTTGAACACGCTGACAGTGACGGCCATCGGCGGTAAAGCGCCCACCAAGCCGTGATCACCGCCCCGTCGGATACCGCGTCGTCGCCTTCGGCGCGGGCAGGCCGTCGGCGTATTCCCACACCGTCACCTGCACGCGCTGACGCCCCCACTTCCGCGCGACGTTATGCGTCGGGAACAGCAGGTCCAGCTTGCGCCCCTTGATCGCCCCGCCCCGGTCCAGCACGGGAACGACATCGCCGTCCGCGTACCCCGGCACGCTGACCAGCGAGCCGAAGGGCAGAATGCGCGTATCGGCGGCGACCAGTTGCATTGCGTTGGTGAACACCGAGTGGTTTGTCGCCGTGTACCCGTCGTCCGTGCCGGCGCAAGAACGGGCGTCCGGGCTATAGCCCGTGACGGTCATCCACATGGTCTTCGCCGGGCGGATCGGGCGGCCGTTGAAGTAGCGAACGTGACCCGCCTCAGGGCGGATCAGATTGTCAGTCTCAGACGGCTCGCTAACCGAGTCTTCACTCTGGGCAGACTGCGCACCAGCGACGCCTTCGGCTCCGATGGCGTCGGTGTCGCTCGCAAAAATCGATTTCAGCGCCAGGATGCCGTCCGCGGAAGATTGGTCCGCGCGATCGACGGCGGCAAAGGCCGGGTAGGCATGGTTCCGCTTCAGCCACCACGCCGAACCCGCAACCCCGGCGGCTGCAAAAGCGAAGATCATCGCCTCGGCGACCAGGGTCACAATCTGAGCACGTCGAGCTGAGGGAGCCACGGTCATGGTGTCGTCCTGCTCTGAATGATCCACAACCGGATCGGGCCGATCCCCGGTGTACTTCCGCGAGTGTGGATACCTTGTGAGTCCAAACTTACGGAGGACGCGGCCCCGGGTTGCGGAGCGGCCCTCATGATATTCGTTATGCCACGACTCCGCCGACCGGTCGAGTCCCAATGGGGCAAAGCACCCAAACATAGTCCTTCTATTCCGACTATCCGGCCTCTAACGGCCCCAGTTTGATTCGGTAGCCGATGGTTTGGATTCCGTGGCCCATCTGGCCTCTTTTCGGAGCTCCCCTTTTGGACTTGACCCTCTCGATGGCCATCGCACTGCTTGGCACAGGCCTGTTCGCCGGGCTGTTGGGCGGTCTGGTCGGCCTTGGGGGGGCGATCGTGATGATCCCCCTGTTGGCGCTGATCTTGCGCGGCGGGGCATACGACAACCAGCACCTGTTCCAAGCCGGCTCGCTGGCGGTGACGTTCGTCGTGGCGGTCCCGGCGGCGATCCGGCACCGGCGCGCCGGGGCGGTTCGATGGGAAGTCGTCAAGTTCATGCTCCCGGCCGCACTCGTGGCCATCGCCGCCGGCGTGCTGGTCTCGAACCTCTTTGATGGGCGGGTTCTGCAACGCATCTTCGCATTGTTTCTCGTGTACGTCGCGCTGATGAACGTCCGCGCGATGCTCAGCAAGAAGCCAGAACCGCCGGGGGACAGCGCCCCCGTGCCGCCGGCTCGCTCAGCGATTGTGGGCGGCGGGATGGGGTTCGCCGCTGGACTATTGGGTGTCGGCGGCGGGGTGATCGCGATCCCTCTCTGCCAGTTCATCGCGCGCCTGCCGCTGCGGGCCGCGATCGCAACGTCCTCCGCCGTCATGGTGTGGACGTCGATCCCCGGCGCGGCGCTGAAGCTCGGCACGTTGCATCAGCACGGTCAGTCGCCGCTCGCGGGCGTGATTCTCGCGGCGCTGCTCGCCCCTGGGGCGCTGGTCGGCGGCTACATCGGCGCAGGGCTGACGCACACGCTGCCGCTGAAGGTCGTCCGCGCGATCTTCACCGTCTTGGTGATCGCCGCCGCCGGTCGGATGGGCGGCGTTTGGTGATCGGGCGGGAGTTTCGCGCCGTGAGACGAAGTATCCGCATGACGTTGAATTGCGTCATCGGAGCGGATGGCGCTCAAGCTGCCAAAAGGCATCGCCGATGCTGAGAGGCAACACCTCTCTTGGTGAAAAATCTCAACGTTTGGTTCAGGCGCGCTCTCGGACCGTCGAAAAAACGGGCCGGAGAATTCAACATGTTCGTTCCGCGCCCCAGTTCAAGCACACCCCCCGGCTCACGGGATGACCAGCCCCGCTCGGCGAGCGCCGCGGTGATCTCCGCCGCCACCGAAGCCGAGAGCGCGCTCGAGCTCACCTCCGGGCACTTCCGCACGTTCATCCATGAACTCTCGAACCTAATCGAAGGCTCGACCCGCGCGGTGGACCGCGCCCGACGTGAACTGCTGAAAGACAACGCTCCACCCGGCGGCCGCGCATCGGTTGAGTTGCGTTCCGCCGCCGTCGCGCTGGCGCACATGAGCGAGTTGATCCGCTCGATGTCAAACCCGCGCCTGCGGGCCCGCGCTCCGGAGTTGCTGCCGCCCATGGACCGCCCACGCCCGATGCACGAGTGCATCGGGCACGCGGTGGACGTGCTGACGCCGCTCGCGGAAGAGCGCGGCGTGACGCTCGTCGTGCGCGCGAGCGACGACCTGCGCAGCGTGCCCCCACTGCCCCTCTACACCGTGATCTCCAACGGCTTGAAGAACGCGATCGAAGCGAGCGCTCCCGGCGGCACGGTCGAACTCATCGCCGATGCGCCGCGCGAAGCGGAGGGGCGGGTGCCCGTGCTGAGTCTCGACATCCTCGACGACGGCGCCGGCCCCGACCCGCGCCACGCACGCTCCTACTTCCGCCACGGCTTCACCACCAAGCCCGCCGGCTCGGGCATCGGCCTCGCGCTCTCGCGCGAGATCGTCAGCGAGTTGGGCGGCCGCATCGAACTCACCCACCGTCGCGACGCCGAGGGCCACGCCGCCCGCGGCGGAGCGCTCCAGATCCGAATCCCCCTCAACAGCCCCACGACCGGGCGCGCGCTCTGACCGAACGCAGATTACACATGCTCAAACTCGCCGGACATTCTGTTGATCCGACCGACACACCCCCGCCGCGCTTGCTCATCGTCGATGACGACCCGATTGTCGCCGAGTCGCTCGCCGAATTCCTCGCCAGCGAGGGCTACGCCGTCTCGAGCTGCTTCAACGCGGACGAAGCGCTCGCCGCGCTCGCCGAAGCGGAGAGCGGCAGCGCCGCGCGCAAGCCGCGCCCCTTCAACGCCGTGCTGTGCGACAACTCCATGCCCGGCCGCTCGGGCATGGACCTCCTGCCCGAAATCCTGGCGAAGCACCCGTACCTCGTGGTGCTCATGCTCACGGGCTACGGCACGATCGAATCAGCGGTTCAGGCGCTGCGCCTCGGCGCGGTGGACTACCTCTCAAAGCCGGTGATCGATACCGAGCTCCGCATGAGCCTCGACCGCGCGCTGCGCCAGCAGGCGCTCCTCGCCGAGAACCGCATGCTCCGCCGGCACCTCGAACAGCGCCACGGGCTGGGCAACATCGTCGGCACCGACTACCGCATGCAGAAGGCGTACGAACTCATCGAGTCCGTCGCGCCGAGCAAAGCCACCGTGCTGATGACCGGCGAATCCGGCACGGGCAAGTCGATGATCGCGCGCACGATCCACCAGCTCAGCCCCCGCGCCGCCAAGCCCTACGTCGAAATCCACTGCGGCAGCATCCCGGAAACGCTGCTCGAATCCGAACTCTTCGGGCATGTCAAAGGCTCCTTCACCGGCGCGCACGCCGACAAGCAGGGCCGCTTCCTCGCCGCCGACGCCGGGACGATTTTCATCGACGAGATCAACTCCGCCTCGCCCGCCATGCAGCTCAAGCTGCTGCGCGTGCTGCAGGAGCGCCGCTTCGAGCCGGTCGGAAGCACAGACACGATCGAGGTCGACGTGCGCGTGGTCCTCGCGACCAACCAGCCCCTCGAACAACTCGTCGCGGAGAAGCAGTTCCGGCAGGACTTGTACTACCGCATCAACGTGGTGAAGATCGAACTCCCGCCGCTCCGTGATCGCCCTTCGGACATCCCGCTGCTGGCGCAGCACTTCATCGAGAAGCACAGCGCCGAGCACGGCAAGACCATCGCGGGCATCACCTCAGACGCCGTCGAGGCGCTGCGGCACTACTCGTTCCCCGGCAACGTGCGCGAGCTTGAGAACATCATCGAGCGCGCCGTGGTGCTCGGCCGCAGGCCCACGATCACCAAGGACGATCTCCCGCCGTTCGTGCTGCAGAATTCGAGCGGCATGATGCTCCCCGCGCATGTCCGCGCCGGGCTCGCGGTCGACAACGCGGTCGACGCCCCCGACACGCCCTGGCAACCAATCCCGCTCGACAAGGCGCTCGAAGAGCCGGAGAAGCGCATCCTGCTCAAGGCGCTCCGCGCCAACGACTGGAACCGGCAGGCGACGGCGGATCAACTGCAAATCAACCGCACGACGCTGTACAAGAAGATCAAGGAGTACGGGCTCGACCGCATGGCGGGGTGAGTTCGCGCCGACGGCCTCTTGTCAGCCGCGCACCGCGCGGCGATGATCGCCGGCATGCTCCCGCCGCCGATGCTCATCCCCACGCCGCGTACGCTCGACTTCGATCCGAGCGAGTCGATGCCGATGCCGCGCGCGTTGGTGATCGCAGTGGATGCGCCGCCCGGCGCGCTCGACGACGCGCGCCGAATTCCCGACTGGGCGCGGTCGCCCGTGAACATCTCAGATCGCGCGATCGACGGCTCAATCCCACTGCGCTTCGTCGCGCTCTGCTCACCGAGCGAACCCGAGCGTTACCGCCTGACCCTCGCGCCGCGCGGGTTCGCCATCGCCGCCGATACCCCCGCCCCCCGTCGGCACGCGCTGCACACGCTGGCGCAACTCCTCCGCTTCTACGCGCCGTTCGCACGCCTGCCGCTGCTGAGTATCGACGACGCCCCCGCGATCGCCCGCCGGGGCGTGATGCTCGATGTTTCACGCGACAAAGTCCCGACGATGGAGTCGCTCCGCGCCGCCATCGACCTCTTTGCACACCTGAAGATCAACCACCTGCAGCTCTACACGGAGCACACCTTCGCCTACGCCGGTCACGACGCCGTCTGGCGCGACTCAAGCCTCATCACGCCGAGCGAAGCTCGCGAACTCGACACCTATTGCCGAGCACGCGGCATCGAACTCGTCCCGAATCAAAACACGCTCGGACACCTGCACCGCTGGCTCAATCACCCGAACTACAAGCACCTCGCCGAGATCGACGGCGACTGGATCTTCGAGACCGACGACGGCCGGCAATTCCCCAAGCACGGCCCCTTCTCCCTCTGCCCCACCGACCCGCGCTCGATCGAACTCGTGCGCGACTGGCTCGACCAACTGCTGCCGTGCTTCGAGTCCAGCATGGTGAACATCGGGCTCGACGAAGCCTACGACGTGGGGCAAGGCCGCTCGCGCGGCGAACTCTCCTCGCGCGCGACGGTCGCGCTGCATCTCGCGAAGGGGGCCGGCGGGGCAAAGGAATCTCCCAAGAACTCGCCTGATGCTGCGTTCAGTCACGAGAAAGGCAAGCTCTTCTTCTCCTGGCTCAACCAAGTCGCCGCCATCGCCGCGAAGCACCACAAACGAACGCTCTTCTGGGCCGACATCGCGCTCAAGTACCCCGACCTGCTGGGCCAACTCCCGCGCGGCGCGAGCGCGCTGATCTGGGGATACGAGCCTGATTCACCCTTCGACGCGCACGCCGCGCGCCTCCGCACCAGCAATATCCCCTTCTGGACCTGCCCCGGCACGAGCAGTTGGCTCTCGATCGTCGGGCGCTCGTCGATCCGGCGCGAGAACATCAACGCCGCCGTGCGCGCCGCGCTCGAGCACGGCGCCGAGGGCGTGCTCATCACCAACTGGGGCGACCGCGGGCACCGCCAGCACTGGCCCATCGAACTCCACTCCATCGCCTACGGCGGGAGCGCCATGTGGCGCGCCGACAACCCCGCCACCTTCGACCCGCGCGCCGCGGCGATCCACCTCTTCGCGCTGCCGCCGGGTGCCGTGCAGCCGCGGGGGGCGGGTGCCGTGGAACGGCGCTTCGCCGATCCACGCTCCACCACTCCTCTCCCTCATTCCACTTCTTCACCAATCCACCCCATCGCACCCCTCGGCCCCTTCCTCGAATCCCTCGGCGACATCGACGCCCACATTCGCCCCGGCCTGCGCAACACCTCACCGCTCTTCCAGGAACTCCACCGCCCCCTCGCGCCCCGACCCGAAGCGAGCCTCCCCGGCAGCGGATCCGACTGGCAGTCCATTTATTCATCGCTCGAATCACACCAGGATCAACTCTCCGCCCTCGCGCCGCACCTCGACCCGCTCACGCACGACGAACTCGAGCACACCCTCCGCGTCGCGCTCCACGCGGCCCGAAAAGCCGTCCTCCGCCGCAACGGCACCGCCCCGCGCGAAATCGCCGAGCCCGACCGCGCCGCCCTCGCCGCCGACCTCCGCGGCATCATCGACGAGCACCGCGCCCTCTGGGCCCGGCGCAATCGCCCCGGCGGGCTGCAACAGAGCGCCGCCCATTACGAAGAGTTACTCGATGAATACCGTGCGTGAGGGACCAATCCCGCCGAACACGATCTCACACACCCCCGCCCGTATACTCACCAACCAATCCGCATGATCCGGGCCATCATCGCCGCCATCGCGATCGTTCTCTTCGTCCCGAGCCTCGCGCTCCGCGCGCAGCCCGCCGACGCGCCGACGGAAGAAGCTGCCCCCGACGGCGCATCCGCCGCGCCCGCCGGCCCCGCCCTTTCCCAGGGCGAGGTCCAACTCACCATCGAGACCCTCGGCGTCGGCTCCGTCGCGCGCCCCGGCGAGTGGGCCGGCATCCGCGTCGCCGTTAACGACTCCGACGTCAAGCCCCGCAATGTCGCCCTCCGCATCACCTTCCGCGACGCCGACGGCGACTCCGCCCACTACCAGCGCGCCATCGTCACCGCGCCGGGACAGCCCGTCGGCACCTGGCTCTACGCCACCCTGCCGCACACGCTCGATGGCACCACCGTCGTCACCGTCACCGCGCACGCATACGACACCGAGAGCGATCCGCCCACCATCGGGAAACAGCTCGGATATCTCAGCTTCACGCCGCAGCAAGTCCCCGCCACCGTCATCCCCGCCGAGTCCGCGCTCATCGGCATCGTCGGCCGCGCCACGATGGGGCTCGAACAGTACGGCTCCACGGGCCAGAACCCCGACTACTCCATCGCCGCACACGAACTCACCCGCATCGTGCCGGGACTTGCGATTGACACCGCGCGCGTCCCCGATCAGTGGATGGGCTACGCCGCCTTCGAGTCGATCGTCTGGCTGCCCGAGAGCACCGAATCCCTCGGCACCGACTACGCCGCCCGCGCTCTGCGCGAGTGGGTCCACCGCGGCGGGCACCTCATCATCGTCGCGCCTCAAGTCGGCACCGCCTGGCGCAACTCGAACAGCCCTCTCGCCGAACTCTTGCCCGCGTGCACCGTCGATCGGCTCGAAGCCGTCGATCTCGAACCGTACCGCGCGCTCCTCTCAACCAAAGAATTCAACACCGCGCCGATGCCCGCGCGCACCATCCTCCACCGCTTCACCATCCCCGACGGCACGCCACCCGCCGACGCCTCCGCCGTCATCAGCGGCCCGGACGGCTGCGTCGTCGTCCGCCGACTCGTCGGCACGGGCATGGTCACCATCATCGGGCTCGACCTCGCCAACCGCGCCTTCAACTCGTCGCAGGCCCTCCGCGCCGACGCCTTCTGGAACCGCATCCTCGGCAAGCGCGTGGATACCCCTTCCTCCGCCACCTTCGCCAAGTACCAAGCCACCGGCACCAAACTGCTGCAGGGCGTCTCAACCATGTACGTCGATCGCTCCGCCGGCGACGAAATCTCCCGCACCCGCGCCGCCGGCGTCGGCATCCTCGTCGCCCTCATCCTCTTCATCACCTACTGCCTCGCCTTCGGCTTCGGCGGGTTCAAGGTCCTCGCGTTCCGCAACTTCGTCCAACACTCCTGGCTCGCCGCCGCCGCCGTCATCGCCTTCTGGACCATCGCCACCTGGGCGCTCGCCACCTGGCTCCGCCCCAAGAACGTCGAAGCCTTCCACCTCACATTCCTCGATCACGTCTACGGCCAGCCCGTCCAGCGCGCGCGATCCTGGGCCAGCGTCCTGCTCCCAACCTTCGGCGAGCAGCGCGTCACCCTCGGCGAGCCCAACGCCGACACCAATTGGCAGCAAGCCCTCTTCCCCTGGACCGACCCCGAAGCCGACGCCGGCTCGCGCTTCCCCGATGCGCGCGAATACACCCTCGACTCCCGCGCCGCGCAGACCGTCGAAGTCCCCACCCGCTCCACCGTCAAGCAATTCCAGTTCGATTGGCTGGGCGGCCCGCGCTGGAGCATGCCCGTCCCCGCCAGCGACGCCGACGCCCCGCGCCTCAGCGCCACCGGCCAACTCAGCGGCAAGCTCGTCCACCAACTCCCCACGCCGCTCTCGAGCGTCAACGTCTTCCTCATCCGCCGCCAGAACGCGCAGCTCCGCGACATCGAATCAAAGCGCACCGGCCTCCTCGTCGCCGAGGCGTACGCCTACGCCTACTCGAACCTCTCCACCTCCGACCGCTGGCTGCCGGGCGAAACGCTCGAACTCGCCCCCTTCTCCATCAGCCCCGCCGGCGGCGCCGACACCACGCTCCGCAACTGGCTCCCGCAGATGTCCGCGACAGGCCTCCCCGATTTCATCGGCAACCCGAAGGACTTCAACCTCATCAACTTCTTCAGCGTCCTGCAGCCCCCCGACTACACGCGCGACCTCACCGGCCTCGCCAGCGTCCCCGCCAACCCGCAGCGCCGCCTCGTCCACACCCTCGATCTCGCCGAGTGGTTCACGCAGCCCTGCCTCATCATCACCGGAATGCTCGACAACCAGCCCGCCCCGTACCCCATCACCGTCGACGAACAACCCTGCCCAACCACAGGCCGCACCGTCATCCGCTGGATCTACCCCCTCACGCCAGACCCCATCCGATTCGGAGATTAGAAGAGAATTGAATATTGACTCTTGAGGCTTGAGCTTCAAGCTTCGAGCTCCGAGCTCCGAGCTTCGAGCTTCGAGCTTCGAGCTTTCAGATTTGAGCTTTGAGCTTTGACATTTCCCCCTCCGTGCCCTCTGTGTCCTCTGTGGTGAGACTCCTCCCATGCCGATGATCGAAACCATCAACCTCACCAAAGAGTACGGCGACCTCACCGCACTCAAAGACCTCAACCTCACCATCAACGAGGGCGACTGCTTCGGCTTCATCGGCCCCAACGGCGCCGGCAAAACCACCACCATCAAAATCCTCGCCACCCTCCTCAAGCCCACCCGCGGCCAAGCGATGATCGACGGCCTCACCATCGGCTTCGAGAACCGCAAAATCAGGCCCATCATCGGCTACGTCCCCGACTTCATGGGCGCCTACGAGGACATGGTCGTCACTGAGTACCTCGAATTCTTCGCCGCCGCCTACGGCATCGTCGGTCCCGCCCGCAAGAAAATCGTCGCCGACGTCCTCGACCTCACCGACCTCTCCTACAAAGCCACCGCCGAGGTCAACTCACTCTCCCGCGGCATGCAGCAGCGACTCTCCGTCGCCCGCGTCCTCCTGCACGACCCCAAGGTCCTGCTCATGGACGAACCCTCCAGCGGCCTCGACCCCCGCGCCCGCATCGAAATGCGCGAGCTCCTCAAAGAGCTCAAGCGTATGGGCAAAACCATCATCATCTCCAGCCACATCCTCTACGAGCTCGCCGAGCTCTGCAACGTCGTCGGCATCATCGAACGCGGCAAACTCCTCTTCAGCGGCACACTCAAAGAAGCCCTCCGCCGGGCAAAGGTCGAGCCAGTCCTCCACGTCCAAGTCGCCGAACGCACCGAAGACGCCGCCAAACTTCTCCACCAAATGCCAGGCGTGAAAAGAATCACGATCGTGGAAGAAGACGGCCCCATTGCACCCGCCGCCGACAACGGCAACGGCAACGGCACAAGCGGATCGGCTCCAAGCTCCAAACTCCCAACTCCAAACTCGGCCGCCTCCCGCCGGCCGACCATCCACGTCGTCTACGAAGACGGCCCCATGCACTCCACCAGCGACATCCCCAACCGCCTCATCAACAGCGGCTTTAGGCTGCTCCAGTTCACCGAAGAACGAGTGAACCTCGAAACGGCGTTTATGCGCCTGACGCAGGGGTTGGTGCAGTAGGGCCACTGACGCTGTGTGATAGAGAACCCAACGGATCACTCGCATGACATATCCAGCAACAGTGTGCAAGGTGATGATCGCCTCCCCTAGCGATGTCACCGTTGAACGATCATTGGTGAGAGAAATCTTGTCTGAATGGAATGCCATTCATTCGGAAACTCACCACTTGGTGCTTATGCCCGTCGGATGGGACTCACATGCGAGTCCAGCGATGGGGGATCGACCACAAGAAATAATAAACAAGACTGTACTCAAAGGCTGTGATTTATTGGTCGGGATATTTTGGACTCGCCTCGGAACAAACACGGGGAGATACTCAAGCGGAACTGTCGAAGAGATCGAAGAACACATTAAGTTAGACAAACCTGCGATGCTGTATTTTTCAAGCGCCCCTGTAGTGCCGGATAGCGTCGATCCTGCACAGTATGCCGACTTGAAGAACTTCAAATCATCGTGCCAATCCCGAGGACTACTGCAGGGGTTTGATTCTCCCACCGATTTTCGAAACAAGTTCTATCGAGACCTACAAATGACTATAATCAACAAGAATTTTTTTGATGCGAACCGAATCCCGAGCAAGGACATAGCTTCTGAAATCTTGGTGTCTGCCACGATCGCGCCCGCCAAAATGAGTCGAGAAGCTTCCGTATTATTGAAAGAAGCGTCTAAAGATACATCTGGCGTCATAATGAGAGTAAAGTACATTGGTGGCTCTCACGTGCAGACGAACGGAAAGAGCTTTGGCGAACCAAAGAATCCACGCGATCGCGCTACATGGGAAGGAGCGCTAGACGAACTAGAGACTTCTGGACTTGTGCAGGATCGGGGATACAAGAGAGAGGTTTATGTGTTGACTCGCGATGGCTATGCGATGGCGGAGATGCTTCCAGAGGCATCTTGAAGCGACAGGGCAGGTGGCATCGAAGTCCCGTGCCATCGAAGTCGCCGAACGGACTTCGATGGCACGTCGGAGGGTCATGCCGCCCATCCCGCCCCCCACAAGTCCACATTAGTGCGCGCGCCGCTGACACCCACCGCCCTCCCCAAACCAAAAAATCCAACCCCACACAAAATTCCAATACTCCCGCCCAATCCCGCCCATCGAGCCTGTCCCAACGAACCAACTCCCGCTCGCAAGTCACCAAATCTGCGCGCGCCGGTGACGCGAACCGGGTAGTACGGAGGGACCGCTCGCGGCCCCTCCCTCACGCCACCTCCCGCGGGACCATCGGCTGCAGACGACCCCGCGCGAACGTGACCTGAGTGTCCATGTCGGTCGGCAGGTGGCATCGAAGTCCGTGCCATCGAAGTCTGCTTTGAGACTTCGATGCTTCCGCAGCATGTTCTCCAACCCCAAGCAGCCACCCCGTTCCCCGCCCTGCGCGCAACGACTCCTCACCCCGTCACGCCGGCAACTCCCCCGGCTCATAATTCCCATAGAACCGAACCGCCACGATCTTCCCGTGCTTCCAGCGTTCAACCACCGCCTGATCAACCGCCACGATGCCGTCTCGATCGTTCTGCTCCCACCGCATCGTGCACTCGTACATCACCACGCCGCTGCCGCCGCCGTGGTCGTCGATGCACGTCGCGTGGATCTCGATGCCGTGGTACGCGGTCAGCTTCTTCTGGAACCGGCGCTCATTGAACGCCATCTCATCGCGCCCGCGTGACACGGGCTTCGAGTTCTCCTGCGCCGTGGCGTCCGCGGCGTAGAAATCCTCGATCCCCTCAACAAACTTCCCCGCCTTCAGGTACGCGATGAGCTGATCGTGACATTCGGTGATGCACTGCGTCATGGGTGAGTGTCCTCCAAACTGTCGGATGACGACCGCGGTCGATCGGTTCGAGAAAATCAAAACCTCGCAATGTCGCAACCTTGGCGATCCGCCATCCCCCGTCAACATCCGGTGCCACATGTACCCTCGCCGTCCCGAAACGTACCCCTCAGTCCGATCCGGCGAGTGGCGCGGTCCACCACCGCCGCGTGCCGCGCCGCCAGACAGCGGCCTTCCGCTCGGCGTTCTTCCCGACGCGGGCCAGCGTCCGAGGAGCGCCCGCATGACCACTCTCAAGCTCGTGGATGAACATCGTCGGCCTCGGTGCAAGCCACATCGTCCCATCTCCGAGTCAATTGCGCGCCCTCTGGCGCGCGCCGAACCGCGCGTGAGATTCAGCGGCGATCCGTGCGGGAAACAAGTGGAGCAGGTTGCCAATCGAAGCGATGGGGTCCATGCTGGCGCTGTTTCACGGCTTGAACTGATGAGCTATGGAACCATGCTGCGTCATGGTGCACCGACAGGCGTCGGTACATCTGTCGCATTCATCCAAGCGTGTGTGCAGAGCGACTCCTTGCCACCGACCGGACGATCCATCCGATCGTCCCGAGCCCGATGACGGCGAACGTCAGGAAGATGACGAGGCCGGCGACAGTCCCGACACGCGCATGGCGAGCAAAGACAGCCTCGGTACCGACGATAGAAAGTCTCGCAACTTCGCGTGCCACCAATGAACCGGTCCAGAACACAAGTGTTCCAGCACCTACAGCCGAGAGCAAAACCCCGTTGGTCCCCGCGCGGACCGCGATCGCACCCCAGCCGATGACGGCGGTGACTGCGCCCGCCGCCCCAACGACAATCCACCCAGACACGGTTCGCCCGGCGGAGTCCGCGACCACAGGTCCCGACAGGACCGGCCAGGACGCGATCGCCGCGATAAGCATCGAGATCACGCCGAGCACCGCCGCGGGCCGCACCGCCTCCGATGCCGAGGTGTGATCAACGCCTGAAGCACCCGCTCGCAGTTGCCACGCAAGCAGGAGACAGGTGGTTGGGAGCGCTGAGACGATCCAGAAGCCCAGACGCGGCAGGATCGCCGGGGTCGTATAGACCATCGCTCCGGACTCGAACTGACTGGGCCATGCATCACGGTTCAGTGAAAGCAAGTGGTTCTCCACCCACGACCATCCAACGAACAGGACGCACGCCATGACAAGCGCAGCCACGACACCTTGGAGCGCGGTCTTGCCCTCGATGCGGTGGGCCTTGAGGAGATAGAGCAGGTAGAACGCCACGATCAGCACCGGCAGGATCGCCATCCAGCGGTGAAACGAGAGCAAGTTGGCGGTGTAGAACTCCTGCTGGTAAAGAATCTGCACGAACAGCAGCGGCGCGATGCCCGCCGTGATTGCCGCTGAGAGGGCGAAAGGCATCCAGTCCTTGAGAATCGTGGTGACCGCCGACCAAGCGGAGCGCGTGCTCTTGCTGCCAAGCATCCCGCGAATCCCCGCAACACCGAGCATGATCGAACCCGCAAGCACGTACGACATGAACACGACGTGCAGCAGCAGCGTCACGACGTAAAGAACGGCGTACCACGCAGTCGGGGCGGGCAGATTGAAGGGGAAGATCTGGTCCATGGGTGGCTCCGCGGAAAGAGCAACTTAGCGAGAGCCTGCCGGAGCGCCGTTGACCGCTGAGTGCTGCTGCGGCTTGGCCACGGATGCGGGCCGCGTGCCGGCCTCATCGAGCCAGGCCCCAATCTGCGCGAGCACGCGCGGATCAACCGGTTCATCGACGGACGGCGGGCGTCGGGCTGATTCCCAGCGCACGTATCGCACAAGGGCCTCCAACTCCGTGGGCGACCCCGCGAACGGCGGCATGAATCCCTTGGTGAGCTGCAGCTTCGCGACATTCATCCGCTGCTGATCGATCGACCACGAGCCCATGAGGTGCGTGAGGCCATTGACGCCGCTGACCGTGTGGCACACGGCGCACTGGTTCCGGAACGTGAGTGCGCCGAGCTTGAGTTGCTCGCTCGGAAAGGCCGCCGCGTCGCGGAGCGGGAAGGGATCATTGGTCGTGCAGCCAACCTCGCGAAGATGCGCGACCTGATCGGGTGTGATCGAATTGCTGTAGAGCACGTCGCGGATGGTGTAGGGCTTGCGGACACCCTCTCGGACGAACTCGCCGCCCGCAGAAGCGCCGAAAGCCAGCGCGAGCAGCAGTGTCGCGGTTGCCCCGTTGATATAGAGCTTCTGCCGCCACAGACCCACGACGATATACCCGCCGATGAGCACGCTCGCACCGACGGCGATGTTCATGAAAAGCGTCATCGCGACACTCCCGCCCATCACCCACGCGCGGCTGTCCTCGGGCATCGCCCCGAGGAACCACACGCCAAAGACGGGCATCGCGACGATGGGCAGCATGAATCGCGCCGTGCGGTTGATGAGCCGCGTGCGATCACCCCGCGAGACATCGGGCATGGTGTTGACGATGACCGCCGCGACGAGCCCGGCGATGACCATGCAGGCGATCGTGCGATAGAACAGGCTGGGCCAGAACGTCGCATTGAAGAAGCCGTCCCAGATACTCCCCGACCTCACCCACTCTCCCGGCGTCAGTTGCCACGACAGAATCCCGTTGATCCAGAAGAGCGAGCCCCACCCAGCGATGCTGTAGATGACCAGCAGGGCCAGCCGCGTACGGTCGGGGAGCAATCTGCCATAGCGATAGAAGGCGTACCCGGCGATCACCTCGACCCAGAAGAAGATCCATTCGGTCGCCCACACCCAGTGAAAGACATCGACCATCTTGCCGATCGTGCCCGGCGAGATCTGGATGCTGGTGAACCACATCCCGACGCCCGTAAGCGCGCCGGTGACGAACGAGACGAGCACGAGATACTTGAAGTACGAGTCGAGGACCCGCCTGGCCGTTGGTTCCCTGCCGGTCATCGCGAGCCATTGGAAATAGGCCATGAGCATGCCGCCGCCGATGGCGAACTGCGCGAGGAAGACGTGGAAGATACCCAGCCCGCCGATGACCATGCCCTTCATGGCGGGCCCGAAGTCGTTGATCGGGTATGAAAAGAGGCTCGAAGCAATCGGATCAGTCATGGCGCGCTCCAGCACGAGCAGCCTCACCGCGGCACATCGGCGAACGTGGATCGGCTGCTTCCGGCATGGTAGAGGCTGCAGCGGACAAACGGGTTCCCAATCAACGCAACCGGCAGGTGGCGTGGTGCCTTCTCCGCGCGGCATGCTCCCGCTTTGACGAGCAAGTCTTACAACCCCAAGCGGCCACCCGGATCCCCCGCCGACCGACAAACTCTCGCCCTTCCCCCGCGCGCTCCTCGCAAGTCCCCACTTCTGCGCGCGCCGGTGACATCCGCGCCCCTCCCCGAAACAAAATTCTCGCCCCACGCACAATTCCAATACTCCCGCCCAATCCCGCCCATCGAGCCCGTCACGACCAACGAACTCCCGCCCGCAAGTCACCAAATCTGCGCGCGCCGGTGACGCCAACCGGGTAGTACGGAGGGACCGCTCGCGGGTCCCGCCCTCACGCCACTTCCCGCGGGACCATCGGCTGCAGACGACCCCGCGCGACCGTGGCCTGAGCGTTCATGTCGGTCGCCCGGCGAAAGCCGGGCCACACCTCACGACGCCCGCCGGCGGGTTTTCTTCCGAAGTTCACCGTTCGCAATTGACCGAGTCCGAAACACGCACCGCACGCCGCCACTCATCACAGCCCGGCCGATGGCCCGCTCGGGGAAGCAACACGCCGCGCGCCGAGCACTACGGCGTGACGACCGCCGTGGGCGTCGGCGTACCGTCGCGCATCTCGGCGAGTTGCTTGCGCAGCGACCGCTTCGGCTTCGCGCCGGGCGGATCCGTGCCGTGAGACATCGACGCCGTGCCGTTGCTCTCGACCGGCGCTGCACCCGCCTCATCGCGCGCCGGCTCGCCGCCGGCGCTCTTGATGTGCCCCGCCTCGCCCACCTGGTCAAGCCGCACGGCGACGCGCTTCGACACGCCGCGCTCCTGCATCGTCACGCCGTACAACTGGTCCGCGTGCTGCATGGTGCGCTTGTTGTGCGTGATGACGATGAAGTGGCAGCGGTCGAGGAACTGCCGGACGATGCCGTTGAAGCGCTCGACGTTCGATTCGTCGAGCGCGGCGTCGACTTCGTCCAGCACGCAGAAGGGCGATGGCTTGCTCTGGAAGATCGCCATCAGCAGCGCCACGGCGGTCATCGTCTTCTCGCCGCCGGAGAGCTGGCTGATCGAGCGCGGCTCCTTGCCCGGCGGCTTCGCCGTGATCTCGACGCCCGATTCGAGCCAGTCGATCTCGCCCGTCTCGGGGTTGGGGATCAGCCGGCACTGCGCCTGCCCGCCGCCGAAGAGCCGGCGGAACATGCCGTCCTTGCCCGAGAAATTCTCGACGATCGTCTCGAAGACCGCCTTGAAGCGCGACTCGCTGGCGACGTTCAGTCGCTGGATGAGTTCGGTCAGCTGCGCCACCGCGCGGTCGATGTCGGCGACCTGCGCGATGAGCTCGTCGTTCCGCTGCGCCAGCTGCGCTTCCTCGTCAATCGCGTCGAGATTCACGTTGCCGAGTTTCTCGATCTCGCGCCGCAGATACTCGGCGTCGTGCGCCGTCTGCTCCGCGTCGAGCTTCGCCACGCCGCCCGACTCGATCATCGCGCGGTACTCCGCATGCTCGGCGGCGATGTCCAGCCGCAGGTCTTCCGCCGAGCGCTCCATCGTCGTCTCGCGCCGCACTTCCAGCTCGCGCTTGGTGATCTCGATGCTGTTCCAGTCGCGTTCGAGGTGCTTGAGCTGCTCGCGTGCCGCGCCGAGCTGCTCGGCATGGCGCTTCGACGCCTCCGCCGCCGACGACAGGTCGCCCGCGAGTTCATCCAGCGCCGAACGCGCACCGGCGAGGGCCGCCGCGCACTGCTCGATCAGCCCGCGGCACTGCGCGATGGCGGACTCGTGCTCGCCCAGCCGCGCGCGGTGCTGGTCGATCTGCCCGGTGAGGCGCCCGCGCTCGCGCGCCGCTTCGTCACCCGCGAGTTCCAGCCGGCGCTGCTCGCGGCGCGTGGCGGTGAGTTTTTCGCCGTGCTGCCCGGCGAGCACCTTCGCCGCCGTCAGCCGCTCGCTCGCCGCGTCCAGCTTCGACTGCATCGCTTCGATCTCGTGCTCGATCTGGCGCGCGGTGGCCGCTTCTTCTTCGTGCAAACGCAGGAGTTTGTCGGCCTTTTCGGTCAGATCGCGGTGTTCCTGCTCGATCGCCGCGGCGCGGGCGCCGGACTGCTCGACCTCTTCCGCGAGCATCGGGCGCTCGCGCGCCAGACGCGAGAGATCGGCGGCGAATCGCTGCAGGCGCGATTCATCCGCGACCACGCTCCGCTGCTCGGTGGCGAGCGTTACGCGGAGCTGCGCGAGCGCCTGGTTCAGCGCCGCGGCCTGCTCGTCCAGCCGGCGGAGTTGCAAGCGATCACCATCCAGCACGCGGTCGAATTCGCCCAGACGCGACTCAAGCTCCGCGAGTTCCGTTCGGCGCTGCAGCAACCCCTGCCCCTCGTCGGTCGAGAGCGGGCCGGCCTTGATGCGCCCATCCGGTTCGAGGATCACCCCGCCGCGCGTCACGAACCGCGCCGCGACCCCGGCGAACGGACCGGCGGCGAGCATCATCGCCGCCTCAAGATCATTGACGAGGTACGCCGAATGCAGCAGCCGGTCGAGCGCCGAACGAAGCCGCTCATCGTTCGTGTGCACGAGACCCGCCAGCGGCGTGACGCGCCCCGGCGCCTGCGAAAGCACGTCAATCGCGGGCATCGGCGCAGCCGCGGTTGTCGCCGTATACGCCAACGGCAAGAGCGACACACGCCCGGGCAGGTCCGTCCCCGCCGCCAGCCGCGATGCGTCGTCGAACGTGCCCACCACCAGAGCCTGCAGGTTCGGCCCGAGCGCCGCTTCCACCGCGAGCGCGTCGTCCGTCTCCACTTCGATGAGGTCCGACAGCGGGCCGAGGATCGAGAGGTACGCCGAGGGCGCCGCGCCGGCTTCGCCCGATTCGTACGCGAGTGCGAGCCGGTCGGAGTCGCGCCGGTCGAGCACGGCGCGGACGGCTTCGCCAAGCCCGACGCGGGCCTCCGCCATTTCCTGAAGCGTGGCGCGCCGCGAATCCAGGCGCGCCCGCTGTTGCTCGAACTCATTCAGCCGGGTAGTGAGCTGGCGCTGATCGTCCGACAGCGACGCCGCCGAACCGACCTTCGCGCGGATCTCCTCCTCCAGCGTGGCCAGCCTGCCGCGCCGCTCGCCCAGCGATCGCTCCGTCTCCGCGTGATGACCCGAAAGGTCCGCGCTCTCGTGGTCGAGAGTCGCGAGCTTCACGCGGGCGCGCTCGCCCTGCTCGCGCAGGTTCTGGAGGCGGCGCTGGTCGGTGTCGATGCGCGTGAGCAGCGTGGCGCGCTCGCGGTCAATGGCGCTCGCCGCCGCGCGCCGCTCGGCGACTTTCAGGCGCCGATCGGCGAGGTCGGTCTGCAACGTCTCCCTCGCGGCGGCGGCTTCGCGGAGCTGATCTTCGGCGTCGGCGAGCGCTTTCTGGAGATCATCGGCTTCCGCGGCACGCTGGCGCGCTTCCTCCGCGATCAGGTCCGCCTGCGTCGCCAGTTCGTTCAGCCGCCGGTCCTCGTGATCAATCTGCCGCACCGTCTCCGCAAGGGCCCGCTCGCTCATCGCGAGGCGCTGCTGCGCCCCCGCCCCGCCGTGCTCGGCCTCCGAGTGGGCCCGCTCGAATTCGCGCTGCCTCTCAAGAAGCTCGTGACGCCGGAGTTCCGCTTCCTGGCGCGCCTCCTCGAGGTTCTGCACCGCTTCCGCCGAGGCGCGCCGCGTCGAGTCGAGGTCGTGCAGACGCGACGTCAGCCCGGTGAGTCGCTGCGTCAGGTCGTCGTACTGATCGAACGCGAGGGCCATGCGGAGCGAGCGGTGCTCGAGGTCGAGCTCCTTGAACCGGCGCGCCTTCGCCGCCTGGCTCTTCACGATGCGCAGGCGGCGCTCGGTCGATTCAAGCTGCTCGCGCGCCCGCACGAGGTTGCCCTCGGATCGCTCGAGCTTCCGCTGCGCCTCGACGCGCCGCGCCTTGAACCGCGCCACGCCCGCGGCTTCCTCGAAGAACGTCCGCCGCTCGACGGGGTTCGCCAGCAGCAGCGCATCGACGCGCCCCTGCTCGATGATCGAGTACGCGTCCGCGCCCACGCCCGTATCGAGGAACAGGTCGCGGATGTCCTTCAAACGGGCGCGCTTGCCGTTGATGAGGTACTGCGACGTGCCGTCGCGGTACAGGCGCCGCTCGACATCCACAACATCGGTGTCAACGGGCAGATGCCGGCGCGTGCCGTCGGCCCCCGGCGCACGGTTGATGATGCTCGACGCCTCGCTGATCTCCTCTTCCAGCGTCGGATCAGTCTCCGCGGCGGGCGCAACCGGCGCGGCGCCGGCGGTGCCGGGCGCGCTCTGCAGCAACGCGATCTGCGCCGCCGTCATCACCGGGTTCTCGAACGAAAGCGTCACGGACGCCATCCCCAGCGGCTTGCGCCCGGCGGAGCCGGAGAAGATCACGTCGATCATCTCCTTGCCGCGGAGTGTCTTCGCCGAGCGCTCGCCCAGCACCCACTTGATCGCATCGACGATGTTCGATTTGCCGCAACCGTTCGGCCCGACGACGCCGGTGATCGGCGCGTCGAACGTGAACTCGGTGCGGTCGGCGAATGATTTGAAGCCGCTAAGCGTGAGTTTCGAGAGGCGCATGGGCGTGATCGACCTCCATGTCAGCCGCCCACGCACGTACCTATCGGCGTGAACGGTCGCGAGCGCTCGACGAGCGACGTGCAGGACCGTCCGTGGTCGGGTCTGCGTCGCTCGATGTCGGCCGGTCGTTCCACGACCCGGGCCGGCGGCGAACCTCGCCGCACGAACAACACTGTACCGCGCAGTCGGCGGAACGCCAGATTCCACAGGAAAATTCGCGGGTGCCAGGGCGCGGGATTCCCCGTCGCCATCACGGGATGTCGCGCGACCCGGCGCCGCCGCTGCTCGGTTTCTTCGTGCCCGTCCCCTCGGGGGCCGCGGGCTGCGAGGGCAACGGGACCACATAATTCCGGCGCGGGCGGGTGGGCTCCGTCGCGGGGGTGGAACCGGCGGGCGGCGTCGCTTCCGGGCGGTCGCGCGAGCCAACCGAATCCGCCGGCGGCGGCACGGTTGGGGCTTCGGTGTCCATGTCGTCGAGGACATCCTCCGGTGCCGTCTCGGGGCGGTCGAGACCCGCTTCGGTCTGGGCCGAGCGGATGATCTCAAGCGCGAGGCGATCGGTCTCGGGGACGAACACGCCCGGCACGGCGCCGGCGCGGACCACCTCGAACAGCGCCCCAACGATCTCTGAGTAGCTGAAGTTCAAGCCGGGCTGTGGCTCTTCGGGCGACGGCTTGTGGGCCATGTACTCGATGAACTCGGGCAGCCCGGGGCGAACGGGGTTGGTCGTGGCGCGGCCGGTTTTGTAGTCGCGGTAGAAGACGTTGATCATGTCGCTGGAGGACTGGGCGGAGAGCATGAGCCGGTCGCTCCACGCGCTGACGAAGACCGGGCGTTCGATCTGCGGGTTCGTGCCGAAGACGGCGATGCGCGGCTCCCGCTGCAGCGTCGCGTAGACCATCGGCTCGGACGACGGCACGATGTGCATGGTGAACTTGCCGGCGACCCGGCGTGTGTCGATGAACGAGTCCGCCCGTTCGACGAGCGCTTCGTACGCCGCGATCCGCGCGTCGATCTCGGGCGAGTTCAGCTGATCGCGCAGGAACCGGTTGACGGCGGGGTCGGGGGGCAGCCCGCCCATCAACTGGAACGCGTCGACGCGCGTGGCGGGCGGGCCATTCATCGCGAGGTCTTCGAGATGCGCGCGAGCGCCGGAATCGCCCAGGCGCGCGCCGGCTTGGATGGCGGCGAGCCGGGGGACCGACTCAGGGAACGCGTACATCTCGCGCACAAAGGGGATCGCAACAGGGCCGAGCGCCTGAAGGCACCACGAGAGGTTGTTCGCGAGTTCCGGCTCTTCCTTCAGCGCGCGTGTATAGCGCAACGCCCACTCGCGCGGGAGCTGCTGGTCGATGCGCGTATGGCGCAGCAGTTCCATGAAGTCGATGGTGTTGTCGGCGTACTCGGTGGGGATGGAAATCTCGACCAGTTCGTCGTTCACACCGCGGGCGGTCGGGCGTTTGCTCGACCCGCGCGGGAAGCGCGAGTTGATGGCTTCGGCGACGGCCCGGGCGCGGCTGTGCGACGCGTTGTCGAGCACAAGCGAGAGCGGGATCGGCTCGATCACCTCGCCGCCGTTGAGCACGCGCCCCTGCGTTTTGATGACCGTGCCATCGCTGTCGGCGGCGGGGTCGGCGAAGGGGTTGATGAACAGTTCGCCGCGACCTTCGGCGAGGTGCTTCACGACCGGCATGGCCGGGCGCACCAGTCCGCGGAACAGCTTGGTCGTGAAGAGCCGCCCGCCCTCGAGGCTCGTCGTCGAGGTGCCGGGGAGCGATTCGATGAGGAGGTCGAACTTCGAGCCGACCGGCGAGCCGGGCTTGATCACCGCGCGCACCAGCACGACGGCGTTGTTGGGGTCCGAGATCATGTCTTCGGGCGAGATGTCCGAAAGCGCGCCTACGCCCTGACCGACGCCCTGCAGTGTCATCTCGCGCTCGAGCACCGAGCGGATCGCGAGCGGGACATCGCGCGAGCCTGTGCCGCTCAGACCCACCACCACGCCGTAGCCGGAGACGAGCACCGGCTCGAGCCCGCGGAAGGTGCATTCCGCGCCGATCGTGTTCCGCAGCACTTGCGGCACGTCGCGCGTGATGACCTCTTTCGGACGCTCGGCGGCGAGAGGCGCTTCGCGCGTGGTGTCGCACCCGCCGAGCAAAAGAGCAAGGGCGGCGATCGCGGCGGCGCGGGATATGAATCGAAGAGCGTTCGCGGCGGGAATTGTCGGCACGAGAAGGGTTCCAAAGAGCCACCGCTCGGCCCGATCGGACAGCCGACGGGCGCGGCCCGGCATTGTACGAGGGGACGACGGTTCCCCATCGGGGAGTTGGACGTCTGAAGCCGGATGCGGTTCGGCGTACCGCTTCCTGCCGGACTGAATTGAGAGCCGTGCCCGATGCTCAGCTCGGGCACGATTTGGGGTCGACGACACGAAGTCAAGGCCGAGCCGAGCCTCGGCCATGCCACCCCGGCCGGTGTTCAGCGGGCCTTTGCGGTCGCCCCGGCGCGTTCGAGGACTTGTTCGACCATGTCGCCGATGCCGTCGAACACGGCGTGGACCGGGGCGTCGTACATGTACGCCGGGGCGGTGACGAGGTTGTTCTTCTCGTCGGCGTATGCCTCGGTCACGGGCTTCACCACATTGCGTGACCCCATCGCGGCGATGGCGCTGGCGGCGCCTTCGTCGTTGCCGATCGTGACGCTGGCGCCAGGCCCGCCGGCTTTCGTGCCGAGGACTTTCGCGGCGATCACCGGTGCGATGCAGCACATGCCGACGGGCTTGCCCGCGGCGTGAAATTCCTTGACCACGCGCTCGGCGTCGGGGTTCACGGCGCAGTCAGCGCCCTTGGTGGCGAAGGTGCAGAGGTTCTTCGCCGCGCCGAAACCGCCGGGGAATATGACGGCGTCGTAATCGCGCGCGTGGAGCTTGGCGAGCGGCGCGATCTTGCCGCGCGCGATGCGGGCGGACTCGACGAGCACGTTGCGCTGCTCGCTCGCCGGCTGCCCGGTGAGGTGGTTGACGACGTGCATCTGCTCGACATCGGGCGCGAAGCAGTCGTATTTCGCGCCGACGCGGCTGAGGTGGATGAGGACGCTGACGGCTTCGTGGATTTCGGAGCCGTCAAAGACTCCGCAACCGGAGAGGACGACGGCGATGTTGGGCATGGGGGGATACTCCGAGAGCGAAAAGGATCGAGTGCCGTGGAACGGCGCTTCGCCGATCCACGCTTGTTCTGATCTTGCTGATTTTCTCAGGTTTTTCGAGCTCGGGCAAGCGCCGAGATGGCGTGCAAACACAGGGAGATGAGGCAGGAGCGTGCATCGCCCAGAGCGGCGTTGCACGGCACCCGGAACGTATGGCTCGCGCCGCTACGGCCAGTAGATGAGTTTGTAGTCGTCGGTCTCGACGGCTTGCGGGATGACTTTCAAGTACTCGGCGTGGCCGTCCATGAACGCGGCCATTCCAAGTCCGATCCCGCCGTGGTCGCCGGGACGTGTGACGCCGTAGCCGTAGGCGATGATGTCGAAGACTTGGTCGTGCATCCAGACGAATTTGGCAGGGATCGACTGCGCAGCGCGAGGGAACATGCGGCGGGCCTTCACCCAGTGGAGCTGTTGCGCCATCGTGCCCGACGGGTATGTGCCGCGAGCTTGCTCGCGTCGCCGACTCTCACCCCACCACCGCGTATTTTGGTGGTAAGAGGTGCCGACGTCGTCATAGCTGGTGATCGAGGTATCGAGGACGGTGGTCGGGCTCCATGCGGTGCGCTGGTACGTGCCCGCATCGGAGGGACAGCGGTAGATCGGTAGCTCTTTGCGCTTGCCGCCCGGCGGATCGGCCATGTCGTCTTCAGGGTAGAGCCAACGATTGAGCGGACGCTCGGCGATGGTGTGGAAGCTGCGCCCTGCAGCGTAAGTCTGCCAGAATGTGGCGGTCGTCTTTCCGCCGTAGGCAAAGGAATCGAAGACCAGATTGCCGCTTCCGGGAAAGACATACGCCGGCACGACCGGCCAGAGCGTGTCGTTGTCGTTGCCGTAGGTGTGTGCCGCCTGCGTGAGTTGGCGGATGTTGCTCTTGCATTGGATCAGCCGGCCCGACTCGCGGGCCTTGCCGAGCGCTGGGAGCAGGATGCCGATGAGGATCGCGAGCACCGCGACCACCACCAGCAGCTCAATCAACGTAAACCCGCACGCGCGGTCGGCGCGGCGGGGCGGCTCGCTTCGTGTTGGCTTGACCGGACACGTCATGCCTTCTCCGAACAGTACCCGCGCCGGTGGGGCGCGACCAGTCAAATCCATCGCATGGTTGGCGACGCGCCACCCATGCCACCCTGGGACACCGATGCACCCAACCATTCTTGAGGGCTTGCTATTCCTGCGGCCACAGTTCAGGGCCGATGTGGGCGACGACGGGGCCTTTGGAGTTCTCGGGCTGCAAGCGGTTGGCTCGCCAAGCGGCTCCGCACTGGGGACAAACGACGCAGCCGTCGGCGGCGGGCTTCTGATAGCGGATGTCTTCTCCGCAGGAGGGGCAGTGCCCGGTTCGGGCGATGTGGTCGGCGAGCGTGCGGTGCCGCAGGAGCCGGTTGAGCTTGCCGGCAAACCACGCGATGAACCAGAGCGAGAGGACGTACGCGGTCATCATGACGGCGGCGCCAAGCGGGCCGGCGAGCCCGACGGAGCCGAGGGGCGGGAGCGCGCCGAAGCCGCCCGTGAGCATGATGATGCCGAGGAGCCAGCCGATGAGGACGAGCGCGATGCCGGGGATGCGCTGAGAGTCGAGTACGGCTTGGCGGGCCTCGCCGCGGATCGAACGGACCGGCTCGTTGGGGACGAAGGCGGCGCGGTACACCCGGAAGAGCGGGACGCGCTTGCGGCGGTCGTCGGTGGTGCGGATGGAGAGGGGCATGGCTTGGGGCGGGGTGCGGCTTGCGGGGTGCGGGGTGCGGGGTGCGGAAAGAGAAGACAGAGAGCGGAAGAGTAGGTCGAGGAGAGAGGGGAGGAACTGTAGACGCTCGCTTACGCTTCGGGTCTCGCTTTTTCGAGTCGGCTCATTCGGAAGGAGACGCGGCGCGTGGCGTGCTTGCTGGCGCGCGGGGCTCGTCACATTTTCTCTCTGTTCGCTAGGATTCCGGCTCATGTTTCAGCAGCCGAGCATTCCGAAGTTGACGCCGGGCGATGCCGATGCCGCGCACGCCGCGGCGCAGCGCGTGGTGCAGACGCATCAGCGGCTCGCGCCATTTTTGAAGGAAGGCGTGACGCTGGCACAAGTGGATGCGGAGGTCGGGAAGATCCTGCGCGACTTGCAGTGCGAGTCGTGCTTCCGGGGGTATCGGATTTCGAAGCTTCCCCCCTACCCGTGCCACGCGTGTTTGTCGGTGAACGACTGCATCGTCCACGGCACGTTCGAGCATCACGCATCGGCGCTCAAAGAGGGCGACATCCTGAAGGTGGATGTGGGCGTGACGTACCGCGGGTGGAACGGGGACGCGGCGTGGACGTACGCGATCAAGAACTGCCGCGATGAAGACCGGCGGCTGATGGAGTGCGGGAAGGAATCGCTGCGCGCGGGGATCGCGGCGCTGAAGCCGGGGAACACGTTCATCGAGTTCGCACGCGCCGTGCAGCACTGCGCTGAAGTGAAGTACGGGTTCCACTGCGTCGAGGGGCTGACGGGGCACGGGTACGGTCGGCGCCCGCACCGGAATGATCCGCGGCGGGACGCGTTCGACCGCGGGCTGCACAAGCCGCCGCATGTGTGGAACGTGGTGCCGTCGCGGATGTCGGAGTGGCCCGAAGCGATGATGAAGTGCGAGCCGGGGGTGCTGGTGGCGGTGGAGCCGATGATCGCGATCGGGACGCCGGTTCGGAAAGAGCGCGGGTGGGCGCACTTCACGGCGGACGGCTCGACGGCGGTGCACTACGAGGCGGACGTGCTGATCACGGAGAAGGGGCCGTGGAACCTGACGGAAGAGATGACGGATCTGCCCGATATCGTCGGATAACTCGCGGGTTTCGGTGAATCGTCCCGCTCCTCACGCCGATCGATGAGGGGCATGGGTCTTCCGGTCTGGGCATTGGTTGTGAACGGCGTGATCGCTGCGGCGGGGCTGCTGGGGATCGCGTATGCGCTGGCGGTGCGGTTCATCCATGAACTTCAGGTGCATGACCTGAAGCTCGAAGTCCACCGGCTGCGCGCGGAGTATGAGGCGCGGATGGAGGCGATCCGGCGCGGGCATGTGGTCACGGTCGAGGCGCACGGGGATGAGAAGGCGCGCGAGGCGGCGTGAGACGAGCGAGACCACCGGTTCAATCATCGCGACATCGACGCCGATCGCCGTTCCGCACCAGTTGCTCAGAGCCGCAACTGGCGGCACCCGATCCGATGATCGTCGCCGGGCTACTTCTTCATCGCCGCCAGGTCGCCCAGCAGGCGCGCGTGGGTCTTGACGCCCAGCCTGTAGCACGAGAGCTCGAACTTCTCGTTGGGCGAATGGACTCGGTCGTCATCGAGCCCGAAGCCGATGAGGAGTGTGTCGAGCCCGAAAATGCCCTTGAGCATGCCGACGACGGGGATGGAGCCGCCGCTCTTGATGAGGTGGGGCTTTTTGCCGCAGGCGGCTTCGATGGCTCGGACGGCGGCGGTGAGGTACGGGTTGTCGATCGAGACGTTGCCAGCGAACCCGCCGCTGTGGCGGATGAACTCCCAGCGGCAGCCGGGCGGCGTGCGCGCGTCGAGCCATTTCTTGAACGCATCGCTCACCCAGTGCGGGTCCTGATCCGCGACGAGGCGGAAGCTGACCTTCGCGCCGGCGCTCGACGCGATGACGGTCTTTGAGCCTTTCGCCATGTACCCGCCGTAGATGCCGTTGATCTCGGCGGTCGGGCGCGCCCACTCGCGCTCGGTCGCGTTCCAGCCGGCTTCGCCGATATCGGCTTCCGCGCCGAGCCCGATCTTCTTCAGCGCGGCGGCGGCGTCAAAGGGGAGTTGCTTCCACTCGGCGCGTTCGCCGGCGGTCGGCTCGCGGACCTTGTCATAGAAGCCGGGGATGGTGACTTTGCGGTCGTTGTCCCACAGTTGTGCAAGGACTTTGACGAGCTCGTTCGCGGGGTTGGGGACTCGCCCGCCCCAGAGCCCGCTGTGCAGGTCCTGATCCGGGCCGTGGAGGATGACTTCGTTGTAGGAGAGCCCGCGCACGCCGTAGGTGATCGCGGGGTGCCCGCGCTGGAGCATGCCGGTGTCGCTGATGACGCAGACGTCGCAGGCTTTGATTTCCCTCTCGTGGCGTTTGCAGAAGTCTTCGAGGTTCTTGCTGCCGGATTCTTCTTCGCCCTCGATGAGGATGGTGAGTTTGATCGGCGGGCCGCCGGCGGTTTCTTTCCAAGCGCGGAGCGCTTCGATGAAGGTGGCGACCTGACCTTTGTCGTCGCACGAGCCGCGCGCGACAATGCGCTCGCCCGGCGCGTCATCGCCCTTGTCGGCGGGCTTGATGACGGGCTCAAACGGCGGGCTTTCCCAGAGTTCGAGCGGCTCGGGGGGCTGCACGTCGTAGTGGCCGTAGAAGAGGACGTGCGGGCCGGTGTAACCCTTCGGGCCTTCGTGCGTCGCCCAGACGATGGGGTGGCCGGGCTTTTCTTTCGTGCCCGTCTCGCGCAGTTCGGCGTTGACGCCGCACTGGCGGAGTTGGTCCGCGCACCATTCTCCGGCGCGGCGGACTTCCGGCGCGTACTTCGGATCGGTGCTGATCGAGGGGATTTTGAGCCAGTCGATGAGGCGGGCGATGCCCGCTTTCTCACGGGCGTCGAGGGATGACATGACGGCGTCGGTGGACATGAGTGTCACGGTCCTGTTCGGGGAATGCGGCTGCCCGGCGGGTTTCCTGGCGCGCGAGCGGGTTGCGGAGCGTACCGCGCGAGCCGTGGAGGGAGGGTGGCATCCGCGGTGGAATGATGGCTTGTTGAGATTCGATGACAAAGTCCCACCCCCGCACCCCGTCGGGGTGCTTGAGTAGGGCGGCGTGCATCTCCCGAGGGTCTGCGCGGCTGCGCCGCTGCGACCCCCGGCAACGTGCCGGCAGCCCTTCGGGCTGGAGAACTCGAGATTGCGAAGGAACAGTCGCGATCGCGATCACGATCAGGATAGGGATCAGGATCAGGAATGCGATCACGCGCTGCGCGGGGGATCTGCGCCGATCGCGACGATCGACGCGGGCGCGCCGGGGTCGCTCTGCTCGCTCACGCGCAGTTCGATTTCCGCGCCGATCGATTCCTGCACGACGACGATGCGGCGCTGGCGGACGAGTTCGAGGGTGGCGAGGAAGAGGCCGATCATTTCGCCGCGGGTGCGGCCCTGGAAGATGGAGCGGAGCGGCATGCCGACGCGGCCCGGCTCGGCGGCGAGGTCGCGCTTCAGCCGGTCCATCAGATCCTCGGCGTGGAGCTCGATGGGCGTGTCGTCGTAGGTGACCTGGTGCGCGCCGAGCCGGTCGAGCTGCACCGTTTCGATGATCCGCCGGAAGGCTTCGATCAAGTCGTAGACCTTCAGGTCTTCGAGATCGACGGCGTGGTCCATCGGCTCGGGCGGCGTGGAGGGATCGAGGACGAGGCGCGCGAGCGGGTGGCTGTTTTCCCAGTCGTGCCTGCGGGCTTCGAGGGCGTGGGCCGCGTCGCGGATTTTCTTGTACGCGAGCAGTTGGCGGATGAGCTCGGCGGCGGGGTCGCCCTCTTCGGATCCGGAGGCGGTCATCATCGCGGCGGCGGAGTCGTGCTGCTTCGCTTCGGGGTCGGGCGGCGAGACGAGGCGTGACTTGAGCTCGACGAGCGTGGCGGCGGTCACGAGGAACTCGCCCGCGTTGTCGACATCGACCGCGTGCAGGTCGTCGAGGTACTTCATGTACTGGTCGGTGATCTGCGCGAGGGAGATGCGTGTGACATCGACCTCGGCGCGGCGGATCAGGTACAGCAAAAGGTCGAGGGGGCCCTCGAACTGGTCGAGCCGTACTTTGTAGTCCTCCATGACCATGCGGGCAGTGTACCGTACTATTGCAGCGATGCCGTCAGGTTCTTCTGGAAGCAATGCGGCGGGCGAGCGTGCGTTCATGGCGGAGGTGCTGCGCGCTGAGGCGGCCGCCGTCGGGGGTTTGTGCGAGCGGCTGGCGGTGTGGGGCGAGGGGGCGAACCGCGCGGTTGAGCTGATCGTGAAGTGCGCGGAGTCGGGCGGGTCGGTGCTGGTCTCGGGGCTGGGCAAAAGCGGGCTGATCGGCAAGAAGATTTCGGCGACGCTGGCGAGCCTGGGCGTGCCGTCGCATGACATCCACCCGTCGGAGGCGGCGCACGGCGACCTCGGGCGGATTCGCACGAATGATCTGCTCATCGCGCTGAGCAATTCGGGCGAGACGGAGGAAGTGCTGGCGCTGGCGGAGACGCTCCGCCAGGACGGCGTGCCGATCATCGCGATCACGGGGGGCGAGGGATCGTCGACGCTCTCGCGCCTGGCGACGGTGTGCCTGTCGCTGGGCAAAATGGTCGAGGCGGGCGAGCGTGTGATGGCTCCGACGTGCTCGACGACGGCGACGCTGGCGCTGGGCGATGCGCTGGCGCTGGCGGCGGCGCGGCGGCGGGCGTTCTCCGCCGACGACTTCGCGAAGCGGCATCCGGGCGGCACGCTGGGCGGGCTGATGCGCCCGGTGACGGACGTGCTTCGCTTCGTCGCGGGGAAGAATCTGCCGATCATTTCCGATAGCGCGAGCGTGCGCCAGGCGCTGCTGGACGCGGGGAAATTCGGTCGGCGGCCTGGGGCGCTGATCCTGGTGAACGGTGCGGGCGTGCTGAGCGGGATTTTCACCGATGGCGACCTGCGCCGGTTGATCCTGCGCGACCCGGCGGAGTTGGATCGGCCGATCAGCGGCGTGATGACGCGCACGCCGAAAACGCTCGCGTCGAGCGCGCTGGTGCGCGACGCGGTGCACTTCGTGCGCGAGAGCCGGCAGGACGAGATCCCCGTGGTCGATGGCGCGGGGAAGCCGATCGGGCTGCTGGACGTGCAGGACCTGATCGCGATGAAAGTGGTGCAGGACTAACCCCGGATGAACGCGCGATCGACGGGCCGTGTGATCGCCCTGCTGCTGATGACGTTGGTCATCGGCGTGGTGCTGTTCGGCGTGCTGCGGGCGCAACGCTCGGCGAGCACGGCGCCGGTGGCGGGGAGCAACGCGCCGGGGTTTGAGTCTCCCGTTGTTGCCAACGATCCGGCGGGTGCCGGGGCGCCGGGCGGGATTCAGGACCTTGTCGCGATGGCGAAAGAGGGCGTGTGGACGCGCACGAACCCCGAGTCGGGCGAACTGCAATACAAGCTGACGTGGGCGACGATGGACCCGGAAGCGAACGGCGTGATCCGGCTGGGCTCGCCGGTCGCGTTCATTTTCATGGGTGAACAGACGCTGCGCGTTCGGGCGGAGACGGCGCGGCTGCTGTGGCCGGCGCGGGAGCGCGAGCCTGAGAGCGGGTCGCTGTCGGGGGATGTGATCGCGGAGTTGTTGCCGAGCGATGTGCGGGGCGCGGACCCCGCGCCGAACGCGCCGGCGGCGTTGACGATGCGCACGCCGATCGTGCGGTTCGAATCGCAGTTGGGTGAATTGGCGGTGCCGGAGCGCGTGGCGGTGACGGGCGCGGGGTTTGATTTCGCGGGGTCGGGGCTGTCGATCACGGCGAGCGACGTAGACCAGCGCATCAGGCTGATCCGGCTCGAACGCTGCGAGACGCTGCGCCTGCGTCCCGAAGAGTTCGAGACGCGCGCGGCGGCGGGGCGCGGGGAGAGTACGGGCGTCGGTTCGAGTTCGGCCGGCGCGGCGAGCGTTGACCTGTACCGGGCGACTTTGTCACGCGGCGTGCGGCTGACGCAGGGGTCGCATTCGCTTTCGGGCGAGGAACTGCTCGCGTTCGTGCGGCTGACGGGCGGCAAGTTGAAGCCGGGCGCAATCGCGAGTCTGCGCGGTCCGGGGGCCGGGCCGGCGGGCGGGGCACTGGGTGAAACGTCGGCGAGCGGCGCGGTTTCGGGCGCGCCGAGCGCGGGCGATGAGATCACGCTCGCGTGGGCCGGGCCGATGGAAGTGCGGCTGCTGAAAGATGTGCCGACGGAGTTGGCGAGTGACGATGTGTTCGTGCGCGTGAACTCGGGCGCGGGAACGCCGGCGTCGTACGCCGACGCGGAGAGCGGCGGGTTCGTGCGCGGCGCGGTGATGCAGGCGGGGCTGACGACGCTGGCGGGGTCGATCATCGGTTCGGCGGCGGAGCCGATCGCGGCGGGGATCGCGCGCGAGTTCGAGGTCGCCGTGCCGCGGATCGACTTTGATCTGGTCAAGGGCGTGGGCGGGTTGGTCGGCGCGGGTGAGATTCGCGCGCTGGATGCGGGCGCGGGCGGCGGCGCGACGGCGCAGACGCTCGCGTGGGCGGGGCGGGGCGATGTGCGGTTCGATGTGTCGCGCGGGCCGGTGGGCGCCGGCGGCGTGGTGATGCCCATCGACGCGATCTTCGACAGCGGAGTGCGCGCGACGGGCGACGCGGGCGGCGCGGAGGGCGATTCGCTGCGGGCGGTCTTCGTTCGCGTCGAGCGCCAGGGCGCGAAGCCGATCGCGCGGCTGAGCCGCGCGGTGATCAGCGGCGATGCGGGCGTGAGTTCGCCCGACGACGGGCGGGTGAGTGCTGAGACGATTGATATTGGCTTCGCGGCTGATGCCGATGGGCGACGCGTGCGGCCGGTGCTGGCGTCGGCGCGGGGCGGGGCGGTGGCGGAGCGGGACGGCGAATCGCTGGCGAGCAATCTGCTCGAAGTGGACTTTGAAGAGGATGCGCGCGGGCGGACGCGCGCGACGACCATCCGGGCACTGGGCGATACGGTGATCACGGCGCGGGATGGGATCGAGATCCGGGCGGACGAACTGCGGGGCGATCAGCGCACGAGGGTGTATGACCTGACCGGCACGCCCGTGACGATCGCGCAGCGGCGGGAAGACGGCGAATCGCGCCTGAACACCAACGCGGGGCGGTTCGACGCGACCGCGCGCACGTTCACCGCTTCCGGCGCGGGCGACGGGTTCTTCACGCAGCCGGGCGAAGATCCCGCACTGACGGACCGCATCGACCTGTCGTGGACGGGCGGCATGGTATACGACGACCGCGCGGGGCGGGCGGAGTGCTCGGGCGACGCGAGCGCGATGGTGCAGCGCGGCGCGAACGAGCGGCACGCGGGGCGCGGGGAGCGGCTGGTCGTGGAACTCACGCCGACGGATGACTCGGAGTCGCCGACTCAGGATGCGGGGAGCGGCGGCAAGAAGCCCGCGCGGCGTATGCAGCGAGCCACGCTCGAAGGGGGCGCGTTCGCGGGGAAGACGGATGCTCCTGCGGAAGTCGAGCTGCGCCGGTACAAGCCGGCGGTCGAAGGCGCGGCGGATCTTGAACTTGAAGGGCTGGTGTTCCTGAGCGGGCCGCGCGTCACGCTGCTGGGGCAGGCGGAGCGGCTGGAGACGCCCGGCTCGGGCACGCTGCTCTTCGAGGATCGGCGGGGCGCGGGGGACACGACGGCACAACCGGGGGGGGCGGGGGGCGAGAGCGTGCCCTTCCGCGATTCGCGCGGTACGACGCTTTTCCAATGGGCGGGGTTGCTCACGTGGGACCGTACGACGGGCGAAGCGAAGATGACCGGCGGCACGCGGATGAACCACCTGAACGCGGCGAGCGGCGAGCGCGTGACGATCGAAGCGGAGGAACTCGGCGCGGTCATCACCAACGATCCCGCGAACCCGGACCGCGCGCGGCTTGAGCGCGTCAACGCGGTCGGCACGGTGCGGGCGGCGTGGAAGACGGTGCGCGTGGAGGCGGGCTCGCTGGAATACGACGACGCGAATGCGAAAGCCATTGCGCGAGCGGCACCGGGGAGCAGTGTGAGCGCGCTCGACACGGCGACGGGGCGCGCGAGCAGCGCGGAGGAGATCGAGTTCGATCTGCGCACGGGCGAGTGGAAGGTAACGCGGCTCAACGCGAGCGGCGGGAACTGATCACTGCGAGTTGGGCGGCCCGGCGCGTACACTGCGATCATGCCCTTTCCCGAGTTCGATTCCATCCTAGCGGTCAGCGTCGGCAACACGAGCACCCGTTTCGCGGTTTTCACGTCGGCGGGGGGCGAGGACCCGGTGGTGCGCGAGAGCGTGCCGAGCACGGACCCGCGTGCCGCCGCCGAGCGGATGATGAAGGCGGCCGCGATGCTGCCCGAGAAGGACGCGGGGGTGTTTATCGCGTCGGTGAATCAGCCGTTCACGAACAAGCTGGTGAACGAGCTCGCGCCGATGCTGAACCACGAGTATTTCCGCTTCGGGCCTGACTTGGTGGTCCCCGCACCGCACGCGCTGGGGCCCGAGTCGCTGGTCGGTCAGGACCGGCTTCTGAACGGGCTTGCGGCGTACGACCGGTTGAAGCAGGCGTGCATCGTGGTGGACGCGGGGACCGCCGTCACGGTGGATTTCATCGACGGCGACGGCGTGTTCCAGGGCGGCGCGATCGCGCCCGGCGCGAACATGCAGCTCCGCGCGCTGCACGCGGGGACCGCGGCGCTGCCGGAGGTCGAATACCGCGCGCCCGCGCCGGAGACTTTCGCGCGCGTCACCGAGCAGGCGATGCTGCAGGGCGTTCACTTCGGCATCCGCGGGCTGGTGCAGGCGGTGACGGAGCGGTTCAGCGAGTCGTACGGCGCGTTCCCGCTGATCGTCGCGACGGGCGGCGATTCGGAATCGCTGTTCAAAGACGATGAGCTGATCAACCAGATCGTGCCGGACCTGACACTGCGCGGCATCAATGTCGCGCGACGGCTGCTCGCCGACGCTGAGGAGTGAGCGGTGAGCGCCGCGGCCTCTCCATGCTCTTCGCACTCATCCCCCTTGCCGCCGCTCGCCGGGGCTCGCTTTGTGATCGGCACGCCCTTCGGCGAGGGCGGCGGCGGGAACGCCGGCGGGGCGATCGCGGTAGTCCAACTCATCGCGGGCAGTGCGGCGGAGCTTGAAGCCATCGCGGCGCGGCTCGCGCTTCCGTTGCCGAGGGTCGGCGGGCGAGCGCTGCGGCGGGTGCTCGATGTTGACGACGCGGTGTTGGCGCGCGTGACTGATCGCTCGCTGCTGATCACGCCGCACGGCGGGGGATTGATCCTGCGTCGGCTCGCGGAAGCGCTGGAATCGCGGGGGATTCCGCGGGTTTCGGGCGATGCGGTGCCGGTGAATGAGTTGTACCCGGAGGCCGCGGATGAACTGGAAGCGCAGATGCTGCGGGCGCTCTCGCGCGCGGCAAGCCCGCTGGCGATCGGCGTGCTGCTGCGTCAGCCGGCGTTGTGGCGGGCGCACCGCGCTTCGCCGCGCGCGAGCGAAGCGGAGATCGTTGCGCACTCGCGCGCGATGAACCGGCTGCTGGAGATGCCGACGGTCGCCGCCGTCGGCGCGCCGAACATCGGGAAGAGCACACTGCTGAACGCGCTGGCGCGACGCGAAGCGGCGCTGGTCGCCGATCAACCGGGGACGACGCGCGATCATGTCGGTGTGACGCTGGACCTCGCGGGGCTGGCGGTGCGATGGATCGACACGCCGGGGCTGACGGCGGAGTCGCTGGGGGCGGCGGCGCTCGACTCGGACGGGGCCACGAGCGATTGGGCGATCGACCACGCCGCCGCGGTTGCGGCGCTCGGCGTGATTCGGGGGGCGGACGTTGTGGTGTTGTGCGCTGATGGGACGAAGGAGTTCATCGATCCGGCGGCGCTCGGCGTGTCGCGTGCGACGCCGGTGATCCGCTGTGCGACGCGGGCTGATGTTGCCGCGGCGCGCGGGGGGGCGGATGTGGTCACCGCGGCCGCGCGGCGCGAGGGTATCGAAGCGCTGGCGATCGCGGTGCGCGGGGTGTTGGTGCCCGATTCTCATCTCGAATCGAACGTGCCGTGGCGGTTCGACCCCGCGCTCTGAATGAACCGAAGGAGCCGTGCGGCGTCTGCGTCGGAATTCCGCTCGCTTTCTGTTCGGTCGATTTTCCGGTATCCTTGCCGACCCGGCTCGGCGGCCTGTCCGCCGGCCCGATCCATGATTCGAAAGGCGACGAGCGATGGCTGAGCAGCAGCGCGATCAGAACTCACCCCAGGGACAGATCCAGGTCGGCGCGGGTCTTCAGGAATCGCGCCTCAATACGGACCTGATCGCGTTTCTTCAGAAGTACGGCTCGCCGGTGCTGACCGTCGTGCTGGTGCTCGTGCTGGCGTATGTCGGGTGGGTGAAGTATTCGCAGCACTTGGCGCAGAAAAAGGACACGGCGTTCGTGAACTACGGCGCCGCCCGCGCTGACTTCGGGACCGACGGCGTGCTGACGGGCAGCCCGGACAACCTGTTCCGCATCGCGGATGAGAGTCGTGGGCAGGGCGCGGTGTGGGAACTGGCGACGCTGGACGCGGCGGACATTTGTCTTGCGGCAGCGCGTCGCGGGATCGCGGCGGGCGCGGACCTCGCGAACCCGCAGCCGACGGACTATCTGACCGACGAGCAGAAGACTGAACTGATCAAGAAGGCCGATGAGGCGTACCGCAAGGTGCTCGACGCGACTGTCAACACGCCGTCGAAGGCGCCGATCGCGTTGCGGGCGCGCTGGGGCCTCTCATCGACCGCGGCGAGCCTGGGCGAGATGGACCGCGCGAAGGCGGTGCTGAGCGAGATCGTCACGGCGGCGGAGGGCAAGGGGATGGAGTATCAGGCCGCGGTGGCGAAGCGTCGCGCGGAGCTGTTCGCGTCGATGGGCCCATCGCCCAAGATGTTCCTCGAGTCGGAGCTGCCGGAGTCGGCGCGCGTGCCGAAGCCGATCGCGCAGCCCGCGCCGGGGCAACCGATCAAGATCGAGGGGATGGATCAGCCGATCATGATCCCGACGCCGACGCCGGACGGCACGACTCCGCCGGTGGTTCCCGTTCCCGCGCCGCCGCCCGCGCCGTCGCAGGGTGAGCCGAAGCCAGCAGAGACTCCCGCCACGCCGCCGACTGGTGAGCCGGCGAAGCCGCAGTAATCGCAGTCGAGCCGACCGAGCACGGCCTTGTGTGTGACCGGTGCTCGTTGGAATTCGGCGAACGCACCGCACTGACCTGCATGAACAGGTCGGTAGCACGGGGTGCGCCGCGTCACGATTGATGGAACCCGCGCGAGATGCCGACCGACGCCGCGCCAGATCGCGACCCCGCACCGGCCGCCGGCGATGAGTTCTCGCGCGACCTGATCCTGCCGGGCGGGAAGGTAGACCCCGAAGCGATCCGCCGCGTCGCCGAAGCCGACGAGGAAACCTCCGAGGAAGAGCGGCTCGTCCATGTGACGTTCGAGCTGTCGCGCGATCTCGATAAGCGGCTGGACAAGTACCTCACCGACCGCATCACGTTCATGAGCCGGAACCAGCTCCAGAAGCTGATCGATGTCGGCGGCGTGAAGGTGAACGGGCGGCAGCCGAAGGCGGCGACGAAGCTGCGCTTGGGCGACAAGGTCGAGGTGGATGTCCCGCCCCCGCCGCCGACGGAGATCCAGCCGGAGAACATCCCGCTGGAGGTGCTGTACGAGGACGATCACATCATCGTCATCAATAAGCAGTCGGACCTGATCGTCCACCCGGCGCGGAGCCACCTGAAGGGCACGCTGCTCAATGCGCTGGTGTACCACTTTCAGAACGCCGCAGGCGCGAATCCCACCGTCGCCGCCGCGCCGAATTCCGATTCTTCGCCGCACCCCGCAAGCCGCAAGCCGCAAGCCGCGCTCTCGTCCGTCGGCAAGGAATTCGCCCGCCCCGGCGTGATCCACCGGCTCGACCGGCACACGTCGGGCGTGATGGTCGTGGGCAAGAGCGACGAAGCGCACTGGCTGCTCGCTCGCCAGTTCGAGCACCGCACGGTCGACAAGCGCTACCTCGCGCTGGTGCAGGGTGTGATCGAGTCGGACGCCGACGTGATTGACCAGCCGATCGGACCGCACCCGAGCCGCGCGAAGGGACTGCGCGAGAAAATGGTGGTGCGGCACGACGAGTTCGGCAAGAACGCCGTCACGATCTACCGTGTGCGCGAGCGGTACCCCGCGCCGCCGCCGCACGCCGATGTCTCCATGTTCCCGCCCGGCGCGCTGAAGCAAGGGTTCACGCTCGTTGAACTCGAACTGAAGACCGGGCGCACTCACCAGATCCGAGTGCATCTCTCGCACCTCGGCTATCCGATCGCGGGCGACGACATGTACGGCGGGCGCGTGATCGACGGGTGGATGACGCGGCAGGCGCTGCACGCCACGCTGCTGGGGTTCAAGCATCCGACCACGCACCAGCCGATGGTCTTCACCGCGCCGGTGCCGGGGGACATCACGCGGCTGGTCGGGCAACTTCGACAGATGAAGCCGGCGGGCGTGCCGGATCGTGCGGTGCCGGGGGCGACGGTGGATCTGGAGCGGGCGATTACATCGCCGAGCCGGTGAGCACCGCGGCGGCGGCAACGCAGAGCAGCGCGGCGAGGGCGAACTCGAACACTCTCCACAGGCGCGAGCGGGCTGGCGTCACGCACGCTGAACCGCACTCGGATCGCGTGGCGAGGGCGTCACCGCGCGGGCGTGTGCGCGAGCGCGCGGCGGCGGGTTCGATCCCCTCCATCTCCGCGTACGACCGCGGCGGGCGGGCGTATAAATCCGCCCCGCAGCAGTGGCATTCGTAGACCAACTGAGAGGCGCGATGGGTCGGCTGCAACTCCGCCCCCGCGTGCCCGCAGGTGAGGCACATCCGGGTGTGGATTGTCGGGCGGCCGCTCTGAACAAGCCGAGCCATGCAGCGAATATACCCCCGCGCCCGCCCGGTGCCAGTGCCGAACGGACCGATTCGCGTGGTTTTTTGCGTCCGAGTCCTGTTCGTATCCGCCCCGCTATCGTGGGGGAATGCCCCCGGAGTCTCCATCCCAATGACCCCTACGCCGCGAGAGCGATTCGCCGCGATGCTTCGCGCCGTCGCTGCCCCGGCGATTGGCTTGCCGGAGATCGGGCCGCGCCCGGCGATGGCGCGGCCGTTCATGCGCTGGCGTGCCGCCCGGCGCGGGACTGTCGCGCAGTGGACCGGGCTTGACGCGGCGGGGACCACCGGGGCTGCACCCCCGGCGGAGGAACTGCTGTGGGCGGCTCTGGTTGATCCGTCGGTGGATGTGGACGCGGTGCTCGCGTCGCTGCGCGGCGGGTCGATCCGGCGCACCGCGGCTGATGCCGGCGCGCTGATGCCGCAGGGCTTATTCCGCGCGATCGAGGTGTGGACCGACTCGGAACTCTCGGCGTTGCACGCGCTGGCGTGGCTGGCCCTGCGGCGATCTCGCGCGGACTGGTCGGGCGCGGTCGCCGCTGCGCTCCGCTGGCATCTCGACAACACGCAGCCCGACAACGCGACGAATTACCCGTGGGCGATCCACCTCTTCGCCGACTTCGCGGAGCGTCACGCGAACGCGGAGGCGCGGCTGTTCAGCGAAACACTGCTGCACAACTGCCGGACCGGGGGCGGCGGGGTCCCCACGGCCCTGGCGGCGGAGATTCTGATGGATGCGGCGGAGTATCTCGGCGAATAGCGAAGTCGATCGCGACGCGTCTTATGCCGCGCCCTCGCGGCTCTCGATCTCCCCTGCCATCATGTCGCAGTAGCCCGTGGCGATCGATTCGCCCAGCGCGGGTGTCAGCCGCGCCCGCAACTGCCCGATCACCTCGTGGCACTTGCCGACGTGCTGCCAGGGAGTGACGAGCGCTTGCAATTCGATGAAGCTGCCCAGCCCCTCGACCGTGTCGACGTGGATGTGGATGCCCTCGAACATCCACACTTCGCGCGTCTTCTCGATCACCATCCAGACGGGCAGCGGCTGCGGGCCGAACTTGGCGGCGGCTTCTTCCTCGCCGTAGATCTGGAAGTGGCTGAGCTTGGGCTTGATGCGGTCCTGCCGGTGGTAGAAGACGAACTCGGTGGGCTCGTCAGCGGACTCGCGTTTCTTGAGCCGCCCGTCGTTGATCTTGAAGTACGTGTCGCGCTGTTTCATCGCAGTGATGAAGCGAGCACCCATGCGGCTGAGAATAATCTTCCCCAGCGCGGGATCGCGCAGTTCACACTTGTACTCGACGTTTTGCACGGCAGCCGCAAGCATCGGCCCGCCGATGCCCCACCCTGAAAAGTTTGCTCCCCCGATCGGGAGATCGCGCCCGTTCGGGCGGAACCGCAGGGTGCAGGCTGTTCCGATGACGCCGAATCAAAGTCCGTGTTGGTTATTGCGCCCCGGCGGCGGCGAGTTCCTTCAGCAGCCGCGCCTCGTCCCAGACTTCGATGGACAGCTCGCGTGCCTTGTCGAGCTTTGACCCCGCCGACTCGCCGGCGATCACAACATCGGTCTTCTTTGAGACGCCGCCGGTGACCTTTGCGCCGAGGCGTTCGAGGATTTCCTTCAGGTCTTCGCGCTCATAGTTCTCCAGCGTGCCGGTGAGGACGATGGTCTTGCCGGCGAACACACTCGCGCCGCCTGAAGTGCCCTCCTGACTGCTGCCCGATCCCTGATCCGCGGCGGCTGTCCAATCCGGATTCTCCAGCGTCAACCCCGCCCTACGGAGCGAGTCGAACGTCTTTTTCCCCGCGGCGGAGTGCAGGTATCGATGCACGACCTCCGCGCGTACCGGGCCGAAGCCCTCAACGGCTTCGATCTCTTCGGCGCTCGCCGCCGTCAGGTCTTCGATGGTCTTGAAGCGGCGCGCGAGCAGCTTGGCGTTCGCGACGCCGATGTGCCGGATGCCGAGCGAGCCGAGCACGCGCGCCAATGGGCGTGACTTCGCCGCCTCGACCCCGGCGAGCAGATTTTCGATTTTCTTCTCGCCCATGCGCTCGAGTTCGATCAGCGCCTCGCGGTGGCGGTCAAGATGAAAAATGTCGGCGAAGTGATTGAGCGGGATGGTGGATGACGCGCGGATCTGATCGATCGTCTTCTCGCCCAGCCCTTCGATATCCATCTGCTTCCGCCCGGTGAACCAGATGAGTTTCTCGCGGATCTGCGCGGGGCATTCGGGGTTCAGGCATCGGCGGCCGGTCTCGCGCCCGGCTTCGTCTTCCTCGCCGCCCTCGCGCTCGATCTCCACCGGCCCGCCGCACTCGGGGCATTTGTCGGGCGGCTGAACCTTGAGCCGTCGCTTCCGCTCGGGGCTCGCCGGATTCACCACCTCGATCACCTGCGGGATGATCTCGCCCGCTTTCTCAACGACGACGGTGTCCCCCTCGCGCAGGTCCTTCTCGGCGACCAGGCCGTAGTTGTGCAGCGTCGCGTGCTTCACGACTGTTCCCGCGAGCAACACCGGCTCCATCACCGCGCGGGGCGTGAGTTTGCCTGTCTTTCCCACCTGGTGCTCGACGCGGATGAGCGTTGTTGTCTTGCGCTCGGCGGGGTATTTGTAGGCGATGACCCACCGCGGGCTTTTGGTCGTCACACCGAGGGCGGCCTGCTGCGCGAAGGAGTTCACGCGCACGACCATGCCGTCGATCATGTAGGGGAGCGCGTGCCGGTGCTGATCGAACTCTTCAATCGCGCGGACCACGCCGTCCGCGTCGTTCGCCAGCGTTGCTTCATTCGTGGGCATGCCCAGCGCGCGGAGTTGATCGAGGAACCCGGCGTAGCTCTCGGCCCAGTCGGCGGGGATCACTTCGCCGCGCCCGTGCGCGATGAACCCCAGCCGGCGCTGCGCCACGATCGTCGAATCGAGCGATTTCAGCGTCCCCGCGCACGAATTCCGCGGGTTCATGAAGACCTCTTCGCCCGCCGCCTCGCGTTCCTCGTTGATGCGTACGAACTCGGCAGTCGGGATGTACGCCTCGCCGCGCACTTCGAGCACGTCGGGGACACTGACTCCGTTCGTCGATTGCAGCGTCAGCGGCACCGCGCGGATCGCGCGGATGTTGTGCGTGACGTCGTCGCCCCTGGTCCCGTCGCCGCGCGTGACGGCGTGGACCAGCACGCCTTTCTCGTAGCGGATCGAGATCGCCACGCCGTCGATCTTTGGATCGCATGCGAACGCAATACTCCCTCCCCCACCGGGGGAGGGCCGGGGAGAGGGGTTCTTCGCTTTCGCACCAGCCTGCGCCGCGCCGAACAATCCTGGTTGCGCGTCGCCCTCACCAGCCATCCCCCTTTCCACGCGCGCCACCCACGCGCGAACTTCCGCCTCGTTGTATGTGTTGTCGATGCTGAGCATCGGCACGCGGTGCGCGACGGCCCGGAACTTGTCGATCACCTCGCCGCCGACGCGTTTGGTGGGGCTGTTTTCGTCGGCGAACTCCGGGTGCTCCGCCTCCAGCCGCGCCAGCTCGGCGAGCTTCTCATCGAACTCCTGATCGGAAATGAACGGCGCGTGCTCGACGTAGTACGCCCGGTTGGCGCGGTGGAGCACGTCGCGGAGTTGCTCGATCGTGGCTTTAGCGTTCTTCTTCGATTCCACGCGCAACTCCGGGGTGGCAGGATTCCGCTCTGGCAAGCATGCGCATCGGGCTTCACTTCGGCATGCTTCTCAAAGCAGAAGCATGCCACACGGCGAGCGTGTATCGTAAACCCATGCCCGCGAAGTTGATCGACGGCAAAGCCCTGGGCGAGCAGTACCGCCGGCACATCGCCGAGCGGGCGGCGGCGATCCGCTCCCGCGGCCGTGCGGTCCGGCTCGACGCCGTCCTCGCCGCCAGCGAGGGCGATTCCGCCGCGCGCGTGTACGCCGAGAACCAGGGCAAGATGTGCCGCGAGCTGGGCATCGACTACGAACTGCACGAACTGCCCCCCGGCGCGACGGAGGATGATGTCGCCGGGCGTGTGCTGCTGCTCGGAACTCGTGACAACTGCCACGCGATCATGGTCCACATGCCGCTGCCCGTGGGCATGGACCCCTACCGCATCCAGTGCCTCATCGATGCGCGGAAAGACGTCGAGGGCGTAAACCCCGCGAACATCGGCAACATCGTCTACGGGCGTTCGTCGCTCGTCCCCTGCACCGCGCTCGCGGTTCTCAAGATGATCGAGAGCACGGGCATTTCGCTGCGCGGCAAGTTCGCCGTGTGCGTTGGAGCTGGCGACATCGTGGGCAAGCCCATCGCCGTATTGCTCATGCGACATGAAGCGACGGTCGTCTCCTGCACCAAGCACACGTCGGGTATCACCGAGTTGACGGGTCAAGCGGATATCCTCATCGCCGCCGCGGGCGTGCCGGGGCTGGTGAAGGGCGATTGGGTGAAACCCGGCGCGGTGGTGATCGACGTGGGGATCAACCGCGTCATCGGACCGGACGGCAAAGCGCGGACCGTCGGCGATGTCGTGTTCGACGAAGTGAAAGCCGTTGCGGGCTGGCTCTCCCCGGTCCCCGGCGGGGTGGGGCCGATGACCGTGGCGATGCTGCTTGAGAACGTGATCGCGACGGCTGAAGGCCGGCCGTAGCAATCCGCGGACTGCATACCGCAAGACACAACGCAAGCATTTCCGCGCCCCGGCGTTGACTTGGGGGGGCGGGGTGACTTCGATTAGCATATTCGTGGGGTACTGACGCCCCTCGCCCCTTTTGCAAGGAACCGGAGCAATGCTCGCCATGTTCGGACTCCCCGGCGGAATGGAATGGCTGATCCTGCTCGCGCTGGGGCTGCTGCTCTTCGGCCGGCGCTTGCCCGAAATCGGGCGCGCGATGGGGCGTACGATCGTCGAGTTCAAGAAGGGCGTGAAGGGGATCGAGGACGAGGTGGACGGCGCCAGCGTGCAGACACCCGGGTCCCCCGCGCGGGTGTCGCCTGCAAACCGCGCGAGCCTGCCCGCTGATGGCGCGCCGCCTGCGGCCGAACGGCGCGTGAGCACCTCCGAGAGCGTTGAGACGCAGTGAGCGGGCCGTGCTCGTCGATCACGCGCTCTTGATCGCGTCCATGCTCTGCTGATCGAGCTTGATGACCACCTCGGGCGAGCCGTGCCCGCCGCGCGGTGCGCGGACCGTGGTCTGCGCTCCGCGTGCGATGAGGTTCATCGCGCTCGCCATCTTTGCCAGATCATTGCCGATCTCACGCCGCGCCTGATCGACGAGGTGCGCGATCGATTCGGGGAGTTCGTCCGGTGCGCAGTCTTCGAGAAGGACCTTGCGCCAGGGTTCGAGCTTCGCCGACGCGTCGTTCACCTGTCGCGCGATGTCGCGGAGTTCGCCGAGTGTCGTACCCGCGCGGCGGGTGAGCGTCTCCGCCTGATCGACCACCCGGCGCGCGTCGGCGGCACAGATGTTCAGCCGATCGCCGATCGCGCCCGCTTCGCCCGCGACGTCGCGCGCCTCGGCCAGCCGCTCGCTCAGCGAGCGCTCGGTGACAGAGCACGCACGGATGCCCTCGCGCAGCGCCTGATCCAGCGCCGATTGCCGGGCCGCGACCTGATCGACCAGCGCCAACGAGCCCTCCAGCGTGGTGGTCAGCCGCGCCGACGCAAGATCCGCCTCCTGCCGGGCGGCGGCGAGGCGTTCCTCCGTCTCGCGCGCCTCGGCGAATGAACTCAGCACCCGGTGCGACAGCCCCGCCAGACCCGTACCCGACGCTTCATCGCCCAGCACGCGGTCGGCCCGCTGGGTGGCGGCTTCGAGTTCGCTGAGCCGCGCCATGGCGCTGACGCCCGACGCCGCCGCGCGGCGCTGCAGTTCGCCCACGAACTCGTCGAGCTTGGCGTCGAGCTTCTTCTGGAATGCGCCGACCGCGCTCGCGACGACGCGATCCGCCTCCGCTTCAAACCGTGCGGCGACGCGCGCATGATCCGCCGCCTTGTTCATCGACTCTTCGAGCTCGCTGGCGCGCTGGTTCACCGCGCGGAGCAGCTTGCCCGCGAGTTCCGCCTGCTCCTTGCCGCGCTTGCCCGACTCCTTGAGTTCGGCGAGCGCCGCGTTGCCCTCGTGCGCCGCGGCGCGGAGAGCGGCCGTCTCGCTCTGCAGCTTGTCCATCATCTGGCGCAGGCGCGACGAATACTCCTCGAACGCCGACTGGTCAATCACACGCGGCGAGAGGAAGACGGACTCCGCAGAGGGCGCGCTGGAGTTGGCAGCGAGGCCGGGTGTTGAAGGGGTCGCGGGCTTGGTCAACTCGGGCACGGCTGGCTCCTTCCGTCAGCGGGCGGGCGCGCCGCCACCGGCTCACGCCGGGCGCGCTTGGGCCTCTATCGGCCAAAACCCGACCGCGACTGGAACTTCGTTGATGAGTGGTTTACCTCTCGGTTCCAACGCCTGTCCACGCTCGGGAATCGTTGGGTCCTCGTACACTAGCCCCGTGCCCGCACAAGACCACACCCCCGACACCCTGAAAGATTCCTCCCGCGGCGAACGCCTGCACAAGTACCTCGCCGACATCGGCGTCGCGTCTCGCCGCGCGTGCGAAGCGATGATCGAGCAGGGGCGCGTGCGCGTGAACGGGCGCGTCGTCCGCGAGATGCCCGTCTGGGTCGACCCGCGCGAGGACCGCATCGAAGTCGACGGCGACGTGCTCTCCCGTCCCGCGCGCGAGGGCGAGCGCCCCGGATCGGGCAACGCGAACCGCGCTGGCGCCAAAGGCGCGCGGCATGTCTATGTCATGCTCAACAAGCCGCGCCACACCGTCTGCACCGCCAGCGACCCCGACGGTCGGCGGACGGTGCTTGATCTGGTGAACCATCCCTCCGGCGCGCGGCTGTACCCCGTCGGTCGGCTCGACTACGACACGATGGGGCTGCTGATCCTCACCAACGATGGCGAACTCGCCAACAAAATCACTCACCCGCGCCACGGCATCCACAAGACGTACCGCGCGGTGGTGAAGGGGTCGCTCAGCGATGAAGACGTCGCGGCGCTCGAACGCGGCATCTATCTCGCCGAGCGCAAGGAAGGAAAAACCACCGGCGCGGCGCGCACGGCGTCGGTCAAGATCGACATCGTCGGGCGCGAGACCAGCCGCACGGTGCTCGACATCACGCTCCCCGAAGGGCGCAACCGGCAGGTGCGGCGCATGCTCGCGAAGGTCGGCTGCCCGGTGAAAAAGCTGATGCGCATCCGGCTCGGCCCGCTGAGCCTGAAGGGCGTGAGCCTCGGGAAGTGGCGCGAATTGACGATGACGGAGATCGGCATGCTCCGCTCCGCCGCCGAGGGGAAAAAGAAGATCAAGGGCACCGCCCGCGCCGAGCCGGCGGTGCGGAAGAAGCAGCCGCTCTACTTCGATCGCTCGGCGACGATGGATGCTGCGGGTGATGAACGCGCTCCGGGACGCGATCGGCGCGGTGCGCCGATGCGTGCTGAGCGCGGCTCATCGCGCGATCGACCCCGCCGAGAGCATGATCGCGCGGGCCGCCCCCAATCACCCGCGCGAGATCAGCGCCCCTCGCGCCCAAGCCCGAAGCCAGCGCGCCCGGCGGCGCAACCGAAATCTGCGCCCGCACGGCAGGCACCCGCATCCCCCGCGCCGCGTGCGGCCCCCGCATCGCCCGCGCCGAAGCCCAAGCGCTCGGGGCACCCGCTCTTCGGACCTGCCAAGAAGGGCCCCGCGGGCCCCAGACCCGCACGCCCGACGCGGGACCCGCGTGCACCGCGCCCGCCACGGAGCCGCGGGCGATGAGCGCGCCGTCGAAGCCGCTCGCGATCATCCGCTCGATCCCCGCGATGGGGATGTACCTCGCCCGGCGGCTGGCGCGCGACCGCGCGCCGGAGATGGCCGCCGCCCTCGCGTACCGAACCATCTTCAGCCTGATCCCGGTGCTCGTCATCGCGCTGGTTCTGCTCAAGGCGTTCTTCGGCGAGCAGAGCATCCGTGACGGTTTCAAGTCGCTGATGGAGTTCAGCGGGCTGCAGGAGATCGCGCTCAGCGGGGGCGAAATGCCCGCCGAGCCTGGAACGGACCCGAAGTCTTCCGGCGAGAACGAGACGGCCCAGGCGCTCAGCGCCTGGATCGAGCGCTTCGTGAATAACGCGGTGTCGCGCATTTCCGGGCTGAACTACGGCGCGATCACGCTCGTCGGCGCGGCGCTGCTCGTGTACTCCGCGATCTCGCTGCTCATCTCGATCGAGCAGACCTTCAACGCCGTCTGCCGGGCGGCCAGCGGGCGACGGCTCGGCGCGCGCCTCACCGTGTACTGGACACTGTTGACCCTCGGCTCGATCGCGCTGATCAGCAGCTTCTCGCTCACGCAGTGGTACTCGCGCCAGCTCACGGAATTGCCCGATTGGGCCGCGTGGGCCACGCGCCCGCTGCAGCTCAGCGTCACCGTCGGCATCACCTGGCTGCTGCTGATCCTGGCGTACACGCGGATGCCCAACGCGCGTGTGCGTCTGCGCCCCGCGGCGGCGGGCGCGTTCGTCGCCGCCGTCATGTGGGAATTTCTCAAATGGGGTCTTTCGTGGTTTGTGCAGAACATGACGGGCGGGCAGGTGGCGATCTACGGCGCTCTCGCGCTCATCCCCCTCTTCGTCATGTGGGTCTACATCACGTGGCTCATCGTGATTCTTGGGCTTGAGATCGCGTGCGTGCTGCAGTTTTCCGGGCCGCGCGTGCTCGCGGGCCGCTTCGGCAAGCCTGGAACGGGGATGTACGACCCCAACGCCGCCCTTCTGCTGCTGCGCGCCGTGGCCCGCGATTTCAACGCCGGCCGGCAGCCCAGCGCGCCGGAACTCGCACTCCGCTGCAGCATGCCCGAAGAAGTCACCGAGCAGATGATCGAGCAGTTAATCCGCGCGGGCCTGCTCGTGCGCCTGCAGGGCGACGCGGACGAAGCGCACGTGACTCTCGCCCGCCCGCCGAGCGCGATCAAACTGTCGGCGGCCCTTGCCGCCGTCGACCCGCTCTTCGAGCAACCGGCGGACGAAGACGCGGTGATCCCCGCCCTCCGCGCCCGCCAACTGGCCGCGGTGGGCGAGCAATCCCTCGATTCGCTCGTATGAATCCGTGGCATTCAACGAGACGCGCCGCGCAAGCAAGCGCTTTTCATTCAACAACGCAAACGCTCGCTCACGCATCGCGTCTCGTTCCGAAATCACCAATCAACCGCTGTATCCCCGCCGCCCCGTGAACCGATAATCTAAAGGATTTGCCCCCATTTCAATTTGATGCCTTGATGCCTTGATGCCCAATGCCTGTTCCCTGATGCCTGATCCCTTCCTCCCCCCATGCTCATCTACCTCAACGGCCAATTCGTCCCTGCCGAGGAAGCCCGCATCTCGGTCTTCGACCGCGGCTATCTCCTGGGCGACGGCATCTACGAGGGCATCCGCACCAGCCGCGGCGTGATCGTCGCGCAGCAGCAGCACACCGATCGCATGCGCGCCGGGCTTGACGAGTGCCGCATCCCCACCAGCGGGCGCGAGGGCGAGTACTTCGATCCGGGCGAGATGGCCCCGCTCACGCGACAACTCCTCGAACACAACCGCGACACCATCCCCACGGGCGACGCCGCCGTCTACTGGCAGGTCACCCGCGGCGTGCCGGCGCCGGGTCAACCGCTCCGCGCCCGCGTGCTGCACGGTACAACCACGCCGGGCGTCTTCGCGTTCGCCACCCCGGCCGCGCCAGTTGACTCATATGTCAAGCCGGTTGCCCGCCGCGCCGCGCTGCGCCCGGATACGCGCTGGACCCGCGGGCATGTGAAATCCATCTCGCTGCTCGGCTCCGTGCTCGCGGCGATCGAAGCCGACGAGCAGGGCTTTGACGACGCGATCATGCACCGGGATGGGCTGATCACCGAGGGCGCCGCCACCAACGTCTTTCTCTCGAAGGCAGGGCGGATCTCCACACCCAGTCTGTCGAGTGCGCCGATGCTCGCCGGCGCAACTCGGGCGCTGCTGCTCGGCGCCGATCCCTCGATCATCGAGAAGCCCATCACCGTCGACGAGCTACTCACCGCCGACGAAGTGATGCTCGCCGGATCGTACACGATGGTCGTCGCCGTCACGCACCTCGACGGCAAGCCCGTGGGCGCGGGCGTCCCTGGCCCGGCGGCGACGAAACTGCTGGCGACGCTGGTGCAGGCGATCCACCGCGACACCGCCGCCACCGCGCGTGCGGCGGCCGCCCACATATAGACATTCATCAATATCAGCGCCTAGCATCCCCCCGCCGGCGCTGCGGCCCGAACCGGGCTACGATCCCATCCCCGGCAGCGGAAAGGCGGGCTTGATGCGCTACCTCGTCGCCATCCCGACGTACAACGAGCAGAGATACGTCGCGCGCGTGCTCCGCCGCGTGCGCGAATTCGCCGAACACGTCCTCGTCATCGACGACGGCTCGACCGACGGCACGCCGTGCATCCTCCCCCAGTCGCCTGTCGAGGTGATTCGCCACGCCGTCAACCGCGGCTACGGGCGCTCGCTGATGGACGCCTTCCGCTGGGCCGCCGTCGATGACTTCGAGTGGGTCATCACCATGGACTGCGACGAGCAGCACGAGCCCGAAGCGATCCCCCGCTTCGTCGAAGCGATGAAGCGCAACACCCACGACATCATCAGCGGCTCGCGCTACCTCGAGAACATGGACGGCGACGACAGCCCGCCCGCCAGCCGCCGGCGCATCAACGCGATCATCACCCGCGAAGTCAACGAGCGCCTCGGGCTGCGCATCACCGACGCGTTCTGCGGCTTCAAGGCGTACCGCGTCTCCGCCCTCCAGCGCCTTTCGCTTGACGTCAACGGCTACGCCTTCCCCATGCAGTTCTGGGTGCAGGCGGTCGCGGCAGAACTTCGCATCACCGAGATCCCCGTGCGCCTGATCTACAACGACCCCAACCGCACCTTCGGCGGGCCGCTGAACGACGACGAGGTGCGGCTTGCGCACTACCGCGAAGTCTTCGAGAACGAGATCGCCCGCTGCGCTGATCGACTCCCGGCAAGCGCGCCGAGCATGGCCACCGCCCGCGGGTCGTGCGGCACGGAGTGTGCCAGCGGATGAGCGGCGGCGTCGCGCACGAACCCGCGATCCGCGTCACGCTCGACCCCGCGCCGGCGTCGTGGCCCGCCAGCGCCGCCGAGCATTTCAAGACGATTTCCCCCGAAGCCCGCGCCTTCCGCGCCGAACTCGGGCTGCCGACCGATCGCCCGATCATCATGGCTGGGCACCAACTGGCGTTCTGGCATGCGGGAATTCTGGCGAAAGTGATCGCGACCGCCGCGACCGCGCGGCACACGAACGCCGCCAGCGCCTGGCTTTGGGTCGATCAGGATGAGCACGAATTCTCGACGATCCGCGTGCCCATCCGCGGCGCCGACTCCCGCCTCCGCGCCGCCACATGGGCCCTCGCCGACGCGCCCGCGGAAGGATTGGCGGTCGCGTCGTGCCCCGCCCTCAAGCCGCGCCGCTTCGACGCGGGCACTCCAGCGCTCCCGAGCGTCCGCGAAGGGATCGACCGCATCAACAGCGCGCTGAGCGCGCACGCCACCGAAACGTCCGCCGCGCGCCAGATCGCAATCGCGGTGAACGACCTGCTCGATCCGCTCTCCCGCGCGGATCACGCGCTTTTCGCCACGGCGCTCGCGCGGACCGCGCTCTACTCGAAGCTGGTCGAGCGGATGGCGAGCGACCCCGCCGCCTGCATCCGTTCGTACAACACCGCCGTCCGCGCGCACCCCGAAGCACACCTCACGCCGCTGAACGAACAACACACGGCGGGCGTCGAATTGCCGCTGTGGATCATCGAGCCGAACCGCCCGCGCGCCCGCGTGTACTCAACCACGCTCGCGCGGGCCAACCCCGCAACGCTCGCCCCGCGTGCCATCTTCATGACGGGCCTGCTCCGCCTCGCGGGGTGCGACCTCTTCATCCACGGCACGGGCGGGCGGCACTATGAAGCCGCCACCGAACAGTGGTTCCGCGACTGGCTGGGCGTTACGCTCGCGCCGATGGCGGTGGCGACCGCCGATGTGCCGCTGCCGCTCGACGCACCGCAAGTGACGCCCGCCGACGTCGCCGCCGCGCACTGGTCGGCCCACCGCGCCGAGCACGACCCGCGATTGCTGCGCGACGACCGCGCCGCCGCCGACAAGCAGCGTTTCATCGATCAGATCACCGCGGCGAAACTCGCGCACGCCGACCCGCTCCCCCACTACCGCGCCATGCACGCCGCCCTCGCCGAGTACCGCGCACGGCATGCTCCTGAATTGAGCGCACTCCGCCATCGCGCTGGCGAGTTGCGAGCGGCGAGCGAGGAAGCCGCCCTCGCCGCCGATCGAACGTGGGCGTTCCCATTCCACAACGCGCACTCACTCGGCACGCTGCGGCAACACATCTCGCGCTCAGTCGCAGACGCACGCTGAGTTCACGCCGCAAACCGCACCCCGCCCCCCCACACCGCTCCTCCCCTACAATCCCCCAATGTTCATCGATCGCGCGACCATCAAAATCAAAGCCGGCGACGGCGGCGACGGCGCCGTCTCCTTCCGCCGAGAGAAGTACATCCCCAAGGGCGGGCCCGACGGCGGTGACGGCGGCAACGGCGGCAGCGTCATCGCCCGCGCCGATCCCAACACCAACACACTCCTCGACTACCGCCACAAGCACGAGTGGAAAGCGAAGAACGGCGACCGCGGCGGCACCACCGATTGCACCGGCGCCTCCGCCCCCGACATCATCCTCAACATGCCGGGCGGCACGCTCATCTTCGACGCCGATACGGGCGAACTCCTCGCCGACCTGAAGCCGGGCGACGAAGCGATCATCGCGAAGGGCGGCATCGGCGGGCGCGGCAACGACCGCTTCAAAACCTCGACCAACCAAGCCCCGCAGACCGCCGAGGCGGGCACGCCGGGCGAGACGCGCAACCTGCGCCTCGAACTCAAGCTCATCGCCGATATCGGCCTGCTCGGCAAGCCCAACGCGGGGAAGAGCACGTTGCTCGCCGCCACCACGCGCGCCACGCCCAAGATCGCGTCGTACCCGTTCACCACGCTCTCGCCGCAGTTGGGCATCGCGGAACTCGACAGCGAGCGCCGGCTCGTCATCGCCGACATCCCGGGGCTGATCGAGGGCGCTAGCTCCGGCGCGGGGCTGGGGCACGACTTCCTGCGCCACATCGAGCGCACCCGCGTGCTCGTCCACGTGCTCGAGATCGAGCCCGCCGACGGCTCGGACCCCGTGGCGAACTACCACATGATCCGCAACGAGCTCTTCCGTTACAGCCCGCTGCTGGCGGAAAAGACCGAGATTCTTGCGGTGAACAAGATCGACCTCCTCATGGGCGACGACGATGTGAAGACCGCGATCGACCTGCTCCGCGCCGGGCTGAAGCTCGGGCGCGACGTTGAGATCTACCCCATCAGCGGCGCGACCGGGCAAGGCACGCGCGCCCTGCTCGACGCGTGCTGGCGCGCCCTGCACGAGTCCCCCGCCGCCGCACCGTTCGAGTGATTGCGGGTTCGTGCCACTGACCGGTCCTCCGGTCAGTGCTTCGCACGCCACCGCTTCACAAACTCCGCGTACTGCTCGGGCGTATCGATCCCCGCGTGCCGCGCCTCGCGCACCGCGACCATGATCGAGTACCCGTTTTCCAGCAGCCGGAGCTGTTCAAGCTTTTCCGTCACTTCAAGCGGCGATTCGGGCAATCGCACATACTCCGCCAGCACCCGACGCCGGTACGCGTACAAGCCAACATGGCGCAGCGGTTTCGCCGGCGCGCTCGATACCGGTGGCATGCTTCCGCTTTGGGAAGCATGTCTCCCGCTCCCATCCCGATCATGCGGGATCATCGCCCGCGAGAAGTACAGCGCCCGCCCGTCGCGCGCCAGCACCACCTTCACGACGTTTGGATTCGCCGCGTCTTCATCGTCGCGCATGGGCGACGCGATGGTCGAAACATCCGCGCTGGTGTTCAGCAGCATCTCCGCCGCCGCGTCGATCAGCCCTGCGTCAATCTCCGGCTCATCGCCCTGCACGTTCACCACCACCGCGTCCGCCGGTAGGTTCAGAATCTCGCATGCCTCCGCCAGGCGCGAGGACCCGTTCGGATGGTCCGCCCGCGTCATCACGCACTCCGCGCCGAACCCGCGGCAGACGCCCGCCACTTGCGACTCATCCGTCGCGATCACGACGCGCGTCGGCAGCGTCGCCCGCGACGCGGACTCCCACACATGCCGGATCAGCGGCTTGCCTGTCTCGCTCGCGAGCACCTTGCCGGGGAAGCGCTGGCTCGCCAGGCGCGCGGGGATGATGGAGATGACGGCAGGAGAGGGACCAGGCATCGGGCATCGGGCAGCAGCCGATCCCGACTGGTGCCCTGTGCCCGGTCCCCGATGCCTACTTCCCCCGCAGCTCTTTCAACAAGGCCTGGATCGCCTCGCGCCGGGCGCGGATGTCGCGGTAGCCGAACTTCTGAGTCGCGATGCCGGAGGCGAGCTTGAGCGCCTCTTCCGCCGCCGCCGCGTCGGAGTTTTCCTTCGCCTTGCGCTGCAGCGTGTCCATCAGCCCGTAGCGCAGTTCCATCCCCGTGTCGTCCTGATGGTTGACGTGCCCTTCGAGCGCCTTGCGGTACGTGCCCTCCGCTTCGTCCAGCCAGCCCATGCGCGAGAAGCACTGGCTGAGCATGTTCAGGACGGTGCTCTGCAGCCCGGGCGCGTTCTGGGCAAGCTGCAACTGCTCGATCGCGTCGTCGTACCGCTCGAGCTGCACCAGCCGCTCGCCCAGACGGAACTTGATTTCCAGGTTTGTCGGGTACGCGGCGACGCGCTCGGTAAACTCCTGCGTCTCGTACTCCAGAATCTCGCGGCGCATCCGCTCAACCCGCGCCGCGAGGTCCGCGTTGCCCGGGTCCGCCTTCACGGCATCCTCCAGCTGCCCGAGCTTCCGCCGACCCACACGCATGCGGATGTTCCCCGCCGCTTCGCGGAACTTGTACGCCTTGGTCGTCTCGTACCCCTTCATGTACGTCTCGTACGCGGCCTTTTCATCCTCGGGCTTGCCTCGCTCCATCAGCGATTTCGCGTACTTCTGGATCGCCGCCTGATCGAGCGGGCGGCTCTCGTAGTCCTCCCGGTTGCGCTCGACGACGCGGTCCATCGTCTCCTCGCTCTTCACGAGGCGCTCTTCTTCTTCCTTCTGCGTCTGCCCCGCGAGATCCTTGATGTTCTTGCGGAACCCGCCCGCCTGCCCGGAGGCTTCGTACCCGCCGCGCGCGATCGTCGCCTGCGCCGACATATTCCGTACCTCGGTCGAGAGCTTCTGGTCCGTCGGGTCGAGCCGAACGGCGATATCCCCCGCCAGCACCGCGCGGTCGAACGCGCCGACCTTCGAGAACGCGTTCATCATCGTCACGTAGTGCGCCTTCTTCGCGCCCGCGTCGCCCTGCGCGCGGCGCATCACGCGCTCGCCGATCCAGTACACCGCCTCACCCAGCCCCAACTCCGCCGCCGACTCCATCGCCTTCAGCCCCAGCGACCAGTCCGTCGGCTTCGTCCCCCAGTTCAGCAGCGCCAGCAGGTACTTCTCGACCGGCCCCTTCTCCCTGAAACTGTTCAGTTGTTCCTTCGTCGGGCTCTTCGCCTTCGGGTTCGTCTCAAGGAACGCGGCGGACGCTTTGAAAAACGCATCCACCCCGTACATATCCGTCGGGTCCTGCCGTAACCCCTGCAGCCACAAGGTCATGGAGTATTCGTAGTTCGACGCCTCGAACGTCGTGCGCGCGTGCTCGAAGAACCGCCGAGCCTTGTCGGGCTGAGGGCTGAAAGGCGCGCCGCCGTCGCCACTGCCGCCCCCGCCGCCGTTCCCGGAATCATCCGGCGGCTTCGAATCACCGCGTTTGAAGAAGTTGAACGCCAAGTCGAAGTCCTGTTGCTGGCTCACACGTCGCGCGGCCCACCCGCGCCGATCGCCGTCCATCCTAAACAATCACCCAACCCCCGGCTAGCATGTGTATCCGACGCCCAGCCCCTCGGAGTTCCCCGCCCCGATGCCGATCGACGCCCAACGCCTCCGCATCGTCCACTACCCGGCCCCCGTGCTGCGCCAAAAGGCCAAGCCCGTGCCGGAAATCACCGACGAAATCCGCTCCGTCGCCCGCCGCATGATCGAACTGATGCACGACGCCGAGGGCATCGGGCTCGCCGCCCCGCAGGTCGGGCTGGCGTGGCGGATGTTCGTCGTCCACGTCCCCGCCGCCTCGCCCCCCGGAGATGACCGCTCACCCGACCACGATCCCCCCACCGCCACCGCGACGCCCATCGTCTGCATCAACCCGAAGCTCAGCCAGCCGTCGCGCGATCTCGTCCCCTTCGAAGAAGGCTGCCTCAGCCTCCCCGAAATCCGCGGCGAGGTCCGCCGCCCATCACAAATCACCCTCACCGCCACCGCGCTCGACGGCACGCCCTACACCCTCCGCGCCGCCGACCTTCTGGCACGCTGCATCCAGCACGAGTTCGACCACATCGACGGCGTGCTCATCCTCGACCGCATGACACAGCCCTCGAAAATGAAAAACCGCCTCGCCGTGCGCGATCTCGAAGAGGACTACGAGAACTAACGACCCAACCTAGTGGGACGGGCGTCCCGCCCGTCTCTCCCTAACTCCTCTTCTCTTGTCCTCTTCTTCTGTTTTCACTTGATGCCTCGATGGCTCGATGCCTCGATGCCTTCCCCTCGATCCCTCGATGCCTCGCTCCCTCGATCCCTTCCTCCCCATGCGCATCCTCTTCCTCGGCTCTGGTGAATTCGGCCTCCCCACCCTCCAGCATCTCGCGCGCTCCGCTCAGCACACCATCACCGGCATCGTCACACAGCCCGATCGCCCCGCAGGCCGCCGGCGCGAACTCACCCCCACGCCCATCGGTGCCTGGGCCGCCGAGAATCTCCCGGGGGGCAGCGTCCCGCTCTTCAAGCCGGAAAACATCAACGAACCCGCGATGCTCGCGCAGGTCCGCGCCGTCCCCGCCGATGCGTGGGTCATCATCGCCTTCGGCCAGAAACTCTCGCGCGAACTCATCGACGGCAGGTTCGCCATCAACCTGCACGCCTCGCTGCTGCCGCGCTGGCGCGGCGCCGCGCCGATCAACCGCGCGATGATGGCCGGCGACACCGAAACCGGGAACTCCGTGATCACCATCGCCGACCGCATGGACGCGGGCCTCGTCCTCGGCACGTCCCGCCGCCCCATCACCCCCAATCTCACCGCGGGCGAGCTTCACGACCTCCTCGCCGCCGACGGCCCGGCGCTGATCGATCAAGTCCTGCGCGAGCACGCCGCCGGCACGACCCGCGCGATCACGCAAGACGAATCCCGCGTCACCAAAGCCGCCAAACTCTCGAAAGCCGACGGCTGGGTCGATTGGGCCCGCCCCGCGCGCGACTGCCACGCCCGGATCCACGGCCTCACCCCTTGGCCCGGCGTCAGCGTCACCATCAACAACGAACCCGTGAAGATTCTCCGCTGCCTGCCCGCCACGTCACCGCCATCGACGCCCGCCGCGCTCGGCATGCTCACCGACCCGAGCGCCGGCCTCATCGCCTGCGGCGAGAACTCGGCACTTCAACTCCTCGAAGTCCAACCCGCCAGCGGCAAACCCATGAAGTGGCCCGACTTCACCCGCGGCCGAGCCATCGCCCCGAATACCCCGGTCATCTCCGCCCCACCGCCGACTCAACACTGACCGAGCGAAATCCCGAAGAACATCCCGGCGCGACACCAGAAAACACCATCGCGCCGACCCTATGCTCCCCGCCGTGCGCCGAAACACGACCACACCAACGCTCACTCTGTGGGACCTGCTCCCCAAGTTCCTGCGCCCAGCGCCAAAGCCGCCGGTGCGAGCTTCGCGCGCAAAGCCCAAGCCCCAAGCCCCACGCCCCAAGCCTTCCTCCCGCAAGCCGCAAGCCACACCCCGCGCCGCGCACAGTGCACAATCAAAGTACGACGCCATGACCCGCGAGCTCCTCGCCGCCCACGGCATCAAAGTCCGCCGATGGCGCACCTCCATGTCGGGCGTCGCTTGGGAGGTCCGCTACCGCGACGGCGGCATGGCGCGATTTCTTGAATCGCCCAAACCCAAAGGCCCCATGTCCGCCGCCATCTTCCTGCACGAAGTCGGGCACCACGTCATCGGGCTGGGCGTGCACCGCCCGCGCTGCCTCGAGGAGTATCACGCCTGGGCGTGGTCGCTCGCGGAGATGGAACGCCGGGGGCTGAACATCACCGAGAGCGTCCGCCGCCGCATGCACCGGTCGCTGCACTACGCGATCGGCAAAGCCAGCCGACGCGGGCTGAAGTCCCTCCCGCCCGAGCTGGTCCCGTTCCTCACGCCGTGGTCCGATTTGCCCGAACAAAACTAGATCATCAATTGATTTTCGGAATTTGATGCGTCCACCGGGGGTTGATCCGGGGTACTCTGCATGTATTCAGGCGCTCGCGGCCAGTGTCCGGCCGCGGGGAGCCGAAAAGAGAGGACTGGGGCCGGTGTCCGGCCCCTTGTGCAATCGGGAGAAGATTCGCATGGCTTCTACGCTGTCGCTCCGCCGGGATGCGGTTGTTGTCGTGATGCTCTGTTGTGGCTTTGCGCTGAGCGCGAGTTCCGCCAGCGCGCAAATGCAGGATCTCGCTGCCGATGGCGCGCCCGCCGGAAAGCAACTCCTGCTCGCCACCGGCATCGTGAACACCTCCGTCGGCGGCCTGCCCGCCACCGACGCCGTCGCGAAAGCCAAGGCTCGCCCCAAGTCGCGCTTCGTCGTGCAGCTTGATGGCCCGATGACCCCCGCCCGCCGCGCCGCCCTCGACGCCGCCGGCGTGGCGCTCTCCGACTATCTCCCCGAGAACGCGTACGTCGCCGACCTGTCGCGTGCTGACGGCGCGAAGCTCGCCGCCCTCAACTTCGTCCAGTGGACGGGCGTGTTCCAGAGCGCCTGGAAGTTCTCCCCCGAGTTCAACCAGCGCGTCTTCGGCACGCCCGAGCGCCAGCAGCTCGCGCAGCTGGGCAAGAGCGTGCTGCACGTCACCTTCTTCCCCGGAGTTGATCCCGCCGATGCGCTCGCCGAGATCGGCGCGGTCGAGGGTGCGAGCGTCGCGTCGATCACCCCCGAGGGCGACCGGCTCGTCGCCGCGGTCATCATGAACACCGCCGACGCGCCGATCGTCGCGAACTTCGAAGAAGTCCAGTGGGCGGAGGAAGCGCCCGAACTCACCGAGCGCAACAGCACCAACCGCTGGGTCGTCCAGAGCAACGTCACCAACGTCTTCCCGCTCTATGCCAACGGCATCCGCGGCGAGGGCCAAGTCCTCGGCATCATGGACTCCGCCGTCGACACGGCGCACTGCTCGTTCAGCGATCCGGGCGGCAACCCCATCGGCCCCGCGCACCGCAAGGTTGTCGGCTACAACGTCGCCCTCGGCTCCGTCAGCCACGGCACGCACTGCGCCGGCACCGCCGTCGGCGATGCGGGCGCTGACAACGACACCCGCGGCGTCGCGTACATGGGCAAGCTCGCCTATCACGGCATCCCGTCCTTCACCGACGCCGACATGTACAACCGGCTCGTCACGCTCCACAACCAGGGCGCTCGGCTCCACACCAACTCCTGGGGCAACGACGGCACCACCAGCTACGATGGGCTCGCCCGCGGCGTGGACCGCTTCAGCTACGACCAGGAGGACAGCCTCGTCCTCTTCGCCGTCACCAACACCAGCACGCTGAAGAACCCCGAGAACGCCAAGAACTGCCTCGCCGTCGGCGCCTCGCAGGATACGCCCAGTCAGGGCACCTTCTGCTCGGGCGGCACCGGCCCGACCAGCGATCAACGCCGCAAGCCTGAGATTTTCGCTCCGGGCTGCAATACCAACTCCTCCGCCAATTCCACGGGCTGCGGCACGCGCGCCCTCACCGGCACCAGCATGGCCTGCCCCGCCGTCACCGGCACAGGAATGCTCGTCCGTCAGTACTTCACCGACGGCTTCTATCCGGGCGGCACGCCATCGCCCACCGACTCCTTCGTCCCCACCGGCGCGCTCATCAAAGCCACGCTCCTCAACAGCGCCGTCGACATGACGGGCATCGCCGGCTTCCCCAGCAACGGCGAAGGCTGGGGCCGCGTCCTCGCCGACAACGCGCTCTTTTTCCCGGGAGACACGCGAAAGCTCGTGGTGCAGGACGTCCGCAACGCCGCGGGCCTCACCACCGGCGCCGTCGCTGACATCGCCGTCAACGTCGTCTCCTCCACCGAGCCGCTGAAGATCACACTCGTCTGGACCGAGCCCCCCGCCGCCGCCGGCGTCGCCAACGCCACCATCAACAACCTCGACCTCGAAGTCATCGCCGCCGACGGCAACACCTACCTCGGCAACGTCTTCACCGGCGGCGTGTCGTCCGTGGGCGGCGTCGCCGACCCGCGCAACAACGCCGAGATGGTCCTCCTCAACGCCCCCGCCGCCGGCAGCTACACCGTCCGGATCAAGGGCACCGCCATCAACCAAGGCACGCAGGGCTACGCCCTCGTCGTCACGGGCGATGTGCAGACCGCCCCGCTGGGCCTCAGCGTCCGCATCGAGTCCGCCGTCCCGTTGCTTGCTCTCCCCGGCACGGTGCTCAACGTCGTCGCGGACATCGACCCGCGCTCCGATTCGCTCGTCGCCGGCAGCCCGATGCTCAGCTACCGCCTCTCGGGCGGCTCGTTCATCAACCTGCCCATGACCAACACCACCGGCACGAAGTGGCAAGCCTCGCTCCCGCCCGTCAACTGCGACGACGCGCCCCAGTTCTTCGTCTCCGCCTCGGGCGTCTCCAGCGGCACGATCAACGACCCCTCGCTCGGCGCTTCCGCCCCGCGCTCCTTCAGCATCGGCGAGTTCATCCAGCTCTACACCGACACCTACGAAGTCGCCGCCACCGGCTGGACCGTCACCAACGACGCCACCCTGACCAGCGGGACCTGGGAACGCGCCGTCCCCCTCGGCAACGGCTCGCAGCCCGGCAGCGACAACACCCCCGGCGCCGGCACGTTCTGCTTCGTCACCGGCAACGGCACCGCCGGACAGACCGCCGGCTCCACCGACGTCGACGGCGGGCCGACCACCCTCACCTCGCCCACGATTGACCTCTCGGGCCTCGCCGCCGCCAGCATCAGCTACGCCCGCTGGTTCTCCAACGACGACAATGACGCCGACCGCCTGAACGTCGAAGTCTCGAACAACGACGGTGCCACGTGGGTGCCGCTCGAGTCGATCGCCAACGCGCCCGCGTGGAACATCTCGACCTTCAACCTCGGCGCGGTACTCCCGCTCACCAATCAGATGCGCATCCGCTTCATCACCTTCGACTCGCCCAACAACTCCGTCACCGACGCCGCCGTCGATGACATCGTCATCCAGCGCTTCAGCTGCGAGCCCCTGGTCCCCGCCTGCCCGGGAGACGCCAACGGCGACCAGTTGGTCGACCTCGCCGACGTCGCCATCATCATCGACAACTGGGAAACCGCCGGCCCGATGGGCGACCTCGACCAGAGCGGCACGGTGGACCTCGCCGACGTCGCCATCGTCATCAACAATTGGGCGGCGAACTGCGCGGGCTGAACGCGCGTACTATCCGACCATCATCAAACCGGCGAGCTACCCGCTCGCCGGTTTTTCATGCGCGATCTCACTCAAGGGTGCCACCAGTCGCGTCAGCTCTGGGACGCGCCTGGTGCGATCGCGCAGCAGCCCGCCCCCACAATCCGCGCGCATGTACACCCCTTGTGCGCAATATTGTGAACCTACACCAACTCCCGTTTGACTCCCCCCGCCGCCCGCGCATGATCCCCTCGTGACCCACGCGACCACCAGCGGCGACTTCACGAGCCTTCTCGCGGACTACCTCGACGCGCGCCTGAGTGTCGAGCAACTCGCCGAGCGCCACTCGACCGCGCCCGAGCACATCGAGTTCTGGCGTTCGCACCCCGACGTCGACGCCGCCATCGGCGCGCTCGCGCGCATCGAGCGCACCCGCGCTCATGACATGGCCCTCGTCTCCTCCTCCCGCGCCGTCGCCGTCCTCGCCGCGATCCTCACCGACCCTTCCGCCCCGCGCGAGCAAGCCCGCAAGGCGGCCATGGCCATTCTCCGCCTCGCCGACCGCGCGCCACGCGCCCATCCGCAATCAACAGCGCAGCCGCAACCCGAAGTGCCCGCGCCGACGCCGGCCCTGGGTCCACCGCGGCCCCCGCCCGGCACCCAGCCCTCCCCCTCAGTACCCTGCGCACCATGCCCCCCACCGACCACTCCGAGTCCCACGCCAAATCGCTCGACGCCGCCGACCCGCTGCGCCGATTCCGCGGCGAATTCCACATCCCGCCCTCTCCGGCGCACGCTGACGGCACGCCCTCCATCTACCTCTGCGGCAACTCGCTCGGGCTCATGCCCCGCGCCACGCGCGCCGCGATCGAGGAAGACCTCGCCGACTGGGCGCGCCTGGGCGTCGAGGGCCACTTCCACGCGAAACACCCGTGGTACCCGTACCACGAGTTCCTCCGCGAGAGCGCCGCCGAACTCGTCGGCGCGCTGCCGCGCGAAGTGGTGGTGATGAACTCGCTCACCGTGAACCTGCACCTGCTGATGCTCTCGTTCTATCAACCCACGCGCGAGCGGTTCAAGATTCTCATCGACTGGCCCTGCTTCCCGAGCGATGTCTACGCCGTGAAGAGCCAGATCCGCCTGCGCGGCTTCGATCCCGAATCTGGCTTGGTGTTGCTCAAGCCGCGCGAGGGCGAGCACACCATCCGCACCGAGGACGCCGAGGCGCTCCTCGCACGCGAAGGGAAGTCCATCGCGCTGGTTCTCCTCGCCGGAGTCAACTTTGTGACCGGGCAATTCATGGACATCCCGCGGATCACCCAGGCCGCGCACGCCGCGGGCTGCGTCATCGGCTGGGACTGCGCCCACGCCGCGGGCAACATCGACCTGAAGCTGCATGATTGGAACGCGGACTTCGCCGCATGGTGCAGCTACAAGTACCTCAACAGCGGCCCGGGCGCCGTCGCCGGCGCGTTCATCCACGAGCGTCACTTCTCCCGCCCCGACTACACCGCGATGCACCGGCTCGAAGGCTGGTGGGGCAACGACCCCGAGTCGCGCTTCAAGATGGGCCCGGAGTTCACGCCCGTCCGCTCCGCCGACGCCTGGCAGCTCTCCAACCCGCCCATCCTCGCCATGACGCCCGTGCGCGTCTCGCTCGACCTCTTCCGCCAAGCGGGCATGAAGAACCTCCGCGAAAAATCCCTCAAACTCACGGCGTACCTCGAATCACTCGTGAACGACATCGCCAAGGAACCCGCCGCGCAGAAGCACCGCATCTCCATCATCACGCCGCGCGATTCGAGCGCCCGCGGCTGCCAACTCTCCATCATGGCGGAAGTCGGCGCGAAGGAACTCCACAGAAAGCTCGGCGAGCAGGGCGTGCTGTGCGACTTCCGCGAGCCGAACGTCATCCGCGTCGCGCCCGTGCCGCTGTACAACTCGTTCCATGACTGCTGGCGCTTCGCGGGGGCTCTGCGCGCGGCGCTCTGATCGGGTGCCGTGGATCGCGGCTCGGAGCGATCCACGCTCCTGCTTCAACTCCTCTCCCTCCTTCTTTACATCACCACAACCATGACACAACCAACCCTCTACGACATCACGCCGCCCATCACGCCAAACCTCGCCGTCTGGCCGGGCGACACGCCGCCGTCGCGTGAAGTGCTGTGCGATCTGAAGAAGGGCGACACCGTCACCCTCTCAACACTCCGCGCCACCGTCCATCTCGGCGCGCACGTTGACGGCCCGAACCACTACGGCGTTCACGCCCCCGGTATCGACGCCGTCCCGCTCGAACGCTACCTCGGCCCCTGCCGCGTCATCACCGCCACCATCGCGCGCGGCGAGCGCGTCACCGCCGCACACCTTTCAACGCCGCTCGACCAGATCGACGCGCGCGCCACGCCGCGTGTGCTGATCCGCACCAGCACCTACCCCGACCCCACCAACTTCAACCGCGACTTCGCGGCCCTCGACCCCGCGATCGTCGAAGCCCTCGCCGACCGCGGCGTGATCCTCATCGGCATCGACACGCCCAGCGTGGACCTCAGCGACTCGAAGGACCTCCCCGCGCACAACGCCTTCCTGCGCCGCGACGTGTCCATTCTCGAAGGCATCGTCCTCACCGACGTGCCCGACGGCGTGTACGAGTTGATCGCCCTGCCGCTGAAACTCGTCGGCTTCGACGCCAGCCCCGTCCGCGCGGTGCTTCGATCTTGATTCATTCACCGCAGAGTCGCAGAGAGCGCAGAGAGGATGAGAAGGAGATCAAGAGTATCGAAGCACATCGACCGCGCCGTGCGCACGTGTTCCTATTGCTCTTCAGTACACGTTCTCTCCGCGCCCTCTGTGTGTCTGCGGTGAATCCCGTCTTACAAAGCCGCGATGACCTTCAACTCCACATTGATCTGCGTCGGCAGCGCGTTCACTTCCACCGTCGTCCGCGTGGGGCGCACGTGCCCGAAGTGCTCCTCGTACACCGTGTTGTACGCCGCGAAGTCGCGCTTCATGTCCGTCAGGAACGACGTGACATCCACGATGTCCTCCCACTTCGCCCCGGCGTCTTCGAGGATCACGCGGATGTTGTGGAAGCAGCTCCGGCACTGCTCGGCGATGTCGTACGACACCACATTCCCCGCCGCGTCGCGCGTGACGCCGGGGATGTCCTTCTCGCCGCGCTTGCGCGGGCCGATGCCGGAGACAAAGAGGAGATTCCCAACCCGGCGCGCGTGCGGGTACGGCCCGACGGGCTCGGGACCACGCGATGAAACGAACGCCTCAGACTTGCTCACGTCGCCTCCGATCAAAACAGTTCACCACAGAGGACACAGAGATCACACAGAAAGTTCTTCGATGAAGACCAAGCAATTCAAGGTGCTACTGACTCTGTATCGAAACACTCTGCTCCTCTCTGTGCCCTCTGTGTTCTCCGTGGTGAATGTTCTAGTATCGCACACACACCGTCTTCGGCTCGGTGAAGAACCGCAGCGCCTCTTCGCCGCCCTCGCGCCCAACGCCGCTGTGTTTCACGCCGCCGAAGGGGACGCGCAGATCGCGCAGCAGCCAGCAGTTCACCCACACCGTGCCCGCCTGCAAGCGCTCGGCAATGCGCATCGCCCGCGAACCGTCGCGCGTCCACACCGAAGCACTCAGCCCGTACGGCGTACCGTTCGCCCAGCCGACAACTTCCTCCTCCGTATCGAACGGCGTGACCGTGACCACCGGGCCGAAGATCTCTTCCTGCTGCACGCGGCAACTCGGCGCGAGCCCTGTCACCACTGTCGGCTCGAAGAAGGAGCCGCGGCCGATGCGCGCGTTCGCGGGCAGCGCCGGCGACTTCCCGCCGCACTCGATCCTGCCGCCCTCCTGCTTCGCCAGTTCGACATACGAACGCACTTTCTCCAGATGCGCGCCGGAGATGAGCGCCCCCTGCTGCGTGGCGGGGTCGCCCGGATCACCGATCTTCAGCGCGCGGACCGCTTCGACGAAGCGCGAGAGGAATCGGTCGTACAGCGAACGATGCACGAAAATGCGCGAGCCGCAGAGGCACACCTGCCCCTGGTTCGTGAAGCTGGCGCGGACGGCCTGCGGCACCATCTCTTCGAGGTCCACATCATCGAAGATGAGCGTCGCGTTCTTGCCGCCGAGTTCGAGCGAGAGTTTCTTGAACATCGGCGCCGCGACGGCGCTGATGGCGCGCCCGGTCGCCGTCCCGCCGGTGAAGCTGATCGCCTTGACGTCGGGGTGCGCGACGAGCGCCGCGCCGGCCTTCGCGCCGGTGCCGTGGACGATGTTCACGACGCCCGGCGGCAGCCGTGCTTCGATCATCAGCTCCGCAAGCAACTGCGCGGTCATGGGCGTCAGTTCGCTCGGCTTGCACACGCACGTGTTCCCGGCGGCGATCGCCGGCGCGATCTTCCACGACAGCAGGTACAGCGGCAGATTCCACGGCGAGATCAAGCCGACCACGCCCAGCGGCTGGCGCAGCACATGATTCAGCGCGACGCTCGCCGGTGGCCCGGCACTCCGTGCCGGGTCTTCGGCGTTTGGATTGCCCGCGCCCGGCACAGAGTGCCGGGCCACCTCGGAGTGCCGGGTCACCGCGCCCGCCGGCGCCGGCGTTTCCGTGCGGTAGCTCTCGCTGCGCCAATGCTGGACCGCGCCGGCGAAGAAGCGGAAATTCGCCGCCGAGCGCGGGGCGTCCATCGTTCGCGCGAGCGTGATCGGCTTGCCCGTGTCGCGACTTTCGCACTCGGCGATTTTCTCGATGTTCTCTTCGATGAGTTCCGCGATACGGAGCAGATACTTCGCGCGTTCATCGGTCGGCGTGCGCGACCACGCGGGGAACGCGGCGCTCGCGGCGACAACGGCGGCGTTCACGTCGCGCTCATCCGAGTCGGCGAGCAAACCCCAAGTCTCGCCGGTCGCGGGCTCGATGGAGGGCATCGTCGCGCCGCTCGCGGCGTCGCGGAATTCGCCTTCGATGAAGTTCCTCGCGATCAGCATGAATCAACGAATCCCTTTCACTTGATGCCTCGATGGCTCGGTGCCTCGATGCCTTCCCCTTCACAAACTCGGCGTGCGCCCGCCGTCGACCGGCAGGTTGATCCCGCTGATGTACGACGCGGCGGGGGACGCGAGGAACGCGACGGCGGCGGCGATCTCCTCCGCCGTGCCGAATCGGCCCATCGGGATGGTCTTGCGCATGTCATCCGCGACGGCGTCGGCGGCGAGCTTGTTCGTCTCGGCGCGCTTCGTGATGAGCGACTTCAGCCGCTCGGTTTCGGTGTACCCCGGCAGCACGTTGTTGACGGTGATGCCCATCGGGCCCAGTTCGTTCGCCAGCGTCTTTGCCCAGCTCGCGACGGCGCCGCGGATCGTGTTGCTCACGCCCAGCCCCGGGATCGGGGTCTTCACGCTGGTCGAGATGATGTTGATGATGCGCCCGTAGCCGGCGGCTTTCATGCCGGGCACGCACGCCTGCGCGAGAATCTGGTTGCACAGCACGTGCGCCCGGAAGGCGGCGACGTACTCGTCGGTCTTCGCGTCGATGGCGCGCCCGCCGGGCGGGCCGCCGGTGTTGTTGATGAGGATGTGGAACACCGCCCCCCCGGTGCCAGCGGCGGTCTTGGACTCGATCGCGCGCTGCACGCTCGCGGGGTCGGTGAAGTCGGCGACGATCGAACTGTGCATCTGCCCGGCGGGGCGGCGCAGTTCGCTCTGAACGCGCGCCAGCGCCTCGGTGTTTCGGGCCATCAGCGTGACTTCGGCGCCGAGCTCGGCGAGCGCGTGCGCGCACGCGCGGCCGATGCCCTGCGTCGAGCCGCAGACGAGGGCGCGCTTGCCGTTCAGGTCGGTGTTCATGCGGTCAGCTTACCGGAGAAGACGCCACGGATGGGCACGCGGACGCAGGGCGAAAATTGCAAGAACACGAATCATGCCGGTCACGGCTTTCTCCGCGCATCTGCGCGTGGCGGCGATCGGTGCCGGGCGATCGGAGCCGCTCCGTCGCCCGCCAGTGCGCGATGGCTCGCTCCTGACCGACGGTTCTGGAGCGAGCCTTCTTCATCAAGCCCGGCGCGAGTGTCGGCCAAGCGATGGGCGAGTACGCTGAGAGTACGGACACTCTGGGAAGGAATCTTGTTATTCGAATTCTGCGCGGCGATCTCTGAGCACTGGCACGGCGAAGGCGCGGTGCCGAACCGTTGCGGCGGGAACGCGATCTGGTGGATCGTGTTTCGGCCGAGTTGGACGGACGGTTGATGCCCAACGCCTTGCGCGACGTATTGGGTGAAGATCGCAGTCGGGCCCCGGCGTTACCGACGATCGTCGACTTCGAGCGGACGCGTGCGGCGTGGCTCGGGCACGGAATCGCCATTGGCCACGGATCGGCCGACACCGCGGTTCTCGATACCTCAACTGTCGATCCCAAAGAGCTTGGGCGAATCGCAGCCACGGTCCGGGCTCGGGCGCGACGATGGTGGTATACTCCTCAAAGTCGGCGCCGGTCTTCGACAGTCAGCCTACGCTTCAATCGTGCAGAACGTTCCGGCTCGGTCGTGCAAAGCCTTGTTTGCGGGCGTAGTTCAGCGGTAGAACGTCAGCTTCCCAAGCTGAATGTCGCCGGTTCGATCCCGGTCGCCCGCTTTGGAAATTGCAGGGGTTTCTCGATAGTGTCGATTGTGGCTGGGTGGCTTTGGGGCGACGTTGTGGTTGAAGCCGTGAAGTCTTGAGCCCGCAACCGCGCGGCGGGCTTCGCGGAAGTGGGTCGTGGCGTACCGCTCTGGCCTCTCTCGGCGATTGACGCGTGCGGCGTGCTGAATCCGCGCGGCGGGGCGACGAAGCGCGGCGAGTCGCTGCGCGCGGAACGTGCGCTTGAGCCGACATGCCCGATTGGAGACGGTGAGCCTGAATGCGAGGCTGTGCCGAAAGGCGCGAATGGCCCCGCCCGGATTCGAACCGGGGACCAAGCGATTATGAGTCGCCTGCTCTATCCGCTGAGCTACAGGGCCGACCGTTGCAGCGTATCGAAGATTACGCCGGGTTGGCGCGGGAGTGAAGAAGCCCGCGATGGAGCGGGCTTTGGGCTTGGTTGTCGGATTTGGATTCGAAAGGCGTTTGCCGTCTCAACCTCCGTCACTTCGACCAGAGCGGCTTTGTAACGGCCTGTTGGCTCGTTCGATGCTTGCGGCGTCGTGCGAGTCCCCCTTCCGCGTTACTTCACAAAGAGCATTTCGCGGTACGTCGGCAGCGGCCAGAGGTCGTCGGCGACGATGGTTTCGAGTTCGTCCGCCAATTCGCGCAGGTCGCTCATCAGTGGCAGGACGGCATCCCGCAGGCCCTTCGCGTGCTCGAGCGGCTCGCCGGCGTGGGCGTTGTGTCGTTCGATCGCCGCGTCCAGTTCGACGGTCTTCTTGTGGAACCGCGTGACGAGATCGACGAATCCTTCGAGCTCGCCGCGGAGGTCGTCGCAGTCGACGCCCGCGCTCTGCGTGGCGTGGACCGCGCCGGCGACGTTCGCCTGATGCTTGACGGCGGCGGGCATGATCTGCGTGCGGGCCATACTGGTCATGGTCCTCGCCTCGATGCTGATCTGCTTGGCGTACTGCTCGAGAAACGTGTGGTAGCGGGCTTCGAGTTCGACCTCGCTGAGCACGCCGTACTTCTTGAAGAGCGCGACCGCCTTCTTGGTCACAAGTGAGGGGAGCGCGTCGACGGTGTTTCGGAAGTTGGGAAGCCCGCGCTTCTCGGCTTCCTTGTGCCAGGAGATGTCGTAGTTATCGCCGTTGAAGATGACCCGCTTGTGCTCCTTGATGACGTCCTTCAGCACGCTCTTGACGGCGGCGCGGACCTTCGCGTCGGTGCGGTCCTTGCCGACGGCTTTCTCAAGCTGCGTGGTGATGGCGTCGAGCGACTCGGCGACCATGGTGTTCAGCACGGTGTTGGGCCACGCGATCGACGCGCTCGACCCGACGGCCCGGAACTCGAACTTGTTGCCGGTGAATGCGAAGGGGCTGGTGCGGTTGCGGTCGCTGGTGTGCTGCGGGATCTGCGGGAAGGCGCGGGCGCCGAGATCGAGCTGGGCGCTCTTCATCGTCGAGTTGGGCGCGCCTTTCTCGACTTGATCCACGATGTCCTGCAGCATGTCGCCCAAGAAGATCGAGATGATCGCCGGGGGCGCTTCGTTCGCGCCGAGCCGGTGGTCGTTATTCGCGCTGGCAATTGAAGCGCGGAGGATGTCCGCGTGCAGGTCGACCGCGCGGATGACGGCGCAGAGGCACGCGAGGAACTGCATGTTCGTGTGCGTCTCGTCCTGCGGGTCGAGGAGGTTGACGCCGGTATCGGTCGCCATCGACCAGTTGTTGTGCTTGCCCGAACCGTTGATGCCGGCGAAAGGCTTCTCGTGCATGAGGCACTGCATGCCGAACTTCGGCGCGTGGTTGCGGAGCACCTGCATGACGAGCTGCTGATGGTCGGCCGCGACGTTCGCGTTCTCGAAGACCGGCGCGATCTCGAACTGCCCGGGGCTGACCTCGTTGTGGCGCGTTTTCACCGGCACGCCGAGGGAATACAACTCCGCCTCGCACGACGCCATGAACTGGTGCACGCGCTCGGGGATCGAGCCGAAGTAGTGGTCCTCGAGCTGCTGATCCTTCGGCGCCTTCGCGCCGTAGACCGTACGCCCGCAGAGCAAGAGGTCCTGCCGCCCGAGGTAGTATCGACGGTCGATCAGGAAGTACTCCTGCTCCGCGCCGCATGTGGTGTTCACGCGCGAAACGCCCGAGTCCGTGCCGAAGAATTTCAGGAGACGGAGCGCCTGCTCGCTGACGGCATCGATCGAGCGGAGCAGAGGGGTTTTCTTGTCGAGCGCCTCGCCCGTGTAGCTGATGAACGCGGTCGGGATGCACAGGGTGACGCTGCTGCCCGAGCGGACGAGGAAGACGGGACTGGTGACGTCCCACGCGGTGTATCCACGAGCTTCGAAGGTGGCGCGGATGCCGCCCGAGGGGAAGCTGGAAGCGTCCGGCTCGCCGCGGACGAGCGCGCTGCCGGAGAACTCGGTGAGCGCGCCGCCCGAGCCGTCGGGCGAGACGAAGCTGTCGTGCTTCTCCGCCGTCGCGCCAGTCAGCGGCTGGAACCAGTGCGTGTAATGCGTGGCGCCGCGCTCCATCGCCCAGTCCTTCATCGCGTTCGCGACGGTGTCGGCGATGGAGCTGTTGATCAGGTCGCCCTTCCGCATCGTGCTCTGCAGCACGCGGAAGACGTCCTTCGGCAGGCGCTCGCGCATCACGCGCTCGGAGAAGACGTCTTGGCCGAAGATCTCCTGCGGCGGCTCGTGCAGCACGCCGTTGACGTGCCGCTCCTCATGCCACGACGCCACCGCGCTCAACGCCTCAATCCGACTGGAGATTTCGCTCATGGCTGCCGTCCTTGTGCGCCCGGGGGATCGGGCTTCGACCGATCAAAGAGAAACGCCAAACGGACCCGATTCGGTCCGGCCTTGATTGTTCGCAACAACACTGGGGAACTCGCGGCGAAGTGCCCGCCACGGGACGGGAAGATACCAGATTCGCCGAAGAATCGAACGACTGTGGATACGTTCAGGGCCCGCCACCTAGTTCGGGGCTACGATCGATCGCGACGGTCAATATGCTACGAGATGGCGTTATTTTGCGGTTCTAGGCGACGCCCGCACCGAGTTCACGCATCAGTTGACTCGCGGCTTCGCCTGGGTCGGATTGTGTTTGGGCGGCGGTGGAGAGCCGCTTCACAAGGGCCGAGCCGACGATGGCAGCGTCCGCACCCCCATCGCAAACCACCGCGCGGACATCGTTTGCGGAGCTGATGCCGAAGCCGCAGGCAATCGGCAATTGCGATTGGGCTCGAAGCGCGCGAACGCGCTGCGCGAGCGCGTCGCTTGCGACCGCGCCACCGACCGTGCCCCCAGCTTGGCCGGTGATACCGACGCGCGCCAGCAAGTAAATGAACCCGCTGCACGCCCGCGCGATCCGCGCGGCTCGTTCCGGCGATGTCGTCGGCGCGACAAGCAAGGTGAGCGTCAGCCCATTCGCAGCGGCGATCGGCGCGAGCGACTCGGCCTCCTCCACCGGCACGTCGGGGACGATCAGCCCGTCGAAGCCGGCGCTGGCGGCTGCGCTGATGAACCGCTCCGCGCCCGTGCGGTGCGCGATCGACACGCTCACCATGGCAACCAGCGGCACGCGCAGCCCCGCATCGCGCGCGCGGCGAACTTCGCGGAAGATCGCGTCGGGCGTGACGCCGGCTTTGAGCGCGTCGTGCATGGCGGCGGCGATCACCGGGCCGTCGGCGATGGGATCGGAGAACGGGATGCCGATCTCGACCGCCGTCGCGCCGCTCGCTTCGAGCGCGCGGAGGATGTCGCCCATCGTCGCGAGCGAAGGGTGCCCGCCGCAGATGAAAGGGATCAGGCCTTTGCGGCCTCCCGGGCGGGCGCGGAGATCGGAGAACGAGCTGATGAGTCGGTTGGTCATGCGCGGCTCGGTTCGCTCAGTGCTTGACGCCTGTGACCACGCCCTCGATGGTGTACTTTTCCAGAGCTTTTTCGAGGTTCACGCCGTTGATGTTGGCGAGCGTCGTGAGCCACGCGAGCACGTCGGCGAATTCTTCATCGAGATTGGCGCGCTGCTCGGGCGTGGGCGAGCGGCCCGGCGCGTTGTCCATCAGCGCGGTCGCGAGTTCGCCCAGCTCTTCCATGAACCACATGAATGTGCCGGGCGTGCCGCGGGCGGCGTCGGTGGCGGAGTACCGTCGGCGGATCAACTCCTGGAACGCGGCGAATGTCAGCGGCGGGGACTGGCTCATGCGGAGCAGGATAGCCGCTTCGGCTTACTCCTTCATGATCGTCCACACTTCATGCGGCGTGAGGACGTTGAAGTGTGTCCGGCCTGTCTTCAGCATCAACTTCACATACGGCTCGCACATCGTGCAGCCGGTGCAGCAGCCGCTGCGTTCCTTCAGCGCGTCGAGATCGCACCCTTCGCGCTCGTGCAACTCGCGGAGCGCGGCGAAGGTGACGTCGTGGCAGATGCATCGGTCAACGAGCATGGAACTCACCCGCGGGTGTGCGGTCAATCGTAGTCGTACAGGGAGTTGCTGAGCACATCTCCGAACCAGCCGGTGCCGAGGGCGGCGGGGTCGCCCGTGTACACGCCGCTGGATTGGGTGAAGGAGCGCGACTCGCTGGTCGCGTGCCCATCGAGCCAGGCGATGCTGGCACCGCCGCCATGCCTGAAGTGGGTGCTGGGGTCGGGGCGGGCGCCGGGGAAATCGGGCCAGAAGGGCGTCTCGATGAAGCTGTACTCGATGAGTTGGTCGGCGGCGAGGGCCGCGTCGCCGAAGGCGATGGTGCGCTCTGGCGAGCGGAAGCGGGCACGCTGAGCGCCGGTCGCGTCAGTCATCACAATCCAAGCGCCGGCGGAGAACTTCCGGCGTTCAACGCCGACGAAGGCGTTGTTGTAGCCATAGCCGCCGCTGGAGAGTTCGAAGCCCGCGCCGGATTCGCGGAGTTCGGCTGCGCGGGGCGAGAACGCGGGGCAGGCGCGCGCCGCGGCGCTGCCGGCGGAACTATCCGTCAGATAGGGCGTGATCGGCGCACGCTCGGGAGTGAACGGCTCGCCCGCGTGCGCGCGCCGCCCGTGCCACCGGCGGAGATTCGCGCTAGCGATGCCTTCCGCGCCGGGTATGGACCGCCCGTCATGGTCGTTCGCATAGAGGTCGCTCGCGGCCTGCAATTGGCGCACGTTCGAGAGGCACTGCACCTGCCACGCGCCGCGGCGAGCGCGACCGAGCGAGGGTAGCAGGATCCCGAGCAGCAGCGCAAGCACCGCGACCACCACGAGCAACTCGACCAGCGTGAATGCGCGGCGGGTCATGGCGTGCTGATGTCCCCCGTCTCCGCGCGGCGGACGCAGCGGAGCAGCAGGGCGCGGTCGCGCGGAGCAATCGTGCCGTCACCGTCCAGATCGGCGGCGGCGTTCGCCCCGGCGGCGAGCGATTCCCACGCGTAGACATCCTCGGTGTCGGTCGCTGCGTCGTTGTTCAGGTCGAAGAAGGACTCCTGTGGGCGCGCGTCGCTGACCGCGCCGACTTCACTTGAAATCTCGCCCAGAACGCCCGCGATGAAGTTCACGCCGTTCGAAATTCTGATAAAGTCGAACGCGCCGAGATGCGCCGCCGCGCCGTTCACAGGATCGACCGCCCACGCGACATCAAACGCATCCCCCCCACCGCTGCCGGGCGTGACGCCGACCGCAAATGGGTTGTCGGCGACGGTGTAGAACTCGCTCGCGCCAAGCGACGACGAATCGATGATGTTGTCGGCATTCGTATCGCCCAGCAGCAGCGTGGGCGAGCAATCGGCGTAGCCCCACACGCCTTCGCGCGTGGCCCCCGGGCTATTTGGATTTTGCAGCACCTGCGTCTCGAACAGCGCCGGGAGCCGAAAAGTTGTGGTGGCGTAGGACGACGGGCGGCCCGGGTAGAACATCGCGCTCGGGTACCACGCGATGTTCGCTGGGGGCGTCGGCGTCGCCGCAGCGTCGTCCCATGGTTGTGACTGCAGAGCGCTGACGGGCGTCACGCTCGGCGGCGTACTCGTTATGTGCGAGCCGGGGATCACGAACCACGGATCGTCCGCGATGCCGTTGGCGTTCACGTCGCGCGCGATCTCGATGACGGCGCCCTCGGCGAAGCGCCGATTCGGATTCCCCGACACCCACACCGCGTTACCGAAGACGATGAAGTCGAGCCCGAAGGGGTTGCACGGGTCGTCGAGCACGGGCTGAGAGAATCGCAGCACGATCGAGCCGCCGAACCCGCCGAGAGAGACGAGCTTAGTGTTGTCGGCGGAGATGGTCCCGCCGCCGATCGGCGGGCCGAGGGCGCGGGAAGGATGGTTGAAAAGCGGGTTGTTGATGAACTGCCCAGGCGCGGGTTGATACGACACGACGGCGTCGGCGAAGTCTCCCGCCAATGCGGAAGAGTTCATAGCAGAGACGCACAGGACGCAGAGACGAACTGGATCGTTGAAGCAATCAAGGATCGGGTGCCGGCGCCTTGCGGGGCTTGATGACGTTAGGTGGCCCGAGTGGGCGAGAGATGCCCCAGAATTCGCAGAAGTTGCCCGCTCACGGCTCGCACATTGATACAGGCGACTGTGCATCACGCCCCCTTGCTCGCGTCGGCGCGGCGCCGACGGCGGGATGCAATGCCCGCACCCGCGAACGTGACCGTCGTGACGACGCCCGGCGCGGGCACGGCGTAGCGGTAGATTGTCGTGCCGCTGGTGAATGTGGTGTTGTCGAAGTAGCCCACGAGCAACTCGCCGCTCGCGCCGCTCCAGCGCGCGAAGTACGAATCGGTCGCCAGCCTCGGCGACAGTCGCAGTTCCGCGTTGTCCGGCGCGACACCCGCGCCGCCCAGCGACTCGGCAAGGGCCTCGGCATCGATCACCGCTGCCGAGCCGAGGTCGCCCGATCCGCCGAAGAAATCGCCGCCGCCGACGAGCAGGTTGCCGAAGCCGTCGAACCCGAGCGATGAGCCGGTGAGCGCGTCGGCGACGGGGATGCCGGCGTTCTCGAAGTCCAGCGGCGTGGCGCTGGAGGTGATCGCGCTGAGCGGGAAGGCACGCACCTCGCCCGTCTGCGACGGCCCGCCGAAGGCGAAGCCGTTGCCCGCGTAGAGATATGCCCCATCAGATGTCACGCCCGCGGCGGCGCCGTCGATGTTGCCGACCACTTGCCGCGTGCTCAGCGTTGGAATGTCAACCATCGCGACAAACGAGCCGTCGATCGTGCTGCCGGTCACGAAGAGCGTCGAATTGCCGGCCCAGTCGGCTTCGCTGTGGTCGAGCGCAAGGCGCGTCGGCGTGGTGGGCGCGAGCGGGTCGAGCGCGAGCGTCGGAACGAGCAGCACGTCGGGCGTGCCGCCGGCGTAGTTGTCGCCGATGGCGAGCGTTGAGCCGTCGGGGCTGATGCGCAGGAACGCGGCACCGAAGGAGGGGATCTCTCCCGCGGGGAGCGAGCCGAGCCGCGTGAATGATGAAGCTGAAACCGCATCCTGTCGGTACACGTCGCCGCCCACGAGGGTGATGACGCGACCGTCGGGCGCGGTGTCCCACACCGTTGCGCCGGCGGGGAGTTCGAACGAGCCGAGGAGTGAATACGCCGGCAATGCCGCGCGGGCACTGGGCGCGATCGCATTCGCGCCGATCACCATCGCCGCCGCGAGGCTCAGCGAACGAAACACACAACGAGATTCCATGACGCCGATCCTTCCGAATTCATCCTGAGTCGCGCAGGACGGCTCCCGAGCCGATGGTTCGGCCCTCGCGGCGGGTTGATGCGGGTGGATCGGGGCCGCCGGGAGCGCGCGGCCGCACGACCCGCCGCCCCGATTCGCGAGGGCAACAGGCACACGGTCGTCGGCAGGTCTTCCGGCTCCGGGCGTCGATCGACTGCGGCCCACCTTCCCGATCTCTTGCGAGATCAGTGGTTCTCCTCGTGAAGCACGAGGGGGCCGAACGTCATTCGCCCGATACGGCGGCGCGTCCGCGGCGGCATTTCACCGCACTTCCCTTTTCACCCCGCGTGTTCAAACGCGGGGCACCGATGACTGAGCGGAGACTACACGCGCCGTCGCGCACGTGCAACCAGAGTGGGCAGAAACAATCGAATGAGTGCACAACCGCTCACGCGAAACACCTACGCGCGATCGCGCTCGCGCGGCGCGGTCTGAGATCGCTCGCCCGGTCGGCGCTCGTCGCTGCTCGACTGCGCCGAGCGCGACAGCGGGATCTGACTGCGCAGGAAATTCCCCACCCGGTCCAGATCGGCGGCGAGCAGCTTCGCCTCCTTCTCCAGCGGGTTGTCGACCGTGATCGACTTCTTCGAGAACGACACGGTGAAGACGATGCGCGGGCCCGACGGGTCGGCCGGAACGGCCGGGTCGATCGGCTTGATTTCTGCCATCTTCGACGGTGTTCTCGGCGTCACGGTTGAATTCGTCGCGACTGGTGACGAGCGCAGCGGGCCGATCGACCACCACAGCCCGCCGAACGCGAGCAGCAGGCACGCCGCCGCCAGGGTCAGCCCCGCGGTATGGCGCAGGTTCCACGCGGACGAGACCGGCATCGGTGGACTCGACAGCCGCGGCAAGACATCGCGGCGCAGACCGACCGGGCGCGCCGACTCCGCGGCGGCTTCTTCGCGCAGCAGCGACTCGATCTCGCTCAATGAGGCGTGCGAACCACGCGGGTGCGCGCCGTCATCGAGCGCCCGCCACGCCGACCATTGTTGTACCAGCCGAGTGAGTGACGAAAGCATCAGGCACCTCCCGAGTGCCGCGCTCGCCCACGAGGATTCGCGGGCCGGGCGCTGGAATCAGAGTCCGAATCATCCGTCCGATCGGCGTTCTGCGCCGAAGTTCCGAGTTCCTTGGCCAGCCGCTCGCGCGCCCGGAACAGGAGCACGCGCACGCCGACGTTCGTCCGCCCGAGCACGCGGGCGATATCGGGGATCCCGAGTTCCGCGCCGTAGCGCAGCCACAGGGCCGCCGACTGTTCCTCCGACAGCACGCGCTCCGCGACCGCCCAGGTGCGCCCGAGTTCCTCAAACCGCTGCGGCCGATCGGCGGCGGGCGCCGCTTCGCGCTCGCCGACGCTCGTGCCGCGCTCGCGCAGCGCGAGCCGGTAGTGATCGACCGCCAGCCGGTTGGCGATCGTGAACAGCCACGTCGAGAATCGGTACTGATTGCGGTACCGAGCGAGGCTCTGCCACGCGCGGAGAAACGTCTCCTGCGCCAGTTCTTCCGCGGTCTGCGCCGAGCGCGTCCGGCGGCGGAGGAACGCGACCAGCCTGCCTTCGAAGCGCTCGACCAGCTCGCCGAACGCGGCGCGTGCGCCACCCTGCGCGAGCGTCGCCAGTTCCTCGTTGGTGCGCGCCGTCAGTGACGGGCGCTCCGCGTGGACTGCCGAGGTTCGTGCAGGGGGCGGCATGCCGAGTTGGGCCGCGGCCGTGGGCATCAGCGCGGGCTCTTCTCCTTCGGCGCCGCGGGCTGCGAGGGTTCGTCGTCCGCGTCTTCGTCTCCGTCTTCTTTCACGCCCGCCTTCACGCTCACGGAGTCTTCGTCCTTCTCGACGATTGACTCGATGTGCCGGAGGGCTTCCTTCACTTGCTCCGCGTCGGCGGCGAAGTCGACGCTGATCACACCGCCCTCGGTGCCGACCTTGATGTTGTTGGCCAGCTTCACCATCGGCTTGAGCACCGGGTCGCTGCCGGCGGCCATCCGCCCGAGCGCGATCAGCCCCTGGATGACCTGCGCCGTGTCGGTCGCGTTCTGCAGCGTGCCCGCGTCGAGCCGCAGCGACCCGAACGCCTTGCCCGACAGTTCGCCCATCTCGACGCGAACGGACTGAGCGTCTTTCAGTACGCGGGCGGCTTCATCATCGTCATCCATGCCAGGGATTTCGGATGCGGAGATGAACACCACGGACCCGGCGCGGGGCATCGCGTCACGCAGCGGCTTTGCCGGCTCTGCGACGCCCGCGCCCTCCATCGCCGTGATGCCGTGCATCAGGCGCTCCATCGTGTGCGCCATGAGCAGCACGCGCCGATCCGGGTTGGTGTCGGGGCGCTGATAGATGAACCACTCGTCGTCCGCGTCCTCGCCGTCCTTGATGGAGTGGATCGTGCGGTTCTGCTCGGTGATTTTCTTGTAGTGGGGCGACAGCGCCGGCAGGGCGTTCACGGCTTCATCAAGGTCTTTCGTCGCGTTGATGATGATGATGCCCTGGTCTTCGTCGTCGCCCTGCCCGTAGATGGTGACGCCCTTCACCTCGTTGATGAGCGCGAGCACGAAGCGGCTTTCCATGCCGTCTTTTTCTTCCTGAATCTCGACGCGGATGTGATCAAGAATCTCCTTGCCAATCTGCGAGGCGTGCATCGCCTCGAAGTCCGCATGCACGACCCAGGTGGCGTCGGGGGCGACCCACCTGGGCTCGATCGGCCCCGCGAGGGCGACCCCGGCGGCCGACACGAGGGCCGCACAAGACACAAACAAACGTGAAGTGAAAGTCCTCATGATGCATTCTCCGGGGGGCGACCGGGCAGGCCGCCACACCCTTTCAATACGGATTCTGATGCGGGGCGTTACCGAGTCCAGCAACTGCCTATAATTTCCGTACTCTTTGACAAGCTGGGGCCGATCGGTTTCGACCGGACAGGGAAAGTGTGGCGTGGCGCGTCGCGGCGCACGCGGGCCGCGTTATCAAGCGTGCACCACTTCAATTGCCAACAGCAATTACGCTCTCGCTGCCTAATTAGTGCAGCATCGCTCCCCATCGACGCCCGATGGGTGGGGAACGAAAGCATCGGGCTGGTACCCCGCGCTGCGCACCGGTGCGCGGGGACAAGAAGCAATTCAGGTGATGGGCTCGAGCGGGGTCGCCGTTGAACCACGCCGGGTCGACATAACTCGACGGATACACGCGTAGAGGCGCCATACGGACTGCTCCGGGACGGGGGTTCGATTCCCCCCGGCTCCATTTTTCATTTTTCCGCACCGATCTGAAAGGTGCTGCAAGTCCTTGTCAGGATCGCACTTATGGCGAGTGCCTGTTTGGGACGATTTCCTTCCATTCTGCTCCATGCCCCCTGGTTGAGCGCCATGCTGCGTCGCTCTTTGCGTCATTTTGCTGGCGACCTGCTCGAACAGGGAGTCAGGGATGGCGTTGGCGTCGTGGCGGCCTGAAACAGCGATCGAATGAACTCCTTGGCTTGACGAGGATCAGGGCGGATGCAGGCACATATCGCGTCCATGAGCTTGCGCGGCGTGAAGTATTGCCCCGCACCCTTTTTGCCCTCGCTTGCCGCCTTTTCAAGCAGGTCTTCGTAGGCAGCAGCCTTGACATCAACGCCCAGCGTCGTCCATTCGACTTCGTCGATCAGGTTGATGATTGCCTTGAGGTTGACGGGCTTGGTGAAGCGCGACTGACCTTCTCGCTCAACCCCGTCCGGCCGCGGGTTCCGGGGTCTGTGGTTGGCCAAACGTCGTCCAGCGCGCCGACGGTGTGACATATTGCCGAGGTTGAAGAGTAAGAAATGCCGCGCCGGGCTGGAGCACCATCGCGGCGGGAGATGAGGGCGCGTTGGTACGATCGGTTCGCCCGCTCCTTGTTCCGATCATCACTGCTTTCTCGGCGCGAACTGAATCGCCGCCGCTTCGGCCTCGTGAGCTTTGGCGGCGGATTGGTCACCTCGCGCGCGGGCGAGTTGGGCGAGCGTGCTCCACGCTTCGCGGTTGCTCGGCGCGAGTTCCACCAACTTCAGCAATTCGCGCTCGGCGTCGGCAACGCGGTTCTCGCCAAGCAGCAGACCGATGAGATTCTCGCGCGCCGGGATCGCGTCGGGGCGGAGTTGCACCGCCCGCGTGAAGCGATCGATGGCGGCGGCGCTGTCGCCCGCGTTCGCTGCCGCCACGCCCGCCGCGAAGGCAAGGTCGGCGGAGTCGGGGAGGTGCGTGAGCCCGTGATCGAACGCCGCGAGTGCCTCGCTGAACCGTTGCTGCGACGCGAGCAGCAGCCCAAGGCTCATGTGCGGGCGCAGCTCGCGCGGCGCGAGGTGCGCCGCTTCGCGGAACAGGCCTAGCGCCTCGGCCGGGCGCTGGCGTTGAGCGTAGAACTCGGCGAGATCGGCACGGACCGTCGGATCGCGGGGGAAGTCGATGAGCGATTGCTTCATGCGGCGTTCGAAGTCATCCGGCTGGCCGAGGGCGAGGGAGAGGTAGGCTTGGCGGACGTTGATCTCGGGCTGAGGGAAAAGCGCGTAGTGTTCGACGCGGGTGAGTGATGAGTTCGCGATGTGCATGATCGCCAGCTGAGGCTTCTCGATCGCACTCGGATCAAAGTCGGCGCGCAGCATGTTGTCGCGGCTCGATGCGCTCTGGTCATAGGCGTTCTCGCCGATGCTCTGATTGATCTGGATGTACGCGCTGTGCACTGTGAGCGCCGCGATCGCAATAACAACCCCAAGCAGGCCCAATCCACCCGCGACGAGCCTGCCGCGCCGCTTAAGCGCGACGCCGTGCATGGTCATGTTGGGAGTGCCGAGCATGGCGATGGCTCGCTCGCCAAGATAGGCAACGATCGCGGCGATGCCGAGCGTGAGCAGGAACGGCACCAATCCGTACAGCCCTCGGTAGACGAAGAACGCCGTGGCGAAGAGGACGCCGAGCAGCATTTCCTGCTGCCAGCGATAATCCCCCCACTTCGTCCGCGCCGCCGCAACCCGCGGCTTCTCCGCGTTCCTTCCCTTGCCCCGCGCCGCCGCCGGCAGTCCGCCAAAGCCGAAGTACAGCGCCTCGTTCGGGCACACGCTCACGCAGTCCATGCACTTCATGCACCCCGGGTCGACGACCATGCCGAAGTCGCGCACTTCTTCGTGCACGCGCACATTGCTGGTGCATACGGCTGTGCAGTGCCCGCACCCCTCGCACGCGTCGGTCACGCGGATGCGCCCCGGCGCGAACTTGTCGGCGATGGCGAACGCGGCGCCGTACGGACAGCCGTAGGTGCAGAACCCCTTCGCGCCGAGGAAGTAGATCACCGCGAAGCCCGCGACGAACAGCGTAAACAGGCTGACGCCCAGCCCCGGGAACGTCTTCCAGAAATCTTCAGTGACGAGGTGCAACTGCACATCGGGGAAGACGAGCGGGTGCTCCCACGCGGCACTGATCGCTTCGCTCATGCTCGCGCCGGTCCGCTGCTTCTCGTACAGCTGCTGCACGAACAACCCCGCGCGGTACACGCCGGGCCACACGAACATATAGAGGAACGCCAGCAGCGGCACCCACAGCAGCAGCTTGCTCTTCATCGGCTTCGGGCGGATGCCGATCTTTCCCAGCAGCCACGAGCACAGGTCCTGCAGCGCGACGATGTGGCAGCCCCAGCCGCAAAAGAACCGCCCGAAGATTGCGGTGGCAACGATCGCGAGCAGGAAGAACACCGCGCCGGTGTTGATGATGTTGTTTTTGACCGCCTCCATCCCCTCGCTCGGCTCCAGCGGCGAGATGGTGCTGCCCGTGCTCAGATAGTGCGCGACGTGCGCGGCGAAGAGCATGTGCAGCCCGATCAGCACGCCGGCGCGCCAGCGCGACGCCCGGCTCGGCTTGATCTTCGGCTTCAGCGCGCCGGGGAGCACCGTCAGCGATAGCGTTGTCGGCTCTCCGCCGCGACTCCCCGTGCACTTCTCCAGCCCGCCGATCTCCACGCGCCGACCTCCGTGTCCGCGATAGCGTAGGCGCGGCGGCGCGGAATCACCAACAAGCGGGAGTCATAGCATGGGTGGCACGCACACGCCGCGCCGTGTGCGTGCTCCGCGCGCCGATGTACCACGCGGGGCACCGCCAAAGCCCCATACCTCGGCACACATGTCTTACTCAGCCTTCTCCCTCTTCGGGAACACGATCGACAGAATCGTCGCCAGAGTCAGCGTCGCCACCACCGCGATCAGCGACACCGTCGTATCGATCTTGATCGATTTCTGCGCCTCCGCCTCCAGCCCGATGAACCCGGCGAGATCGCCCAGATACGGCGGCACGGCGAGCAACAGCAGCTTCACGCCCACGAACGCCAGAATCAGGATCAGCGCCGGCTTCAGGTAGTGGAACTTCGCGATCAGCGCCGCCAGGCAGAAGTACAGCGCCCGCAGCCCGAGGATCGCGAAGATGTTGCTGGTGAAGACGATGAATGGATCGGGCGTGATCGCGAAGATCGCCGGGATCGAGTCCACCGCGAAGACCAGGTCCGTGATCTCCACCATGATCAGCGCGAGGAACAGCGGCGTGATCGCCCGAGCGCCGAGCGTGCCGGGCGGCGCCGGGTCCTGGCGCGGCTTGCCCGTCTTCGGGTCGGGCGAGTACGTCGGAGCAACCGTCCGGCGGGTGAAGAACTTCTGCCCGTCATAGAACGTTGTCACCCGGTAGAACTTCTGCACCAGCTTGACGATCGGGTTCCGGCTCGGGTCGCTCTCGCTCTTGATGATCGCCATCTTCAGCGCCGTCAGGATCAGGAATGCGCCGAAGATAATGAGCACCCAGGTATAGCGCATCACGAGTTCCGCGCCGAGGAAGATCATCCCGCCGCGCATGATGAGCGCGCCGACGATGCCCCAGAACAGCACGCGGTGCTGGTACTTCGCGGGAATGGCAAAGAAGCCGAAGATCATCGCGATGACGAAGATGTTGTCCATCGCCAGCGACTTCTCGACGACGTAGCCCGTGAGGTACTGCTTCGCCGCTTCGAGCCCCCGCACCTCTCCCAGAATGATGGTCGGCGCCGCGGCATCCGTCGCCGCCGCCGGGTTGTACATGGGCGTTTCGAGCCCCAGCCCGAGCCAGTGTTTCTCGTAGCCGTAGTAAACGAACGCCGTGAACGACAACCCGCACGTCAGCCAGATCACCGACCAGGTGATCGACTCCTTCATCGACACTTCGTGCGCCTCGCGGTGGAACACGCCCAGGTCGAGCGCGAGGCAGAAGAGCACCAGCCCGATGAAACCAACGTACGCCCACACCTTCATGTTGGCGGGTTGAGCGGCGGCCTCGCTGGCGAGGAGCAACAGGTCGGTCATCGGTGTGAACTCCGGTCATTCGGCACGAAGCGATCGCGCCGAGCAGCGTCTCGAATACGGGTCGAGAGTTTATTGCCGCACGCTCACACGGTGGGCCCGTTTCGGGCTGGCCGTCCTCGAATGTCCCGCACGGGACACGTCATCACGCCCAGCGGTACCATCGGCGCGCATGACGCTGACCTTTCTCGGTGCCGCGGGTGAAGTGACGGGCTCGTGTTACCTGATCGAGACGCGCGATGCGCGCCTGCTCATCGACTGCGGGCTGCATCAGGGCGGCCCGAACGCCGAAGCGCGCAACTGGCGCCCGCTCCCCTTCGATCCTGCGTCCCTCTCCGCCGTACTCGTGACGCACGCGCACATCGATCACACCGGCCGACTGCCGCTGCTGGCGAAGCACGGCTTCGACGGGCCGATCTGGTCCACCCTCGGCACGCGCGACCTCGCGAACATCCTTCTGAAGGACGCCGCGCACCTTCAGGAGATGGACGCCGAGCGCCGCTGCCGACACCGCGCGCGGGTCGGGCGGCAGGCGTGCGCCCCGCTCTACACGCAGTCCGACGCCGCCCGCTCGCTCGCCGCCTTCCGGCTGCTGCCCCTCGGCACGCCGAGCGAGATCGCGCCGGGCATCACCGCGCGGCTCGTCGACGCCGGGCACATCCTCGGTTCCGCGAGCGTCGAACTCACTGTCCACGACGGTGCGCGCACGCGCACCGTCGCCTTCTCGGGCGATCTCGGGCCTGACGGCGCGCCGATGCTCCACGACCCCACGCACCTGAGCCGCGCCGACCTCGTGGTCATGGAGTCCACCTACGGCGACCGCGATCACCGCCCGCTCAAGGAAACGGTGGCGGAGTTCGCCGCCATCCTGCGCGAAGCGATCGATGCCCGCGCGAAGGTGCTCATCCCCGCCTTCGCCATCGGGCGCACGCAGCAGCTTCTCTATCACCTGCGCGAACTGCGCGAGAGCGGCGCGCTCCCCGCGATCCCCGTCTACGTCGACAGCCCGATGGCCCACGACGCCACCGAGCTCTACGAACGGCACCAGAAGTCCTTCGACGATTCCTCGCTCCGCATCACCGCGCGCGGACACTCGCCCATCGACTTCCCCGACCTGCACTTCGCGGAAACCAGCGAGCAGTCCCGCGCCCTGAACGACCGCCGCGGCCCGCTCATTATCATCGCCGCCAGCGGCATGTGTACCGGCGGGCGCATCGTCCACCACCTCCGCCACTCGCTGGGCCGCCCCGAGACGCACGTCGTCATTGTGGGCTTCCAGTCCGAAGGCTCGCTCGGCCGCCGGCTCGTGAACCGCGAGCCGCGCGTGCGCATCATGGGCGAAGAGATCGACGTGAAAGCCCGCATCCACACGCTCGGCGGCTTCTCCGCCCACGCAGGACGCAGCGAACTCATCCACTGGGCGTCTCATTTCAAGGATGGAAAGCCGCGATTCTGTCTCACTCACGGCGAGCAGGCCCCGCGCCGGGCTCTGGCGACAGCGCTGAGGGATGCGTTCGCATTCGACATCGTGCTACCCGAATACCACAACTCTGTGGAAATCTAATAGGCAGCCGGGCATTGACACGCCGATGTGATGCTCCATAGTCTTGAAGAGTCAGATCCGAGCGTTCTCGTGCTCAGGAGTATGACCGATGACAACGACTACCGACGCGGGCGGGGGGCCCATGCCGAGTTCCGAAAGCATCGAAGAACAACTGCGCAGCGCGTACGCCAAGCTCGACGAAAGTACGAACGAGCTTCTGTTCCAGAAGTACGCCCTCGATCAGCACGCGATCGTGGCTTCCACGGACGGCAAGGGGCGCATCAGCTACGTCAATCAGAAATTCTGCGACATCAGCAAATACTCTCGAGACGAATTGCTCGGGCAGGATCACCGCATCCTGAATTCGGGGCATCACCCGAAATCGTTCTTCAAAGAGATGTACGCAACGATCTCGCGTGGGCATGTTTGGCGCGGGGAGATCCGCAACCGAGCGAAGGACGGCTCGATCTACTGGGTCGACACCACCATCGTGCCGTTCACCGGCAAGCACGGGAGCATAGAGCGCTACGTTGCAATCCGCGCCGACATCACCGACCGCAAGCTCGCGGAATCGGAGCGGGAGCGGTTCTTCACCGTCTCCGGTGACCTTCTGTGCATCGCCGGGCTGGACGGCGTTTTCCGCCGGGTGAACCCGTCGTTCGAACGCACGCTCGGATGGGACCCGCACTCGCTCTTGAACCGATCGTGGTACGAGTTCATGCACCCGGATGATCGCGAGCGAGCACGCCTTGCCGTGGCCGCCATCTCGCCGAGCGGCGATCCGGCGCGGTTCGAAACGCGGTTCGCCAGCCGCGACGGGTCGTACCGCACGCTGGAGTGGATCTGCCCGCCGCCCGAGCACGGGGGCCTTACCATCTACGCGGCCGCCCGCGATGTCACCGATCGGCGCGCGACGGAAGAGCGTCAGAGCCTCCTCCTCCGCGAGCTTGATCACCGGGTGAAGAACTCCCTCGCGATGGTGCTGGCGCTCGCGAACGAGACCGGAACGCGCACCGGCAGCTTCGACGTGTTCTGCCAGTCATTCACCGGGCGGATCGAGGCGCTCGCCCGCACGCACGGTCTCCTCGCCCGCTCGCGCTGGAGCGGCGTGAACCTGGCGGAGATGATCGCGGTTACGCTCGGTGCCTACATGGACGGGCGCGACGACCGCGTGAACCTCAACGGGCAGGACTGCATGCTCCCACCGGTCGCCGCGCAGCCGCTGTGCATGGCGCTCCACGAACTGGCGACGAACGCGGCGAAGTACGGGTCGCTGTCGAACGCGGACGGGCGCGTCGAGGTGACCTGGGAGGTGACCGGACCGTCGTCCGAGCCCAAGTCGCTCATTCTCTCCTGGCGCGAGCGCGACGGGCCCGCCGTATCACCGCCCGCCGCCCGCGGCTTCGGCACGAGCTTTATCTCAGATGCCATCCGCTACCAGCTCGACGGAAACGCCGCACTGGAGTTCCTGCCCAGCGGGCTGACCTGCACGATCTCGATCGATTTTTCCACCTACGCCGCCGGGCACGCGCGGGACGGCACCGCGATTTCGCCGATCGGCGCGGAGCTCCCGCCATGACCGAGGATCCGAGTTTTCTGGCGGCGAAGGCCCTGATCGGGCTTCGTGTGCTCATCGTTGAAGACGAGTTCCTCATGGCGCGCCGGCTCACGAAACTGCTCGAGTCGTGGGGGTGCGAGGTCATCGGGCCCGCCGCGTCGCTCGACGAGGGACGCAAGCTGGCCTCGCGCGACGATGTTGACGCCGCGCTCCTCGACATCAACCTGCGCGGCGTGCACAGCGGCCCGATCGCCGATTTCCTCCTCGAGCACGGGCACCCGCTCATCTTCGTGACCGGGTACGCCAGCCCCAAGCAGCTGCCCGACCACCTCCGCGCCCAGCCGCGACTGCACAAGCCCGTGCGCGATTCGGAGTTGAAGGCCGCGATGATCTCGGTGTTCACCCAGTAAGTCGACGCACGACTCCTCGGTCGTCCGGAGGGCGGCTCACGCCCGGTGCCGCAGGCGTCCGGGGTCGCGGTTCAGCTCCGCAACCCGCGCTCCACCGGCTCGCACGATTCCTCTTCCCGCGATCGCGGACCACGCGCCTCGGCACGTGCGCGTCCGGTACATCATCGTGTCACCGCTAGTTGCCCCACCACCAACAACAAGCGAGACTTCCCCATCCGATCCGGAGTCATCCGCATGATCCGTCCGCGCCTTGCTCGTTTCATCCTGACGCTCACCTGTGCCGCCGGTGCGCACGCAGAGCCATTCCCCGCCGCGCCCCCCACCCCGCGCGCCGAACTCGTCTACGAAGAACCCTTTTTCCCCGGCGCCATCTACGACAAAGCCATCCCCACCCCCGAGTCGCTCCTCGGCTTCGAAGTCGGCCAGCGCGGCAGCACGCACGCGCAGATCGAGAAATGCCTGAAAGCCTGGGCCGACGCCGCCCCGACGCGCACCCGGCTGGTCGAGTACGCGCGCACGCACGAGAACCGCGCGTGCTACTACCTTGTCATCTCCTCCGAATCCAACATCCGCGACCTGGGCGATCTCAAGAAGAACCTCGCCAAACTCGCCGACCCGCGCACCACCACCGCCGCCGAGGCGGACCAACTCGCATCAACCATCCCCGGCGTCGCGTGGCTCGCGTACAACATCCACGGCGACGAGAACTCCCCCTCCGACACCGCCATCGCGCTCGCGTACCACCTGCTCGCCGACACGCGCGACGAAACCAAGGCCCTCCTCAACGACCTCGTCGTCGTCATCGACCCGCTGCAGAACCCCGACGGGCGCGACCGCTTCCTGAAGATGGTCGCCGAGCACCGCGGCAACGTCCGCAACACCGACGATCAGTCGCTCCTCCACACCGGCTATTACCCGCAAGGGCGCACGAACCACTACCAGTTCGACCTCAACCGCGACTGGGTCTACGCCACGCAGCCCGAGACCCGCGGCCGGATCGCCGCGCTGCGCGAGTGGACCCCGCTGCTTTTTTGCGACGGTCACGAGCTCTCGCCGCAGGACACTTATCTCTTCAGCCCGCCGCGCGAGCCGATCAACTTCAACATCCCCGAGACGACGCGCAAGAGATGGGGCGACAAGTTCGCCGAGGACCAAGCAGCCGCGTTCGACAAGTTCGGCTGGCGCTACTACACGGGCGAATGGGCCGACAACTGGTTCCCCGGCTACTCCGACGCCTACGCCAGCTACCGCGGCGCCATCGGCATCCTTACCGAGCAGGCGCGCATCCAGGAAGACGGCGTGCGCAAGCAGAACCAGATCGTCGAAACCTACCGCGAGACCGTCCACCACAACATCGTCAGCAGCGTCGCCAACCTCACGACGCTGAAGAACAACCTGCGCGACATCTATAAGGACTACCTCGCCGCCCGCCGCGCCGCCGTTGACGAAAAGAGCCGCTACGGCACGCGCGCCTGGGCCATCGCGCCCACCGACAACACCTCGCGCCTCAACCGGCTCATCGAAACCCTGCGCCTCCACGGCGTGGAAGTCTTCGAAACCAACGCCGAATTCACCAGCGAAGCGAAAGACCAACTCGGTCGCACGATCGCGGAACAGAAATTCCCCGGCGGCACGATCCTCATCCCCAACCGCCAGCCGGAAGCGCATTTGCTCGCGGCGATGCTCGAGTTCGACCCGCGCATGCTGGACGAAACGCTGACCGAAGAACGCCGCGAGCTGCTGCGCTTCGGGCGATCGAAGATGTACGACCTGACGGCGTGGAATCTGACGATGCTGTATGGGGTTGAAGCGTATGAACTGCCCGATGCAACCGGCGCGCGTTACGATAAAGACCCCATTGTTGAACAGCGACGTGAGGGCGGTCTTGTTGGTGATATCGGGGGACAGCAATCAACCTGGCTTGCGATCCCTGGTGACGACGACTCAGCAGTCCAAGTTGCATCCCGACTCATGGAACATGGGATCAACGTCCGGCTACTCACCAGAGACTCGGAGTTTGACGGCATCGCCCTGAGCCGTGGAACGCTGTGCGTTTTCGTGGCGGACAATCCTCAACTAACTAAGAAGTCGCTCCCGCCCAGTGACCGCGCCACAAAAGACGGCGATCCTGGCGCGCTCAACGAACTCGAGAATCTAGTCGCAGGGGCCGCAACGGCGGGAGCAATCCGAATGCGCTCCGGCCTCGCCCCCGGCGATCTCCCCGACATCGGCGGCGAGTTCTTCCCGCTCCTCGAACGACCGCGCATCGCCGTCCTCGCCCGCGGCAGCCTCGACTACTACGATTACGGCTCCGTCTGGTGGACGCTCGATCACCACCTCGGCATTCAAGCCAGTTACCTCGCCGAGGACGATGTCGCGCCGAACGCCGACCTGCGCCGATACAACGTGATTGTCATTCCCAACCGATGGGCCGGCGCGCTGCCCGACAGTCTCATCGCCAACCTCAAGCCGTGGATCCAGAACGGCGGGACGCTCATCGCAATGGGCTCCGCCGCCGCCGCCCTCGCCGCCGAGAAGCCGGGCCTGTCGCAGGTGCGCCAACTCCCCGACGTCTTGACCAAGCTCGAACCGTACGCGCTGCAGATCATCCGCGAATGGGAAGGCCGCACGCAGACCGCCGACATCGCCAGCGCCTGGCTCAACGCGCCGACGAAGGACATCACGTACCCGTGGTCCCCCGCGCTGAGCGCCGAGAAACCCAGCGACGACGAGCGCAAACGCCGCGACCTCTGGCAGGGCGTCTTCATGCCCACCGGCGCCATCCTCGCCGCCCGCTTCGACGACAAGCACTGGCTCACCTTCGGCTGCAACGATGCGCGCGGCTGGCTCCCCGTCCCCTTCGGCAGCAATCCGATTCTCATGACCGCCGACAACGTCGAAACCCCGGTCCGCCTCGGCGCGTTCCTCCCTTCTTCACCCTCCCCCTCAGGGGGAGGGTCGGCGAGTCTTCGAGCCGGGGAGAGGGACACGGGAGACGCCGCTTCACCGATTGCAACCGCCGACACCAAGCCGCGCGCCACCGACGCCAACGACAACAACAAGACCAACGAAGCCAAAGACGAATCAAAAGCAGAAGAAAAGAAACCTTCCCCCACCATGATCGGCTGGGCGCCGGTCCCCGAGGGCCACGATCTCTATTTGCGCATGTCAGGCCTGCTCTGGCCCGAAGCCGCGCACCGCGTGGCCAACGCCGCCTACGTCACGCGCGAGCGCGTCGGGCGTGGGCAAATCATTCTCTTCGCGTCGCCGCCCACCACCCGCGGCTCACAGCCGGGCGTCGCGCGCCTGTTCCTCAACGCCGTCATCTTCGGCCCAGGTTTGGGCGCGTCTCACCCGATCGACCCATGATCTGACTGCTGTCTGCCCTCCACTTGATGCCTCGATGGCTTGATGCCTCGATGCCTGCCCCCTCTCACACCTCAACAAACCCCTCTCGCACCGCGAATAAAACCAAGTCCGCGCGCGAGTGAATGTCGAGTTTCCGCATCAGCCGCTGTAGATGATTATCAACCGTCTTCGCGCTGATCGAGAGCTGCCCCGCCGCTTGTTTCGCGGACAGCCCGCGCGCGAGCAGCGCCACCACCTGCCGCTCGCGCCGTGAGAGTTTCGCGTTGGCGTCACCGCCGTCGCGCTCCGCGACGCACGCGCCGATCGCCGATTCATCATCCGCCAGCGATCGCAGCAGTTGCAGCACCCGCGGCGCCCGGTCGGCCCGAGTCACATGCACGCCCCCGCACTCCCGCGCCGCCGCGCACGACCGCGCCGAGTGCTCCGCGCTCAGCACCACGACCCGCGGCGCTCGCGCCCGCTTCCGCAATCCAGCCGCCGCCTCGATCAGCCGCTCGCCGGGCCGCTCCGCGCACACGACCACCACTTCCGGCTTCGTGCGCGCCACTTCATCAGTCAGGTCCATCGCGTCGCTCACGCTGCCGACCAGCGACAGCCCGCGGTCGGTGCCTAACCACGACGCGATCGCCACCCGCGTGATCTCGTGCTCATCGGCGATCATCACCCGCGCCACGCGCGCCTCCGCCCGCGCCAGCCCGCCGCCGCCCATGCGCGACGCGCGACCCGCCGGTGCGCCGTTCATCGGCGTTCCCTGGATCCCCACGCCGCTCAGCCGCATCGGCGCGTTCAGCGCCGGAAGCGTCCCGGCCGCATCCTCGCACGACCGGGCCGCTTCCAGGCCGATGCTTCCCTCTTCAAATCCCCACAGGTGCGATTGATGGCTCATCGATTGATCCCTCTCCCCAAACTCTCCAAACTTGTGTCACGGGCGTCCCGCCCGTGTCTGTTCAACTTCTGACCTCTTGATCTCGGGGCATTCCAACGCGCGACGACTCGCAAACAACACTCAGCCCGCTCGCGCCGCGCACGAGCGCCCCGTGATCGACAGCCATTCAAACCCTTTGCGCTCCGCGATCGCGCGTCGCAGCACTTCGAGCGCGCGATCGCGACTGCCGATCACCGCGGTCCGCGACACGCCGTCGGCGTGCGCCGCTTCCGTCTCGCTGTAGCCCCGCGCCACCGTCAGCGTCACGCTCGCCCACTGCCGCTGCGTGAGTCGCCCGAGCTCGCGCTGGAGCGTCTCGACCTCTTCATCAATCGGATCATCCGCGGGCGAGTCGATCGGCTCGCCCTCCGCGATGATCGCTTCGCCCGTGCGTTGGTCCCGCGCCCGCCGCGCGTACAGATCCACCGCGAGATTCCGCACGATCGCCTTGAGATACGAGATCGATAACTCGCCCGTGCGCGGGCTCGTGTACTCGATCGCGCGAGCGAACGCTTCCTGGACGAGGTCCTCCGCCGTATGCGGGTCGGCGAAACGACAGGCGTACGACAGCAGCCGCCCGTACATCGATTCGTACATCGAGGTCACGGGACCGGCGGATTCTGCGTGCTTCATGGCACGGATCCTCCGTTGTTCCGGGTCGATCCTGACACTCTCGGAACGTCCACCGGCGTGAAACGTCACGCCGTCAGCCGTGCGGAAGGGCCGGACCTCGCCGGATGCCTAATTGGGTGAAACACCACCAGTTCGAGTCACATACCACCAGGTTGTCCACAAACCACCAACCGGAAACTAGCACAGACTCGCATTCCGTCATGAGGAAAGTTGCCTAATTCACCGAGATTACCCGGGTTCGGGTATTCGATTGCTGAATCGCAACCACTCGTTCAGGCGATCGCTTCCCCGAGTTCCATTCCCTCATCGAGGTATTCGCCCTCCTGGATCAGGCGAGCCAGCCCCGCCTCAAGTTCTGCGCCGACATCCGCGAGCAGCATCGCGATCTCAGCGGGGTCAAGTTCCACGGCGCGGGCCCACACGTGCAGCAGAAGTTGAGCCAGCCGCGCGACCGGCTCCGCGTCGGGGTACAAGCCCGCGCAGCGCGCCGTCAGCACCGCATCGGCGCGCACGAGTTCCGCGAGCATGCCGCGCCGCCGCACGGCGGGGACGCGGTCGAGCCACGCGTCGATCGCCAATGGAAAAAAGCCGCGTTCGAGCGGCGGTTCGAGGCGCGGCGAGCCGTGCTGTTGATCGTCCCGGCCCACGCGATGACTCCACACCATGCTCCGCACCTTCGCCGGGAGCACCGGCGGCGACGCGGCGCCCTGCGCCCCGCGCGGGCACCGCCTCCGGCGACGCCGCGCTCATCGACCGCCGGCGAACCCGGCGTGTGCTCGAAGCGATCCGGGCCGCCGGCGCGCTCCGTGCGCTCCAGCCCGCTCGCATCTCATCGCGCCGGAATCGGCGAGTCCGTTCGCCGATCCCTCCTCCCCGCAAGCTTCCTTGCCGCGGGTCGGCGCTGCTTCCGTTTCGAAGGGTCGCCGGGCGGGTCAGCGCCCAGAGCGGCCCAAGGAGAGGCATCGGGCCCGTGTCTTCGCGCCGTCGTCCCAAACGGCGCGATGAGCGATCGGGCTCGGGTTCGTGCCGCAATTCCGCTGGCGAGGGCGGAAGAGCAACAACACCAACCCAGACCGCGATCCAACGCGGTTCGGCATGAGCCAATCACCCCAAATCGCTCAAAGAAACCCAAAGTGGTGAGCTACACCGCGATGTCATCGGCGCGGGTCGTCGGCTCGATCGCCGTCGCGGGCAGCACCGCCAACCCCAGCGTCAGCGGCCCGCAGCGCCCCGCGAACATCAACGCGATGATCACGCATTTGCTCGCGGCCGAGAGTTCGCCCGTAATGCCCATCGACAGCCCGACGGTGCCGATCGCGCTCGCCGCCTCGAACACAAGCGGCAGGAACGAATGACGGTCAGCGGCGGCGAGCGCCAGCACGCCGACCGTCAGACCGACGAGGTACAGAGTGGCCGCCGCCACCGCGTACATCACCCGGTGCGCCGGCAGTTCATGCCCGAGCCAGATCACACGGTCGCGTCCGCGCAGCACGCTGAACAGATTGCCCAGCAGCGCCGAGACCCCGGTGGTCTTGATCCCGCCGCCCGTGCCGCTGGGCGAGGCGCCGATCACCATCGCGATCATCACGATCACCAAACCGGCCGCCGACATCCCGCCGATCGGGATCGTATTGAAGCCGGCGGTCGACGACGCGGTCATCACCTGGAAGGCGCACGCCAGCCACCGCTCGCCCGCGGGCAGATGCGCCACGCTCGACTCCAGCATGAAGAGCGCCGGCGTGCCGAGCAGGAACACGCCCGCCGTAGCCACGAGGATGACCTTCGAGGTGAAGGTCAGCATCCGCTCACGCAGCTTGGCGCTGTACCACACATCCTGCGCCACGATGAAGCCGATCGCGCCGAGATAGCACAGCACGCCCACCACGAGATTCACCGCCCAGTCGCCGGCGAAGCCCTCGAGACTGTTGTTGTTCAGGCTGAACCCCGCCGTCGAGAACGCCGACACCGAGTGGAACACCGCCGACCACAACGCGCCTTCAACACCCAGCGCGCTGAACCGCCACCACAGCAGCAGCGCACCGATCAACTCGCACGCCAGAGTGAACACCACCACCTGCACGACAAAGTGCTGCACCACGAAGTAGTGCGGCAGCGAGAACCCGGCCTTCAGCACGCCGACGCGCGAGCTTGACAGCGCGCGCCCGCGCACCAGAATCACCATCGATGTCAGCGTCATGAAGCCGATCCCGCCGAGCTGGAACAGCATCAGAATCACGAGTTGGCCGAAGGACGTGTACCGATCGGCGACGCTCACCGTCGTCAGCCCCGTTGTTGAGATCGCGCTCACCACGTTGAACAGATTGTCGAGCCAGCCCGTCGGGGCCCGCTGCGCCCACGGCAGCGAGAGCATCGCGAGTCCGACGGCCGCGTACCCCGCAAACCCGAGCACCACCTGCTGCGCCGGCCGCAGCCGCGACCACGCCGTCGCGCCCGCGCGGGTCGGCGTCATCACCGACCACGTCGCCACGCGACCCAGTGCCAGCAGCGCCAGTTTCAGCCCGCGCCACACTCCCGATTGTCCCCGGCCGCGTTCGGCGGCCGACCGATTCCTCTGAGTCTCCATGTGAGTCCCGTGACGGCGCGCGGCCCCGCATCGCGGTCCTGCCCGCGCGCGGTCCCGGCGCCCCAGCGCACGCGCGAAAGCGACGAACGCCCTTCCGGTCGAACGAGCTGTCTCAGGATGCTTTCGTGCCCTGCTCTTTCACATGCCTGCGAGGTGAGCTGACGGGCTGGGCCTTGAAAGTAGCCCGGGATCGACCGATCCCTTCGCCCCTGCCGCGCTCCGAGCGCGACGGTGGTTCCCCCGCTCGCCACCATCGGGTGGCGATTCGGCGACTTCACAAGCGTATCACACCGCGTCCGAGCGAATCCCGCCGAGAATCGCCCGCAGGGGCGCTCCTCCCGGACCACTCACGCGCCGAGTTCATCCCCGAGCCGCGTCACCACGCGGAACATCCCCCGCGCCGCCTCGACCATCCGCGCGGTGTCCCTGGCACCGAACTCCTCGGCGCTCATCGCCGCTTTGAACTCCGTCCAGCGCTCGCGCTGCACCTCGCCGTAGGGGTCGAGATGGCGCACGCCCTCATCACCCGCGAGCGCGTACGCACGGCGGACGCCCTTCGCGATGTACCGCCCGCCGTTCTTGCTGCCTTCGAGCACGTAATGCGCGCCGAGTAATTCCACGCCGTCGGCGACGCCAACCCAGCGCGCGAACTCGCGCACGCTCGGCAGCGCCTCGCCCGGCTCGCCCGCGCCGAAGAACTTCAGATCCTCCAGCAGCCGCGGCTCCTGGAACTGCCACTGATGCACCACCCGCGCCACCGGCCCGCCGGCGCTCATCGCCGAGCGCAGCGCGGTCTCCAGCGCGCGGTGCAGCTGCAGCATCTGCCCAAGCCACTTCACATACATCTCGCGCGGCAAGACGCCGCGCACCAGCGCCTGCTGGAACGCCGACTGCTCGGCGGCTTGGTGAAGATCCGCGGTCGAATCGCGCAGGATGGGCATCACCCCGGCTTCGATCAGCGGGGTTGCGGGGGCATGGGTCATGGTGTGCTCGTCGAGGTTTCAGCAGCCGGCTCACCGCGGCAGGTCCCGAGCGCGACCAACGCCCCCGGCACCGCGAGCCACAGCAAACCCTTGATGAAGAAGAACATGAACCCCAGGAAGCCCAGCCGCCGAATCCACGGATTGCGGATAGGGCACAGCTTGCCCTCGGGAGCGTCGTGAGCGGCCGCGCCGATGCCGGCGGGGCGTTGCTGAGACTCAGTCTCATTCATACTCAAATCCTACTCCTCCCGACGCGGTTCGTCAATTAAAGCTTGTTCGGGGGCCGTGGGGCTATTTCGAAATGTCGTCCGTTGAAAGACGGAAAGCGAGAGGTTGCCAGCGATTGCCACGACTGAAAGCACGACACCTGGGAAAGCAAGCAGCGTCGCGCCCCACCAGGGCCATTGCCACACTAGCATCGCACCAAAAAACGCCGCGATGGTCGGCAGAAAGACCAACCTGAGCAGCAGACACACACCAATTGCAGCCCACGCCAATGCCCAATGCCAGCCCCAGTAATCTCTCAAGAAGGCTTGGCACCCAAAGATCTGAGCAAGTCCGATGACCAGCGCCAAAGCGCACCAGCCATAAGCTTTAGTGTGATCCTTCATTCAGGCGATTATCCAATAATCTTGGTACCCGCCAAAAAGGACACACGCCGCGGGGTGGCGCGGCGTGGCCCGGTGCGTCATAGAGGTCCATTTCATCGGTCGGCATTCGCGATCTCTGAAGCCGACCACCGCGGTTGCTTCGGGCTTAGTTGTGCCGCACCTCGATCTTGCGGGCGCGCTGCTGCGCCGCCTTCGGCAGGGTGATGGTCAGCACGCCGTTGAGCAGTTCCGCGCCGATGCTGTTCGAATCGATCGCGTCGCCGAGCTGGAACGAGCGCCGGTAACTCCCGACGCCATACTCGCGCCGCAGCACGCTCGCGCCGTTGCGCTCGCGCGGCGGGACGCTCGCCGTCACGGTCAGCACGCCCTTCTCGAAGGACAGGTCAATCGACTCCGCCGTCGCGCCCGGCACGTCGGCGTGGATCCTGTACGCGTCGCCCGTCTCGACCACGTCGATCACGGGGCGGTAGAACTTCTCGGCGGTCGCCGCGTTCGCGCGAGCCGCATCGGTCGTTGCGCACGAGTTCGAGCGCGTGATGGGTGAGCAGCAGCTGTTCATAGGAACGAATCTCCGTTGTTTGAGCATGGAATCAGCGGGAACTCAAGCGGCTTACGCGCCGCGCACGGCGATCTTCTTCGACCGCGTTGCTTCGCTCTTGGGCAGCGTGACCGTCAGCACGCCGTGGTTCATCGCGGCGTCCACCTTCTCCGCGTTCACCTCGAAGGGCAGGCGCACCGCGCGGCTGAACGTGCCGCTGACACGCTCGCGCCGGCGCCACGTCGCGCCCTCGGTCTTGCTATCCGTCTCACGCCGTCCGGCGATCGTGAGTTCATCGCCGTGCAGCGTGATGTCGATGTCCTGCAGCTTGAACCCCGGCAGTTCGGCTTCGACCACCACATTGTCCTTGTCCTCCCACACGTTCATCGCCGGGAACGCGACGGCGGCACTGCCGCCCCACGGGCCCTGCGGCGTGGTGAAGAAATCCTCGAAAAAGCGGTCGAAATCAGCGGACTGAAACACGGGCATCATTCGGCGGGTCAACATGGCAGTTCTCCTTTCATGAAGCCGCGACGGGCCACTCCGGCGGGCTTGATGGGTCGTGGTGCCTGTCAGCAAAGAGCGGGTTTGCAACCGCCGTGCCAACGCGCGCCAGGCCAGTATTTCGGTGATTCGCCGAAGACCCAACCTTCCCGGACTGTCAAACTGGCAACCGCCGCCGCGTCGGCGGCCCGAATGACGCCCCCGCCCGCCGCGCCGCCCAGCCACCCTGCAAACGCCCGGGCACCAACTTTGCAACGAGACCGCATCATGGACATGAACCGATTGACCCAGAAGTGCCAGGAAGCGATCCACGACGCGCAGGCGACGGCCGTCCGATTCGGGCATCAGCAGATTGACGCCGAGCATGTTCTGTACGCGCTGACGCAGCAGAGCGAGGGTCTACTGCCGCGCCTGCTGGCGCGCATGGAGATCGACGACGAAGCCTTCGCGCTCGCCGTCGAGGATCTGCTGCGCCGCCGACCTTCGATGAGCGGCCCGGGCGCGGAGCCGGGCAAGGTCTTCGTCACGCCTCGCTTCCAGCAGATGCTCGTGAAAGCCGAGGACGAGGCGAAGCGCCTGAAAGATGAGTACGTCTCCGTCGAGCATCTCGTCCTCGCGATGATCGCGGACGGCTCGGGGGACGCCGCCAAGCTCCTGAAGCAGTTCGGCTTGACGCGCGACAAGTTCCTCTCAACCCTGACCGCCGTCCGCGGCAACCAGCGCGTGCAGAGCGCGAACCCCGAGGCAACCTATGAAGCGCTCGACCGCTACGGGCGCGATCTCGTGAAAGCCGCCGAGCAGGGCAAGCTCGACCCGGTGATCGGGCGCGACGCCGAGATCCGGCGTGTCATCCGGATCCTCTCCCGCAAGACCAAGAACAACCCGGTGCTCATCGGCGAGCCGGGCGTCGGCAAGACCGCGATCGTCGAGGGGCTGGCACAACGCATCCTCCGCGGCGACGTGCCGGACGGGCTGAAAGACAAAGCCGTCTTCGCGCTCGACATGAGCGCGCTCGTCGCAGGTGCGAAGTACCGCGGCGAGTTTGAAGAGCGCCTGAAAGCCGTCCTCAACGAGGTGAAGCAGAGCGAGGGTCGCATCCTGCTCTTCATCGACGAACTGCACACCATCGTCGGCGCCGGCAAAGCCGAAGGCTCGATGGACGCGGGCAACATGCTCAAGCCCATGCTCGCGCGCGGCGAGCTCCGCTGTATCGGCGCGACCACGCTCGACGAGTACCGCCAGCACATCGAGAAAGACGCCGCGCTTGAGCGGCGCTTCCAGCCCGTGCTCGTCGATCAGCCGAACGTCGAGGACACCATCTCGATCCTCCGCGGCCTGAAGGAACGCTTCGAGGTCCACCACGGCGTGAAGATTCTCGACGGGGCCCTCGTCGGCGCGGCGGTGCTCAGCAACCGCTACATCACCGACCGCTTCCTGCCCGACAAGGCGATCGACCTCGTGGACGAGGCGTGCGCCATGATCCGCACCGAGATCGATTCGATGCCCGCGGAGCTTGATGAGGTCACGCGCCGCGTCATGCAGCTCGAGATCGAAGAAGCCGCGCTAAAGAACGAGAAGGACAAAGCCAGCCGCGACCGGCTCGACGCCCTCCGCCGTGAACTTGCCGACCTGCGCGCCAAGGGCGATTCGATGCGGGCGCAGTGGGAAAACGAAAAGTCGGGCATCAACAAGGTGCAGGCCCTCCGCTCGCAGATCGAGGAAATCCGCCGCCAGATCGACGAGGCGCAGCGCCAGTACAACCTGAACAAGGCCGCCGAACTCAAGCACGGCAAGCTGCCGCAGTTGCAGAAGGAACTTGAAACCGAAGAAGCAAAGCTCACCGGCAAGCAGGGCGACGGCAAGCTGCTCCGTGAGGAAGTCACCGAGGAGGAAATCGCCGAGATCGTCTCGAAGTGGACCGGCATCCCGGTGACGCGCCTCGTCGAGGGCGAGCGTGAGAAGCTGCTGCGCCTCGATGAAATCCTGCACCAGCGCGTGATCGGGCAGAACGAGGCCGTGCAAGTCGTCGCCGACGCGGTCATCCGAGCACGAGCGGGGATCAAGGACCCGAAGCGCCCCGTCGGCTCATTCATCTTCCTCGGCCCGACGGGCGTCGGAAAGACCGAACTCGCCCGGGCGCTCGCCGAGTCGCTCTTCGACAGTGAAGAGAACATCATCCGCATCGACATGAGCGAGTACATGGAGAAGCACGCGGTCTCGCGCCTTATCGGCGCGCCCCCGGGATATGTCGGCTACGAGGAGGGCGGGCAGCTCACCGAAGCCGTGCGGCGGAAGCCCTACTGCGTGATCCTCTTTGATGAAATCGAGAAGGCGCACCACGACGTCTTCAACGTGCTGCTGCAGATCCTCGACGACGGCCGCGCGACGGATTCACAAGGCCGCACCGTCAGCTTCAAGAACTGCGTCATCATCATGACGAGCAACATCGGCTCCTCGCACCTGCTCGAAGACACCATGCGCGGCGGGCAACTCAGCGAACACGCCAAGAACTCCGTGATGGCCGACCTGCGTGGGCACTTCCGCCCAGAGTTCCTCAACCGCGTCGACGACATCGTGCTCTTCAAGCCGCTGACGCTGGGCGAGATCGAGAAGATCGTTGACCTGCAGGTCGCGTCGCTCCGGAAACGGCTCACCGAGCGGGAAATCGGGCTGGAGATCACCGAAGCCGCCCGCCGGCACCTCGCCAGCGCGGGGTACGACCCCGTGTACGGAGCTCGCCCGCTGAAGCGGTACATCCAGCACGCGGTGGAGACGAAAGTCGGCCGCTCGCTCATCGCCGGCTCACTCGGTGCGGGCGCGACGGTCGTGGTGGACGAAGTCGGGGGTGAATTGAAGATCGAAACCAGATCACCGGCCACCGCGGCGCGGTGAACGACGCGAATGTTCCGTTGGAGCCCTCGGCGCGAGCCGAGGGTCGCTTCACCCATCGCCCACCCCCATCGTTCGCAACTCGAACAGCACGCCCGCGCGCACTCGGCTCCGCGGAAAGACGCGAAACCAGCAAACAATAAAGGAGGCCGGGGGAACTCGGGATCGCCTGGAGGATGCCGGCAATCGCGAGTTCTCACCCGGCCTCGGGAGAGAGTGTCCAGCACGGCACGCGGCCGGCGTTGGGCGGGGTCTGCGTCACGGGGACGTGTTTTTCAGTCGATTGCTCGACTGTTCGCAGGCTGGTGTGTCCGGGTCAGCCCGCAAAGGCACGTCCACTCCCGACCGGGCCGTGTGGACATGGGAAAATTACCCCCAGTCGAGAAGATTGCGGGCAAAAGCTTGAGTTTTTCACCCTAGCTTTTTAGCTGCGCGGCTGCCTTTTCGCAGTATCGCGGGACCGCCGCCCGTCGCGTCATTCTCGGACCGCCCGTGCAACCGTTGAATTGCACCGGAGTTACGGGAACATCACGACTCAAGTGCATCCGCCTTGAACAGGCTGCGTAACGGCCTAGTGAAGGGTAATTTGGGGAAATCCCGGCGATTGAGCGGTTTGGACTTGAATAGTTGTGCGGGTGACGGCACACTACAGTCATAGGTATGCCGGTTTGGAAAGCCGGATCAAGAGACGGATTTAGTCCGTCAGGTCATGGAGAGTGGCATGGACCTGGCAGATCATCGCAAGGAGCGGTTGGAAAACCTGCTGAACCTTGCTCGTGTTGCGCGCGGCCTCAGCCGAGCGCAGTTGGCCAAGTCGCTGGGGCGGGATCCGACCAAGCTCCTCCCCGACAGCGGCAATCCCAAGCTCGATTACGTTATCTCGCTCGCCGAGGTCCTTGAATGGCCCGTCGGCGATGTCGTCGAAGCCATCTGGCACGGCGGGTGTAGCGGCGAGTCCACCGACGTCGAAACCGGCGCGACCTTCGAGTCGATCCGCGACCAGATCGCCGAGGCGGTCCAGGTCGCGAAGTACCACCGCGTCGTTGAGCTCTCGAAGCAGATGTTCGAGGTCGCGCGCACGAACGACGAGCGCGCCCACGCCCTCATCCGCGAAGCCGCCGGCTGGGACGGCTTGGGCCGTTACCCGCGCACCCTCGAGTGCGCCCGTCGTGGCCTGCAGCTCGGCCCCCTCTCGCTCCGACTGCGCCTCGTCCTCCAAGCGACACTCGCCAACGCGCAGTACACGCTGTGGGATCTCACCCCCGCGCTCGGCACCTGCGAGGTGCTCGCCGAGTGGTACAAAAAGAACCCGCCGCAGAAATCCTTCGATTGGAAGCGCGTCGCGTACGTGCAGTACGTCAGAGGGCATACGCACCGCCGCTTGTTCTCGATGGAACCCGAAAATCAGACGTGGCACCTCGATCGCGCCCAAAGTGATCTCGAAGAATCCGCCGCGATGTACGAAAAACTCGCGGAGGAGTTGAACGACTCGGCACTCAAGGGCATTGCGAACACTAACCGCATGGGCCTGCTCGAAGTCGAGGTCGCCCGCGGCGAGCGCGACGCCTCCGCCGCCGTCAAGCTCATCTCGTCGAAGCTCGACGAAGTCATGCCGAAACTCGGCTCGCTCCCCGGCGATTGGCTCGAAAGCTTCGGCTGGGCGAGCATCTTCGGCTCGGATATCGCCGCCCGCCACCTGCAGGGGCGCGAGCGCCAGCAGGCGATCGTCGGCTTCATGAATCATGCCCTCGCCATCGCCGACAAGCTCGACAACTGGGCCATGCGCGAGCGCGTCTTTACCATCCAGTTCGGCCTTCATCAGTCGATGGTCGAGGCCACCGGCCTCGCCCTCGACTACACCATCGACGAGCAGGATCGCAGTATGATCACCGCAACCATGGGCCGCTTCCCCAGCTTCCGCTCCACCGGGTGGAAGATTCTCGAAACGGCCCGAGTCGTCGCGGCACGCTAGGTTTCAGCATCGCAGAACGTCCCCCGGTTTGTCCCAAGGAGAGTTGAGCCTCGACGCAGTTGTTTGAAACGTGTGTCCCATCAGGACAGTCCCCACGTTTCTGGCAATGTGTCCCCGCTTCGGGGCTTTGAAGACATCGGAGAAACGGGTTCAGGAACTTTGAGATTTGTTGGGCTGGGTCAGGAGCTCAAAAGACAATGGCGAGTACGCAATCCAAGTTCACCATCCGAATCGCCGCGCTGAGCATCTGCTCGCTCGCGCTGGCGACGGCGGCCTCCCCTGCGTTCGCGGGGAGCCCAAACATCACCCTCGGCGCCGATCGGTTGACCACCGACCGAATCCTGCCCTTGCTTCCCGGCGAGCCGAACAAAAACGGCACGGATCCACGCGAGTTCGCTCACGTCGATATTCCCGAGATCGGGCAACGCCCGGATGAGGGCGGCATCGGCGGACTGCAGTGGACCCCGCCCGAGAAAGCCTTCGAGTTCGGCGAGCCCGGTTCGTTCCGCGATTTCGACCACGGTTTCGGCTCGATCTCGGTCGAGCCCGTCGGCATCGTCCCCGGCGCCGTCCCGACACCCGGCGTGGTGAGCCTCCTCACCCTCGCCGCCGCCGCCGGCCTCCGTCGCCGCCGCTGACCACCCCGCAATTCAACTGTGTTATCAGTAACCCCGGCCATCTCGGACGGGGTTTTTTATGCGCGTGGTTCACGCACCATTCCGCCCGCGGAGCCGGCGAAGAACTTCAGTCGCACTCACGGCCGCCATCGCGCGATGAGAAACACCGATCCGTATCAAAGGACAAACAGAGCATTCACAGAGTGCCGGTCGATCTCTCACGGGCACGCCGTCTCCCAAAGCCCAATCACGAACGCGATATCCGCCAAGCCCACACTGCCGTCGCCGTTCGCGTCGCCGGCCGGGTTCATGGTGCCCCAATTCGTGATAATGATCGCCACGTCGCCCAGTCCGACCGACCCACTCCCGTCCAGATCGCCCGGGCACGCCGGCGGCGGGGGCGGCGCGCCCGTCACGATCACCGCGTACCCCTGCTGCCCCACATTCACCGCCGCCCCGGTCACTCGCACCGTGTACGGCCCTTCCTGCGGCGCCAGCAGCAGCACTTGCTCGGTGTTGTTCCGATCGTCCTTCACGCCGCCCGTCGCCGACTGCCCGCCGACGAAGACGTTGCCAAGGTACTGCTGCCCGCCCGGCGCGATGACCCGCAGGTCGAGGTCGTTGATCGAGACGAACGCCGCCCCGACCGTCGCGGGCGGCTCGGTCCACACCAGGGTCACCTTCAGCGGCTGCCCGGCCCCCACTTCGACCACCGCCTCATCGCTGAAGCCGGTCACCAGCCCGCTGGCATTCCGCACATCGATGATGTGCAGAATCCGCCGCGGATCGCCCGGGAAATACAGCACCTGATCGAGCCACACGCGCCCCCAACCCTCTCCGTTGGAGGGGAAGCCGGGCGTGCCGGTCATGTCGACCGACGCGTTGATGATCGTCGCCTTCAGCAGCGCGCCACTGGGCGTGAACGCGTCGGTCGGGCTCGGCGCGCCGGTGGGGAAGAACCCGTCCACGTAGTACTGCCGAGCTAGCGCCGCGCATCCCGCGACCGCGGGGGTGGCGAACGACGTGCCGAAGTTGCTCAGCACGTCGCACGCGGTGACGCTCCAGGCTGAGAAGGTGTCACACCCCGGCGCCAGAACTTCCGGGCGCCGGCGCCCGTCCGCCGTCGGCCCGGCGCCGCCCACGAAGCACTCGCTGTCCTGCAAGCCGCCGTCCTGCGAGGCTGACACTGACAGACAATTCTTGGCGTTCTCCGGGGTGGTGACGATCCCGCCGTTGCTCACCGCGACCAGCACCAGATCGTCCTCGTTGGTGTACGCGAACGAGTCGACGGCACGGCACATCCCGACATACATCGTCGAACTGTCGGAGCCCCACGAGTTGCCGTGAATCCGCGCGCCCTGATTATGGTGCAGCGTGAGGCTGTTGAATACGGTCGCTTCGGCAAGCGATGGAATCGGGCCGTATACCAGTTTCGCCATGAACGCCACGCCGCGCGTGTCGGAGTCATTCCCGTTGTCTCCCGCCGCCGTGCCGGCGACGTGCGTGCCGTGAGACCCCGACCCGAGCGCCGCATTGTACGCGAGGATCTTCCGGTGCAGCGGTCCGATCGGGTTCACATCCGAGAACGAGCAGTGATTCACGTTGATCGCGGAATCGAGGATGCCGATCACCTGCCCCTCGCCGCGCAGCCCGAAGCCGTAGATCGGTTCGACGCCCGGCGTGTTCGACTGCACGATCCCGCGCACCGTGCCGTTCCGCTCGGCGATCTCCGGCGCTTCCTCGATGAAGCGCACTCCTGAAAGCTCCGCAAGTTCGTCCGCCGCCCGGCGCGGCACGCGCGCGTGGATCGTCACCACGCCGTCGACCGTCTCTTCAGACAGCACCGCCCCGCCGCGCTGCGCCGCGACGGCGTCGCGCACCAGACGCACTTCATCCGCCGAAACGCCCGCGAAGAGGTGCAACGAGAGCGTCAACTCGCCGGCCGCCAGTTGCTCGCGCCGCTCGGGGGACTTGTACACCCGCCGCCCTGTCTCGGGCGACTTCTTCCACGCCGACTCGAACGGCCGGTGCCAGCGCACAAAGTCAAGCGCGCGCAGCGCCGCGCGGTTCGCACGGTCGAGCGTCACCACCCACGCGTCCGTCGGCAGGTACTCCCCCAGCGACACGCCCGCCGCGCTGAGGCGTTGCCGCCGCTCCGGCGTCATGGGCCCGTCGAGTTGGATCACGAAGCGCCGCGTCTTGTCCTTCCCGATCGTCGCCGCCGTTTCGTCCAGCGCGAGCGCCGGGCGCTTCGACGTATCGAGCACGCCGCTCTGCAGCGCGATCTCGCGCGGCCCGGCTCCGAGCGCCACCGGCGCACCGACGACCATCAACATCACAGCGGCACAACGGATAAGCATGGGCGGACCCTCTCTCATCGGATCGGCGGATGACCAATGGCGCGTACACTCGCCGCTCAGCATCGACCGATCAATACGAACACGCGAGCCGGGTGCGGAACACGGCTTTCCCACTCAATTAGTACGCCGCTCGAGACGAACGAGTTGCCGCAGGACGCACTATCGGCCCTTCGGCGGAAATGATGACTGGCCGCCCCACCAACCAAGGGCGACCACGACTTTTTCCATCCGCCCAATTCTGCGGCGCTTGACAGGGTTGACCCGAACAGGTGATATACCGTTCCTGCCGGTCAGGGCACTCCGCGTGAGGGTGCGGCCGGCGGCGTAGAGGCGGGGAATCGAATGAACCCAACCACCGCGAGCGTGTCCAACTCCCAGCGCCTGTGTTCCATCGCCGCCATCACGGCGGTGATCGGCGTCTGCGGCACCGCGATGGCGCAGAACCAGGAGCGACGCTTCGAGCGCGCGGTCCGGCAGGCCGACCCCGCCGAGCGATTCCGCGTCGATCCGTCGCTGAACATCGCCGAGCGATCGCAGATCGATGTCGGCGGCTCCGCCGCGCTCAACTTCATCCACCTGAACGACGCGCAGGACAACAGCCGCCGACTCTTCCAGCCCGAGATCACGCTCTACGGCCGCGCGGTGATCGACAGCGCCCACCTCATCTTCGCCCGCGCCCGGTTCCAGTACCGCGATTTCTCCGAGGGCGACAGCTTCGACGGGCGCGGCGATCAATGGCAGTCCCCCTACCTCGATCGATACTGGTACGAGTTCGATCTCCGCCGCGCCGCCGCCGCCTACGACGGTGAGACGCTCAGCAACAACTTCAACATCCGAGTGGGCCGACAGTTCGTCGACTGGGGTGCTGGTCTCACACTCTCGGAAAACCTGTACGCAGTTCGACCTTCCGTTGAATTCGGCCGATTCCTCATCGAGGGTCTCGCGGGCGTGACCCCGGCCGACCGCAGCGTCGTCGACTTCGACGCCAGCCGCGAAGGCTTCAACAACCACACCGAGCGCGGCTTCTTCGGCGGCCGCGCCTCCTACCGGCTCGAAGACGGCAAGGAGTTCTACGTGCTCGGCCTTCACCAAGCCGACTACAACACCGGCACCCTCGCCCGTGTCGGCGCGCTCGGGCCGGTCGATTTCGAGTACGACTCCAGCTACATCGGCATCGGCGCCAGCGGCTCCATCTGGAACAACTGGCTGTACCTCGGCGAGTTCGTCTACCAACTCGGCGAGAGCATGTCCGACCCCATCCGCGGCCCGCAGACCAGCGAGGACATCAACGCCTGGGCCGCCCGCGCCCAGCTCACCTGGATCCTCGCCGACCGAAACTTCACCCGCTTCGAGCTCGAAGGCTCCTTCGCCAGCGGCGACGACGACCGTCTCATCTCCACCGACACCGTCGGCGGCAACCTTTCGGGAACCAACGACACCGGTTTCAACAGCCTCGGCTTCCAGAATACCGGCCTCGCCTTCGCCCCCGCGCTCAGCAACCTCATGGCGTTCCGTATCGGCGCTTCAACTTTCCCGCTCGTCGACGTGAAAGGTCTCGAACAGTTCCAGATCGGTGCCGATTTCTTCTTCCTCAACAAGCTCGATCACGACGCCCCGATCGAAGAACTCACCACCAGTGACCTCTTCCTCGGCTTCGAAATGGACTGGTACGTCAACTACCGCGTCACCAGCGACTTCGCGCTCACGGGCCGCTACGGCGTCTTCTTCGCCGGCGACGCCATCGTCGGCAACACCGAACCCCGGCACTTTATCTTCCTCGGCGCCGTCCTCTCCTTCTGATTTCGTTCCAGCGAAAGGCGAACCACCATGCGGCGGATCACCCTCACCACACTCGGCTTCACCCTCGCGGCGGGCAGCGCCCTCTTCTCCCTCGGCTGCGCCCGCACCATTGTCGAAACCCCCAATAACACCGAGTACGCCGCAGGCAACACCGAGGCCGATCTCGACTTCTGGCACACCCTCCCGGGCCGACCCGCGATCACCAACAGCGAGGGTATCCACGGCGCGATGCAGTTCGTCGACGGCGGCGAGAGCACCGCCGCGTACACCGACCGACTCGCGCGACTGAAGGAAATGGGATGGCTCTCCGAGGGCTTCGATGAAGAGCCAAACATCGCCATGCAGCGTGGCACACTCGCGAAGCTGCTCGCGCACGCCCTTGATATCAAGGGCGGCGTGATGATGCAGCTTTCCAACAAGTCCCCGCGCTACGCCACACGCGAACTCGTCTACATGCAGATGATGCCCCCCGGCACCGAGCTTCAGGTGCTCAGCGGTCTCGAGTACATCGGCGTGATGCAGAAGGCGCAGGACTACCTCTTGCTCCGTGAAGCCGACCGCCGCGCCGCCGAAGCCGCGTCGCAGGACGCCGGCGGCACCGTCCCCGCCGAGGCAACCGACAGCGGCGACGCGCCGAAGAACGAAGCCCCCAAACCCGGCATCGGCTCGCCCGGCTGATCCTCCGCTTCACCCCGTCGATCGTCGGACCATCGCATGGCCGCGAGGGCGCCCACCACACGAATCCGCGCCGCCGGGCAGCGCGCCGAGCGCATGGCCCGGCTGCAGTGGCTCCTCGGCGTGGGTATCACAGTCGTCATCGTCGTCGCCCAGTGGTTCGACCTCTTCCACTGGACGTCGCGCGTCGAATACCCCTTTCTCGATGCTCGCGCCAGGCACTTCACGTTCTTCGAGGACCACCCGTCCGATGAGATCGCCCTGATCGCGATCGACGACATGGCGCTCGACACCATCGGCAAGTGGCCCTGGCCGCGCAGCCGCATCGCCGCCGTCATCCGCGAACTGAACCGCGCCGGGGCCAAAGTGATCGCGCTCGACTTGCTGCTCGATGACCCCGAAGTCCCGCGCCTCGAGGGCGACCCCGCCCGTCCCGAATCGATCAAGCGCGCCGACGGCGACGCCGAACTCGCCGCCGCCATCCGCGAGCACGGCAATGTCGTTCTCGGCGCGTCGTTCCAGATCAGGACCGACGGCGCGACCCGCCGCGACGATCAGCGCTGGAGCGACGAGAAAACCGCCGAGAAGATCGCCTACCCGCGCGTCTTCGACGCCGTCTCCGAGAACCCGGGGATCACCTTCGAGGAACTGCGCGCGAAACTCGTCACGGGAAAGGACGCCGCCGCCGCGGGCGGCGCCACGATCGACGACCTCCGCATCAAGTTCGACTGGGCCCGCACGATCGTCGATCGCCAGTTCGAGTTCTCGATCCCGGGGGCCACCAGCCCCATCGAGGTGCCCCTCTCCGACGACCCAGAGCCGCCCGCCCCCGCGCTCCTGACCGCCACGAAACAACTCGCGAGCGTCAGCTTCGGCCGCGAAGACCTCGACGGCGGCGTCCGCCGCGTCCCGCTCTGGATCCGGTCCGGCGCGCGCCTGTACCCCACGCTCGGGCTCGCCGCCGCCGCCCGCCAGATGGGCGTCGACATCGCCGACATCCGCATCGAGGGCCGCTACACCCTCATCCCGCAGCCCGGTGGCAGCACGCGCGCCATCCTCATGCACCGCGCCCCGCTCCGCCGGTTGGGCGACGTGCAGGGGCTCGCGTACGTCGGCTGGCCCCGCGGCGGGAACTGGCAGTCCCAGTTCGAAGCCGAAGCCGGAAGCGTCCGCAGCGCGGGCGAGATCGCCGAAGCCGCAGCCCGGCGCTCGCTCCCCGAAGCCGCCGTCCGCAAGGAAATGGTCGAGCGCGAGATCCCCATCGGGCGCATCCTTGAGCCGCTCCTCGTCGCCGACAAGATCGCCGCCAACATCGATTCGCTCGACGCGCAGATGCTCGCCCTCGGCGCGCTCTACGGCTTCATCGACGAGAAGACCTACGCGCCCCGCGCCGCCGAACTCTCGTCGCTCGACCCCCACGACCCGCGCTGGCCCGAACGCTTCGCGCCCCAGCGCGCCGCGTGGGAGAACGCCGCGAAGGAAGCCGCCGAATTGATCGAGTCCTTCGCCGGCGCGGGCGCGGACGAGCTCTCCGCCGAGGAGCAAGCCCAACTCTCCGACCTGCGCCGAGTGGTCGAGGGTGTGCCGCGCACCATCGAAGAGATCACCAGTGGGCTGGCCCGCGTGAAGCAGTGGCGCGAAGAGGACCTCCCCAAGCGCGTCGCGAAAAAACTGTGCCTGATCGGGTGGAGCGCCACCGGCGCGCTCGCCGACTTCGTGCAGACCAGCATCGACGCGCGTACGCCCGGCATGCACGTCCACGCCGCCGTCATGAACTCGATCCTCACCAGCAAGGAACTCGAGATCGGCACGAGCTATCTCCGCTGGATCGACGCCCTCGCCGTGCTCGCGCTCGGGATCCTCGCGACGCTCATCGGCGTGCGCCTGCCTGTGCTGCTCGGCCCGCTCGCGCTCGCGGGCCTGATGCTCGCGTGGGGCGCGATCAACGGCGTGCTCTTCTGGGATAGCGCCATGCAGGTCGTCGCGGGCGGCACGCCCTTCGCCGCCGCCGGCATTTCCTGGCTCGTGGTCATCCTGCACCGTCTGCTCGTCGAGCAGCGCGGCCGCCGGCAGACCGAAGCCCGCTTCCGCAGCTACGTTTCTCCCGACGTCGTCGACATCCTCGTCAACAATCCCTCGCTCAGCAGCATGGAGCCGCAGAAACGCGAGCTCACCATGCTCTTCAGCGACATCGCCGGCTTCACCACTATCTCTGAGCGCCTCAGCACCGAGCAGCTCGCCACGATGCTGAACACGTACCTCGGTGCCACCACTGACATCCTGCAGCGCAACCAGGGCACCATCGACAAATACCTGGGCGACGGCATCATGGTCTTCTGGGGCGCGCCCGTCGTGGACAAGGACCACGCGCTCCACGCCGCCACCGCCGCCGTGCAGATGCTCGAGAAACTCGATCAGATGAACGCCGCCGGCGCCTTCGCCGAAGCGGGCCCACTGCACACGCGCATCGGCATCGCCACCGGCGAAGTCAACGTCGGCGACTTCGGCAACCCGCCCCATAAGTCCGCCTACACCGTCATCGGCGACGCGGTGAACAGCGCCGCGCGACTCGAGTCCGCCAACAAGTACTTCGGCACGCAGATCCTCATCACCGACCGCGTGAAGAAACTGATGGGCGACAGGCTGCGCACGCGGCTGATCGGGCGCATCGTGGTCAAGGGGAAAACCGATTACCAAACGCTGTACGAACTTATCGGAACGAGAAATCCGAAGAGCGATCGGACCAACGAGTGGATCAGCCGAACCGACGACGCCGTTGGCGCGTACATCCGTGGTGATTTCTCGGACGCGCTCGCACAGATGGAACAGCTTGAGCGCGAGTTCGCAGATTCCTTGCTCGCCGGGGTTTACAGACGCTCAATTGAGAGTATTCTTTCACAAGGTGGGGTTCCGTCGGGGTTCGCAGGCACTATCGTGCTCAGCGAAAAGTGACGGGACCACCGCCCGCAGTACGTTCGTGATCGAAAGAGCAGAGAAAGGGAGTCGACTGTGCCGCAGTTCACGCGCTTGCCACTGTTTGTCACATCGTTCTCACTGGGGTTGATGCCCGCGCTCCTCGCGAGCGGCGCGCAACCCGTTGACTCGCAGCCCGGAGACCCCGGCTCGACGCCCGAATCCGCGGCGGCGCAACTCGCCGCCGGCGCGGGCCAGGCGCAGGCGGGCGTTCAACAGAACGTCGCCGTCGTTGTCGCCGCTCAGGGCAAGGCGTCGGTGAAACTCAACGACGAATCCGCCTGGGTAGACGCCGCCGTGGGTCAGGTGCTCCCCGCCGGCGCATCGATTCGCACCGGCATGCGCAGCGCCGTCCAGGTCCGTATCGGTGACGGCCAAATCCTGACGATGGACCGCCTCGGCATCGTGACGCTCGACGAACTCGTCAACGACAGCGGCGTGGACCGCACCCGCGTCGGGATCGAGTACGGCCGCGTGCTCTTCAACGTCACCTCGACACGCTTCGCCAACGATGTGCAGATCAAGGCGCCCGACGCCACGCTCGCCGTCAAGGGCACCATCGGCGCGATGGAAGTCACCCCCGGCCAGCCGACCAAGTCTTTCGGCGGCGAGGGCAATGACGGCGTCTTCAACGTCACCTACCAGAATGGCGACTCGAACGACGTCGACGGCGAGAACACCACAGACTCCGAGAACCCTGATCCCGCAGACCAACTCGCGGATGAGACGGTTCTGAAGACCGATGACGTCCCGGGCCGCGACCCGGACGACGACACGCTCGCCGATCGTCAGGTCGGTGACGGCACGAACGTGTTCCAGAACACGGGGCTCGACGAACTACGCGGCAACCTCATCGACGGCGGCTCTCCTCCTCCCCCGCCCCCTCCGCCGCCCCCTGCTCCTCCGCCGCCCCCTCCTCCTCCTCCTCCGCCGCCCCCTCCGCCGCCGCCGCCCCCTCCGCCCCCTCCCCCTCCGCCGCCTCCGCCGCCCCCTCCTCCGCCGCCGCCGAATCCGGACTTCTTACAGTTCGATTCGTTCCCGACGGAGTTGCGTCTGCGGACATTGAATGATGCGGTTGGGTCATTGGTGCATGACCGGTCGCCGTTCTTCTCGCGCGGCGGGTTGTTCTTCTCGGATATGGCCGCGCGGCTGGATCCGGAGAGTGGCAATCTGTTGGTTTATCTGCTGGGCACGTTCAGCTCGAAGGGAGCTGGATCACAGCTGTATCTCGGCGAGTTCCTGCCGGATGGTTCGGGCGGCTTTGGCGGCCCGACACCGGTTCGCGGGCCTGGTGGTTCCGGCGGCTCCGGTGGATCGGGCGAGAATGAATTCCAATTCGTCCGCGATTTCGATTTCGGCGGTCAGGGGTTCCTGACCGGTATCGGGCTGATGGGCGAGCAACTGTTCGCTTCGGGCGCGTTCAACCCCGAGTTTTTCCTGCCGAATGCGAACTTTGACCGCGGCTTGTTCTTTGGCGGCTTCATCTTTGCCGACTGGTGGGTCTTTGACCTGCTTGCCGAGGAGCGTGGGCTTGGCCGAACCGAGCAAATGAACCTCGGGTTCATCCCCGCGTTGTCGATGGCGGGCGCGAACAACCGCGGCTCGATGTTCGTCAACAGCTTTGATCCCTTCGAACTGCTGTTCTCCTTCGACCTCGGCAAAGGCGGCGGCAGCGGCGGCGAGTTCAGCCTCGATATGACGCTGCTGGAGATCGATCCGCGCACGGATTACTTCGCGAACTTGTGGACGTTCGGCGAGGGCGGCTTCCAGATCACGCCGCAGACGGTGATTGCGCCGGGCTTTGACGTGTCGCTGCTGAATGGTCCGCTGCTCGGCGAGGCGATCGCGTACTCACAGGGTCTGGTGATCATCGGCGTGCGATCGCAGTCGGAGACGATTCCGACGCTCGGGCCGGGCGGCGCGCCCGGCACCCGGTTCTTCATCACCTTCAACCCGGCGACGCAGCAGATCGTGCGCGTCGATCCTGCGAACGTGACGTCGTTCATCGGTCTGTCGGGCATCGGGACCGGTTCGTCGGTCGTGCGCCCGCCGCTGACGGACCCGATGGACGGTCGCGAGGACTTCCGCGGCCTGCTGTTCGAGTTCGGCGATGTGTCGTACAGCCCGCAGGTCGCGCAGACCTCGGTGTTCCAGAACAACTTCAAGACGGTCTACTACTTCTCGTCGGTCGTGGGTGGCGGCGGGTTCTTCCGCGGCGGTCCCTCGATCTTCGGGCCGCTCGCCTTCCACGACCTGTACAACATCAAGGTCGCGGAGTATCTGCTCGATAACGCGAACTTGGAGAACGGCGTGGCGCGCACGACGTTCGCGCTGCGTGAAAACCTGCCGCCGGGTCACCCCGGTCAGTTGCACCCGTTCTTCGGCGGGCCGTTCCTCGACTTTGTGTTCGCGGATGGCCTGACAGCCGACGTGCGCGAGCGTGAGATCATCGAGTCGCTCACGCTGATCCCCGGGATCGCCCTGCCTTCGTTCACGCCGGGCGGAACACTCATGGGCGGCTTCTCGACGCGCACCGTCGGAGACCGCGAGTACTTCCTGTACCTCAACGGCGGCAATTACCAGTCGCTGTTCATCACCCCGGTGGCCGGGGTGGGCCAGCAACAAGGCATCACCACGGCCTTCTTCGGCGAGAACGAGGTGTGGCTGTACGACCCGTCGGGCGGCGGGTGCCCGGATTGCCCGCCCGTGCCTCGCGGCAGCGGCGGGAGCAGCGCGTGGACGTTCCTTGGCGATTTCTTTGATGTGCGCGAGGACGGCGTGCTGGCCGAGTCGAGCAGCTTCCCGATCCTGACGGGCCTCGCGTCGTTCGAGGGCGGCGAGTACGCCGTCTCGGGCAACCAGTTCCCGGCGTTCCCTGATGATCAGCGTGGCGATGGCGACCCGATCGAGTGGCGTGCTCGCCTGTATGAGCTCGACTACGCGGCGCTGGAGCTGATCCCGAAGATGGACCTCGGTATCCAGCTGCACGGCGGTCTGGCCGCCGCGGAAGATCGCGGGTCGCTGTTCATGGTCGGGCAACTGGCGCCGGAACTCGAAGTCATACCGCGCGGCGATTTTGCCGGCGGGTTCAACGACCTCGTGGTGGCGGAGGTTGATCCGCGCAACAACTACGTGAAGAACACGTGGTGGGGCGGCGCGGGCGACTTCAACTGGTACCCGTCGCAGATCAACAACTTCGGCGGCCTCGGCGGGGCTCAGGTGGCGCGTGTCGATGGCGCGGCGTACGTGGACGGCGCGGTCGTGCTGCAGGCGGGCCTCACGTTCCCGGAACGCAGCACCAGCGATGTGTACATCAGCCTGAACCCGACGCGGTTGAACCCGGCGAACGATGCGCCGACGCCGGGCGATCCGTTTGTGATGCGTCTGGACACCGCGGCGACGTTCCGCGCGCTGGGCCTATCGGGACACAACGAGGACACTTCGGCGGCCGCCCCGCCGCCGGTGGTGCTCGGGAACCCGCGGCCGAACGAGGTTGACCTGCAGTCGATCAACAGCCTGTTCGCGCGTCTGTCGTACAGCCAGGAGGCGTTGCGCTCGGGCGTGCTGCAGGCGGCGTTCAAGCAGGAGTTTGTGTCGACCTCGATGAATCCGGCGCAGTGCGCAACGAGCACGCTGATCCAGAACATCGGGCCGGCGTTCGCGGCGAACGCGAACCTGGTGAATGGCGTCGGGCGTGTGAACTACACGCTGCGGAACGGGCTGGACCCCGCTCACCCGTGCTACCCGGTGGCGGGCGGCTCGGGCGCGGCGACCCCGCCGGCGACTCCCGCGGGGGGCGGCGGGGCTGGGCAGTGAGGATTTGATTTGAGAGTTCAGATTTGAGATTTGAGTCGCTACTCAACCGGTCGGGCTGATGCCCGGCCGGTTTTTTCTTTGCCATGGCATTGATGGGACTTGTCGACCATTCTCGCTCGCGGAGCATCTGCCACATCGCTCAGAGAAGTTCAGTGGCGGCTTCTTGGCGCGTCTCTTTCAGCGGCGATTCGTGTCAGTCCGGCGGCTTCGGCGACGAGTGCGCCCCGGTGCGCCGTTCTACGCAGCGGCGTGGGCGAGGCGGGCGGCGGCTTGAGCCGGTGACCTGCCGCTGGGACCGAGCTGGTAGGTGACCCTCGGCGGGTAGTCGTCGGAAATGCGGCGCTCGATGAGGGCGGCGTCTTCGAGGCGTTTCAGAATCTGTGTCAGCGCACGCGGCGTGACACCGGGCATGAGTTCGCGGAGTTCGGAGAAGCGTGAGCGGCCTTGGGCGAGGGCGATGAGTGCGGGGATCATCCATTTACGGAATTCGGCGGAGGGAACGCCCGCAGTGGTGAAGACGGTGACGACATCGAGGCAGGCTTCGGCGACGGCGATGCCGCGGCGCGTGAGGGTGAAATCGGGGCGGAGCGGGTGCCCGTAGCCGGGGTGACGGGCGACGAGCCCTTCACGGAGGAGGGCTTCAATGGTTCGCGAGAGGGTCGAAGGGGTAATGGAGAGGCGGTTCTGGAGGGTGATGGATCGCGCCCCTCCGCCGGCGCGGGCGGGGAGGCCCATCGAGCCGCGGTGAAGTTCGGCGAGGACAGGGACGGCCCATTTGAGGTCGAGGAGGCGGAGGAGGCGGGGTTTGATGAGGATTCTGCTTGCCATGCGGACGATCATCCGTTAGTGTAGTTAGTATACAAACGATCATGTGGATCGTCCAGCGGCGTGGGGCAAGACATGAAAGGGACTCGTGATGAGCGCGAAGCTGCCGTACAAGGGTGATCTGACGTGCGCGATGCAGTGCCGGGATCTGGACGCGACGATCAAGTGGTACGGGTCGGTGCTGGGGTTCTCGCTGCTCTACAAGGTGGACGAGATCAGCTGGTGCGAGATGTCGACGCCGATCGCGGGGGTGGCGGTGGGCTTCGCGCAGCAAGAGACGCCCGAGGTTCGCGGCGGGGCGACGCTGACGTGGGGCGTCACGGACATCGACGCGGCGCGCGCCACGCTCGAAGGGCACAACGTGAAGTTCGACGGCCCAACCATGACGATCGAGGGGCTGGTGAAGCTCGCGGTGTTCTTCGATCCCGACGGGAACAAGTTCATGTTGTCGCAGTCGCTTCAATGAGGCGACTCACCGCAGAGTCACAGAGGGCGCAGAGAAGAAGAAAGAGTCAGTGGAGAATTATCATGAGAACGCTTGTTGGCGTTGTTGTTGTCAGTGTGCTGTTGATCGCGGTCGCGGTGATGGGAGGCGAGCCCGCGCCGGCGGCGGGTGAGGTGAAGGCGGTGTCGCCGGCGGCGGTGCCGAAGATTGAGCTACCGGAGTTGAAGGACCGCGCCATTTCCGAGCTTGCGTGGATGGCGGGGTCGTGGCAGGGCGAGCATGACGGCGGCACGATCGAAGAGCACTGGATGTCCCCCGCGGGAAAGACGATGAGCGGGATGAGCCGGCTCGTGGTGGGCGAGAAGACGGCGTTCCATGAGTTCCTGCGCATCAAACAGAACGCCGACGGGACGATTGACTATCTGGCGCAGCCGGTCGGGCGATGCCCGCCCACGCCGTTCCGGCTAACGAAACTGTCGTCGAATCTCGCGGTGTTTGAGAATCCGACGCACGACGACCCGAAGCTGATCCGCTACGAGTTGAAGAGCGACGGCACGCTGAGCGCGACGACCGAAGGGCCGGGGAAAGACGGCGGAGTGAACGCGCACGAAACGGTGATGAAGCCGGCGGCGCTGAGGTAGGCCGCGATCAGGCGCTGCCCCAGAGTCGGCGGCGGACTTCTTCGTAGCGTTCGGCGGTGCCGCGGACCACTTCGGGCGGGAGCGCGGGGCCGGGGGGTTGCTTGTTCCACTGCTTCTTGGCCACGAGGCTGTTGAGGTACTCGCGGAGGAATTGTTTGTCGAAGCTGGGCTGCTCCCCGCCGGGTTTCCACTTGTCCTTGTCCCAGTAGCGGGAGGAATCGGGCGTGAGTGCTTCATCGACGATCCGGGGCTCTTTCTCGGCGTCGCCCCCGCCCGCGCGCTGCGGGAAGCCGAATTCGAACTTAGTGTCGGCGAGTATCATTCCCCTGTCGGCGGCGTACTCGTGCGCGGCGGCGTAGATGGCGATGGAGATGTCACGGAGCTTGCGCATGGTCTCGCCGCCGGCGATTTCGCAGGCGCGCTCGAAGTCGATGTTCTGGTCGTGCGTGCCAACTTCTTCTTTGGTCGCGGGAGTGAAGATCGGTTTCGGGAGTCGATCGCCGCGGAGGAGGCCCGGCGGGAGTTCCACGCCGCAGATCCGACCCGTCTCCTGGTAGTCCTTCCAGCCCGAGCCGTCGATGTAGCCGCGGACGACGCATTCGACGGGGACGACGCGGCAGCGACGAACGACCATGGAACGGCCGGAGACGGCGTCGAGATCGGGGCTGCCGAGCCCGGTGGCGGCGCTGCGCACGTCGGTGGTGATGAGGTGCGTGCGGACGATGCTGAGCGAATCGATGAAACTGAACCAGCGGACGGAGACGTCGGTGAGCAGGCGTCCCTTGCCGGCGATGGGCGTGGGCATGACGACGTCGAAGGCGCTGATGCGGTCGGTGGCGACGACGAGAAGGCGCGGCTCGGGCGGGCCGCCCGGCTTGATGGGCGCGTGAGGCAGTTCGTAGAGGTCGCGCACTTTGCCTTGACGCCGATTGGGGAGCGCGAGGTCCGATTCGAGCAGGGTGTCCACGGGGTCGATGGTATCGCAATGTGGGGGTGTGCGCGTGCGGCGGAAGGTGCGACAGTGGATTTGCCAAGCTCGCGGCTTCGGCGACAATGCGGGGTCTCGCCCCGTCCCGGCGCGCATGCTCGCGCCCGAACCGGATTCTTCACGCGATGCTGAGCTTCATCGTCTTCAACCGCGACCACACGCCCACGGACGCCGCTTCGCTGCGTCACGCGTATCTGCTGGGCAAGGATGAACTGCCGATCCCGGCGGACATCCGCGTCGAGACGGGGCGGATCGCGGCGAGCAAGGAGAGCCGCACGTCGGCGGCGATCGCGGTGCAGATGGACACCGGCGCACCGGGACGACTCACCCTCCAAACCTGCCTGCTCCCCGACCGCGACCGGACGTACCTGCTCGAACTCGAACTCGCGCGGCACCGGATCATGCTGTTCCTGAACAAGCTGGAGGAGTGGTCGCTGTCGGACCTTCCAGCGGACCATCCGGCGATGGCGACCTTTGAGAAAGCGCGCCTGCATTTCAGCCGGGCGCTGTGCGCTGAGCGCGCACGGGACGGGTCGTACACGAAGGACCAGTCGGCGCTCGCGGGGCAGGCGCTGACGCTGGCGATCGAAGCGAGCGAGCTGTTGGCGCAGCACAAGTCGAACCTGCAGCTCGCTGAGCGGCTGAAGGCGGCGGAAGCGCCGGCGAAGATCGAGCCGGGGAAGGGACCGCCGAACAGCGCGGCGATGCCGCTGATCGGCTGCACCGTGCATAACGAGCTCTACACGGAAGCGCTGCACCGCGTGCTGACAAAGTCGTTCGACTTCATCAACTGCCCGATGCGGTGGAGCGAGCTGGAACGCGAAGAAGGGTCGTACAACTTCGCGCACACGGACCGATGGATCGAGTGGGCCGTGCGTCAAGCAAAGCTGCCGGTGTTCGCGGGGCCGGTGCTGGATTTGTCGGACGGCGCGCTGCCCGAGTGGCTCTATATCTGGGAGAACGACTACCGCACTCTGCGCGAACTGGCGTACGAACATCTGAAGATGATCGTGACGAGGTATCGGCGGACGGTGTCGCGCTGGACCATCATCTCGGGCGTGAACGTGAATCACCCGCTGAAACTCAGCGTGGAGCAGATGATCGAACTCACGCGGCTGTCGGTCCTTCTTGTGCGGAAGCTGCACCCGGCGGCGAAGGTGGTGGTTGAGATCGCGCAGCCCTTCGGCGAGCACGCGACAGCGAACCCGGCGAGCCTGCCGCCGCTGCTGTACGCAGAATTGATCAATGAGTCGGGGACGCAGGTGGATGGATTCGGGTTGCGGCTGCAAACGGGGCAGGGTGAGTGTGGGCGGTCGGCACGGGACTTGATGCAGCTCTCGGCGATTCTTGATTCGTTCGCCAATTTCGAGAAACCGCTGCACATCACGGCGATAGGCGCACCGAGCGAGCCGATCGGGCCCAGCGCGGCGCAGGGCGACCCGGGTGATTCGACGGGGCCGCTGGGCTTCACGCCCGAGCATCAGGACGCCGGGTACTGGCGCACGCCGTGGAGCGGGGCGGCACAGGCGGAGTGGCTGACTCACGCATTGGTCATCTGCTTGAGCAAGCCGCAGGTGCAGAGCGTGTGCTGGCAGGGGTTGGTTGATACAGCCGCGAGTGTGGAGATGCCGCACGCGGGGCTGCTGAGCGCGATGGGGAAGCCAAAGCCGGCGCTGAAGCGGTTCGCTGATTTGATCGCGGCGGTGAAGGCTCGGAAGTGGCCCGTGACCTTGCCGCCGTTGGAAGGTGCGTGAGGGGATCGGCCGCGAGCATCAGAGCACGTGCTGGAGCCCGGATTGCGGGATTCTGGGGTGACTGAGGGATCGGGGGGGCCGAAGCATCGCTCTTTTCGCTTGTTTCCCGTGCGCCCATCGCTCCGGATGAATTTCTTCTTTTTTCGCCCGTCTTTCGGGCTTGTGTCGCTGGCCCGGTTGGTGCCGGTGTCCGGTACCCGGATCGCTCGGCGTGCTGTGATGGGCCGAGGTGCGAGATCCGGAGCTTCAACAAGTCCCCTTGGGAGAAAAGGAGATACCCATGTCCAGCTCGATCTTGAAGACCGCTCTTGTTGCTCTTGGTGCCCTGACCACGCTGGCGACGTCCGCCGGCGCGCAGGTGCTGCCCGGTGCCGTTCTGCTCGGCTGGAAGTACCGCCAGCCGTACAGCGCGCCCCGCGGCGCGGTGGAGTCTCGCGTCCGCTTCTGCCAGGACACGGTCCTGCCGCCGGGCTACCGGGTGGCGGGCGATGACTGGATCTGCACTCGGAGCGGGCCGATCCGCCGTATCTCGTGGTGCGGCGTGGTGCTCGATCCGGCGCAGCTGCAGGGGTTCCGTCGTTACAAGGTCAGCTTCTTCCTCGACACACCCGGCGCTTGCCGTCCGCAGCAACCGATCTGCAGCGTGTGCGTGCAGCCGAATGTGCGGCGCATCAGCACGGACTGCCAGAACCGCCCGGTGTGGGAATTCACCGCGCAGCTGCCGACGGCGTGCTTCAGCCAGACCGCCGGCACGCACTACTGGGTTGAGATCGCGGAAGAGGACGAGACGAGCGCGCGGTTCGGCGTGCCGGACTTTCTGTGGTCGTCGCACGTGAACATCAAGAACTGCCCGGCGTACCAGCGCGGGACGAACGCCGCCGGCGGGACTGTATTCACGCAGCCGATCTTCGAGGACTGCTTCCAGCAGCCGACGGACCTGTCGTTCAGCCTCGGCTCGCGGCTGATCATCGTGGCGAATCCTGGGCCGGTGGTGCCGGTGCTGATGGCGAACTTCCTTGATCCGACCACCGGCAACCCGGTCGGCTGCGATCCGGTTGTCCCTAATCTTGACGGGACGCTGACCTTTGACCCCGAGCTCCCGGACGGCACGTACATCATGGAACTCATCTACCCCGCCAGCCTGCCGGTGCGCCGCACGGTCTCGCTGAATGACGGCGAGGTGGCGATGGTGGACAGCTTCTTCGACGTGCTCCTCGGCGACCTCGACGGCAACGGTCAGATCGGCCTGAGCGACATCGCCCCGATCACGAACAACTGGGGCCGCACGGCTCCGTGAGTGGGTTCGAGTGTGACACGACGCCGGCACTCAGCCGGTGAGCAACATCCCTACCAACGCCCAGGCCCGCGGCTCCTGCCGCGGGCCTGTGGTTTTTTGTGCTTCAACGGCGCGAGCGCGGGGGACTGTAGACTCCGCGCATGGTGAGAGGCCGGAACATGTCGGCGCTGGTGCTCGACGGCGGGACGCTGGCGGTGTCTGATGTCGAGCAGGTGGCGCGGCTCGCGCGGCCAGTTTCCGTGGGGGATGGCGCGCGGCGGAAGCTGGCGGCTTCGCACGATCGGCTGCAGAGCGCGATCGGCTCCGGGACGGCGATGTACGGCGTGAACACCGGGTTCGGATCGCTGTCGCGGCAGCGCATTCCCGACGCGGAATTGAAGACCGTGCAGCGGAACCTGATCCGCTCGCACGCGGCGGGGGTCGGTGAGCCGCTGGAAGACGAGGTCGTGCGGACAATGATGCTGCTGCTGGCGGCGTCGCTGTCGCGCGGGTGCTCCGGGGTGCGCGCGGTGTTGGTCGAGACGATCGTTGCGATGCTGAACGCGGGGATCACGCCGGTGGTGCCGTCGGTGGGGTCGGTGGGCGCGTCGGGAGATCTGGCGCCGCTGGCGCATGTCGTGATGGTGATGATCGGCGAGGGATCCGCGCGGGTGGGCGGGCGCGTGATGAACGGCGCGGAGGCGCTGCGCGGGGCGGGGATTTCGCCGATTGAACTGCAGGCGAAGGAGGGGCTGGCGCTCATCAACGGCACGCACCTGATGGCGGCGCAGGCGGCGCTGATCGTGTCGGACGTGACGCGGCTGTTTGATTCGGCTCTGGTGGCGTGCGCGATGTCGATCGACGCGTGCCGGGGGACGGACGCGTTTCTTGACCCGCGGGTGTATTCGGCGCGGAACCAACTCGGGCCGTCGCGGGTGGCGGCGCGGCTGCGGACGCTGCTCACCGGGAGCGAGATCATCCCGAGCCACGCGGAGAACGACCCGCGCGTGCAGGACCCCTACTCCCTGCGCTGCGCGCCGGCGGTGCTGGGCGCGGTGCAGGACACCATCGATCATGTTCGGCGGATCGCGGAGGCGGAACTCGGCGCGGTGACGGACAACCCGCTCGTGCTGGCACCGGAGGGGGCGCACGACTCGCTGATCGTGTCGGCGGGGAATTTCCACGGGATGCCGATCGCGCTGCCGCTGGACCAGTTGACTCCCGCGCTCGCGCACATCGCGGGGATCGCGGAGCGGCGCGTCTACAACATGCTGGCGGCGGCAGACCCGGAAATGCACCTCCGGGCGCATCTCTCCGCGCGTCCCGGCATTAACTCGGGGCTGATGATCACGCAGTACACGGCGGCGGCGTGCGTGAATGAACTGGCGACGCTGTCGATGCCGGCGAGCGTGGTGAACGTGCCGACATGCGCGGGGATGGAGGACTACAACTCCTTCGGGCCGCGAGCTGCGGCGAAGGCGCGGCGCGGGGTTGAGCTGTGCCGGAGCGCGGTAGCGATCGAACTGCTGTGCGCCAGCGAGGCGCTGGAGTATCACCGACCGCTGAAGAGCGGGTCCGGTGTGGAGCGGGCGCACGCGGCGATCCGGCGGGTCGTGCCGAAGTACGCCGATGATCGGAGCCCCGCGCCGGATATCGAGGCGATCGCGGGGATGATTCGGGTGGGGTTGTTTGGGGATTGAGAGGCGGGGTGCGGGATGCGGGCGGGGTGGTACTTGTGCTTCACGGAATAGTTCGACGTGAATCGAGATTGAGTAGCGGTGCATCAGATACAGGCCGCCATTCCGCGGCCTAGGAGACTCTTCGATGTCGTGGAATCGCGTTGCTCAAGTGTTCGTCGGCGTTTGTGCGATCGGGACGTTGGCGCTGCTTTCGGGCGGCGTTCTCGCTGGGGATGAGACGGCGAAGTCGAAGCCGGCGGCCTCGGCGAAGGAGCAGAAACCCTGCGGGTTGAAAGTCGGCGAGAAGGCGCCGGCGGGGCTCACGTTGCTCGACAAGGACGGCAAGAGTGTGGCGCTCAGCGAGATGTACGCGAAGGGGCCGATCGTCGTGACTTTCTATCGCGGCGAGTGGTGCCCTTTCTGCACCAAGGCGCTGGCGGGCTGGCAGGACAAGATGGGCGAGTTGAAAGAGGCGGGCGGCACGTTCGTGGCGATTTCGCCCGAAGCCTCGCCGTTCGTGAAGAAGACGATCGACAAGACGAAGGCGGACTACATGGTGCTCTCCGACGCGGGCATGGACGCGACGAAGGGCTTCAAGGTGTGGTTCGAGATGGATGAGACCACGGTCGAGAAGTACAAGGGGTACGGCGTGAATCTTGGCGAGCGGAACGCGAGCGGCAAGTGGGAACTCCCCGCGCCGGCGACGTTCGTCGTGGACCGCGAGGGCGTGGTGCGTTACGCGTTCGCCGACTGGGATTACAGCAAGCGGGCGAATATGGATGAAGTGATCGCCGCGGTGCGCGGGTTGAAGTCGTAGTCCCTGACTCAGCCATACGGGGTGCGTGAGCGAGCGCCGGTGTGCCAGAGACTCAACTCCTGCGCTATCCGGCTTCGTCACTACACCTCTGGAATTCACTGATCCCCAGCCCCATTCAGGGGTTGTTTCGCTTTCTGGCGTTGTAACCAGTGAAGGCGCTCGAAGACTCGCTTGCCCCTGACAATCATCGCCCGCCCCGCTGGGGCGGGGAGCACGGGACCGGATGGGGGGACTCGCTCGGAATGCGCTGAGTCAGGCAAAGAATGAGCACCTGCGCATCGCGTCTCGTTTTCGTGAGAACGCTTGCTGAGTGCGTGGTTGATCGGCCCGATTACACTGCGCGCATGGGTTCGCGTGAGATCTTGCCCCTTGTCATTTCGGCGCCGTTCGGGAACTACGTGCAACCGCTCGGGGCGACGCCGACGCTTGGGACGTTCACGGCGGAGCGGCGGCGCGGGCGCGTATGGCGGATCATCCTGACGGTGCGGTTTTACCGGCGGCTGGGCGCGTGGGTGAACAAGATCGGGCTGCGGAATCCGGGGATCGACTGGCTCGCGGCGCGGGTGACGGCGGGGAAGATCGATGTTTCTGACAAGATCGTGTCGATCCACGGATTCGACGACGTCGAATGGCGCGTGCTGCTGCGGAAGGCTGCGGGGCTGAAGCCGCTGGCGATCGAGTTGAACATGAGCTGCCCGAATGTCGGGCACGTGAACTGGCCCGAGTGGCTGTTCGATGAGGCTCGCCGGGTGGAGCAGGTATCCGGCGAGGACGACGCGTTGACGCGGGTTATTGTGAAGCTGCCTCCCGTGAACTACCGGGAGATGTTCGACCGCGCGACGGGTGCTGGGCTCCGGTGGTTCCACTGCTGCAACACGATCCCGGTGCCGGCGGGCGGGGTGAGCGGCAAGCCGCTGAAGCCGGTGGCGATGGCGTGCATCGGCGATCTGTTGGGGCGGTGCGCGCCGGGCATGCGCGAAGAGCTGCGGATCATCGGTGGGGGCGGGATCACATCGGCCAGCGACATCGACGAGTATGCCGCGGTGGGCGCGTGCCGATTCGCGCTGGGGACCAAGGTGTTCAACCCGAAGTACCTGTGGAGCGACGCCGGCTTGCGCGAACTGGCCGAGCGCGCGGCGGCGCGGGTGCGCGGTTAGTTGACCGGCGTCCTTGTTCGACGGATGATCGCATCGCGATGGGATTGTTCTCGGCGACTCAGGAATCGGGCGTGCGCGTGCCGGAGCGGCGGGCGGCGTCGTATGCCCCACCGGTGCCGCCGCCGCCGGGGGTGCTGGGGTTGATCGCGGGGTCGGGGCGTCTGCCGGTGATCGTGGCGGAGGGGATGCGCAGCGCGGGGTACCGGGTGCATTGTTTATCGCTCGCCGGGCAGGCACCGGCGGAGCTGCGCGAGCTGTGTGAGACGGTGCGCGAGGTCGGCGCGCTGCGGCCGGGCGGTTGGGGCAAGCGGCTGCGTCGGATGGGCGTCACGCACGCGGTCATGGTCGGGCGGGTGGACAAGGCGGCGCTGCTGCACAGCTGGTGGGCTATAATGAAGAACCGACCGGATCTTGCGGTGGTCGGGATTTATCTGCGGTACCGGCGCGACCTGCGATCGCACAACATCCTCGCCGGCGTCGCGGACGTGCTGGCGGGCAGGGGCGTAACTCTGATCGATTCGACGGTCCATATCGGCGACTCGATGGCGACGGCGGGCGCAATGACGAAGCGAACGCCCGGCGCGGGCGACCTGGCGGATATCGAGTTCGGCTGGCCGATTTTGGTTGAGATACTGCGGCTGGATATCGGGCAGGCGATTACGATCCGCATGCGCGACGTGGTGGCGGTGGAAGCGATCGAGGGCACCGATCGCATGATCGACCGCACGGGGCAACTGTGCCGCGACAAGGGGTGGTCGCTGCTGAAGGGCGCTCGCGCGGGGCACGACAAGCGGTCGGACGTGCCAACGATCGGGCCCGATACGGTGCGGAACGTTCACAAGGCGGGTGGGCGGTGCATCGCGCTGGCGGCGGGCGCGGTGATCATCATCGACAAGCCGGCGACGCTGAAACTCGCGGATGAACTCGGGGTGGCGGTGTGGGGCGTGGCGGGGTCGTGAGCGAACAAGCGGGGGAATTGAAGTACGTCGGGCGCGGGGGGCTGAAGCTGCATCACGCGCTACGCGAGTTCAATATCGATGTGAACGGGCTGATGTGCGCGGACTTCGGCTGCAACGTCGGAGGGTTCACGGATTGCCTGCTGCGGCACGGGGCGGCGCATGTGTATGCGGTGGACACGGGGTACGGGGCTCTGGACTGGAAATTGCGGAACGATCCTCGCGTGATCGTGATGGAGCGCACGAACGCGTTGCACGCGTCGCCGCCGCAGGATCGGGCTGTTGGATTGATCGCGATCGACATGGGGTGGACGACGCAGGACAAGTGCGTGCCGGTGGCGATAAAGTGGCTGGGCGGCGCGGGCAACGCGGGGCGGGTGATTTCGCTGGTGAAACCGCACTATGAGGCGAAGCGGTTCGGGATGGATCACCTGCTGCGCGAGGGGGTGCTGGAGGAGGCGGATGCGGAGCGTGTGCTGGAGCGCGTGATTGCGGACCTGCCGACACGCGGCGTGCGCGTGATGGGCGTGACGCGCTCGCCGATCGTGGGCGGTGAGACGAAGGGGAATCGGCGCGGGAATGTGGAGTGGATGGTGTTGCTTGGGCGAGGTTGATTGAACGAGACGCGACGCGTGAGCGAGCGTGATGCGCGTGACAGTCTTCGTTCAGCGGGTGATGAGGATTGGAGGAGGAAGGGAGGTTGAGGAGCACGGATTGCAGAGCCAACCCGTGGCACCCGGACCCAAAAACCCGAATCCCGGAACCCGAACCCCGAGCGTTGCACTTCGCTTCATTCGCTGACGATGCGGCCGACGTGGATCACGGCATCAACAGGGTTGCCGCCGAATTCGTAGGCGAGTTGGCGCTCGTCGGTGTGGCGGAGGAGGATGAGGTCGGCGCGCTGGCCCGGGGCGATGGTGCCGCGATCGGCGAGGCTCAGCACGGCGGCGGCGTTGACGGTGCAGGCGGTGATCGCTTCGGCGGGGGTCATCCCGCAATACCGGACGGCGAGGGCGATCGCCATCGGCATGCTGGCGCACGGGGCGGAGCCGGGGTTGAGGTTGGTGGCGAGCGCGACCGCGCCGCCCTGATCGATGATGGCGCGGGCATTCGCGTAGCGTGCGTCGGTGTGGAAGCCGGCGCAGGGGAGGACCACGCCGATGGTGTTGGAGCACGCGAGTTTGGCGATCGCTTCTGGAGTTGAGGCTTCAAGATGATCGACGGATCGCGCGCCGTGATCGATAGCCCAGTCGGTCATGCCGAGGGAATTGAACTGATCGGTGTGGACACGGAACGGGTGCCCGAGCGCGATGGCCCGCTCGAAGAGGGTGATGCACTCATCGAGCGACCACGCGCCGGATTCGCAGTAGGCGTCGATGGCGACGCGCGGCGCGAGGGCGTGGGCGGCGTCGAGCGCTTCGCCCTGCATTTCGTTGATGAAGTCTGGGCGTGCGCGGTCGGGATCGATCGCATGGGCGAGGAGGGCGGTGGGTAAAACTGAAGGTAGAGAAGAAGAAGAAGAAGAAGAAGAAGAGTGAGAAGTAGTCGGGAGGGAAGGGGCCACATAGCCCTCACCCTGCCCTCTCGCAGAGGGAGTGGGAGCGGAGATCAGGCGGAGCATGCGGAGTTCGTGGTGCGCGCTGAGGCCGTAGCCGGTTTTGACTTCGACGGTGGTGGTGCCCTCGCGGAGCATGCTGCGCAGGCGTGCGCGGAGATTGGCGGCGAGGTGCTCGTCGCTCGCGGCGCGGAGGGCGCGGACGGTGGACATGATCCCGCCGCCGGCTTTGAGGATGTCGAGATAGCTGACGCCGCGGCGTTTCATGTCCCACTCGTCGAGCCGATCACCGGCCCAGAGCGCGTGGGTGTGGCAGTCGATGAAACCGGGCATGAGGACGCGGCCGCGGGCGTCGATCGCGGTGTGCGCGGTGCGCGATGCGCTGTGCGCCGGAGAAGAGGAGGCACCGACTTCGGTGATGATGCCGTTCTCGATCAGGACGTCCGCGCTCGGGAGAACGGCGAGGTTGCTCATCGCGGCACCGCGGCGCTCGATGCCCGGCGGCGCGCCGGTGTTGAGCGTGAGCGCGCGGGCGTTGCGGATGAGCAGCGCGGTCATACCGGGCGGTCCGCGAGAGCCGCGATAAACGTGAGGAACATAAACACCGCGAGCTTCGCGGTGCGTCCGGCCGTCACGCCGCGGGCGGCATCCTCGGCGAAGGGCGGATCGTCGTGCGGGGGCGAGAGTTCCATGATGTCGAGATGCCGCACGAGCGGATCGCGCCCAGCGTTCTCGAGCAGACGGGCGACGATGTACGGCGCCAGACCTGCGGGGTTGACGGCGGAGACGCCCGGCGCGTACGCGCCGTCGATGGCGTCGAGATCGAGCGAGACGAAGAGCGGCGTGGAGCGATCGCCGCGCGCGACGGCGAAGGCGCGGTACACCTCCGACGGGATATCGGCGAGTACCTTGTCGATCGTGACGACCGAGGCGTGGCGGAGCTGGAGAAACTCGTTGTGCTCGCGCGTGGTGACGAAGCGGGAGATGCCGAACTCGCAGAATCGGCGGCCGTCGAGGAATCCGCCTTCGAGCAGCACGCGGAAGGGCATGCCGCTGCCGAGGGACTCGCGGACGTCGAGGTGGGCATCGACGTTGATGCCCCCCACCGGCCTGCCCGTGAACTGCGCGAGAGCGCGGACGGCGGGGAGCGTGAGGTCGTGCCCGCCGCCGACGCAGACGGTGATCATGCCGAGCTGCTGGAGCTTTGTGACGGCTTCGGTGATGCGCCGATGGGTTTCCTGGAGGTCCTCTTCAGGTCGCCCGCCGGTGGCGGGGCGGACATCACCCGCGTCGAAGACGTTGACGGGGATCTGCCGGTTGTTGTTGGCGTCGAAGGTGGTGCCGTAGCGTGCGAGCGCGGCGCGGAACGCCGCGGGCCCTAGCGCGGCACCGGGCCGGCCGTGGTTGAGGCGCACCCCGGTGTCGTCGGGCAGACCGAGGAGCGCCACGGCGCAGCCCTCGGGGGAATCGATGCGGAACGTGGCGGCGAAGCGATCGGCGGGGATCGTCGGCCACTGGGGATCAACGGTGTGCGGCACCACACGGTTCATATCGGCGAGGATACCCTCAGTGGGCCTCGAAAGACTAGAGGGAGGCGGAAGATGGCTATTCAGGACGATGCTGCGAGTATTCAATCACTCGCGCGGCGCGTGAAAGTGCTGAGTTTCGCGGCGGCGGCGCAGGGCGCGGTGATCGCGGCGTTGCTCATGGGCGGGCAGGGCGCGGCTCCCCCACTGCCGCCGCTGAGGCAGTTCGCGGAAGAGTTGAGCGCGCGGCGGTTCAAGCTGCTCGACTCGCGCGGAGAGGTGTGCGGCGAGTGGCGCGGCACCGAGGACGGCGTGTCGTTCTCGATGCTCGATGATCGCGGCGTTGATCGCGCCACGATCTCGGTGACACGGGACGGAGGCGCGGTGGCACTGATCGATCGTGCAGGCGTTGACCGGGCGCGGATCACGCTCACGGAAGCAGGGCCGGCGGTGTCGCTGTTGGATGATACAGGGCGCGAGCGGGCCCGCGCGGCGGTGGGCGTGAGCGGGCCGATGTTCACGGCGTTCGATGAGGAGCGGCGGGCGGTGTGGAGCGAGCCCACGCCGTGAAACGCCCCTTTCTGACGGCGCGCTGGGAGCACCTCATTATCGCGAACTTTGCGGTGGATGACGCGGTGCTCTGGGCGCGCGTCCCGCGCGGGCTCGAGTTGGATCGCTGGAACGGCAGCGCGTACGTCTCGCTGGTGGCGTTCCAGTTTCTCGGCACGCGCGTGATGGGCGTGCCCTGGCCCGGGTTCGTGAACTTCCCGGAGTTGAATCTGCGGTTCTATGTGCGCGACTGCGCGGGGCGGCGGGGCGTGATGTTCGTGCGGGAATATGTGCCGTCGCGGGTGGTGGGCGCCATCGCGCGGGCGATGTACAACGAGCCATACGCGAGCGCACGCATGAGCGGCGAGGTAACGAGCGACGCCGGGCGCGTGCGCGCGGCGTACACGATCCGCGCCGGCGGGCGCGAGCACCGGATGAGCACCGCGTCGGCAGGCGCGCCCGTGGTGCCGGGCGAAAACACCGCCGAGCATTTCTTCAAGGAGCACGATCTGGGCTTCGGCACCGATCGTCGCGGGCGCGTGCTGACCTACCGGGTGGATCACCCGCGCTGGGCGGTGTTCACGTCGCCGACGGTGGAGATTAATGTGGACTGGGCGCTTCTGTACGGCGAGGAGTGGCGGGTGATGAACGGGCGGCGCGCGGATTCGGTGGTGTTTGCGCGCGGGAGTGAGGTGAGTGTGTTTGGCGCGGGGCGTGGATCGCGGTGAACGAGCGCGCGAAGAGCATGCCCGAGCAGAGCCTCGGCCATGGCTCCCTGGGCAGCGACGATCCGTCACTTCGCCCCGGGCGGCTCAGTAACGGCTTCTTCTGTTGTGTGCTTTGCAGTGAATCGGCTTAGCCGCACATCTGCTTCATCGCCTGCATCATCTCTTCGCCGGTCATGTCCTTGATGTGCGTGGCGATGGACCACTCGTGCCCGAATGGGTCCTTGATGACGCCGTAGCGGTCGCCCCAGAACATGTCGGCGATGGGCATCGACACAGTCGCGCCGGCGTCGAGCGCTCGCTTGAACGACGCGTCAGCGTCGGGGACGTACATGTGGAGCGTCACGCTGCTCTGACCGAGTGCTGTGGGGCTCTTCGCGGCGCCCCACTCGGGGAAGTCATCGCAGAGCATCAGCATGCAGTTGCCGATCTTGATCATCGCGTGCATGATCTTATTGCCGTCGGGGCCGGGCATTCGGCTGATCTCTTCGGCGCCGAAGGCTCTCTTGTAGAAGTCGATGGCTTTGGCGCAGCCGTCGATGATGAGGTGCGGCGTGACGGCGTGGAACATGGGCGGGACGGGGTTGACCTTTGACATGACGAAGCTCCCTTCATTTGCAGCGGAAACGGGGGGATGCGGCTGGCGTCGTGCCGGATGATCTGGCGCGGCCGTGCGACCAGAGACAGCGACAGTGCAATCGGTCAACTCGTGACGTTCAGTCGCGCCCGCGCAGGAACGAGAGACGCATCGGGTGGAGTTCGGCTTTGAACACGCCGTTCTTCACGGCGGCGTCGTTCTCCATGATCGCGCGGGCGGCGGCCTCGTCCTTTGCCTGAAAGATCACGATGCCGGGGGCTTTCATATCGGTGCATGGGCCGGCGCAGACGACGACGCCCTGCGCGGTGAGGTCTTTGATGTACTGCGCGTGGGCGCTGAGGTGCTTCTTCTCGTCATCCGCCATGGTGGCGATGAAGTTCTCGCGCGTGGGGGAGACGAGGTAGACCCAGCCGTTGCACGGGTCGGGCGTCGCGGCGGCGGCGTCCTTCGGCGCGTGACGCGCGGCGAGCGCGTTCAGCACGTTGGGCCACGCCTTCCTGAAGTACTCGAACGTGCCGTTCCACTCGTCGATGTTGGGGAGCTTCGCGTCGGCGGCGGGCCAGCCGTGGTGTGTGAGCGTGACCTTCGTCATGTCCGGGCCGATGGGGAAGAACTCAACGACAACCACGGTTTTCTCCGCACCGTCGCGTACGCTGGGGAACGTGGGCGGCGCGCTCCACGAGAAGCTAAGCATGCGGCTTGGGAGCCAACTCAGCACGGTGCAGCCTTCGCTGCCGCGCTGGCCCTCGGGGGCGTCGGGGACGAAGTAAATCTCGTACTTCCCGCCGAGGCGGGGCTCGATGTTGGCGGGCGTCTCGAGGAAACCGGTGACACCCTCGCTGGTGGTCCAGGCGTTCCACACTTCCGCGGCGGGGGCGTTGATGAGGATCTCGGCGCGGACCTGGCGCGCCGGGTCGGGTTGCGCGACGCCGATGGTGGGCGGCGCGGTTGGTGCTTCGGCGCGTGCGGCGGAGTGAAGCGGCATGAGAGAGCAGAGTATGGCGAGGGCGGTGGTGCGGATGAGATGTGTCATGGTTGATAGTTCGGGTTGGGTGCTCAGGATCAGTTCGGGTTCCGGGGTCCAGGAGTTCCGATCGGGGCGATGTGGCTTGGGTGCAACTACTCGCATACGTTCTCGACGCGCATCGCCTTCGGCGTCATGAAGCTCATGGCACTCATCATAAAGTACTGCAACCGCTGCCCGAGCGGCAGGTTGCCCGTCTCCAACATCGATTTGAAGTTGGAGAGGATCGTGGGCCAGCCCTTGTTGACCATCTCGTATGTCTTGGACTCGGAGTCGAAGCGGTGCGTGAGCTTGATTCGCGTGCCGCTCGCGATGGTCGAGAGTTCCCACGTCACGGTCGAGTAGTCGTCGGGCAGGTGAACGAACTTGAACGTGTGGACGAGGCGGGCCACGCCGTTGCAGGGCGGCGAGGCTTCCTTCGCGTGCCCGAGGATGAAGACGAATTTCCCATTGTCGCTTCGGTAGCGGATCTTGGAGCCGGGCGTCGTCATCGAGCCTTCGAGGATGGTGTCGAACATCGGGCGGCACTTTCGGCCCGTGGTGGTAATCTCCTGCCACACACGTTCGATCGGGGCGTTGATGTCGATGGAGAACACACGGTCGGGCATGACGGGGCTCCTGAACCCGGATGACTTCGGCACGTCAGCGTGCGTGCCGATCACACTCCACGAGAACTTCGACGGCGCGAGCGCCGGGCCTGCAAGCTTGAGGGTTCGTGCTCGACAGCGGGGTCCATTGCTAGGGATTTCTGTGGCATTGGTTGGCGCGAACCTTCGAGTTCTTCCTTGAGCGCGATGAGGGCCGACGCCCAGTGACCCTCGTAGCACGTGACCCATCGCTCGTAGATCTGCCGGATGGGCACGGCGTTGAGCTGGTTGACGCGCACGCGCCCCTCGTGGTGGGCCACGATGAGTTTGGCCGACTCGAGCACGCCCAGGTGCTGCATGACGGCGTATCGGGATAGATCAGGGAAGCGCATCACAAGTTCACCCGTGGTCCTTGGCCCTTCGCGGAGTTCATCAAGAATCTCGCGGCGGACGCGGTGCGCGATCGCACGGAAGACGGGGTCGAGATCGTCCGTGGGCCGGCGTCGGGATGGGCGGGTCTCAATCTCAATATGTGATAAATATATCACCTATTTGGAGCGTGTCAAGTCTCGCCTCAGAATCGCCGCGGGGCGCTCGCCCAGCGCCGGACTTGGTGCGGCGGCGGGGCGCCATCAGCCGGATTTCCAGAGTTCGTGCGGCGGGGCGATTTCGCCGATGATGGTGCCGTGACCCCGCCCAGTGATCCATCCCGTCCCCCGCCGCACCCCTCGCGCCCGCTGTCGGAACTTCGGCTCGCGATCGACGACGTCGATCGGCGGCTCATCGAGTTGCTGAACGAGCGGGCGCTGCTGATCGTGGAGGTCGGCGAGTCGAAGCGATCCACCGGCGCACCGATCTACGCCCCCCACCGCGAGGCGGAGGTGCTGAAGCGCGTGCTCGACGCGAACACGCGCCTCGGCGGCGTGCTGCCGGGGCGGACCATCGAGGCCGTGTACCGTGAGATCATGAGCGGCAGCTTCGCGCTGGAGCAACCGCTGCGGATCGGGTTCCTCGGGCCGGCGGGGTCGTACAGCCACCTGGCGGCAACGCGACACTTCGGGTCGTCCGTCGAGTTCGAGGACCTGCACGAGATCCGCGGCGTGTTCACCGAGGTGGCGCGCGGGCACTGCCATTACGGGCTGGTGCCGATCGAGAATTCTCTCGGCGGCGGGATTGTCGAATCGCTCGACGCGTTCAGCGACTCGCACGCGCAGGTGAATGTCTACGCCGAGGTGCTGCTGGCGGTGCATCACGCGCTGTGCGCCAACTGCGAGCCCAAGCAGGTCAAGCGGATCCATTCGAAGCCGGAGGTGTTCAGCCAGTGCCGCAACTGGCTGGCGACGCAGTACCCGCACGCGGAGCTGATCGCCGCGCCGAGCACCAGCCGCGCCGTGCAGATCGCGCGCGACGAGCAGGAACGCGACCCCGCCAACGGATCAGCGGCGATCTCGTCGCTCCTTGCAGCACAACTGAACGACGTGAACATCCTCTTCGAGGACATCGAGGATGACCCCAGCAACGTGACGCGTTTCTTCGTGCTCTCACGCCAGACCGCACACCCGAGCGGGGACGACAAGACGAGCATCATGTTCGCGACCGCCGACAAGCCCGGCGCGCTCGTCTCGGTACTCCGCGCGTTCGAGGAGGCGGGGATCAACCTGACTCACATCGACAAGCGCCCGAGCCGGCGGGTGAACTGGACGTACACGTTCTTCATCGACGCCGTCGGGCACCGGGCCGACCCGAAGCTGGTGGCGGCGGTCGAGAACGCGAGATCGCACTGCGCGGAGTTGTTCATTCTCGGCAGCTACCCGCGCGCGACGCGGATTCTGTGAGCTCGGACAGGCGGCGTTCGCGCCTGTCGTCTACACTGACGAATGATGTCGAACCAGTTCTACCTGTTTGCGATCGTCGCCTCGCTTTCGCTCCTGTCATGGATCGTCGGGAAACTGCGCGAGCAGGCGGAGATCAAGCGCGCGAAAGACGAAGCCCGGCGTCGGCAGGATGAGCAACTCCGCACCGGCCGAGCCGCCGGTGCCCCCGGTGGGGCGGCGGCGAACGCCCCCGCGGGCGCTTCGGCGCAGGAACTGGCGGCGCGTCGACAGGCGCAGCTCGAGGCGCTGCGCAGGCAGCAGCAGATGAACCAGCGGTCCCGCGCGGTGGGTACCGCGGCCCCGCGCCCGATGGGTCAGCCGGGCGGGCCGCCCGGCGGGCCGCGTCCGATGGGCCCGGACCAGCGCCAGGTTGGCTTCGGTGTGCCGCAAACCGTCACGCGCGGGCCGACAGCGCTTCCGGGGCAACCCCAGCCGCAGCGGCCGGCCGCGCGGCCGCAGCAAACGACGCTTCCGCAGCGCAAGCAGAATCAGCAGCGCGGCGAGCCGACACGGCCGCAGCGCCGGCCCGAGGTTGCCGCGCAACCCTTCGATCCGCCCGCGCCGCCGCCTGTGGTTCGGCGCAGCGCGTTCGCCCCCCCACCCCCGGTCGCGGCGCCGGTTCACGCCGAGGTTCGCGCCGGGCCGAAAGGACTGCTGTTCAACCCGGACGGCAGGGTTCGCTCGCCGGCGGAACTCCGCCGCGCGTTTGCGCTGATGGAAGTGCTCTCCCCGCCGCTGTCGATGCGCGACGAGGAGCAGTGATCGCTCGGCGCGCGTCGGGCAACTCACCGCTATACTCCGCCCCGCATGGCTCAGGCTTCGGCCCGACAACGCCGATCGGCTTCTTCATCCGCTGACGCGAGTCGAGCGCGCCTTAAGCGGCTCCGCGCGGAGTGCGAGCGGCTCGGGCTCGACGGCATGCTCGTCACCTACCCGCGCGACCTGCGCTACCTCACCGGGTTCCGCGGCGATGACAGCGTCATGCTCGTCACGCCATCGAAGCTGTGGATCGTCAGCGATTCGCGCTACGAGGAAGAACTCCAGCCGTTCAAGAAGACCGCCACGATCGTGATGCGCCAAGGAGCGATGACCGAAGCGCTCAGCAAGCTGCTGAAGTCGGTCGGGCCGAAGAAGCTCGGCATCCAGGCTGAACATATGACGGTCGCGTTCAAGGCGGCGCTGGCCAAAGGCGCGGGCGAGAAACGCCTACGGGACACCTCGGCGGTCATCAAGTCGCTCCGCGCGGTGAAGGATGCAGGCGAGATCGCGCTGCTCCGCAACGCTGTTAAGCTGCAGGAAGCGGCGCTGAACGACGTGCTGCGGACCATCAAGCCCGGGCAGGCAGAATCCGACATCGCGGCCCGGCTCGAGATGACGATGCGCATCCGGGGCGCGGAGTCGGTGAGTTTCCCCTCGATCGTCGCCGCCGGCGCGAACGGCTCGCTGCCCCACGCCGTACCGGGCGCTGCGAAGGTGAAGAAGGATTCGACGCTGCTGATCGACTGGGGCGCGTGCGTGGGCGGCTACCGCGCGGACATGACGCGCACGTTCGCGATCGGAAAGTGGCCGAAGAAAATGGCCGAGGTGTACCGCGTGGTACTCGACGCGCACCTCGCGGCGATCGCGGCGATCAAGCCGGGGAAGACGGGGAAAGAGATCGACGCCGTCGCGCGCGGGATCATCTCGAAGGCGGGCTTCGGCGAGTTCTTCGGGCACGGGCTCGGGCACGGCATCGGGCTCGATATCCACGAGGACCCGGGGTTGAACAAGCTCACCGAGCCGGTGCTGAAGCCGGGGATGGTCGTGACGGTCGAGCCTGGGATTTATCTGCCGGGCGTGGGCGGGGTGCGGATCGAAGATGATGTTCTCGTGACGGATCGCGGGGGCACGAGCCTGTGCTCGATGCCCAAGACTTTGGACTGGGCCACACGATGATCGATATCCGAAAGCTGAAGGAACTTGTCCGCCTGATGGTGGAGAACGACCTCTCCGAACTGGACCTGAAGGACCAGCAAGAGACGGTGATGATCAAGCGCCCGATCGGGCCCATGCCCGGCGCCGCACCGATGGGCGTGCCCGTGGTGTATCACCAGCCCGCGCCGATGGCCGCGATGAGCGGCGTCGCGTCAGCGGCGGCGAACGCCCGCGATGACGATGACGCGGGCGGCGGCTCCGACGACGCCGGCTTGCACGCGATCACCAGCCCCATGGTCGGCACGTTCTACTCCGCCGCCGACCCGGAAAGCCCCGCGTTCGCCAGCGTGGGCACCAGCGTCGGCCCGGAGACGACGGTGTGCATCGTCGAAGCAATGAAGGTGTTCAGCGAGATCAAGGCAGAGTGCGCCGGCACCATCGAGAAAGTGCTCGTGAAGAACGGGGAGTCGGTGGAATTCGGTCAGAGACTGTTCCTGGTACGGACGAACTGAAGATATTCACCACGGAGAGCACAGACACCACAGAGAGGTATGTTGTATTCAAGCCCGGCCGGAGGAGTCATGATGGTTTGCGAGTTTCTCCGGCCGTACTCTTGAATCAATCACTGCGTATTCCTCTCTGGTTCTTTCTCCGTGCTCTCTGTGTCCTCTGTGGTGAGATGCATGTTCACAAGAGTCCTGATCGCCAACCGAGGTGAGATCGCCGTCCGCATCATCCGCGCCTGCCGCGAGTTGGGGATCGAGACGGTGCTCGTCTATTCCGAAGCCGACGCCGGCGCGAACTACCTGCGCCACGCCGACCGGGCCATCTGCATCGGCCCCGGAGCCGCGAAAGAGAGCTACCTGAACATCCCGCGCATCATCGCCGCCGCGGAGGTCGCCAACTGCGACGCGATCCACCCCGGCTACGGGTTCCTCGCCGAGAACGCGCACTTCGCCGAGGTCTGCCGCGACTGCAAGATCGAGTTCATCGGCCCGTCGCCCGAAGCGATGGCGGCGCTCGGCGATAAGATCTCCTGCAAGAAAATGGCCCGCGCTGCGAAGGTCCCCGTCTTCCCCGGCTCCGAAGACGCGATCGCCGAAGAGGAAGAAGCGGTCAAGGTCGCGAACAAGATCGGCTACCCGGTGATCATCAAAGCCGCCGCGGGCGGCGGCGGGCGCGGCATGCGCGTCGCGCACAACGAGATCAACCTCCGCGCGGGCATCAAAGCCGCCGCGCAGGAAGCTCAGGCGGCGTTTGGCAACGGCGCGGTCTACATCGAGAAATTCCTCGAACGCGCCCGCCACGTCGAGGTGCAGGTCATCGGCGACAAGCACGGCAACGCCGTCCACCTCTACGAGCGCGACTGCTCTATGCAGCGCCGGCATCAGAAGATCATCGAGGAGGCCCCCGGTCCAGGGATCGACCCGAAGAAACGCGAGGCGGTCTGCACCGCCGCCGCGAGGCTGGTGAAGAGTGCCAAGTACTCCGGCGCCGCGACCGTCGAGTTCCTGATGGACGAGAAGCAGAATTTCTACCTGCTCGAAGTGAACACGCGCGTGCAGGTCGAGCACCCCGTCACGGAACTGATCACGGGCATCGACATCGTGCAGACGATGATCCGTGTCTCCGCGGGCGAGAAGCTGCCCTTCGACCAGAAAGACGTGAAGATCAACGGGCACGCGATCGAGTGCCGCATCAACGCGGAGGACCCGGCGCGGAACTTCGCGCCATGCCCCGGGCTCATCGAGAAACTCGAACTGCCCGGCGGGCCTGGCGTGCGCGTCGACACCCACTGCGTCACCGGGCACCGCGTGCCGCCGAATTACGACTCGATGATCGCCAAGCTGCTCGTCCACGGCGACGACCGCGAGAAGGCGATCAACCGCATGAGCCGCGCGCTCCGCGAGTTCAAGGTCGAGCCGATCAAGACCACCATCGGTCTGCACCGCGAGCTGATGAACGACGCGGCGTTCCGGCGCGGCGGCGTGGACATCCACTATCTCGAGCGGTTGCTGAAGAAGTAAGGGACGCTCACGCCGACGTCTTGAACCGACCGACGAGCTTCAGCATCGCCGCCGTCTGCTCGCTGAGCGTTGTGGCGGCGGACGCAACCTGCGACGCCTGCTCAGAGTTCCGCCGCCCGACCTCGGCGATCGAGCTGACGCTGCGGGTGATTTCTTCCGCCGCCGCCGATTGCTCCTCGGTGGCGGCGGCGATGGCTTCGACCATGGAGCTGATGCCCCCCGAATTGCCGACGATGCCGTCGAGCGCCTCGCCCGCTTCTTCCGCGAGCTTCACACCCTCCGCCACGCTCTTCGAGCACTCGCCCATCCGCCCGACGGCGATAGTCGTGTCGCTCTGGATCGCGGAGATGGAATCGGAGACTTCCTTGGTCGCCTTCACGGTGCGCTCGGCGAGCTTGCGTACCTCATCCGCAACGACCGCGAAGCCGCGCCCGTGCTCGCCCGCACGGGCCGCTTCGATGGCCGCGTTGAGCGCCAGCAGATTGGTCTGGTCGGCGATGTCGTTGATCACCTCGATGATGGAACCGATCTGCTCGCCGCGCTTGCCGAGTTCCTCGATGACGCTCGAAGACTCCTCGACCATGCGCGAGATACCGCGGATGCCGGCGACGGTGCGTTTGACGATCTCGCCGCCCTGCTGGGCCGACTCGCCCGCGGAGCGCGTGCCGCCGGCGGCGTCGCCCGCTTTGCGCGCCACTTCAATGATGCTCGCCGACATCTCCTCGATGGCGCTGCTCGTCTGCTGCGTCTGCTGCGCCTGCTCGTTTACGGTGTCGGCCATCCCGCGCCCTGCCTCGTCGATCTGCTGCGTCGCGGTGCCGACCTGCTGCGCCGACGCGGCGATCTGCGCGATCAGGTCGTTCAGCACCTTCAGGAACATGTTGAACCACTGCGCCAGCTCGCCGACCTCGTCGTTCGAGCGCACGTCGATCCGCTTGGTCAGGTCGCCCTCGCCCTGCGCCACGTCCTTGATCGCCTCAACAACGCGCCGGATGGGCTTCACGATCATGCCCGCGAAGAACCACGCGACCAGCGCGATCGACGGGACAGCCCCGATCATGACGGTTTCAAGTGACAAGCGCATGGAATGCACCGCCGCCAGTGATTCCGCCTCCGGCACGCGCACCAGCAACGACCAGCCCATACCCGGATAGCCCAGCGCGCCCGTGCTGTGCTTGTATGCGGCCGACTGCCACACCTGCTTCCTCGAGTGCAGCGAGCGGAGCGAGCCGCTCTCGCCTGAGAGGGCCTTCTTCGCCGCTTCCACGCCCTGCGCGGCGAGATTCAGCTTGAGGATCACGTTGTCCATGTCGCGGTTCGAGTGCTTGCCGCTCGCGCCGGGGTCGCAGTCGACGATCACGCGCCCCGCGCGATCAAGCAGCGTGAGCTCCCCGTTGGGCCAGCCGCTCTTCTTCATGGTCTGGTACGAGTCCGCGAGGATGTCCTCGACCACCGACCACTTCGCGTAGTTGCGCCACACGGCGATCGTCTTGCCGCTCGCGTCCATCACCGGCGCGGTGAAGCCCATGCACAGCCCTTCGTCGCGCTCGATCTGCTTCAGCATCGGCTCGACGTACACATCGTCAACGACCGTGCCCGTCAGCCCTGTCGGGCCGGCGAGGAATCGACCGCTCATCGCCGCCTGGAACCAAGGCTCGCGTTCGAAGTTCTTCTCGTAGACAAACGCCGTGTCGATCGCTTTACCCGCCGCGTCGGCGCTGTTGACGGCGATGACCTTGCCTGTTGGATCAACGAGGACCATGAGCGGGTACATGCCGTACGCGACGACGTACTTATTCATCGCCTGCACGATCGGGTTCGCGTCGCCCGGCTTGTGCCAGTGCTCTCGTTCGAGAATCACGGTGTTGTAGCCGAACGCCTGTACGTCGCCGTAGCGCTCGAAGAGGTTGCGTTCCACCTTGTCGAGGACGTTGATCGCGATCCCCTCGAACTGCTCGCCGAGCGTGACCTCGACGGACTTCGTCGAATTCCACGCGAGGACGAAGAGCGTGACCGCCGGCGCCAGCCCGGCGATAAGGAACGCGGCGATCAGCTTTCCACGGATTTTCATGACGGCACAACTCCGAGCGACCATCGCGCGCATGACGACGGCCGCGGGCCGGAGATCGGCCGGGGTTCTCAGCGGGTCAATCTGGGCTCGCGTTTCGGCAAACAAATGTAGACATCTGACGCACCCCGCAACCACTTCGGCAGGGACACAACGGGTGGAAGCGCATCGCGCACCCTACACGGCGGGGGATGGCTTGATGAGCAAACTCCGCCAATGCTTCACTTCGGCGCGGAAGCGGGCGGGAACCTGGTCCCAAGGGATTTCGCCGTAGGGCATGTCGCTCGAACCGAGAAACAGAGTCGACACGCATACGACCATCACCGCCGAAAATGTGCTCACATCACTCTGAATCAGAAGCGCGTACACCACCATCGCGCTCGGCGCGAAGATGAACATCAGGATGGGCCAGATAAGCCAATCCCAAACGCCGCTGAACGCCGGCGTGAAGAACAACATCCTCAGCACCGCGAACCGCCAGCCGAAGAGGTCGGTCCACTTCTTCCGCCCGAGCTCCCGTAGAAACGGCTTGATGGTGATCCTCACGCCGACCTCCCGCCGGGTCATGCACGCGCCGGGTCGGAACCCGGGCTGGCGAATCCGAATACAGGATATCCCCGCCCGCCGCCCTCCCCCGGCGGCAAACTAGCCGTTTCCGGGCGGGAACGCCGATGAATGAGTGAGACCCCCCCATGACGGACCGCATACCGACCGAGCACGCTGCCACCGCCGCCGTTTTTTTTCGGCGCGTCAGCGAACTGCCGCTCACCGCGTGGACCGTCATCGGCGTGATGCTCATCGCCGGTTTGATTCTCTGGCTCGTCGGCGCGCGGTTCCTCAAGGGGTCGCTCGTACTGCTGGGGTCGGCGGCGGGATGCTTCGGCGGCTCGCTCGTGCCGGGGCACCTCGGCATGAGCACCGACCCGATCTTCACCGCCGCGATGGGACTGCTGCTCGGCGCGGTCGTCGGTTGGGTGAGCTTCCGCTACGCCGCCGGGATTTTGCTGGCGATCGTGCTGGGCATCGCGGCCCCGCTGGTCGTGCTCGCGACGAACCCGCTCACTCACGCGCTCGGCGAACCATCAAGCGATGCAGGCATGATTTCCACGCCGGCGCTTGATGAAGCCGATCGGCTGCTCGAGTCTGCCCCGGGAGACGACGAACTAACGAGCGGCGAAGAAACCCACTCGCTCCCGCTCGGGGCTCGCTCGGCGAACCCCGCGCGCGACGTGCTGATCCGCATCAACGACAGCCTTCGCCCGGTGTGGCGGTCGATCCCCTCCGAAGGCCGCAGCCCCCTGCTGCTCATCGCCATCGCCGGCGGCGTGGTCGGCTTCGGCATGGGACTCATCCTGCCGCGACGGGGAGCGGCCCTCGGTTCGGCGATCATCGGCTCCGCGCTCTGGCTGCCTGCGCTCCCCGCGATCGCCGAACTCCAGCACTGGCCCGTGCCTGATGCGCTCCTCGACAACTCCGCAATTTGGGTCGGGATCTGGGCGGGTGTTGCTCTGCTCGGCACCGCGATTCAGTGGACCGCACGCCAGCCGCAGGCCGATAAGAACGGACAGCAAACAAACCCCTAAGGTCTACTCCGCATGAGTGTCTCGCCGCTGCTGCTCGCCACTATCGAGGACGACGGCGTCTTCGCCGACACCGGGCCCAACCCCGCGACAGTGATCGGTTCGCGCCTGTGGCATCAGCTCGACGTGCTGAACCACCCGAGCGCGCTCGGTGACATCCTGACGCGCATCGGGTTCATCTGGGCCGCCATCTTCCTCGTCGTGGGCGGGCTGTGCATTCTCAACGGCTACCGCTGGCACAAGTTCGTCATCCTGATCCTCGCGGCCCTCAGCGGCATCTGGATCGGCGCCGCGATGGGCGACCGGCTCGGCAATCCCTACGTCATCGCGTCGTGCCTGTCGATCCTCTTCGCGGTCGTCGCGTGGCCCTTCATGAAATACGCCGTCGCGATCTTTGGCGGGCTCGCCGGCGCGTTCGCCGGCGCCAACCTGTGGACCGCGCTCGGCTTCGCACCCTCGATGCACCAGATGGGTGCCGTCATCGGGCTGATCACCGTCGGCATGCTCACGTTCCTCGCGTTCCGAAGCGTTGTCATCCTTCTGACCGTCGTCGGCGGAGCAACGCTCCTCGTCTTCGGCGGGATGTCGGCGCTCATGAACGTCCCCGCGTTCGAGAGCGGCATCGAGAGCGGCATGGGCCGCAACCCGCTGATGGTCCCCGTGATTGTCGGCTCGGCCGCCGTCATCGGCGCGGTGATCCAATCCGTCGGCGGGTGGAACGGGCTGAAGCAATCCGCCGATCGCGCCGAGAGTTCTTCAGGCGCAGCGCCGCGACGCAAAGCCGCGTAACGCTCTACTCGAATCGCTCCGCGCCCACCTGAATCCAGCCGAACTCGTCATCGGGCTTGCGTTCGTTGTGGTGGGTCCAGTGGATCAGCCCACCCTTGTCGTTCCACACATATTTGCCGCGGATCTTCACGCGCGTGCCGACCTTGACCGGCACCCGGGGCGCGACATCGGTGTTGTGCGCCACGAGCACCGTGACGCCCGAGTCGAGCGTGATGAGAAACCGCTGATGCTCGTCGCCCTCCGTGTCGTCCGGCAGTTCCTTGTGGACCACCGCCTCCACGCGGACCCAGACTTCCTCCGCTTTCGCCGCGATGGCACGCTCGATCGACTCGGCACCCGAATCGACTGATGATCGCGGCGACGATGTTGCCGACGGCGCGGGGGAAGTGCCCGGCCCGGAAATCCCCAGCGACTGCGGCGTGCGCAGATACCCGACCAGCGCCAAGACGCCCAGCACCGCGAGCCCAGCGAGGAACTGGAGCGGCGAGACCTTGTTCGTGCCGTGTGTGCGGCTCATGCCGATCACGATACCGAGGATCGTTCACCCGCGCGCGACCACATACACCACCGCCGATCGCGGGTCGATCTCATGGGCATCGGTCGTCGCCCGAGGCACCGGGTCGCCCGTGGAAAGGTCGATCAACTCCCCGTAGTTCGCATGCACCGCACTCGACGCGAACCCGGCGTCACGCATCGCGTCGCGCAGTTCAGGGATGTTCCACAGCCGCCAGTCATAGACGAATGCGTTGCGCATCTGTTTCCTCCCCCGCAGGGAGAGGGCCTGCCTCAACTCCCTCTCCCCTTGGGAGAGGGCCGGGGAGAGGGACACCTTCGCCCCCCCCGCGCGCCTTCCACCCCCAACCCGCGCCCCCCCGATCTCAAAGTGAATCGCATTCCGCACCCGCCCCGTCATCGGGTCCGCGCTCACCTGTTCCCATTCGTACAGGACGCTCCCGCCGCCGATCTCTCTCGGCATCCTCAGACGCTTCCGCTCCACCCCCGCCACCCACGCCGACGCGCCGAGGTACAGGTCGCACGCGAATACGCCGCGCTTCTTCAATCGCGCTCGGCAGGTCGACAAATACGCGACGAGCGAATCACGTTCGTGCAGCTCGCACACCGCGAAGTTGAACGCCGCGATCGCGTCCACCTCCGCGCGCATCGACTTCAGCAGCGGGCGCAGCACGTCTCGCCGCCGCCACTCGATCCGGCGCGCGCCCGCCGCGCCGAATTCCCCTTTCGCCCGCCGCTTCGCGTGCGCGAGCGGCTCGGCGTCACGATCCGTGACGATCGCCGAATTCGCATCATCAAGACGCACCCACGCCCGCGCGATCGCCGCCGGCCCGGCGAAGTCCTCGCCCAGCACCGTGGCGCGCCGCCGCCCCTCCCCGCCGTGCAGCCCGCGCACAAACCGAGCCTGCAACTCCGGCGCCTGAACGCACAACTCGTAGAGATCGAAGCGGTTCATCGGAGTGCTGAGGAGCGGGTGCTGAGAGGAATGAAATCGGACTGAGGGGTGCTTCGCAGCACAAAGGAATGTAAAGTCGTAACCAAAGCGTGAGATCCGGCGACGCTGCGGCTTCAATACTCAGCACTCAGCACTAGCTCCTGAGCACTCTTCCCCCCTCACTTCGCTTCCTTGAGCATCTTCTCCCACGCTTCGACCTGCTTCGTCATCACATCCTTCGGCCCGGTGGCTTTGATGAAGAGCGGGCCCTGCGGCCCGCCGGTAATGACCGCGCCGAGCAGCATCGTGTCCTTCGCCGGCCCGCCGCCGCGCATCGTGTCGGTGAACGTGCCCGTCACGCTCACCGTGAACACCTTCAGGCCGCCGCCCGCGGCGAACTCCTTGCGTTCGGGCGGTGCCGCTTGATCGCTGATCTGCCCCACCCAGCGGTTGATGTTGTCGTCCACCGACCCGCCGATATTTGTGAAGTACGCGACGATCCCGCTGGGTTTCTTGTCGTCCGCCGGATCGGGGATTTTGTACTGAGCCGCGCGCATGCCGCTCGACGGCTGCTCCTTCACCCAACTCTTTGGCACCGCCATGCTCACGCCGCCGACTTTCAGCACGCCAGCGTCGTCACTCGCGCCGGGGCCGGCGGGCTTCGCCGCGTGCGGGTTCGTCGCCGGGTTCTGCGGCACATCGCCGCCGCCCTGCCGTGCGAGCGCGCTGACGCTCAGCGCCAAACCTGCGAGAATCACGCTCGTCCACGCCGCCAATCGAGTGTTGTTCTTCATCGGTGCTCAGACCTTTCAGAAAGCGGACTGCTCCCCGTGACGCTCCAGCGGATCGACTCGCCCGACGACCCGCGCCTCGCCGACTACCGGCTCACGCGCGACGGCGACCGGCTCCGCGCCCGCGGCGTGTTCATCGCCGAGGGACGCTTCGTTGTCCGCGAACTGCTCGCGGGACGATGCCGATACCGCGCCCGGTCGGTGCTGCTCACCGAACCAGCGATGGAGAGTTTAGCCGAAGTGCTGCCGCCGATCGGCGTGCCGTCATCATCCAGCACTGCAGACCCGCCCGAAGTCTTTCTCGCATCGCAACCCGTGATGAACGCCATCGCGGGCTTCGATATCCACCGCGGCTGCCTCGCGCTCGGCGACGTCGGACCGCCGATGAGCGTCGCACAGTTGCTCGCGTCGCTCCCCCCGCCCCCGGCGCCCACTTCGATCTGCGTGCTCGACGACCTCACCAACCACGACAACGTCGGCGGCATCTTCCGCAACGCCGCCGCCCTCGGCTGCTCCGCGGTGATTCTCAGCGAACGCTGCTGCGACCCGCTGTACCGTAAGTCGATCAGGGTCAGCATGGCCGCCGCGCTCAAAATCCCCTTCGCCCGCCTCACGCCAACACACCCCGGTGATCGCGGCAACACAACCCCCTCCCCCTCAGGGGGAGAGCCGGGGAGAGGGGCTCCATCGACCGAGCCATCCACTATTTCAACCTCCGCCGACGAGCACCAAGGCCCTTGGCGAAGCCTCGCAGCACAACTCCAAGATCATCACATCACGCCCCTCGCCCTGGCGCTCACCCAGGACTCACACGACATCACCACCTCCGCCCCACTGCTGCGCGGCCGCGTCGCATTCCTCCTCGGTCAGGAAGGCCCGGGCTTGTGCGCAGCCGCGATCGCGGCCGCCAGCGCGTCACTCCGCATCCCGATGATCACCGGCCCAATGGCGATCGACTCGCTAAACGTCTCCGTCGCCGCCGCCATCGCACTCCACGAATGGCGACGAGCGAATCACACTTCCGCCTGATCCCCTTCCAACGTCCGCCTTCCGCCCTTACTCTCTTCCCATGCCCGACGCGACCACCGACCCCCTCGCCGACGCCGCCGTCGCCCCGATCCGCTCCGGCATGGTCGTGGGCCTCGGCACTGGCCGCGCCGCGTCGCGCGCCATCCGCGCCCTCGCCGAGCGCGCCGCGCGCGAGTCGCTCGACATAACCTGCATCTCAACCAGCCTCGCGTCGACGGAACTCGCCGCCTCGCTCGGCTTGCGCGTGCTGCCGATGGAAGGATCGGGCGGCATCACAGCCATCGACTACCTCTTCGACGGCGCCGACGAAGTCGACCCGCACCTCCACATGATCAAAGGCCGCGGCGCCGCGATGACGCGAGAGAAGATCGCCGCCCACGCCGCCCGCCGGCGCATCTATCTCATCTCGATTGACAAGCTCGTCCCACGCCTCGGCACGAGCGCCCCGCTGCCGATCGAACTCCTCGACTACGGGCTTGCCGCGGTGCGCGAGCGACTCCGCGCCGATGGTCTCGAGGGCGACATCCGCGCGTCGAACAACACGCCCGTCCGCACCGACAACGGCAACCTGATCCTCGACGCGCGGATCCCCCCGCACGCCGACCCGCTCGCCCTCAACCGCATCCTCAACGACACCCCGGGCGTCATCGGGCACGGCCTGTTCCTCAATGAAGCGGACGAAGTACTCGTCGAATCGCCGACCGGCACGATCGAACGCCGCAGCCGGCATTGAGCAACGGCAATCCCCGACAGCGGGTGCCGTGGCCGACGCTCTGGTCGGCCACGACTCACGCCCTACACGCCCAGAGTCATGGCCGATCGGAGCATCGGCCATGCCACCCCAATCGTGTCCTGCCTTGCCGCAAACCGGACACCGCCCCGCAAGTCCGCTTTTGCGCCGCAAAATCGGTGACCTGCCCGGTTTCCCGTTCGCATTTGGTTCGTTTTGGGGTATCGTTCAGGGGGTCTGTGTCCGTGTCCGTCCGATCAATCCTGAAGTCCCGGAGATTGCTGATGCTGCATCGCGCTTGTGCCGTCGCCGCGCTGGTGGCTGTGTTCGTGGGGTGGTCGTCCGCCGTCGCGCAGAATGCCGAGCCGGCTCCGGAGAAGAAGCGCTACGACCAATGGAAACTGGTCGAAGTGACGATCCGCGATGCGCGCGACCTGCTCGCGCTCAACCAAGTCGGCGAGAACATGGCGTGCACGCCGCGCCCCGGCCCGCAGACATATGTCATCCCGCCCGATGCGCTCGCGGTGCTCGACGATCTCACGCTCCCCTACCGCGTGGTGAACCCCAATATCCAGCAGTCGATCGACGCGGAAACAGCGCAGATGGAGCAGGCCCGGGCCGAACGCGGCGTGGGATTCTTTGCCACCTACCGCACCCCCGACGAGATCGACGCGTACATCGACACGCTCATCACGCTCCGCCCCGACCTCGCGTCGAGCGTGACGGTCGGCACGACCCACCAACTCCGAACGATCCGCGGCATCCGCATCACCGGGCCTGATGTGCCAGGCGAGCCGGCGCGCCCCGTCATCATCATCAACGCCGGGCAGCACGCGCGCGAGTGGATCGCCCCGGCCAGCGCCATGTGGGCGATGGACCAACTCATCCGCAACCACGGCACAAACCCGGAGATCACCGACCTCGTGAACAAGGTCGTGTGGATCATCATCCCCTCGCTCAACCGCGACGGCTACCAGTACTCCATCGACACCGAGCGCCTCTGGCGCAAGAACCGGCGCAACAACGGCGACGGGACCTTCGGCGTCGACCTCAACCGCAACTGGAGCTACCAGTACGGCGGCGCGAGCACCAGTTCCTCCGGCTCCAGCGATGTCTACCGCGGCACAGGCCCCTTCTCCGAGCCCGAGAGCACCGCGCTCCGCAACTTCATCCTCGCCACGCCCAATGTGAAAGGCCTCATCGATCTGCACAGCTTCTCGCAGTTGATCCTCGGCCCGTGGGGCTATTCGCAGAGCGTCCTCCCGCCGCGTGAGCTTGAATTACGCTCGACCGGCGACGCGATGGAAGCCGCGATCGATTCGACCCACGGCGTGAACTACCAACAGGGCCTGGGCGTGGACGCCCTGATTTACGAGGCTTCCGGCACGCTGCCCGATTGGTCGTTCGCCACCACCAACGCGGTGTCGTGGACCTACGAACTCCGCGACACCGGGTCGTTCGGCTTCGTGCTCCCCGCCGACCAGATCATCCCGACGGGGCAGGAAGCGTTCAACGGCCTGAAGGAACTAGCCCGCGCGGTGCAGCTCAAGCTGAAAGTCACCGTGCCGCAGCCGCTGAGCAGCGGCGCGTTCGGACAGAGCGTTGACATCGGCGCGCAGATCACGGAACTCAACGGCTATACCCTCGCCGCCGGCAGCGCGAAGCTGTTCTGGCGCGTCGGCTCGTCGGGCAATTTCACTGAAGTGTCGATGACCGGCGCCGTGCCGAACTTCGTCGGCACGCTCCCCGGCACGATCCCATGCGGCGCAACGGTCGAGTACTACGTCGAAGCGAACGCGAACGACGGCACGCCGGCGCGCTTCCCGACCGATGCGCCCGCATCGCGCCTCTCCCTTGCCGTGCTCGATATCAGTGAAGCACTCAACGACACGCTCGAATCCGACGCGCCGGGCTGGCTCACCAGCAGCCCCAGCGACACCGCGACCACCGGGCGCTGGATTCTCGTGAATCCCAACGGCACCAGCGCGCAGCCTGAAGACGATCGCACCCCCGGCGCTGGCAGCATGTGCTTCGTCACCGGGCAAGGCGCCGTGGGCGGCGCGGTCGGGTCCGCCGATGTTGACAATGGCTTCACCACGCTCAGCACGCCGATCTTCGACCTTTCGGGCGGCGGCGCGGGCGGGGGCGCGACGATCTCGTACTGGCGCTGGTATTCCAACGCGGGCGGGAACGACGCGTTCGTCGTCGAGATTTCCAACAACGCCGGCGCGAATTGGTCCACCGTCGAAGTCGTCGGCCCCACCGGCCCCGGCACTTCGGGCGGATGGATTCAGAAGTCCTTCGACCCCGCGGCGATCCTGCCGCTCACCGCGAACATGCGGGTGCGCTTCATCGCACGCGACGATTCGCCCGGTCAAGTGGTCGAAGCCGCGATTGATGATTTCATCGCCAGAAGTATCACGCTCTGCGCCACGCCCGCGTGCCCGGGTGATGCCGACGGCGACGGGCTGGTCGGGCTCTCGGATATTGCCGCCGTCATCAACGGCTGGGGCAGCAGCGGCCCCAGCGGCGATCTCGACAACGACGGGTCTGTTGGGTTGTCGGATGTCGCGGTCGTGGTGAACAACTGGGGCGCGGCGTGCCCGTGAGCCCCGCCGCATCCGAAATGTGAACGTCCTGTAGAATCGACACGCCGGGAGGCGGAGCGGGCGCGGTGCGCACCCGCACTGAACATAGTCCGAACCACCCGCGCGAGCCGTGTCGGCGAGCGCGGGTGTGGAGCGTCGGTTCTTGGCGACTCTGACAAAGGAGACGTGTATGCGTCGATTGGGAGCAGCGGCGGTGGCCGCGGGGTGTCTTGCGCTGTCGGCGCAGGCGCAGCAGATCAACGTCGAGGAGTTCACCCTCGACAACGGGATGAAGTTCCTTCTCTACCCGCGCAACGAAGAGCCGAACATCATCGCCGCCGGCTGGCTGGCGAAGGTCGGCTCGGTGAACGAGCGCCCGGGCATCACGGGCATCAGCCACTTCTTCGAGCACATGATGTTCAAGGGCACGAACACCATCGGCACGGGCGACCCGGCGAAGGACGCCGAGTTCCGCTCGAAGCAGAAGGCGATCCGCGACCAGATCCTCAAGCTCTCGTGGGAAGGCCAGTACAAGCGCTGGAAGAACGGCGAGATCGACGACGCGTGGGACCCCGCGAACGACACCGATGAACTCGCGAAGCTCCGCGGCGAACTGAAAACGCTGATGGAAGCGCAGAAAAAAGAAACCATCGTCAAGGACGAGTTCGATCAGGTCTACACGAAGGCCGGCGCGTCGGGCATGAACGCGTTCACCAGCAACGACATCACGTTCTATTTCATCAACGTCCCCTCGAACAAGTTCGAGCTGTGGGCGTGGATGGAGAGCGACCGCCTGAACGACTCCGTGTTCCGCGAGTTCTTCGCCGAGCGCGACGTGGTGCACGAAGAGCGCCGCCTGCGCACCGAGAGCACGCCGACCGGCATCTTCCAGGAGCAGTTCGACGCGATGTTCTGGCAGAGCTCGCCCTACCACTGGCCCGTGATCGGCTGGACGAGCGACCTGAACAGCTACACCTTCGATCAGGCGATGGATTACTTCAACATCTACTACCGTCCGAACAACCTGGTGGGCGTGATCGTCGGCGACTTCAAGACCGACGAGATCAAGCCGATGATCCGCAAGTACTTCTCGCGCCTCGAGCGCGGCAGCGTCGAACCGCCGCCGGTCGTGACGCTCGAGATGAAGCAGATGGCGGAACAGCGGATGATCGCGGAGTGCGACTGCCAGCCGCAGATCGAGGTCCGCTACAAGACCGTCCCCTTCAACCACGCCGACAGTTTCCCGCTGTCAATCATGGCGGACGTGCTGAACGGGCGCACGGGGAGACTCTACAAGTCGATGATCGAGAGCAAGAAGATCGCCAGCAGCGCGCGCGCAGGGCAAGAAGACATGAAGTACGCCGGGTACTTCAGCTTCGGCGGCGAGACGAAGGGCGACGCGAAGCCCGACGACCTCGAAGCCGCATGGTACGAGGAACTGAAGAAGCTGCAGAACGAACTCGTTCCCGCGCAGGAACTTGAGAAGGTGAAGAACCAGGTCGCCGCGAACTCGTTCCGGCGCCTGCAGAGCAACTTCTTCCTGCTCGTGCAGATCGGCATGTTCGAGAACATGGGCGGCTGGCAGTACATCAACGAGTCGACGCCCAAGATGATGGCGGTCACCGCCGAGGACATCCAGCGCGTCGCGAAGAAGTACTTCGACAAGACCAACCGCTCGGTGGGCCTGTACTACCGCAAGGCGGGGAGCGGCGCACCGGAGGACCCCGAGTTCGCCGCGATCGCCGAGAAGGTCGGCCCGCAGATGGCGCAGGGGCTCAAGCGTCAGCTGGATGCGCTCTCGAAGATGGACAACGTCGACCAGCTCCAGATGATGGTGTCTCAGGTCGAGAGCAACATGGCCCAGGTGCCGGAAGAGATGAAGCCGGCTGTGGAGTACATGGTGAAGAAGGTCCGCGAGCGCATCACGGCGCTGACGGCGGGCAAGTGATCCGCACCCCATCGAAGTCATCACGCGGCGGGCATGCCCCGCCCTTGCAACAAGAACACAACGGAGTTTGATCCGATGAGCATGAAATTCCTGAAAACCCTGCCGGTGGCCGCGACTGTCGCGGCGCTGATCGCCGGCTCCGCGTTCGGCGGCGCGGCGGCGGACCTGCCCGCGCGCCCAGAGACCATCAATTTCAACCCTCTGCGCTTCGACCCGCCCAGCTCGGCGGACTACCGGCACAAGCTGTCCAACGGCGTGACGGTGTACATGATTCAGAGCAAGGAGTTCCCGCTCCTCAACGTCACCTTCAGCTTCAAGGGCGGCGCGTACCTCGAGCCCGCCGAGAAGGTCGGGCTGGCCGGCATGACCGGCGCGATGATGCGCCGCGGCGGCACGACCAGCATCAAGGCGCAGGACCTCGACGAGAAGTTCGACTTCCTCGCCGCCACAGCGGGCACGTTCAGCGGCACGACGACGAGCGGCGCGAGCCTCAACTGCCTGAAGCGCAACTTCGATGACGCCTTCGCGCTGTTCATCGACATGGTCCGGAACCCCGGCTTCCAGGCCGACAAGGTGCAGATCTATCGCGATGAACAGCTCGAGAACATGAAGCAGCGGAATGACAACGCCGACGCGATCGTCGGTCGCGAAGGGCGTGCGCTGCTGTGGGGCCGCGACCACTTCGAGGCCCGCGTGAGCACAAAGGCGACGCTCGAAGCGATCACCATCGACGACATGAAGGCGTTCCACGCCCGCATCTTCAACCCCGGCAACCTCATCATCGGCGTGACGGGTGACTTCGAGACTTCGGAGATGCTCAGCAAGCTCGAGACCGCGCTCAGCGGCTGGGCCTCCACCGGCGAGACGATCCCCGACCCGCCCGATACCACCTTCAAGCCCGAGCCGGGCCTCTACCACGTCGAGAAGGACATCCCGCAGGGCAAGGTCGTCATCAACAAGCGCGGCCTGAAGCGCGACGATCCCGACCAGCCGAAGGTCGAAGTGATGAACGAGATCCTCGGCGGCGGCGGGTTCACCTCGCGCCTCATGAAGCGCATCCGCTCCGACGAGGGGCTCACCTACGGCGTCGGCTCCGGCTTCGGCAACCGCGTCTACTACCCCGGCTCGTTCCAGGTCAGCACCTTCTCAAAGAACCGCACCGTCGCGCTGACGACCCGCATGGTCTTCGAGGAAGTCCAGAAGATCATGAACGAGCCGGCCACCGAGCAGGAGCTCGAAACCGCGAAGAACGCGATCATCGAGACGTTCCCGCGCACCTTCGAGAACAAGGGCGCGACCGTCGGCGTCTTCATCGACGACCAGTGGACCAAGCGCGATCCGAACTACTGGAAGAACTACCGCGACACCATCAAGAAGGTCACGCTCGCCGATGTGCAGGACGCGGCGAAGAAGTACCTCAATCCCGAAGAGATGAGCGTGCTGATCGTCGGCAAGTGGGCCGAGATCTGCAACGGCGACCCGACCGAGGAACGCGCGACGCACAAGGCGTCGATGGACGACATCAAAGGCGGCAAGGTGAAGCACCTCCCGCTGCGCGACCCGCTGACGATGGAACCCCTGCCGGAGAAACCGGCGGAGGGTGCGAGCGCCGGCAACTGATCGCGGGTTTGATCAAGTGACTTCGAAGAGCGGCCCTTCGCGGGGCCGCTCTTTCTTTCTGGCATCGCGCGTGATCGCCGAAAGCCGCGTACATGCCCTCCTGTCGCAGCCGCTACACTCCCGCGCAGATGGCACCAAACGATTCATCGCCGCGATTCACGATCTTTGGCGCTGGCCTTGCCGGCTCCCTGATGGCGGTGTTCCTGGCGAAGCGTGGATACACGGTTGACCTGTACGAACGCCGCCCGGACCCGCGGCTCGCGACGGTCGAGCGCGGGCGGTCGATCAACCTCGCGCTCTCCGTGCGCGGCATCCAGGCGCTCCGGCAGGTCGAGCTCGCCGACGAAGTGCTCGCCACCGCGATCCCGATGCGCGGCAGGATGATCCACGGGCGCGACGGCACACTCGCGTACCAGCAATACTCGAAAGACGGCACGCAGGCGATCAACTCCGTCTCTCGCGGCGGGCTGAATGTCACTCTCATCAACGCCGCGGCGCGGTTCCCCAATATCCGCATCCACTTCGGCAAGCGCTGCCAGTCGTTGGATTTCGAAACGAACCGCGCGGAGGTGCTGGACCTCGCGAGCGGCGTGACCGAGTGGGTGCAGTGCTCGGGGCACATCATCGCCGCGGACGGGGCGTACTCGGGCGTGCGTACGTCGATGCAGAAGCGCGAGCACTTCCAGTACTCGCAGGAGTATCTCGCGCACGGGTACAAGGAACTGACGATCCCGGCGCGCGCTGCTGGTGGTTCCGGGGGTTGGGCGATCGAGAAGCACGCGCTGCACATCTGGCCGCGCGGGACGTACATGATGATCGCGCTGCCGAATCAGGATGGATCGTTCACGTGCACGCTGTTCTGGCCCTACAAGGGGCCGCACAGCTTCGAGGCGCTGAAGAGTGAGCGAGACATCCTGGAGTTCTTCCGCGCGGAGTTCCCGGATTCGCTGCCGCTGATCCCCGATCTGGTGCGGGATTTCCAGCAGAACCCGACGGGGTCGCTGGTGACGGTGCGGTGCTTCCCGTGGTCGGTGGGTGATCGCGCGGTGCTGGTGGGCGACGCGGCGCACGCGATCGTGCCGTTCTTCGGTCAGGGGATGAACGCGAGCTTCGAGGACTGCGCGGAACTCGCGCGGTGCATCGACGAGTCGCCCCGCGATATCGGCGAGGCGTTCCGCGCGTACGAGACGCGGCGGAAGCCGAACGCGGACGCGATCGCGGATCTGGCGCTGGCCAACTTCATCGAAATGCGCGACAAGGTGGCGTCGCCCATGTTCCGCGCGAAGAAGCACGCGGAGCACGCGCTCGAACGGTGGTTCCCCGGCGCGTACAAATCGCTGTACGAGATGGTGAGTTTCTCGACCACGCCGTATGCGGAAGCGCAGGAGATCGCGCGTCGGCAGGGCGCGTTCGTGCGTCGGCTGGCGCTCGCGCTGGGCGTGCTGCTGATCACGATCGGGAGTGGTGTTGCGGCTTGGATGCTGGGCACTCGCTGAGTCGCTGGTGTCCCTCTCCCCTACCCTCTCCCAGAAGGAGAGGGAGTTAGAAATCTCGGCGTGCGAAGATCCAGCAGGCGATGCCGAGGACCATGGCTTCGAAGCCGAGGCTGGTGCCGAGGATCCACCAAGCGGGGCGTTCGTCCATGACCTGCTGCTGCCGATCCGCGAACTCGCGGATCGAGACGGGGAACTTCGGGCGGCCCATTGGCGAGTCGCGCATATCTCGGTCGTCGTCCTCGCCGCGCGGCAGGTCGGCGGTCTTCACGAGTATGCGGCGGAGAAGCTCGGTCGAATCCGACGTTTTGGGAAGCACGGTCTTCGCCGCGAATACGTAACGATGCCAGCGGCGCGCGTTCTCTCGGCTGAGCGTCAATTCCGCGAGATCGCGGTCCACGCGTGCGCGATCGTCCAGCAGCTTCGACACGGCGCGGTCCGGTGGTTCCGGAGAAGACTCGTCGGCGGGCGCGGCCGGGTCGATGCCGCGATCGGCGAGCTGCTTGCTGAGTGAGTCAAGGCGCTTCTGACCCGACTCAACCTCTAGCTCGCGTTGGATGCGCCAGGTGAGCATGAACGACTCGGTCGCGTGAACGCTGAACAGAGCGAGCCAGAAGATGCCGGTCAGGATCATCGCGGCGAGCGTGGATCGCGTGAGCATGCCAACGAGGGCGCAGACGCAGTGGAGGAACGAGAAGATCAGCACCACGAACGGGACGGCGAGGAACAGCCCCAGTTCCCACACGCCGCCGCGGAGCCCGATCACCATGAACGCGGCGGCGCAGAACACGGCGGACTGGATCGCAACGAAGAGCAGCCCGACGGCGTACTTCGTCAAGAACAAGCGAAGCCGCGAGATTGGCTTGCTGAGCATCAACTCGATCGATCCGCTCGACACGAAGTCGGGGATGATCGAAGCGGTCGAGAGGATCGCGAGAATCGTGGCGCCCCACGTAAGCCACACGGACACTCCGAGGACCATGAACATCATCTTGTAGAACGCGGCAGGCTTGAAGATGGTGCTGTTGAAGAAGGCGGCCTCCACATCCCAGAACAACAGCGTCAACCCCGTCGGCGTGAGGCCCACGGCACCGAAAGTAGCCGCGACGATGCACGAGATGAACAGCCCGAGCCAGAATAGCTTTCGTGAACTCAGCTCGCGGTACGCGTCGATGAGGATGGCCCAGGTCTGCATCAGGCGCGCCTCCGCGTTGGTTTCGACTTGCCGGGCTGGCCCGCGCCGGGGGCGAGGACTTCGCCGGTGGTCGGGTCGGTGATGGCTTGCATGAAGAGGTCTTCGAGCGAGGGGCGGACGGGGCGGACGGAGCGGATGAGCACGCCGCGGGCGCGGAGCGCGTCGATGATCGGTTGGACGACGCGGCTGTTGGAGGAGCCGATGCGGAGGGTGTGCCGATCGATCTCGATGGTTTCGCCGCCGCCGAGCGTGCCGCGGTAGCCGCTGCGCACGGCGAGGGACGCCGCGTGTGACGCGGGGAGTTCGCAGCGCTCGAAGCCGCCCGGCAGCGCGGCGACCACTGCTTCGGCGGCGTCGTGGTCAGGCGATGACTCGATTTCGATCTCGTAGCGCTCCTGATCCTGGGTGAGTTCCTTGATGGTGCCCTGCGACGAGACGACGCCCTGCACGAGGATCGCGACGCGGTCGCAGACCATTTCGATTTCGCTGAGCAGGTGGCTGTTGATGAAGACGGTCTTGCCGCGGGACTTCATCTCGGTGAGGACGTTGCGGATATCGCGGCGACCGACGGGGTCCACGCCGTCGGTGGGTTCGTCGAGGAGGACGAGGTCGGGGTCGTTCATGAGCGCTTGCGCGACGCCGATGCGCTGGCGCATGCCCTTCGAGTAGCCCTTCACGCGCTTGTTGGCCCACGCGCTCATGCCGACGAGATCGAGCAGTTCCGCGGCTCGGCGTTTGCGCTCGGGGCGGGGCACCTTCGCCATTGATGCGTAGAAGTCGAGCACCTGCGCTCCGGTGAGGTAGTCGGGGAAGCGGTGGTGCTCGGGGAGGTAGCCGATGCGCGCGAGGGTGGGCTTGTGCCCGACGGGCGCGCCGAGGACGTGACCATCGCAGCGCGTGGGGCTGATGACGGTCATCAGGATCTTGACGAGTGTGCTCTTGCCGGCGCCGTTGGGGCCGAGCAGGCCGAAGACCTCGCCCCGGCGGACGTGCATCTCGATGCCGCGGAGGGCGTGGACGCGGCCCTTGTAGACCTTCGCGACGCCCTTCAGGTCCATCGCCATGGCGTCGGTGCTCATCGGCGTCTTGCCTCCATTGGAAGAAGATTCACCGCAGAGACACAGAGAGCGCGGAGGGAAGACGAGGAGACCATTGAATAGGACCGTCTTTGGGGCATGCCTCTGAGTTGTTCGGACTGGGGACTCTTTGGTTGCACGGCGGGGATCGTACTGTGTATTTCGCTCGTTTGTGATTGAGCCCGCCGAGTTGGCACGGGCGTGATTTCCACTCGCTCGGCGCTTCGCGTTACGATCATCACTCGATGATCCCGACGACCCGTGAATTCGTGGAGGAACTCCGGCGGCGGGGGGAACTGTCGCGCATCACCGCGCGGGTGTCGCCCGTGCTGGAGATCGCGGAGATCGCCGACCGGGTGAGCAAGTCCGCCGCCCCGGTGATGCCCAGCGAGTCGGCGCGGCGGAATGACCCTCGGTTCCACCACCTCGGCGGCTCGGCGCTGTTGTTCGAGAATGTCGCGCTGCCCGACGGCGGCGGGGCGAGCGAGTTCCCCGTGCTCATCAACGCGTGGGGATCGTATTCGCGGATGGAACTGGCGCTCGGCTGCGCGCCCCCTGGCGGTGGATTCGAGGCGATCGCGGCGCGGATCGGGGAGTTGGTGAAGCCGCAGCCGCCGAGGTCGATCGGTGAGGCGATCGAGAAGCTCAAGCTGGTCGCGCCGCTGCTGCGCGTGCCGCCGCGGCGCGTGCGCGGTGACGGGGGGTGTCAAGAGGTCGTGGTCAAGGGTGGTCGCGTTGATCTGCGGCGGCTGCCGATCATCAAGTGCTGGCCGATGGACGGCGATTTCGCGGCGCTGGGGTACCCGGCGGATGTGAATGATGGCGTGCCGGGGGTGGCGCCGCGCGACGAGTCCTTCACGCATGGGCGCTACATCACGCTCGGCGGGATTCATACGGTCCACGCACGCGACCGTGATGTTGAGAAGCCGTCGTCGCACAACATCGGCATGTACCGCGTTCAGATGCTCGGACCGCGCACGATGGCGATGCACTGGCACATGCATCACGACGGTGCTTCGCACTGGCGCTCGTGGAAGAAGCTGGGGAAGCCGATGCCGGTGGCAATCGCGCTGGGCGGCGAAAGCGTGATGCCGTACGCCGCGACGTGCCCGCTGCCGCCCGGCATCAGCGAGTTATTGATGGCGGGGTTCCTGAACGGGCACGGCATCCCGATGTGCCGCGCGAAAACGGTGCCGCTGTGGGTGCCGGCGAATGCGGAGATTGTCATCGAGGGTTTTGTGCGGAGCGAGGCGGGCGGGATCGGGTGGGAGCCGAGATCGAGCTTGAAGCTTGAAGCTCGGGGCTTGAAGCCGGAGGAGGAGCCGCTTGGGCCCGGTGCTGTTTTTGAAGGGCCGTTCGGCGATCACACCGGGTTTTACTCGTTGCCGGATCGGTACCCGCTGCTTGAAGTAACGGCGATCACGCATCGGCGTGGGGCGATCTATCCCACGACGATCGTGGGCCTGCCGCCGCAGGAGGATTACTACCTGGGGAAGGCGACCGAGCGGGTGATGCTGCCGCTGCTGAAGACAATTGTGCATGACATTGAGGACTATGACCTGCCGCTGTTCGGCGCGTTCCACAACAGCGCGTTCATCCGCATCGGCAAGCAGTACCCGCTGCAGGCGCGGCGGGTGATGCACGCGGTGTGGGGCGCGGGGCAAATGAGCTGGACGAAGTCGGTCGCGGTGGTGGATGACGATGTCGATGTGCACGACACGCTGGCGGTGCTGCGCGCGATCGGCGAGCACTGTGTGCCGGCGCGCGACACGGAACTGGTGCGCGGGCCGGTGGATATTCTCGATCACGCATCGCCCTTCCTCGGCGCGGGGGCGAAGATTGGGCTGGACGCGACGCGGAAGATGGGTGACGCCGAGACGCACTACCACGTCGAGGGAGTCGCGGCGGAGGCGTGCGCCGCCGGGCCGATCGGCGCGGTGCTGGGTTTGTCGGCGCGCGCGGCGGAGGCGCGGATCAGCGCGATTGCCGGCGTGATGGGGGCCCGCATCCCGGAGAAACTCGGCGGGTGGTGGTTGCTGGTGCGGCTTGATAAGGAACAGCCGGGCGACGGGATGAAGTTCATCAAGGCACTCGGCGGGCTGGCGGACAAGATCGAGGTGCCGAGGTGGACGGTGGTCGTCGGGCCCGACGCGAACATCTCCAGCATCGACGACGTGCTCTTTCACTGGGTGGCGAACATGTCGCCCGAGCGCGACCGCTTCCTCAGCGTGTGCGGGCGGCGGGTTGCGTTCGACGCGACGCCCAAGATGCCGGGTGATGAGCGGAACGGGTTCCCGGTGCGCGGCTGGCCTCCGACTCTGAAGATGAGTGAGGACATCCGCGCGCTGGTGAGTCGGCGGTGGAGCGAGTACGGCTTCAGCGAGCGCTCGCCCGGCGAATCGGGGAGTCTGAACGATGAGACCAGGCTGCATAGCGAGCGGCGGCGATGAACGCGGCCCGCAGTTCAACCGGTCCGGTAAAGGACTGGACGCGCGGGCCGGCGAAACATCTGGCGGCGGCGATGCTGATCGTCGCCGCCGTGATTGGCGCGGGGTTGTCGCTGGTCGATGGGCGCGCGGCGGTTCGAACGTCAAACGATCTGTCGGCGGCAAGTGATTCGGCGACAGGCGGCGTGCTCGACCTGAATGCGGCGACGGCGGCGGAGTTGGAGTTACTGCCGCGCATCGGGCCCAAGCTGGCGGCGGCGATCGTGGCGGATCGCGCAGCGCGAGGGCCGTTCAAGTCGGTGGATGATCTTGACCGCGTGCCGGGGATCGGCGCGCGGACGGTCGAGCGTTTGCGCGGATGGGTCGTGGTGCGCGGCGTGAATACGGAAGCTGAGTAGTTGAGGATTGCTCAGCGCACGCCGGCTTTGGTCATCTTTAGCTTGACCACCGCGATGCGGGCCTCGTCGACGAGTTTCTCCGCCTGGAACGGCTTGAAGAGCACGCACTGGAGCCCTTCCTGGCTGGCGCGGACAATGGAGTGGTGCGGGTCGTAGCCAAAGCCGGTCATGAGGATCACCGGCAGGTCGGGGTTGAGTTTCTTCGCCGACGCGAAGACCTCGTAGCCGGTGCGGTCGCCGAGGTTGATGTCGGAGAGGACGAGATCGAAGCGCTCGGCGCGCGAAGCGGCGGCGTCGAGCCGGTCGATCGCCGCCTGCGCGGAGTGGAGGACGATGACCTCGCAGCCGCGGGAGGTGAGCACGTCGCGGATCGTCTGCACGACGACCTCGTCGTCGTCGGCGACCAGAATGCGGCTGCCCTTCAGCGCCGGGTCGGTGCGGCCCTTCTCCATCGCTTCTTCGACTCCGAGCAGCGAGGGCTGGCCCTTCGTCACGCGGGCCATGCGCTTGCGGATGGACTCGACGTCCTTCACGATCTGCTCGACGTGGCGCGTGGCTTCGGGGTCGAGCGCGGCCCGTTCCTTCAGCCATTCGGCTTCGACGGCAAGATCGTTCAGCGGCTCGTTGATCTCGCCCTGCACGGTATCGGTCGCCGTCTCGCTGGTGGTAAAGCGCTCGACGACGAGCAGGTTCAGGATGTGCAGCGCCATGGCGAGGTAGTTGGCGAAGATCTCCGCGAACTCCTCGTCGCGCTTACCAAAGGCGTTGAGCCGGTCGCTCTCGACGTTGAAGACGCCGATGGTGCGGTCGAACAATCGGAGCGGGACGGTGAGCGAGGAGCCGGCGTGCTCCATGCCGAAGACGTAGCGGCGGTCCTTGGTCGCGTCGCGGCAGATGTAGCTTTCGCCCGTGGCCGCAACAAATCCGCTGATGCCGTTGCCATCCTTGGAGGCGTACAGTTCGATCGCGGTGGCTTCCGGGGGCAGACCCTTCGACATTGCCAGGTCGAGCTTGTTGGTTTCCGGGTTGAGCAGGCGCACCGCGAAGTGGTCGAAGTTCAGCAGCTCGTGCGAGAAGCGGATGACCTTGTCCTCGAGCAGCTTCAGCCGGTCGGCGACATGGCGCTCGCGGACTTCCTTCGTTTCGATGTGCACCAGTTCTCGACCAGCGCGGATGATCGCGGCGATCTTTTTCTTCGTGTTGCGCTGGCTGGTGACCTCAAGAACCACCGCCGCCACGCGCAGTCCCCCGCCGTTGCCGGCGATCGGCGCCACGCGCACTTTGAAGAACCGCTGCCCGTCGGCGCTCGCGACGCGGTAGCTGCGGCGCTTCCACGGGTTTGCGCCGTCGTGATCTCCCCACAGCTGCGCGAACTGCACGGCGGCGGAGCGCATGATCTCGAGTATCTTCGTGTGAATCTCGGGGCCGAACTGGCGGAAGAGTTCGTTGGACCAGAGCACGCCGCCCTGCGCATCGCTGAGGCACGCGGCTTCGCCCAGCGCGTCCATCAATCCCGACTCCGTCGCTGAAACGAACGACGCGCCATCACCGGAAGGCTGAGACGAATTCGGATTGGCTCGCGGCTCTGACATGCGGCGCTCGGGCTCCGGTCGTTCCATGACCTTCATCGCCCGACCGTACCCTCGATTTGAGTGATTCTAGGACTGACCCTTGCCCGGAGTCCGGGCCAACGCACTTTCTCGAACCCTCTTCCCGTCGCAGCGGCACCCACAGATCGGGGCGATGCAACACTTCGACGCCGCCCGTAGTATGACATCGGCTCGAACACACCTCTGCCTGTGAAGACGATGCTCTCTCTCCAAGACGTCCATAAAGCCTTCGGCCCCGTGCAGGCGGTCCGCGGCATCTCTCTCGACATTCCGGCCGGGCAGATCGTCGGCATCCTTGGACCGAACGGCGCCGGCAAGACAACCTCGATCCGAATCATAACCGGCGTTTTGCCTCCAAGCCGAGGAAAGTCGTCAGTTGATGGCTTTGACTCCATTGAGCACTCGATCGAAGTTCGGAGAAGAATCGGGTACCTGCCCGAATCCGCCCCGCTCTATCGGGAGATGCGCGTGGAGTCGTACTTGCGCTATCGCGCGTCCCTCTATTCAATTCGCGGGCGGCGCCGAACGGATGCGGTGAACCGCGTGCTCAGCCAATGTCACCTGATCGAGGCTCGGCGGCGGCGCATCGGCGAACTCAGCAAGGGTTATCGGCAACGCGTCGGGCTGGCGGCGGCGCTGGTGCACGACCCGCCGTTGTTGATTCTTGATGAACCCACAACAGGGCTTGATCCCGCGCAGATCGCGGAGACGCGCCGACTGATGCGCGATCTCGCGGGCGAGCGGACCATGCTGGTCGTCTCGCACATCCTGCCGGAGGTCGAGAAGACGTGCGACCGCATCGTGATTTTCGCGCGCGGCCGGGTCCAAGCGGATGGCACGCCGAGGTCGCTGTTGGAATCGCACGGCGGGCCGGCGCGGTTCGTGGCCGAGATCGGAGCGCCGAACGAAGGTGCGGTGCGATCGGCGATCGGCGAGTTCGCCGCGACCGACGGGCTGGCGATTGCAGCGGCCAGTGACGGATGGTGGCGTTGCACGCTGACCACGCGGACGCCGAGTGACGACCCGCGCGCCGCGATCGCCGGCGCGGCGGCCCGCGCGGGGCTGGGGATGCGTGAACTGCGGCGCGAGACGGCGTCGCTTGAAGAGTTCTATATCCGCGTGATCGAGCTCGCGGACGGTGATTCGCGCGCTGACGCCCCTGATGCGCCGGAGAGCTGCGCATGAGCGCCTTCATCGGCATCGCGTGGCGTGAGTTCGCGTCGTTCTACCGCACGTCGATCGGGTGGGTGATCCTCGCGCTGTACCTGCTGCTGTCGGGGTTCTACGCCGCGTTCGGAACGTTCCAGCCGGGGGAGCCGGCGAGTCTGCGCGCGTTCTTCGCCGTCTCGCAGTGGCTGCTGCTCGCCGTCGCGCCGGCGGTGTCGATGAAGCTGCTGGCGGACGAACGACGGACGGGCACGCTCGAACCGCTGATGACCGCGCCCGTGACGGAGTGGTGCATCGTTTTCGGCAAGTACGCGGGGGCGATGCTGTTCCTGCTCACCATGCTCGCGCCGACGCTGATCTACATCGGGCTTCTCGAGTACCTCGCCGATCCCGATCCGGGGCCGATCGTGTCGGGCTATCTCGCGTTGCTGCTCGCAGGGGGCGCGTATCTGGCCGCGGGGACGCTCGCGTCTTCGCTCACGCAGAATCAGGTGATCGCGCTGCTCTTCACGCTCTTCTTCTTCGTCGCGGCGGAACTCCTCTCGAACCAGGTGGCGGCGCTGCTGGGCCCGCCATGGGACCGGCCGCTCTACGCGCTGTCGCTATCGCGCCGCGTCTCGGACTTCGCACGCGGCGTGATTGACACGGGAAATCTCGTCTTCTTTCTCGCCGTAACCGTGTGGCTGCTGGTGCTCGCGGTGGTGAGCCTTGAGTCGCGGAGGTGGCGATGAGCCGCGATGCGATCGCCTTGACGCCGACGGCCCGGCGTACTCGCTACGGCGTGCGCACGCTGATCCTGCTGGCGGCGGTGACGGTGTCGTGCGTCATCGCGCCGATGCTCGCCGCCCGGCACCCGCGCCGGTTCGACGTCACCGCCACGCGCGACAACGCGCTCTCGCCGCGCACGCTGGCGGTGCTGGGCACGCTCGACGGCCCGCGCGAAGTCATCATCAGTGCAGACCTGTCGCGCCTTGATCGGCGATCGCGCGCGCGGATCGGCGACCTGCTCGACGAGTTCACCCGCGCCGCCCCGCGTTTGTCGTCGAGCTGGATTGACACATCAAGCGAGGAGGGGCGGCGATCGTTCGGCGTGACGCTCGGACGATTCGCCGATCGCGAGCATGATCTGATCGCCCTGCACACCAGCGCGCTCACCGCCGCCGCCGAGGCGGCCGAGGCGCTCCCCGCCGGGCTTGCCGCGCTGTCCGATTCGCTCAAGTCGCTCGCGGGCTCGCTCGACGCGTTCGATCCCCGCCGGGCGCAGACGGAGCAGAATGCGGCGGTGCTGCGGACCATCGCGTCGCAGATGGCGCCCGCCGCGGAAGCGGCGCGCCGGGCGGCGACGAACACGCTCGCGGGCGTGGCGCTCCCGGACGGCCCCGGCGTGCTCGAGCGTTTGCTCCCGCCGTTGCAGGACGCGGCCCGCGCGTGCGAGGCGCTGGCGAGCGCGATCCCCCCGCCCGATCCCTCCAAGCCGCAGCCGACCGACGCCGCCAACCGCTCGATCGCGGAACTGGCGCCGCGAGTGCGCGATCGTGCGGCTTCAGCCGCCGACACCGTGGCCCGATTGAAGCCGCTGCAGACGCTCACGGTTGCACGGCTGCTGCAGTCGCAGGACGCGGTGCTGGTCGCATCGCCAACTGCGCTCACGGCCATCCAGTTCGACGCGATGTTCCCCGCGGGCGGCGGCGACCGCGCGGGCGGGGCAGGTGTTCGTTTCGCGGGCGAGGAACTGATCACCGCCGCGCTCGCGTCGCTGAGCGGCGAGTCGTCACCGATTGTCGTGTTCGTCCATGCCGACGCCGCCCCGTTGCTCTCGCCCAGCGGGGCACCGACGCCGACGGCCCGGCGTTCGTTCGCGCGCCTCCTCGACCGGATCGCGCTGCGCCGCATCGAAGTCGCGGAGTGGCCGGTCGCGGCGCGCGACGCGCCGCCCGAGCGCGCTCAACTCGACGTCACGCGCTCGCGCCCGATCGTGTGGGTGATCTTCCCCGCTCCGTCGCGGGCGGCGATCGACCCGCGCGACGGCGCCGCCGTCGCCGCGCGTTCGCAGCGCATCGGCAAGCTCGCCGCCGCGGCGCAGTTGCTGGTGAATTCCGGCGAGTCCGTGCTGCTGTCAGTTGATCCGTCGGATCTGCCGGCGGTGGGCGAGCCGGACCCGATCGCCGCCGCCATGCTGCCGCTGGGCGTGCGGCTCGACTCCGCGCGTCCGCTCGTGCGGCTCGAGTCAAACCCCTCCGGCGCGGTGACGTGGACCATCCACAGCGCGACAGCGAGCGAGAGCGCCGATCACCCCATCGCGCGGGCGTGCGCGGGGCTGACGGTCGCGCTCCCGTGGGCAACGCCGATGGAGGCGGCGAGCGCCGCGCCGGGCGCGTCGTTCACGCCGCTGATTTCGATCGTCGCGAACGAATCAACCTGGGGCGAGTCGCAGTGGTTCGGGTTCCGCTACGCGAACCTGCGCCAGCCGCTCTCACCGCTGCTGCTGGCGGACCCGCCGCAGCGCGACCCGGCGCGCGACGCGACCGCCGGGCCGTGGGTGGTCGCCGGCGCGGTCGAGCGTGCGAATTCGACTGACGCTGCCGCCCGCCCGCAGCGCGCGCTGATCGTCGCGTCCCCCTCATGGTTCGACGATTTCTTCAGCCAGGCGGCCGACACCGTCGACGCGCGCCCCGTTCGGCTGTTCCCCGGCAACGCCGAGCTGTTCGAATCGGGCATCTATTGGCTCGCGGGATTGGACCAACTCATCGCCACCAGCCCGCAGGCGCGCGAGATCAGCCGGATTCCCGCGATGACCGCGCGGCAGGTGACGATCCTTCGCTGGGCCCTGATCGCCGGCGTGCCGCTCGGCGTGCTGATTCTTGGCGGCATCGCCCGGCTCGCGCGTCGGTAGACGAGGTGGGCGCACGCTTCGGCACGTGCCGTGGCACGCGGCCTTGAACTCGCCACGCCGACCGCTTCTTGCGCTGTGAATCGATCGCGGAATCATCCAAGCCGCAAGCCCCGCGCATACGATGAACAGAGTTGCCGCGTCGCCGCGATCGAACTTCGGAGAATCAGGCCATGTCGAACAACCGGGTTCTGCTCGCCGTCGTGCTCGTCGCCGCCGCGCTGCTGGGGCTGGCGTACATGCTGAGCCGGCAGCCGGCGCCGGCGGTCGGCGGCGGCTCCACACGAACAACAAGCCGCCTCTTCGCGTTCGACCCGCGCGATGTCACGAGCCTGACCGTCCGCCGCGCCGACGGTCGCGAGGAGACCGTGCGCCGCTCGGGCGCGGGTCGCTGGGTGTATTCCGCCGCCGCACCGACGCGCCCGGTCGGCGAGTGGCCCGCCGCCATCCCGGGCACCGTCACCGGCGCGCTCGACGCGCTGTCATCCATCGAAGCCCCCGCCGCGCCGCAGGGCTCGAGCGTGCCCGAGGGCGCACCGTCGCTCACCATCCGCGCCGGCGCGACGACCATCGCGCTCCGCATCTCGCCCGAGCCGCTCGGCGGGAAGACGCTCGTTCAGCCCGCTAGCGGACCGGCGGCCCTGCTCGACAGCGCTGTGCTCGACCCGTTCTTTAACCCCGGCCCGTCGTCGTGGCGCATCGGCTCGGCGCTGCCGGGCGTGCGTGATTCTTCGCGCGTGACCGTCACAACGCCGAGCGATGCGCTCTCACTGGCGCGGGCCGAGGGGCGTTGGACGCTGCGTCGCCCGATCAGCGCGCGGGCCGCCGAGGCGTCCGTATCGAAGCTCTTCGACGCGCTCGACCAGATCGCGGTCACGCGGTTTGTTGATGACGCCCGCCCGGACGCAGCCGCCCTCGGGCTGGACCGCCCGCGTCTGGTCATCGAAGCGGAGACCGACGAGCGCATCGCCGACGGCGCATCGGGCGCGCCGAGCGATCGCGTTCGACGCGCCGCGCTGCATGTCGGCGCTCCGGCGAGCGCCGACGGCACGCTGCTCTACGCCGCCCCGGACGCGGACGCATCGATCGTCTTCGTCATCCCAGCCGCCGCACTCGGGCAGATTTCGACCGCATCGCGCAGTTACATCGCGACCACCGCGACGGGCGTGCTGCCGTCGGACGTCTTCGCGCTCACGATCCGGCACAACGAACCGCGCCAATTCGACCGCGGCTACCGGCGCGACCTCGGTCAATGGCGCGCCATGTCAGGCGGGCGCACCACGGCCCAGCGCGAACCCCTCGATCCGTCGCGCGTGAGCGAGTTGCTCGAGTTCCTTTCGTCGCGTCCTGGCGAGCCGGAACCGATCGCCGAACTCACGACCGGCACGCCCCCACCGCCGCTGATGCGTTCGCTCGCCGCCATCGAGCTCGCCAACCAGGAGGGCGACGCGCTCGACCTGCTGAATATCGGCTACACGCCCGAGGGCGTGCTGGCCGTGCGCTCGGGCGGCGTGCTGCTTACCTACCCGCGCGTCGTGCCGCCGAGCGTTCTCGAACTGCCGGAATTCGCCTCGCTCCCGCCGACGCCGGGCGCGCTGAGTGTGCCGACATCGAGCGAAACGCCGCCGATCAAGTGATCAGCGGCGTTCCCGCCGCCAGCGCATCTCGACATCCCCGCCGCGACGGCGCACGTTCCACAGCCCGAACCGTTTGGCGTCAGCGAGCGACGGCGCGTTGACCCCCTTCGCCGGCGGGAGCGCCTGTTCGTCGCCCAGCAGTTTTCCCGCCGTGTACACGATCGCCTCATCGATGAGGTCGTCCGCGATGAGCCGCCCGAGCAGCCCGGCCCCGCCCTCGACCAGCACGCGCGAAATGCTGAACTCCGAAGCCAGCCGCGCGAGCAGCACCCGCAGCGACATCAGCCGCCCCTCGCGCGAGATGACGATCACGCGCGCCCCGGCGGCTTCGAGCGCCGCCCGCCGCGCCGGGATCAACGCTCCGTCGGCGGCCCCGGCGCACATCGCCACCAGCAAGGGCGTCTCGCGGGCCGTCCGCACCAGCTTTGACTCGACCGAGATATCAAGATCAGGATCGACCACCACACGCATCGCCGCGCGCCGGATCGGCACGCCGCGAGCCGTCAGCAGCGGGTCGTCGGCGCAAACTGTGCCGATGCCCGTCAGGATCGCGTCCACGCGCCCACGCAGCGCATGCACCGTCCGCCGCGACGTCGTCCCCGAAATCCACTGCGATTCCCCGGTCCGCGTGGCGATCCGCCCATCCATCGTCTGCGCCCACTTCGCGATCACCCACGGCATGCCGCTCGTCACCCGGCGCACAAAGGGGTCGCTCACCGACGCCGCGAACGCCGAAGCGCCGCTCACTTCCGCGCGCACGCCGGCGGCGACCAGCTTCTCCAGCCCGCCGCTGGAAATCGAGTTCGGATCACGCCGCGCGCACACCACGCGCCCGATGCCGGCCGCGATGAGCGCCTCAGTGCAGGGCGGCTGCTTCCCGACATGGCAGCACGGTTCGAGCGTCACCCACGCCGTCGCACCGCGCAGACGCTCCGCCGGCACGCCGCGCGCCCGGCAGTTGTTCAGCGCATCAACCTCTGCGTGAACCCCGCCGAAGACGCGGTGATGCCCGATGCCCAGCACCTCCACGCCGCGCGGGGCCTCGATGCCGATGACGCAGCCGACCATCGGGTTCGGCTCGACGCGCCCCTCGGCGCGCAGCGCCGCGAGCGCGGCCCGCGTCAACAGGTCATGATCAACTGTGCTCACGATCACAGCGTAACCACCGAAAAGCCCGCATTCTCACCGCACATCGCGTCCCTTGATTCCGCCGTACGTCGCGTGGAAGAACATCGGCCCGTTGCCCCAGCCCCACGCCCCCGCGTTCTCCGCCGGCAGATTCGGCGCGGTGTCGCGCCCGATGACAACCGCCCGGGCGCTGCCGTCCGCCATGCCGGCCGTGATCTGCCGCCCGCTCGTGTTCCACATCGCGCCGTCGTTGTGCCAGGCGCGGTTGACGTAGAACAATCCCTTGCGGTCGGGAAATTCGATGTTCGATGTGGTGTTGTATGAGAGCGCGCCGGAGGGCAGGAACGCTCCCGAACCCATGTACACCGAGTTTGGCCCGGTCGGCGCGAAGAGCGACGGGGCGACCACCGCCGTCGCGGTGTAGTAGTAGTCACCCACGCGCCACACCTGATCCGCCGGCAGGCCGCGACCAGCTCGGTAGTTGGGGAACGTGTTGATGTCGCCCAGATCCCCGCCGCGCTGGCGTGCCCAGTCTTTCCAGCGCGCGAACGAATCGAGCGCTCGCGTCGACGCGGGGCACGTCAGAATCTCGTTCATCATCTGGATGCCCTCGCCCTCCGAGATGTACGGCCCGAGCGCGATGAAGTACGCGTCCACGATCGAGGCGCCGTACCAGTCAGTGTCGAAGCCGGTGCTGGGGACGACCTTGCCGATCGTCTGCACGCCGTTGCCCTCGAAGAGCCAGCCGTTGACGGGCGTGTTGTACGACTTCGACGCGATGCGGGTCGCCGGCATGCCGTAGCGCCCGGAGCCGAAGGTCGCGCCGGCGGCCTGAGTGCCGTCCGGCGCGTTGGGCAGACGGTCACGGCTCGACGCCGCGAACGTCGCCGCCGCGGTCGCGTGCTGGCGCACGTTCGCGGTGCACTTGATCAGCCGCCCCTTGCGCCGAACGGCGCCGATCGCGGGCAGCAGCAGGCTGATCAGCAGCGCGATGATGCTGATCACAACGAGCAACTCGATCAGCGTGAAGCCGGTGCGACACCAGCGGAGCGCGCGCAGGCTGCGTGAACGATTGGAGCATGGGTTGGACACGCCGGAAGTGTAGCCATCGAGCGGGCCGGCCGCATGCGATTGACGTCAACGCGCCTCGGCACGTGCGCCCCGCTGACTCATGCCCGGCGCACCAATTCTCGGCGCTCCGCCGGGGTCAGCGCCGGTGCCGCATCCGCGAGCCATCGGCGCGCGTCCGTCGCATACCCCGCCGTCGGCTTGAGTTCCGCGATCCTCCCGGACCAGTACCGGTTGAACCGCATCATCGCGAGTTCGCGGACCAGCTTTGCGGTCATCGATGCCAGCGCGACGGGCAGGTGCCGCCGCTCCGCCTCCACCTGGAACGTGATGCTCATCCGCCGCGCCTCGGCGTGCTTCGATGCGAGCTGGTACCGGCTGCGCGTCTCGCTCTCTTCGACGATCGCGATTTCCGCCCCCGGCAGCGCCGCCGCGAGCACGCCGCCGTAGGACGTGCGCCCTCCCTGCCGATCGACCACCACGCGAGGGCCGTGCTCGTCGAGGTCTTCGCGCGAGCCGTGCTCGTCCCACACCTGACGCATCAGCTCGGCAACCGACGCGAAGCTGACAGCCGCCTTGCTCCCCCACCGTTCGAGCCCCTGATTGAACTCGTCTTCACCAACGACCCGGCACGCGAGCCACACCGGGCGAGCGCCCGATGATTCCGCCGCCCCGGCGAGCAGCGCCCGTAGAATCCCCGCTTGCTCGCGCGTCATCGCCAGCGGCAACGCGATCGAATCACCCGAATACCAGACGCGCCCCGGCAGCGCCGCCCCGATCGCATTGAAGAGCGCATCGTCCGCGGGAGCTTCAATGCCCATCGCTCCGAGCATCGATAGCACGCCGCGTTCGAGATGCACAAGCGGGTGACGCGATTTGGAATCGTTCGCCAGCTTGAGCTTCTTCGAGTCGTTGATCGCGATGCGTCCGCGCTTCAGCGCATCAGATCCCTCGGCGCACACTGCCGCGCGCAGCGATCTCCATAGGTCCGGCGCCGCCGAGCCTGGCGACCAACTGTCAACCTCGAACGCACCGGCGGCAACGCAAAGCGGCCCGAGCGTTGGGCCGTAGCCCGCCTCGTCGATGCCGACGTAGAGCAGGCGCGTTCCGTGCAGTGCGCTCATCGAAGTCGGTGTCGCTCAGTCTGCGCGTTCCTGGAGCTTCTCGCCGCTCGACGGTACGGCGCCGTCGACGGCGGCCGGCTCCGGCTGCTCGGGTGCTCCCTGCGGCGGCGAGGAGAACATCCCCATATTCCACATGAACGCGACCGCGGCCGCCGCCAGCAGCACGACGGCGAGGATGATTTTCGTCGAGTTCTTATTCACGCCTGCGACTCCTTTCGGTTCGGACGAACTCTTAGACCCCGACAAAGATACGGCGAGAACTCCCAGTCCGTCAATGACAGCGGGCATGCACGGCTGTGCATGCCCGCTGATGCTTCTCAGCTCACAGCGAGGGAGTTAGCGAGCGTTGGTCAAATCGCGTCCCTTGATGCCGCCGATGGTCTGATGGAAATGCACGGGCGAGCCGTTCAACTGCCACGCGCCGGAAATCTCGGCCAAGCTGGTTGGGGCGGTCTCAGACCCAATCACCACGGCGCGAGCGCTCCCGTCGGCCAAGGCACAGGGAATACGCAGACCGTTTCCATACCAAACGGCTTGATAACCCGGGCCGATGGAGCCATCGCTGAAGCGGAACGCCTGACTGTGAGCGCCGCGGTTCAGGTAGTACAAAACCTTTTTGTCGGGGAACTCGACGTTCGCGGATGGGTTGTTCGACACCGCACCCGCGTCAAGCGGGCGGCTCGAACTCATCTGGTTGGCGTCTTTGAACACCGAAGGAGAAAGGAATCCTGAGGTGGAGTAATAGTACGAACCGGTCCGGAAAATCTGATCCGCCGGCAGCGCACCGCCTCCATCGTATTGCGGCGTTGATTCTGGGTCGCCAAGGTTGCCCATGTTGTCGCGGACCCACTGCTTCCACGAGGCGTGCGATTCGAGCGTGCGTTGGTCGGCTGGGGACGCCAAGATTTCGCTCACCGCCGCGATACCTTCACCCTCCAGAAGGTAGTTGCCGAGAGGGATGTAATAGGTGTCGAACAAATTGGCATTCTTGAAGTCGGTGCTGAAGCCCGCATTGGGTCGAATGTTGAGAATCGTCCGGATACCTTCGCCTTCGAAGGCCCAACCGTTTGTTGGGAAGTTCCTCTCCCGCACGGCGTAAAAGAGAGCAGGACGACCACGGCGGCCGAGAATCTCCGCCGCGTCGCTCGTCTCGGGTCCTTCCGGGGCGTTCGGCAGCCAGTCGCGATTCTGCGACGCGTACGTCGCGGCGGCGGTGCCGTGCTGACGCACGTTCGCCACGCACTTGATCAGGCGGCCCTGACGGCGCACTTCGCCCACCGCCGGCAGCAGCAGACTGATCAGCAGCGCGATGATGCTGATGACGACGAGCAACTCGATCAGTGTGAAGCCGCGGCGGGTACTGGTTCGACGGGTCATGGGCATTGATCTCCACTGCGGTACCGGAACTCCGGCCGCGGACGTGAACAGCATTCTAGCACGGGAACTGGGCCGTTCCCAGTTCCTTGAGAGCCTCCGTGCGCTCAATCCCTTGGACGGGTACGACTGACGCCAAGCCGCCCACCCCCGACACGGGGGCTCCGGGCAATCTGGGCCAGATCCGGGCAGAATTCCCCGACCGTCCGAGAAAGACGGCGGGGGTGAAGTGCGGCTGAGAGGAGTCGAACCTCCACGGGTGTGACCCCACTAGAACCTGAATCTAGCGCGTCTGCCAATTCCGCCACAGCCGCAGCGAATCGAACCCACAGAATACACATCTCGCGGCGAAGAACAACTGCCGCCCGGAACCCGGTTCGGGTGAAGCTGGCGAAAAGGCTGATGCGAGTCGGGAACATCTCCGCATCCCTGTACGGCGGCAGGCCGGGGAGGGTTTCATGAAGTGGGAAAGGTCTCGACTTCGGAGTGGAGGCAAGTCGTGCCGCCGAGGACGCCACCACGGCGGACCTTGGCGCTTCGATGCGGCGACTCGTCATGCGGCCTCAAATGACGAGGGATGCTGCCCCTACTTCAACCGCACCAGCTTGCCCTTGCGCTTCACGATGTTCTTGTAGTCCCACTGGATCTCGGCGGACTTCTTCAGCCAGCGCTTGAGGTCCGTCGCGGAAATCTCGCTCGCGGCGGTGAACCGCGCCCCGGCCGTCTTGAACCCGCCTTGAGGCTCAAGACCGGGTTCGTCGAACGATCGGCCGCTCCAGAAGAGGAGACGGATGCACCCGCCGGGGCCGCCGGCTTTGAGCTTGTGGTAGCCGACGATGGGGTTGCCGTCGAGGAACCACACCGGGTGGCGGTGCCAGATTTTGTTCTCGGCGTCGGCGGGGAGGTGCTTGTCGATCGCCTTCGCAAGCGCGCTGCAGATGCGCTTGTCGCTGGGGGATTGGGCGGCGTTGTAGGCGCGGATGTCGGGGTGGATGGTCAAGCGCGCGTCCCTTGAAACCGCTCAGCCGGCTTTGCGTGCAGACTCCGGCTGAGGACGAGCGAGCTGATCCAGCGGCACGGGGCGCAATCCGAGTTCATCCGCGAGTTTCCGATCTTCCGCTGCCCGCTCCTCGAAAGACATTTGCCGACGCGCTTCATACGCTTCACGACGCCACCGCCGAACTTCTTCGAGCATCTTTGATTCAGGTTTAATGTTCATCGTCCTGCACCTCCGCCGGCGAGACGATCATAAGCCGCTTGGTGAACCCGAGACCAGCCGCAATCGAATTGAATCGCTCGGCGCGCCGGATGTTGGCGATGTGCTTGAAGTTCCATGAGACGGGGACATCGCAGCTTCCGACAAATGCCGCAGCGACGTGAGCGGCATCATCGGGCTTCGCGGGGGGCACCGCGCCCGGCTTCAAGAAGGCGTCGGCAAGCGACTCCGCCTCCCGCGTGAGCGGTATTTCAAGAGGCGAGAACGATGCGATGAGGCTGCGAATTGCGCGCCGAGTGTCCGGATCCGATCGGTCCACTTCTTTGAGCACAACGCCCGAGACGCGGAGGCCATGGGAACCGGCACGGCATCTCTCGAAAAATCTCAGGGTGTCCGCGGTGTAGTCGGGCGAATCATCCGCGAACGCGAATGACCAGACGGTGGTATCGATGTAAATGATCGCCATGTGCCGCCTTTAGAATGTTCACCCCACAAACCGCGCCACCTCCTCCGCCACCTCCATCGTCGAGTTCTTCCCGCCCATGTCGTAGGTCTTAACCTTGCCTTCCTTGATGACGCGGGCGATGGCGCTCTCCAGGCGCGTGGCTTTGTCCGATTCCTTGAGCCAATCGAGCATCATCTTCGCCGTCAGCAGCATCGCGTGCGGGTTGACTTTGTATTGCCCGGCGTATTTCGGCGCGCTGCCGTGGGTCGGCTCGAAAACCGCGAATGTGTCGCCCATGTTGGCGCTGGGCGCGAAGCCGAGGCCGCCGACGAGACCGGCGCAGAGGTCGCTGATGATGTCGCCGAACATGTTCTCCGCGACGAGGACCTGGTAGTCCTGGGGGTTCTTGAACATCCACATGCAGATCGCGTCGATGTTCGCTTCGTCGGCCCAGATGTCGGGATAGCTCTTGGCGACCTCGCGGAAGCAGCGGGTCATCAGGCCGCCGGTCTCGCGGAGCACGTTCGGCTTCTCGACCAGCGTGACGCGCTTGCGCCCCGTCTTCTTCGCGTGCTCGAACGCCTGCTTGCAAATGCTGGTGCACCCCTGCTTGCTGACAATACGCGTCGAGAGGGCGACGTTCTCAAGCCCTTTGTCCTTCCACGGCTTCATCTTCGGGTTCGCGCAGAGAGCGGTGTAAACACTCTCAGGGAGCGGGAAGAACTCGACGCCGCCGTAGGACCCCTCGGTGTTCTCGCGGAAGACGACCTGATCGATCGCGACATCGCCGCCGCCGGGGTTGGTCTGGCGCGTGCCGCGGTAGTTGAGCGGGTTGCCCTCGTAGCTCTTGCACGGGCGCATGTTGGTGTGCAGGTTGAAGAGTTGGCGGAGCTTTACGATGGGCGAGAAGTAGACGAGCCCCTTGCTCTTCAACTCGGGCGCGAGTTCTTCTTTCGCTTCGTCCTGCGGCTTGCTGGTGATCGCCCCGAACAGGCCGCACGTCGACTTCTTGAGGATGTCAATGGTGCGGTCGGGCAGCGCGTTGCCCTCCTTGCACCAGAACTCCCAGCCGATGTCGGCGTGGACGTACTCGGCATCAAGCTTCAGCCGATCGAGCACGATCCGCGTCGCTTCCATCACATCGTTACCGATCCCGTCGCCGGGCATCCACGCGATCTGGTACTTCGCCATTGCTTGCTCGCTCCAAGGAAAGAGATTCACCGCAGAGACGCAGAGAACGCAGAGGTGGGAAGAGGATACGGAAAACCGGGAGTTGGGAGTTTTGAGTTTGGAGCTTCGAGCCGAGCGGTGCGCCGCGCGTGACGGCCCGCCCACAGCTTCCCTCACTTGATGCCTTGATGGCTCGATGGCTTGATGGCTCGATGGCTCGATGGCTTGATGGCTTGATGCCTTCCCGAGTCTGGCTACGCTGTACCGATGCTCTTCATGATCATCGAGCGCTTCAAAGGTCCGGACGACTCCGCCGTCGGCAAGCGGTTCAAGGAGCAGGGCCGCCTGCTCCCCGAAGGCGTCGAGTACCTCGCCAGTTGGCTCGAGCCGCGCACCGGGAAGTGCTTCCAGCTGATGCAGGCCCCGAGCCGCGAGCGGCTCGACCAGTGGATCGCCAACTGGAGCGACCTCGTGGACTTCGAGGTCGATGAAGTCCTGACCAGCGCGGACTACTGGGCCATGCGCCAAGCCCGGTCGTAGCCCTCCGCCTTGTGCAAACCCGTGTAGCCCGCGGCAAACTTCGCACCCAGACTGGCCTTGCCACGCCGAATCCATCCCGTAAGCTGCGTCCATGCCCATCAAGCAGCTCACCGAGGAACAAGTCCGGACCTGGACGCGCGAGCAGAAAGACCGCTGGTGGCTCGACAACGTGTGGCGGGGCGACATGCCGCAGCTCACGCTCCGCGCCGCCTTCACCGGCTTCATCCTCGGCGGCGTTCTTTCGGCAACAAATCTCTACGTCGGCGCCAAGACCGGCTGGACCCTCGGCGTCGGGTTGACGAGCGTGATCCTCGCGTTCGCGATGTTCCGCATCATGTCGCGCGTTGGCTTCAAGGACATGACGATCCTTGAGAACAACGCGATGCAGTCGATCGCCACCAGCGCCGGCTACATGACAAGCCCGCTGGTCGCCGGCTTCGCGGCGTACATGTGGGCGACCAACACAGTCGTCCCAGGCTGGCACATGTTCTGGTTCATGGTCGTGATGTCCTTGCTCGGCGTGCTGGTCGCGTTCCCGCTCAAGCGCCGGTTCATCAACGACGAGCAGCAGCCCTTCCCTGAGGGCAAAGCCTGCGGCGTGGTGCTCGACGCGCTCTACACCAGCGCCGCCGCCGCCGGCATGTTCAAAGCGAAACTCCTCGCCGCCTTCGCCGGCGGGGCGGGGTTCATCACGTTCCTGATGGGCGAGAGCTACATGAAGCTCATCCAGGAGAAGTGGCTCGGGCTGCAGAAGGCGCTGATCCTGCCGCACAACTTCGACGGTCTCTACGCCTGGATGGCGTCGCGGGGCATCGAGCCGAAGCTCTCGGGCGTCACGTTCAAACAGCTCGCGATCAACCCCGCGCTCGAGCTCTCAATGATCGGCGCCGGCGCGCTGATGGGCATCAAGGCCGCCACCAGCCTGATGATCGGCATGGTGCTGAACTTCTTCGTTATTGTGCCGTGGATGATCTCGATGGGCGAAATCGTCCCGAAATCCGGCACCATCGCCGGGGGCGACGCCATCTTCGGCCGGGCGCACATCCTCAACACCTGGGCCCTCTGGTACGGCATCGTGCTGATGGTCGTCGCGTCGCTCGTCGCGCTCTTTGCCAAACCAAAAGTCCTGCTCGACGCCTTCGGCTCCATCCTCATCCTTACGAAGAAGGAGAAGAAGCAGGACATCCTCCGCGACATCGAACTGCCGTTGTGGATCTCCTTCGTGGGCGTGCCCATCGTCGGCGCGATCGGCGTCTACCTCGCGCACGAGTTCTTCGGCGTCTCGTGGTGGTTCGGCGCCTCCGCCATCGCCATGATCTGTCTGCTCACCCTCATCGCCGCCAGCAGCACCGCCATGACCGGCACCACGCCCACCGGCGCGCTCTCGAAGATCCCGCAGTTCACCTACGGCGCGCTCGACCCCGCCCACCCCGCGACCAACCTGATGACCGGCGTGATGTGCACCGAAGTCGCGGGCAACGCGTCGAACCTGCTGATGGACATCAAGCCGGGGTACATGCTCGGCGCCAAGCCGCGCCAGCAGGCGATCGGGCACTGCATCGGCATCATCGCCGGCTGCGCCGCCGCCACGCCCCTCTACAACATTCTCTTCCTCTCTGACTACAAACCCGGCACGGGCCAGAATCTCCAGGAAATCATGGCCCCAGAGGGCGGACAATTCACCTTCCCCGGCGCGGTGCAGTGGAAAGGCGTCTCCGATCTCGTCACTCAGATCTTCGGCGGCCCGGCGGGAGCAACGAGCCAGACGCTGCTCACTGATTCCATCATCATCTCAATGGTCATCGCCGGCGTCGTCGCGCTCGTCTTTGAGTCACTCCGCATCATCACCCGCGGCAAGTGGCCCATCAGCCCCCTCGCGATGGGCCTCGGCGTCGTCGTCCCACCCGATTCCACACTCATGATGTTCCTCGGCGCTCTCTTCTTCTGGTTCATGCACAAGCTCTACGCCGAACGAAAGAACACCACCGGCCACAGACTCTGGGTCGACAGCCACGAGCCGATCTGCGCCGGCATCATCGCCGGCGCGGCACTCGTCGGCATCGGCGATATCCTCGTCAAGGTCTTCCTGCTCTAATTCTCGGGGTCGGGTTGAAACTCCCGGGTGCCGGGGCACGCGGCTCTGAGCGTGCCCCGCCGCCCAGCCCTTCACGCCTCGCTCGCTGCTCATGCCTCACACCAACACGCCCTACGAAAGCCGCCTGCCCTACGAGCGCAGCCGCATCCACGCGGCCGCCATCTATTGCTCCGACGGCCGCATCGGCGAGCACTTCGACGACTTTCTCCAGAACGGGCTCAACCTCCCCCGCTACGACCGCGTCGCGCTCCCCGGCGGGCCGGCCTGCCTCGCCGGGCACCCGCAGGCGCACCTCGAAGAACAGGGCGTCGTCGACGAGCTGCAATTCCTCGTGAAGTTCCACGCGCTCAAACGCATCGTCCTCATCGCGCACAGCGGCTGCGCTTTCTACGCCGCCCGCTTGGAACTGAAAGAGCCGCGCCTCGAACTCGTGCAGCGCGCCGACCTCGTCCGCGCCACCGCATTCGTCCACCGCGTCACCGGGCTGGACGCCATCGAAGCCTATTTCGCACGCCTCGACGACAAGGCTGTCCGCTTCGAGCGTGTCGAGGTGTGACCGAACCTCTGTCGAGTGACACACCGCACACTCCGCCCCATGCACATGCCCCCGGAACAATCGGCCTCGATTCCAAGTCCGGAGCGACCCGGCGGGCCGAGCGTCCTTGACCGGCGGCACGATCAAGCACCAGCGAAATCCCCCCGATGGCTCGCATGATGGCTCCCCCGATCGACACCATGCCCGATGACCGGCCGTGCACCAGCTCGTCTACCTGAGCCGCGCCTCCGTGCACGTGGACGATCTGCTCCTGACCGATGTCCGAACGGTGGCCGGCACGAACAACCGCGCGCTCGGCGTCACCGGCGCGCTGCTGTACGCCAACGGGCACTTCCTCCAGATGCTCGAGGGCGAGCAAGCTCCGGTCCGGTCCCTCTTCGAATCCATCCGGCGAGATCCACGACACACCGAGTGCGTCGTGCTGATGGAGGCCGAGTCGCCGTCACGCCTGTTCTGCGGATGGAGCATGGATGTGATCAACCTCGAAGGCGCTAGGCGATTCTCAGCCGCGCAGTTTCGCGCGCTCATCGCGTTCTTCGATCTCGTCAAGCACAGGTACAGCGCTGGCAGCCGTGCTGCCGGTCTCCTCAAGCTCTTCCAAAGCTACGTGCTCGACGAACTGAACGAACAGACGGGCCGGGAGGCGGCCTGAACCACGCGACGGTTCAGCCCGGCCTTGTCAGCCGGTCCCGAACCACCGCCTCCGCGCCGCCGGCGACGATCAGCGCCTGCGCCGTCGGGCTGAGCGCCGGGAACGCAAACTCTGCGCCGTCCCACTTCAGCACGCCGCGCGTGTAATCAATCTCGATCGCGCCGCAATCAACTGTCTTCTCCGATACCTGATCCCTCGATCCCTCGCTCCCTCGGCCCCTCAGCGCGCCAACCAGGCCCGGGCACTCGAACACCATGAACCCGTTATTGAACGCGTTACGCTTGTACGTCTCGCTGAAGCTCGCCGCGATCACCGCGTGGATGCCGCGAAACTTCAGCGCCGTCGCCGCCTGTTCGCGGCTCGACCCCGTCCCGAAGTTCGCGCCCGACACGATCACATCACCCGTCGCCGCGATCTCGCGGATACTCGGGTCGTAGTTCTCGAAGATCACATCGCGCATCTGCTCGGCGGTCATCGCGTCGTTGTACGTGTGCTTGCCGGCGTAGATGCCGTCGGTGTTCAGGTTGTCCTTGTCGAGGAACAGCACCCGCCCCCGGTGACTCGCGGGGAACCCGGCGATCACTTCTGCTTTCGCCGCCGGCTTCAAGCCTCCAGCTTCAAGCTTTGAGCCATCCAGCTTCCGAATCTCCACCCGCGCCGCCCCATCCTCAAACTTCGTCGGTGAGCAGATGTATCCCGCGATCGCGCTCGCCGCCACCACCGCCGGCGAGCCCAGATACACCTGCCCGCTGCGGTCGCCCATGCGCCCGTCGAAATTGCGGTTCGTCGCGCTGATGCCCACCTCGCCCGCCTTGATCGTGCCGCGCCCCAGCCCGATGCACGTCCCGCAGCCGGGCGGCAGCCCGATCGCGCCCGCGTCGAGCAGCGATCTCCAGTGCCCGTCGGCCTCCGCTCTCCTCTGCACGTCCGCGCTCGCGGCGGCGAGATAAAACTCCACCCCCTCCGCCACCCGCTTCCCGCGCACGATCCCCGCGGCCGCGGCAAGGTCCTCGTACCGCGCATTCACGCACGACATCAACCACGCCTTGTTGATCTTCACGCGCTCGGCCTCGATCGCCGGCAGCGCCCGCATCTTCTTCACATCATTCGGCCCCGACACATGCGGGATGATCGTCGAAAGATCAATCACCAGTTCGACCGCGTACGCCGCGTCGGCGTCGACCGAGAGACGTTCACTCCACCACCGCTCGACATCCGCGCGCGAATAGACGCCCACACCCTCGCTCACATGCCGCTGCACGCCCGGCCGCCGCCCCGCCGCGAAGTAATCCGCCCGCGCGAGCAAATACTCCCGCACAATCTCATCAAACGGGAACACCCCCGCGAGCGCCCCCCACTCCGTCGTCATGTTCGCGATGGACATCCGCTGGTCCATCGTCAGGCTCGCCACGCCTTCCCCCACGAACTCGACCGCGTGATTCAGAACTTCATCCTTGTTGAACAACCCGCACAGCGCGATGATCACATCCTTGCCGACAACGCCCGGGCGCAGTTTCCCCTTCAGCACGCACCGCGCCACCGGAGGCACCTGCCACCACGTCATCCCCGTCGCCCACACGCTCGCGGCATCCGTGCGCACCACAGGGGTGCCGAGCGCCGCGAGCGCGCCGTACAGGTTCGAGTGCGAATCGCTGCCCACGATCATCGCGCCCGGAAGCACGTACCCCTGCTCGACCATCACCTGATGGCTGATGCCCGTGCCCGCCGGGTAGAAGTCAACGCCGTGCTCGCGCGCGAACGCCTCGATCTTCGCGTACTTCCCGAGATTCTCGGGGGTGACATTCTGAATATCATGGTCGATCGCGAAGACCGGCTGGCTCGGGTCGAAGATCTTTGTCCCGCGCGGCGAATCCTTGGTCATCTCTTTGAACTTCGGGATCACCGCGCCGGTGTTGTCGTGCGTCATCACATGCCGCGGGCGGATCGTGATGATCTCTCCAGACCGCGCCACCACGCCAGTCGGCAACCCCACCGCGAACCGCGTCGCAATCTTCTCAACCAGCGTCAGCCCCATCGCGCGCGCTCCTCGTCGCCCCGTCATTCACGATCCTAACCACCGCCCGCCCGCACGAGCACCCTCCGGCCGCCCTGCATCCGCGCGAGCGCTGGTCCGACCAATTCCCTATTTCACACTGGATGATATTTTGCAGCAATGCTGCCAAAACGCAGCAACCTCCCCCACGTACACCCCGTATCGGTTCACGACGAGTTCCTTTCCTCAAGGCGTCGTGCCCAGATCGGTTCCGCTGCTCCCGACCGCAACCATCGGGATGCACCTTCCACGCCGGCGTGACCAACCACACCCGGCACACCGATCGAATCGGGCCTCCTCCCGGCGCCTTCGGGATCTGCGGCCGGTGTGTCCGCCGCAGATTCCAGCCACCCACTGGGCTCCGTGCCGGCCGACCTGGAGGCGACCGGCGCGAGCCCGGCGGGTGATCTTTGAGGCTCGGGACGAAGCGAGCACTGCGGGTCTGTGTCCGTCGCCAACAGCAAAGAGCTGTGGCGACGCGCGCGTCTTGGCGAGATCCCAAGCCCCACGCCCCGAACCAGCTCCCGATCGGTCTCCGGTCGGGTCCATTGAAAAAATTGCGACTCAACTGAAATCCCGCAATGCCCCCGCCGTCGCACAACATCCGTCGGTATCAACACCGCCTCGCTCCGAAGGCAAGGGTGGCTCGAAGGGAGCAGCCAAACGGGCCCGGCGGGCTCCGAACGATCCGGAGGAGTCCACACACGCGGGTGGCGTTCGTGGAGGCTCGCCAAATGGTTCAAGACACGCTGACAGACGCCGTTTTTCGGCTCGGGCAGGTCGGGCATGCGGGAGTTTCCAACGGGGAACTGCTGCACGGCATCGTGCGCCTCGGCCGCGCCGCCACCGGCGCGGATATCTTTGGCGTGGGCGTTTTCGAGAACGGCGTGGACAAGCCCTCCGCCGCCACCAGCATCGTCGGCCCCTGGACCGAGGACCAATCCGAAACGTTTCAGCGCCAGTCGATGTGGACCGCGCAGGACCGCATCCTCGCGCTGCGTCTCGCCGCCGCGCCGAAGAACATCCTGTACCGTCGCAGCGAACTCGTGGACGAATCCGAGTTCAAGCGATCCAAACTCTTCCTCGAATTCCAGCGCCCGCTCCACATCGGCGATCAGTGCTTGGGCGCGTTCCAGCGTGAAGACGGGCTTGAGCTGCTCATCGCGGTGGGCGTCACCGACCAGCGCGGTGAAATGCCCCAAGGCACCATCGAAAGAGCCCGCTTCATCGTGCCCTACGTCGTCCGCGCGTGGAGCATCGCGTGGCGGCGCGAGCCCGAATGGATGTCACGCCTCCGCCCCGCCACGCGCCAGGTGCTCGACCTCATGCTCGCCGGCTACGACGACACCCAAATCGCCGCCCACACGACCCTGTCGTACCACAGCGTCCGCGCCCACCTGAAGCGTCTCTTCCGCGAAGCCGGCGTGCGCAGCCGACTGCACCTCATGCAGGTCTGCCGGGGAGAGCATGTCCCCGAGTCGGAGAGTGAGCCGGAGGAGCACGCGCTCGCCAAGTGATGTGCCACATCCGCCGTGCCACGACAATCCTGCTCCGAGGATTGTCGTGCGGCCGATCACCGACGACTCCGCCGCGCCCCATCGCGAGCACGAAACTCGCACGTCTCAAGAGAACTGTTCGTCGCCGAGTCACAGCGCGCGCCGGGTCTCAAGTCACAAGAACTCTTTCCTCTGCGCCCTCTTCGTCTCTGCGGTGAGTCCTGTCTTGCGATACGTTCTACGCTCCACGCTGGGAATTGAACCGTGCGCGTCCACCTCGTCCAAATGAACATCGCCTGGGAAAACCGGGCGGCGAACCACCGCCGCGCCGCCGACCTCGTCGCGAGCGCGAGCATCGCCGCCGGCGATCTGATTGTGCTCCCGGAGATGTTCGACACCGGCTTCTCGTTCCGCATCGAGCGCACCGCCGATACCGACGGCTCGAGCGCCAAGTTCCTCGCCAACCTCGCGCGAGAGCACCGCGCCACCATCCTCGCCGGCATCACCGCGATCGGACCCGATGCACGCGGCCGGAACCGCGCGCTCGCCTATTCACCCACCGGCGAGTCGATCGCGCAGTACGACAAAGCCCACCCCTTCACCTTCGGCCGCGAGGGCGAGTTCTTCACCGGCGGTCAACGCGTCGAGATGTTCTCGTGGACCAGCGTCGATCCGGCGCGCCCGCTGCGCATCTGCCCAACGATCTGCTACGACCTCCGCTTCCCGGAGCTGTACCGCGCCGGGCTGTCGATGGGGGCGCAAGCGTTTGCCGTCATCGCGAATTGGCCAAGCGAACGGGCCGCGCATTGGCGGGCGCTCAACATCGCGCGCGCGATCGAGAACCAGGCGTTCGTTTTCGCCGTCAACCGCACGGGGGTGGATCCCGGCCTGCACTATTCGGGCGGTTCGCTGATCATCAGCCCGAAGGGCGAGATCCTTGCTGAAGCCGACGACCGCGAGCAGGTGCTCTCCGCCGACATCAACGCGGCATCCATGACCGAATGGCGGACCAAATTCAGAGCGTGGCAGGACCGGAAATCCTGGCTGTCTTAGCCACCGAATACCGCAGTGGCTCACACAGGAAAACCTATTCCCCGGCACCGGGGCTCAAACGGGTCAGAAAAAGTCCGCAAATCTGCTTGAAAAGCAATTGACACGGGCCGGGGATCGGCTATTCTGACATTGTTGAGTTGAGCGATCTCTGCATCGCTCCCCCAAGTGGATCGAAAGATTCATGCGGTAAGAGGGAGGCGACCAAAAGCCTCCAACAAATTGGTGAGTCAAAGCGAGTTTTATCGCTTTGTATAAGTCGGCTGACTCCTCCGTGGTAGGCCGCAGTGGCTTTGGCGCAATGCCGGATGCTGCGCGGCGTAATAAGCCACGGATTCCCTGTGCTCGCTTCGCCGGTGGTAAATCATCGGCGAAGTGATTCCAAGATCGGCTGTGGCAGGTCGATTTGGACGGATGAACGAGGGTCGGGGGATCCTTCCTGCATCCGATAGCACATATCGGTTCAGACTCCTGACCGATATTGGTGTGCCCGAACGCATCGAGTTATCCGCTAAAAATCGCGTGATAGTTCGAGACGTGGGCGTTTTTGTGTCAAATCGTTTGACTCTACCGGCCGATTTGTTATTCTATCCTTGTCGACGGTGAAGCACAGGGCACCCTCGATGGTCCATGCAGATGGACGCATCAGGCGGATCGATAAAACGATCAACCTGATTTCTGGGAATGTTCGGGGCTGCGGCCCATGGGGCGGATTCCCAACAACCTGCCACACTCCAATAAGGAGGAGTCACGCCGAGGCCCGCGACAGCGGGCCTCGGCGTTTTTGTCGCCCGCCCGCCCACGAAAAAGCCCGCGATCCACTCGGATCGCGGGCTGGTTTTTCAGACTCCAAACTCCAAGCTCAAGACTCGCGTCTCAAGTCTCGGCTCTCCTCACTTCGTCGCGATCTTGAAGCGGCCGACGAGCGACTGGAGCTGCTCCGCCTTCTGCGAGAGCTGCGTCGCGGCGCTGGCCGCCTGGTTGGCGCCCTCGGTCGCCTGGCGCGTCACCGCGCTGATCGACTCGACGTTGCGCGAGATCTCCTCGCTGGCGGACGATTGCTCCTCCGCCGCCGCCGCGATCGACTGGATCATGCTCGCCACGTTCTGCGCGCTGGCGACGATCTTCTTGAGCGACTCGCCGGCGGCGGTGGCCTTCTCGACGCCCACGTTCACCTGCTGCGTGCCGGTGTTCATGCGCTCGACGGCCTGCGACGTTTCCGACTGGATCGCGCTGATGCTCGACGCGATCTCGTCGGTCGCCTTCGTCGTGCGGTCGGCGAGCTTGCGCACTTCGTCGGCGACGACCGCGAAGCCGCGCCCGTGCTCGCCCGCCCGGGCCGCCTCGATCGCGGCGTTCAGCGCGAGAAGGTTCGTCTGATCCGCGATGTCGTTGATCACTTCGATGATGCGCCCGATCTCCTCGCTGCGCTTGCCGAGTTCCGTCACGCTGGCGGCGCCGGCGGAAACCGCTTCGTTGATCGACTGCATGCCGGTGACGGTGTCGAGCACGATCTGCCCGCCCTCGGTCGCCACCTTGCCCGACGACTCCGCGTTGCCGGCTGCTTCGCTGGATTTCTTGGCGACTTCGACGACGCTCGAAGACATCTCCTCGATCGCACTCGAGATCTGCGTGACCTGCTGAGACTGCTGGCTCATCCCCTGCGCCATTTCTTCGCTCGACGCGGCGATCTGCGTGGAGGCGGCGGCGACTTCCCGCGCCGAGCCGGCCACCTCGAAGATCACATCGTGAATCTTCTCGACGAACATGTTGAAGTATGTGCCGAGCTGCCCGAGCTCGTCGCTGCTCTTGACATCAACGCGTTGCGTGAGGTCGCCCTCACCCTCGGCGATGTCGCGGATGCGGGCGATCAGTGCGTTCACCGGCTTGCCGAACATCGCGCGGAGCAGCATGACGAAGAGCAGGACAGAGCCGATGACCAGCGGCGCCGACCAAGCGAGGCCGGCCGAAATGAAGCTCGCCACCTGCTCGTCCACTTGCTTGAGCGGGATCGCGACCTCATAGGCGCCGTGCATATAGCCCGGCTTCCAGCCTTCCATCTTGAAGCCGACGATATCGATGCCGTCCTTCTCAGGGTCGAACTCGTTACCCGGATTGCCGTGGCACATCATGCAGTCATCGGTGAGCTTGATCGCACGCAGGTAGTGGAGCGTGTTCGTCGCCGGATCAGTCCGGTCGATTGTCTCGGGGCCGCCCGAATTCACCTGTGTGGTGAGATCGCGAAGCAACTGCTCGCGGAACGAGCCCGGCTGCGGTTCGTTGGACTTGTTCCGGGCATCGAACGCGACGACCTTGAACTCAAGATGCTCGCGCTTTGCGGCCTCTTCCGCCGCCTGCCAGCCCGCGACCACAGGGATCGTCTTGAAAATGCGGCTCTCGGTGTACGAGCGCCCGTTCTTCTGCAGCTCGGCGAGTTCGGCCAGCAGCTCTTCCGTGGCCAACGCGCCGCTCTTGACGATATCCCCGGTGTGATTCTTCGCTTCGTCCGCGACCGCGGTGAACGCACCGGCCCGTTCGACCATTGCGTGATGCGCGCTCTTCTTGTAGTTCGAGACGAACACCACATAGTTCACGGCGACAACCGCGAACATGATGATGACCGTCAGCCCGATGATCCGCGTGGCAAGCCCCAGCGATGAGAGTTTCTTCAGCATGGTGTCCATCTCCAGAAAGTCCGAGGTGCGCCGCGCGCACGGGCGCGGGCCGCCGCTGGCCTGCCCGAGCACGCACGCGCTTGCCGACGGCCGCCGAACCGCATCGATCGGATGCGGAGCGACGCGTCATCAGTGGATCATGCCCGCCGCGCGGATCGTGCGTGCGAACGATAGAAATCCACCCGGGCCCACCCCCGCGGCTCGGGGGACCCGGCATGCGGGTGGACCGGGTGTATCGCTGGCATGGCCCGCCGCGCGAAGGTATGATCTGCCTCCGCCGCGGCGTGCGGCGACATTCGGGCGCATAGCTCAGTTGGCTAGAGCGCTGTCTTCACACGGCAGAGGTCACAGGTTCGAGCCCTGTTGCGCCTATTTCTCCCCGAATTGTTGTTCAGATCGAACGGCAGCCGGTTCAGCGCGAATACCGCTGAGACTTGGTCTGTCGTCCTGCATTCGCTCACCCGGAGACGCTATGCAAGAGGTCCGATTGCCCCGACTTCCATGCCTCAGAGCGGCGGCCATTTCAATCGTTGCGCTGGTCGCGATCGCCGGGGGATGCCAGAAGTACGAAGCTCGCCCGCTCAATCTTGAAGCTCATCACGCCGAGTTCTTGGCGCGAACACTCGAGTCATTCGAGACTCGCGCCGGCACGCTCACGCTGCCGGATGAAGACCTCTCCGATGTCGAGCGTGCGCTCCGAAACACGTCCGGTTTCTCACTCACCGACGGCGTATCGCTCTCCGAAGCCGAAGCCGTCGCACTGGTGTACAACGCCGATCTTCGGGCCGCACGCCTGAAGGCGGGAGTGACTCTGGCGTCGCGCGACAACGCCGGGCTGTGGGAGGACCCCTCGCTGGGCGTGGATCTGGCGCGGATCCTTTCCAGCGTCCCTCACCCGTGGGAGATCGGCGCGACGATCGGCTTCACGATCCCCATCAGCGGCAGGCTCGACTCGGAGAAGACGAAAGCAAGCGCGGAGCACGCCGCCGAATTGGCGCGGGTGCTCGACGCCGAATGGCGCACGCGGGCGGCGATACGGTCTGCGTGGGCACGCTGGTCCGCACTCTCCGCGAAGACCGACGAGACCCGCGAGTTCCTCTCGCGCGTCGAACAGGTGCTGGCGGCGGTCGACAAGATGGAGCAGGCGGGGGAGCTGGCCCGCACCGAAGCCCGGCTGATCCGCATCGAGCAGGCAACCCGGCGGAACGAGATCCGCGCCCTGGAAGCCGACTCGATCGAGGAACTCCTCGGCATCAAGCGTCTGATGGGGATCGCCCCCACGGCGAACGCGGTGCTGATCCGGAGCGCTGATGTCACGATCGGCGCCGTGACAGGCGATGCGCCGGTGTCACCGATCCCCAATCCCCTCTCTGCGAACACGGAGCTGCAGATCGCGCGTGCGGAGTATGAAGTAGCGGAGCAGGCGCTGCTGCTGGAGATCAAGGAGCAATTCCCCGACATCGAGATCGGCCCCGGCTACGGACGCGAAGACGGTGACGACCGTCTCCTGCTCGGGTTGAATCTGCCGATCCCGATTCTGAACGCGAACCGGCGCGCGATCGAAGAGGCCAGGGCCGCGCGCGAATTGGCGCGGGCGCACGCGGAAGGAACGCTCGAACGCCTGCTCGCGGAGGCCGAGCAACTCCGGCGTCGGCAGGCGTTCGCGGCCGAGCGGCGTGCCGCGCTGGAATCCGAGATCGTCCCGCTGCTCGACCGCCAGTACGACGACATCCGGGCGGCGGTGCGCGTCGGGCAGGTGGACACGATCGTGCTCCTTGAAACACTCGCCCGCCAGCACGACGCGAAACTGGCGCTGATCGACGCGCGCCGCGACGAGCAGCTCGCCGCCGTCGCGTTGGACGCGCTCTCGGGACCGCCACCGAGCGATCAAGCCTTTCAGGAAGCCCAGTAACTCAGCGTGAAGATGACGTCCGCGAGATCGACCGCGCCGTCGCCGGTGACGTCCCCGTCCCAGGTGGTCTGACCCCAGCGCTCGATGATCCGCGCCAGGTCGCTGAGCCCCACGCGCCCGTCAGTGTCCGCGTCGCCCGGCTTCGGGGCACGGATGGTGAGGCGCTGATTGCTCGCAACACTACTCACGACGGTCACCAGCCCGTTCGCCCACTCGACACGCACAGCGTCAATCGACGCCGCGCTGCCGAGCCCGAAGTGCGCCCCGACCTCGCTGGTGCTCAGGTAGTGGCACATCGCGTGCACCGCGCGATGCTGTATCGCGCTTGCCGCACTGACGCGCACCACGCTGCCGATGCCGTCCGGCGCGAGGAATGGATTCGCCGAGGTGTCGAGATCAACCTTCAACCATCGGGCGTTGCCCGCATCGCGCGAAAGGTCGTTGCGGAACACGCGGAATTCATCGTTGAACGCAACGAATCCGAGGTCATGGTCCCCGTCGTTATCCACGTCGAGGTGCACCAGCCCGCGCCCCTGCAGCGTGTGGCTCAGCCCGGCTTGCGCGTGGACTTCCGCGAAGGTGCCGTCGGCGTTGTTGCGCCACAGGTAGCTCGGCTCTCCATCCCATTCGAGCGCACCGAGATCGTTGGCGAAGGGCCAACCGTTCGTCTCCGCGATGTCCTCGAAGCCGTCGTGATCGAGATCGACTGCGACGGTGCCCCAGCCCCACCCGCCGTCCTTCACACCCGCGCTGAGCGAACGCTCCGCGAATGCGTGCACGCCGGTGTTCATATAGAGCATGTTGCCCGTGCCCGGGGCGAAGTGCTGCGAGAAGATCGAGGTGACGTACCAATCGAGCCGACCGTCGAGGTCGAAATCTCCCACGGCGGAACCCATGCCGTTGCCGTCGAGCCCGGTGCCGGACTCACTCGTCCATCGCGTGAAGGTGCCGTCGCCGTTGTTTCGGTAGTACTGGCTGGTGCCGAAATCGGCGGCGATGACCAGTTCGGGGTACCGATCGCCGTCCATATCGATCAGCGCGGGCGAGAAGCCGCGCACGTCAAAGAGCTCGAAGCCCGCGGCGTCCGTCACGTCGGTGAAGGTGCCGTCGGCGTTGTTGCGGAAAAGCCTGTTTCCAGCGGAATGCTGGACCCAGCCGGCAACAAAGAGGTCGAGATCGCCGTCGAGGTCGTAGTCGCCCCACGTCGAACCGAAGCCGTCGGGCACGATGCCGGTGGCGTTCACGCCGGCGCCCGAAGCAACCTCGGTGAACGACGCGCCGGCGTTGTTGCGGTACAAGCGGTGCCGGCCCGTCTGAGGCTCGGCGTTGTCGCCAGCGCTGGTCACGAAGATGTCGGGCCAACCATCGCGGTTGTAGTCGCCGACGCTGGCGCCGACGCCGAGATGCATCGCCGCCACACCCCACTCGGCGGCGCGATCCGTGAAGGTGCCGTCGCGGTTGTTGATGAAGAGCCGGTCGGGCGCGCCGCCGCTGGAGACGAAGAAGACGTCGCTGAACCCGTCGCGGTTGAAGTCCCCCACCGCCGCGCCGCCGACCATCGGCCCTACGGCGAAGATGCTGAACGGGAAGAACGCCGGCGCGGGCGAATTCACCGCGTCCATGCCGCACGCCGCGGAAACATCTGTGAACCTCATCTCCGGGCTGCTCGCCGACACGACGGCCGTGCGATGCGTCCCAGCCGCCGCCATCAGCGAGATCAGCACGCACACCCGCGCACAACCGGTTGTCATCATGTCTCACATACCTCCACAGAAGGCACGGCCCGGGTCCGGTGCGAAAGCCGTCCCAACCATGAACCATACCCCGGGAAGCACCGCTCGCCCACTGATTTCAAGCTCTTTTTCAGCACCCGCTGCGCGGCCGGATAACCACCTTTCCCGCAGGCGCCTGGGAAAGGGCCCGGGACAGCGATCCACGCGACCCAACGGTTCTCTCTCGGCGCGCATGGAGCAACCGCCGCCCCTCGACTGCGCGTGAACGTGCGCACGATATCGGGGAGGACACCGCGTTCCGATCAGAACATCGGATCACCAAGCCTGCGCGGACCGCGCCGGAACCACACTGCCGTTAGACTCCGATGCGATGCCACCCGCTGTCGCCGAACCGTGGACCACGCGCAAGCTTCTTGACTGGATGTCGAAGGCGATGCGCGAGCGCGGCGTTGAGTCGCCGCGTTTGTGCGCTGAAATGCTGCTCGCGCACGCGCTGAAGTGCGAGAGGCTGCATCTCTACATGCACGCCGATCGGCCCGCGACGGTCGAGGAACGCGACCTCCTTCGCGCGCTCACCACGCGGGCGCTGGCGCACCAACCCGTGCAGTACCTCGTGGGCGAGGGGTGGTTCTTCTCCCTGCCCTTCACGCTGGACGCCCGCGTGCTGATCCCACGCCCGGCGACGGAGACGCTCGTCGAGCACGCGCTGCAGCACTTCCGCTCCGCGGGCGTTGGTGCGCCGCTGATCGCGGATGTCTGCACCGGCTCGGGGTGCATCGCCATCGCGATGGCGAAGCAGTTGCCGGGCGCCCGGCTGGTGGCGACGGATGTTTCTGCCGGTGCGCTCGACGTGGCCCGAGTCAACGCCGCGCGGCATGCGGTCGATTCCCGCATCGAGTTCAGGCCGGGAGACCTGCTCGCGCCGCTGCAAAGAGCGGCCGAAGGAGCGATGTTCGACGCGATCCTGAGCAACCCGCCGTACATCCCCGATCACGAGTGGAACACGCCGGGGATGGTCGGGCGGAATGTGAAGGGGCAGGAGCCGGAGCTCGCGCTCCGCGGCGGTGAAGATGGTTTGAAGTTCGTGCGCCCGCTGATCGAGTCCGCCCCCGCGCTGCTGAAACCGGGCGGCGCGCTGACGATCGAGTTCGCGGACAGCACGGCAGACGCCGTGATCCGACTGGCGCAGGCCCAGCCCCTGCTGCGCGAGGCGCGGATTCTGAAGGACTGCGACGACCTGCCGCGCGTGCTCTTCGCGCGGCGTGCGTGAAGCCTCTCCAGACGGCAGGAACGCAGGCCGCGCGCGGATCGACGACCTCCTTCGCACGGCCTGTTTCGCGCCCTGCGTACACTGTGCCTGATGGCGCTGTCCCCCATGACCCAATCCAACGGCGAGATCGAGATCACGCAGCCGCTGTGCGCCGTCTTCCGGCGGCACCTGAAATCGCTCGGGCAGAAGTACACACCCGAGCGGGCGCAGATCCTCGACACGCTGATCGAGCTCGACGACCTGTTCCAGGCGGACGAGTTGATCGCGCTGCTGCGCGCGAAGCGGCACGCCGCGAGCAAAGCGACGGTGTACCGCACGATCAAACTGCTGCAGGATGCGGGGATCATCCAGCAGGTGCTCTTCGACACGGAGCAGGCGCACTACCAGCTCGCCTACGGCCGGCGGCCGAGGGACCTGCTCATCAACGTTGAGACGCACGAGGTGATCTCGATCGAGGTGCCGGAGTTGGTGGAGCTGCGGGACCGGATCTGTCAGAAGCACGGTCTGAAGCCGCAGAGCCATCGGTTCCAGGTCTTTGCGACGCGAAAGTGAAGGGTGAGACATTGAGTTCGTCGCTGCGGAGCTCTGAGGAGAGTATTCATGAAACTTCTGGGCGCACTCACCGCGGTCATGCTCGCGGCATCGTCAGCAACTGAACCGTCGCCAGAGAGCATCATCATCGAGTCGTTGAGCGGCACGGGCGGCATCGAGCGCTTGATCGACCGCGGGCTGGAGGGGATCAACCCACACGCACGCGGCTCGGGCGACGTAACCCTGCTCATCGCCGTGGCACGCGGGCTCGACATCGTCTCAAAGCCGCGTCAGAGCGAGGTGCCGACACTTCTCCGCTCCTTGATTGATCGCGGCGCGGACGTGAACGCGACGGATGCTTTCGGTCATTCCGCGTTGCATGAAGTGTGTGGCAGTCGATCTTCAGTCGATACGGAAGCCGTAAGAGTTCTTCTTGATGCCGGGGCAAACTCTGACCTCGCTGATCGAAAAGGAATCACGGCGCTGATGCGCGCGGCCCAGACGCGAGATGCTACGCTCGCGTTCGTGCTGATTCAGCGCGGCGCATCGGTCGATGTCTCCGATCGCGATGGCCGAACAGCCCTTCATCACGCAGCTTCACTCGCACAGAGTCCGGTGAGCACCGAGGTTTTCCGCGTTCTTCACGATGCTGGAGCGGATGTCAACGCACGCGATCGATTCGGCTGGACGCCGCTGATGTGCGCCGCGCAGGGCGGTGATGCGATGAGCATTATGACGTTGGTCGGCGTCGGCGCCGACCCCAACGCACGCGATGATCGGGGATGGACTCCCGTTTTGATCGCGGCTGGGTCGAACAATTTCGAGATCTGGAAAGACTGGATCGTCAACATCTACGAGCTCAGTCGGGAGAACCCGGACAGCGTCAACATGCACGCTGCCACGGCCGCCAACTATGCCGATAGCTACGGGCCTTCATCCCGATTGTGGTACCTGCTGCGATGGGGGAAAGCAACGCTCGATGTCGAATTGGCTGATGGCCGAACGATCGATGATCTGCTGAAAGGGCGGGACGATCCGGAATCACGATTGATGCGAGAGATCGTGTCGATGGCTCGACAAACCGACGTGACGCGCCCGCTGTTCGATGAGCTACCCAAGAAGCAAGAGCAGTAAAGCTTTGGATCGCGGCAGTCCGGTTTCGACGAACAGCATTCATCGACATCGGAGTCGATTGAAGTTGAAGAGTGGCCCCCGGAACTCCGGCGTCCGTTCGGCTAAATTGATGGCAGTTGGTGCATGCCTTCACCGAGACGAGCACATGCAACGGACTTGACGAGAGCGCACAACTTGCCCAGCATCGAAAAGTAGTGCTCAGCCCGGCACCCCATGCTTCATCGCCCACTCGACCTTCTCGCAGAAGCGGTCGAGTTCCTCGAAGGTCGTGTACACGCTGGGCGAGATGCGGAGGCCCTTCAGTTCACCCTTAAGTTCAACCCACACGTTGAAGATGCGGCACTGTTCCCAGAGCCAGGTGCAGAGCTTGTCGGGCTCGATGCCGTCGATGCTGAAGGTGGTGAGGCCGCAGGAGAATCGCGGGTCGAGGGAGGTAAAGAGCTTGACGCGCCCGCCGCCCGAGTCGATGAGGCGCTTCGCCCAGCGGTTGCGGAGAGCGCGCAGCCGGGCTTCCTTGCGCGGGCCGGTGATCGACTGGTGGAACGTCAGCGCCTCGGCGATGGCAAGATGGTTCGCCGCCGGGTGGGTGCCGATCTCCTCGAACTTGCGGATGTCGCTCGAGTTCTTCTCATCCGCGGCCATCAGCGGCCAGAGCGATTCGATCCGCTCGCGCCGCACGTAGAGCATGCCCGTGCCGTGCGGCGCAAAGAGCCACTTGTGCAGGCTCGTGCCGAAGTAGTCGCAGCCAAGATCGCTGATCTTGAAATCGAGGTGCGCGAAGGCGTGGGCGCCGTCGACCACCACGGGGATGCCCCGCTTCCGCCCCAGCTCGCACACGCGCCGGGCAGGGAGCACCTGACCCGTCAGGAACACCATATGGCTGACGAGGATCATCCGCGTGCGCTCGGTGATCGCGGCTTCGAACCGCCGGACGATCTCGTCGTCGTCCTCGCAGGGCGTGGGGATCGTGATCTGCTTCAGCACGATCCCTTCGCGCCGCTCGCGCTGCTTGAAGGTCGTCAGCATGCGCGGGTAGTCCTGCGTGGTGGTGAGGACTTCGTCGCCGCGTGAGAGCGGCAGCCCGAACTGGCAGATCTGCAGGGACTCGCTGGCGTTGCGCGTGATGGCGATCTCTTCGGGATCGACCCCCCACTGCCGCGCCAGCCGCGCGCGTGCGGTCTCCTTGCGCGGCTCCTGGATCGTCCACAGCGCCCACGGCGGGGGGTTGCTGTTGGCGTAGTCGAGGTGGCGCTTCATCGCGAACTGCACACACTCGGGCGAGGGCGAACACCCGCCGTTATTGAGATTGATGATGGAGCGGTCCATCGTGAAGGCGCGGGACACTTCGGACCAGAAATCCTCGTCCCGCGCGAAGTCGGCCGGGTCGCGCGGATCGGCAACGCCGGCGCTCATCACGTCGGCGGCGCGGGCCGTCATCAGCGGCACAAGCGAGGCCGCCGCCACGGCGCCAAGCGCGGGACGAACAATCGAACCAACCGCCGTCCGGCGGGACATAAGATCAGGCATCGCGGCATCCTCCACGAGCGTGGATGGTAGCGGAAACTGATGATGATTCAGCGCGCGTGATCCTTTGCTTCGCCCGAGCGGCTCAGCAACGGCGTCTCGGCTCGCGCCTGGAATGATCGAGCGCCCCCTGAGTTGTTGCAATTTGCTGCGGAGGGGCCAAGTCGCGGGCTACCGGCAGATTGCGCCCCAGTTCATGGTCACGACCGCGATGTCACCCAGCCCGATGGAGCCGTCACCATCGAGATCGGCGGCGGCGGGCGCCGGCGGGACGCCGAGCGTCCAATTCATTGTCAGCACGGCAATGTCTGCGAGACCGACAGTGTTGTCGCCGTTGACATCGCCCGGGCAGGCCGGCGTGATCGGGCCGCGGTCACGGACGAAGATATCGTCCTGGAAATTCGTGTCACCGGGGACGAGGTTCGTCGCGCCCGACTGGAACGCGACGAACCGGCCGTCGGCAGAAATCGCGGGCCGTATGCTGGTGAAATCACCCTGCACGCCGGCAGTGGTGATGCTCAATCGCTGCGTCTGTCCTCCGGCAATATCTCGAATAAATACATCGTCCGAGCTGTTGGTGTCCCCCGGCACGAGATTCGTCGCGGTGGACTGGAACACGACATATTGCCCGTTCGCGGAGATCGCGGGGATGGAACTCCAGTTGTTCCCCTGTGCGCCGGCGGAATCAACGCTCAGCCGCACAGTCGACGCCATGACGCGGTCGCGGCGGAAGATGTCGGCCGTGCCATTGGTGTCGCCGGGGGCGAGGTTGGATGCATCAGACTCGAAGACCACATATCGACCGTCGGCGGAAATCGACGGGCGCGAGCCGTAGCCGTTCGCCTGCGTCCCGTCGGTGGCAATGCTGACGCGCTCGGATTGGTCGGCCGCGACGCTGTAGACGAAAACGTCCGGGAGAAAGTTCGTATCGCCGACGACGAGATTGTTCGCGAACGATCGGTACGCGACGAACTGGCCGTCGGCGGAGAAGGCGGGGAATTCGCTGCCGTTGCTCGCCTGCACGCCGCCCGGGCCGACGCTGATGCGCGAGGTCGAGCCGCTCTGGCGATCGTGAAGGAAAATGTCTCCCGCGAAGTTCGTGTCGTTGGGGACGAGGTCGTTGGCGGCGGAACGGAAGGCGACGAAGCGGCCGTCGCCCGAGATCGTGGGGAAATCGCTGAGCCCGCTGCCCTGCGTGCCGGTGGATGAGACGCTGATGCGCGTGGTGGTCCCGGTCTGGCGATCGTGCACGAAGACATCCGAGTTGCCGTTGGTGTCGTTGGCGACGAGGTTGGACGCGAACGAAGCGAACGCCACGAAGCGGCCATCGCTCGAGATCCTCGGCGTGTCGCCGTCGCCGCCTCCCCCGCCGCTGCTCTCGTTGCCCTGCGTGCCGCCCGTGGCGACGCTGACGCGCCAGTTCTGGCCCGTTGTTAGGTCGCGGACGAACACGTCAACGCGGTTGTTGGTGTCGCCGGGCACGAGCGTGGACGCCCCCGAGCAGAAGACCACGAACCGTCCGTCAGCGGACATGGACGGGGACACGCTCGCGCTGTTGCTCTCGGCACCGCCCGGACCGACGCTGGCGCGCGTCGTGCTCTGGGCGGAGACGTACGAGGCCGTCGTGCAAATCGCCGCAGCAGCGAGCACCACCCGCGCGGGAACATACAGACCCTGAGCCATGGCTTTTCTCCTCCGTGTACCAGTCGCGCAACCACTACTAATCTATCGCGCGGCACCCCGCCGAAACAAGGGAATAGCTACGTTCCTGCGGAAAAAAACGCGGCAGCCAGGGCTGCCGCGGGGGGCGATGGGTATGAAATGAAGTCGGATGCTTGCAGGTCGAAGCGGAGTCCTTACGCCTCTTCACCAACCTGCCAGCGGAGGAACGCGGTGATGGAGCCGTCCTTGCCCAGGAGGTCCTTGACCTTCTTGGTTTCATCCATCACGAAGGGCTGCTCGTTCAGCGCGATCTCCTCGAAGAACTTGCGCATGCCGCCCTCGACCATCTTCTCGGCGATCTCCTTGGGCTTGCCGCTCTCCATCGCCTGTTCGATTCGGAACTTGCGTTCCTTCTCAACGATGTTGGCAGGGATGTCGTTCGCAGACACGCCCTTGGGCGGGGGCTGGACGGAGACGATGTGCATGCAGATGCTGCGCGCGGTGTCTTGCGAGACGCTGCCCTCGGTCTGGAGGAGCGCGGACTTCTTGCCGTCGTGGTGGACGTACTGCCCGAACATGGTCGAGCCGCCGCCTTCGAGCTTGTGGATGCGCGCGATGGAGGCGTTCTCGCCCGTCGAGATGCGGATGTCGTCGATGAGCTTCGTCATCTCGGGCGTGGGCGACACGACGCCGGCGTTCGACTTCAGCGCGAGCTCGGCGATCTTCCCGGCGGCGGCGACGAACGCTTCGTTCTTCGCCGTGAAGTCCGTCTCGGCGCGGAGCTCAACGATCGCGGCGGCGCGCCCGCTCGGATCGACGGCGATGCCGATCCGCCCCTCGCCGGCGGCGCGGTCGGTGCGCGAGTCCATCTTGCCCTTCAGCTTCTTGCGGAGCAGATCGACGGCCGCCTCGCGGTCCCCGCTGGTCTCTTCGAGGGCCTTCTTGCATTCCATCATCGAAAGGCCCGTCTCGTTGCGAAGGGCCATCACGTCTTTTGCATTGATCTCCGCCATGGCGGCACCATCTCCATCTTCGGGGTGCTGAGTCTGCTTCGAGCGGGGCGGCGGGTGTCGGGGGAACTCCCCGCGACCGGGCCACGCTTGGTCCATCGTGCTGGTTCGCCAGCGCGCGGGGTTCAGCCCGCGGCTGGGTGTCGACTGTCGGCCGGGCGTCGTGGCGCCCTCTGCATTACGCGCCCGCGGCGGCCGGGACTTCGCCCGTGCCGGGTTCGCTCGGAGCGCCCTCGGACTTGAACTGCGTGCGCCGGCTGCGGCGCTGACCGGTCGCGGCATTCGCCGGACCCTCGGCGGCGGCACGGCGCATGCTGTTCGCGTCGTTCGACGGGCCCGAGTCACCACCGCCGCCGCGATCGCCCGTCTGCGTCGAGCGGATCTGCTTGCCCTCGCTGACCGCGGCGCACAGTTCGCGGATCACGACATCGATCGAGCGCATCGAGTCGTCGTTGCCGGGGATCGCGATGTCGGCGAGATCAGGGTCGCCGTCGGTGTCGATCAGGCAGATCGTCGGGATGCCCAGCTTGCGGGCTTCGAGCAGCGCGTTGCGCTCTTTCTTCGTATCGATCGCCACCATCACGCCCGGGAGCTTCGACATGTGGCGCAGACCTTCGAGGTTGCGCCGGATCTTCTCCATCTCGCGGCGGAGCTGGCTTTCCATCTTCTTCGAGTAGCTCTGGAAGTTGTCGTTCTTCTCGATCGCTTCGAGTTCCTCGAAACGCTTAAGGCGAGAGCGGATGGTGCGGAAATTGGTGAGCGTGCCGCCCAGCCATCGCTCGGTGACGACGTGCATCCCAACCGCGGGGACGCGGGTGGTGAGGACGTCGCGCGCCTGACGCTTGGTGCCGACGAAGCACACGTCCTGACCCTCGGAAACGGTCTTGGCGATGTACTTCTTGGCGAGCAGGATGCCCTTGATCGTCTCTTTGATGTCGATGATGTGGATCGAGTTGCGCTTGCCGTAGATGTACGGCTGCATGCGCGGGTTCCAGTTCGACGCGCGTTGCCCGAAGTGGATGCCGGCTTCGATCAGGTCTTTGACGAGCGAGGATGATGTCGGTGTGGCGGACATGGTGAGGAACCTCTGGCAGCGAGACCCACGGACGAAGGCATTCGGAACCGGGTCACGTGCGGAGGAACTTCCGCGATGACCCGGCCTTCCCGCGAAGGCCGCTTCAAGGCCGACGAGTGCGAACCACCCGTTCGGCGGCGTGCGATGTGAGCTGATCCGACGATGGATCCGCCGCGAGACCCACCAAGGCCCGCGACGCCGGTTGACCGAATTCAACCGAACAAGCAGTGTACACGAGAGGTCGGGGGGAAGGCAAGAACCGGGGTGCGGTTTGCGGCTTGGGGCTTGCGTCTTGGGGCTTGGGGCTTGGGACATGGGGCCTGAGGTGAGTTGCACCCTGCCGAGGAAGGAGTGCAGAGTGCGAACACGGCGATCCGCTTCCGGCCGTGACCACTTAGGTTTCAGGCTTCAGCCAGAAGAACGACGCTGGCTCGCCGCTGAGACAGTTGAACGCCGATCGCCAACAAATCTCCGCTAATTGCCGCAGGGCGGCTTGGTCGCTACGCTGTGGGGCTGGTTCGCGGGCGGTTCGGGCCCGACGAGCGGGGTGTAGCGCAGCTTGGTAGCGCGTTTGACTGGGGGTCAAAAGGTCGCAGGTTCAAATCCTGTCACCCCGACTTGTTTCAGAGTGAAGCCCTTCGATGAACACATCGAGGGGCTTTATTTTTCGGAAGTGTGTATCTGAGTAAAAGACGCGATAGACTGGAACCACATGGCGTGACATTGCAAGGCTAGGCTTGGCCGGGCAAGGCGCGGTATGGCAAGGCCGCCAATGGCGGAGAGAAGCCCGCTCAACCAGCGGGCTTCTTCTTGCGCGGAGTTCGCTTCTTCGTGACCCTCGGCGCTGGCTTGCTTGGGGTGTTGACCACCTTCCCAGCAAGGTCTTCCCAGTTGCCGTCGAATTTCACGCGGTCGGAATCTTTGGGTTGCTTTGCCACGCTTTCGGGTCTTTCTGGGTTGTTTCGGCCACCATCGGCCGACACCTTATCCACAGACGATGCTCAGAATACTACCTGTAGTGTAAAATTTCGGCTTCCGGGACCGCATTGCCCATTTACAAGGCGATGGAACTAGTTCCGACGCACCCGGCTGGTCGAAGTGTGATATCATGTCGGCCATGGCCAATGCACTGCTCGACGAATTGCGCCGGAAACTGGAAGAGATGTCCTCCCTGCTCGCGCAGCAGGAAACCAAGCTCCGCCGCCAACAGGCGGTCGTGGAAGAGACGCGCCGTCGCCGTGATGCCGTCGAGTTGACGATGCGTGAATTTGCCGGAAATTTAGGCGAATTCGACACGGGCAGCACTTCAACGCAAGCCGTCGAGCGGGAGCTCGATACGGCCGCTGGTGGCGGCGCATTCTCTAACGTAGTGCGCGACGTTATCGCAGTTTTCGAAGGCGAATTCGATGCCCCAACGGTCGCACGCATGGTCTCTGGACTCTACCCAAATCTGGACGACAACGAGATCGTCATAAAAACATCGAAGGTGCTTGCCCGTCTCGGTAGAGAGGGAAGAATTCAGATTGTTTCACCGGGCGTTTCTCGCAGGCCGGCGCGATACCAGCGCTCTCAAGCAATTGGGGGGCATCCATGAAGTAGTTGATAAAGCGTGAAGGGCGAGCGTTGCAGCGCTCGCCCTTCGTGACATCCAGTTCCCCTACCAAGGAGATTCAACGATGCCGAAACATCGTCGGGCTGTGTCTTGGCCTAGTTTAGCACGGCCCCCACCGAAATCAAGCGTAATCCGCGTTCCCCGTACGTCAGCGCTGCGGGGATGGTTTCGCACGCACATTGGAGGATTCCAATGGCTTTCCACGGCAATCCGGGGCCCAGCCCCGGCGACGGCTGGCGCTTGATTTTCACCAAGACCATCCGTCTCAAGAATGGCCGCGTCCTCAAAGCTGAGGACTACGGCCTGCGGTGTTTCTGCTTCTGGGCCAAGGCCCGGAAGTCCTAACAACTTCACCCCATCGCCGGGCTGGTACCCCGGCGATGGGATTTGTGGTCGTGGCGAAATCAGCAGACGCGCCCGATTTGGGATCGGGTGGGCGGCCCTCTAAAGCTCCCGTGCGGGTGCAAATCCCGCCGACCACATTCGTAGAGTATCGACCGAAATTGCCCGAGTCAATCCGTTTATCCGGATGAACAGATACTGAAATTAGGGTTTTGACTCTGCCGACTCAACAAATGGCAGAAACGGGTTGACAGTAGCATTTGAATCAAGTATCATTGAGACATGGCCACCAAGAAGCCCAGCCCGAAGCGTCCCGAACTCGCCAAGTCAGAACTGATCGAAGAACTCCCATTGGCGTGCGCCGACGAAACCGCCGCCGCCGAGTTTCTTGAGCGGAAGCGCTGGGGCGATGTCCCGTGCTGCCCGTCGTGCGGTTCGGTCGCGGTCTACAAGATGACCGCTCGGGACGGCTCGCGGAACAAGCGGTTCATGTGGCGCTGCCGCGATTGCAACCGGCAGTTCACTGTTCGCACCGGGACCGTGCTGGCCGAGAGCCTTCTTCCGCTCCGCCACTGGTGCCGCGCTATGTGGATGACCGCGAGCGCGAAGAACGGCGTTTCAGCCCTCGAACTCTCGCGGGCGCTCCAAATCAACTACCGATCGGCTCTGTTCCTGCTCCACCGTCTGCGGCACGCGATGTCACCGAACCCGGCACCAGAACCCAAGCTGGACGGCGTTGTTGAGGCTGACGAAACCTACGTCGGCGGGAAGCCCCGCTTTCGCGGGAGCGTGAAGAACCCGATCAACAAGCGCGGGCGTGGCACGCGGAAGCAGCCCGTTGCGGCTGTGCTTCAGCGCGGCGGCGAAGTCCGTACCCGCGTGATCCCGTGCGTGAACTCCCACAATCTCCGGGCCATGCTCGCCGACAACGTGTGCCCAACGGCCCGCGTGATGACCGACAAGGAAGCCGGGTACAAGGGCATCTCAGCCCAGTTCGCCAGCCATGAAACCGTTGACCACGGGGCGCGGGAGTACGCACGCGGGGACGTGACGACGAACGGGGTTGAAGGGTTCTTCGCCCGCGTCAAGCGCGGACTGAACGGCGTGTACCACAGCGTTTCCCGCGAGCATCTTCACCGCTACATGGACCACTTCGCGTTCATGCACAACACCCGGATGCTGAACGACGGGGAGCGGATCGAAACCCTGCTAGCCCGGACTCAGGGCAAGCGGCTGATGTACAAGGACCCAGTAAAGAAGGCTGTTTAGTCGTACAAATCGGCTGAATTTAAGCGAACCGCGACGACCGCCGATGGTGTATATACTGTCTGTGCGAGGACGCCATGGAACGCTGCACCGAACTACAACTCAAAGCGGCTGACAGTCAGGCATATCGCCTGAAGGGAGCCCAACTGGTTGAGCGGTTTGCCAATGCGGCCGCGTGGACAGTTTATCGGCAGGTGGCGGCAATGGAGGATAGGCTGGTGCGATCGCAATACAAGAGCGATAGGAACACCTTCCATGTCGGAAACGCCCCAGCCACTCGCAACGAACGCTCCAAGTAATCTAGCGCCAACCGAACTGCCTATTGCCAATCCCGGAACCGTCGTTGGCCCCGGACTGCAACAGTTTTCTGGTGCCCAGTTCAGCAGGTCTGATCTTACGGTGGCTGTCGGGCCTCCGCCCCATCCATTCGCCGACAAACTCAGCCCCGAACACATCTCCGCGCTGATCGAAAACGAAGAAGCCGAGCGACAGAGGGCCCACAAAGGCGACACCAAGCGGATGATATTTGCTGGCGTATTGCTGCTTATCGTGTCCGGCGTTGTGCTTGGTCTGATTTCGCTGCTGAAGGAATATCCCGACCTGCTGAAATACACCCTTACCGCCCTGTTCAGTTTCGTGGGCGGAATCGGAACCGGACTCAGCGCACCAAAGGCATGGCGGTCGATCAGTCAGACCCACTAGCTTCCCGCCTTTTACTCAGCTACACACTTCCGTTATTTTTCGAGTGAATACCGCTACGCTCCATGCGTGTTCACGCGGTCCGCCATCTTGCCGTTCGTGGGCGCTTTGCTGTGCGGCGCAGCGTCTCCGTGCCTGGGCCAACAGGAGTACTCACACTCGATCGGAAGCACTCCAGATCTTCGTCCGTCTACTTTTTCGCTCTGGATCCCGGCAATCCCCGCCTCGACTGCGGTTCGCGGCGTGCTGGCCGTCAGTGACTACGAGTCTGGTCGAGAAATGTACGACGATGCGCGCTTCCGGCAGTGGGCTACGCAGTCGGGCTTTGCACTCCTGCGCTTCGACTTGCGCAACCGCGACGCCACGCTCAACTTGGCCAAGACCCAGCCCGCGCTCAATCGCTTGTTCGACGAGGCGATGCCTCACTTTGCCGGGGTTGCCTCGCGAGCCGAGCTCGCCAACGTGAACATGATCTTCACGGGCCTCTCGCAAGCCGGATGGCAAGCGGTCGCATTCGCTGATCTCGCTCCTCATCGAACGATCGCGGTGCTGCCGATTCATGATTCCACGGGGGAGCGTGTTCCGCAGCAAGCGCTGGTCACAACGGGTCTGGGTGTGCCGGCGCTCCATCTCGTTGGCCGCAACGATAATGTCAACATGGGGACGCTGGCCGCGGGCACGCTGTACGCCCAGAGCATTGTCACGTTTGTCACAGCCAGGCGTGCCGCCGGGGGACTCGTCTCGTACCTCATTCGGCCCGATACCGGGCACACGCAGTGGGAAGGCAATGAGCCGCACGGCGTGCCGATTATGATCGACTGGCTCAGCGCGGTTGTCGCCCTCCGCGTGCCGCCAGACCCGGCGAAGTCTCCGATCGCACTCTCAGACGAAGTCGGATGGGCTGGCAACCTGAATGTCACCTTCAACGCCAGCGTGCCTTGGATCACCGCGATTAGCTTCAGCATCGCCCCTTTCTGTGCGTTGGATCCATCGTCCCACTCTACCCGCTTGTGGCTTCCCGGCTACGGCTTCGCGAGCCAGTGGCACGCCTACCTCCTGACCGGCCAATACGCGCCGCATGCCCCGGAGTGCCCGACAGCACCGGTCGGACCGGACGTCAACGGCGACTGCCTGTTCAACGTTGACGACCTCTACACCGTGGTGCAGTCCCCGACCGACATCGACCGCGACGGTGTGGTAACGACAGAGGACAGCCTGGCCGTCGAGTGCTGGTTGCGACGAGGCGAAGTTGCCGACCTGAGCAGCGGCAACCGCTGAACCCACTTCGATCGCTGTCAGCCCCGAGCATGAGTGGCGAACGCGTGGGCCCAAAGGGGCGGGAGTTCATGAGCAATTTGCACGACAAGGCGCAGATGCGCCTCCCACACCCGAACACCCTCCAAGAAAAATTCTATTGGTGTACGGCCGCCCCGACTTTGTTCAGACTAAAGCCCTTCGATGAGCACATCGAAGGGCTTTCTCGTTGGAGGGAAGGGACTTGCAGCGCAGGTTCGATCGTTCAATTACCTGCGCCGCACGGGCGAAATATCGCCTGAAATTGCCTGACTCTTGAGAGGATTTGAACTCTCCACCCCACCGCTCAGAGAAGTTGGGGAGCTCGACGGCTTTGGCCACCATCGGGGGCCGCGCTCGAAGACTCGCTCGCCCCCGACAAAGCACCGCGGCCGCTCAGCGGCCAAAGTCGTCATCACCTGCAAGCTGTGCCCGATTCAGGGCGCTCCTGGTGGACGGACGCGAACCGAAGTCGTTTCAAACCGTGGGCACCCTCACGTGTGAGCTGTAGCGTGGACTTCTCCATACTGCACGACTACACGTCCATGTGGACGGAAAGCACGGGCGAGTTGAACGCCTTGGACTTCTTGCGACAGTCAGGGGCAGTGCCCGCAGGATTCAGCTTGGCCCGATCAACCCCGATCCGCTCCGCCCGCAGGGTTGCAAACCTTCGCAAATGCGCAGCGTTTGTGCCAACGCCATTTAGAGGGAAATCTTTTCGGTGCCGCCCACCGCTACCGCTTCTGATAGGTGTTCTTCAGACGGTCCTGCAGCACTACGACCGTTCCCTCGACGGGGCGGAGGACCAGGTCTTCCTTGAGCACCCGCGTGCTGTACGACCAGCCTCTCGGGAGTTGCAGGCGGGTCTCGACGGTCGCGAGCTGTTCCATGGTCAGTGACGGATCTTCCGAGAGCGACATCGACTGCATCACGTACACCGCGCCCTGAGGCGACACGAGCTCATGGACTTCGACGCCGCTGTTGAAGGTATTGCTCGTCACTCGGGGCACCACCCGCTCCTTGAGTGGTTCGTTGTCACCCCGGTTGACGTCCACCGTCGCGACAAGCCCCAGCTTGATCCCTCCGAAGCTCTTCCGAGACTCGCTCGGAGGCGTGGGCGCTGCGGAGTTCGGCAGCCAGATCTTCGGGCCGTTGACAACCACCCGCTGTGCGCCCGTTTCCGACTTGATGCCGTCTGCATCGAACGTCGCCCGGCAGTCCTCGGGGCAGGCGCTGACCCCCTGCGTGCTCCAAACCTCGGCCGTGAAGGCGAGCCCGTTCCGCCGGACAATCATGACTTCGCAATAGCGTCCACCGCGAACCACCGGCGCGCTCTCCGACACCGCGAGCGGCTTTGTCGTGTCCGGCTGAGCAGTTTCCGGCGCGAGGTTCCCGCTCCGCAAGACCGACTCGCCCTCCGGCTGGACGCTGAACTTGGACGTCGGTGCTGGCGATGAGTCGGGCTGGAGCTGGTTGGTCACCACACGGCGCGCCATCATCGCCCGGCGGACGGCCGGGGCACAGCCCGATGACACACACATCATGACGAGCGCGAGGGCAGCAAGAATGATTGGTTTGTTGCCAGCAGGTGCCGGGACACGCCAGTGTGTTGAATGCCGCCACATGTCGATGCTCCGCGTTTGCTCAGATCGGTCAAATGTCCGGATGGTCCCTCGCGGGTTGGCACGTACTGTCTTCGTGCCAGCGGGCCTTGCCCCGAGATGGCACCTTGCGATCCGCTGACCAAGCCGCGCCTCGACTCCACCTACACACAGGCTGGGCGGGTGGCACCGCTTCGTTCGCAGGCACATGAAGTGTATGTCCAGGGGATGGGCCAAAGTTCATGTGTCCGTGACCTTCCCCCGACATGCGTACCAGAGTCTATCTGAGAGTTGATGGTTGTTGGTGACGCGGCTTCTCGCAGGATCGCCTTGTCGAGTTCCGCTTCGGCCAGCAGCCGATCCTGCGTTACGCTGCGGGTCGTGTAGGATTCGTCAGAAGCGCGCGATCGCGCATGTCATTCCTTTTCTGGAGTCAGTATGCGCTTTGATCATTTGCCAGCGGTTTGGTCGCGGTGTGTGGCTGTAGCGACGGCGGGCGTGGTGGCCCTCGCCGGTGGGTGCGGCGCACCAGGTCGGCCCGAACTGACCGATGAGCAGCTCCACGCCCGAGCCCTGGCGGATGCCCAAGAGACGCAACTGGCGTTTTTTCACGCCGTGGGCAAAGTGCTCGAACGCATCGATCGCGAAAGCGAATCCGGCGGAACGCTGGACGTGCTGGCGCTCTCGGGCGGCGGAGACTTCGGCGCGTTCGGTGCCGGGTTCCTCGTAGGCTGGGGGCAGGTCTTCGAAGCGGAATATCGCAGGCCGGACTTTGACGTCGTCACCGGTGTGAGCACAGGAGCGTTGATCGCGCCGTTCGCGTTCCTGGGCACCGATGAGACCTGTATGCAGGTCGAAACCTTCTACCGCAATCCGCGTTCGGACTGGGTGCGTGATCGTGGGCTGCTGTTCTTCCTTCCGAGCAACCCATCGTTCATGGAGATCCCCGGTCTTGCGCGGGACGTGCGCGGCGCGGTTGACCAGGCGTTCATCGAGAAGATGGCAGCGGAGTCGCGCAAGGGCAAAGTGCTCGCGATCAGCGCAACGGATCTGGACCTGGGGCGGCAGAAGTTCTGGGATCTGGGCGAAGACGCCGAGGCCGCGGTTGATGCGCCCGGCGTCGAACAGGTGCATCGCAAGTTGCTCTCGTCGGCCGCGATTCCGGCAGTGTTTCCCCCGATCGAGATTGGCGAGAGCGTTTACGCCGATGGTGGAGTGACGGCGAACGTGCTTCTGCGATTGGACCCGCGCAACCCGCACGCGATTCTTTCGCGGTGGCGTGCCGCTCATCCCGACAAACCGTTCCCGAAGACCCGTTTCTGGATCATCATCAACAACCAGCTCAACCAGACGCCCAAGAGTGTGCAGCTCAAGTGGCCGAAGATCGCCGGGCCAAGCCTTGCGACCGCGATCCGCTCGGCGACGGTCGCCGAGGTTCGTTGGCTCGCGGCTCAGGCAGACTTCACGAACGCGGCGTATGGGACGAACATCGAAGTGCGGGTGGTCGCAATCCCGGATGATTGGCGAGCGCCCGTCCCGGGCGAGTTCCAGCAGAAGACGATGGACTCGCTCGCGGTTCTCGGCCGCAAGCTCGGCTCCGACCCTAACTCTTGGAAGGTCTGGGCGTCGCCGACGGAGGTGCCCAAAGGCGCGCACGCGATGGACAACGGGTCCGATCTCCGGTGATACAGAGCGCTCAACCGGCTTCTCTCAGCGGTGGCAGCGCTTCAGAATCTGGATTCTGTCGACCGGGGAGCAGCCCGTGCTCAGACATTCAGCGCAATCAGCGAGATCGTCGCGTTCAGGCCCAGGTAACAGAGCGGAAACAACCACCGGCAGCGGCGATCGAGATGATCCGCCGCTGCCTCGCGACCCTGCTTGCCCAGACCGCCGGCGACCAGATTCAAGACGACCGTCGCGCACATTGTGAGGAAGCTCACGTTGAGAAACGCGTGCATGAGCGTGAAGTAAGCGATTCGAGGCATGTGGTCGCTCATGACGATCTGGTAGGCGACTCCCGTGAGAATGCCGATGAAGGACACACTCAGACGGTCGCCGGGCGAGGATGGATCCATCCAGAAGACGGTGAACGAGAGGAAGACGATGATCATCAACGGGAACACGATGAGCCGAACAATGTAAAGAGGTTCGCGTTGCACCTCGACGGTGATCGCGAAAGAGGACGACACGCCCCGCGTTCCGGCGTAGCGCGCTGCCCGATCCCGGACGTTCAAGTTGATCGCGGTGAGTTTCCACTGAGGTACTTCGACAGGCTGGCTGCTAGCGACGGAGGAGTCGGCTTCTGCAACGGCAAAGACGACCTCCTCGCGATCAAACCCAAGAACCTCGAAAACGGCTTCGAGCCGGTGCGCGTCGACGGGAAATCGCCGCATGTTCAAGTCTGATTCCGCGGCGGCGTTGAGCGAGACGATGAGCGTGGAAGTCCCGTCCGGCCTGATGCGCAGCATCACTCCGTTGGTCTGAAACAGTCCGGATTCATTGACGAGGAATACCTGAGGGTACCACCCGGTAGAGAGTTCATCGAACTGGTACGCACCTTGGAACACCTTTTCGCCCGCACCTTCGGCCACTGGATCGAACGCCTGGCGTGGATCGCGCCACTGAAGCGTCAGCACGCCGGTGAACTCGAACGTTTCCGTTTCGTCATTGATCTCGTTGATGTTGTGTAGATCAAACCGGGTCTGGATCACCACGGGTCCATCGTCAATCGGCGGTCCGAGAAGTTGAGACTGCGAGAGCGTTGGAGCCGCCGGGGTGTCGCCTGCTCCGATCTGTGGTGGCATCGTCCACCCGGACGCGCAGCAGCTGAGTAGAGCGAAGCAGACAAGGACGATGTGGCACGCACGTCTCATTGCTTCCTTCTTAGGTGCATCGCCGTCCTGCGGTCGCAGCGAGCTGGCGCGAGAGATCAACCAAGGGTGAGGGCGTGCTCAGCGCTGCGGCCTCCTGCATCCGAAACACCGGAACCATCAAGCGACCGCCTGAGCACATGAAGCGGCGAGCGCCGCCGGGGGCATTTGTCTGCCCGAGGCGCGGTGAGGCCGCTCTGGGTTGTCTTCCGACTCTATGCACAACCTTCCCTCCGGTGCACCGAGGTCCATCCGCCGTCAGGGCCGGGCTCCCGCATCTAACGCCATCCACCAGAGTCAGCAGCGGGAGTTGACGCCCTTGGAACAACTCTCAGTAAACCGTGGTTGAACACGAGCGTCAAGAGCGGATCAGAGATTTTCGAGCTGCTCCGCCGCGAGGCGGGTCCAGCCGTCGATTGCCGACTCGGCGTCCGCGAGCGTGGAGAAGTTCGTCAGTTGGAACTGACTTCCACTTCCGGCCTGAATGACCGCAGCGATTTGTTCTTCGGTCGCAGAATCGATGACTTCGGCTTCCATCGCCGCGCCCCGAGTCCCTGCACCTACGGCACGGATGACCGGATGAACCTTCTTCCACCATGTCGAAGCCGTAACATCCGGGAGGGCCAGCCTGACGCTTCCAACGCCCAATCCAGGGTGCATTTCCGCAGCGCCGTGATCTCCTCTTCACTCCGCTTGCCCTTCGCGGGCGGGGGCGGCGCGGCCAGTTCGTGGCTTAGCCCGCCGCGGAGCGTGAGCAGCCAATCGCCGAAGCACTTGACGCCCATGTTCACTCCTTCGTGCGTGGCCCACAGTGCGTCGGAGTGGTGCTTGGCGTGCTCACACGCGTTCACTGATGCTTCTCCCGCCGCAACAACCGGCCGTAGGCGGAGCGTGTACCCTCGCCGCACGAGTCGAGGCTCGTGCAGGGCCTGTTCGACTTCATACTCACGCTCGACGCCCTCCCGCGGATCATCGGCGACAAGGCCTACGACTGCGACGCGCTGGACGACGAACTCGATGATGAGTGCATCGAAATGATCGCGCCGCACCGCAAGAACCGCAAGCCAGAGAACGTCACGCAGGACGGCCGATCGCTGCGCCGGTTCAAACGCCGCTGGACCGTCGAGCGCACCATCAGCTGGTTCCAGAACTTCCGCCGAATGTGCATCCGCTATGAAAAGTCCGCCATGCTCTTCCAGGGCTTCCTCCACCTCGGCTGCTCAATCATCCTTCTCAAACAGGTTTATGGATAGCCTCTACTATCACCCCGATTGTCTTCGAGATGAAGCTCTTCAACGAGCGCGCTGAAGGGCTTTCTCGTTGTAATCACGGCAGTTTCGCCGTCCAGCCGGCAGTTCAAACAGACGATCTCGAGGCTGCTGCGCTGGTCGAGTAGTCGACCGATACCAACTGGCCGCGAAGGATTTGCGAGAATTCAAACGCTTTGCGCGCCGACTCTGCGGCGAGGGTCTTGGGCCACGCGATCAACTCCTGGAACTCCATTGCGTGCGACGGCGACCGCGTTGCTCAATACGCGAAGTTTGCCCACGCAGACGAGGAAGTAAACGCCGCGCCGGGGTTGGACAGGATGACGCCGTAGTCGGAACTCGCGTTGAACATGTAGTTGCCGGCGGAGTTGCCGCGGGCGCGGTTGCGGACGGCGAGGTTCGCGGCGGTGCTGACGTTCAATCCGTTGAGCCCGTTGTAGGTCAGCAGGTTTCCGTCGATGTTGTTGCCGGCGCCGCTCGCGACGTAGATGCCGCTGCCGGTGTTCTCGTGCATGGTCGAGCGTTCCACGGAGTTGGCGTTGCCGCTGATGAGCACGCCGTTGCTTGAGTTGGACGTCGCGGTGCACTCGACGACCGCGTTGGCTTCGGTGAGAAGGAAGCCGTACTGATTGTTGCGGGAGTTGCAGCGCGTCAGCCGGCAGCGAGCGGTGGCGACGAAACCCGCGCCGATGCTGTCGAACGCGGTGCAGTCCGTGAGCACGGCGGATTCCTGCGCTGTGAATCCTTGCGTCGAGCTGCCGTTGGCCGTGCAATTCGTCAGGACCGCCGCCCCGGCGATGTCGAACCCGATGCCGCAGGTGATCGCGGTGCAATTGCTGAGCGTGGCGCTCTCGAACACATCGAACCCGATGCTGCAGCCGGTCACGGCGCAGCTCTCAACCACGGCGCCGCGGCCAGCCTGGATTCCCTGGTTGTCGTTGCTGTCAGCGGTGAGATTCTGAAGGCGAACGCCGATGGCTTCGTAGGCGTTGATGCCCACGTTGAAGTCTCTGATGATTCCGTCGCGCACGGCGTTGCTGTCGGAATTGACCCGGACACCGATGAGGGAACCGGCGACACCCTGGAGCGTGAACCCGTTGAGGTCGAGCGTCACGCCCGAGCTGGCGACGTAGATGCACGTTTTGCCCGCGACGCCGGTGATGTTGCCGGTGAGGTAGTACGAGCCGGGCTGGGAGATTCGGAACTGATTCCCAGAGTCGCCCGGCGCGCTGAGCTGGCTGAGCGGGATCCGCGGCTCGATTTCTGAGAGCGGCTTCATGGTCGGCGTGATCGGCCCTGGCGGCGGGGTGAGGGTGCCCGCCGTGACGACGGCGACCAGCGCGAGCAGCGAGACACCGGCGGACATGAACTGTTGGGAACGCATGGAAGACTCCTCGGACTCACTCGTGGCCATTCTGTGTCAGTGATCGCGGCCCCCCGGCACGAAAGCCGCGACCGTTTCAGACTACACCACCGAACCGGGGCGGGGTCGAAAGGACTGGAGAAATCGCGGCAGATTTCCCAGTTTGAGCAGGTCACGGCGGCGAATTTGGAGACGGGATTTCGATCCGGTCCGATCACGAGTGGGGCGGTCGAGTGGGGCTGAGTTCGCGGGATTCGCAACGTCGGGGTGGGTATGCTGGTTGACATGTGACTCGGCGCGGATTCGGCGGCGGTTCGCCGGCTTGGGCGCGCTCGGGTTTGATCATCCACGGAGTTCACCACGATGAATCGGCTCTTGGCTTCGCGCGCGTCGTTGTTGCTTCGATCCACGGTTCTGATCGCCGGGTTGGCGGCGGCGGGTGCGCCGGTGTTCGGCGCCGAGCCGCAGTCGTCGGCGGCGGCGACGGCCGCGGCGCAGCGGGCGCTGCTCGAGAAGTTCCTGAACATCCGCGCTCCGTCGGCGCCGCGCTTCGCCGCGGACGGCTCGTTCTTCGTGATGGACCGCCCGCAGGGTGTGATTCAACTCTTCCGCATCGAGGGCACCGGGTCGGAACTCGTGGCGAAGACCGACTCGAAGAAGACGCAGCTCACGTCGTTCAAGGACGGGCTGTCGGGCTACACGCTCTCGCCCGACGGGAAACGGATGCTGGTGTCGTTCGCGGCGGGCGGGAACGAGAACACGCAGGTCTCGATGCTCGACTGGAGCGCGAACGGCGGGAAAGGTGAGATCACCCCGGTGCTGGCGAACCCGAAGGTGCAGCACGGCATCAACCACTGGCTCTACGACAGCAGCGGCTTCGTCTACACCGCGAACGATGAGAGCCCGAGTGATTTTTATATATACCGCTACGACTTCACGAGCGACGGCAAGGGCAAGACCACCAAGCTGCTGGGCAAGGAGGGCACATGGAGTGTGTCGGACAGCACCATCAGCGCCTCGCGCTACCTCATCGGGAACTACCGCTCGATCTCCGATTCGTCGATCTTCGAGCTTGACCCCGCGACCGGCGCGATGAGCGAACTGACGATCAAGCCGAGCGACGGCTCGACTTCGGCGAACGAGATCGTCGGCTACATGCCGGGCGAGAAGGCGGCGCTGCTCATCAGTGACGTGGACGAGGGCAAGCCCAAGCTGCACCTGCGCGACTTGTCGACCGGGCAGGTGACGCGGCCCATCTCGTCGATCGATCAGTACGAAGTCGACGGCGCGGGGATGAATGACGAACGCACGCTCCTGTACGTCGTGACAAACGAAGATGGCTACGGCACGCTGCATCTCTACAGGCTCCCCGGCTTCGAGGAAGTCACGCTGCCGGCGATCGACAAGGGCATCGTGGGCGTGCGTGATCTCGACGGCGACCGGCTGATCTACGGTCTTTCGAACGCGCGGACTCCGGGCGTGACGTATCTGTGGACGGTGCCGGCGGCGGGCGCGAAGGCGGCCGAGCCGCGGCAGCTCACGTTCGCCGACAACCAGGGCATTGCGATGGAGAAGTTCACGCTGCCCGAGTTGGTCAAGTACAAGGCGTTTGATGGAGTTGAAATCTCCGCGTTCGTGTACTTCCCGACCGGCTACGACAAGAAGAAGCCGATCCCGTTCGTCTTGAACTATCACGGCGGTCCGGAGGGGCAGAGCCGGCCGGGGTACAGCAGCAACATCCAGTTCCTGCTGAGCCAGGGCTTCGGCGTGATGCAGCCGAACGTGCGCGGGTCGACGGGGTACGGTCGTGCGTTCCACATGATGGACAACTACAAGAAGCGGTGGGACAGCGTGCGTGACGGCGTGGACGCCGCCGAGTGGCTCGTGAAGCAGGGGTACTCGGCGCCGGGCAAGATGGCGGCGTACGGCGGGAGCTACGGCGGGTATATGTCGGTGGCGACGGTCGTCGAGGACCAGATGCGCGTCGACGCGGGCAAGCGGAAGGACCGGCTCTTCGGCGCGGCGGTCAACATCGTCGGCATCGTGAACATGAAGACGTTTCTTGAGCAGACCAGCGGCTACCGTCGCAAGTTGCGCGAGGTCGAGTACGGCCCGCTGACCGACCCGGACTTCCTGATGGAAGCGTCGACCATCAACAAGATGGACAAGATCAACCTGCCGATGTTCATCGCGCACGGGCTCAACGATCCGCGCGTGCCGGTGGGCGAGGCGATGCAGCTCGCCGTCGGGCTGAAGAAGAAGGGTCTCGACCCGGTCGAGTGCTACTTCCCGGACGAGGGGCACGGCTTCGCGAAGGTGGAGAACCAGCTTGTCTTCGGCGAGCGGATGGTGAAGTTCCTCAAGGAAACCATCGGTCGGTGAGGGCGGGGTGAAGCGGATCAGTGATGGATTGAATCGCGGCTCCGCCCTGATCGGCGGGGCCGTTTTTCTGCGCGCCGGGCTTCTCTTCGGTGAGTGGCAGATTCACCGCGGAGGCGCGGAGAGCGCGGAGTTTGGAAGAAGCGATGGGAGCTGGTGTGGGTGTGATGCGCGGCTGGGTCGGCTGCGCGGGTTCATCGTGCGTGGTGATAGTTGGCGATGACTGGCTCGTCGAGGGGTGGTGGTGAGGCTGCGCGCCGCGGGTTCTCCCGCGCCCCTCTCCCCCTCCTTCCCCCTGAGGGGGAGGGGGTGCGCTGGCCGCGTGCGGCTGGGGTGGGTGATCGGGCTTCGATTCTCGGAGGATGGTGGCGGCGGCTTTTCGGCGGGATTCGTCGCTGGTCGCGGTGGTGAGGAGCGCGACGGTTGCGTCGAGGGCGGCGGCGCGCTGGTCGATGGCGATGCGCTTGGTGCGCTCGCGGGCGATGAACTCGAGTTCGTCGAGCGCACGCTGCGTGGCGGGGAGGCGGAGCCAGGCGGCGAGGTCGCGGCCGCGGATCTTGTGCGAGAGGAGCAGGTCGGGGAGCGTGACCTGCGGGTCGAGGAACTGGATGAGGAAGCGGTTGAACTCGCGCGGGTTGGCGTCGGGGTCGGGGAGGGGCGCGGGTTGTTCGATGGACGGCGCTGCAGTGGAGTTGGTGCTGATGGTAGAAGGCACTGCAGTCGCGGAGCCGCCTGCAGTGGCACATACGTTGACGATCGAGTTGTTGGACATGTGTGGTGTTCCCCCTGGTTCCCGGCAGCGCGGCGTGGAAGCCGCCGCGCTGATTGGTGGAGTGTTCACGATGAACCGGGCGCGGGCAAGCGCGGCGCGGGGATTTGTGCGCAGGTCACTGATTTTGCGCGCGCCGGGTGGACATGCGCGCGTTGTGGGTGGTTGCCTGTACCCCTTCGGGGTGCGTCGCGCTTGGGGGATCGCTTCCGGGGGTCTGCGCGGCTGCGCCGCTTCGACCCCCGGCAACGGGCCGCCAGCCCTTTGGGCTGGAAGGCGGAAGGTGGAAGTCGGAAGTGCGGAAGTGCGGAAGTGCGGAAGGCGGAGGGCGGAAGGGCGGAGGTGTGGAAGGTGGAGGGCGGAAGCGCGGAAGGGCGGAAGGGCGAGGGCTCAGTGCTCCGCGTGGTTATTCAGGTCGGCGGCGGTGAGTCCGCATCAGCGGCCTGACTCGGTTGCGCTTGGATCGAGCCTTGTAGTGCGGGCGCGCTGATCGTCACCGGCGTGAGGCGCGCGGGGTGGTTGAACCATTCGCGCCGGCCGCTGGCGTAGTTCTTTTCCATCACCGCTTCGACATCGGCCATGGTGGCGGTGGGCGCGACCCAGCCTTTCTCGACGTCGGGGAAATCGACGCGGCAGTTCTCGCACTTCTTGCCGTCGTAGAAACGGATGGGGCACCAGAAGGACTCGACGTTGCGGAGCATCTCGGCGCCGAGGGAGTAGACGCCGGTCATCCAGTCGCAGTAGAGGCACCAGATGAGGTCGTGCCCGACGAGGCCGCTGAATTTCTGGCGCGAGACGTTGACCCACTCGCCCTGGTTGTAGCGCGGGAAGTCGAGGAGCGCGACGAGCGCGGGGTAGAGGAGGTACTGGGCGGCGCGGATGAACCAGAAGAGCGGGAGCGCGAGGGCGGTGATCCAGAGGGCGGCGTGGTTCTGCCAGCGGCCGACGGTTCGGTTGAGGAACTTGACGATGCGCGGGCCCTTGCGTGCGCCGGGGTTCAAGATTTCGTGGAAGAAGATCCAGAGGGTGAGGCCGATGAGCTGGCCGATGATGGCGGCGAGGATGCCGAGCGCGCCGGCGAAGACCCACGCGGGGACCCACGGGAGGAAGTTGAAGAACGCGACGATGACGTCGAGCGTCGGCGCGCGGGTGCAGGCGTCGGCGAGCTTCCTGCCGATGGAGCCGAGCTTGCCGAGAATGCGCAGGGCGCCGGCGACGAGCAGGTAGCTGACGGCGACGCTGGCGATGATGATGAGGAGTGTGTTCATGGCGCGCTCCGCGATGGGTGCGCGTGCATGCTACAGGGCGGCGCGATCGCGAGCGGCGACGGCGAGCTGGTCGCAGCGTTCGTTCTCGGGGTGCTCGTTGTGGCCGCGGATCCAGTGGAAATCGAGCTCGTGCTCGGCTTTCAGGCGGTCGAGTTCGCGCCAGAGGTCTTCGTTCTTGACGGGTTTCTTGGCGGCGGTGCGCCACCCGCGGGCTTTCCACTGTTCGAGCCACTCGCGCAGACCGTTGAGGACGTACTGGCTGTCGGAGTAGATATCGACGCGGCTACGGCGGGTGAGGGCGTGCAGGCCCTCGATGACCGCGCGGAGTTCCATGCGGTTGTTGGTGGTGTCGCGCTCGCCGCCGGCGTGTTCGATTTCTTTGCCGCTGACGGGGTGGCGGAGAATGAACGCCCAACCGCCCGGGCCTGGGTTGCCCGAGCAGGCGCCGTCGGTGAAGAGGTGAACGATGGGGAGTGAGTCGTCGCCCGGCATGAGGGCGAGTGTAGTGGATGGGGAGTGGGGCTTGGGGCTTGGGGCTTGGGGCTTGAGAGGTTGCGGTGCGATGGTCCGCGCAGGCTCTGCATTCCGCGATGCCGGTGCCCGATGTGCAATTCCCATCCATTATGATTGTTCCATGAGCGAATCGATGACGAGCGTGGCGCGGGCGGGATCGGCTGTTGGTGAGGCCGGCGGAGTGCGGGTGCATCGGATCGAGGTCCGCCCTCGATCGGCGGCGGGTGATCCGCTGGGGCGGTCGGTGCGGCACGCGAGCGAGTCCGTCGGGCATCGCCCTTCGGGCGTGCGGACGGCGCGGGTGTATCTGATCGAGGCGGCGCTGAGCGGCGCGCAGGTCGAGCGGCTGCGGGCGGCGTTGCTGACCGATCCGGTGCTGGAGGAATCGAATCTCGGCGCGCTGCCGGTGCTCGCGGGCGAGCAGTTGGTGGAGGTGCATCCCTTGCCGGGGGTGATGGACCCGGCGGCGCTGACCGTGGAGCGCACGGCGCGCGAACTGCTTGGGTTTGTCGAAAGCGAGCCGTTGAGTGTGGTGACGGGGTATCGCTATGACGTCGCGGGCTTGTCATCGGCGGCGTGCGATGACCTGGCGAAGAAGTTGCTAGCGAACGGGGTGATCGAGCAGGTGCACCGTGAGCCGTTTGTGCCGAGCGCGTTCCCGGTGCACAAGGGCGGCGCGTTCGAGCTGCGGCATGTGAAGATCACGACGCTGACGGACGCGGAGCTTGAGAAGCTGAGCCGCGAGGGGCACCTGTTCCTGTCGCTCGACGAGATGCGGGCGATCCGCGCGGAGTATCAGCGCGTCGGGCGCGAGCCGACGGACATTGAGCTGGAGACGCTGGCGCAGACGTGGAGCGAGCATTGCGTTCACAAGACGCTGAAGAGCAGGATTACGTACAGAAGGCATCAAGGCACCGAGGCATCAAGCCATCGAGGGGAAGGCACCGACCCGATTGTGTGGGACGGGCGGCCGGGGCATACGGTGAATGCTGATGGGTCGGTGACGATTGACAATTTGCTGAAGTCCACGGTGGCGGCGGCCACGTTTGAGTTGATCGGCGAGGGCGTGGACTGGACGCTGAGCGTGTTCAAGGACAACGCGGGCGTGATCGCGTTTGACGAGACGCACGCGGTATGCGTGAAGGTGGAGACGCACAACCATCCGAGCGCGATCGAGCCGTACGGCGGGTCGGCGACGGGCGTGGGCGGGTGCATCCGCGATGTGATGGGCACGGGGCTGGGCGCGAAGCCGATCGCGAATACGGATGTGTTCTGCGTGGCGATGCCGGATATTGCTGACGTGCCGAGCGGGTGCCTGCACCCGCGGCGCGTGCTGACGCGGGTGATCGACGGTGTGCGCGACTACGGCAATCGGATGGGCATTCCGACGCTCAACGGCGCGGTGTACTTCGATGATCGGTACATCGGGAATCCGCTGGTGTTCTGCGGGTGCGTGGGTGTGATGCCGAGGGACATGATCAAGGGGCAGGCGCGGGCGGGCGACATCATCGTGGCGCTCGGCGGGCGCACGGGGCGCGACGGGATTCACGGCGCGACGTTTTCATCGGCGGAACTGACGGATACGCACGCGGATGAATTCTCTCACGCGGTGCAGATCGGGAACGCGATCGAGGAGAAGCGCACGCTGGACGCGATCTTGAGGGCTCGTGACTACGGGAAGGCATCGAGCCATCGAGGCATCAAGCCATCGAGTGAGGAAAGCGGACGCGATGACGTGAGTGAGCCTTCTGCTCGATGCCTGTTTAGTGCAATCACCGACTGCGGCGCGGGCGGGTTCTCGTCGGCGGTGGGCGAGATGGGGTCGGAGGTCGGCGCGACGGTGTTTCTTGAGCGCGCACCGCTGAAATATCAGGGGCTGCGCTACGACGAGATCTGGATCAGCGAGAGCCAGGAGCGGATGGTGCTGGCGGTGCCACCGGGGAATATTGAGGCGCTGCGCGCGATCTGCCGGGAGGAATCGGTGGAGATGTGCGAGCTGGGGGTCTTCGGGCCGCCGACGGGGACGAAGAGCGATGAGCCGCAGTTGGTGCTGAACTATCGGGGGACGGAGGTCGGGCGGCTGTCGATGCATTTCCTGCACGACGGGATTCCGATGCCGACGCGCGAGGCGGTGTGGAGGCCGCAGAAGAAGCTTGAAGCTCGAAGCTTGGGGCTTGGGGCCGGAGGAGCCGGCGCACGGGCGACGACGGATGTTCGATCGACGTTGCTGTCGCTTCTCGCGCATCCCAATATTGCGAGTAAGAAGTGGATCGTGCGGCAGTATGACCACGAGGTGCAGGGGAACACGGTGGTGAAGCCGCTGGTGGGGCCGGGGGGGATCGGGCCGGGGGATGCGGCGGTGATTCAGCCCGTTCCCGGTTCGAAGAAGGGGCTGGCGATCGGGTGCGGGCTGGCGACGCCGCTGGGCGACCCGGAGTTGGGCGGCGATCCGTATCTGATGGCGCTGGCGGCGGTGGATGAGTGTGTGCGCAACCTCGTGTGCGTCGGCGCGGACCCGGAGCGGATCGCGATCCTCGATAACTTCTGCTGGCCCAGTTGCGGCGATCCGAAGAATCTTGCGTCGCTGGTTCGCGCGGCGGAGGGGTGCTACGACGCGGCGAAGGCGTACCGCACGCCGTTCGTGAGCGGGAAGGATTCGCTGAACAACCAGTTCCGCACTGAAGATGGGAAGTTGATTGAGATTCCGCCGACGCTTTTAATTTCGGGGATCGGGATTGTGCCGGATGTGGCGAGGTGTGTGACGATGGATTTGAAGGTGGATGCCAAGAGACTGTTTGTCGTGCGTCCGGCTCACGGCACCAACATGTGGTCAGCGCACGGTTCCGCAGTTCGAGGGGATTGGCCAGCGGCATCACCGACTCCGGTCGATCTGGAGGTTGGACCGCGGTGTGCGTGGCTTGTTGCGCAACTGATCTCGCGCGGCGCCGCCGCCGCCGTGCATGATGCATCCGAAGGCGGACCGTTGGTCGCGATTGCGGAGATGCTGATCGCCGCTTCGGCAACCGGCAACGAGTTGGGCGTCGAAGTTGACGCGCCCTCCTTTGTTGACTTCGACGGCGAGAAGCATGTCGCGCTCGAGGCCCTCTTCGCGGAACAACCGAGCACCTACATCGTGCAGGCCCGCGACGAGAGCCGGTTCTATGAAGCCCTCGAAGAACTCAATGAGACCTACTCTTGGTTCGATTGGCACCCGTTGGTGATCGACATCGGATGGGTTGATCGCTCTGGCTCGCTCTCGCTCATTGGGATTCAAGAGAGCGATCGCTTTGAAGTGCCGGTGACAAAGCTCAAAGAGGCGTTCCTCGGCACACTCGATTGGTGATGCGGAACCTCGTCTGCCATCGCGCGATACCGTTCCGGCCCGCGGAGCGAGCCGAGAAGTGTTCGCCAGACACGCCGCGTCCGGTGCCGTCGCGCTTTGCGTGTTCAAGCTCGAGAAGCGGGTGCTCGGTGCTTCGGTCGCCCGTTTCACGGGCTTTCGAGCGGCGAAGGGACAAAATCGAGTGTTGAGTGGCGTTGTCCAGACGCTGCGCGTCTGGCAACCATGGCGCGCCCGCGATCACGGCGCGGAGCGGGCGTGGCGGCCGGACGGCAAATCGCGCCACGCGATCAGGCTCGCCAATACGCAGCCCGAAAGATTGAAGCACAGGTCGAGCGCGTTGTTCGCGTAGTCGCCCACGTTGGTGTACGGGAAGATCCGTGTGGCGATGAACTCGACCACTTCGTTCATGGCGCCGAAGCCCATGCCCATCGCGATGGTGAGGATCGGGAGCGCGATCGAGGCGCGAACGGCGGGGTCGAGGAACCGTTTGATCACCTGCGCGCAGGCGAGCGTGGTGATGAAGAAGCCGAAGGCGTGGACGAAGTTGTCGAATTTCAGGATGTCGGGCGGGATGAGCCACAGGCCGTAGAGGACATCGCGCGTGCCGTCGGGCTGGGTGATGGGGACGGTGCCGCCGGCGAGGTGGAGGAGTCCCCAGACCGAGAGCCCCCAGAGGACGAAGCCGCTGAATTTGGCTTCACGGTGGGCGTAGAGCACGAGCGCGATGATGCCGAGGAGGACCAGCCCGTAGAAGACAAACTCGCTGTTGCCGGCGCGGACGGCCATCACGGCGGCGAGGGCGAGGTAGGCACCGGTGAAGGCGATGAGGAACGTGTGCTGGCGGATCATTCCTTCGAACTATCGGCCGCCGCGAACTCGCGGCTGGAGGCGCGGACGAAGGTCTTCTCGACCAGCGTCGCGGCGCCAAAGCGGGATTCGAACATCTCGGAGTGCCGACGGGGGGAGATGAACCCGGCCGGCTCGGCCCAGAGGTCCTTGAAATACGCGGAAAGCGTGTCGCGTTCGTAGCGGAAGAGGTGCCGGAAGAGCGCGTAGGACTGCGCGTACATGGCGGCGGCGGCGCCGTCGTCCTGCGGCGGAGCGGCGTTCATCGCCACCAGCGCGTCGAGGGGGATCAGGTTCTCCTCCGCGAGCAGTTCCGCCATTTCCGCGTCGCGCTTGGGGACGGGATGGTCTGGGCCGAAGGCGCGGCTGGGGTTCTCCGACTCGAAGCAGGACGCGAGGCCCTCGGTGAGCCAGAAGGGCGCTTGGCGGGCGCGGGACTGCAGGCCGCAGTTGAAGGCGATGAGGTGGATCGCTTCGTGGAGTGTCTTGGCGGTGGTGATCTCGGCGGCTTGGGCTTCGAGCTTGCGGCGGGTGCCTGGCGTGCCGTCGGACTCTTCGAGCGCTTTGGCGAAGCTGGGGCTGGTGGCGTCGTTGAAGAAGACGGCGCGGTTGGAGAAGGCGGCGTAGTAGCCGGCGACCCACGGCGCGGTCACGCCGTCTTGCGCGCGGGCGAAGGCGCGGTACATCTCGTAGTCGTTGATGAAGACGCAGAGCATTTTGCTGTCGGGCTCGCGGACCGGGAGGTCGAGCTTCTGCATCATGCGCTCGAACTGGTGGTAGGCGCGTTCGAGGAGGGCGGATCGCGCCTGGGTCCACGCGCGGCCGCAGTCGGAGAGGATCACGAAGTGCTGCGTCTCGCTGCGGACGAAGGTTTCGCCCAGCAGCTCGGCGGTGGCGTTCACGGCGGTTTCATCGGAACGCAGCTCGCGCGCTCCCGAGCCGGCGAGCACCGACTCCGGCCCGCGCGGACGCAGGGTCAGCGCGAGGAGCAACAACAGCGCGACGAGTGAAACAGATCGGCGTGTCATGGATGGTCCCGGAACCTCGGAGCGGAATCGCCCCGCGGCGAGGGGTGCATCGGGCGGGCGGGGGTTTGGGAAGAGGGGCGGGCGGATTCACCGTCGGCGCGCCCCGATGCAGGCGATTCAGGCTGCCGGGGCGGCAAAGTCAGCGTCCGGTGTGGTTTGTCGGGCCGGCCGGGAACCGAGCGGCCCGGGAGCCGTCAGTCCCCTACAATCCGCATGGATTCGCACGCTGGTGGGCGAACTCGCCGATCGGCCGGAGAATGGTGCATGTCGCGCAGACTGGCTCGATCGATCGTGGCGGTGGCGCTCGGCGCGGTGGTGTTCGCCGCGCTCGGCGGGTGTTACCAGAAGGTCATCCGCGCGAGCGGGCCCGGCGCGTGGCAGTACAAGGTCGAAGAGACCGATATGTGGGACAACCCCAACGCGAAGTGAATCGCCAGCGCGACGGCGTGCGAAGCGGTATCATCGGATCGTGATGAGACGCGCGGGTTCCGCGACTATTCGGAGTTGACATGGGCATCGAAGCCGCATTGACCGCCGAGGGATTCCTGACGACGCAGCTGAAGCGCGTGATCAACTGGTCGCGCCGCAACAGTTTGTGGCCGATGCCGTTCGCGACGGCGTGCTGCGGGATCGAGCTGATGGCGACGGCGTCGAGCCGGTACGACCTCGCTCGGTTCGGCGCGGAGGTGATGCGCTTCAGCCCGCGGCAGAGCGACCTGCTCATCGTGGCCGGGCGGATTTCGATCAAGACGATGCCGGTGCTGCAGCGCATCTACCAGCAGATGTGCGAGCCGAAGTGGGTGATCTCGATGGGCGCGTGCGCCTCGACGGGCGGCGTGTTCGACACCTACGCGGTGGTGCAGGGGTGCGACCAGTACATCCCGGTGGACGTGTACGTGCCGGGCTGCCCGCCGCGGCCGGAGCAGCTGATCGAGGGCGTGATGGCGATCCAGCGGATCGTGGACCGCGACGGCATCCCGCCGAAGGGTCCGGACGGGAAGCGTGTTCCGCTGGGGATCGCGCTGCAGCCGACGCACGAGGTGCGTCCGCAGCCGGTGCCGCTGGGGATGGGGGTCTGAGCGAGGAATGAGATGTCTGCGCGGAGCCGCCCGCGCGGGCGGGCGGTCAACTTCGCGTGCTCCGTCGAGCGACCGTCGGCTCGAGCCGACGGCTCCATCAAGGCGCACCGTGAGCGAGTTCGCCCGTGCGTGAAATTGCGCGGAGGATGGCACGCGAGTAGTTCAAGCCGTTGGTGAAATCCGATTCAGGAACGAGGGTGGCTTCGGCGTTCGCGCCGGCGAGGACGGCGCGCACCTCGGGTGAGTCCTGAGCGACGATCGGCACGCCCATGGCGGCGGCGTAGAGGAGCGGCGCGGCTGAGGGCGGGACGGCGAGACTGCGTGCCGCGGCGCTCTTTGCGCGCGAATCGATGTGCAGCGCGAGATCGCAGCCGGGTAGAAGTTCCCACGGCGGGCGCGGATCGCAGATGACGCGCCACTCGCCCGCGTGCGTGTGCGCGATGCGCGCGGCCCGTTCGAGCTCTCGTGCGCCTGGCGGCGCGATCGCAACTGTCTCGCGCCCGGTGAAGCGCACCACGCCCGCGATGTACGACTCGGCGAAGGCGCCCACGGCGGCGGGCGGCTCGCCCGCGGCGTGGATCACCAGCGTGCCGTCGTCAACCCCCCATTCCTCGCGCCGGGCGGCACGGGCGGCGGGGCGATCGAGCGGGATGAGCGCGTGAATCACCGGGAATTCGGAGGTTTCGGCGGTCACGTTGATTGGCAACCCGGCGTCGAGCCACGCGGCGCGGGTCGCGCGGCCGAGGATGCGGATGTGATGCGCGTTGGCGAGGAGGCGGATCGACCTTGGACGACGGTGGTCCGGCAGCTCGTGGAGGTGGATCGTCAGCGGGATGCCCGGCCGAGCGAGACGAACCGCCGACGCGGCGCGGAGCGACCATGCATGGATGGCGGTGATCGGCGCGTGTCCCCGCGTGACGCGGCGGAGCGCGGGCCACGCGAGTTCGGGGCGTGCGAGCGGCGGCGTGACTTCAACTCCTGGTAGCAAGGCTCCGGCGCACTGTCCGGAGGACCCGTCAGTGGCACGGAGACTGGGATCGCACAGCCGGATGCCTACGCGGCCGAGAACTGCTCCCGCGTTTGCGCCGATGGCGACGATGAGCGGCGCCGCGCCCACGCGGATGAATTCCGCCGCGGCGGCGAGCGCGCACCAGTGCGGGCCGGCGGCGTCGATCACGTGCAGCGTTCGCGGCGGCTGGGAGGTGTTGCTCGGCGCGTGCATCGGGCTCACGGCCTCAGGTTCTTGTCGCTCACGCTCTGTCGTTCGTGTGTGTAGAACAAGCGGGAAATCTCGCGCCCGAAATAGCGGGCGAACTTGTCCTCGAGCGCCATCCGCTCGTCGAGCGTGGAGGGCGCCTCTTCGGACTGGATGGGGAACTTGGCGTCCATCGTGTATCCGTTGGGGTCGTCGGGCCAGATGCGCTTGTTGTTCTCGACGTCCATGATCTTGACCCGCGCTTGGGCCGCTGGGGACACGACGCCGACCTCGCGGGCGAGCGTCCAGTCGTCGATCCTGATGTAGAGGACGACCTCGGCGCCGACGCGCCGCCCGATCTCGACGATCGACATCGGCGCACCGTACCGCTCGGTCCCGGCGATGCGCATGGCGGCGGCGGACGAGATCACTTTCCCGCCGTCGGTCAGCTCCTCGCGGAGGATGTCTTCCTCGGCGGCTCGGGCGACGGCCTCGCGGATAGTGCGCCGGGGGAGTTTGTTCTTCGGATCGTCGAGGAACACGACCAGGGCGCGGTCGGTGGGCAGATCGCCGACTTTTTCGATCTTGGGCGGCCCTTCGATCGCCAGCACCGCGGCGCCGACGATGTTGCAGCCCGCGAGGGCGGTCATCACGCCTCCCGCCAGCAGCACGGCGAGCACGGCGCGAGCCGCGGAACGGACGCGGGAGAAAACGTGGTTCGGCACGGCGGGTCAATACTCCGGGTAGTACGGCTCTTCGTGCTCGTAGAACAGCCAGGTGATGCGGTCGAGAATGCGTCGATCGAGCTGCCCCTGCACGACCTGCTGGCTCATGTCGGTCGGGCCGATGCCCTGCTTGTTGGGGAAGGCGACGCGCAGGTCCTTCTTGTATTCGAACTCGCCGGGGGTTGGCGACTCCTGCTCGACGACGCCGACGCGGGCGCCGACCACGCCGTCCCACAGGTACGAGTTGCCCGGCTCCTGCAGGCGGTACTCGATGATGTCAACCACGATCAATCGCTCGACACCCAGCTCGGCGGCGACCTTGTCATAGGTCCACGTTGACCACGCCGGGTTCGAGAGTTGGAATTCGATCACATCCGCGCCGGGAACGACGCCCGTCGCGCCGATCTTCGGGTTCTCGGAAGCGAGGCGCACGGTGATCTGGCCGGTGAGCCGCCCGAGCAGCGTCGGGTGCGCGCCAAGGATCATCCGGTCGGCCATCACGATAACGGCGTAGCTTTTGCCGCGCAGCCCGGTGTAGAGCGGCTCAACGGTTTGGGTCGACGATCGCTTGTACGACTCGGCCATCCCGCCGATGGCGAGTGGGATCCAGCACCCCGAGGCGGCGGCGACAAACGCGGCGGCGAGCGACAGCCCTGCCGTTCTGCGCACCCACTTCGACCAATCTGATCCGCCGAGTCGCCGCACGCATAATGCTCCGTTGATGCCGGTCCGAACGAAGCTCGAACCTGTGATTGGATGGATTGTCCTCGATGCGGTTCCGTGGTGCCAGTTGGGGAGTTTTCGAACCCGGTCGTGTTTTGGCCGCCGAGGTCAGGCGTATCCCCGCCAAGTGAGCACTTTCCACCCCCAGCCGAGGAGCAGCCCGAGCAGGCCGAGCCAGAGCGCCCGTGCGCCAACCAGTGCCGAGGCGGCGCGAGCGAGGGTCGAGCCGGTCAGCGAAACGTACAGGCTGATCCAGAAGATGACCGCCGCGAGCACGGCGAGGATCGCTCCGAACGGCTGGGTGCTAAACGACTGAACAAGTTGGCCGCGGACGGCGTGAGCGAACGCGGTTGTCATGCCGCAGGTCGGGCAGGGCTTGTCGAAGTAGGCGGCCCACAGGCAGGGCTGCAGACCGATCTGCGTGTGCGAGCCGTGGCCGGCGGCGGAAGGCTCGATCCAGCGCGCGGTGATGAGCACCGCGAGGCAGGAGAGCGCGACAAAGGTGGCGGCGAGGCGCTCGCGCGCGGGGATGCGGCGGACGCCGCCGGTTGCGGTGCCGACGGCGGTAGAGATGATGGATGGAGCGGTGGGCGGGTTCAATCGAAGCGGAAGACGCCCTTGCGGTAGCCGTAGATGTACGCCACCACGGTGGTCGCCATGAAGAAGAGCACGCGCCCGAGGAACACCGCACCCTCGGGCGTCGCGGGGTCGATGTTCGAGTACGTGGCGGCCCAGGGGTACAGGAAGATGACCTCGACGTCGAAGACGAGAAACGTCATGGCGATGATGTAGAAGCGCACGTTGAACCGCTTACGCGCCGTGCCGATCGGGGCCATGCCCGACTCGTACGTCATGGACTTCACCGAGCCGTCGCGCTGGGGGCCGATGGCACGCGTGAGCACGGCGTTGGCGACGGCGAACCCGACGGCCATCAGCAGGAGGATGGCGATCGGGCCGTAGGCGGAGAGGGATGATGCGAGGAGGATCGAGATCATCGCGCGGGAGTGTAGCACAGCGGTGCGGGTCAGAGTTCGGGGGCAAAGCCTCGGCGCATGGTGTTCTCGCTGCAGGCGCGGGGCTCGACGAAGTGATGCAGGTATTCAAGCCCGCCGGCCTTGGAACCGGTGCCGGACATGCCGAAGCCGCCAAAGGGCTGGCGGGCGACGAGCGCGCCGGTGATTGCGCGGTTGAGATAAAGGTTGCCGACGCGGAATTCGCGTCGGGCACGGGTGAGGTTGGCCGGCTTTCGGCTGAAGACGCCGCCGGTGAGCTTGTAGGGTGAATCGTTGGCGATCGCGAGGGCTTCGTCAAAGTCCTTCGCTCGGATGATGGCGAGGACGGGGCCGAAGATCTCGTCGCGGGCGATGTCGTGGTCGGGCTTCACGTTCGTGAAGATGTGCGGGCCGACGAAGGGCTTGCCGGTGGACTCCTCGAGCCCCGGCGGGACTGGCACGCCGAGCGGGAGCGTCGATTGCGCCTTGCCGCGCTCGATGTAGTGGAGGATTTTCTTCTTCGCGTCGGCGTCGATGACGGGACCGATGTCCGTGCCGGGGAGCGCGGGATCGGCGATGACGAGGGCTTTGGTTGATTCGACGAGACGCTCGACGAAATGGTCGTGGACGGCGTCGAGCACGATCACGCGCGAGCAGGCGGAGCACTTCTGCCCCTGGAACCCGAAGGCGCTGCGGCGGACGCCCAGCACGGCTTCGTCAAGATCGGCGGATTCGTCGATGATGACGGCGTTCTTGCCGCCCATCTCGCAGACGACGTGCTTCACGCGCGTGAGGGCCGAGGCGGCTTCGCGCGAAGCGAAGGGAGAGGGCGGGGCGGCGGCGTTGAGGATGTCGAGGCCGACATCGCGCGAGCCGGTGAAGGCGATGATCGCCACGCGCGGATCGCGGACGAGGGCGGCGCCGGTGGTCTCGCCCGGCGCGGGGACGAACTGGAGCGCGTCGCGCGGGCAGCCCGCATCCCACAGAATGTCGGCGAGGATCGACGCGATGCCGGGGGTCTGCTCGGCGGGCTTCATCACGACGGTGTTGCCGGTGACGAGCGCCGCGACCGTCATGCCGCAGCAGATCGCGAGCGGGAAATTCCAGGGTGAAATCACGACCGCCACGCCGCGCGGCTGGTGCCACTGCTCGTCGAGCTCGCCGATGAACTTGCCGATGCGGCTCGGCTCGAACATGGGCACCGCGAGGCGCGCGTAGAACTCGCAGAAGTCGATCGCTTCGCAGGTGTCGGCGTCGGCCTCGCGCCATGTCTTGCCCGCTTCCTTGATCATCACGGCGGAGAGCTGGTCGCGGCGTTCGCGCATGATCGCAGCGGCGCGGGTCAGCACTGCCGCGCGGGTGCGGGCGTCGGTGTCGCGCCACGTCGGGAAAAAAGCGTGCGCGCGGGCGACGGCGGCCGCGGCGTCGGCGGGGGTCTTGTCGTTCGTGATCCGCGGCACGGTGACGCGAGCGGCGGTTGCGGCGAAGGAATCACGCTGCGATTTCTGGGAGAAATCTCTGAATGCTTCATTGATGAACGGCCGGGAATCGCCGACACCCTCCACCGACGGCGTGAGTTGGTGGCGCTCCGGCGCGATGATGAAGAGATCGGGTTTGGTCGGCGAATCGCTGGCCCCTGTCCCCGGCCCTCCCCCTGAGGGGGAGGGGGTGTGCGGGCTGGCGAGCAGCGTCGCCGGGTCGGCGTTGTCCATGAACCCGGCTTTGAGCCACGATTCGTTACTGGTGTTCTCGAGCAGGCGGCGGACGAGGTACGCCATGCCGGGGATCATGTCGCCTACCGGCACATACTCGCGTACGCGCAGGCCCATCTCGGCGGCGGCGCCCTTGAGCTGGTCCGCCATGCCGTGGAGCATCTGCAGTTCGATCGCTTCGCGCGGCAGTTCGCGCCGCTCCAGCCCATCGAGCACGGCGCTGATCGAGCGCACGTTGTGCGAGCCGAGCGCGAGTTTGACGCCCCCATCACCCACGCGGCGCGGCGTGCTCGACAGGATGATCTCCGCCATGCGTTCGAAACACGCGTCCGTCTCGCGCTTCGTGTTCCACACGGGGCTGGGCCAGCCCTGCTGCTCGGCGTTGATCGTTTCATAATCCCAGTACGCGCCCTTCACGAGCCGCACGCTGACGACGCGTCCTGTCTTCTTCGCCCAGTCGCAGACGCGGCGCGCATCGGCATCGCCGCTCTTCAGGTACGCCTGCATCGCCAGCCCGGCCTGGAAATCGACCCTCTCGCAGCAGCGCTGGAAGAGCTCGATGGTCAGGTCTTTCAGCGCGAACTGCTCCATGTCGAAGTTGACGAACACGCCGTGCTCTTGGGCGGTTTCAAGGATCGGCACGAGGCGTTTCATCAACTCTCGGATCGAACCCTCGGCGTCTATCGGGTCGCAGCGCGCGGAGAGCGAACTGATCTTGATCGACACGTTCACCCGCGGCACGGGGCCGAGATGGTCGCGCTCGAGGCGGTCGTTGGGCTTCCACGCCGCCACTTCGCGCGGCAGGTTCTCGATGAGGTCGAGGTACTTCCGTTGGTACTGGTCGGCTTCAACTTCGGAGACGCACGCTTCGCCCAGCAGATCGACGGAGAACGCGATGTTGTCGCCCCAGAGTTCCTTCAGTCCCGGCAACGCACTGGCCGCGTCGGCGCCGGCGATGAACTTGCCCGCCATCCCCTTGATCTGCGACGAAATGGTCGACGCCATCATGCCCTTCGCCAGCCCGCCCGCCTTCAATCCGAGCGCCATCCCCGGCGGCGGCGTCACGCCCGGTTGCGAGAGGTAGTCAACGAGGTGCTCGTGGATCGCGTCGGGCGTCGTCAGCATCGGGAAGCAGTCGACGAAGCGGAACAGTTGGACCTTGAATGCCTGATCCTTCATCGACCAGTCCATCAGTTTGTCGGACCAGAACTTCGACGAGAGCAGGCCCGACTTGTGCCCGCGGGCGCGCTGCAGCATCTCCGCGCCGATCGACGCGATTCGGTGCTCGCGCCACGGGCGCTCGGCGGAGACGGGGGCGATGTCGATGCGCGCGGGCTTTGAGATCGGCGGCGCGGCGGGCGAAGAGCGGCGGGAGAACAGAGCCATTCCGGGTTCCTTCGGCGGCGCGACGGCCGCGGGAACGGGATTCTACCCGGTGCGACGTCACGCGAGAGGCCCCACGCACGCCAGGAACTGCGTGCTTGCGACCCGCGAACAATCACATCGCGCGCGACGCCTGCCCGTCGGCATCGATCCAGAGGGGCATCCACGCCAGCACCACCGCCGCCGAGGTGATGCCGGTCTTTCTCGCGCGGATGGTGATGGTCTCAAGCGGCTCGGTGATCGGGTCCACGCCGGCGGCGCGCTCGTCGATCTCCGCCTGGCACTGCGCCTGAAGCGCCGCGAGTTGCTGCTTGATGGCCTCGACATTCTCTTCCGCGCGGCCGACGTCGGTCGATTCCTTCATCGAGCGCGAGACGCCCCGCGCCGCGGTCGATGCCCGGCCCACGTTGCCCGTGCTCACGGCTTTCTTGCCGAGGAACGCGCCGAGCACAGCGGCGCCGAATGAGATCGCGGTGCCGAACTTCGCCTGCTTCGCTTGCTCCTGCTGGACTTCCACTTGCTGCTCCGCGCGGCGGATGCGGTCCTGCAGCGCGGCGAACTTCGGGGCGTACTTCTCGCGCAGCTTCTCGGCGAACGCGTCGCGTTCCTCGCGGGCCTTCTGCGCCAGGCGCGCGCGGAAGTCACGCTCGCTCTCGCCCGGTTTCGACGCCTGCTTGAGCGCGGCGGAGCGGAAGAGATCGAGCTTGCGGGTGCGGTACAGCGAGTCGGCTAGGTCCTTCTTCCAGCCGTCGTATGACTTGGGTTTCGACGCCTCGCCCGGCGGGGGCGCGAACGACGCCCCGCTCAGCGGATCGGACGACAACTCCTCGGACGCGAGATCAAACGCTTCAGCGCTGTCCCAATCCACGGTCCCCAACGCGGCGGAGGGCGGGGCGAGTAACGCCGAATTCTCGGTAATGTCGACGCCCGCCTTCGCGTCGCTGAACGACACCTTCGCCACGCCCAGCAGCATAGGTTTGTAGAGCAGCGAGCCATTCGCGGGTCGCGGGCCGCGCGCGGGGATGAAGCACTGGCGGATCTCGGGCGGCAGGATCGGTCGGCCCGCGCTGGATGGGGCTGCGGGCTGGGACGTACTCCCAGACGCAGCAATCGATACCGGCGCGACCGCACGCGGCGATGGTTGAGACGCAGTGGACGTCGGCGCGTTGACCGGACCGGCGGGAGTCTGCTTCAGCCGCTTCAACTCCTCCCGCGTCATCGGCCCGCGCAGGTACGACATCGCCCAGCGCGTTTCGAACAGAACCAGGCGCGGATCATGCACGTTGTTCATCAGGAACGCGCGGCTGCGCAGCCCGGAGATCATCGTGTCCATCGCCGCCCGGTCGAACCCGCGCCCTGCCTGCGCGCTCGCGCCCTCTAAGCCGTCGAGCAGGCGCTGCTTGTCGCGGTCCGTCTGCAATCGCCCGATGAACCACGTCCCCGCGTTCGAAAGCCCCTTGTAGTCGAGATCGACCGGGTTCTGCGTCGCCAGCACGACACCCACACCGAACGCGCGGGCCTGCTTCATCAGCGTCAGCATCGGCTGCTTGCTGGGCGGGTTCGCCACCGGCGGCACGTAGCCCGCGATCTCGTCCATGTAGATCAGCGCGCGGAGGCTCGTCGTCCCCGTCTGCGAGCGGGCCCACGCGAGCGAGGCTTCCAGCAGCATCGATACGAAGAACATCTTCTCCGCGTCGGGCAGGTGTGCGATGGAAAAGATCGCCAGCCTCGGCTTGCCGCTGGGCGAGCGGAGGAACGCGCCGACGTCCAGCGGCTCGCCCTCCATCCACGCGGAAAATCCGGGCGACGCGAGCAGCCCGTTCAACTGCATCGCCAGCGTGAAGCGTTCCGGCGCGGGGTAGAACGCTTCGAGTTCCATCACCCCGATGCGCGACATAGGCGGGGACTGGATCTGCTGGATCAGCCCGCCGAGGTCGAGCGAACGCCCCTCAGCCCACGCGGCGGCGAGGATGTTCGACAGCAGGATGTGCTCGCGCGAACGGATCGGGTCCGCGTTCACGCCTAGCAGGCCGAGCAGGCTCGTCGCCGTCGTGCTCACGCGCTCGCGCAGGAGTTCCGCATCGTTCAGGATCGCCGGCGGCGGAGCGTCGAACGAGCGCAGCACCGACACCGGGATGCCCGCGTTCGAGCCGGGTGTATACACCGCGAAATCCGCTGATTCACGCAGACGCTTGATGCGCTCGCCGCTCTGCCCCCACGCCGACAGCCCGTCGCGCCACTTCTTCGCTTCCTTATCCGCGAGCTGCGCGGCGGAGAGCCCCTGCCGAGCGCCGTCGTCCGCGTTGACCCAAGGCTCGAAATCGCGCGGGGCGAGATGGGGGAACGTGAGCAGCAGGTTCGCGAGGTCGCCCTTCGGGTCGATGATGATCGCCGGGATGCCGTCGATCGCGGCTTCTTCCAGCAGCGAGAGGCACAGCCCGGTCTTGCCGCTGCCCGTCATCCCGACACACACGGCGTGGGTCACGAGGTCTTTCGAGTCGTAGAGCAGGAGGTCGTCGGTCGGAGCGCCGGTCTCGGGCGCAAGCTCGCGACCGAGATAGAACGAGCCGAGGAGTTCAAAGTCGGTCATCGCGCGCCTCCGATAGAGCATCAGAGTGTATGAACCGCGCGGCGTGATCCGAAATCAGACGCGAAGCATGATCGAACGATCTACTTAGCGCTCCGATCAGCGCTCCGAGCGCCCCGCCGCGTCGCCCAACTTCTCAATCACCGACGTGGCCTTCGGCTCTCTGTACTCCATCGCGGCGGCGGTACGCCGGATGATCGTCCCCGCGGGGATCACCAGCACGATGACCGCGACCGCGGAGAGCAGCGCCGCGATGCCGCGCGACTGGAACGGGCAGCCGACCAGCGGCTCGGCCCGCTCGTCGCGCTTCTCCAGCAGCGGCGCGGCGACCAGCCGCAGGTAGTAGAACGCCGCGATCGCGGAGTTCAGGCCCATCACCACGACGAGCGTGATCTCGCCCGCCGAGATGGCGCTGGTGAAGAGGTAGAACTTTCCGAAGAACCCGAGCAGCGGCGGGAGCCCGAGGAGCGACGCGGCGCAGATCACCATCACCCAGCCGAGCATCGGGTGCGTCGAGCAGAGGCCGCGCAGGTCATCGACCGTCTCGATTTCCTCGGGCTTGCCATCGCGTCCGCGCCGTTCGAGGCAGGCGAGCACCGCGAAGGTGCCGAGGTTCATGAAGCCGTAGCACACGAGGTAGAAGAGCGTCGCTGCGATGCCGTTCTGGGCCGGGTCGCCCGGCGCGTCGCCGCGCGGGCCGGCGATCAGGCCCACGAGCATGTACCCCGAGTGCGCGATCGACGAGTACGCGAGCATGCGCTTCACGTTCGACTGCAGGATCGCCATCACGTTGCCGACGGTCATCGTGAGCGCCGCCATCACCCAAAGGGTGACGCGCACCGGCTCGGGCAGCCTGTTCCAATCGTCGCCGTGGTTCCAGCCGAGCGTCGAGAGGAGCAGCGTGAGCGTGATGATGCCCGCCGCCTTGGGAACGAACGCGAGGAACGCCGACACGCTGCTCGCGGCCCCTTCGTACACGTCGGGCGTGTAGAAGTGCATCGGAACCGCGGCGATCTTGAACGACACGCCGATGATCGACATGATCATCCCCAGCAGCGCGATCATCCCCAGTTGCCCGTCCGGGCTGCGACCGACCTGCTCGGCGAGGATCGCGGCGATGCCGGGCGAATCCGCGTTGCCGAAAAGCGACGTGGTGCCCGTGGCGCCGTAGAGCAGCGCGAAGCCGAAGAGGAATGTGGCCGCCCCGAAGGCGCCGAGGAAGAAGTACTTCACGCCCGCTTCCTGCGACTTGAATGAGCGGGTCGAGATGCTCACCATTACGTACGTCGGCAGGCTCGTAAGTTCGAGCGCCAGGAAAATCCAGATCAGGTCGTCGGCGGAGGTCGTTAGCAGCAGCCCGGTGATGCTGAAGAGGAAGAACGAATAGAACTCGCCGCGATTGGAGCGGATGGGATCGAAAGATCCGCCGCGAGAGACTGAGTCTTCATATTCGCGGTCCACCGTCCCGCTCGCGAGCAGGCACAGCAGCACGCCGACGGCACAGATGACCGTCTTCGCGAAGGGCATCAGGTTCGGCAACAGCGACGTGGGCGACGCGGGGACGAACGTCGAGACGATCGCCGCGATGACGAGAGACGCCGCCGTCACCGGCCCGGTCAGCCGCCGGATCGAGAACGATTTCGACAGCGCCATCACCATCACCACCACCGTGGCGACAAAGAGAATCACCTCAGGCACGAGATAGCGCAGCTTCTCGACCATCGGCAATGCTTCGGCGGCGAGCAGGGCGTGGCTGGTCATTCAGCGGCCTCCTGTGCCGTGGAGGCGAGCGGGGAAGAGGTCGAGGAGATCACGGGCGGGACGCCGATGCCGCTCGTTTGAGTAGACGAAGTCGAAATCTTGATCGTCTGCGCGATCGGCGCTTCCAGCGTCTTGATGATCGGCGTCGGGTACACGCCCAGCAGGATGCACCCCAGCGCCAGCGGCGTGAGCACGCCGATCTCACGCGCCGACAGATCGGCAGGCAGCGGGCCGTGATGGTGGTGCCCCTGCGGCTCGCGGTACGGGCCGAAGACGATCTTGCCGACCATCAGCAGCAGGTACATCGCCGCCACGATCATGCCCACGCCGGCGACCGCGGCGTACCACGGGCCGAGCCGCCCGGGCGTGCCGCCCACGCCGATGGAATCAGCGCCGGACTGGAACGCGCCGAGCAGGCAGTAGAACTCGCTCACAAACCCATTCAGCCCCGGCAGACCGACGGACGCCATGCTGAAGAAGACCATGAAGAACGCCCAGACGGGCATCTTCTTCGCCAGCCCCCCCACCTCTTCGAGCGAGCGCGTGTGGTAGCGCTCGTACATGAAGCCGATGCAGAAGAAGAGCGCGCCGGTCGACAGGCCGTGGTTGATCATGTAGAGCACGCTGCCGGCGAGCCCGATGGTGTTCATCGAGAACATGCCGAGGATGCAGAAGCCGAGGTGCGCGACGGACGAGTACGCGACGAGTTTCTTGACGTCGCGCTGCACCCAGCAGATGAGCCCGCCGTAGAGGATGCCGATGATCGCGAAGTCCGCGATGAGCCATGTGTACTCCGCCACCGCGAGAGGCACGAAGGGCAGAACGAACCGGTAGATCGCGTACGTCCCCAGCTTCAGCAGCACGCCCGCGAGTACGACGGAGCCGGCGGTCGGCGCCTCGGTGTGCGCCAACGGCAGCCACGTGTGCACCGGGAAGAGCGGCACCTTGACCGCGAACCCCGCCATCAGCGCGAAGAGAATGAACCCCTGCTCCCGCGCCGTCAGCCCGGCCGCGACTTCTTGCAGCGTGTCGATCTCGAACGTCCATCGCCCGAGGTCCGACGCCGCCACATACGCGACATAGACCAAACCGGCGAGCGCGATGATCGATCCCGTGAACGTGTAGAGGAAGAACTTCGTGGCGGCTTTCTTGCGATTCGTCGAGCCGTAGAGGCTGATGAGGATGTACATAGGCACGAGCGTGAACTCGAAGCTCATGTAGAAGAAGATCAGGTCGCGGGCGGCGAAGACGCCGATCATCGCCGCCTGCAGCGCCATGAGCCATGCGTAGTACGTCCGCACGCGATCGGTGATCGCGGTGTACGACCCCCACACGCACAGCGGCTGGAGGAACGCCGCCAGCACGATGAGCCACAGCGCGATGCTGTCCACCCCGACGCTCAGGTTGATCCCCAGCGGCTCGATGAAGCTCACGCTCCCCGTGAACTGGAACTGCGCGGTGTTCGACCAATCGAAACGCGTCATCGCCCAGCCCGCGCCGCCCAGCCCGACCAGCGAGCCGAGCATCGCGATGCGCTTCGCCAGCGCCTCGGGCGAGAGGGCGATCATCAGCGAAGTGACGATCGGGATCAGGATGAGCAGCCACAGCTCCATCAGGTCAGCACCCACACGATGAGGAGAAGAAGCGCCAAACCGCCCGCCATCCCGGCGGCGTACCCGTGCAACTGCCCGCCCTGGCTCGGGCGAAGCCCAGTCGCGATCAAGCGAGGCAGGAACCCGAAGAGATTGACCAGCCCGTCGACCAGGTACTGATCGATCATGTGGAAGATGTTCGACACGATCCAAAGCGGAGTGCGGATCAGGAAGTCGTACAACTCATCCACGTACCACTTGTTCTGAGCCCAGCGCGGGATCGGCCCGAGCATCGGCAGCAGCGCATCCGCACGGCTCACCGCCGCCGTCTTCCGGCCGGCGAGGTGCAGGACGAACGCCACGATGATCCCGACCATCCCCACCACCGCCGAGACGTAGTACATCACCGCGTGCGGGTCGTAGCCCAGGAACGTGCCCAGCGCGCCGTGCCCCGCGCCATGCGCGGCATCGGCGACGTGCGCATCGGCACCGTGGTGCGAGCCGGGCGCCTCGAAGTTCGCCGTCGAGTGGTGCAGCATCGCGCCCACACAGCCGTGCGACTCCTTCTCGATGAAGAAGAGCCCGATCGACGCGAACGACGCCACGGCAAGAATCGCCAGCACCAGATTGATCCGCCACCCCGGCGCGTGCGGGTGGAAGTCGTGATGTTCTTGGCGGTGGTCGTGGTCCTGATAGTGATGATGATCGCTGGGCTTGTGATGGTGGGAGTCGGTGTGCGCCGCGGCGGCTGAACCGTGCGCGTGCCCATGATCATCCGCATGATCGTCATCATGCCCGTGCAGTTCATCCCCCGGCTCGTAGTGCTGCGGCCCTTCGAACACGCGGAAATACACGCGGAACGTGTAGTACGCCGTCAACCCGGCGGTCAGCAGCAGGATCCACCCGATCCACTGCGCCCCGGCGATGGTCGCTTCGGGCGTGGTGAACGCCTGCGCCAGAATCATGTCCTTCGACCAATAGCCCGCGGTGATCAGCGGGAACCCCGCGAGGTTCAGGCATCCGACCAGCATCGTGATCGACACGATGCCCCACCCCTTCATCTTCCGCAGCCCGGAGAGCTTGCGCAGATCAAGCTGCCCGGCGAAGCCGTGCATCACCGCGCCGCACGCGAGGAACAGGAGCGCCTTGAAGAACGCGTGCGTCAGCACGTGCGATGCGCCCGCCACGGTGTTCAGCACGCCCAAGCCGGCGAACATGTAGCCGAGCTGCGACACCGTCGAGTACGCCATGATGCGCTTGATATCGAACTGCGCCATGCCGATCGTGGCAGCGAGCAGCGCCGTGATCGCCCCGGTCCACGCCACGATCGTGATCGCGAAGTGCGATTGGTCCGCCATGAACAGCGGGAACATCCGCGCGACGAGATAGACCCCCGCCGTCACCATCGTCGCCGCGTGGATGAGCGCGGAGACGGGAGTCGGCCCCTCCATCGCATCCGGGAGCCAGACATATAGCGGGAACTGCGCGCTCTTGCCGAACGCGCCGATCATCAGCAGCACCGGGATCGCCCACGACTGCCACGTCCCCGCGAGCGGGTTCCCCGCGCCGTCAACGCCCTGCGCCACCATCGCAAAGATGCGCTCGTACTCGATCGAGCCGAACGTCACGAACGTGAGGAACAAGCCGACCGCCAGCCCGAGGTCGCCGATGCGGTTGACGATGAACGCCTTCTTCGCCGCCGCGACTGCGCTCGGCTTTTTGTAGAAGTAGCCTATCAGCAGGTACGAGCACAGCCCCACGCCCTCCCACCCGAGGTAGAGCAGGACGATGTTGTTGCCCATCACCAGGCACGCCATCGAGAAGACGAACAGCGAGAACGCGGCGAAGAACCGGCCGTATCCCTTGCCGACGTCGTGCTCCATGTACTCGCTGGCGTACAGCGCGATCAGCGTCGCCAGCCCCGTGACGAAGAGCATCCACAGCCACGACAGCCCGTCCATATAGAAGCCGAAGGGTGCGGAGAACGACTGCCCGGGCTTCTCGCCCCACGACGCGCCGATCCACTCGTAGACATTGAGGTTTTGTACCCCGTGCCCACCCGAATTCCATCCCGAGAACCCCATGAACGCGATGCCGAAACTCGCGGCCAGCGACGCCACCGTGATCCACGCGGGCAACCGCGTCTTGATCCGCAGCGCGATCGTCACGCCGCAGAGAATGCTCGCGAGCAGCGGCAAAACCGGGATCAGCGTGAGCCACGGCGGCACGACGGCCGCCGCGCCGGGCGCAGCATGACCGCCCGCCTCGGCGGCAAGGGTCAGCATCGGGATGGTCTCAATCACGCTCGACATTCGGTCCTGCTCTTGCTTCTTCGCTTCACTCGATGACTCGATGGCTCGATGCCTATCCCCGCAGCGCCCCCCACTCACCCGCGTCGAGCGTCTCCTTCCGCCGGAACAGCAGCACCACGAGCGCGAGGGCGAGGGCCGCCTCCGCCGCCGCGATCGTGAGGACGAAGATCACGAACGTCTCGCCCGAGTGGTTGAAGTGAAACCTGGAGAACGCGATGAGGGCGAGGGCCGCGCCCTGGAACATCATCTCGGTGCAGAGGAACATGATGATCATGTTCCGCCGCGTGAGGAACCCGATCACGCCCAGCGCGAAGAGCGCGCACGCCACGAACAGGTAGTGGTATAGCGTGATCGGCGCGCTCAGCACTCCGGCGCTCGCGATTTCGGATGCCAGCGTCAGCAGCGCGTGGTTCATGCGCCACCCCCCGCCGCCAACCGAGCGGCGGCGGCCTTCTCATCCTCGCTCTGCTCGATCTGCTTCCGCGCCAGCACCACGGCGCCCAGCATCGCCATCAGCAGGATCACGCCCGCAAGTTCCAGCGCCATCGGATGCTCCGCGATCAGCGCGAAGCCGATGCCGTCGATGTTGTCGACTTTCAGCGTGTCGGGCAAGTGCAGATTGACCATCCACGGGTCCGGATTTGCCGGCCGATCACGACCGCCGCTCTTGTCAATAGCCTTCAATTCAAGTGGCAACAGTTCGAGCACGTCCGTCCGCATCATCAGCGCATCCAACTGCTCGCGATCCGTCACCTTCAGCCGCAGCGTGTGCTTCTCCACATCCAGCACCTTCGCCACGTCCGCCAGCGCCGGCTTCTCGAACGCCTTGAACACATCGCGCCGCTCCAGCGTGCTGAGCACTTTCCGCGGCAATTGTTCGAGCAACCCCGCCGTTTTCGCGGGCGAACCCGCGGGTTTCAACTGCCCCACGCCGCCCGCGATCATCCCCGTCATGATCGCCAGCAGCGCGAAGCCCACGCCCGTCGAGACCACCGGCTCGCGGCTGTAGGTGTCGTACGCCGTCAAACCGTCCGGGTCGTCCTCGCTCGGCGCCTGCGACGCCAGCATGATGACGAACAGGTACGTAATCAGGATCGCGCCCGCGTAGATGATGATCAGCGCGAACGCCATGAACTCCGCACCGATAATCAGGTACAGCGCGGAACTCGCCAGAATCGTCGTGATGAAATACAGCGCCGCGTAGACGGGTTTGGGGTGCGTAATCACCCGCAGCGCTGAACCCAGCCCGATCAGCGAGAACAGGTAGAAGAACAGGCTCGGCCGGTTCTCCCCCGCCGCCAGCGCGAGCGCCAGGAACAGTCCGCCGAACGCCGCCGCCGCGATCAGTGCCCCGATCACCTGCGGGCTGACCCTCGGGCGGGGCAGCGCCAGCAGCACGCCGACACCGCCCGCCGCCAGGCACAGGTAGAGCAGGATGGGGTTCACGATCGACTGCAAACGCGGGCTTCTCCACACACGCGCCTTCCGGGGGTCCGAACGGGCACGCGGCCTGCCGAACGGCGCTCGTCGTCCTGACGATGGTCGGGCAGAATACGGGCAGGGTGATGGGCGAGCAACCGACCCGCGCGATGTTCACAAGCGGCTGGGGATCAACCCGCCGCCGAGCACCACATGAGCGGGCTTGACACGGTTTCCGACTACCATTCGCGGCAGCCACAAACGGGGGCATGAGCGTTCGGAGGAGCCGTGACTCGGTCGGCGGGAATCATCTCGGGCAGCGCCACGCCGGCGGCGACCGGCGGGTATCTCGCCGCCGTGCCCAACGCGCTCACCGTCGCCCGTTTGCTGATTGCCGTCGTCTTCTTCGTGGTCCTCTCGCTCTACCGGTTTCCCAGCGGCCCCGCTTGGGCGCTCCCGTGGGCCGCGGGGCTGTTCATCGTCGCCGCCATCACCGACGCGCTCGACGGCTGGCTCGCGCGGCGATGGAAAGTCGTCACCGTCTTCGGGCGGATCATGGACCCCCTCGCCGACAAGGTCCTCGTTCTCGGTGCGTTCATCCTCCTCGCCGGGCGCGGCTTCTCGGACGGCGATTCACAAGCCAGCGGCATCGAGCCGTGGATGGTCATCGTCATCCTCGCCCGCGAACTCCTCGTCACCACCATCCGCGCCGTCTTCGAAGCGCGCGGCGTCGATTTTTCCGCGTCTTTCTCGGGGAAAGTGAAGATGATCATCCAGTCCGGCGCGGTGCCGCTGATACTGATGATGGTGTGGATGCTCGCGCAGTCACCGCACGGCGAAATGTCCGGAATGATGCGATATCTCCTCCCCACCGCCGCATGGATCACGGTCGTCGTCACCGCGCTCTCGGGCGTGCCCTACATCCTCCGCGCGTGGAAACAACTCGGCTGGTCCGCGATGGTCCCGCCCCCGCCCGCGAATCCGTAGACACGGAGCGTCGATCGCACGGAGTCGCCCACATGAAGCAACTGCTCATCACCACCTTCGGCCTCGGCTACATGAAACCCGCGCCGGGCACCTGGGGCTCGATGCCCACCGCCGCCGCCGCGTGGCTCATGCTCCTCTTCGGCTTCGGCCCGACCATCTACTACAGCGTGCTGCTCGGGATTCTCGTCATCTTCTCGCTCGCCTGCGTGTGGGGCGGCGAGTGGGCCGAGAAGAGATTCCACAAGAAAGACCCCTCCGCCGTCGTCGCCGACGAAACCGCCGGCCAATGCATCGCGCTCCTCTTCCTCCCCAGCGCCTGGTTCACGCCGAACGAAGACCCCGGCATGCACTTCCTCCGCGTCACCTTCGTTGTCGGCGCGGCGTTCGTGCTCTTCCGCATCTTCGACATCGTGAAGCCCCCTCCCGCGCGAGGACTCCAGCGCTTGAAGGGCGGCGTCGGCATCCTCATCGACGACCTCATCGCCGGTGCCTATGCGATGCTCGTCATGCAAGCCGCGGCCCGCATCATCTGATCGCCGAGCGTTCTCGCCGGGCAGCAATCCAAGTGGTATTTGGTGTTTGAGTGGGTGCTGCGGCAGCTGCCCCGGCCTGAGCGAACCGCGATCGCTGTCCCCACGCTCGATTTTGAAGCGCGACCCCGGCTTGACCGACTATGGGATAACAGGATATATTGGTCTTATTGCCTGAATCCGCCCCGGATTGGCCGGCGGCGTGGTCGAAGGGGTCAATCGATGCTGGAAGATCTCAAGCCGAGCCGTTCGCCCGACCAGTTCGTGTACGACGACGCGATCGTGCGCAAGTTTGTCTTCGCCACGATCCTCTGGGGCGTGGTGGGGATGCTCGCGGGTGTGTTCATCGCGCTGCAGCTCGTGCTGCCGAAGTTGAACTTCGGGCTGGAGTGGTTCAGCTTCGGGCGGCTGCGCCCGCTGCACACGAACGCGGTGATCTTCGCGTTCGCGGGGAACACGATCTTCGCCGCGATCTATTACTCGACGCAGCGCCTGTGCAAAGCGCGGATGTTCAGTGACGTGCTGAGCAACCTGCACTTCTGGGGCTGGCAGGCGATCATCGTCGCCGCCGCTGTCACGCTGCCGATGGGCGTCACGCAGGGCAAGGAGTACGCCGAGCTTGAGTGGCCCATCGACCTCGCGATCGCGGTCGTCTGGGCCGGGTTCTTCGGCATGAACTTCGTGATGACTCTCGTCAAGCGGCGCGAGCGGCACATGTATGTCGCGCTGTGGTTCTATATGGCGTCGCTGCTCACCGTCGCGGTGCTGCACATCTTCAACAGCCTGGTGGTCGTCGCGGGGCCGATGAAGAGCTACTCGGTGTACGCGGGCGTGCAGGACGCGCTGATCCAGTGGTGGTACGGGCACAACGCGGTGGCGTTCTTTCTCACGACGCCCTTCCTCGGGCTGATGTACTACTTCCTGCCCAAAGCCGCCGAGCGACCGGTCTTCTCCTACAAGCTCTCGATCATCCACTTCTGGTCGCTGGTCTTCATGTACATCTGGGCGGGCCCGCACCACCTGCACTACACCGCCCTCCCCGCATGGGCGAGCACTCTGGGCATGCTCTTCAGCCTCATGCTGTGGATGCCCTCGTGGGGCGGGATGATCAACGGCCTCTTGACGTTGCGCGGCGCGTGGCACAAAGTCGCCGCCGACCCGGTTCTCAAGTTTTTCGTCGTGGGCGTCACCTTCTACGGCATGTCCACGTTCGAGGGCCCGATGCTCTCCATCAAGAGCATCAACTCCCTCTCGCACTACACCGACTGGACCATCGGGCACGTCCACGGCGGGGCGCTCGGCTGGAACGGGTTCATGGCGTTCGGCATGATCTACTGGCTCCTGCCGCGCCTGTACCAAACGCCGCTGTGGAGCAAGAAGCTGGCCGAGTGGCACGTGTGGCTCGGCACGCTGGGCATCATCGGCTACTGGCTGAGCATGCAGTGGGCGGGCATCACGCAGGGTCTGATGTGGCGCGCCTTCGACGCCGCCGGCAACCTCGCGTACCCCGACTTCGTCGAGACCGTCACCAAGCTCGCCCCGATGTACTGGATCCGCGCCGTCTCGGGCACGCTCTACCTCGTCGGCGTCTTCATGCTCGCGTTCAACGCGATCATGACGTGGAAGAACCGCCCGGCGAAGTACGAGGAAGTCGTCCACAGCGCCCCGCCGCTGACGAAGACGTACACCGACCCGCCCGAGCCTACGTCCACGCTCACCAGCGTCACCGACTTCGGCAAGAAGTGCGACGAGTTCACGCAAGCCGCGTGGCACCGGCGCTGGGAGCGCCTGCCGATCTTCTTCGCCGCCGCCACCGCCGGCGCGGTGGTGATCGCGTCGCTCTTCTCGAACCTGCCGATGTTCCTCATCCGCACGAACATCCCCACCATCTCAACGGTGAAGCCCTACACGCCGTTGGAATTGATGGGGCGCGAGATCTACATCGCGGAGGGGTGCTACAACTGCCACTCGCAGATGGTCCGCCCGATCTGGGCCGAGACCGTCCGATACGGCGAGTACAGCAAGCCGGGCGAGTTCGTCTACGACCGCCCGTTCCAGTGGGGCTCGCGCCGCATTGGGCCTGACATCCACCGCGTGGGCGCGAAGTACTCGTACGACTGGCACGTGCGCCACCTCGAAGAACCGCAGCAGCTCGTGCAAGGCTCGATCATGCCGACTTACGCGCACCTGCTGGAGCAGAAGCTCGACTTCGCGCAGATCCCGGCCCGCGTCCGCGCCATGAAGTGGATCGGCGTGCCCTACACAGAAGAAGAACTCGACACCGCCGCCGACCTTGCGAAAGCGCAAGCGAAGCTGATCGGCGAGCAGCTGGTCGCCCAGAAAGGCTACAAAGACATGGAGGACAAGAAGGTCATCGCGCTCATCGCGTACCTCCAGCGCCTCGGCACCGACATCAACGCCCCGGCCGACGCGCCACCCGCGCCCGCGGCAGCGGCACCCGCAGAAGGGGCCAAGCCGTGAAACTCAGCGACATCATGTCCAGTGTTGACCTCACCCTCTTCCCCAAGATCGCGCTGCTCCTCTTCCTCGCGGCATTCGCGGCGCTGATGATCCGCACGTTCACCCGATTCGCGGGCGGGCGCGACACGATCGCCGCGTCGATGCCGCTCCAAGACGACATCGCCGCCGGCCAGACAAAGGCTTGAAGTCGAAGGGTCACACGCGAGGCGCCCCCGTCACTCCTCAGGAATCACAAGGACGATCGTCATGCGGCACACCAACCAGGGCAATCTGCTCGATCACGAATACGACGGCATCCAGGAGTTCGACAACCCCACCCCCGGCTGGTGGCACGGCATCTTCTGGCTCACCATCCTTTGCTCGTTCCTCTACGTCAACTTCTGGCACTACAGCGACTTCTCATGGAGCGTGCACGACTCGCTCGCCGCCGAGCAGACGGCGTACTACGAGAAACTCTTCGGCGAGATCGGCGAGCTCGAGCCCACCGAGGAAACGCTGATGGCCCTGCAGAACGAGCCCAAGTGGCTGAAGGTCGGGCAGGCGGTGTTTCAGGGCAACTGCACCGCGTGCCACGGCCCCGACGGCGGCGGGATCAACGGCCCGAACCTCGCCGACGAACGCTGGATCAACGTCAAGAAAATCGGCGACATCTACTCCACCATCACCAACGGCGTGGTCATCAAGGGCATGCCCGCGTGGCAGAACCGGCTGAACGACAACCAGCGAATCGTCGTGGCGGCGTACGTGGCGAGTCTGCGCGGCACAAAGCCCAAGTCGCCGCGCGAAGGCGAGGGCGAACCCGTCCCGCCCTGGCCCAAGGTCGAGCACGGTCTGCCGAGCAAGGACGGCGCGCCGAAGCAGGCGTCGAACGGGAGCCGCACCGACGAACGCGGCTGAGCCGCGCGTCACGGAAGACTGATTGATGCGAGGTGCGTCGTGCGTCCTTTGTTCGAAGGTCCATCTGGGAGCCCGGCCATGACAGCCGAATCCAAGCCGCGAGTACAAGCCGTGCAGTCGGCGCCCACCGCCAACGTGCGCGTGCTGGCAACGCTGAACGCGGACGGCTCGCGCCGCTGGCTCTGCCCGAAGCCATCGGACGGGCGATTCCTGACCGCGCGCCGCGCGGTGGGATGGGGACTCATCGCGCTCTTCGCCACACTCCCCTGGGTCGAAATCAACGGCGAGCCGGCGCTCATGCTCAACATCGTTGAGCGTCGCTTCACGATTCTCGGCGGCGTGTTCCGCCCCACCGACACCGTGCTGATGGCGCTGCTCATGGTCAGCATCTTCATCGGCATCTTCCTCGTCACCGCGCTCTTCGGGCGCGTGTGGTGCGGCTGGGCGTGCCCGCAGACCGTCTACATGGAGTTCCTCTACCGCCCCCTCGAACGCTTTTTCGAGGGCACGCCGGGCAAAGCCGCCCCGACGTGGGCGCCGCTCGGCCCGCGCCGCGTGCTGAAGTACGGCGCGTACCTGCTCGCTTCCATGTACCTGGCTCATACATTCCTCGCGTACTTCGTGGGCGTCGAGCAGCTCTGGCACTGGATCGGCGGCTCGCCCGTCAATCACCCCGTCGCGTTCCTCGTGATGGCGGCGACCACCGCGCTGATGATGTTCGATTTCTCCTATTTCCGCGAGCAGACCTGCCTCGTCGCGTGCCCCTACGGCCGCCTGCAGTCCGTGCTGCTCGACCGCCAGTCTCTCATCGTCACCTACGACAAGAAACGCGGCGAGCCGCGCGGCAAGAAGAAGCACGACGAACACGCGCCGGGCGACCTCTCCCTCCGCATCCTCCCGAACGATGCGCCCGCGGCGTCGGGCGACTGCATCGACTGCAAGATGTGCGTCACCACCTGCCCCACCGGCATCGACATCCGCGACGGGCTGCAGATGGAGTGCATCGGCTGCGCGCAGTGCATCGACGCGTGCGACACGGTGATGGACAAGATCAACCGCCCGCGCGGTCTGATCCGCTACAGCTCGCAAGCGGTGGTCGAAGGGCAGAAGGTCCATATCCTGCGCGCCCGAACGATCCTCTACCCGCTCGTGCTCGCGGTCTTCGTCTCGCTGTTCCTCTGGCAGCTCTCGCTGCGCACGACCGGTGAAGCGCAGATCCTCCCGCGCCAGGGCACGCCCTTCTACACGCTGCCGACTGGCGAAATCTCCAACCAACTCCGCCTGCGGCTGGTGAACCGAACGAAGAGTCCCACTGTGTTCACGTGCGCGGTCGCCGGCGCGCCCGGCGCTCGGCTGATCGTCGACGAATCCGAGCTCCGCCTCGGCCCCGAGGAGTCGCGCACCATCGGGCTGACCGTCGCACTCCCCGCGTCATCCCTGAACGAGCGCGGCAAGCGCGAAGTCACCATCAGCGTCGCCGACGACGCGAAGTTCCGGAAAGACTTGAGCTACCTCGTGCTCGGCCCAGTGGGCGACGTCCCGCACGGCGCACACGAGCGAGAAGAAGGAGATGAGCGATGAAACCCCGCGCCCTCTGGTTCTGGCCCTCGCTCGTCTTCGTCATCATCGGTCTCGACCTGCTCGGCATCGGGGCGCTCGCCTACTTCGCGCGCACCGACGCCTCCTTCGCCGTGGAGAAGGACTACTACGCGAAGGCCGTGCGCTGGGACGAGTCGCGCGCCGCGCGAACCCGCAGCGATGAGCTCGGCTGGAGCGCCGGCGTTGAACTCTCCCCGCCGGGGCACCGCGGCGATGCGCTCGTGCGCCTGATCGACCGCGACGGCACCGCGGTCACCGGCGCACGCGTCACCCTCTCGGCATTCCACCGCGCCTTCGTCGGCGAGTCTCTCGAGATCGCGATGACCGAATCCGCCGATGCGGAGGGCGTCTACACGGCCGCCTTCGTGCCCACGCGCCACGGGCGCTGGATCTTCCGCCTGCGCGCGATCCTCGGTGCGAACGAGTTCGCCGTCGAATTCGAACGCTCCGTGGGCGAACCGAAGGACCCACCCCGATGATGCCGCTGATCCTCGCCGTCTTCGTCGCGAGCCTGATGGGCAGCCTGCACTGCGCGGGCATGTGCGGCGCCTTCGTTGCGTTCGCGGTCACGGGCGGGATCGAGCGCTCGATCGGCACCGCGCCCCGCAGCCGCCTGCCGCTGCACCTCGCGTACCACGGCGGGCGCTTGCTCACATACACCTCGCTCGGCGCGATCGCCGGATCACTCGGCGCGGCGTTCGATCTCGCGGGCGAACTCGCGGGCGCCGGACGCATCGCGGCGATGCTCGCTGGCGGCATGATGGCGCTCTTCGGCTCCATCGCGCTGCTGCGCCTCGCGGGCGTGCGCCTGCCGAAGGCACCGGTGCCCCGTGTGCTCCGGACCGCCCTCGAGCACGGGCACCTCTTCGCCGCCCGGCGCGAGCCCATCGCGCGAGCGCTCATGACGGGGCTGCTCACCACGCTGCTCCCATGCGGCTGGCTCTACGCGTTCGTCATCACGTCGGCGGGCACCGCGCACCCCGCCGCCGGCGCGCTCACGATGGCGGCTTTCTGGGCCGGCACCGTCCCCATGCTCGCCGCCCTCGGCGCTGGTGCGCAGCGCCTCGCGGGAGTGCTCGGCCCGCGCCTCCCCATGCTCACCGCCGGCGCGATCGTCGTCATCGGCATCGTCACCGTCTTCAACCGCGGCGCGATGGCGCTCGACGTCGCCGCTCTCCGCGCCTCGATCGACGGCGGTGCCGGGCAAGAAACCGTCATCCTCGATATCAGCTCGCTCGACTCCTCCCAGATGCCCTGCTGCCGTGAACACGCGAAGTGAGCCAACTCGACCGCCGGTGACCAGTACTCCTGTGCGTGAGGGCGCGATCGCGCCGCCGCGCCGCGCCAACACCGATCTCAGCGCCACGCCCTGCGCGCACTGCGGCTTGCCCGTCCCCACCGGCCTGCTCGACCCGCGCGCGGAGCGCCAGTTCTGCTGTCACGCGTGCGAGACCGTCTACAGCGTGATCCGCGGCTGCGGGCTCGACCAGTACTACGCCATCGCGCGCGAACAATCGACAAACCAGTCCGCACAGCCCGCGCGTACCACCGGACGCTCCTACGAGTCCTTCGACGACCCCGCGTTCCACTCCCTCTACTGCAAGCCCCGCGCTGACGGTGCCCTCACCACCTCCCTTTATCTCGAAGGCGTCCACTGCGCCGCCTGCGTGTGGCTGCTCGAACGCCTGCCCCATGTCGTCCCCGGAGTGATCGAAGCGCGGCTCGACTTCCGCCGCCGGGTCATCGCGCTCGCGTGGGACGGCGCCGCCGTCCCCCTCTCGCGCATCGCCCGCTTCCTCGACTCGCTCGGCTACCCCGCGCACCCCGTCCGCGGCGGCAAGATGCACGAAGCCCGCCGGCACGAGGACCGCGTGCAGATGGTCCGCATCGGCATCGCCGGCGCGATCATGGGCAACGTCATGCTGCTCTCCTTCGCGCTATACAGCAACGTCCTCGAAGGCGCCGCGATGGAAGCCGCCTTCGCGTCGATGTTCCGCTGGCTCGGCGCCGCGCTCGCCGCCCTCTCGCTCGCGTGGCCCGGCGCCGTCTTCTTCCGCAGCGCCTGGACCGCGCTCAAGCTCGGGCGCGGCCGCCGACTGAACATGGACGTGCCCATCGCCGTCGGGCTCGCCGTCGGCATGACTTGGGGGCTCGTCAACACCGCGCGCGGCAGCGGCGAGGTCTACTTCGACACCCTCACCACCCTCGTCTTCCTCCTCCTCAGCGGGCGCTGGGTGCAGTCACGCCAGCAGCACAAGGCGGGCGACTCCGTCGAGCTCCTCTTCTCCCTCACCCCCACCACCGCGCGCCTCGTCGAAGCCGCCGGCGTGCGCGAGGTGCCCATCGAGGCGCTCCGCAACGCCGGCACCGAGGCGATCGTCGAGGTCATCGCCGGCAGCTCCGTCCCCGTTGACGGCGTGGTGATCGAGGGCTCGAGCGATCTCGACCAGTCGCTTCTGACGGGCGAGTCGCGCCCCGTCACGATCCGTCCCGGGGAGCCGGTCCACGCCGGCGCGGTGAATCTCTCATCCCCCATCCGCGTGCGCGTCAGCGCCAGCGGCGAGGACACCCGCATCGGCCAGCTCATGCGCATGGTCGAGGAATGCACCCGCCGGCGCGCCCCGATCGTCCTCCTCGCCGACCGCGTGGCGAACGTCTTCGTGTGGGTTGTTCTCACGCTCGCGCTCGCCACCGCGCTGCTGTGGTTCTTCATCGATCCCTCGCGCGCCATCGACAACGCCGCCGCTCTGCTGATTGTCACCTGCCCCTGCGCCCTCGGGCTAGCGACGCCCCTCGCCGTCATCGCCGCGATCGGCAAAGCCGCCCGGCGCGGGCTGCTCATCAAAGGCGGCGATGCGCTGCAGGCCCTCGGCATGTTCCGCTCCCGCGCCCGGCGCGGCGTGCTGCTGCTCGACAAAACAGGCACGCTCACCGAAGGGCGCATGAGCGTCGTGCAGTGGGACGGCCCCGAGTGGATCAAGCCCCTCGTGGCGGCGGTCGAACGCCGCTGCAATCACCCCGTCGCCCGCGCACTCGAGCGCCTCGCCCCCACCGACATCGACATCGGCCCCATCGGACTCCATCACGCGCTCGGCGGCGGCGTCAGCGCCGATATCGACGGACACCAACTGCTCATCGGCTCCGCCCGATTCACGCGCGAACGTCTCGGCGGATTGCCCGGCTCATGGGAAGACCGCGTCGCCGCCGCCGCCGCGCGCGGGCTGACGCCCATCATCATCGCGCACGACCGCGAGCCGATCGCCCTCGCTGGCGTGGGCGACCCGCTCCGCGCCGACGCCTCGAGCGTGGTCCGCCGACTCCGAGCCGATGGCTGGGACGTGCGCATCGTCTCGGGCGACCACCGCGATATTGTGCGTGCCATCGGCGCGGAACTCGGGCTCGATCCGGGCGCCTGCACCGGCGAAGCCAGCCCGGAAGACAAACTCCGCATCGTGCGCGAGCTGATGTCACGCGAACACGCCGCCCCCGTCGTGATGGTGGGCGACGGCGTGAACGATGCCGCCGCCCTCTCCGCCGCCACCGTCGGCGTCGCGGTCCACGGCGGGGCGGAAGCCAGCCTCGCCGCCGCCGACGTCTATGTCTCGCGCGAAGGGCTCGGCGCACTCGCCGAACTGATCGACGGCTCCGAGCGCACCATCCGCGCCATCAAGCGCTGCATGCGAGCCTCGCTCGCGTACAACGTCGTCTTCACGATCCTCGCGATGTCCGGCATCCTCAGCCCGCTCATCGCCGCGATCCTCATGCCCTGCAGCTCGCTGACCGTCACGTTCCTCGCGTTCCGTTCCCGTACCTTCGGCGGCGGCGGAAAGGCGGGTGAGCCATGTCGGTGATCTTCATCCTGCTGCCGCTGGCCCTGCTGCTCGCGGGGATCGCGCTCGCCGCGTTCGTCCGCGCGGTGAAGCGCGGCGAGTACGACGACCTCGAGACCCCCGCGGTCCGCATGCTCTTCGACGACGCCGACCTCGCGCCACGCCACGGCGCGGCGGAACGACTGCCCAATGGCCCCGGTGGGAGTTGAACCCACACTCCGCTTACGCGGAAGCGGATTTTAAGTCCGCTGCGTCTGCCGTTTCGCCACGGGGCCGAGAGCATGATTCTACGGGCGATTCTGCGATTCCGGAGGTCATTGAAACGAAGGACTGGAAGCGTTGAGGCTTTTTGCTGAGCGCGGCAAGCCCAAGCTCGGTCGGAATGTGGCGAGCCGGCCCCGCCAACCACAGAAGCCCGGCGAGCACTTCTGTTCAGGCTCCTGAGCTTCGCCCCTCCGCCGTTGTCAATCAACGTTCGCGAAAGCGAATCCTCTGGGCGTTAGCGCCAAGGACCATACCGTGTGACTGGGACAAACGACTCGCCGTCATGCCGAAACAGGCCGTGCGTTCCGCTCAACCACAGGCGTCCGCCGCTGTCTTCCAGGATGGTGAACGCGAGCGACGTGATGCCGTCCTGCTCCTTCAACTTCGTAAATGCGTTGCCGTCGTATCGGTACAAAGGTGATCGCTTGGCGGAGAACCACATGTTCCCGGATCGAGCTTCATGAACGCACCAGATCTCCTTGCCTTCAACGACTCCCTGCTCAGTGAAGTTCGTGAAGTCCCTTCCATCAAACCGACTGATGCCCCCGTGAACGGTCCCGAACCAGATGTTCCCTGACTTGTCTTCGAGAATCGCGCTAACGGCGTTGCTCGGCAGGCCGTCGCGTTCTGAAATGTTTGTCAGGGTCTTGCCGTCGTAGATGTACGCTCCTCCGTTGGTGCCGAACCACACCTGGCCTTTGCGGTCCACCGTGATGCAGTTCACGATCTTGCCGCTGGTCACGCCTCTGGTCGGATCGGGATGGGCAACAGGAAGTGCGAAAGGGGAAAACGTTGTACCGTCGAATCGGCAGACGCCCTCGATGGTGCCAATCCACATCACGCCGTTCGCGTCAAAGGCCATGCTCCCAACACGGCGGCCGATCAAGCCGTCCTTTTCGCCGAAGCTCGTAAATGACTTGCCGTCAATCCGGGTGATGCCGCCCGTTGTCCCGCACCAGATATTGCCAGTCTTGTCTTCGACGATCCTCATGATCGTGACGCCCCGGCCCAGATCATCCTTGATCTCGTAGCTGGTCAAGGTGCATCCGTCGTTGCGGAACAGGTCGCATTCGCCGCCAAACCAAAGCGTTCCGCGTGAATCCTGAAACACGGCCCGCACGACTCCCTCTATCTCAGACGTTGTTGCCACATCGATGCCGAGAACAGTCGGCGACGATTGCACATCTCGCGTGTGCGGAGGTTGGGCAACGTCTCGGGTCGATGGCGGCTGACTGAGTGCTAACTCGGGACGGCTGGTCGTGCCGGAGTCCTGTGCGGATTCGGGCTGTGTGGTGCACCCGGTGGTCAGGAACGTAATGCACACAAACGAAACAACGACTGGCTTGAGCACGTGGAAGTCCCTTTCCGTCGGAGGTTCCCAACTGCTTCTCCGCCCACGGCCACGGCGAGCATCCGGTCGCGAAGTTCGCGCGCGTCCACTCGCCGATCACGACTCCCGCGCCTCGTCCTCGATCTCGTCCATGTACCGACCCGTCAAACTCTCCTCGCGGAGCACCTCGGCGTACGGCATGAGCGGTAATCGCAGCGCACCCTTCAAGTGCGGCTTCACGATCTCGCGCATCTTCGACTGCTGCTCCACGATCGGCAGCGTCGCGTCGATCACCGACAGCCCGAACTCCGGGATCATCGCTTCGTACTCGGCGAGAATCCGCCCCTGGAACAGCTCGAAGCTCTTGTACGGATCATCGCTCAGACCCAGATCCATCCCGGCTTCGTACCACTTCAACTCCGGGCGACCCGACAGAATCCGGTCCAACGCCACGCTCAGCGGCGTCTTGAAATAGAACGCCACCGTCGGCTTCGGCGCCATGCGGTACACACGGCGCACGTACTCCGGTGCCATCCCGCGCGCCGCGTCGCGCGCGAACGCCGTGTAGATGTACCGGTCCGCCAGCACCACCGCCCCGGCGCGCAGCGGCGGGAGGATCGTCCGCTCCAGCCGGTCCGCGAAGTCCGCCGCGTGGATCAGCGAGAACGTCAGCGGGCTGAGCAGCCGCTCCGCCTTCCCCTTGCGCGTCGTCTCGCGCACCAGGGGCGAGCTGTTCCACTCGCTGAAGTAGCACGCGTACCCCTGCGCCGTCAGCCACTTCGACAGCAGGTCGAGCTGCGTGCTCTTCCCCGAGCCGTCGATCCCCTCGACGATGAAGAGTTTGCCGGGAAGCTCGCCCAGGTCGGCGTACTGTGTGAAGTTGGAGCCCATAAGAATTTCCCTTCCACGCCGGCGGCGGCGCGGTGAGCCCGAACAGTATGCGGCAAAATCAGTCGGAGTTCAGCGGGCCTCATCCGGCTGCGGCGCTAAGCGCCCGCCCATCGGCCCCTCGCTGGTCGATCCGCCCGAACCGGCGCCCAGCCACTCGAACCGCGGGCGTAAGCCCAGCGTCTTCGCGAACAGCTGGCTCTTCCGCTCCGCTCCCCACGTATCGACCGACGGATTCTCCGGTGCCTCGACCGCCAGCGTCGCTTCATCGCCCGCGAGAATCACGCGCACCGACCGCACGTTCTGCGTGTGCGTGCGGTCCAGCCCGTCCGCCACACGAAGAATCCCAGACAGCACCCGCACCACGTCCCGGTCCACGCCGCTCAGCTTCGCGAAGTGCGAGTGCTTCTTCTTCGGCTCCGACCTTCGGTGATACCGCGCAATGTTCGCCACCAGTTCGAGTTCACGGTGCGAGAACCCCGCGATGTCGCTGTGCACGATCAGGTGATAGCTGTGCTTGTGGTGCTTCGAGTAGTTGATGAGATACCCCACGTCGTGCAGCAGCCCCGCCGCACGAAGAATGTCCCTCGCCGTCTGATCGCCCGCGTCCCCCAACGCCCCCGGCTGCTGCGCCGCGACTTGGTCGAAAATCTGCATCGCCAGATTCGTCACGTGCGTCGAGTGCGCTTCTTCAAACCGGCACGCCACCGCGAAGTGCTTGAGCGCCCGCCATTTGTCCACCGGCTCCGGACGCGTGCGCTCCGTGTTCGGGAAGCGCTCCGCGATCATCGTCAGCAACAGCCCGTCGCGGATGCCCCGGTCATGCACCTTCAGCGTGTTCACGTTCAGCCGCTTCATCACCCGCTCGGCGACCGCAAGCCCGGGAACGATGATCTCCGCCCGGTCCGCGCTCAGCCCCGGCACGCGCAGCCGCTGGCGCACCGGCATCCCGTCAAGCCAGTCGAAAATGTGCCGCACTTCCGAGCGGTGCACCTCGTACCCGCGGATCGCGAACGGCAGCATGTCTGGCCCTTGCCCCGGCGCCCCTCGGTGCATCGACACGCCCCCCAGCGTGGTGAATGTCCCGCCCGTGCCGATCATGTACTGCAGCGGCATCGGCGCTTTCTCGGTCCACTCGTGAACGATCTCCTTCACCGCCCGGCGCATCGCCCGCACCGCGGGCGCGTCGCCCGTTGTGCAGCCGGGGAACCGCTCCGCCAGTCGCACCGCACCCAGCGGCACCGTAAAGATCTGCTCCACCACCCCCCCCGACGCCAGCACGATCTCCGTGCTCCCGCCGCCGATGTCCACGATCGCCACCGTCGCGTTGTGCAAGTCGAAGGAGTGCGACACGCTCAGGAACGCCAGCCGCGCTTCGTCCTCCGCGCTGATCGGCTCGATCGTCAACCCCGCCCGCTCGCGCACCAGCGAGATGAACTCGTCCCGGTTCGTCGCTTCGCGGACGGCGGCGGTCCCGATGGCGCGCAGCGCGTCCACCTGGTACCCCTCCGCGATGCCGCGCATCCGTGCGATCGCCATCGCCGCCCGATCCATGTTCTCCGGGCTGAGCCGACCGCTGCCGTCGAACCCCTGCCCGAGACGCGTGATTTCCTTCTCATCGTCGAGCAGCCGGTACCCGCCGTCCGGCGTCGCCTCGGCGACGATCAGGCGGATGCTGTTCGTGCCGACATCGATCGCGGCAAGGCGCATGCTCCTTCCATCGGCGGGATCGGGCGTGTAATTCACCGCTCACGCCCCCTGCGCGATGAAGCCGCGATCCGCCCGCGCCGGCTCGCCCGCCGACGGGATCACGGGGCGCGTCAGAATCACAGGCTCACTCGCGGGAATCAGCACGGCGTCCGCCGGCTCGGGCGCATCCAGCATCGCGCCAAGGGCCGCGAACAGTTCCGCCGCCCGCGCCCGCCGCCAGTCGTTCACGAAGACCTCACGCCGCGAATCGCGGTCCGCGCGGTAGCTCGCGGCGAGCGACGCCAGCCCGCGCTGCAGGTCCGCCGCGCACAGGCTCTCGCCGTTCTCGCACGCGGCGGGCAGCGCCAGCCCTCCCGCGCTCTCCCACGCGCGCTCCAGCCACGCCATCGCGTCGTGCAGGTCGTTGATCTCACCCAGTTCGTCCTGAACACTGACCACCTTGCGGTACAGGGCCCGGTGCGTCGCCCCGTCAAAGCACGGCTCGAACACCTCGAGCGCATAGCGCAGCCGCTTCGCGTCCAACCGAAGCTCGTGCAGATGCTCGAACACCGCGAGGTCACGATCCGCATCGTCGCGCAGCGCCCCCGCGAGTTGCGGCACCACGATCCGCGCCAGCACGCCCGCCGCGTTCGGCAGCGACGAATCATCATCCGGCCCGCGGTCGCGCACACGTTTGAAGAGCCGCTCCCCCGCTCGCTCCAGCTTCACACGCGCTTTCTTTCGGCACGCATCAGCGATGCCCAGCAGCGCTTCGTCACGCCGCGCGTTCAGGTCCGCGATCACAAATTCGATCGCCGCCCGCTCTTCATCGCGCGCCGATTCCAGCCGATCGCCGAACAGTCGGCCCAGCACGTCGCACTTCCGCACCTCGCCCGCGGCGTTCCGCGCCGCGCGCAGCCGCCGCTTCAGCTTCTTCACCCGGCGTGGTCGGAAGCACCCCTCAAACGCCGCCACCGCCGCGCCGACGCGACGCGACGCCACGCGCACCTGATGGACCTCCTGATCACTGGGCGAGTTTCCCGCCGCCGCAACCGTGTTCAACTGCTCGATCAGCCCACCCAGACGCTCGCCCACCGACGCGCGCGCCGCCTCCGCCGCGCTCATCCCGGGGTCCACACGCCCCGCTCTTTTGCCGGCTCGCTCGGGCTTGCTCATGATTTCGCCCCCGACATCCCGCCGACCACCTTCAGCAGACCCTCCGACAGGGCCCGGAACGTGCTGCGCACATCGCCGTCCGCGTCGATCACGGTAAACCCGAACTGCCGACCGAGTTCGTCGAACACACCGATCAGATTCCGCTGGTAACGGATGAACGACTGATAGACATCGTGTTCTTCCTGGAAGTCCATCCCCGATTCCCAGTAATCAAACCCGCCCGACATCACCACCCGCTCCGTCAGCTTGGGCAGCGACACCTTCATGTAGAACACCGCGTGCGGCTTGGGCGCAAACCGGTACACATCACGGATCCACAACGGGTCAACCCCACGCACGATCGAGCGCGCCATCGTCGAATAGATGTACCGGTCCGCCAGCACCACGAACCCCGCGCGGAGCGCCGGGATGATCTCGTTCTCCAGCCGGTCCGCGAAATCGGTGGCGTAGAACAAGTCCATCGTCAGCCGCCCGAGCGTGTGCCCTTCCTTTGCCCGCCGAAGGCCCTCGCCCGCGAGATTGCTGCGCGTCAGCCCCGTGTGCGCCACGCCAAAGCCGCGCGTCTCGAGCCACTCGCGCAACAGCGCAAGCTGCGTCGACCGTCCCGCGCCGTCGGTGCCTTCGATCGCGATGAGCCGCCCCGGCAGCGCGCTGATGTCCACCGTCGCCGAGCCGTCCGTCTGCAGATGGTCTTCCGCCCCGCGCCGGAACCCGGACTCCTCAGTCGCGCGACGTGTGTTCTCTCGGACTGCTTCCATTCGTCACCTCGCGCTCGCCGCCGACAGACCGATCGCGCCACCGCGTACGCGACTCCTTCTATTTTAGCCCGTCAACTGGCTCGTATTTGGAAGGTGTCTGGTGGGGAGAGCCGGTTGATGAGCGGTGGGAAGCGGGATTCTCGGCTATGTCCGCGGCCGGCTCCGGCTCCTCGCCCAACCCCAACTCCGCACGAACCGGCCGCGTCGCCGCCACCGCGATGTTCCGCAACATCCGCGCGCGAACCTCGGCCCGCGCCGCGAGCGCCCGCGCCTCCACTACCACGCGCACGCTCGTCGCCGACTCCGTCCGCGCTCCCCGCCGACGATGCTCCAGCAACCCCCACCCCGTCGGCAGTTCCCTCGGCACGATCACGCCAGGCGGCGCCAGCAGATACAACCGATCAGCCACGCGGTACTGCGCCATCAGAAAGAACTTCGTCTCGCCGTAGAGCGACTCCGTCACCGCGCGCAGCGCCCGCGACACGTTCCGGTACGCCGCCAGCCGGCTGCGCTCGAAGTCCCACTGCTCCAGATCCCCGAACAGATACTCGCCCGCGCGGCGCAGATGCGGCTCGTACAGCGGGATCAGCTCACGCTCCACGCGCGATTGCTCCGCCACCAGCCGATCGCGCTCCGCCAGCAGCGCGTCAGCAGACGCCGTGTCGCGCAGAAAATCCGCGCGCGACTGCTTGCACTCGATCACCACCGTTCGCGCCTCGCTCCGCACCCGCCGCGCCGCGCCCCCTGCGCCCGCCGGACTCCACAGCGTCCCCGCGCGTTCAAGCTCCCCAGCCGCCGCCGCGCGCGAATCGAGATACCCCGCCGCATCCGCCCGGTACCGCGACGACGGGCACCGCACCTCCATCGCGACCGCGGCACACCCGTGCGCCAGCAGAAATCGCAGCGCCTCCCGCTTCAGCTCGGCATGCCGGGGTGTTTCCATGTCAGGTCATTCCCGCCGTCGCTCGTGACTTCGAGACGCAGCCCACCGCAGAATGTAACCCGAAGGCGCGAGTGCTCGTGCAACCAACGGCGCGTGAGAAGCCGTCTCCGAGCTGCCCTGAACGAAGTGACAGCCAACCCGTCGCCCACATCTGAGACGAGAAATCCGAGCAGTACTGCGCTTCGCCCCTCTCCCGGTGGGAGCGGGAGCAAGATGGCATCACACCGGCGTGTGCCGAACCACTTCACCCTCGACCACAAAGATCACCGACTCCGCGATGTTCGTGCTCAGGTCGCCGATGCGTTCGAGCGCCCGCACCACCGACAGCAGGTCCACGATCGCCCGCGCCTCGTCGGCGTGCAGCGACACCTCGCGCACCGACCACGCCACGATCCCCTTGTACAGATCATCCACCCGCTGATCGTCCGCCCGCACCCGTGCCGCCAGCGCCGGGTCGCCCTCCGCCAGCGCCTTCAGCGCATCCCCCAGAATCACCCGCGTCGCGCGCACCATCTCGACCAGTTCATCCGGGTACGGGAACGCCGGCTGCTTGCTCATCGCGATCACCCGCTTCGCGATCCCCTTCGCCAGGTCACCGATCCGCTCCAGGTCCGCCTCGACCCGCAGCGACGCCACCACGAACCGAAGGTCCCCCGCCACCGGCTGATGCAGCGCGAGGATCCGGAGGCACTCCGCCTCCACGTTGATATCCATCTCGTCGATCTCTTGATCGCCGTTCTTTACCAGCTTCGCCGCTTCCGGGTTCCGCGCTAAAAGCGCATCCGTCGCTTTCAGCACGCGGTTCTCGACACTCGCGCACATCGAGAGCAGCGCACGGCGGAGATCGGTCATTTGCTCGGTAAGGTGATGCGACATCCAGACAATGCTCGACGAGGGTAACTTTCCCAGCAGCGCGGATCAGCCGAATCGCCCGGACACATAGTCCTCGGTGTCCTTCAGCTTCGGGCGGGTGAAGATATCAACCGTCGGGCCGGTCTCGACCAGCCGGCCCTCGTAGAAGAACGCCGTGACATCCGACACACGCGCCGCCTGCTGCATGTTGTGCGTCACGATGACGATCGTATACCGTTCGCGCAGCTCGCGGATCAACTCCTCGATCCGCAGCGTCGATTTCGGGTCCAGCGCGCTCGCCGGCTCGTCCATCAGCAGCACTTCGGGCCCCACAGCGATCGCTCGCGCGATGCACAAACGCTGCTGCTGGCCGCCCGAAAGCCCCAGCGCCGACTGGCTCATCCGGTCCTTCACCTCGTCCCACAGCGCCGCCTGACGAAGGCTCTTCTCCACCAATTCGTCCAACGCCCCGCGGCCCATCCGGGCGTGCAACCGCGGCCCGAACGCAACATTGTCATAGATCGACTTCGGGAACGGGTTGGGCTTCTGGAACACCATCCCCACCCGCCGCCGCAGGTCCACCACGTCCAGCTTCCGGTCCAGCAGGTCGATCCCGTGAAGGTCGAGCTTCCCCGAACACCGAGCTCCGGGGATCAGGTCGTTCATCCGGTTGATCCAGCGCAGAAACGTGCTCTTCCCGCAACCACTCGGGCCGATCAGCGCCGTCACACGCTGCGTCGGGATCCCGAACGTGATGCCCTTGAGCGCATGGAACGAGCCGTACCACGCATCAAACTTCTCGATCCGCATCCCCACCGTCGGCGCGGACTGCGGCCCGCGCGTTTCCTCGGCGCTCATCGCGATGCGGGACAGCGGGCTGCTCGGTGTCGTCACGGCGTGCTCACGGATCGGGGTGTCTTCGGCGAGTCTCGTCATTGGAGCGGCTTCTGAAGCTTCTGTCGAATCACGATCGCGGCGGCGTTGAACACCAACAAAACCCCCATCAGCACGATGATCCCCGACGCCGCCACCTTGTGGAACTCTTCCTGCGGCATGCTCGCCCAGTTGAAGATCTGCAGCGGCATCACCGTGAAGTCCGACATCACGTTCGACGGGCGGTACAGGATGAACACAACCCCGCTCACCACCAGCAGCGGCGCCGCTTCACCGATCGCGCGGCTCACCGCCAGGATCGAACCCGTCATGATCCCCGGCACCGCGCACGGCAGGATCATCTTCGCGATCATCTGCCACTTCGTCGCCCCGATCGCCAGCGTCCCCTGACGCAGCGAGTCCGGCACCGCACGCAGCGCCTCACGCGTCGAGATAATCACGATCGGCAGCACCACCAGCGCCAACGTCAGCCCCCCCGCCAGCACGCTGCTCCCCAGCGGCAATCGCAGGTGGTACCACGCGTCCGGGTCGCCGAAGCTCACCATGTTGTACGTCCGCCACGAACGCACCTCGCCCGCGCTGAACGCGATCTCTTCCCGGCTCTCCGTGAACACGCGGATCGCGCCATTCTCCGCGCTCAAGAGCCGCCCACGCACCGCGCGCCCGTCATTCAACTCAAACTTGAATTCACCCGCGAACACCACCCGGCGCGAGCGGACATCGTCCAACGAGATCACCCAATCCCCCTTCAGCGGCTCGCTCACCCGCAGCGCGACCACATTCACGCCCGCCGCGTCCAAGACCTCTTCACGCACGAATACCTGCGCCGCCGGCTGGTCCCGCAGCCGCAGCACTTCCATCCGGTCATACGTCGAGATGTTCGACCCGCCGAACAGACCCAGCATCCGCGCGAAGACCGTCAGCCCCAGAATCCCATACACCACCGACGGCACCCCGGCCAGGTTCCCGACATTCAGCTGGAACAACTCGTGCATCCGTCCCAGTAAACGGTTCTTCGGCTTGTACTCCTCCAGCAGGATCGCCGTCCCCACCCCCAGCGGAACGGCGGCGATCACGCAGATCAGGCACGCCCACACCGAACCCCACAACGCCGCGCTGAACCCCGCCTTCGCCGGGAAGCGCGACGCGAAGTTGGTCAGAAAATCTCCGTCAAGATGCTTCAGCCCCTCGCGCAGAATCGACAGGATCAGGACCGCAAGAATCACGCACGACAGACTCGTCGCCAGCAGACAGCACCACACGAACACACGGTCCAGCCGCTGCCGACCGCGCGCCGAACGAGCCTTGCCCCCCGCGATCATTGGTACACCTCGCGATACCGCCGCATCACGCGGTCGCCGATCACCGTCAGCACCAGCGTCATCAGGAACAGCATCGCCGCGACCGCGTAACTCGACAGATACTCCACGCCGTGCGCCGGCGCGTCACCCAGGAAGATCTGCACCATGTACCCCGTCATGGTCTGCACTTCGTCGCGAGGGTCCGCCGTCAGCTGAGCCAACCCGCCGGCCGCCAGAGACACGATCATCGTCTCGCCCACCGCCCGCGCGATCGCCAGCAGGAACGCCGCAATAATCCCCGACAGCGCCGCCGGCACCACCACCTTCGTCGACACATCAAACTTCGTCGACCCCACCGCGTACGCCCCCTCGCGCAGACTCCGCGGCACCGCCTGCAGCGCGTCCTCCGTCAGGGAGCACACGATCGGCAGGCACATCACCCCCACCGCCAGCCCCGCGCTCAGCGCGTTGTATGAGCTGATCGGCTTGGCGACCCACGCCACCGCGCCATCCCCAAGAAACGAAAACAACGGCGCGATCGGCAGGATCACCGCCCCATGGCACCACTGCAGCGCGGGAGTGATCGCGATCAGCGCGAAGTACCCGTACACCACCGTCGGGATGCCCGCCAGTATCTCCAGAACCGGCTTCAGCACCGCACGCACGCTCCGCGGCGCGTACTCGCTCAGATAGATCGCCGTCACCAGCCCCACCGGCAGAGCCACCACGCACGCCACCGCCGTCACCAGCAGCGTCCCGCTCACCAGCGCCCACACGCCGAAGTATTTCTCAGACCCCAGCAGCGGCGACCACTTCGCGCTCGTGAAAAACTGCCACGCGCTCACCTCGGGCCGCCGAAAAAACTCGAACGCCTCCGCCAGCAGGATCGCCAGGATCGCCAGCGTGATCAGCGTCGTGACCACACCGCACGCGACCAGACTCGCCACCACCAGCTTGTCGCTGATCGACCGCCACCCCCACGCGCGCCGCCGCCCGAGCGCGTGCGGAGCAGCAGCTTGTGCGGCGAGGGTCGTCATTCAGGGACGCATTCTCTCTGTAGATCGAAGCCGATGCACGCCCTCTCGAGCACGCAACGGGTGTGTCTCATGAATGAGTCGACCACTTACTTGTACACCTTCGCCAGCGGGCCCGAGACCTTCTTGCCCGCGGCGTCGAGGAACTGCGTCCCCGTCTTCTTCGCCGCGAAGTTCGCCGTCGCGCGGGAGTACATCTCCCCCGGCAGTTGCACGTACCCGACCGCTTCGGACAGCTCGCCCGCCTTGGTCATGTAGAACTCAACGAAAGCCTTCACTTCAGGGCGATCGGCGGCCTTCTTGTTCACATAGATGAACAGCGGGCGGCTGAACGGGGCGTACGTCCCCGTCTCAATCGTCTCGTGCGTCGGCGTGATCGCGCCCGCGCCCGAGTCGATCGGAACCACCTTCAGCTTGTCCTTGTTCTCAAAGTAGTACGCGCACCCGAAGAACCCGATCGCGCCCGGATCGCCTTCCACGCCGCGGACCAGCACGTTGTCATCCTCGGAAACCGACATGTCCCCGCGGATGGAACCGTCCTTCCCGTCCTTGCCCATCTTCGCCGCAACCACTTCCTTGAAGTAATCGAACGTGCCAGAGTCGGTGCCGGGGGAATAGATCTTCAGAGGAGTGGTCGGCCAGCCGCTGCGCACATCCGCCCAAGTCTTCGCGCCGCCCTCGAGGTAGATCTTGCGGATCTCATCGATCGTCAGCTTGTCGACCCAAGTGTTCTTGTTGTTGATGACAATCGAGAGCCCGTCAAACGCGATCGGCAGCTCGATGTAATCGATCTTGTTCTCGACCGCTTTGTCGTGCTCTTCCTTCTTGATCGGGCGCGACGCGTTCGAGATATCCGTCTCACCCGCACAGAAACGCTTGAACCCGCCGCCCGTGCCCGAGACGCCGACCGTCACGTTCACGTTCGGGGCGGCAGCTTTGAACTCTTCCGCCGCCGCCGACGTGATCGGCGACACCGTCGAAGAACCATCGCACTTCACGGCACCCTTCAGCGCGTTGTTCGGGGCCGCGAACGCAAAGCTCGCCACGACACCGGCAACCAGAACCGAAAGACCCATCGCACGCGTGTTCATTGCTCGATTTTCCTTTGTTTGTTTCGTGTTTCGGAGCCTTCTCGAAACCCGACGTAATCCAATCAGCAAATTGTTCAGATTGCGCTAAGGAATTGTTGCCTTCGGGCCAGATCGAACTCGCTTGACTTACAGCGATCCCGGCACCACCAGCTTGAACGTGCTCCCCCGCCCGAGGCTGCTCTCCACATCCACACGCCCACGGTGCAGCATCGCAATGTGCTTCACGATCGCCAGCCCAAGCCCTGTACCCCCCAGTTCGCGGCTCCGCGCCTTGTCCACGCGGTAGAACCGCTCGAACACCCGTGACAAGTGCTCCGGCGGGATCCCAGGACCCTCGTCCTCCACCGAGATCAACGCCTCCGGCCCCGCGTTCCCGTCCGCCGCCCACGCCTTCACCAAAACGCGCGTGCCGCCCGGGCTGTACCGGATCGCGTTCGACAACAGGTTCGACAGCGCCTGCTCGATCAACGGCGGGTTCACCTGCGCCAGCAGATCCGCCGGCACCTCTGCATCCAGCCGAACGCCCTTCGCTTTCGCCGACGGCTCGTGCTGCGCGCACGCCGCCTCAACGATCTCCGCCACGCTCGTCCGCTGCGTGTCGAGATCGTCGAACTCTTCGGGACGCTCGAGCTTCGTCAGCGTCAGCATGTCGTCGATGATCGCGCTGAGCCGGTCGGAGTTCCGGTGGATCACGCTGAGAAACTGCATCGCCTGCTCCGGGTCGGCGAGCCCCGTCTCCATCAGCGTCTCGACGTACCCCTTGATGTTCGTGATCGGCGTGCGCAACTCGTGCGACACATTCGCCGCGAAATCGGTGCGCACCGCTTCCAGTCGGCGCAGATGCGTCACGTCGTCGAGCACGATCACCGTGCCGATGCTCTTCCCCTCCGCATCGCGCAGCGGCCCGCTCGTCGCGCGCACCTGCCGCGTCGGCGTGCCCGACAGCTCGAACTCATCCACCGATCCCGGCGCCACCCCCGACGCGCCCATCGCCGCCGCCACGAACTGATTCAACCCCGGCTGGCGCACCACTTCCTGCAGCAGCCGCCCGCGCGCCGGCCGGCCGCTCAACTCCAGCATCTCCTCCGCCGCTCGGTTCAAGCTCAGGATCCGCTGCTGCAGGTCGAGCGCGATCACCGCGCCGTCGATCGACTGCAGAATCGCGCGCTGCTCGTTCCGCTGCACCTGAAGCTGCGCGATCTGAGAGCTCATCTGCAGCGCCACCTCGTTCAGCGACGCCGCCAACGACCCCAGTTCCTCGCTCGACGGCGCTTCCACACGGTGCTTCAAATCCCCCGACGCCAGCCGCGCCGCCCCCTCGCTGATGCGGCTCATCTCCGCCCGCATCCGCGCCAACCCGTACACCGCCACCAGCGCCACAGCGCCCACCCCAACGGCGGCCAGAATCGCCAGCCCGTTCACGCTGCGTTCCAACCCCGCCCGCTGAAACATCGACGCCGCCACGCCCCACCACACCGCCGCCACCAGCACCTGCACCCCGAGCAGCAGCAGGCCGAAGCGCCAGATGAAAGATCGTTTGCGGGTGGATGCCATGCGACTCAGTCAGCGCGAGCGAAAGGACGGGTTCCGGAGCGAGCGCCCCAGAATACGTCACGCGACCGGCGCGCCCTTGTCCTCGGAGACCCGGTACCCCACGCCGCGGACCGTCTCGATCACCTCGCCGTACGCCCCCAGCCGCTGCCGCAGCGCCGCAACGTGAACATCGATCGCGCGGCTGGAGAGCACCGTCCCCTCTCCACGCACCGCCGACACCAGTTGATCCCGAGTCCGCACGAACCCGGGCCGGATCGCCAGGAAGTGCAGCAGGTTGTACTGCGTCAGCGTCAGGTCCAGCGGCTTGCCATCCAGCGTTACCGTGTGCCGCGCCGGGTCGATCAGAATCGCCCCGCCCGCCAGCGAGATGTGCGACGACGCGTTGGCTTCGCGCCGACGCAGCACCGCCTTCGCCCGCGCCACCAAGACGCGCGGGCTGAACGGCTTCGTCACATAGTCCTCGGCCCCCAACTCCAGCCCCACCACGATGTCCGATTCTTCCCCCCGCGCCGACACCATCAGGATCGGGATCGTGCTCGTCGACGGATCACGCTTCAGCTTCCGGCACACCTCAAGCCCGTCAAGGTCCGGCAGCATGATGTCCAGCACCACCAGCTCGGGCCGAGTCTGCTCGATCATCTGCAGCGCCACCCGACCGCTCGGCGCGACCTGCGTCTGAAACCCCTCTCGGGCAAGATGGAACTGAATGAGCGACGCGATATCCGACTCATCCTCAACGATCAACACCGGCCCACGCCCGGAGCCGGACACCCGCGAAGAAGACGCAGCCATGGTCGTCATGCGGACCATTGTAAGTGCCGAACATTCGAAGTGGACCCCTTGGCGCAATCTTCATTTTCCGTGCGGGGTCTTTCCGAACTCGACCGCACCAAGAACGCCCGACGCCCGATATTGTTGTTGTCACTGTGGAGCAACCGCTGACGCTCATCCTCAGCCCTTACGACCTCTCCGCCCGTTCCCCGGCGGCGATGGCCGCCCTGCTCCTCGCCGACCACGCCGTCACCCTCCGCCCAACCCCCTTTGAGGGAACCTCGCGCGCCGCCGTCGCCGACGCCGTCGACGCCTCCCCGCGCTACCTCCGCTTCATGGAATCCTGGCGATGGACCGGCCCGCTCTGGCGCGGCGATCCCGTCCTCTCCGCCCACCACCGCGACGCCGAACCCTTCGAAGAAATCCGCCGCGTTGCATCGCTCGTCGAAGACGATCCCGCGCTCGCCGTCCTCCGCCCGCTCGTCGAATCTACCCTCTTCCACGACGGCTCCGCGTACCTCGACGCCGTCTCGCGCGACCTCCTCGGCGGGGGCGACCCCGGCGTCGGCATCCCCCTCCGCGCAGGGCTCGAGCGCTTCGCCGCCCGCCACGCGCTCCCCATCGTCCGCTGCTCCGCCGGCTCGATGACCGACAAACTCGGGCTATCGCTCGCCAAGCCCGTCGCCAAGATCGACCTCCCTCTCATGCTCGACGCGGGCGGCGAGGATCTCGTCGCCCTACGCACCGTCCTCGCGCGCGATCTCCGCGCGCTCCGCCGGCAACTCCGCCGCCTGCTCTCCGGCGACGCCGACGCCGTCGCCGACGTCGTGAACGCCGCGCGCGAATTCGAGAGCCGCTTCCGCGCACTCGCCGGGGACTTTGAACCGCACCGGGGCGGCGAACCGTCCCGCCGCCCCGCTCGCCCGGCGATGGTCTCCCTCACCATCGCGCTCTACCCCTCCGACACCACGCTCCGCAGCGCCTCCGCCGCCATGATCGCCGCCACAGGCCAGCGCCCGAAGCCGCCATCCGGCAGCGCAACAGCAACGACCCGCGCGCCCTCCGCCCTCGCGCTGGGCCCCTTCTGGGCGCTCGACGTGCGCGTCCTGCCGTGGGACTTCTGACAGAAATTCTGGGACACAGATTCACCGCAGAGACGCAGAGGGCGCAGAGAAGTTGAAAAGAACAGAACCGAAGAGCCAGGAAGCCACGGATTTCACGGATTCACACGGATGGGAATCAACACAGAGCAGCGGACGAACACAGCAGTTCAGAGACAAGGATGGCTCGACTGATTGATCGTCCGTGCCGTCTGTGTTGTCTGTGGCAATTCTTTCCTGATCCGTGTCCATCCGCGAAATCCGTGGCTTCTTCTCTCCGAACTCCGCGATCTCCGCGTCCCCGCGGTGAATTCCTCTTCGTCAGGGTCGTTCCGCCGCCGCGCGAGAGAGCCGATCGCGCACCGCGTCCCACACGCCGCCAACACCATCCGGAATCTCAACCGCGATCCACGCGGGATTCATCGCGTCCGCCTCGTGCAGCGCCGCGTACAGCCGCGCCGCGTACGCCGCCGCTTCACGCGGCATCTCCATCACGCGCGGCGGCTCAACCACTCGCGCCGGACCGATCGCCAGCACCACCACACCGCGCGCTTCACCCCGCGCCCGCTCCGCGATCAACCCCGCCTCCTCGCGCGAGAACAGCACCACCCGCGCCCGCGGCGCGTAGTGCGACGCCAGCATCCCGGGACTCGGCATCGCCCCACTCGCCGAACCAGTGACCGCCGCGCGCTCCCCAGCCTCCAGCCCCAACTCCTCCGCCCCAATCGCGCCGAGCCGCAGCACGCGCGCCGCGCCATCACCAACAACCGACACCACCGTCGACTCGATCCCCCGCGCGCACGCCCCGCCGTCCAGCACCATGACCTCGCGCTGATCAAACGCCGCGCGCGCGTGCGCCGCCGTCGTCGGGCTCACTCGCCCCGAAGGGTTCGCGCTCGGCCCCACCAGCGGCCCGCCGAACGCGAGCAACAACTCCAGCGCCACCGGATGGTCCGGGCAGCGCAGCGCCACCGTCCCGCCCCCCGCCGTCACGATCCCCGGCACGTTCATCGCCTTCTTCACCACGATCGTCAGCGCCCCGGGCCAGAACCGCGCCGCCAACTCCCGCGCCCGCGCCGGCCACTCCCCCGCCAGCCGCTCAGCCATCGCCGCGTCGCTCACGTGCACGATCAGCGGGTTGTTCGCCGGCCGCCCCTTCAGTTCATACACCCGGCGCACGGCCGACTCGTTCAGCGCATCCGCGCCCAGCCCGTACACCGTCTCCGTCGGGAACGCGACCACCCCGCCGGCGCGCAGCCGGCGCACCGCTTCAGCAATCTCGCTCTCATGGTCAACGCTCATGCTCGAACCTCAAGCGCGACCCGCGCCGCGGGCGTTCCCCGCGGAACCACGCACCAGAGAAGCCGCCACCGATCCGTCTACCGGGGGGCGGGCGAAGCGACGGATGAATCCGGCGCGAGCGCCTCATCACTCGTCGGCACCTCGAACTTGATCGAACTCCGCTCCAGCGCCGTGCCCGTCGCGCCCGCCAGCCGCGCCAGCGCCTCGTTGTACCCCGTCAGCGCCGCGAGCTCGTCATTCTCCGCCTGCGCCAGCGATTCCTGCCGCTGGAACTTCAGGTTCAGGAAGTCGGGCGTCAGCGACTGCACCGTCCGCTCGAGCACCAGAAGCGTGCGCAGGTTCTCGACCGCCGCCAGCCGCGCCGCGCGCGTCTGCTCGATCAACTGGTACTGCGTCTGCACATCCCGCAGCGACGATTTCACCTGCAAGACCACCCGCTGCACCACCGAACGGTAGTTCACCGTCGACTGCATCCGCTGGAGCTGCGAGCGCCGGTACCCCGCCTCCGCCTCGCGGTTGCCGATCGGCTGCTCGAAATTCAACTGCGCCAGATAATCAACGAACTGCGACTCCGTGATGTCCTCGTACGCGTCCCCCGCCCCGCGCGCCAGCCCCGCGAAGCGCGTCTGCAGCCGCAGATTCAGCAGCGGCAGGCGCGCGTTGTCCGCCACCGTCTGCCGGATCGACGCATCGTCGATCCCCACCAGCGCCTCCTGAATCTCCGGGCGGTTGTCGATCGCCGTCAGGATCGAATCCAGCAGGCTGAACGTCACCGGCTGGTCCAGCGCGTTGTCCGCCGGCAGCAGCAGCACCTCCGAACCCACCGACAACTCCGGATCATTGATCAGCAGCTTGAGCTCATCCGAAGCCTGCCGCAGCTCGTTCTCCGCGCGGATCACCGCCGAACGCCGCCGCTCGACCGTCGCCACCGCATCCGAAATCTCCGCCGGGCGCGCATCGAACTGCTCGCGCGCCTTCACCACCTGCCGCGTCTCCACACCGCGCTCGAGATTCTTCTGCGCGATCTGCAAGCCAGCGCGCGCCCGCACCAGCCGCCAGTACGCCTGCTCCGTCCGCGTCACCGTGTCGATCAGCGTCGCCTTGAGCCGGTGCACGCTCCGCCGCTCCGCGTTCTCGCTCAGGCGCACTTCCGCCAGCGCCACATCCGACCCGAACCCGCGCAGCAAGGGCTGCTCCACACCCAATTCCAGGAACGCCGCGTTCGACGGGTCCGGCGCGAAGTTGATCCCCGTCGTCTTGTTGTCGCTATAGGTCTGCCCCTGCGCGATGCTGAACGTACCGCCCGAGGTCAGACGCTTCCGCACCCCAGTCGTGTACGCCACCGACTGGTTCACGCTCGACGAGACGCCCACCGGGAACCCGCCCACGATCGGCACCGTCTGCGGCTGATCTGTATTGTTCCACCCCACATCCCCGAAGAACACCCAGTCGAACGCCGCCTCAGCCTGCGTCGTCGCCGCCTGATCGATCGCCGGGTTCAGCCGCGCCGATTGCACCTCAAGGCTCTGACGCACCGACGCCAGCACCGCCTGCCGCAGCGCGATCGAGAACGACGTCCCCGACTCGCCCATCAAATCCGGCCCGATCGTCGGCTCGATCGCCGAATACGCCGCAGGCCCGCCGATCGCGTCCAGTTCCGTCATCCTCTGCGGCTCGAACGTCACCTCGCCGGGCCGCCGCGACAACTGCACCGGCTCAGGACGCCGCTCCGCGTCCCGCGTCTCCCGCTTCGCCGATTCGATCACCGATCGGCGCAGCGCGTCGGCCGACTGACGTTCCATCGGGTTCGCGCAGCCCGAAGCAAGCGCCAGCCCCGCCGACGCCGCCACCACCGCCGCCCGCTTCGTGTACGATTCCAGTGTCTTGTGCATTTGAGCCGAGAGTATTGCGGTACGGGATGCTCCGGTCAATGCAGCCCGTTGTATGTTTTTTGCCAGCGTGCGCTCAACAGCCGCCAGGCATTCGACATTCCGTAAACTCCCCCGCCGTGGGCGCAATACCAGCGCCGCCGACACGGCCCGCTTCCGCAGGAGATGGAACTCATGATCGTTCGGCGTGCCCTTCGCGTGATGTCCCTGCTCGCCGCTCTCGTCATCACCGCTCTGCCCACCCTCGCCCGCGCGCAGGGCGGCGAGCGATGGGTCGTCCCCAACGCCGACGGCGTGGCGCTCCGCTGCGGCCCCTCCTCGGTGATGAACCCCGTCACCACCCTCGGCCGCGCCAACGTCCTTAAAGCCGACATCGAGAAAGACGGCTACGTCCGCGTCGCCTACCCCGCCGGCACCTACGCCGTCGTCCCATCTGAAGAGGGCGAACTCAAGGACGGCTCCGTCGTCCTCACCCGCCGCTCACGCCTGAAGGCCTACAGCAAAAACGACCCCGTCATCGAAGAGTGCTGGCGCGCCCTGCTCGACGACTTCCTCGTCCCCGGCACCAAGCTCAAGCACGTCGGCCCCATGAACAACCGCGCCGGTGCCGCCGCCGGCTTCGTCGTCGAAGCCCCCGCCGGCTCCTTCGGCTGGGTCCTCTCGGGCGATGTCCGCACCGCGAACGCCGACGAGATCAAGCGCGTCGCCGCCGTCCCCGCCAACGTCATGCCCACCAAAGCCGAGCCCGCGCCGGCCCCCGCGAACACCACGCCGTCGCCCGCGCCCGCGAACGAAACTCCAGCCCCCAGCGGCACGCCCGCCAGCGCCGAGCCCACGGCACAGCCGAACACCGGCGCACCCGCCGCGCAACCCAACACCAGCGAACCCGCGGCCGATCCGTCCAAGACTGCGATGCCGACCGAGCAGGGCGCGGCCCCTGTCGTCGAGCCGGTGAAGCCCAAGGCACCCCCGCCCCCCTCGCCCGAGCAACTCCTCAACCGCAAGATCAAGCAGCTCGATCAGTCCTTCGACGTGCTCAACAAGGAACCGATCGAGTCCGCCGAGTTCGAGCCGCTCATCGCCGAGTACGAGAACGCCAAGCGCGAAGCGCTGAACATCGGCGCCCCGCCGCGTGTCGAGTCATACGTCAACACCCGCCTCGAACTCCTCGCGCTCCGCCTCGACCACCAGAAGACCAGCCGCGCCATCCGCGAACTCCAGGACCGCGCCAAGCGCGGCGCGGACGACATCGCCGACCGCATCAAGAAACTCGCCAAGGGCCGCGAGTACCAGGTCGTCGGCCGCATGACCGCCAGCGTCCTCTACGACGGCAAGCGACTCCCCCTCCTCTACCGCGTCGTCTCCATCGACACCAACGTCTCGCGCACCGTCGCGTACCTCTCGCCCGCGCCGGATCAGAACCTCGACTCGTTCCTCGGCGCGATCGTCGGCGTCAACGGCGACGGCACCACCGACCCCGGCGCCCGAGTCCGCGTCATCACCCCAACGCAGATCGAAATCCTCCAAGCCGCCGGCGCGCAGTAAGTCTGTAACGAACGAGAACCCACACGGGTGCCACCAGTCGCGTCTGCTCTGAGACGCGACTGGTGTTGGTTGCAGCCTCACGCCAATCGCATCACGCCCACAACTCATTGTCATCACACCCCCTCTCCCCTTGGGAGAGAGCGGGGGAGAGGGACACCCTCGACCACTCTGCTCCGGCAAGATCCCACGCCACCGACGTCGGCGCTCTCACCGACCTCGGAGCAACAACCGCGAGACCCACAGAATTCCTGCAATGCGGACGCCCGAGCGTGCTCTGATGCTGAGAATCTCCTGTTCGCACCAGCCAACAACCCGCCCCCGCGCATGTTCACAATTCTGCGCGCGCCGGTGACATGTCCCGAACCCAATCCAAGAAAAATCTCAAACTCGCGCAACCCCTGAAAATCCAAGACTCTGCGCCATCCCATCCTGCGCGCAGGTTCCCAGTTGTGCGCGCGCCGGTGACGCAAACCGGCATAGGTAGAGGGCGTGCCTAAATCACGCCCTCCGCTCCCGCGGGCGGCTGCAGACGACCCCGCGCAAGCGAGAGTCCGACTCGATCGCCCGGCGGGACCAGAGGGCTCAGACCCCTCCCCCGTCGCCGATCCACGTTTCGACGCTCGGCGAAAGCCGAGCCAAGTTCGATACGCCCGCCGGCGGGTTTTCTCCGACTTCCGATTTCCGACTTCCGACTTCCGTCTTCCGACTTCCGACTTCCGACTTCCGTCTTCCGACTTCCGACTTCCGACTTCCGTCTTCCGACTTCCGACTTCCGACTTCCGACTCAAATCTGAAATCTCAAATCTCCGATCTCAGATCCCCACGCTCAACTCAAACGCCGCCACCTCGTGATGCCTTGCTCCGCCGGCGCCGAGCGTGCTGCGCATCAGCCGCACCGTGCCCGCCGCGAACGCCGGAAGTTCCACGCGCGGCAAGTCCGACGCTCGCGCGCCTCCCGGACCGCTCCCCGGCCCGGGGGCATACCGCGCCAGAGTCAGGTGCGGCAGAAATTCCTCCGCCGACTTCGCCCGCGCCGAACGTGCCAATCGATGCACCATCCGCCGATGAATCTCGAGCAGTTCCGCCGGCGCATCCGTCTCCATCGCCAACAGCCGCGGCCCGCGCTCCGGCAGTTCGATCAACCGCAGCGCACGCAGCTCGAACCCGCGCACGCCGGCGCACGATCGCTCCACCGACTCGACCACGTCTTGCATCAACCGCGATGGTGTATCGCCGATGAACTGCACCGTCAGATGCACCTGCTCCGCTGGCGTGAGCCGCGCCGTCTCCGGCGCGGCGCCGCGCGCCAGCTCGACCATCGACCGCGCCGCCTCGATCGGCGGGTACACCGCCGCGAACAGACGCAGGTTCGCCGTCGGCCGGCTCACCGCGCCGGCACTCCGCCCGCGCGGCGAGCGCTGTGGATCGCGCGCAGCCGCGCGAGATTCAACCCCGCGATCCGCTCTTCGACATGGTGCGCGTGCGCCAGCCGCTCGCGCGCCGTCGTGTGTTCCACCGCGACCGCGGTCATCCCCGCGCTCACCGCCGCCGACACGCCGCGCGGCGAGTCTTCGATCGCCACGCACTCCGCCGCGCCGATGCCCAGCCGCGCCGCCGCCAGCAGGTACCCCGCAGGGTCGGGCTTCGCGGCGAGCACATCGTCGATGGAGACCACCGTTCGGAACAACTCAACAACACCCAGCGCGCCAAGCACCGGCACGATCTCGCGCCGGAACGCCGCCGAGCACACCGCGATGGGCATGACTTCCGACGCCTCACGAATCAACTCGATCGTGCCGGGATACGCCCGCGCTCCGCCGCGTTCGAGCGCCCCCTCAACGAACCGCCCCTTCTCCGCCAGCACGCGCCGGCGCACCTCGCCCGGCACCTCAACCCCCGCCTCGCCCGCGATGAGCGACAGCGCATCCTCGTCCGACAGCCCGATCGAAATCCCCTCACGCACCGCGATCCCCAGCGGCGACAGCGCCCGGCGCAGCCCCTCCTCGTGGATCGGCTCGGAGTCCACGATCACGCCGTCGAAATCAAAGATCAGCGCCCGCATCGCCGAAGTCTACGAGATCAGCCGGTACACTCCGCGCATGACGAGAGTGATCGTCTTCGACGACGGCGGCGGGAACAGCGCCAAGCTCGGCCCGCTCACGGACCTGCGCCCCGCGCTCACCCTGCGCACCGGCGCGCTCACCACCCTCGAACGCCTGGCCCACTTCGTCTCGCAGCGCAAAGGCTCAACCCTCGCGGGCGTCTTCGTGCCCGAACCGCTCGCGGATCTCACGCGCGCCGGCGCGCAGCTGCCGGTGAACGACCCGGCGGTGCTCGCGGTCGGCGGGAAGAACCCGACGTCTCTGCTCATCAACGCGCGCTGCGTCGTGCCGGGCAAGGAAATCCGCGACCTCGCCGTTGGCGAGGCGCTGACTGGGGATGACGACGAAGTCATCGCCGCCCGGCTCAACCCCGCCGATGCCGAGACTTTCTTTGTGACGCACGCACTGCCGAAATCATGCAAGAAAAACGCGTGGCCCGAGGCGCCGATGCTCCGCCGACCGTGGGACGTGATCCGCCACCGCGACCGCGCGCTCGACCACGACCTCGCGATCCTCCTCCGCGGCGAAACACAAGCGCTCCCCGACGGAGTGCTCGCGATCGGCGAGGAAACGAACACCCGCATCCACCCCGACGCGCTCGTCTACCCCGGCGCCACGCTCGACGCCGAACGCGGCCCGATCGTCATCGACGCCGGTGCCACCATCCGCCCCGGCGCGATCATCGTCGGCCCGGCGTACATCGGGCAGCACTCGACCGTCATCGACCGCGCGTTCATCAAAGCGCACACCGCCATCGGCCCCGTATGCAAAGTCGCGGGCGAAGTCGGCGGCTGCATCATCCAGGGCTTCACCAACAAGGCGCACGACGGACACCTCGGCGATTCGTTCCTCGGCGAGTGGGTCAACCTCGGCGCCGGCACCACGAATTCCAACCTGCTCAACACCTACGCCGAAGTCATCGCGCAGGCCGAGCCGCGCGCGAGCAAGGAACGCACCGGGCTGCAGTATCTCGGCTGCATCGTGGGCGACCATGTGAAGTTCGCGATCTGCTCCCGCATCATGACGGGCAGCGTGCTCGGCACCGGCTGTATGTTCGCGGCGAGCGCCCCGCCGCCGACCGTCACGGGCCGCTTCGAGTGGCACACCGACCGCGGCGCGCAGCCCTACCGGCTCAGCAAGTTCAGCGAGGTGGCCCGCACCGTGATGGCGCGCCGCAATCTCGAAATGAGCCCCGCGTACGAAGCACGCCTGCGAGAACTCGCGAAGGATTGAAGCGCGATGACCGGAACTGAACAACGTGCCACTGACCCGTTCCTGCGGGTCAGTGAGATCGTGCGGGCAAGTCAAAGCACACTGACCTGCAGGGACAGGTCAGTGGCACGGATCATGCTCTCTCGTCGATCCCATCGCGCGCGGTCACTCGACATCCATCGGGCGCGGGCACACGTGCCCGGTGCGCTCGTTGTAGTCCTGGTGGTACTCCTCGGCGGGCCAGTACTGCGCCGCACCGCCGCGCACCGGTTCCACCTGCGTCACGATCTTCCGCGACGCGAAGCGCGGCTTCGTTTGCTGCTCGGCGATGAACTGCTTCGCCTGCGTGAGCTGCTCTTCATCGGCGGCGAAGATCGACGAGCGGTACTGCGTGCCTTCGTCCGGGCCTTGCCGGTTCAGCTGCGTCGGGTCATGGATGCGGAAGAACTGCTTGAGAAGCTCGGTGTACGACACGCGCTTCGGGTCGAAGGTGATGCGCACGACTTCCGCGTGCCCCGTGGTATCGGAGCACACCTGCCGGTACGTCGGGCTGATGACATCGCCGCCCATGTAGCCGCTCTCGGCGTCAATCACGCCGGGCGTGCGCTGGAACCAGTCCTCGACACCCCAGAAGCACCCGCCGCCGAAATACGCGGTCTTCGCTTCAACGGGGCGCGACTCGGGCGGCAGCGGCTGGCCCTTCTCGACGAACGTCAGCGACGCGGAGTTCAGGCAGAAGCGCATCCCCGTCGGCTGCGGCCCGTCGTCGAAGACGTGCCCGAGGTGCGCGGTGCAGCGCCGACAGAGGATCTCCGTTCGTACCATGCCGTAGGACGTGTCGCGTTCCTCGCGCACGTGCGCTTTGTCGAAGGGCTGGAAAAAGCTGGGCCAGCCGGTGCCGCTGTCGAACTTGTGCGCGCTGGCGAAGAGCGGCAGGCCGCAGAGCTTGCAGACATACGTGCCGTCGAGCTTGTTGTCGAGCAGGTTACCGCAGAAGGCGCGCTCGGTGCCCTTGGCGAGGATCACCTTCGCGTCGTCGGGCGAGAGCTTCTTCGCCAGTTCATCGATGCGCGACTGCGGCAGCGGCGTGATGTCGTGCCCGGAGCGCGAGTAGAGGGTGTACGAAACGGCGTCATCAGCAACGTTGGGAGCGGCGGTTTTCATGGGGGTATCGATGGGGTCATTCTTGTCGCTCGCCGAACCGGCGGCGTGGAGTGCGCGGACGAACAGCCCGGCGACAAGGGCGGAGCAGAGGAACAGCGTGATCAGGGCCATCGTTCTCACAGGGGAACCTTTCGACCGGGTGCCGCGACCACTTGGACGTGATCGCGGCCTCCTGACTGTATTCGATGCCGGCGGCGGGTTGGATGATTCGCCACGAAAATCGCAACATGGCGTCTCATTCGGGCTTTGTCCGATATGGATGATCGTGCCGTCAGATGAACCGGCGGGGCGCTGAATTTGTTCCGTCGTTCATTGCGGGCCGAGACGCCTGATTTTCACAGACCCAGTCCCTGAAGTGGAAAGGAGCCCGTCATGCTTCGAGCCGTCGCGGGTGTGATCGTCGGATACGTGGTGATGACTGTGCTCGTGGTCGGTTCGTTGATCGCCGCCGGGATGTCGATGACGCAGCACCAGATGTTTAGGCCCGGCACCTTCGAGCCGTCGACCGCGTGGATCGCGATGAGCCTGATCACCGGCACTATTGCCGCGATCGTCGGCGGGCTGGTCTGCGTGCTCATCGCCGGTCGGCGGAAGCCTGCGATCGCGCTGGCGGTCGTGGCCGCGGTGCTCGGCGCGCTGTCGGCGGTGTTCACCATGATGAACACGCCGGCGCCGAAAGAGCGCACCGGCGAAGCGAGCATGATGGAGATCCAGCAGAACACGCGGTCGCCCGCGTGGGTGGCGATCGCGTTCCCGATCATCGGCGTGATCGGCGTGCTGGTCGGGAGCCGGTTGAAAGCCGGGAAGCCCCGTCAGGGGCATCCCGGCTGAGTGAGGAAAACCGCTACGCCGCAAGCAGTCGCGGCGATTGCGTGATCAGGGCGCTCACGGGCACGCCTGTCCCCAGTGCGCGATGATCTCGGCGACATCGCCCAGACCGATCACCTTGTCGTGATCGAGGTCCGCCTCGTGCGGCGCGGGCGGGACGGCCTGGGACCAGTGGGTGATGAGGAGCGCGATGTCGCCAAGCCCGACGCCGCCGTCGCCGTCGGCATCGCCAGGGCACGCGGGCACGGCGTGGACGCGGAAAGTGACCGGGGCCGAGTCGGCGTAGACGCCGTTGGCGTCCCACGCGACGAGGGTGATGTCGTACTCGCCCGCGTGCGAGAGCGCGAGAATCTGCCCGTGCGCGTGCGAGCCGATGCCGACGTTGAAGGACCGCTCGGCGCGGGTCGCGCCGCTGCTGATGGCGTGCGCCTCGAAGGGTCCGTGCTCACCGAAGCCCCACGCGGCGACCGCGTGATGCTCGCCGTCAACGGGCGTGACGGCGGCGATCTCGAAGTTGAAGTCGCCGCCGTTCAGCCGGCCGGTGGCGAGGAAGAAGTCGCTGGTCAGCACGATGGGATCCGAAGCAACCCAGCCCTCGAACTCGTGCGGCGCGTCGAGGGTGAACTCGAGATCGAACTCGGCGGGCGCGCCGTCGAGGAGCAGGACACCCTCGCTGCTGACCGTGTAGCCCGACTCGGCGGGGAGGTATCCGGCGGCGATGCGGGCCGCGCCCGCGAAGGTATCGACGGTCATGTGGATGTGCGCATCGGCAACGGTCGCCGCGAACAAAGGAAGAGAAGCGACGGCGAAGAGACGATTCAGATTCATGGGATTCATGGTGGGACTTTCACTTTCTGCCCCGCGACGCGGGGCGTGCGATCAATCTGTTGAGTGAACGACAAGAACGAGGCGCTAGCGCGCGGCTTCAGGGTTGAACAGGTTGTTCTGCGCGGAGAATGTGCGTTCGATGTGCGGCCAGCCGATCGGGCCGGCGTGCCCGTCGATGAAGAGGTAGTTGGCGGCGTTGGCGTGCCGGGTCGCCGCGATCGAGCTGCCGACCTGGCTCGCGCGGGTCCAACCGACCGCGTGGATGTGGTCCACCGTGCCCTCGCCCTTCGGCTCGACGGCGTAGACCGTGAGGGACGGGCGCGGGATCTGGGCGAGCCGGTTGAGCGCGCGCCGACGCCCGTTGGGCAGCGTGCGGCGCGTGACGGGGTGGTAGTCAACGCCGGGCGTGAGCGGCTCGAAGTAGTCGTTGGTGGCGAAGGACGTGAGGCGCGATGCGCGGAACGGATCCGAGGGGCAGAACCGGGCCGCCTTGATGACGCCGAACTCTTGGAGCGATTGAAGCCACGACGCGGAACGCGCGAGCCCGCCGGTGGTGTGGCTTGAGAGCGGGAAGTAGTCGTCGTACTCGCGGCAGTACATGATGACCGCCGCGCCGATGGAGCGCTCGTTCGCCAAGCACTTCGTGGCGCGGGCGGACTCCATCGACAGCCGGAGCGCGGGGGTCAGCAGACTGAGCAGCAGAACAAGCACGGCCACGACCACCAGCAATTCGACCAGCGTGAACGCTTCGCGATCACGCGGGGGAACCGCGGGAAGAATGTGATTCACGGGCGCACCTCGATGTGCCGCGAGCGCGCAGCGATCGCGGCGAGGGGGACCGATCTCCGCACAGAACACGTGATGTGATGGGTGAAAAAGCGGCTCGGGGTCACGCGCGGGGCGGCGGCGAGTCCGTGGGGAGCGCGCGCGACGTGCATCGCTCCGCTCCGGTTGGGAGCGGGGCTTCGCACCAGTCGTCGCCCTCGGTCACGATCTGAAGCTCGCCGGGCCAGAGCGGCAAGGGGAGCGACGCGAGCACGAGAGAATCAAGGCCCTTGCAGTCGAGCGGCGAAAGGCAGGGGAGCGCATCAGCGGTCGCGGGCGCGCGTTCCTCCGCGCGCGCGGCCGGCGGCACCACGCCGGAGCGGCGGCGAGCGCCAACCTCGATGTCCTGGCGCGCCTGGACGATGCAGAGCGAGCAATGCGCGCCGGCTCGCCCGGCGCGCTTCAGCGCGGCGTCCCACGTCGCCGTGGAGAATGAGACATCTTTCGGCGGTTCGATATTGTTCCGGATGGCCCACGCGAGGCGTTCGACCTCGGTGGTGCAGCAGCAGCTCGACCAGCACTCTTTGGCGGACGCGCATCCGCACGAGCCGCCCTCGCAGGGGAATCGCTCTCCGCCCGACTGGAACCGGCCGATCCACCGCGCGACGAATGCGGGACTCGGCAGAACTCCGAGACTCGCGGCGAGATAGCACATCAACAGACCGGAACAAACCAGCCTCAGGAACGTTCGGCGTTGTCTGGTTTGACGGGGCATCGCTTGCGGCTTGGCAGTATCACTGCCTGTTTAGCAGAAATCAACCCTGACTGTAGACTCCGATGATGAGCCGCGAAATCTTGACACGACTTGGCCTCTTTGACGATCCGCGCGTGGTCCCCGCCGAGCGCGCCTCCGCCGATCATGTGATCTCTCAGAACCCCGCAACGGGCGAGAAGCTCGCGGGCGTGGCGTGCAATTCGGTCGCGGAGTACGACGCGATCGCCGCGCGCGCGGTGGCGGCGCAGGAGCAGTGGCGGCGCGTGCCCGCGCCGCTGAGGGGCGAGATTGTGCGGCGCATCGGCGAGGAGTTCCGCAAGCACAAAGCGGACCTCGGCGCGCTGGTCACGCTCGAGATGGGCAAGATCCGCGCGGAGGGCGAGGGCGAGGTGCAGGAGTGCATCGACATCGCCGACTTCGCGGTGGGGTTGTCGCGCCAGTGCTACGGGCTGACGATGCCGAGCGAGCGGCGCAGCCACCGCATGATGGAGCAGTGGCACCCGCTGGGTGTGATCGGCGTGATCACGGCGTTCAACTTCCCGATCGCGGTGTGGGCGTGGAACGCGATGCTCGCCGCCGTCTGCGGCGACACGGTGATCTGGAAGCCGAGCAACATCACGCCGCTGGTGGCGATCGCGGGGACGCGCGTGGCGCACAAGGTGATGCGCGAGCAGGACATCTTCAAGCCGACGGGCGGCGTGAAGCCGGAGGATGTGTTCCCACTGGCGATCGGCCGCGATGCGGAAGTGGGCGAAGCGATGACGGGCGATCACCGCCTGCCGCTGATCAGCGCGACGGGCAGCACGCGGATGGGCAAGATCGTGGGGCAGAAGGTCGCGGCGCGCCTGGGGCGCTGCCTGCTCGAACTGGGCGGGAACAACGCGATCATCCTGATGCCCGACGCGGACATGGACCTCGCGATGCGCGGCATCGTCTTCGGAGCTGTCGGCACCGCGGGGCAGCGGTGCACGACGACGCGGCGACTGCTGTGCGTGGGCGATTCGGCGGCGCGGATCACGCCGAAACTCATCAGCGCGTACAAGACGGTGAAGATCGGCAACCCGCTCGACGCGGGCACGCTGATGGGGCCGCTGATCAACGCTCAAGCGGTCGCGAATATGAAGCACGCGATCGAAGCTGCGGTGAAGGACGGCTGCGAGGTGCTCGCGGGCGGACTCGCCGGCATCGAGAAATTCGCCGGGAAGCCGGGGCATTTCGTGGAGCCGACGATCATCAGGGTGCCGAGGGGGAAGGTGCCGAGGATCACCTGCGAGGAGACGTTCGCGCCGGTGCTCTACATCTTCGAGTGCGCGAGCTACGACGAGGCGATCGCGATGCACAACGCCGTGCCGCAGGGACTGTCGAGCGCGGTGTTCACCGATTCGGCGCGGACGGCGGAGCGGTTCCTCTCCGTCGACGGCTCGGACTGCGGTATCGCGAACGTGAACCTCGGCACCAGCGGCGCTGAGATCGGCGGCGCGTTCGGCGGAGAAAAGGAAACCGGCGGCGGGCGCGAGTCCGGCTCCGACTCGTGGAAGGCGTACATGCGCCGGCAGACGAACACGATCAACTACGGCGACGATCTGCCGCTGGCGCAGGGGATTGTGTTCGGCTGAGCCGGATGTTGATCATTCACCGGCGCACGCGGTTGGAATTGAGTGCGCCCAGTGCGACAACATCACGCCGAGATCGTGAATGTCGATGAACCCGCTGCCGTCTTCGTCACCTCCCGTGAACGGCTCGACTGGTTGACGCCAGCGGTCGAGCAGCGTTGACAGGTCGCTGTAACTGACCTGTTCGTCGCGATTGACGTCGCCGCGGAGCCGCCCGTCCGCCCCGATGAACTGCACCAGATCGAAATGGGAGACGAAGTTGGAAGTTGATTCATGGCGGACGCGGATCCTCACGGCGTGGTCCTCCGGACGGACATAGCCGTCCACGCGGACGAACCGCCAGCGAGCGTTCGCGGACACGAGGGGCACATCGATGCTCAGAGGCACCTCGAAATCATCGAGCGCCGGGTCCCAGCGGGCGTCGGACCAGTTCCACACCCAGATCGACTCCCGCACGCCGTGAGCGGATGTGGTGCTTTCGACCAGCAGGGCTAAGCGGCACGAACTCGGCGCCAACTCCGCGGTGCCCTCGATATGGATCTCGGCGATGCGCTGCGGATCGGAAACAACGCTCAACGCGCGGCGATCGGTGTGCCGGATCTCCTCGTGCGGGGCCCGGAACGGCTGAGTTCCTGCGCGGGTGCCGCGGGTGATCGACGCAAAGTCCAGGGTCGTACTCCATACGTGGCGTACCAACCGCTGGAGTATCTCCCAGGTCTCGGGCGTGCTGTACTCCGCGTCGCTCCAGACGAGAACCTCGCTGATGCCGAAGGCTCGGAGCATCGCGAGCATTCTGCGGCAGTCCTCGGAGCGGATGCGGTACCCGCCTTGAATCTGCCCCGGTATTGCGATCCACGGCGACATGTCGTGCTGGTGTCCACCGCCGAAGGACTCGATACACGCGGCGAGATTCGCCCGCTGGAGACGGAGCGTCGCGTCCCATCTGCTCTCTCCCGACTCGGTCTCGACACGCGACGGATGCACCGGGAAGAGGGCCGGCGCTTGCATGTCCGAGGAACCGCTCCAGACCCAACCGTCACCGAGGTCCCGGTCGGTCGAGAGTTCCGTGTACGTTCGGCCGTCGATGCCGTCGACGCGGCAGCTGTTGATGTAGTCGCTGACTCTGACCGACGCGCCCCATCGTTGGTGAATGACGTCGTAGGTCGAGGCCTTCATCGCCGCGTCTACCGCCTGGAGGTTCAGAGGGATCCACCAGCGTGTAAAGGCCCGGTTCTCTGGTGAATCGAACATCCGAACGCTCGTGTCGTACGGCGGCGAACCGGCCGCCGCGTATGCCTGCAGAAGTGTCAGTCCATTCTGGCCCGGGATGGGCTCGCTCGTGGCTCGCCTGTTGTTGCCGACTCGCTCCGAGAGCATCGCGTCGAACAGTCGAAGCCCTGCGAAGCCGCAGCATGGGGCGGTGGTCAGTTCGGTATCAAAGTGGAATCTGGACGGGCTTGGTAAATCGGGGTCGAGCAACTGACGATCGGTGTACGTGTTCACGAATTCGGTCATCCAAGCCCTGGACTCATTGATACCGTTGGACATCCATGCGGTGCGCCAGCGGACGTCGGTGTCTCCGTGATCTGGGTCGAGGATCGGCGCGACGAGCGCATCGCGCCGGTGGTACGCCAGGGCGACTGTCCCGTCCGACGAAGTGCCGTCCCCGGCGCCGTAGTTCTGGAGGATCAGGCAGATCTCGCCCGGGCCGAGCCCGCGATGGCGGATCAGGTCCGCAGCGCGTCCCGCGGCCTGCGCTCCCGAGAGTTCGGTGACGTCGACACGCACGCTCGGGATGACTCGCGGGTCGGTCTCGACAGCATCCGGGCGTGGGTTCCACGTCCAGAGTCGCGGAGCGGGTTCGCCCGCGAAAGTCTGTGCACCGCACGCGAGGCAGCACGCGGCGAGAAGCGCGGCATGGCCCGTGCCGCTCGGGCGCAGCGCTGCGGCCCGCGTTGATCGTTGCATTTCATACTCCCTTTGCGTGGGTCTGACGTTCACTCGGCGTGCGTCACGGCCCGCTCTTGCACCGGTCCGAGAAGAGTATCGGTGATGAGCGTGCTGGCTCGCTATGCTCCGTGTGAGGTCCTCGCTAGTTTTGACGCACAGCAACGAACAACTTCGTCGCGACACACCGACCGTTTCGAAGTCAGACGCTCCGAGAATGCCCATATGCCCAGCATTTCCCCAGTCTCCTCAAGATCGATGACTCGTGAAGCCGTGTCCATTCGCTCGTCAACGTGCGACGGATCCAGCGAAGTCTCTTGCGGGCCAATCAGTGCCGATGACGTCAATCGGGTGCGAGCATCGCTTGCTCTTGCGGTCGATGCGTTGCTCTCGAAACAGCGAGCTGACGGGCACTGGTGCGCGGAGCTTGAGGGTGACTCGATCCTGATCACCGAGTATCTGCTGATGAAGTGGATCCTCGGGCAGGAGGCCGCGCCGGAGGCGACGCCGCGCGATCTTGAGCGCTTTCAAAGGATGCTCGTATACCTGCGGCGGTTGCAGCGCGCGGACGGCACATGGGGGCAGTACCCCGGCTCGCCGGCGGATTTGTCCGCGTGCGTGAAGGCGTATTTCACGCTGAAACTCTTCGGTGATCACCGCGATGCGGCGCACATGGTTCGCGCGCGCGACGCGATCATCGCGATGGGCGGGGCGGAGCGGATCAACACGTTCTCGATGTTCTATCTCGCGTGCCTGGGGCAGGTGAGTTGGGATGCGTGCCCGTCGATCCCGCCTGAAGTGGTTTTCCTGCCGCGGTGGTTCCCGTTCCATCTGGACAAGGTGGCGGCGTGGACGCGGACGATGATCCTGCCGCTGGCGATCTGTACGGCGACGCGCCCGGTGCGGCGCTTGCCGTCGCTCCTGGGCATCGGCGAGCTGTTCATCGATCAATCGCGGCGCGAGCGGCTGAACCAGGAGTGGGACGCGAAGGAGACGCTGGGGTGGAAGAATTTCTTCCTCGCCGTCGATCGCGGGCTGAAGTGGCTGCAGAAGAGCGGCGTGATCGTGACGCGCGCGGCGGCGCTGCGCGCGGCGGAGAAGTGGATTCTCGACCGCATGCGCCCCGAGACGACCGACGGGCTGGGCGCGATTTTCCCGCCGATGGTGTACGTGCAGATCGCGTTCCAATCGCTCGGCTACCCGCGCTCGCACCCGGTGATCGTGAACGCGGAGAAGGAACTCGACCGGTTCATCGTTGAACCCCCCGGGGAGGATCACATCAGAATCCAGCCGTGTTTCAGCCCGGTGTGGGATACGGGGATCGCGCTGTACGCGCTGACGGAGGCGGGGCTGACAGCGGAGAACAACGAGCGCATCGCGCGCACCTGCCGCTGGTTGTGCGAGCGCGAGGTGTCGGTGGTGGGCGACTGGATCAACAACCTGCGGCCGGCGGACCGCGCGATGCGCATGGGGCCGGGCGGGGATGCCGGGGCGTGGGCGTTCGAGTATCGCAACGACTGGTACCCCGACAATGACGACACGGTGATGGTGTGCAAGGCGCTGTGGCGCGCGGCGCATGGGGTGGGCGGTTCTGATGTGCCACTGACCGGCGGCTCTGAGCCGGTCAGTGCGGATCGCGCGAATGCACTGACCTCTCAGAGCAGAGGTCAGTGGCACGGCGGGACGGCGGATCGCGCGAGGGCGGCGGCGCAGCGCGGCGTGCGGTGGGTGCTGGCGATGCAGAATGATGACGGCGGGTGGGCCGCGTTCGATCGCACGAAGGACCGCCCTTGGATGGAGATGGTGCCGTTCGCCGACCACAACGCGATGCAGGACCCGTCGTGCGCGGACATCACCGGGCGCACGCTCGAGGCGCTGGTGACGTGCGGCGTGCCGCGTGAGCATGAGGGTGTGCGCCGCGCGGTCGAGTATTTGAAGAAGCAGCAGCGCGTGCAAGGGTGCTGGTGGGGGCGATGGGGATGCAACTTCATCTACGGCACGTGGCAGGCGGTGGGCGGGCTCATCTCGGCCGGCGAGGACCCGCGCTCGGCGTATCTGCAGCGCGCGCTCGCGTGGCTGCGCTCGATCCAGAATGAGGACGGCGGGTTCGGCGAATCGGCGAACTCGTATCTTGATGAAGCGCAGTGGATGGGGAAGGGGCCGAGCACGGCGTCGCAGACGGCGTGGGGCGCGTGCGCGATGATGTTCCTGGTCGGCGCGGATGATGAGCGTGTGCGGCGCGCGATCGACTACCTCGTGCGCACGCAGCTCGTGCATGATGTGCCGGCGGAGAACTGGGGCGGTGATGCGCGACGCGATCCGCCGGGGCACATCGTGCCCGAGCCGCGCGGGTCGTGGCGCGAGGAGTGGTTCACGGGGACCGGGTTCCCGAAGGTGTTCTACCTGCGGTATCACCTGTACCGGCATTATTTTCCGGTGATGGCGCTGGGGCGGTATGTGAATCTGTCGCGCGGGGGGCGGTGAGTTTTACATCGCGCGGATGAACATCTCCGCAGCGGCTCGGGCTTCGCGCACGGGGTCCATCGATTTCTTGATCTGCGAATGGATGATCGCGCCTTGCACGAGCAGGCAGAGGCGGGCGGCGAGTTCGTCGGGGTCGCGGGCACCGGCTTCGGCGGCGAGTGCGCGGATCACGTCGCGGATGTCGTTCTTGTGCTCGGCGGCGGCGCGGTGGATCGGGTGGTCGAGCTCGGGGAACTCGGCGGCGGCTTTGATGAAGAGGCAGCCGGCGAACTTGTCGCGCTTCAGCCACTCGCCGAGCGCGTCGTAGACGGCGAGGAGTTGTTCGCGCGGCGTGCGCGCGAGTTCGGCGACGCGGCGGGTGAGGAACTGCTTCAACTCTTCATCGCGCCGGTGGAGCGCGGCGAGGATGAGGTCTTCCTTTGATTCGAAGTGGTGGTAGAGGGTCATCTTCGCCACGCCGGCGGCTTCGATGATGGAGTCGATGCCGGTGGCGCGGAAGCCGTGGACGCGGAAGAGTTTCAGCGCGGCGTCGAGGAGGTCGTCGCGGCGCGGGGAGTCCTTCTCTGGCGGCTCGGGGGGGTCGGCGGGCTTGGCTCGGCGGGTGGTCTTGGGCATGGGTGAACTCGGGAGCACGACTCCGGGACTTTGATGTTGTTGGTGGGCGCGCGTGACAGCTCGCGGGACAAGGAAGAAGAAGAAGAAGAAGAAGAAGAAGGCAGAGGCTGGGGGGAGACGGGCGGGACGCCTCAGCCGCTCGGTCTAGTCGCGCGGAAAAATAACACGATGGGGCTTGTCACCGGGCGGCCGTGGTGGAATCATACCCATAGATAGACTGGTCTGTATACCAGTCGGACTCACGGATTTTCGGCTGGTCCCGGGCTTCCCGGCAGCCTCACTCAGAGAAGGAGAACACCATGCCCCGCTTGAATGCTGTTGACCCCGCGACCTCGACCGGCAAGGCGAAGGAACTGCTCGACGCCGTGAACAAGAAGCTGGGCATGACGCCCAACATGATGCGGACGATGGCGAACTCGGCCGCGGTGCTGGAGGGGTACCTGAACTTGTCCGGCGCGCTGTCGCACGGCACGCTCGGCGCGAAGACGGGGGAGCGGATCGCGCTGGCGCTGGCGTCGGCGAATCACTGCGACTACTGCGCGAGCGCGCACTCGGCGATCGGCAAGATGGTCGGGCTGTCGCCTGACGACATCGGCGCGGGGCTGAAGGGCGGCTCGACGGACGCGAAGGCGGACGCGGCGGTGAAGTTCGCCCGGGCCGTGGTCGATTCGCGCGGTGAGGTGAAGGACTCGGACCTCGCCGCCGTTCGCGGCGCGGGGTTCACCGACGGCGAGATCGGCGAGATCGTGGCGCATGTGGCGCTGAATGTGTTCACCAACTACTTCAACACGGTGGCGCAGACGGCGATTGATTTCCCGGTGGTGACGACTCGATAAATTCAGCATCCGGTGTGCTTCCCGCACGCCGGATGATTTTCTGTTCTCATTCGACGTCGCTTCGGCATGCCCGCTCTGGCGAGTGGCGCATCGTTGCAGCATGGCCTCTCATTGGAAAGGAAGATTCATGAATCGCACCATGATCCGATCGCTGGCGGTGCTGCTCGGAGCCTCGGCGGTCATCGGCGCCGGTGTGCTGGCGCAGTCGTCGAAGCCCGAAGCGCCGGCGGCTTCAGCAGCGGCGTCGGCGGAGCGCGCTAGCGCGCCGCGGGTGTCGTACCGCACGGTGAAGGTCGATGGGCTGGACATCTTCTACCGTGAGGCCGGGCCGGCGGATGGGCCGGCGATCCTGCTGCTGCACGGGTTCCCGACGTCGTCGCACATGTTCCGCAATCTGATCCCCGCGCTCGCGGACACGTACCGCGTGATCGCGCCGGACTATCCGGGGTACGGGCAGAGCTCGGCACCGCCGGTGGAGTCGTTCGAGTACAGCTTCGACAATCTGGCGCGGGTGATGGACACGTTCACCGAGACGGTGGGGCTGACGAAATTCGCGGTGTACGTGCAGGACTACGGCGCGCCGATTGGCTACCGGATCGCGAGCGCTCACCCGGAGCGGATCACGGGGCTCATCATTCAGAACGGCAACGCGTATGAGGAGGGGCTCCGCGAATTCTGGGATCCGATCAAGGCGTACTGGGCCGCGCCGAGCGAGACGACCGCGCAGCCGCTGCGCGCCTTCCTTGATCTGAAGACCACGAAGTGGCAATGGACGCACGGCGTGCGTGATGTCACGAGTATCAGCCCGGACAATTGGACGATCGATCAGGCGCTGCTCGACCGGCCGGGCAACGTGGAGATTCAACTGAAGATGTTCCTGAGCTACGGCACGAACCCGCCGCTGTACCCGAAGTGGCAGGCGTACTTCCGCGAGCACCAGCCGCCCGCACTGATCGTGTGGGGCAAGAACGACTTCATCTTCCCGGCGGAGGGCGCGGAGCCGTACAAGCGTGATCTGAAGAAGCTGGACTTCAATCTGCTGGACACCGGTCACTTCGCGCTGGAGGAGGATGGCGCGCTGATCGCGTCCAAAATCCGGGAGTTCATGGCCAAGCGTGTGCTGAACGCGCGGTGAGGCGCGGTGCGAGCGAAATCAGAGAACCAGCGGCGGCGGTGGGCCCGGCTCTTTCGTGAGCGCCCACCGCCGCAGTGATTGGTAGAGCTGCGCGGCGTCGTGGGTGGTGAAGGCGCCGACGTCGTAGCTGTCGGCGTCAAGGACGCCCCAGCACCCCCCGGCGGGATCGAAGAGCGGGACGACGACTTCGGATTGATCGCGCGGGTCGCAGGCGACGTAGTTCGGGCCGAGGGTTCGGACGTCGGGGATGACGAGCGATCGGCGTTCGCGCCAGGAGCGGCCGCAGGCGCCGTGGAGGCCGATGGGCGAGCAGGCGGGCTTGTCGCGGCAGGCGACGAGGAGCATTTCATCGGGGCCGACGGTGCGGTGGTCGTCGAGCGTGGCGCCTGGGCCGGCGTAGAAGCCGATCCAGGAGATGCCTTGCGGGGAGAGGGCGTCCCAGAGGAGGTCGCTGGCGTGCTGGAGGCGCGCGGTGTCGAAGCCAGAACCTGGGAGTTCGCGCGAGAGTAGCGACGCGTAGTCACGGTGACTTTGTGTGGGCTGGGCGCTCGGCATGGTTGTAGAGGGTAGGCGGCAATTGATGCGCGCGGCGACGCCCCGCTCGCTCGCGCTGCGCGTGTCGTTGTAGCGCGCGGCGAAACAGACGGCCGGCTGGCGTTCAGCGGTGAGTCGTGGGTTACAGCGTGGCGCTGGTGAAGGGCAGGAGGCCCATGAAGCGGGCGCGCTTGACGGCCTGAGCGACCATGCGCTGTTCCTTCGCGGTGGTGCTGAGCCGCTTGCGGCCGAAAAGCTTGCCGTTGGGCGACATCATGCGGCGGAGGTTCTCGACGTCCTTCCAGTCGACGTATTCGTCGCCGGTGCCGGAGGTCTTGGTGGCTTTGATCTTGGTCTGGCCGAAGCGGGTGAACTGGCTCATGAAACTCGGTTCCTCGTCTTGGACGATCGGCCCGGGCAGCGCCCGAGCGACGGGAAAAATCAGGGTTGGGGAGTATAGCGGAATCGCGGGATAAGGCCAACCGCGCGATGGATCGCACCAGCAAACATACTCCGAACTTGAGTTAGAGCCGGCGGCTGAGCACTGCGTCGGCCATGGTGAGCATGGACTGGCGGGCGGGCGAGTCGGGGAGCGCGGTGAGCAGCGCCTTTGCTTCGGTCACAAGGCGCTCTGCGACTCGGCGGGCATGGACGATCGAGCCGGTTTGCTCGAGATCGGCGGCAACCTGTCGGCGGGTGGATTCGCAGCCGGTGCAGGCTTTCAGCGAGCGGATGGCGCGTTCGCGCTCGGCGGGCGCGAGGTACGCGAGGTGGCGGATGAGCGGGAGGGTGAGCTTGCCTTTTTCGAGGTCGCGGCCGAGGGTTTTGCCGACGACGCGCTCGTCGCCCACGAGGTCGAGGACGTCGTCGATGATCTGGAAGGCGACGCCCAGTTTCGAGCCGAAGTCGAAGAAGCGGTGCGCGAGATCGGGGTCGGCGCCGGAGTACTGCGCGCCGAGCTCGCACGCGACGCCGATGAGGGCGGCGGTCTTACGGTCGATGATGTCGAAGTAGGTGGGCTCGTCGAGTTCGAAGTCGGCGCGGTGGTGGAGCTGGAGCATCTCGCCTTCGCAGACGGTGCTGGTGATCTGGCCCACGCGGAGGGCGGTGCGCTGGCTGTCGAGCTGGCTGCAGAGGTGGAAGGATTGCGAGATGAGGTAGTCGCCGAGGATGACGGCGACTTCGTTGCCGCGCTCGCGGTTGATGGTGCGTCCGCCGCGGCGGGTGTCGGCTTCGTCGAGGACGTCGTCGTGGACGAGCGTCGCCATGTGGATCATCTCGATGACGGCGGCGATGGTGACGTGGTCGTCGGTGATCTCCGGCTCTCGGCCGGTGCGCGGTGAAGCGGCGAGGCCCGAGAGCATGACGAGCATGGGGCGGAGCATTTTGCCGCGGTATCGCTCGACCTGTCGGCAGAGTTCGGCGACGGGGGCGATGGGCGAGTTGAGTTGTTCGTTGAAGCGCTCATCGACACGCCGCAGCCCCTCGGCGAGAAGCCGAGCGATGGACTCGTGGGCGGGGGCGATGTCGAGCATGCCGGGCATGATACGAAGAATAGGCTTGGCCTTCGGGTTCGTCAAATGTTTCAGAAAATAATGAATTAAGGCGGTACTGCCTCCTGAATGGCGATTTCTGGCTACTTCTGGGCGGTGAGATAAGCGATCCAGCCGGCGTCGGGGGCGGCTTTCTCGGCGGGCTTGAAGTTGCCGTCGCCTTCGCCGTTTTTGTCTTCGCCCTCCCAGTAGACGGTGGTCTTCTTGAAGCCGGCCTCGTGGAGGAGTTCGCGGACTTCGGGGATGGTCCAGAGGCGCCAGTGGTATTCGAAGGCGTTGGTGAGGCGCGAGCCGTCGGCGAATTTGAAGTGGATGCGGCACGTCGCGTCGCCGGTGATTGGGTTGTAGTCGGCTTGATCCCAGATGTAGGTCATGCGCTTGTCGATGGCGCGGGGTTCTTTCATGGCGCGGAAGGCGTCGTACCCGCCGTAGGCGTCGAGGAAGAAGACGCCGTCGGGTTTGAGCGCGGCGCGGACGCGTTTGAAGTAGGCGCGGAGTTGCCCGCGCTCTTTGAAGAGGTAGTAGCTGAAGTTCATGGCGAGGACGGCGTCGACCGGCGGCGTTTTCACGTTCAGCACGTTCTGATTGAGGAGTGTGACGCGGGCGCGCTGCGGGTTGGTGAGGCGCGAGAGTTGGTGGGCGAAGGCCCATTCGAGGGTTGGCTTGTCGAGATCGACGCCGGTGGCGCGGTGGGCTGGTTTGCGCCGTGCCCACTCGCAGCAGACGGCGGCCGTGCCGCAGAAGTCTTCGCGGATCAGCGCGGGGGATCGGCGGCGGAGTCTCTTGAACTCGGCGAGGATGAAATCGACTTCCGCCTCGGGGCTCTGGACGCTTTTTTCGTAACAGATGTGCGGGTCGGCGCGGTCGGCCATGGTGGGCTTGCGGCGCGAGGAGCTCTTGCGGGACGGGCGGGAATGCAGCGGCGAGGTACGGTGTGACGGCAACTCGATGACTCCGATCGTTGGGGAGCGGCGGAGTGTACTGATCGGGCGACGGTTAGAGTGGTGCGCGATGGCGAGGTCCCCCACTGCTCGTGCTGGGTCGAAGCGATCCGCCCCTTCCCCGGGGGGCGCGGGGGAGCGGTGGAGCGTGTCGCGGGGCGATTGGCTGGCGCTGGCGCGGACGCTGGCGCCGGGGTCGGTGGATTTGATGTACGTCGATCCGCCGTTCAATACAGGGGAAGTGCAGCGCGCGGCGGCCGGCGCGTTTGAGGATCGGTGGGATGATGCGGCGGCGTATGTGGCGTGGCTGCGTGAGCGGCTGGCGGCGACGCTGCCGGCGATGAAGCCGACGGGGAATCTGTTGATTCATGTTGATTGGCGCGCGAGCCATCACGTGCGGCTGCTGCTGGATGAACTGCTCGGGGCGGGGCGGTTCGTGAATCACCTGGTGTGGTCGTACGGTTTGGGGGGATCGTCACCGCGGCGGTTCGCGCGGAAGCATGATGACATTTTGTTTTACTGCGTTGATGAGGAGCGGTACTGGTTTGAGCCGCCGATGGTGCCGGCGACGAGTCAGCGGATGAAGGGGATGCTGAAGAAGGCGACGGATGTTCTGGACATCCCGTCGATCAACAACATGTCGAAGGAGCGACTCGGCTGGCCGACGCAGAAGCCGATGGCGCTGCTGGAGGTGCTGGTGGGCGCGTGCTGCCCGCCGGGCGGCGTGGTGCTGGACCCGTGCTGCGGGAGCGGGACGACGCTGGCGGCGGCGGTGAAGCTCGGGCGGCGGGCGATCGGCGGGGATACATCGGAGAAAGCGGTGCGGATCGCGCGGCGGCGGCTGGCGGGTTGACAGCGATTTCCGCGGCCCATACGGTCCAAGCCCTATGTCAAAGATCAGCGTGCCCGGCGAACCGGTGATGCCCGAAGTGAAGATGCACGTGCTGCGGCCGACGGAGCCGGGCATCGGCGTCGTGACGAAGAACGAGGTCTGTACGGCGAGCAAGAAGGCGGCCGGGTTCGTGCGGCATGTTGAGATTGATGTGAGCCGCGCGGGCTTGCAGGGGTTGTGCTATCCGGGGCAGGCGCTGGGCGTGGTGCCGGACGGGGTGGATGCGCGCGGCTTGCCGCATAAGGTGCGTCTGTACTCGATGGCGTCGCCCATCAGCGGCGAGGACGGCGAGGGGCGCATCTACTCGACGACGGTAAAGCGCACGATCGACGAGCACTGGGAGAACCACAAGTTGTTCCTGGGCGTGGCGTCGAATTTTCTGTGCGATTGCCAGGTGGGGCAGGAGATCAAGATCAGCGGGCCGAACGGGAAGCGGTTCCTGCTGCCGGTGGATGTGTGCGCGCATGACTACACGTTCATCGCGACGGGGACGGGGATCGCGCCGTTCCGGGGGATGCTGCTGGAATTGATCCGGCGGAATTGCCAGAGCCGAATCACGCTGATCATGGGCGCGCCGTACGCGACGGATCTTTTGTATCACCACTACTTTCTGAAGATCGCCGCGGAGCACAAGAACTTCACGTATCTGACGGCGATCAGCCGCGAGAAGCAGGCGGACGGGCACGACCGGCTGTACGTGCAGGACCGGCTGCGGACGAATCGGGACCAGCTTGGGCCGCAGTTGTCGAGCGAGCGGAACCTGATTTACATCTGCGGCATCGCGGGGATGGAACTGGGCATCTTCCAGCAGCTCGCGCTCGAACTACAGGGCGGGGCGCTGGAGCAGTACCTGCAGTGCGACTCGGAGGCGCTCCGCGATATCCGCGGGTGGGATCGGCGGATGCTGCACAAGGAGATCCGGCCGACGCGGCGCGTGCTGATGGAGGTGTACGCGTAAGGACGGATTCACCGCAGAGACCCAGAGAGCGCGGAGAAGAGAAGAGACGGGAAAGAGATCCCTTGTAACTTCAATCTCTGCGCACTCGGCGGCCTTCGATTCAGTTGTTGTGTCGATGCGCCAACGCGGATGTTCGTTGGTCTCGTGGCCGTGCGATACACAGTGGCGAGCGCTGTGCGGTGAGCACGACAATCCTCAGAGCAGGATTGTCGTGGCGCGTTGGTGATTCACCGATGCACGAGGAGGAGAGAGAATTCGATGAGATTGATGCGGGCCGCGCGCGTAGAATTTCGTTATGCGTGTTCGCCGCTTGTTGCTGGGGATTGGGCTCGTCGCGGTGCTGGCGGGGATTGTAGTGGCGGTTGCGCTCAGCGTGAGTGCAATCCGGCGGCATGGCGGGGTGCGCGGGGCGCTGTCGGCGGCGGGCGAGGAGATCGAGGCGTGGGTCGGCGGTCAGATCATGCTGATCGCGGGGTCGTACCTTGAGCCGAGGCTGAGTTTCGAGGAGCTCGAGTACTTGCCGCCGCTGGGCGTGAGAGTGCGCCATGTGCGGCTGACGGCGGCGGACGGGACGGAGTCGGTGTTCGCGGGTGAATTGAGCCTGTCGCTGGCGAAACTCCCCCAGCGCGGGAAGCCGATCGTGATCGAGCGCGTGACGCTGAAGGACGCGAGGCTGCGGCTGATCCGCGAGCGCGGGGCGGATGGTGAGACGCGGTTCCGCGGGCTTGTGCCGCTGGTGCGCGCGGGGGCGCTGCGCGAGCCCGCGAGCGTGGAGGGGAATGCGCGGCTGTCGAACGTGTTCCGGCTGCGGCGGTTGGAATTGGTGAATGGGTCGATCGAGTTCAGCGACGCGGTAGGCGGCGCGGCGCCGATGGTGATCAGCGGCGTGACGCTGGCGCTCGACGCGGAGCCGGACGAAGCTGGCGCGGAGCCGGGGTGGCACCGCGTGACGATCGAGTCCGGGCGCGAGCCGCTGGCGCGGGTGACGTTTGATGGGCGGGTGAACCTGGATTCGCTGGACGTCGAGGCGCGATCGGCGTCGGTCGTGATTGATCTTGACGCGAGCGGGCGCGCGGGGTTGCCGGGGGAGTTGCGGTCGCTGCTGGCGGAGCACGATGTGCGGGGGCGTGTGGAGCTGCGCGGGTCTGGATTGGTGGCGATGCGTGATGCGTCGCGGACGCGGTTAGTAGGGGAGTTGCACGGGAATGGGATCAATGCCGCCGCGGGGGAGTACCGGCTGCCGATTGATTCGCTCGGCGCGCGGTTCGAGGTGTCGGGGGCCGCGTTCTCGTGCGAGCGTGCGGAGGCGGCGCTGCTGGGGGGCACGCTGCGATTCGAGGGTGTACACGGCAATTTCGGCGCGGGTGATCGGCCGATGGGTTTTACGTGGCGCGCGAACGGGCTGGACCTGCGCGAGATGCTGCGGACGAAGACGACGCCCGGCGCGCCGCCGCGGCTCGCGGGGATGCTGGATTCATCCGGGGCGGCGACGGTTCTGCTAGCGCGGCCAACGGACTCGCTGGGCGGGAGCGGGTCGCTGCGCGTCCGCGACGGGCGGCTGATCAATATCCCGCTGGTGCATGATCTCACGGAAGCGGCGGCGAGCATCGCGGAGGCGGTCGGCGCTGGGTCGGTGCGCGACTCGGCGGATGTTGGGTTCAGATTCGACAGCGGCGTGGTGCGGGTGGAGTCGATGAACCTTGAGACGCAGGCGGTGGTGGCGCGCGGGTCGGGGTCCATCACGTTCGGCGGCGTGTGCGACCTGATGATGAACGCGGGGCCGATGGAGAAGGTGCAGGGGTTGCTGGGCGAGATCGGCGCGGCGATCGGGAAGGTGACGGACCGGCTGGTGAAATATCACGTGACGGGGCCGATCGGTGATCCGAGCGTGAAGGTGCGGCCGCTGGGGTTGTGATGCGGGCATGGGTCACGCTTCGAGCTGATCGCGCAGCCTGTCGAGTTTTTCCGCCCAAAAAGATTTCATCCCCTTCACGTCGGCGGCGGAGGCGAGCTTGTTGTGCTGGACCGTGACCTGCGATTTCTCGGGGGATTTTTCGTAGAACATCACTTCGACATCCTGACCCTCGGGCCAGGTGATGCGGATGGATTTGTTCGTGGTGGCGCGGCGGATGGTCAGGCTGGTCTTGCCGAGCCACACGGCGCGGGCGGGCGGCGTGGACCACGATTCGTACAGTCGGGCGAGGGGCACGTTGACGACTCGGCTGGCGCTGGCGACGAAACCACGGGCGGTCTGGTGAACCGCGCGGAGGCCGCGCTCGCGTTCAAACTGCACCGTGATCATCTGGGCCCACCATGCAGAGACGCCCGGGTGCTTGGCGAGCATGGCGGCGATCTCGCGGTGCGTGAGTTTCGCGGCGCCGGCGCGGTCGAGGATGGCGAACCAGTCGGCCCAGTTCTTGCCGGTGGCTTTTTCAACAGCGACGGAGCTGATCGCCGTGTCGCCGCTTGACGAGCGGCGGGGCTTGGTGGGCGCCTTCTTCTTGGCGATGCGCGGCGCCTCGGATCGAGTCGATCGACGCGCGGCGGCTTTCTTCTTCTTCGGCATTCGTGCATTGTATGAAGAGAAAACCCCGAGCTTGCGGCTCGGGGTTTGGCGGATGCGTTTTTCGTATCGACACCAGCGGGACGCTTGTCTTACCGAATGAGTTACTTCACGCGGGTGGAGACGCCGACGAAGGAGAGGAACTCCTTGCCGTCGGGCCCGATGTCGTACATTTCGAGGGTGTGCTGGTCGTCATTGTCGTACTTCATGACGGAGCGGGTTTTCTTCATTTTGCCGGTCATGAAGTCGGGGCCCTCGGCCCAGTAGGTGATGCTCTTGTGGTCGGCGGCCATGTCTCCCTCGGCGTACAACACGCCCGTGCCCGCGTTATCGATCCAGCTGTAGAAGTGCTTCTTCTTGAAGTTGTCATAGCCGATGACGTTCATTCCCTCGAAGGGTTCGCCGCCCATCGAGCCGTTGACTTTCTCGAAGAGGTAGCGACCGCCCATGATGGAGGTGGTTTCAACCTGGGAAGCCGTCTCGTCCCATGGCATGTCGGGCGTGAAGCGCACTTTGATCTTCATGCTCCACTTGCCAGCGGCTTTCGACATGTGGGCGTGGGTTTCGGTGGGCGTGGCGTACTCGCCCCAGGCCTCCATCATCTTGGCCATCTCGGGGGGCATCTCTGGCTGGCCGCCCATGGCTTCCTTCGCCTTATCGCCCGCGTTCTTCATCGCGTCTTTGGCGGCGTCTTTCGCGTCTTTGACGGCCTGCTTGCCGGCGTCCTTCATATCTTTGGTGGTGTTCTGCGAGAGGGCCTGCGCGCCGATGAGAGCGAAGATGCCGCCGGCGACGGCGCCGAGGAGAACCGAGCCGAAGCGCGAAGTGCTGCAACACGACATGAGAGGCGTCCTTTCGAATGTGGAAGTGTGCGGTGAACGCGCCGGAGATTCCACGCTCGTCCGGCGAATCCGTCAGCGAACCATGAAGCACGCCCGCGCGAGGGGTCGCGCGGGCGTGGCTGTTTCAGAGATGACCGATTACTTACGGGTCATCATCATTTCCATGTTCTTGAATTCCTTGCCGTCCGGGCCTGCGGCCCACATCTCGAACTTGGCGTGGTTGTCATCGATCATGGTCAAGAGCGAGCGGGTCTTGGCGGTGGTACCCTTGGCCGCGAAGAAGTTGGGCGACGTGCCTTCCATCGCGCAGGTCTTCGCGGCGGAGTCGTGCTTGCCGGTCGCGTACCACGGCGCGGTGCACTCGCTGCCGGTCCAGAAGCTCCACGACTTGCCGGTCCAATTGTCGTAACCGGTGATTTCCATGCCCTGCATGGAGACCTTCTCTTCACCCATCATGAACGTGCCTTCGAAGTCGCCCTGAATAGCGCGGCCGCCGAAGATGCTCTTGTAGGTCATCGAGCCGGTGGAGGCCTGCTCGGGCATGCCGGGCATCATCCACATCTTGCTGTCGCACTTCCACGAGCCGACCATCTTGGCCATCTCGGCGTGAACGGGGCCGGGCGTGCCGCACTCGTTCATGTTCTGCATGTACTTCATCATCTCGGGGGGCATGTCCGTGGGCATGCCCATGGCGTCTTTCGCCTTGTCGCCGGCGTTCTTGGCGGCGTCCTTGATCGCCTGCTTGCCGGCGTCCTTCATGTCTTTGGTGGTGTTCTGCGAGAGGGCCTGCGCGCCGACAAGGGCGAAGATACCGCCGGCCACCGCCGCGAGAACGAGAGAACTCACGCTGCTTTTACACGTCGCCATGGGATCGATCCTTTCGAACGTTGGTGTCCATCACTCGGCGGGTACCACGCCGAGCGCCCCTGAATTCGAACGAGGCCCGGCGGGGTCCGGGCGGACCGGCGCGCTCGACGCGAGCACGGCGGAGCCAAATCACGATGCATTCTGCGGCGACGGTCAGCCGCAGTCATGCCTTCCATTCTCCCGCGTAGTCGATGCGTTCCGCGCCCGCGTCGCGGCGGGACATTTCGTACAACCTTTTGGCGATCTGCCGTAGGTGCAGCGCGTCGTGCGAGGCCCACGATGCGAGCAGAGCGCCGGCCGTGAACTGGCCAAATCTGGGATGCACATGCGTGCGCGACCAATCGGGATTCTTCAATGCTCGCAGCCACGATATCGATGCGGCGCGCTCGTTCACGAAGCGTTGAACTGACTCGTGAGGGTCGCGCTCGTTGTACCGGCGCTCGCGGGCCCAGCCCTCGGGGTCGATCGGTGGCCATGGAGCTTGTGGATCGGCGAGCGTGAGTCGCACGCGTGAGCGGAAATCGTCCCTCTCCTCGTCCGAGAGATGGCAGACGATTTCAAGCACGGACCACTGGCCGTCGGGGGGCTTCCAGCGCGCGTCATCGCGCGACAGCGTCCCGACGATGGCAGGGAGCGCCGAGCCGAAGGTGTCCATCCGTGCGATCAGTGCATCAGCGTTCATGGTGCCACGCCGCGCCGGCTGTGGTGAGACCATTGTTCCCGCGCGCGGTTCCGTATGCAACACCCGAACGCCCGCGATTTTCATCGCGGAATCGTTCCAAGCTAGTGGTCACATATCTGTGAACCTCAGAACCCGCCGGAGCGCATTCTGGCAAGTCCTTCGGGGAAGGGGTAGCTGGGGAAGACGCCGATGTTGCCGAGGGCCCACATTCCGCTGGCGGGGTAGACGTCGCCGCGGAAGCCCGCGTCGTACATGGTGCGCAGGACGGCTTCGAAGCTGGGCTCGGACTGATCCTTGTCGCTCGTGACGAGGCGGTTCGAGCGCGCGCCGAGGAAGCTGACGCTGGCGACCGGGACGCGCTCGCGCCGGCCGTGGAGCATCTTGGCGACGGTCTGGAAGCCGCGCGAGAGGTCCTCGATCGTGAAGAACTGCTTGCCCTTGGGGCGCAGCAGCGCGAGGATCAGAAGACTGTCGAGGTCGTACTTGAGGACGTATGGCTCGCGGTCCTTCGCGGCGTGGATGCTGATGGCTTCGGTGAACATGCGTGCGTAGCTGGTGACGGCGTTGGCGGTCCACTGGCTGGCGCTGGTGAGATCGACGAGCTGCGCGATGACGCCGTGGGAGTTGTCTTCGGCGTTCACGCCGCAGACCACGGCGCGGTAGCGCCCGGCGAGAAGATCGGGGACCATCTGCTGCCCCCACATCACGCGGATGCGCCCGGCTTTATCGACGGTCGTTGGCGCGTCGGGGAGGAGGGTGATGTGGTCGCCGCTGGCATTGCCCGAGGCACCGCCCGGCTGCATGGTCATCAGGCGATCGCCGTCGTCCTCGTAGACACGGATGGGATTGGAAGCCGGGCCGCGCTGATTCGCCATCGGGGGGATACTCCTCGGATACTCGCAATTGGCCGGAGTGCCCGGCCGGGTTCACATCGTACCCGCGCGCGGCGTGCGGCGGCGTACACTGCGATCCAGCCGTGAATCCGAGCCAAACCACAGCTTCGGTCGCCCCATCGGTGAGCACGGCGGCTCGCGCCGGGAGCCTGTCGATCGTGGTGCCCGCGTTCCGCGAGGCGGCGAATATCCCGGAGCTTGTGGAACGGATCGAGCAGAGCGTGCTGGCCCGGGTGAGCGGGCTTGAACTCATCATCGTGGACGACAACTCGCGCGACGGAACGCAGGAGTGCGTCGCGTCGCTGGCGCGGGCGTGGGTGCGGCTGATCGTGCGCACGGACGAGCGCGGGCTGTCGTCGGCGGTGCTGCGCGGGTGCGCCGAGGCGGTGAACGAGACGATCGTGGTGATGGACGCGGACCTGTCGCACCCGCCGGAGGCGATCCCGACGATGCTCGAAGAGCTTGATCGCGGCGCGGAGTTCGTCGTCGGGTCGCGGTACACGAAGGGCGGCAGCACGGACGCGGACTGGGGCGTGTTCCGCGCGCTGAACAGTCGGGTGGCGACGCTGCTGGCGCGGCCGTTCACGAGCATCAACGACCCGATGTCGGGGTTTTTCGCGCTGCGGCGTGAGCGGTTCCTCGCCGCGAAACATGTGAACCCGATCGGCTACAAGATCGGGCTGGAACTGCTCGTGAAGTGCCGATGCTCGCGCGTGGTGGAGGTACCGATCCACTTCGCCAATCGCACGCGCGGCGAGAGCAAACTGTCGATGAGCGAGCAGGTGCGGTACCTGCGGCATCTGGAGCGGTTGATGGTGTTCAAGGTGTCGGGTGGGTCGTGAGTGAACTTCGATTCTGGTGCGCGCCGTCGCGATGAGGCGCGAAGGAAGAACCTGGGAAACACCGGAGCTTGGATCGGCCCCAGAGCAGGCCGTTCCACGGCACCCATGCAGCGGTCGGCTTTGATCGCTCACTTTTCGCTGGGCAGCAGTGGGCCGCGGACGCACTGCGTCATCGACCAGGCCCAGACGATGATCGCGATCATCGGGCGGACGACGAAGTCCTTCGGCGGCGTGATGAAGTGGATCGTGCCGAGGAGGATGCAGAACGCGAGCGCGAGCCAGCCGATGGGCGATTTCTTCTCGCGGTCGAGCGTGAGGCAGGCGAGGGCGGCGAGGGGGACGGCGAGGATCGGGTACGAGACGCCCTCGGTGCGCGGGTTGCCGAACATGAGGTAACTCGCGGTGAGGAGGTGCAGCGCAAGCGCGAGGCGCAGCGCTTCGAAGCGCGCCATCGCCGCGAGGGCGGCGGCGGCGGTGATGATCGCGGCGAGGAGGCGCACGAGCATCAGCGGCTTCTCCCCCACGTCCAGCCCGAGGCGCTTGAGCATGCCGTAGAGGTCTGCAAATTCGGCGCGGTAGGGCGTGCTGGCGTTGAGGACCATCTGCACGCCGTCCTGGTACTGCGCGAGCGCGTAGTCCCATCTTGCCGTGATGAAGGGCAGCACGGCGACGGCGAGCATTCCGACCAGCAACCGCCACCACATCCCGCGCACGAAGCCGCCCGCGAGGAGCATGGGGACGATCGCGATGGGCTTGAGGATGAACGCGAGGCAGAGCGCACCGGCGGCGGCCCAGGGGCGGCGCGGCTCGCCGCTGACCCATGCGAAGGCGAGCGCGAAGAGGGCGGCGAGGGGCAGGTTGATCTGCCCGTTGCGGAGCGTGCCGAGGGAGATGGGGAGGACGAGGAGCGTTGAGATGATGAAGAAGCCGCGGGTGTTGGGCGGCGCGAAGCGGCGCGCCATCGTGAAGAGAGAAGCGGCAAAGAGCGCAGCGCACGAGACGCGCCAGACGAACTCGAACGCCCATGCGGGGAGGCGCGCGAGGGGCGCCATGACAATGGCGCTCTGCGGGAGGGAGATGAAGCCGTCGTCGATCTCGGCGTAGAGAGGTTTGGCGGCGAGCCAGAGCTCGCCGCTGACGCGGTAGACGCCCGTGACGGTGCGCTCGCCCGGGTTCATGGCGGCGATGACGCCGATGAGGAGGGCGATGACGAGCCAGATGCCCCAGGTGATCGCGTGCGGGCAGCGCTCGGGCCAGTCGGTTGATGGAGCGGGGGTTCGCGCGCGGGACGGCTGCGGCAGCAGGCGTCGGAGCGCGTTGAGGATGGTCTCGGGGATCATGCGGCTCGGCGCGCAGCGTATCGCAAGCGGCGGCGGCGGGCGCACATGCTCCGCGAGGCGCGTTTATCGGCGTGAGAGGCCCGAGAGCGCGACGAGGCCGGCACCGAGGATGACACCCAACACGGAGACGCCGGCGACGGGCCACGTCCAGCCCATCGCGTGGATGCCGGACTGCACCTGCTTGTCTTTCGCGCGGTAAAGCATCGCGGGCGTGACCTGGAGCATGGCGGCGTGCTGCCAGAGCTTGCGCTCACGCTCGGCGTCGGTCACTTCGCCCAGCGGCTTGTCGTACGGGCCCGGCGCGATGAAGCGCTCGAGCTCGGCGTAGGTGGCTTCGGAGGTTTCGATCGCTGACTCGGGCGGGCCTTCGGCGCGGAACTCGGCGTAGCGGTACTTCCACTCACGCCGACGGACCAGGCCCCACGAGCCGGCGTCGTAGCCCTCGGCGGGGTAGCGGGCGGCGGCGATGAGCGTGGGCGTGATCGCGCCTTCGGCGATCTGCTTGCGGACGTCCTGATCGGACGAGCCGCGGGCGGCGACCATCGGCATGATCTTGAACCAGTCGGAGTGGCGCAGCAGGCCCGGGAGGCGCGGATCATCGAAGCCGGGCGGGACAGGGAAGCGGGCTTCGCTGCCGCGCCAGGTGACGACGACTTCGGGGACCGCGAGCGGCTGGCCCGTCCCATCGGCGGTGATGGTCTTCACGCTGACCGGCTCGGCGCGGAAGGTGAACACTTCGTCGTAGACCGGCTCTTCAAACCAGACCATCGGGCGATTCTTCAAGTCCTCGCGGTGGCTGAGGCGCTGGGCCATCGCGGGCAATGAGACACCCAGCCCGACGAGCGAGGCGATGAGGAGCAGGAGACCGAGGAGGCGGGAGTTCATCGTCTGGTGCGAAACCTGAATCGAGCGATCAAATGCGACGCACACCCGTCACTTCGCCCACCCCGCGGGAGGCGGCTCAGTGACGGCTTCTGATACCGGGTATCCGTCGATCCAAATCGGCGCGAAACTGAAGTGTGATGTCGCCGCCAAGCTGTAGACGATACGCGCTGATCAATGCCCGGCGGGCTTGGCGTCGCCCGCTGGTGCGGGGGTGACGGGCGGTGCGTCGGTGCTGATCGGGGTGGTGCCGCCGTGGGCGGGTGCGCCTTGGGCGGCGATGGCATCGGTCTGGGCTTTCTTGACGATGCCGTCGCCCTTGACGCGGGTGAGCGAGCCGTCCTCGCCGCGGACGTAGTGCGTGTTGCCTCCCGGGATGACGTACTGGCTGTCTTTCAGGTTTGGGATCTTGCGGCCGGCGGCGTCGGTGAGCGTGAAGCCGATGAAGAGCACAACAGCGAAGAGGCTGGAGACGACAACGACCGAGTTGATGGGCTTGTCGTAGCGGAGGTGCATGAAGTACGCGAAGACGAGCGTGGCTTTCACGCATGCGATGACCATCGCGAGGATGAGGTTCCACTTGTGCCCGAGAAAGAGGTAATGGGCCGTCAGCGCGGTGAAGACGGTGAGGAACAACAGGGCGATGAAGACGATCGTCATGGGCCAGAAGGGCGAGACGTGGACGTGCTCCCCGTGATGGAGTTCGTCCGCGGCGAGCATCTCGTGATGCCGGGTCTCTTCGGCGATGGATTCGAAGTGGCTCATGGGGTTGGCCTGCGGGGTGCGGGGTGCGGCTTGCGGGATGCGGAAGAGAGGACAGAAAAAATGGTCCTGGAGACACGGGCGGGACGCCCGTGCCACTCGTTCTCAGAATGGAACATCAGACGAGATACAGGAGCGGGAAGAGGAAGATCCAGATGATGTCAACGATGTGCCAGTAGAGGCCGACGTTTTCGAGGCTGGTAATGTGGGTCGGGCCGTAGTGCCACTTCCAGGCTTTCACCATGGCCCAAGCGATGACGATCATGCCGATGAGGACGTGGACGCCGTGGGTCGCGGTGGCGATCCAGTAGATGCTCATGAAGAGGTGGTCGTGCGCCATGGGGATGTAGGCGGCGTGGTCGATGTGCGCGCCGGCGTATGACGCCTGCTCGGTGATGGCGCCGGCGAGGAGGGCTTGCGTATCGGCGCCGTGCCCGGCGTGCTCGAGCGCACCGGCGTAATCGAAGTAGCCGCCCGGCAGTTCCCCCTTCTTCCACTTGGGCCAGTATTCCCAGCCGAGCTTGACGACAAGGAAGAACGCCGCGCAGACCTGCGTGATGGCGAGGTTGAGCATGACCTGCCAGCGGCGGCCGAGCTGGGCGCCGCGGATCGCCATCACGATGGTCCATGACGACAGCAGCAGCACGCAGGTATTGGCGAAGCCGATCTCCCAGTTGAGGTAGTAGTGCGAAGCGGCGCGCCAGTTGCCGGGGTAGTTGAAGCGCATGAACGCGTACGCGCAGAAGAAGCCCGCGAAGAGCAGGATTTCGGTGGCGAGGAAGAGCCACATGCCGAGCTTGGCGGCGTCGGCTTCGTCGTGCTTGTTGCGCCAGTGGGCCTGCGGGAGTCGGGCCTCGAAGGGCTTCAACTCGCCGCTGGCGGGGCGTTGGTAGACGTGGGCGCTGTGGCTCATGGGGGAGAGTCCTGAGTCTTGAGACTTGAGTCCTGAGTCAGAAAGCGTTCAGCCGCGGGCAATCAGTGCGCGTGCTTTTGGGCGTCGGGGTGGAGGGGGTAGTCCTTGGGGTCGCAGTGAGGCGGAACGGTGGTTTCGTAGTCATACGGGCCGTGGGTGATGACGGGCTCGTGGTGGAAATTGTGCTCGACGGGGGGGCTGTCGGCTTCCCACTCGAAGGTGATGCCGCCCCACGGGTTCTTGGGAGCCGGCTTGCCGCCGACGAGGGAGTGAATGAAGACGAGCAGGTGGACGAGCATCCCGAAGCCGAGCATGTAGGAGCCGATGGTGCTGATCTGATGGAGTGTGGTGAATTCCTCGATGTAGGTGGCGTAGCGGCGGGGCATGCCCTGCGTGCCGAGGAAGAACTGGGTGAAGAAGGTGATGTTGAAGCCGATGAAGACAAGGATGGTGCCGATCTTGGCGTAGAACTCGTTGTACATCTTGCCGAACATCTTGGGCCACCAGTGGTGGAGCCCGCCGATGAAGGCGAAGACGGTGCCGCCCATCATGACGTAGTGGAAGTGGGCGACCACGAAGTAGGTGTCGTGCAGGTGGACGTCGGCGGCGAGGGTGGCGAGGGGCGGGCCGGTCACGCCGCCGATGGTGAAGTTGAAGAGGAAACTCATCGCGTAGAGCATCGGCGTATCGAGCCGGATGCTGGCTTTGTACATGGTGGCGACCCAGTTGAAGACCTTGATCGCGGTGGGGATCGCGACAAGGAACGTGAGTCCCGAGAAGATGAAGTTCGCCGCCGCCGTCTCGGACATGAAGAGGTGGTGCCCCCAGACGAGGAAGCTGATGGCGGCGATGGCGAGCGAACTGAACGCGATGGCGCGGTAGCCGAAGAGTCGCTTGCGGCAGTGGACGGCGATGATCTCGCTGATGATGCCCATGCCCGGCAGAATCATGATGTATACGGCCGGGTGGCTGTAGAACCAGAAGAAGTGCTGGAAGAGGACGGGGTCGCCGCCCATGTTGGGGTCGAAGATGCCGATGTGGAAGACGCGCTCGAAGACGATCATCAGCAGCGTGATGCCCAGCACGGGCGTGGCGAGCACCTGGATGATCGCGGTCGCGTAGATGGCCCAGACGAAGAGCGGCATATCGAACCAGCCCATGCCCGGCACGCGGAGCTTGTGCACGGTGGCGACGAAGTTCATGCCGGTGAAGATGGAGCTGAAGCCGAGGATGAACGCGGCGAGGACCATCGCCGTCACGTTGCCCCAGTTCGTGGTCGAGCTGTAGGGCGTGTAGAAGGTCCAGCCGGTCTCGACGCCGCCGCCGATGAGGGCCCAGAGGGCGAAGATGCCGCCGAAGACGTAGGTGTACCAACTCATCAGGTTGAGGCGCGGGAAGGCGACGTCCTTCGCGCCGAGCATGATGGGGAGGAAGATGTTGCCGAGCGCGGCGGGGATGCTGGGGATGATGAAGAGGAAGACCATGACCGTGCCGTGAAGAGAGAAGGCGCGGTTGTAGAGGTTGTTGCCGCTGATCTGTTTCCCGCCGATGGTGGTATCCGGGAGCGTCTGCCCGGTGGTGACGTTCTGCCCGTTCTCGACGACGGTCTTGACGGGCTCCCACAGCTCGGTGCGCATGATGAGAGCGAAGACGCCGCCGAGGAAGAAGGCGAGAAGCACGGCGACGAGGTACATGACGCCGATCTTCTTATGGTCGATGGTGTAGACCCATGACCAGATGGTCTGCATCAGCGTGGCTTTGGGGGCCAGGTAGCTCTCGTCGTGGTGGGCGTGGCTGCTGCCGTACATGGTGGACTCTCCGGACCGTTCGCTGTCGTTCGCCGCACCCGGTGGGGAGGCGGCGAGGGATTCTTGGCGTCATCGTGCGCTGGGACTACTTGGGGGCTGCGGCGGGGGCGGCTTTGTCTTTCAGTTCTTGCTCGGCTTCCGCCTTGGCGGCATCGGCGTCGGCGGTGTTGGCGCTGAGTGACTTCATATACATGATGAGGGCACGCATCTCGCGCTCCTTGAGCTGGCCCTGGTAGCTGACCATCTGGTTGGGGTAGCCGGTGCGCACGTTCTTGGCGGGTTCGAGGATCGACTCGCGGATGTAGTTCTCATCGACAAGGATCTTGTTGCCGTTGGTGAAATCGTGCGTTTCGCCCCAGATGCCCTTCCACGTCGGGCCGGTGCCTTTGCCGCCGTCGACGCTGTGGCAGGAAACGCAGCCTTTTTGCTTGTGCAGAATGCCGCCCAGTGTGACGAGGTCGATATCGTCCGTGCTCGCCTGTGCTTCTTTCCAAAGTTGATAGTCCACCGGCTCCATGACGGCGATGCGGGCCCACATCTGCGAGTGCTGGTCGCCGCAGTACTCGGTGCAGGCGAGGTAGTAGCCCTTCTGCTCCGGGCTAATGGGGACGGCTTTCTTCGCAATCGGGTCGTACTTGTGGGTGGCGGCACCGGTGGGCTGCACCCACATGGTGGTGTACATGTTGGGCATGACGTCGCGCTTTTGCCGGAACGCGGGCAAGTACATGCTGTGGATGACGTCGTTGCTCGTCATGAGGAACTTCACGGGCTTGCCGAGCGGGAGCGCGAAGACGGGAGAATCCACGTTGGTGATTTTCTCAGTCTCGCGGCTGCGCCCGCCGTTGTCGTACTCCCACTCCCACCCCCACTGCCGCGCGGTGACATTCACGAGTTCCGCGTCGACGGGCGGGATGCGCATGCCGAGATACACCTGGAAGCCCCAGATGAACATCACCGCCATCAGGATGAGCGGCACGACGGACCAGGTGAGTTCGAGCGCGGTGTTGTGCGACGGGCTGGGCTGCGGCGCGACGCCCGGCATGCGCCGGTACTGGATGGCGAAGACGACCATCAGCCCCATGAGGATGACGAACGAGACGACCGACACCCAGAAGATGTAGAAGAAAACGCCGTCAACGCCCTCGTTGAACACGCCGGTGCCGACCTGATCGCGGAACCAGAGTTTGTCCCACCAAGTGAGCTCGGCGGCGAGTGCTGCGAATGTCGGCTGCATGGCACCAGTCATCGTTCGGTCCTCTCACGCCGCGGGAGCCGTGTGCGGCGGATGTTCGATCCAACAGGTCAAGCGGTCGTGGGCGCCGGGCCCGCGTTCCGGGCGGCGGCAGCGAGTGATGTTCCAAGAGCAAGCTGCCGGCGGCGGCGGGCGCCGGCGAACGCGAACGCCGCGATCGACACGCCCAGCGTGCCGGCCGTCGCCAGCCCGCCGAGTTGGAGCACGCGCTTCGCGTCGGCGGTGTAGCGGCCTTCCTTCGAGTTGTAGCGGAAGCAGAAGTGCTGAATGCGGTCGAAGATCGAGCCCGTCCGCCCCTCGGCGGCCTCCAGCAGCGCGAGCTTCACGTCGCGCGGCGGGTAGTCGAGCTTCTCCATGTACGTATTGATCACGCCGGCGGGCGTCAGGAAGATCAGCGCCGCGGGGTGCGAGAACTCGCCCGTCTCGGGCAGGAACTTGTAGTGGTAGCCGACGGTCTCCGCCAGCCGGCGGATGTTGGGCGGGTCGGTGACGGTGAAGACGAAGCCGTCGTCGGTGGGCGCATTGTTCATGCCGACGGCGTAGCTGTCGTGCTTCAGGCGCGCGGACTCGGGCGTGTTCGTGTGATCGATGCTGACGAAGAGAACGCGGTACTCGACACCCGCGGTCCAGTCGAAGCCGTTGAGCGATTTCTGCACCGCGTTGAAGATGAGCGTGCAGAGGAGCGGGCAGTCGTAGTAGCCCATCACGAGGAGAACGGGGCGCCTGCCGTCGAAGAAATCGCCGGTCTTGACCGCGCGGCCGTTCGAGTCGGTGATCGCGATGTCCTTCGGCACCTGGGTGCCGCGGTGCTCGACGATGCCGACGTTCTCGATCTCGGGGATGGACTTCAGGATGAGCTGCGCCGGAGCGGGGGCCGCCGAGATGCCGAGCGACAGCGCCGCGCCGGCGAGGACGCCGAGCGTGGCGGAGCGGTTCGGGATGAACGGGCGGCGGTTCATGGGTTCACGATTCGCGGTTGTAAGGCGGTCTAGCGAGCGCCCTTTGCTTTGTAGTCATTGATGACAAGCTGCGTGGCGACGTCGATGGGCAGGCGGGCCACACGTGCATTCGCGTCAATCCAGCCGGCGGATGAGAGCTGGCGGTTCCATTCTTCCTTCATGGCGTTCAGTTCCCCGCCGCCGAATTGCTCGGTGCGGAGGTCGTACTTTTTGTGGATCTCTTTCTGCTCCGCCATCTTGTAGTACTTGAACATGCCGAAGCCCGAGGCGAAGACCAGCAGGATCACGACGAACAGGAAGGCGATGATCTTCCAACCGTTGGTCTCGCCGTGGCTCGCCTGGTGGTGCGGCTCGTTGGCCTCGTGCCGGAACCACGTGTCGTGCTCAACGATCTCGCGCTCAAGGTCCTTGAGCGTTTTGGTGTCGTGCCCGTGATGGTGCTGATTGTGTTGGTGTGACATGGGTTGGCTCACACGAAATTCTTGTGGTGAAGGGCCTCATCCATCCGCGGGTCCTTCAGCGCGATCAGCGGGCCCGAAGCGACCTTGCGGATGAGCAGACCAACGAAGACGAGCGGCGGGCCGAACGCGCCGCACACATCAATCCACGCATTCGCCGGGATGAAGTCGCCCGATTCAGGACGGACGTACCAGAAGACATCAACGATGTGCATGACGAGCAGCCACACACACGCGACGCCCACATGGAAGAACTTCCGCCGGGCCGGGCGAGGGATCAGCCAGATAAAGGGGATCACGAAGTGTCCGAAGGGCAGAACCTTGAAGAAGATTTCCCACGAGCCGGTCTTGCGCGCCACGAAGTACGCCGTCTCTTCAGGGATGTTGGCGTACCAGATGAGGAAATACTGGCTGAAGCTGATGTACGCCCAGAAGACGGTGAACGCGAAGAGCAGCTTGCCGAGGTCGTGCTGGTGCTCTTCGGTGAAGGCGCCGTGCAGGCGCCCGAAGCTGCGGAGCACGATGAGGACGAGCGTGCCGAGCGCGATGGTGGAGACCATGCTGCCCGCGAAGAACCACACGCCCAGCATCGTCGAGTACCAGTGGTAGTCGAGGCTCATCACCCAGTCGAAGCCGGCGAAGGCGGTGGAGAGGGCGAAGAAAATCAATCCCGGCGCGGAGATCTTTCGCGCCACCGCCGTGTGCCAGCGGTCGCCGTCGCGGTCCTGCTTGGTCGACAAGCTCCACAGGAGGTGCCCGAAGCCGAGCCAGATGGCGAAGTAGATGATGGCGCGGATGCCGAAGAACGGCAGGTTCAGGTAGGCAGCTTTCTTCTGATAGAGAATGTCGCCGTCGGTCTTGGCGGCGTCCATCCACTCGAAGAGATAGACGCCCTTGCCCATCAGGACGGCTTGCAGCGCGACCCCGCCGATGAAGAACAGCCCGCCCACCCACGCGAGGCGCATGAGGTTCTCGAACTGGCGACGGATCGCGCCCGTCCAGCCCGCGTTGGTCTGGTGCAGGATCATCACCAGCCCCAGCCCGGTGATCGAGAAGCCCACGGTCACGAGGAACCCGACGTGGTATGCGTGCAGCGCCTGCTTCGCGCGCTCAGCATCGCCCGTCAGCGCGGCGACGACGCACACGCCCGTGAGCGCCGCGCCGATAAGCATGAACAGCAGCGAGGACATGGTGCCCGCGCCCTCGTTCAGGTGGACGTTGTCACGCCGGAGAATCTGGTCTTGGGTCATGCCGATGGCGCTCATGAGCCGGCCTCCTCGTTCGGCGATGCGGCGGCTGCGACCGCGGGGTTGGTGATCGGCGCATCAGCACTCGCGGCGGGTTTGCCGCCCTCACGCAGCAGGCGCTGACGCTCCGCTTCGGGGAGTTCTTCAACTTTGCCGCTGTGAACCTTCTGGAGCACGCGCAGATACGAGACGATCGCCCAGCTCTCGCGCTCGCTCATCTTGCGCCCGTAGGAGGGCATCTTGAGTTCCCACTGCCCGCCGACGTTGGGCACGCCGTAGCGGATGGTGTGGAAGATGTAGCCGTCCTGCCCCTTCTCGCCGCCGTGCATGTACTGCGGCTGGTGCCACGAAGGGAGCGGCGCGGACCAGCGGAGCCCGACGGGCCCCTTGCCGTCGCCCAGCCCGCCGTGGCACGTCATGCAGAAGATCTGGAATTTCTCCTGCCCGAGCGCGACGAGTTCGGGCGTGACTTCGAGGGGCATGTACTCGACATACTTGCCGTCGGCGGCTTTGCCCTCGAAGAACGCGTCGTCATCACGAAGGTAGTCGGAACGCTTGGCGAAGTCGTGACCTTCGTAGGAATTGCCGGTGTAGTCGCTGCCGGTGAAGCCGGCGATGAGCGGGCGTTTGCCGAACGCGACAGTGCCGGCGACGGGCTCGCGCATCGCGCGGCCGTACCACTGGTTGGAGTTCTCGTCGTAGAACTCTTTGAAGAAGTGCGACTCGGACTGCGCCTTGTACTTCGGCTGGTCGTCCATGTCGGGGAGGAACTCGCGCGGCGGTGCGTCGGTGTTCTCGCCGCGGCAGCCGGCGAGCGCGCCGAGCGCGGCGAGCGCGAGCAGCGCCCAGCGGGAGCGGGTTGATGGGTTCGCAGTCACGCTCATGGCTCCACCACCTCCACGTTCGTCGCGCCGGCGCTCTCGAAGAGCTGGCGGACGCGCTGGGGGTCGAACTTCGGGTCGGCCGCTTCGATCGCGATGATGAAGCGATCGTCGCTCACCCGCAGGAACCGCTCGCGCTTCAGCAGCGGGTGGTACCACATGGGCAGCTTGTTGATGGCGAGCATGCCGAGCAGCGCGCCGAAGGCGCTGAACAGCACCGTCAACTCGAACATGATGGGCATGAACTGCTCCCACGCGGTGAAGGGCTTGCCCGCCGTGATCATGGGGTAGTCCACGCCGCTCATCCACCACTGCATCGCGATCGCGCACGACAGGCCGGTCGCGGCCATCGTGCCCATCACCCACGCGACCTTGCTCTTCGGAAGGCCCATCGCTTCGTCGATGCCGTGGATCGGGAACGGGGCGTAGACGTCCCAGTGCTTGAAGCCCGCGTCGCGGACTTTCTCGGCGGCGTGATAGACCGCGGGGACATCGGGGAACTCGGCCATCAGGCCCCACGTCCCGCCGCCGGACTTACCGCTGTTGTGCTTGGCGCCCTGAGCCATCTCAGTGCCCCTTTCCATGAGCGCCGCCGTGGTTGGCGTGCCCGTTGTGACCGTGATCGTCGTGACCATGACCATGCAGGTGCGCGTGCGCCTGCGGCATGACGTTCTTGACCTCGCTGATCGCGAGCATCGGGAGGAACCGGCAGAAGAGGAGGAACAGCGTCATGAAGATGCCCAAGCTGCCGACGAACGTGCCGATCTCGACGATCGTGGGCGAGTAGTACGCCCAGCTCGACGGGAGGAAGTCGCCCGACAGCGTGGTGATGATCACGAACCGCTCGAACCACATGCCGATGTTCACCAGGATCGTGATGAGGAAGATGAACGGGATGTTGGTGCGGCACCACTTGAACCAGAAGACCTGCGGCGAGATCACGTTGCAGGTCACCATGATCCAGTACGCCCACCAGTACGGGCCGAAGGCGCGGCGGACGAACGTCTCCTGCTCGTAGGGGTTCGCGCCGTACCACGCGATGAAGAACTCCATCGCGTACGCGAAGCCCACCATCGTGCCGGTGACGGTGATGATCTTGCACATGTTCTCGATGGTGCGGGCTGTCACGAAATCCTTCATGCCGGGGTACAGCTCGCGCGCCGGGATCAGCAGCGTGAGCACCATCGCGAAGCCGCTGAAGATCGCGCCCGCGACGAAGTACGGCGGGAAGATCGTCGTGTGCCAGCCGGGGATGATCGAGACGGCGAAGTCGAACGACACGACCGAGTGCACCGACAGCACCAGCGGCGTCGAAATGCCGGCGAGGAGGATGTACGCCTTCTCGTAGTTCGTCCAGTGCCGGCTGCTGAAGCGCCAGCCCAGGGCGAACAGCCCGTACAGGAACGCCGCAATCCGGTTCGCGGGCAGCGTGACGGTGAGGTTCTTGACGAACCCGGGCAGCGGGTGCGGCGCCCACAGCGGGCCGAAGGTCACGGGCTGGTTCCGCCGGAGCGTGGCGCGGTCGCGCATCGTCGCGATGTCCGGGATCATGCCCATGTACCAGAAGAGCAGCGACACGGTGAAGTATGTGCCGACCGCGAACACGTCCCACAGCAGCGGCGAGCGGAAGTTGGGCCAGATGTAGTTCGAGTTCGGCAGCGGGAAGAGCATCCATGCCATCCACACGCGCCCGACGTGAATGCCGGGGAACGTGCCGGCGCAGACCACCGCGAAAATCGTCATCGCTTCGGCGAAGCGGTTGATGCTGGTGCGCCACTTCTGCTTCAGCAAGCAGAGAATCGCGGAGATCAGCGTACCGGCGTGACCGATGCCGACCCACCAGACGAAGTTCACGATGTCCCAGCCCCAACTCACCGGGTTCTGCAGACCCCACACGCCGACGCCCGTGATGATCAGGTAGCCGATCATCGCGCCGGCGATGCCCGCGACGTGGGCGGCGATGATGAACGCCATCGGCCACCACTTGGGCGTCTTGTTCTCGATCCAGCCGCAGATCGTCTCGGTGACGCTGTGGAAATCGCGGTTCCCCAGCACCAGCGGGGCGCGCTGGCCCGGATCGTCGATCAGCGTGCCGTCGACGGTCGCCGGATCGACGCCGAAGTCGCGCGGGCGGTTGTGGCGCGCCAGCCCGAGAGCGGTCGCGCGATCGGGTTCAAACGCCGTCATGCCACACCTCCGGCGCTCATCGAGAGGATCGGGAGACTCATCACATGTTTCTCATCGTGGTGAGGCAGGGCGGCGTGCTCGCCGTGCCCGTGGTCGTGACCGTGATCCCCGTGCCGACCGTGGTGATGGAACGGCTCGTCGTTGGGCTTGCGGATCGCCGGGTTGGGATTGCGGAGCCGCAGCAGGTGCGTGGTGCGCGGGCGGGTGTTCAAATACGCCAGCACGCCGTAGGACCGCCCGTTGTTGCGGAGCTGGCTGACGGCGCTGCCCTTGCCGCCGTTGGCTTCGAAGTCGTAGATATCGCCGAACACGATCGCGCCGCTGGGGCACGCCTGCTGGCACGCCGTCTGGAGATAGCCGTCCGGGATCTTGTCGAGGTCGTTCAGCTTCATCTCGACGCGGGCCGCATTGATGCGCTGGATGCAGAAGGTGCACTTCTCCATCACGCCGCGGGAACGGACCGTCACATGCGGGTTGCGCTGCATGGTCGAGACTTCAAGAATCTTCTGCCGCAGCCGCGGCGGGATGAAGTTCTCGTTGCTCGGCATGGGAACCGTGCCGTCCATCACCTCGCCGAGCTGCCCGTAGGCACCGTGGAACTGCTTCGTCGCGTAGTCGAACCAGTTGAACCGGCGCACCTTGTAGGGGCAGTTGTTCGAGCAGTATTTCGTGCCAATGCAGCGGTTGTACGCCATGTTGTTCAGACCCTCGGGGTCGTGAACCGTGGCGTTCACCGGGCACACCACCTCGCACGGCGCGTTCTCGCACTGCACGCACAGCATGGGCTGCACGACCATGTCCGGGTTCGATTCGCTGAGGTAATCCTCATCGCGCCCGCTCTCGCTGGCGAAGTAGCGATCGACGCGGATCCAGTGCATCTCGCGCCCCTTCGCCACTTCCATCTTGCCGACGATCGGGATGTTGTTCTCCGCCTGGCACGCGACCGTGCACGCGCCGCAGCCCGTGCAGGTGTTCAGGTCGATCGTCATCCCCCACTGCTGATGCGGGCGGCCGTACTTGCCCTTCTTGGGGATCACGTGCCCCTTCTCGTCCCGCAGCGGCAGCTTCGTGACCGGATCAACCTCAACGTAGTAGTGCTGCTGGTTCTTCAGGTAGATGTCTTTGTTCGCCGGCGTGTGCGACTCGATGTCGAGCCGCCCCGCGAAGTTCAGCCCGCGCGTGCTGTCGTAGGGGTCGAGCTGGATTTCCTTGTCGTTCGAGATATCGATGTCGCCGTGCTTCTGCCACGCGGCGAGATCGACCTCGCGGATGATCCCGCGACCTTCCATCGACCAGTGGTCCTGCGTCGACGCGACCAACTCCGGCTTCGCGCCCGCGACCGCTTCGACCTTTGCACCCTTCGCGATCCGCAGCCCGCCCGCCGCGCGAACCGAATAGGTGTTCGCGCCGACGAAGTTGCCGACGCGCCCGCAGAACGTGCGCCCGTAGCCGAGCGTCAGGATGATCGTGTCGTCCGGGATGCCGGGGAGCACGTAGACCGGCAACTGCACCGAGCGCCCCCCGATCGTGACGCTGACGATCTTGCCGTGGTTGTACTGCGCGGTCTTCGGTCGGCGATCGATGCCCACGCCGATCTTCTTCGCCGTGCCGGGGCCGATCAGCAGCGGGTTGCCCCACGCCGCTTTGGTGACAGGGTCCGGCACTTCCTGCAGCCAGCCGTTGTTCGCGTGCCGACCGTCAAAGAGGCTCATCGACGCAACGAAGAGCGCCTCGATCTCGCCGTTCGCCTTGCACATCTCGGCGAGCGCCGGCAGGCCCGCGCCGATCTTCGCGAGGTCCGCGCGGGGCGAGGCGCCGCGGGTCTGGATGTTGGGCGTCACGCCGTCGTGCAGCGCTCGTCGCCATGACTTTTCGAACGCCGGGTTCGCGCTGCCCTCAGCGCCGCCCTTCGCGATCTTCCAGCGCCCCGCGAGCGTGGTGCGCACGATCTCGTACGGGTCGGTGATCTTCTCGCCCAGGATCGTCGCGAGGAACTCAAGCTCGCCCACCGATTCATACAGCGGCTTGATCATCGGCTGCACGACGCTGAGCGTGCCGTCCCACGATTCGACATCGCCCCACGCTTCGAGGTAGTGCGACCGCGCGATGTGCATCTTCGACGCCTGCCCGGTTTCGTCCGGTGCGCCGAGGTGGATCGAGTGCGCCACTTTCCGGAGCTTGTCGGCGAAACCAAGGTCCGCCGGCGCGTCGTAAGCGGGGTTGCAGCCGATGGTCACGAGCGTGTCGACGCGCCCGGCGTCGATGTCCGCCGCCAGAGCCGCGATCGACGCGGGGCCGGACTCCGCCGCGTCGCCCGACACGGGGACGAACGTGACGACCTTGCCCGCCGCGCCGAGCGCTTCATTCAAAGCGTGGCCCAGCGCGTGAACCGCCGCGGGCTGATTGTTCCCCACCAGCACCACGCACTCGCCGCCCGACGCCAGCAGGTCGTCGGCGCACGCCTCCGCCCACTCCGCCGGAACGTCAGCACCGGAGCACGCGGCGGCGGCGGCCTCCACCGCGCCCGCGAGCGCACCGCTCGGCTTCGATTTCATCACGTTCGCCGCGACCGCCAGCGCCAGCGCGCCGATCCGCGACGGCTTCAGCGGCAGTCGGTGGTCCGCCTGCCCGCCCGTCAGCGTGAAGTTCGCTTCCGCGACGTACAGCCGGTTCATCTTCGAATCGCGCGCTTCGTGGGCCGCGTCCGCGCCCGGGCGATAGCGCCCCTCGCCCCAGCCGCGCGCCAGTTCGAGCGTCGATTCCTCGCCGCCCAGGAAATCGCTGCCCAGCGAGAGGATGATGCGCGCCTTCCCGAGATCGATCTTCTGCCGGAACGCGCCGCCGAAGGCGCTGGCCGAGCCTTCGAGCGCCGCGTCGTTGTCGATCGCTTCGTAGGCGCGCCACGTCGCCCTGGGCCAGCGCGAGAGAATCTGGTCACGCAGACGATCGCGCGAGGGGCTGGTCGCCTTCTCGACGAGGAACGCGAGCTTCTCGCCCTTCGTCGCGTCGAACGCCGCGAAGTGCCCGGCGGCGAACTTCTGGAATTCCGCCCACGCCGTCACGCTGAACGAAGCGCCCTGCCCCTCCGCGAACTTCGCGATCGCCATCGCATCGCGATCGGGGTCGTAGAGTTCGAGCACGGATGCCTGCGAGTACTTCGTGCTGCGCCCGCGGTTCACCGGGTGCAGCGGGTTGCCCTCGAGCTTCGTCGGGCGCCCCTCGTGCGTCTCCGCGAGCAGGCCCTCGCACGAACCGCCCGCCAGCGGCATCGCGGTCGCATAAAACAGCGGCTTGCCGGGGACGAGCTTCTCCGGGTCCTTGTTGTACGCCAGAATCTTGTGATCGGGCCGGCGGCAGCCGGGCAGCCCAGCCGCGCCCGCGAGCGCGAGCGATGCGCCCATGATCTTCAGGAAGTGCCGGCGCGTGCCGTCGAGCAGCTCGCTCGCGTACGCGGGGAACTCGCGTTCGACGAAGTCGCGGAATTCGCGCGTGCCGGCGAGGTCGTCCAGGCTGCGCCAGTACACCTTGCCCGTCGCGCCGCTGCGATCGCGCGCTGCGCCGCTCGTGGTCGTACCGGCCGCGTTCTTCATGCCCGCTGGTTGCTCGATGTGGATCATCGTGAATTCACCCGTCGCAATCCGCCCCGTCATGGTTCCGTCACTCGATGCCTTGCTGCCTTGGTGGCTCGATGCCTTGGTGCCTTCCTAGTAGTGGCACGCCCCGCAGTGCTCGGGCGGCTGGACGCGGCGCTTGTTCGCCAACTCCATGCCGCGCTGCGCCTGCCCCGGGTCCTTCAGAATCTGCGACACCAGATCGAGATTCGTGATGCGCACCTTCGCGCTCGGATCGCCCGGCTTCAGAAGCCCGTCAACGTCAACGAGGTTGTCGTGCGGCGCGCGGTGGCAATCGAGGCACCACCCCATCGACAGATTCTGTCCCTGACGCACCACCGCCTGCTGATCCACGCGGTCGTGGCACGACACGCACGAGATGCCGACGTTCACGTGCGCCGCGTGATTGAACTGCACATAGTCGGGCAGCTTGTGGATGCGCCGCCAATTGATCGGCTCGCCCGTCGCACTCGCTTCCCGCACCTTCGTCAGGTCGGGCGAGTTCTTGTGAACCGTCCACAGCGCGTTGTTGAGATAGCCCGTCTCACCCGAGCCCGTATGACAGCCCATGCAGGTCGCCGTGTCCGGCACGTTCGCGTGCGGCGAGTTCTCGACGTGCGTGTGGCAGTAGCGGCAATCAAGCCCCAGTTTGCCGACGTGGATCTGGTGGCTGTAGTTCACCGGCTGCAGCGGCTGATACCCCACCTCCCAGAACTTCGGGGTGAAGTAGTACCAGATGCCGCCCACCACACTGGCGAACACCGCACCACCGCCCGCGAGCAACAGCGGCGGCAACGAGTTAGTCCAACGAGGGAAGACAAGCGACACGCGGCGCTCCTCAATATGAAGGAGTGATCACACTCGACACACCACGGGCGGCATGACAGCGCGGCTCGCGAGCCAGATTCACCGCTGTTTCACGCGTCCCCACGACGCTGCGATCAGACACGTCATGACCCTTTCGTCGCCCGACCACGCTCGGGCCGTTCCTGCCGGGCAGTATTGATCGCGGAAATCTATCGTCCTGTCAACTCGACGTGCGGCTAGACAGTAATTGATCCCGAGTCTCAACAAACACCTATGCCCGAACGGCCAATGCCCAAAGCGAACATCGTCGAGATGATATACTGCATTGCAGAAATATTCTTGTCAAACAAAAATCGATCTGACCCGACTCAATCCCTCACCGGATAAACTCACCGCCATGACTGAAACTGCTTCCTGTGCCGCGCCGCCTCGCGTGATGACGGGGTGTGTGATGGGCTTTGCCGCCGCCGTGGGAATGTGGTTCGTGGGGTTTCTCACGCACTTGCCCGCCGTTCAGGCGCCGGCGCCGCTGGTGGGCGTGCTGCTGTCGATCGTGCAGATTGCCGCGGGGTTCAGCGTGGGACGGCGCGCGGGGCGGGCGCATGCGTTGCCCATCGCGGCGATCGGCGGGCTTGTCACCAGCCTCATCAATCTGCTCGTCATCGGCTCGATCATCGCGTCACCCGGCAAGGGCGAGCCGAACGCGCTGCAGCCCGGCTGGCCGCTGATGGTGGGCGGGACGATCGTCGGCGGCGTGGTCCTCGCGGTGATCGGCGCGCTGATCGGTTCGCGCACCAAGCCCGATGGGTGCGCGTGCATGAAGGGCATTACTTCGCGCGACTCGCTCGCGCGTTTCGCCGTGGTCGCGGCGTTCAGCGTGCTGCCGGTGCTGCTCTCGGGCGGCATCGTCACAAGCAAGCAGGCGGGGCTCGCCGTCCCCGACTGGCCCAACACCTACAACGCCGCGATGTTCCTGTACCCGCTCGCGGACATGACGGGCGGCATCTACTACGAGCACGCGCACCGACTCTTCGGCTCTCTCGCCGGGCTGACGGTCCTGACCTTCTTCGTCCTCACGCTCATCTACGACCGCTCGCCGCGGAGCATCGTGTTCGGCGCGGTGGCGCTCGCGGCGGTCGTCGCGCAGGGCGTGCTGGGCGGCGTGCGCGTGACGAGCGCCACCCCCACGTCCGCCGAGGAACTCGCCGCGACGACGGACAACTCGACCAGCCTTCTGCTCGCCTGCGTCCACGGCATCACCGGACAACTCACCTTCGCGCTAATCGTGTCGATCGCGGCGATGATGAGCCGGCGGTGGATCGCCGCGGCGAGTGAGCCGAGCGAGCGACGCGATGGCACCTTACGGTTCTTCAGCGCCGCTGGATTTGTGCTGATCCTGATCCAACTCGCGCTCGGGGCGGCGGCGCGGCACTTCGAGCACCCCGCGTTCATCCACTCCCACGCGGGATTCTCACTCTTCGTTCTGATCGCGGTCGGCCTGGCGGCGTTCCGCACCATCGCCAAGCACAAGGATGAACCGGTGCTCCGCAAGCTCGGCCACGCGACACTGCACTCACTGATCCTGCAGGTGCTGCTCGGCGTCGGCGCGCTCGTTGTAGTCCTGGTGAACCGAACCAGCGACCCACCCGTCGAGGTGATCGTGACAACCGCGCACCAGGGCATCGGCGCGCTCCTCCTCGCGAGCGTGACGCTGCTGATGATGTGGACGCGCCGTCTCGCCCGCGCGTAACTGCCTCGCGCGCGTCGCCGCCGCACTCCGCGATTTCACCGCTCAAGAGCCAACGCTCTCGCGACTGACCGACATCACGACGCGCGTCAGCTCGGGCACAGAAGTAGCGCCCCCCCGTCGATCTCTCATTTCACCGTCCGTCACCTTCTTTCACCCTCCTTCACCTTGCTTCGCCCTCCTTCACCATCCTCCACCTTCCTCTGTTGAATTCCTCAGTTCCCCGGCCCGAAGGGCTGTCGGCATGTTGCCGGGGGTCGCCGCGGCGCAGCCGCGCAGACCCCCGGAAGATTCATCGCTCCATTCGAGCACCCCAGCGGGGTGCAGGCGGGTGGCATCAAAGTCCTGCCTCCAACGTGCCATCGAAGTCTGCTTTGAGACTTCGATGTGCTTCGCGTCGAGCGCACCGCAGCGGACAACCCGTCTTCGACCGCACGCCGAGCCCGCAGGTCACTCGTTGTGCGCGCGCCGCTGACATGTCCCCGAAGAATTCGGCAACAAGCCGCATAAACTCTGCGCACCGCCACAACCCCTGAAAAATCAGGCACTTCTGATCGCAGCTATTCGCGACGACCCGCGCGCAGGTTCACGTTTGTGCGCGCGCCCGTGACGCAAACCGGGATAGGTAGAGGGCGCGCCCGCGGCGTCCTCCACTCCCGCGGCTCGGCTGCAGACGACCCCGCGCGAGTCAGAGTCCGGCTCGATCGGCGGACCCGGCGCGGCGGCACACACCGCCCCACCCCCGCCGACACCAGTTTCGAAGCCCGGCGAAAGCCGGGCCAACTTCGATCCGCCCGTCGACGGGTTTTCTCTTCTTCCGCCTTCCGGCTCCCGACTTCCGACTTCCGACTTCCGACTTCCGGCGAACCATCAACGAGTTCGATGCACGATCCGCGCCACCGTCCACATCCGCTGTGAAGCGCAGCCGGCGCGCAGTGTCACGCCGACGCCGCGCGCTTCGGTCAACCAACCGCCGGCCCGCGCCGGCACCGTCATCTCGTTTACTCCGGCTTCCCGCCGCTCATGTCGTACACCCAGCTTTCAATCGCCCGCGGGAAGTCGAGCACTTCGCCCGGCGCGAAGAAGAGCTTGAGCTCGCGCTCGGCCGCTTCGGGGGAGTCGCTGCCGTGGATCAGGTTGAAGGAGTTCGACACGCCGAAGTCGCCGCGGATGGTGCCGGGGTTGGCTTTGGAGCCGAAGGTGGCGCCCATCATGTTGCGGGCGATGGTGATGGCGCCGTTGCCGCGGAGCGCGAGAACGAGCACGGGCGAGGAGGTCATGAACGCGACGAGGCCCTTGTAGAAGCCCTTCTCCTTGTGCGCTTCGTAGTGCGTTGCGGCGAGCTGCTGGCTGATCTTCATCAGCTTGCAGCCGAGGACCTGAAGACCCTTGTCTTCGAAGCGAGTGATGATGCGGCCCATGAGGCCGCGCTGGACGGCGTCGGGCTTCAGGATGATAAGCGTGGTTTCCATGGTCGGTGATCCTCTCAGGCCCAGCGTTGGCGCGGGCTGATTCAAGATGGTACGTTCGCGCAGCACCGGTGATCCCACCACAGGTTGAGCCGGGGCGCGGGGGGCGAGATGATACCGAAAAACAAGCACCAGCCGTCCGGCGGATGTCGTACATGCGTGATGCCGAGCGGTACTCGACCGACCGCGCGCGATCCGGTCGATTCAAGGAAATCGCGGGGCCGATGTTCGAGCGGAGCTTCATTCACGCCCGCGAACCCGCCTCACGTTGCTCACAATCGAAGCAAGCCCAAGCGCCACTACCGGCCACGACGCCGGTACGGGGACGAAAGTCAAGTAGGAGTCGAACGGGATGCTGAGCGCGTGACCCGCCGCATCGCGGGCGAGAAGCTGCGCACCGTACCTGCCGAAAACGACGAGATCGGTGTTGGGATCACCAACGAACATCCAACGGGACGACAAGCCAGAAAACAGCGGGCTCGGCCCGAAGTCGAAGATGACGGGCAATCCAATTCGCGACGCTGCGAAGGGCGAAACAGCTCCCGGCTCGTCGAGTCTGAAATCGACGTCGAGCGGCCCGATGAAATCATCGCCGTAGTAACTCTGCGTCTGGAGTCCGACGATCTGCACGCCCAGTCCCTGGTCGTCGAAGGACGAGATCCGATAGTCGATGACCAAGCCAAAGCCGCCAAGTTCGCCCAACCGGCGCACGCGCTGCGAGACCGCGCCCGTCACGCTGGTGCCGTCGACGACCATCGCGAAGTTGGCCACCCGCTGATCGATCACCGGCCCGCCGATCTCCGGGCGCGCGGCGGAAGTGGTGCCGAAGAGCGGGATCGTTTCTCCCGGGTGGATCGACGTCCCGGACGCGGCTGCGCTGAGCAAAGCCACCATGCCGGCGGTGATACACGCAAAGCCAACAACACGATTGGTCTGCGCTGCCATGGCCAAGTCCTTTCATCACACGCGGTCAGCGCCGGATGGCGAGGAGTCCGGATGTTCCGACGAATGGGAGCGCGGCCGGGAGGGGCAGCGCTCCGAAGTTCAAGAGCGAGGCTCACTCGCGTCACGCGGTTGCCGGTCTGCGGCGGCGAAGCGTGCCCAGAAGCCCCCCGCACGCGATCGGCACGAGCGTTGGTGCTCCCGGGACGACGACCACCGCAGTTCCTGCCATGCGCACGGGGTTCGAGGAGTGAAATGGGAAGGTCTCATAGTCCATGGTTAGTTCGTATCGTCCCGCCGGAAATGTCAGTCCTGTGTAGTGGAACTCGCCCATACTGAAACTACCGCCCCAAGCTAGACCATCTGGTCCCCGAAGCTCGAAGCCCCCACCGAGCTCCATGCCCCCATTGCCGAAGAACGCGCCATTGCTCGTTGGCTCAGACAGATCGAACACGACGCGGAGATAGGCAATCGCGCCGCGAAACACAACGTCGCTCGGGCCATCCAGATCAACCGTGCTCGCCACGCAAGACGCTTCGATCGTGTGTGCGTTGAGATACGAGTGTTGCTCGGCCCAAGCTGATCGGTACGGATCCGGGCTCTGCGCCACAGCATCGAATGGCCCGAAGTCGCTGGCGCTCACCGTGACACTCGGGAAAGGAACCTCAGTGCCGGCAACGGCAGTAACATAGCGAGTCTGACTAACATATGAGATCGGCGGGAACACGATGTCCGCCTGGGCCTGTGCCGCGAAGACCATCGCTAACGTTCCAACGATTGTGCGTGCTGAGTTCATGTGATATGTCCTTGTCATGGCGAGGTTCCTTTGAACCGTCTCCGCGTCAACTCGGTGGCACACGCCTGGCCGAGAGTTCTCTGCTTGATCAGCTCAGTTGTTCCGCCGCAGCCCGCCGGCGCCGACGGATCGCCAACACTCCCGCGCACGCCGCGAGCGCCGCGCCCCCGGGCGAAGGGATGATGAACCACGCGGAGCCAACCGTCGTGCCGATCGGACGGTCGGGCACCCAGGGCAAGTAGTCATACTCCATGAAGAGTTGGTACCGCCCCGCAGGCAGGTCACTGAACTCGTGGAAGAAGGCCCCGCTCCCTTCTGTCGCTGTTTGGTGATCAATGGCCACGCCTGGGCCGTACAGCGAGACACCACCGATGAAATGTCCGTCGGGTATAGGCCTCCTGCCTGCGTCTCCAAAGAACACCGCATAGGGCACCGGTTCAAGCAGATCGAAAAAGACTTGGAAAGAGCTATAGGCTATGCGGTAATCAAGCTCTCCCAATTCCGCAATGCTCGCGAGGCAACTCACCTCGATGCGATCGGGCTCCAACCGCGAGTGTTGCTCGGCATAGGCAATCCGCACGTGCGCGACCGCGTCGAACGCTCCGAAGTCTGGCGCATTGATTGTTTGCGTCTCGATTGTGCAAGGCCCGAATCCACTGCACGCGCCCGCGGACACCGTCCGATTCTGGTAGACGTAGGAAATGACCGGATCGGAACGATCATCGCCCTGAACGATCGCTCCGAAGCGCCCGGCCTGTGCCGCTCCACAGATACCAAGGGTGGCTCCGACAGCCGCCGCCGCAACCGGCAAGAGGTTCGTCGCCGCACGAGTTGCTCTTGAATTCACGCGATCGGATTTCGCGTTTGTGTGCCTCAGGCCTCCATCCCGGATCGAGAAACAGACATCTTGCACATTCGCTCGGAGATCATGCATACCGAGTCCCTTTCCTGTTGCTTCGCGGCGGCGCTCACTCACACCGCGATGAACAAACGCTAGGGCATCATATTCAGATAATAAACTCCATTTATACGATTTTAGCGCGGCGAGGTCGGCGTTCGCACCCCAATCCAGCTCGCTTCGCCGAAAGAACTTCAGAAAGAAGCGCGCAAAGCAGCACCCCCAGCGCGTCTCTCAGCGCGCCGGGGGTGCTTTGCGTGGTTGAGTTCAGGATGTCGACGCGCTCTACAACGACACTCTTTCAGCGACTCACGCCTTCGATCGGCGGCGGAGCATGAGCAGCGCGGAGCAGGCGGCGAGCGCGCCGGCGCCGGGCGTCGGCACGGGCATCACGGTGACTTCGACCGCGAGGTCGTTGTAGTCCCAGTCGCTCGAGCCCTGGTTGAGGTCTTCGAAGAAGAGGAGCCACGTCGCCGCGGCGCCGTTGGTGAGCCCGCTGACGCGGTAGCTGACCATGTGGTCCATGCTGTCGCCGTTTTCGCTGGGGAGCGAGGAATGCGGGCCGTTGTTCCCGCCGCGGGCCCAGCGCCAGGTGCCGCCGGCGAGGGCGAGCATGTCGGCGTTGACCACCGCGCCGCCCACGCCGTAGCTGGAGCCGGTGACATCGAAGAGGTTGGTGTAGCTGCCGCCCGAAGCGCCGACGAAGTAGCCGAATTTCTGGTTGTAGCCCGCGAAGCGGCCGACGGCTCGCGCGCTGATGAGCGCGCCGGTCCAGACGGAGTCGTCGGTGACGGGGCCGCTGCCATCGGCGTTGCGGACGCCGCCGTTACCGAAGTCTTCGGTGCGCGCGACGCCGATAGCGGCGCTCACGCCCGAGCCGGTGAAGCCCGCGGCGGGCGAGCCGCTGAACGACCCACCGTAAAGGTTCTCGATGATCTGCTGGTGGCTGGCTTCGCTGCCGGGCGGCGGGTTCACGCCGATGAGCCCCGCGTTTGCGGAGCCCGCGGCGGCGAGAAGAAGGGCGCACGAAACACAACTGGCGCTGAAGGTCTTCATTTCTTTCTCCACTCCCTGTGCGGCGATGTCTCGCCGAGGATCGAACCGGGTCGTCGTGCCGGGCGGCGTGCGTCGATGAGGCACACGCGGACGCGGGCGACGATCCACTTCAACTGTGCACCGATCTGTACGCGGCGGCCAGCGCGGGGATGCACGCAGGAGCAACGCGCGCGGTTCTCGGACGGCGTGCGCGGGAGGGTTCTCCCGCGTTCAACCCGATAAGAGGGCGTCACTCGGCGCGGGCGTTCAGTTCCGACGTTCACGGCGCCGGAGCCGCAAAGCGATCATGAGGAACGGCGCTCCAGCCGGCGCGGGGACGATCGCCGCGACGAGGTGGAAGGATCCGACTTTTTCCCCCGACGGGAGCGGGGACGAGGTTGAATCCGCGCGCAGGAGGTACTCGCCCGGTTCCAGCGCGTACTGCGTGATGATCGTGTCGTCGATCACGAGCACGTCGACTCCGGGGCCTTGCAGGAGGATGCTCGCCACGCCGCCGGCGACGGCGTTGAAAGCGAGCGTGGTCGGCTCGCTCAGCGAGAAGGTGACCTCGAAGAAGCTGAACGAGGATGCGAAGAGCGCGTCATTGTTCGCCAGCGCGAAGCTGAACCCGGCGGCGGAAATGTTCGTTGCCGAGAGCGTCGAACTCTGCTGCGCTTCGGCGCTCGCGAGCCCGCTCACGGGATCGGTGATCAGCCACGACGCCGCCACCGACTCCGCGAAGGGGTCGAACGCGGGAGCGAAGCGGAAGAAATTCTCGCCGCCCTTGCCCTCGGCGGGGCGCGCTTCGGCGAAGACCTTGCGGTTCTGCGAGTGGTAGTCGAAGGACTGCGCGCGTGCTGTCGCGGGCGCGAGGCATAGCGTCACGGCGATTGTGATCGAGCGGCAGTGCACAACGGATCGGATCGGACTGTTCAAACAGAACTCTCTTGCGCGGAGCGGTTGGTGGTTCCTTGCACTGACCGGAGGACCGGTCAGTGGCACGTCGATCCCTCGCGCCGGCGACGGGCGGCGGTGCACGCGCCGATCAGCAGGAGCGCAGCGGCGCCGGGCGTGGGCACCCGGCCGTATTGGAGGTGATCGACTTCCCAGTCCTGGCTGAACTGCATGAAGACTTCGATGCGGGAGATGCCGGCGTCGGAGATGTAGCCGAAGAAGCGGTCCTCGGCGGTGGTGCCGATGATGGCGCCGTCGCCGAGATTGGCGGCGGTGGTGGAGTCGAGGAGCGCGCCGCCCGGGCCGTAGACGTTGAAGGTGACGGGCCCGAAGCCGAAGGCGCCGCCGAGGACCGCGCCGACATCGGTCCAGACGATGCCGACGTGGGTGGGCAGCCCGCCGAGCGTGGCTTCACTGAAGTTGAAGCCGAGGAGCGTCTGAACCTGGCCGGTGAAGTAGGAGTGGCCGCCCGTGCCGCTGCCGTCGATGGCGCCGTCGTCGGCGTCAACGGAATCCGTGAGCGTGCTGGGGCCGACGACCGTGCCGGTGGAACTCACGCCGGGGGTATTGAGCGAGCCGTCCTCGAACGTCTCGAGGTGGAAGTACTCGGGGAACGCGACGCCGTTGAAAGGGCTGTCGGCGAAGCTGAGGTAGGGCGAAGGGCCGAGCAACTGGGCGTGCGCGGTGGATGCGCTGAACAGAAGGCCCGTACCGATGGCAAGACGGACGAACGGCTTGGCGAGAATCATGGCTCTTTCTCCTGTGCCCGGCGCGTGCGGCGGCGGGTGACTCCGAGAAAGAGTGTACCCCGCCGGTCCGGAGTACAAAAGCGAAATCCGGATGATTCTGACGGTCTTCGTGGGAGTTTCACGATGATGCTCGGGCCGGCGCGTGGGTCTGTAGACTGCCGGTGATTCGATTGAACCCACTCGCCACGGAGGGCGAAGACTGATGCCAGACTCGGCCACCTTGACTCCCCCACCACCCGCCAAAGACCGAAAGCCCAGCGCGCTACCCAGCGCGCCCAAAGCCACCGCCGAGACGATGGCGGCGAAGCAGCGCGATATCTCCGTGTCGGAGTTCTTCGCGAAGAACCGGCATCTGCTGGGCTTTGACAACCCGCGCAAGGCGCTGCTCACCACGGTGAAGGAAGCCGTCGACAACTCGCTCGACGCGTGCGAAGAGGCGGGGATTCTGCCGGAGATCACCGTCGTCATCGAAGATTTGCAGCCCGATCGCGCGGCGAACGCGAAATCGTCGAAGTACCGCGTGACGGTGGTGGACAACGGGCCGGGGATCGTGCGCAAGCAGGTGGAGAACATCTTCGGGCGGCTGCTCTACGGCTCGAAATTTCACCGGTTGAAGATGTCGCGCGGGCAGCAGGGCATCGGTATCTCCGCCGCGGGCATGTACGGGCTGATCACCACGGGCAAGCCGATGTTCATCCAGACGCGCCCGGACGCGAAGAAGCCGGCGCACCACATCGAGCTGGCGATGAACACGAAGACGAACCGCGCGGAAGTGACGGTCGATGAAGAGACCGACGACTTCCCGCTGCAGCGCCTGCGGAATCTCACTCCCGGCACGCGCGAGCTCGACGCGAAGAGCGAGTTCCTCTCGCCGGAAGCGTACCGCACGGGCACAAGCGTCACGATCGAACTCGACGGCAAGTACCAGCGCGGGCGCGGCAGCGTGGATGAGTTCCTGGAACTCACGGCGATCGCGAACCCGCACGCGCGGATTGTCTTTGTGCCGCCTTCGAGATTCACCACGGAGGACACCGAGAGCACAGAGTTGGAGTTGGAGTTTGGAAAGAAGCGGAAGAAGAAGGGGATTGAGACAGCGGACGACGGCGGCGCGGGCGGGGCCGCCGCTTCGGTGACGCGCGCCGGATCGAGCGCGCCCGGCTCCGATTCTGATCCACAGTCCGACTCTTCGCTTGCTACGTCCTCGGTGGGCGCCGTGCTCTCCGTGGTGAATTCCGAAGCCGAAGGCGTGATGATCTTCCCGCGCGCGGTAGACGAGCTGCCGATCGAGACGAAGGAAATCCAGCCGCACCCGCGGGGCGTGGAGCTCGGCATCCTGCTGCAGATGCTGAAGGAAGCGGAGGCGGAGAGGGCCGGCACCACACTGTACAACTTCCTGCAGGAGAAATTCTCGCGCGTGTCGTCCGCCACGGCGGCAGCGTTCTGCGAGAAGATCGGTGTGACAAGCCGCACGAAGGTCGGCGACATCGATCACCCGCGCGCTGAGAAGTTGTTCAAGGAGATGCAGGAATCGAAGCTGCCGCCGCCGCCGACGGATTGCCTTGCGCCGATCGGCGTGCGTCAGTTGCTCGCGGGATTGTTGAAGGGGGTGCGCGCGGAGTTCTACGCGGCGTCGAGCCGCGAGCCGGATGTGTACCGCGGGCGGCCGTTCCTGATCGAAGCGGCGATCGCGTTCGGCGGGGAATTGCCGGGCGATCAGCCGTCGCGTGTGATCCGCTTCGCCAACCGCGTGCCGCTGCAGTACCAGCAGTCGGCGTGCTCGAGTTTCAAGGCGGTGACGGAGACGAACTGGCGGAACTACGACCTGCAGCAGCCGCGGGGGAACGCGCCGGTCGGGCCGCTGGTCATCATGCTGCACATGGCGAGCGTGTGGGTGCCCTTCACCAGCGAGAGCAAGGAAGCGATCGCCGACTACGACGAGATCCGCAAGGAGATGAAGCTCGCGCTCATGGAGTGCGGGCGGAAGCTCGGCACGTACCTGCGTAAGCGCCTCAAGATGAAGCGCGAGAGCGAGCGGCGCGACGTCTTCGAGCGCTACATCGGCGAGGTGGCGAAGGCGATCAACGCCATCACGGGGGAGGACGCGAAGAAGCTGTACGACGCGCTCTTGGCGCAAGCGAAGAAGCGCACCGCCGTCGCGGACCTGAAGCTCGACGAGGACGGCAAAGCGGTGAAGGACGAGGACCCGGCGGATCAGGATGGCGTGATTATTGTCGAGACGGGGCGCCCCGACCGCGCGGGCGTGCCGGCGCGATCCGAGGGCACCGGCGGGCAAACTCCGGCAGCCGCCGCACCGAAGGCCGCAGGCGCGCCGGAGACGCGCGGGGCGCGAGCCCCGTCGAAGCCGCTCGAGAAAGCGGAGGGCGGCTCCGAAGGTGCCCCGAACACGCTCTTCGGCGATGATCCGCGCGCGGGCGGGGCGAAGAAGAAGGTCATGAAGAAGATCCTCGTCAAGAAGAAGGTGCTGAAGAAAAAGCGGTAGCGCGGGGGCGGGGTGAGAGGGAGATCCGGCCGTGCTAAGAAGCCTGCTCCGCGCTCGGCTCGGGTGCGCGCTGCGCGCCATCACGCCCGGGCTTCACGAAGCCGTTCTCGGGGCGGACCACTTCGACGCTCGTGGGGTACGCGAAATCAACGCCTTCTTGCGCGAATTGTTCGAAGAGGGCCAGGTTGATCGCCTGCTGGATATCCATGTAGCGGTTGTAGTCGGGCGAGAGGACGAAGTAGACCGCCTCGAAATCGAGGGAGTACGCGCCGAAGCTCTTGAAGTGCGCTCGGTCGAATCGCACGCCGTCCTTCTGGGACTTGATCGCTTCTTCGATCATCCCGGGGATACGGCGGAGGAGGCCGATCGGCGTCTCGTAGATCACGCCGAGGGAGAAAGAGACGCGGCGTTCCGCCATGCGTTTGTAATTCTGTATGCGGCTGGCGACAAGGTCGGTATTGCCGAAGACCAGCTGCTCGCCCGAGAGAGCGCGGACGCGCGTGGTCTTGATGCCGATGTGCTCGACGGTGCCCATCTTATCGCCGACGATAATGAAATCGCCGAGGACGAACGGCTCATCGACGAGGATGCTGATGGAGGCGAAGAGATCGCCCAGGATGTTCTGCGCGGCGAGGGCGACGGCGATGCCTCCGACGCCCAGCCCGGCGATGAGAGGGGTGACCTCGATGCCGAGGTTCTGGAGTGCGAGCAGCGCGATGATCGAGAGGACGACCGCCATCCCGATGGCGCGGAGCACCCCGGCCCCGCCCGCGAGGCGCGAGCGTGCATCTCGCCGGGCCGCCTTCTCGCGATCGATCAGCGCTTGGACGCCGCCATCGACCAGCACGCTGCCGATCAACGCGAGCTGGACCGCCAGGCCGATCACCATCGCCGCTTCGACCGGTCGATGCGCCCACGCGGGGACGTCCGGCCCTTGCAGCACGATTCGGGCGAGCAGCGGGATCAGCAGCCACACTCGGATCGAGCCGATCGTCGCCGCGAGCACATCGTCCCACTTCGCCGGGGTGCGCTCCGCGCGTCTGCGCAATCGCTTCGCGGAGAGCGAGACCACGAGCCCGAGAACGAACCACATGCCGACCGCCAGCCCGGCGCGCGCCAGCCATGGCCACGCGGCGATCAAGATTCCCTCGGCTTGTGACAATTCCGTCATCTCGCCTCCCTGTGTGGAACAGCGGCGCCCAGCGACATCGCGGCACGGGCCCACGATACACTACGCGCGACGATGGCAAAGGAGTGCCCCCATGGCCAAAAAGATCGCCGCCGGCTCATCTTCCACGCGTGTGAAAGAGCGTGACGCCACGACCCTCAACCGCATCACGGACCTCGCCGAGAACGTGGCGAAGAGTGCGCTCGGCGGGCGCGAGCCGGTCGTCGAGATCCCCACGCGCACGAAGTCGAACACCATCTGGAACAAGAAGCGCGGCATCCTTCAGATGGGCGACACGAAGTCCGAGCGCGAACTCTTCAACCTGAACCAGGCGAAGCAGTTCATGCAGACGATGCTGCACGGCAGCAGCATCAAGGACCTGATCGACGCCGACAAAACGCTCAGCCTGCGCGCCATGTTCTACAAGGGTCTGCACACCGTCGCCGGCACGAAGGAGAAAACCTTCGCCGACCAGGACGAGTCCGACGGCATCCTCGAAGACCTTGAAGTCTCCCTCGGCGTGCTCCGCGAGGAGTTGCACATCTTCGCGAAGAAGGCCGGCACGATGGTGGGCAACATCACCATCGTTGACTCGGGAGACGAGATCGACTGCCGGCGGATGGGCAGCGGCGGGTACGCGATCCCCTCGATCGTCGAGCCCGATGTCATCCAGTTCAAGAAGTGCGACGCGAAGTTCGTCCTGCACGTCGAGAAGAACACCGTCTGGTCGCGCTTCAACGAAGATAAGTTCTGGCAGAAGCACAATTGCATTCTGACCGAAGGCGGCGGGCAGCCGCCGCGGGGCGTGCGGCGGCTGCTGAAACGGCTCAACACCGAGCTGAATCTGCCGATCTACTGCCTGCTCGACTGCGACCCGTGGGGGCATTACATCTACAGCGTGATGAAGCAGGGGTCGATCTCGCTGGCGTTCGAGAGTGAGCGGCTTGCGATCCCCGACGCGAAGTTCATCGGCATCCGCGCGAAGGACTACAAGGCGTGCGAACTGTCGGACGATGTGCAGATCATGCTGAACGACAACGACATCAAGCGCGCCAACGAGATCGCCGCGTACCCGTGGTTCGCCGGGCACAAGGGCTGGCAGAAGGAGATCCAGGGCCTGCTCGACAACGGCTTCAAGATGGAAGTCGAGTCGCTGATCACGAAGGACATCAGCTACGTGACGGAGGAATACGTGCCGGCGCGGCTGAAGGCGAAGGATTGGCTGGAGTAGCCGAGTTTCGACGCCTCTTCATCCGAGCAGATTCTGCAGCCCCGGCATGTCGGGCAGCCCGAGTTCCTTCGCCTTCCGCTGCGCTTCTTCGCCCACCATCTGTCGCACGCGCACGAGCGCATCGTTCGTCGCGTCGCGGATGAGCGCCTGCGCCATCGCGCGGCCGCCCTCGCCGTGCTGGAGACCCGCGACGAGCGCCGGGTCGAGCGTGACATCGAGCACGGTCATCTGCCCGTTCACGGTGACGCGCACCGCGCCCGCGCCGGCGGAGCCGGTGACGTGGATCCGGTCGAGTTTCTCGCGGAACTCCTCCGCCGCCTGCTTCAGGCGGTCTTTGTCTTTCATCAGGGCGGCGAGTTGGCCGAGGGCTTTGAATTGGTCGAACATGGGAATTGGCTTGGGGCTTGGGGCTTGGGGCTTGGGGACGAGAGGACGGAAGGCGGAAGGCGCACGGGTTCAAATGTACACGGCGAACGGCGCATTGCGGTCTCGCGCTGCAATCGCTCGATTGGCTCCAAACTCAACACTCGAAGCTCAAAGCTCCTCGCCTCACGCTTCTTCGCTCGGCGACACGTCCACAATCCTCGCATCAAACAGTTTCATCGCGTGCTGGACCAGCGGATTCTGCTCGGCCTGGCGGACGAGTGTGGCTTCGATGACGCGCTGGGGCTGCGCCGGGGCGGCGCCGGCGGGGGCGTCAACCTTGAACTCGACGCGCACCGGCGTGCCGGCCGCCTTTTCGAGCCACTCGCGGAACTGCTCGGCGCGGGGCTTGAACTGCGCGAGTTCGCCCGCGGATTTCACGAGCAGCGTCGCCACCCCGCGTTCGACGCCCTGCAGGCGCACCGAATCGACGAGCGCGAGCAAAGATGGCTTTGCTTCGACCATCGCGCGGACGCGCGCCCAGATGCCGGCGGGATCAAGGTGGCCCGGCACTCCGTGCCGGGTCTCTGTCTTCAGGCTTTCGGGTTGAGGAGCCGATGATTCACCCGGCACGGAGTGCCGGGCCACCTCGGATTCGGTCGCTCGCTGTGATTCATCCGGCGGTCGCTCGATCGTCGCCGCGTCGCCCGCGGGTTCGACCGGCGCCGCCGTCAGCGTTTTTTTACCGGGGCACTCCGAGACGCGGCCGGCGGCGCAGCGGGTGCGGAAGCGGCCGCGATGGTCACCGGGGTCCCCCCCCGCCCCGCGAGCAGCGCCGCGACGTCCGCGATCTTCTCCGTCATCGCCAGCCGCACGAAGAGCGCATCGATCACCGCGCGGGGCGAGCTGCTCGTCTTGGCGAGCCGGCCGACGTTTTCGCAGAGCGCGATCATGTGGACGATGCCGGCGGCGTCGAAGCGCTTTGACTGCTCGACCGCGTGCGCGCGGGTGTCGGGCGTGAGTTCCACCAACTTGGTTTCATCACCGCACGCGGCGATGACGAGAAGATCGCGGAGCCGTTCGACGAGCGACTCAACGAGTTGATCCGCCGTCACGCCGCCCGCGAGGAGCGCGTCGACAACTTCGAGCGATGTCTTCGCGTCGCCACGCGCGAGCGCGTCGATCAGGTCCGCCACGCGCTGGCGCTGCGGCAAGCCCAGCAGCGATTCCAGCAACTCGACCGACAGCGCCGTGCCTTTCTCTTGAGCCGCAATCAGCCGATCGAGCAGCGAGAGCGCATCACGCATCGACCCGTTGCCCAGACGCCCGACGGCGTGGAGCAGGTCGTCGTCCGCCTTCACCTTCTCGTCCTTGCAGATCGCTTTCAGGTGCCCGGCGATCTCCGCCGCGGAGAGGTTGCGGAAGTCGAATCGCTGGCAGCGCGACTGGATCGTCGCCGGAACTTTCTGCGACTCGGTCGTGCACAGGATGAACTTCACATGCTCGGGCGGCTCCTCCATGGTCTTCAGAAGCGCGTTGAACGACGCCCCCGAGAGCATGTGGACCTCGTCGATGATGTACACCTTGAACTTGCCCCTCATCGGGCGGTAGACGCTCTTGGAGATCAGGTCGCGCGTTTCCTCGACCTTCGAGTTGCTGGCGGCGTCGATCTCGATCACGTCGGTGTCCTGCCCGGTCATGATGAGCTGATCGACCTCGGCGGAGCCGCCGGCGAGCGCCTTGGCGAAGAGGCGGGCCATGGTGGTCTTGCCCACGCCGCGGGTGCCGACGAAGAGATACGCGTGGGCCACGCGGTTCTGCGCGATGGCGTTGAGCAGCGTGCGCGCGATGGACTCCTGCCCGACGACTTCGTCGAATGATTGCGAACGGTATCGGCGGGCGAGGACGGTGTAGGCCATGCGCACTCCGGGTCGGGAGGGACAGGATATCCGATGAGGTTTCTGACAGGGTCGCTCGGCCGGCGCGTCTTGTATTGAAGGCCTTTCGGGAGAATCCCATGCGCGTGCCCGCCAGTCTTGTTCTCGCCGCAATACTCATTTGGATGCCTATGTCACCGGTGCTGGGGAAATCGCCGGCACCGTCTGAGAGCGACGCGAGCGGGCACGCGGTTGAGCTGGAACGATCTCGAGCCACGTTCGCCGAGCTGTGGCGCGAGCACGAACACGACTGGGCGATGATCCGCGCACACGCCGAGCGGACCGGCCGGCGCGACGCGGGCATCGAACGCTGGCGCGAACTGCTCGCCACCCTCGATCACGCGGCGGGTCAGTATGACGCCGTGTGGAGCGGGCTGTATTGGCACACCAGTCTCGATGCCGCGATGGAGGAAGCGAGCGCCCAACGGAAGCCGATACTGTCGCTGAGGTTACTCGGACGTCTTGACGAGCCGGCATCGTGCGCCAACAGCCGCTTCTTTCGCGCAATCCTCTACAGCGATCCGCGCATCGCTCAGTTGCTGCGCGACAAGTTCATCCTGCACTGGCAGAGCATGCGCCCCGCGCCTCGGATCACCGTCGACTTCGGCGACGGGCGCCGGATCGAGCAGACGATCACGGGGAACAGCGTGCATCTGGTGCTCGGGTCAGACGGCCGAGTGCTCGACGCGATCCCGGGGCTGTACGCGCCATCGCGCTTCATCGACCGACTGAAAATGGCAGCAGGCTTGGTCCTTCGCTATCAAGAATCCTCAACCGAAGAGCGAGCAGCGGTGGCCCGGGCGATTCTCACCGCGTCGATCGATACCGCCAATCAGTCGCGCACTCGTGCCGGCATGAGGACACTCGACATTGACACCGTCGCCGGAGCACGCCGACCGTCGAATCCGCTGCCGCAGGCACGCGAGGCCGGCGCGCTGGCGCTCAACAAAGTGCTCGCCGAACGCCCGATGCTGCGCGCCATGGAGATCAATCAGACTGCCGAGTTGGAGATCGATCCGGCGATCAATCTCTGGCTGTCGCGCGCGAAAAGTACTGGCGTCGAGGTTCGATTCGACGGCCAATCCCTCGCGCTGATCCGCGCACAGTTACGCGGCGCGATTGATTGGAGTGATGGGCGTGAACAGGAAGTGATCCGCACGCTTTCACAAGCGACCGCGGCCGACACCGCGCTCAATGAGCTCGAACTCCGGCCGCGGATTCTGGAATTGCTGCGCGACCCCGCGCTCGCGTGCGACGCGACCGCGCTCACGAGCCGGGTGTACGCCGACGTGTTCCTCACGCCCCTGAGTGATCCGTGGCTGGGCTTGCACGCGCCCGAGGCGTTCAACGGGTTCTGGGGCGGCGTTGCCAAAGCGCAGCCGTGAGCATGCACCACGCGATCCGCTCCCCACTCCCCCCGGTCGACGGCCAGGACACCGGCGGCACCGGACGACGGCCGCTTATGGCTGCTGCCTTCCGGCCCTGACCAGGTTCACGGGCCATCCGTGCACCGGGCCCGGCCGCCGACCGGGGAGAGTGGCGGGTCGGCGAGTGTACCGCAGCAGGGAGTGCGGAGCTTTGAGCTTGGAGTTCGGAGCCGGAGTCGCACGGCGGGGCACGATCGAACGGCGTCGGTGTGTCTGGCTCCAAACTGCTCACTCCAAACTCTTCGCTCCCCCTCCCCTACACTTCTCTCGTCATGCCCGACCACACGCCGGCCCCTGCGCCTCTTGATGACGGCAGCGTCGAGCGGTCGCGCCTCATCTGGCTGCTCCGGGCGATCTTTCTCGTCTTGCTCGTCATTTTCAGCGCGATCCTGATCGTGTCCGACTCATCAACGCAGGGCGGCGGGCTGCGGCTGGTGACCTGGTGGCCGCTCGCGGTGCTCGGCACGCTGCTCTTCTTCGGCGGGATCGTCGCCGTCGACTCGCTCACGCCCAAGCGCAAACTCTCCACTGTCTCCGCCGTCATCGTCGGTCTGATCGGCGGCGTGCTCATTACCTTTATCCTTGGACTGGTGCTCGACCTCTTCGCGGAGGTCTACGGGCTCGGCGGCACGAAGCTTCTCTCGCCCATCAAGGTCATGATCGGGCTGGGCATCTGCTATCTCACCATCACCACCGTTCTGCAGACGCAGAACGACTTCCGGCTCGTGATCCCCTACGTCGAGTTCGCCAAGCAGCGCCGCGGCGTGCGCCCGCTGGTGCTCGACTCATCCGCCCTCATCGACGCGCGGATCGTCGAAGTCGCCGAGATCGGTCTGCTGCAGGCTCCGATGCTGGTGCCGGGGTTCGTCGTCGAAGAGTTGCAGCGGCTTGCGGATTCATCCGACCGAACCAAGCGCGCCCGCGGGCGGCGCGGGCTCGACACCGTCACCCGGCTGCAGCGTTCGACAAAGCTCGATGTGAAACTCGACGACACGATCATCCCGGAAGCGCCGGTCGATCAGATGGTGATCGAGCTCGCGCGCCTGCTGCCGGGTGTCGTGGTCACGACCGACACCGGGCTGCTCCGCGTTGCCGCGATCCAGAGCGTGAGCGCGATCAACATGCATGACCTCGCCGCGGCGGTGCGACCGACTGTGATCGCGGGGGATCGGCTGACGGTCCGCATCATCCGGCGCGGCGAGCACGCCGGGCAGGGCGTGGGGTATCTCGACGACGGGACGATGATCGTCGCCGACCACGCCGAGCATCTGGTGGGCGAGGACGCCGGGCTGATCGTCACCGGCACGGTGCAGACGAGCGCGGGGCGATTGATCTTCGCGCGGCTGGACGACGGGGCCGAGCCGGCGCCGACCAGCGCTGGCGAACCCGTTGCCAGCGGAGATCGCACGGATGACAACAATCATGATGACGCCGCCGCGCCACGCGACAGTGCTGACGGCTCAGCTCCAGGACCGGCGCGCGGACCGCTTCCGTCTCGCCGATCCCTGCGCAATCCGCGCCGGGGATGAGGGTTCCCTCGGGCTTCGGGTTTCGGACGCCACTGGTTCGCACTGAAACCGGTGCTTGCCGCCCTGCTTCTTCCGCTTCATGGCAGGCTCGCGCAGGCGCAGAACCGCGCCGTACGATCGCGTTCAGTCACTTCGCCCGGAACGGCTCAGGGACGGTTGTCCTTGGCGTCAGTCGGGGACGGCGTGATCGGCCGATCGACATTGCTCGAAGTCACTCTGCGGGCACCAACACGCGAAGCGCCCCTGCGCGGACGCGCGCCGTGATGGCGGCGATCGGCGCCGCCTCGCCGTCGATCTGGACGGGGAGCCTGACCGGTGAGGTCACGCGCACCTCGCGCGCCCGGCGGTAGATGAGGCGCGGATCGCGCTGATGCACGCGCAGCATGCTTTTCGCTTCCCACCACAGCACGCCCCAGGCGCTCCGCGCCGGGAAGAGCACCACGTCGAGCAGCCCGTCATCGGCTTTCGCGTCGCACGCCGGGTCGATCCGCAGCGCGTACTGCCGAAGATTCGCCACCACGACCATGCCGGGCTGATCGCGTGCGACAACCTCGCCGTCGCACTCGATCGTCATGGGCGGCAATCGCGGGTCCATGAACTCCGCCAAGATGTGCGGGGCGTAGCTGAGGTGCGAGATCGCACCGTTCCGCGCGGCGTCGAGCCGGTGGATGACCGATGCGTCGGGGCCCGCGCTCGCCATGATCGCGAACGGCCGACCGCCGCACTCGCCCATGTCGATGGCGCGTGATTCCGCGCGAGCAATCGTGGCGCACAACCGGCGCACGTCTGTCGTCATGCCGAATTCACGGGCGAACAGGTTTTCCGTCCCGAGCGGCACGTGGTACACGGGCGCGCCGGATTCGGCGGCCGCCGGGAGCATCGCGTGCAGTGTGCCGTCGCCGCCCATGACCACGAGCGCCCCCGCCCCCTTGAGCCATCTCTGGATCGGCGCTTCGCTGTGCGGCCCGATCGCGACGGGCTCGACCTCGTGCCCCTCGGCCCGCAGCGCGCGCGCGAACTCGGCGCTGAGCGTCCCGGCACGCCCGCGCCCCGACTTCGGGTTGAAAACAATGACAATCCGCATCCCGCTGGGGCACTTCCTTACGCTGAACTTCGGCGGCGTGACGCCCCGCTGCCCCGCGCGCCGACCCGGTTTGGCTTGGAGTGTCGCCATTGTCTTCCTTCGCCCGGAGGCGGATGCCGGGCACGGCCCGCCGGGGCCGGTATCCTATCGGCTATGCCGCACGGACAGCAGAGCAGAATCCTTCAGACATCAGCGATCATCTTCATCCTCGCCGCCGTCCCGGGGTTCGCCGGCGCCCAGTCGCAGGAATTCACGCTCGGCGAGACCCGCGAGTGGAAGCAGCTGGGCGAAGCTCCCGTGCCGGGGAGCGACGACGCGGTCATCTTCGACGCCCGTACGGCGCTCGCGGAGGATCGACCGTCGGACGCGCGCTCGATCCTGACGGACTGGCTCGAAGTCAACGAACGATCGGACAAGCCGCAGGTGGTGGACGCGTTCCTGCTGCGGGGCGATGCGCGGGCGCTGACGGACGACGAATTCCTGGCGCTCTACGACTACGAGACGGTCATCGCCAAGTTCCCGCAGACCGAGCAGTTCCGCACCGCCATCGAGCGCGAGATCGACATCGCGCTCGCGTACCTCAACGGGCGGCGGCTGAAGCAGTTCGGGCTCCGCATCTTTGACCCGGAGGAAATCGCCGTCGAGATCATGCTCCGCACGTACGAGCGCTTGCCCGGCAGCCAGCTCGCCGAGCGGGCGATCATCGAGCTGGCGGACTACTACTACCGCTCGCGTGAGATCGAGTTGGCCCTCGACACCTACGAGATGTACCTGGCGAACTTCCCGCGCGGGCAGAACCGGATGAAAGCCGCGGAGCGCCGGATCTACTGCGACGTGGCCAAGTTCAAGGGCCCGCGCTACAACGCTGCCGGCCTGATCAACGCCAAGGAGCGCGTGAACGACTTTGCGCGGCGCTACCCCGCCGAGGCGCAGCGTTCGGGCATCAACGACGCGCTCATCGCGCGGCTCGACGAGTCGATGGCGGCCCAGCTCCTCGACATCTCCATCTGGTACGAACGCCGCGACGACTGGCCCTCGCAGCGCCACACGCTCCGCCGATTGGCGCGCCAGCACCCGAATACCGTCGCCGGCGATCGCGCGATTGAAATCCTCCAGGAGAAAGGCTGGCTCGAACCCGCCGCGTCGACCGCCGAGCCCGCGACGGAGAACACCGAGCCGCCGGCGGACGCGCCGCCGACGGAGACAGTCCCCGCCCCGGCCCCCGCCCCCGCCCCCGCCCCCGCCCCCGCGGAGCAGCCGCAATGAACCCGGCCCGCCTGCTCCGCGCCGGCGCTGTGCTCACCGTCGCGCTCATCAGCGTGCTCGCCGCCTGTTCGAGCAACCCGAAGTCCGGCTACGCCTTCGGCTCGGCGTACCGCACTGACATCAAAACCATCAGCGTCCCCATCTTCGAGAACACCACCTTCGAGCACGATCTCGAGGTGCGCCTGACCGACGCGCTGGTGAAGGAAATCCACCGCACTTCTCCGTGGCGCGTCGTTCCCGTCGGCTCCGGGCAATCGACTCTTTCGGGCGCGATCATCGCCGCCGACCTGCGCAAGCTGACGACCGAGGGCGACAGCGGGTTGGTTCAGACCCTCGCCATCGATGCGGCGGTGAACTTTGAGTGGAAAGAGAACAAGTCGGGACAGGTACTCGTCAGCCGCCGGAACTTCAGGACGGCCCGGGCCTTCGCCCCGGCGCGCGGGGCGCAGGAGTCCCTCGAATCCGGGCAAGCATCCACCATCGATCAATTGGCGAAGGACATCGTGGCGGAACTCCGCTCGTCGTGGTGATCCGGGCTTCGCTATCGGCGAGCCAAACCCTCGAAATCCCGCGATCGATCGCGGGTCGGGCGGATCATGTCCCCGATTTCCGCCGATAATCTGATCGCCTCCCGATCCGCGGGCGTACAATTGGTCTCCTTTCTCGCACTCGGAGTCTTCGTACACATGCCGAACGACGGCCGCGACCGCAAAATGAACTCAAAGACCCCCGGCCCGGGCAACGACCCGAATCAACCCGGCGGTCAGCGCCCATCCGGGGGCGGGGGCGGGGGCGGACAGCCGCCGGCCGGGGCTCGCGCGCCGCTCGGCCCCGGCCCGATGGGCTGGGTGGTGCTGGTCGCGATCTCCATCGCGCTGCTCGTGCTGTTCACGTCGTTCGCGCCGAAGGGCCGCGAGGTGACGATCGACGAGTTCCGCAGCTACTACCGCGAGGGCTCGCTCACCGAAATCGTGGTCGAAGAGCTGGCCGTCACTGCGACGGGGACGCAGGCGGACATCGCCGACAAGCGCATCGAACTGCCGATTCCGACGGGCGCGAAGGAGCACTACGTCCAGATCATCGACGAGCTGACGGGAGGCAAGTTCAAAGCCGTCAGCGGCCCGCCGCTGTGGCAGCGTGTGCTGCTCTCGCCGGTGATCTTCATGATCCTCTTCTTTGTGCTCATCTGGTTCCTTGTGTTCCGAGGGCTGCGGGCCGCGGGCGGCGCGGGCGGGATGCTCGGGAACTTCGGCAAGAGCCGGCACAAGGTGCAGGCGCGGCAGACCACCGGCATCACCTTCGCCGACGTCGCGGGCATCGACGAAGCGAAGGACGAAGTCACCGAGATCGTCGAGTTCCTCAAGCAGCCCAAGAAGTTCATGCGCCTCGGCGGGCGCATCCCCCGCGGCGTGCTGCTCGTGGGCGACCCCGGCTGCGGCAAAACGCTCCTGGCGAAGGCCATCGCGGGCGAAGCCGACGTGCCCTTCTTCAGCATCTCCGGCTCCGACTTCGTCGAGATGTTCGTGGGCGTCGGCGCGTCGCGCGTGCGCGACCTCTTCAAGCAGGCGAAGGAATCCGCGCCGTGCATTATTTTCCTGGATGAGATCGACGCCGTCGGGCGCCGCCGCGGCGGGGGTTTCTCCACGGGCGGGCACGACGAACGCGAGCAGACGCTCAACGCGATCCTCGTCGAGATGGACGGCTTCGAGTCGAGCGATCAGGTGATCGTCATCGCCGCGACCAACCGCGCCGACGTGCTCGACCCCGCGCTCACGCGCCCGGGCCGGTTCGATCGGCAGGTGATCGTCCCGCTGCCCGACCTGAAGGGGCGTCTCGAGATTCTGCAGGTCCACTCGAAGAAAGTGAAGGTCAGCCCCGAGGTCGACCTCGAGCGTGTGGCCCGCGGCACGCCGATGTTCAGCGGCGCCGAGCTCGCCGCCATCATCAACGAAGCGGCGATCAGCGCCACGATGAGCGAGAAGGATTGGGTCGAGCAGGAAGACCTCGAAGAGGCCCGTGACAAGATCCGCTACGGGCGCTCGCGCAAGAGCCGCGTCATCGAAGAGAAGGAACGCATCGCGACCGCCTATCACGAGGCGGGGCACGCGGTGCTGCAGGTGCTGATGCCCGACGCCGACCCGCTGCACAAAGTCACGATCATCCCGCGCGGGCAATCGCTCGGCGCGACCTTCAGCCTGCCCGAGAAGGACCGCTACGGCTTCGGCTCGCGCTGGCTCCGCGCCACGATGCGTGTGGTCTGCGGCGGGCGCATCGCCGAGCAGCGGAAGACGGGCGACATCTCGTCCGGTGCCGCGATGGATATCACGCAGTTGACGCAACTCGCCCGTCATATGGTCCTTGACTGGGGCATGAGCGAGCGGCTCGGCTTCGTCCGCTACTCGGGCGTCGACTCGCGCGAGACATTCATCCCCGATCGCGAATATTCAGAGGAAACCGCGCGGATGGTGGACGAGGAAGTCCGCCGCTTCGCCGACGAGGCGTACCGCGATTCCGAGCGGATGCTGATGGAGAACTGGGACAAGGTCGAAGCCGTCGCCCAGGCGCTGCTGACCCATGAGACCCTCTCCGCCGACGAAGTGAAGCAGATCATGGGTGGCAAGCCGCTGAACAAGCCGACCGTCAGCGAACTGCTCGCGGCGGAAGCCAAGCGGAAGCTGAACCCGCCGCCGCTGCCGACGATCAACCCGCGCCCTGAGCCGGACACGGGCCCCCCGGGCTTGATGCCGCAACCGGCGTAAGACCGGGTGGCATGCTCGCGGCTCTGACCGAGCACGCTCCGGCGATCTCGGGTGCCGTGGCCCATGCTCTGATCGGCCGCGATGATTCGGCTGCTGCCCAGCACATTCACATGGCCGAGCAAAGCCTCGGCCATGCCACGGCCACCCGACATCCAGCGCTGCCGCGCTTCACCGTGTCATATGTTGCTCCGCGCGCGTCGGGTCAACGCCCATCACGCGCACGGTTTTTTCCGCGCTCGCGTGCCCCGCGATCACTTCCACGTCGCGCGCTTTCACCCCCAGCGCCGCGGCCAGCAGTCCGCAGATCGCGCGGTTCGCCTTTCCGCCCTGGGGCGGGGCGCTGACGCGGACTTTCAGCCGCTCGCCGAGCGGGCCGACGATCTCATCGCGCTTCGCCCCGGGCACCGCTTTCACGGCGACGAGCGAGTTGCCGTGTTCGTCAGATCTCACAAAGCCCACGCTGCGTATACCGTTTGTCAGGGGGACGATCGGTTCGAGTTCAGCACGGCGGGGAATGCATGCGAATCCAAGCTGGCCGCGCGTCGATAGCGGAGTATCCTAGAAAGAGCCGAGCGATGAGTTCTCGGTCCTTTGGAGAGAGATCATGCCGACAGGGCGTCCGCTGCATCGCTGGTGTGTGTTCGCGCTGGGCGTCCTGGCCGTGGCCCTCACTAGCGCTCGCCCTGCCAACGCGCAGATCCCTGAGAACCGCACACTCCTGATTTACAACTCGCTCAACGCCGACTCGCTCGCGGTGCGGAACATGTACGTTCTCAAGCACCCATCGGTGATCCAGTTCGACCTGAACAACGCGGCGATCGCTGCCGCCGCCGCCCCGGGTTACGGCGGGATCAACCACGCGACTTACGTCTCCAGCATCCGCAACCCTGTGCGAGACTTCATCAACGGTGTCACGCCGGCGGGGCCCGACCGCTCGCAGACGATCATCGCGATCGCCACCACGCGCGGCCTGCCGGCGCGTATCGATAGCGGGCTGGCTGATGAGTTTACGGTCGCCAGCGGGAACAACAGTCTGGAAGCCGAGCTCGCGCTGCTGCAGCAGAACATGGAGACCGCCGGCGCCGGCACGCTCCCTTTCCGCTACAGCGGCACGCTCGACAACCCGTACCACGCGCGCCTGAACCAGCCGATCAGCACCTTCAGCCGCGCGGGAATCCGGACGCTGCGTTCCTTCTCACCCACCGCGATGGCGGTCGGCGGGCAGACGTGGTTCGTCGCCGGGTTGACATCGGGCGATATCTACCTGGTCTGCCGGGTCGACGCCGCCCCCACGATGACCGCGACGGCGCTGGAGAACATCCAGGCGCTGCTCGACCGCTCGCAGAACCTCGTGATCCCGCGTTGCGCGGTGCAGACCGTCTTCGACCGCTGCGCGGGGCCGAACTTTCTCGACGACGACGGCTCGCCCTCGACGTTCCCCGACCGCCCGGACTTTCCGAATGCACGCGCCGCAATGATGGCCGCCGGGTTCCCGTCGCTGCTCGACCAGTCGTTCACCTTCATCGATGGCAACACGCTCCCCGATCAAGTCCGCCCGGTCCTCGCGCTCGGCAGCTACGGCGAGAATCACAGCTTCTGCAGCGGCGCCAACCCTCCCGGCACCGGCACCTACATCGAATCGTTTGACTTCCACCCGGCGGCGTGCTTCGTCGCGTTCGAGTCGTTCAACGGCAATTCGATCGTCGACGGCACACAACGCGGCGGGCAGCAGCAGGCGCTCGACTTCATCTCGAAGGGCGGCTCGTTCACGGTCGCCAACGTCGCCGAGCCGTTCACGATCTGGGTCGCCGACCTCGAGTACCTCACGCAGAACCTGTACGTCCACCGACTGAGCTTCGCCGAAGCGGCGTACTCGGCGATGCCCTCGCTCTCGTGGCAGCAGACACCGGTGGGCGACCCGCTGGCGCGCGTCACGATCATCGAGCAGGGCGTGCTCGACCTGAACAACGACGGCATCGTCAACGTGCTCGACGTGATTCAACTCAGCGAGAACGGGCTGGACGTGACCTGCGACGGCGCGTTCACCGCCGCCGACACGAACCTGATGCGGGATGCAGCCCGGCCGGGCGAGCCGGCCGATGTCGCGACGCCCAGCCCGTGATCTGAGGCATGAAGCGAGCCGCGAACGGGAGCGGGCGGTCTCCTGCGCGCGCGGCGTGGGCGGTCGGTGGGCCGTCACTGCCGTTCGGGGCTCGCGGCGCGCTGGGCTTCGTCGAGGATCGCGTTCGCCGCCGCCGCGGTGGGCGCCTCGGCGATGAATCGCACGATCGGCTCGGTGTTGCTCGCGCGGACGTGCAGCCAGGCGCGCCCGCCCGCCGGCCCGGGTGCATCGAAATCGGCGCGCAGCCCGTCCTGCTCATCAAGTGTCGCGCCGCGCGGTGCATACAGCGCACGCACCGCGCGGACTGCCTGCTGCGCTAGGCCGGGGCGAGTCTCGAGCTTTCGCTTCTCGATCGCGTAGCTGGGCACGCTCGCGGCGAGCTCGCTCAAACCCTTCCCGCTGCGCGTCATCAGCGCGAGGACCAGCGCCATCGCGCCGAGGCTGTCGCGGATCGGCACGATCCGGGGCCAGATCACCCCGCCGTTGCCCTCCCCGCCGAGGACGGCGTGCTCGCGGATCATGCCGTCGACGACGTTCGCTTCCCCCACCGCCGTGCGGACGACGCGCGCGCCGAACATCGCTGCGACATCGTCGATCATGCGGCTCGTTGAGAGATTCGCCGCCAGCACAACGCGCGAGGCATCGGCGGGACGCATCGCTGAAAGCAGGCTGAGCGCCGCGAGCACGAGTGTGTATTCCTCGCCGATGTACACGCCGCGCTCGTCGATGAGCGCCAGCCGGTCGGCGTCGGGGTCCTGTGCGAAACCGACCACAGCGCCAGCATGCCGGGTCTCGTCGCACATCGCGCGGAGATTCTCGGCGGTCGGCTCGGGCGGGTGCGGGAAGACACCGCTCGTGTCCGCGTTCAGGTGCGTGAGCCGACAACCGAGCGCGTCGAGCAGCAACCGACCGCCGATACGTCCCGATGCGTTGACAGAGTTCAGTACGACGGGGAACTGGCGAGCGCGAACACCCTCCAGCGGCACGAGTTCGGCCACCGCGGCGAGAACTCGGTCGACATGGAGCTTCGCGCTGGCTGGGTCTTCCGTGATGCCCCGTGCGGCATCAGGCGCGATCGGCTGGGCGGCGTCGAACGCCACACTCCCCGCCCCTGCCCCCGAGAGAGCGGTAGTGCTCGCGCGAAACCGCGCGATGATCGCGTTCGCGTTCGCCGAGTTCGGAGCGGTCCCTTCACCGGTGATGATCTTGATCCCGTTCCACTGCGCGGGGTTATGGCTCGCGGTGATCTGGAGCCCCGCGTCGGCGCGGTGGTGCAGCACCATCACGCCGCACGTCGGCGTGGTCGCCACATCGATATCAATTACCCGGCACCCGGCGGCGAGCAGCGCTGCGATCGCGTGCCGCTTGATCGGCTCGCCGCCGGCACGCCCATCGCGCGAAACGACGATCGCCGCTTCCGTGACGGCTCGTTCGTGTCGAACCCAGTCAACCGCAGCGGCGACATACCGCGACACCACATCGGGCGTCAGGCTTTCACCGACAATGCCGCGGCAGCCGCTGACCGAAAGCATGAGGGGCGCGGGGTCGTTCATCGTGACTGATGATAGCGACGGCGCGGACGCTCTTGACCGCATCGGCATCGGGCACGCGCGACGGGACGAAACCCGCAAAGCCTGCTGAACGCGCCGATCAGCCGGCAACACGGCCATGACTACGATACGCAGCGAGGATGCCGCCGCGCGATTCCTCGAACCTGAGCCCCCGCGAGCTGCAGCGCGAATTCACCGAACACAACACCCACCAGCGGGTGTTGTCGACGGCGTGGGGATCTGCAGAACGATCACGCTGCCGACGTTCTCGCGCGATCGGGCGCTCAAGGATCACTAGTTCGCTGACCGCGAAGTGTCGGGGGGCGTCGAGGGCGTGGCGTCTTTCTCTGGCATTGAAGGAGCAAGCTCGCCGAGCGTGCCGACGCGCGATCGGCGGTCGATGGACGGGACGGCGAGCGGCTCGGCGGCGATCGCGCCGCTGCTCGGCGGTGCCGCGACGATGCGGATCTCGGCTTGGGAATCGCGCATGACGCCGACAAATTCGCGCAGCCGGGCGTGCTCGGCGTCGAGGATCATGGTGACGGCGCAGCCCGTCCCCTCGCCGGTGAGAATGACCCGCGCTGGCTGCTCCGCCGCATGGAGTTTGGCGGCGCTCCATCGGATGCCGCGGGTGTAGGGCGTCACGTCGCGGAGCGCCTCATCGGTCGAGATCGCCACAGCGAGTTGCGGGATCGGGATCGGCGGGAATTGCCGCTCGATGGCGGCGAGGCGCTCCGCGCCGGCGGGGATCGGCGTGCTGAAGTACGTTCTTGGCTCGCGCACGCTTGTCGCGCGGAGTTCATCGCCCGCGGCCCAGACCGTGAGATCGCCCAATCGAAGCACGAAATCGCCGCCCGGTGTGGTGCGGAGGCGCGCATCGGTGGTGCGCGCGGGTGCGCCCGGCTGCTTGACGGTGATGCGCAGGTCGTGCTCGATGGCTTCGCTCGTGTACGCGAGACGCAGGTCTCGGAGCGCCACGGCGGGATCGAGCTTGATGTCGCGCAGCACCGGCTCCGGCTCGATGGGCGCCGGCTGACGAGCGCCAACGGCGGCGGGCACGACGACGCTGAGCAGCGGCAGCAGAAGAACGAATCGCGGCATGGCGACATCCTAGCCGCCGCGTGCGCGGAGCGCGGCGAGCAGTTCGGTAATCGACATGCCGAGCGCCGGGTGGCGTGCGCCCGGCGCGATCGCGGCGAGCGGTTCGAGGACGAACAACCGCTCGTGCATCGAGGGGTGCGGGACCGTCAGGCCCGGTTCGGTGATTACCGCGTCGGCGTACAGCAGCAGGTCGAGATCGAGCGGGCGCGGGCCCCAGCGCTGCTCGCGCGAGCGGTCGCGCCCCGCACTGCGTTCGATGTCGAGGAGCGCGCCCAGCAGATCACGCGGGGCAAGCGTGGTCGAGAGTTTCGCGGCGGCGTTCAGATAGTCGGGCTGCTGCGGGTCGCCCGTGTTGAATGTGACGGCCTTGCTCTCGATGAACGGCGAGACTTGGCCCAGCGTGGTGCCGCCGAGCCGGCGCAGCGCATCGATCGCGCCGAACAAGTTCGCTCGGCGATCGCCCAGGTTGGAACCGAGAGCAACAAAGGCGGTGACAGAATGCGGCACGGATACGTTCTCAGCAGTGCGCGGGAGTGATCGGAGTGGAACAGATGTCTCTAATTCCCCGGCGACACTTGCGACGTAGCGAAGGACGAATCAATCTAGCGGAGCCGTTCACTGTATGCCAAGTCGAGTCATGCTGCATCGCGAAGCCGTTGGCACCGACCTATTCGACCGGCTCGAACTCCTTCGTGCGGTGTTGGAGCTGGGCCTTCAGGCGCGCGAGGATCGAGCTGTGCATCTGGCTGACGCGCGATTCCGAGAGATCAAGGGTTGTGCCGATCTCTTTCATCGTCATCTCCTCGTAGTAATAGAGGACGACGATGAGGCGCTCGGCGCGGCTGAGCCCCTTGGTCATGAGTTCCTTGAGGTCGCGTCGCTGGATCTCGCCCAGCGGGTTCGACTGGCGGCCGTCCTCGATGACGTCGATCTCGCGGACTTCGCGGCTGCCGTCGGACTGGTAGCAGCGCCGGTTGAGGCTGGTGATGTTCACCGCCGAGCCGTCGCGCATGATCTTCTTGAGTTCCTCATCATCCGCGCCGAGGCGGGCGCAGATCTCGGCCTCGGTGGGCGTGCGGCCGAGTTCCATTTCGAGTTTCATGCGCGCGTTGTTCACCTTCGCGCTGCGGTGACGAACGAGCCTGGGCACCCAGTCCATCGAGCGGAGTTCGTCGAGGATCGCGCCGCGGATGCGCGGGGCGCAGAACGTTTCGAACTTCACGCCGCGGGTCAGATCGAACGCGTTGATCGCTTCCATCAGGCCGAACTGCCCGACGGACATCAGATCGTCGAGGTCGACTTCATCGGGGAGCCGCGTGTAGATGCGCTCGGCGTTGTAGCGCACGAGGTGGAGGTACTTCTCGGTGAGGAAGTTACGCATGCCCTCCGAGGGGTCCTTCTTGTAAATCTCCCATACCTTTGGCATGGGCATCGCGTCGAGCCAGGCGCGGAGAGCCTGTTTGTCAGAGTCGGGCGGGCGCTGCGACTTGGTGTTCGCGCGAGAGCCGGCTTTCGTGCTGGTTTTGCTGCTCTTGGCGGCGGAGGTCGATTTCGAGGGTGTGCTCGAACGAGCCCGCGCGCTGTCGCGCATCGTCGTGGATGCCATGTGGTCCGCTCCTTGACCGATCGATGAAGTCAGATGTTCGATCCAGCGGCCGAGTCCTTGGCCGCGTCGGCAGTATACATGTCACTTTCGCGTATCACCAGAGGAAAATCGCTCACACTTGAATTTTTCACGATGCGGGAGTTCCGGACCCGCCGGTTCCGGCGAGCGCGTCATCGGTGTGGTTGATCCGTGAGATGCGTGCCTCGCGGTCGTCGCGGTGCAGCGTAAGTTGCTCGCGCAGCGCGATGCCGGCGGCGTGCGCCGCCATGAGCCCGAGAAAATGACACGCGAACATCGCTCCGAGCGCGCCGGTCAGGATGTCATCGGCGGGACGGTCGGCGGCGAGCCCGGAGATCAGCGCGATCGCAAACGCCGCGAGGGCGAAGCATCCGGCGACCGCTCGGATCGGTAGTCCGCTGTGCACTCAGTCGTCCCTCGACCCTAAGAAGCCACGACGCGAAACGAACACGACAGACCCGCCCAGAGTCGTATCGGCGAAGAGTGCGCTTGAATTTCAGCTTTCGCGCGATTCTTTCGCACGAACGCGTTGCCCAGATCATCCGCGCGGGCGCATAAAGCGCAGAAGTCGCGCGATCGGACCGGATTGAACTCTTGCCTCTGCGTCGGCGAGCTTCAACGACCGCATCAAATGCCCTGACAAGCTTCGAACATCTCGCGATGCTGGTGACGAACGATCGAATTCAAAGAACGGCGTGCGGCGGCGAACCGCTTCGCGCACGGAATCATCAAAGGTCACGAATCCCGCGAGCGGCACGTCAATTCCCAGAAATCTCTGGGCGGTCGACGCGATGCGGCGGTGGACTTCCTTCGCTTCGGCGGCGTGTTCCGCCTGATTCACGACGAGCATGAAGGGCCAGGTCGCGGGGTTCATCTCGGGGTGGCGCTGCACGGCGCACTTCATCAGCGCGTACGCATCAGTGATCGAGGTGGGTTCGGGGGTGACGACGATCAACGCAGCGTCGGCGGCGGCGAGGAACGAGAGTACCGCGGGGCCGACTCCGGCGCCGCAGTCGATGAGGATCGCGTCGGATTGTGATTCGAGAGGCCCGAGCGCTGCGATCAATCGCGCGTGCTCGGCGTCGTTCATGGCGGCGAAGCGCGCGATGCCCGAAGCGCCGGGGATCAGCGTGAATCCGGGCGGGATCGTGATCGCGATGTCGGCGAGCGACTTGCGCCCGTCGAGCACTTGCCCGAAGTGCCCCGGCGCGGACGACACGCCGCAGAGCACATCGGCGTTGGCCAACCCGAGGTCGCCATCGAGGAGCGCGGTGCGGCAGCCGAGTCGCGAGAACGAGGCGGCGAGACTGACGCAGAGATTCGTCTTGCCTACGCCACCCTTGCCGCTGGCGACGGCGATGGTCTTGGCGCGCGGGATGAGGGGGATGAGCGCGTCGCGCGATGTGTCGTTGGTTGGTGCGCCGAGCGGGGCACGCTCCGAGCCGCCGCCGGATCGTGCCCCGGCACCCGGGAGCATCTGATCAGATAAAGCGGTGTTTTCTGGGTTTTTCGCTTGTTCCGCTGCCGCGTGGGCGAGGAGCGACCGCAGGCGGGACGCCTGATCGGTCGAGACCGCGCTTGGGGCGGCGCGGGTCACAGGTTGTCCTCCGGGCGCGGGGCGAGGGCTGTGCGTCCGTGCATGATGAGCCGCGCGAGGCGGTCGGCGTCGCCCGGCTCGATCTGGTCGGGGACTTCCTGCCCGGTGGTGAGGAAGCTGAGTCGCGCGTTGATGCCGCGCGCGACGTTCACGAGCACGCCGAAGTTCACCGCTTCATCGAGCTTGGTGAAGATCACGCGGTCGGCGCCGAGGGGCATGAAGCGCGCGGCGGCGTCGCGCATCACCGATTCGCTGGCGGCGCTTGAGAGAACGAGATGAGTCTGGTGCGGTTTGGCGGCGGCGATGAGCGCGTGAAGTTCTTCGAGCTTCGCCGCGTCGGTCGGCGCTCGCCCGGCGGTGTCGATCAGGATCGCGTCAAGCCCGGCGAAGGCGGCGCAGGCGGCGGACATCTCGCTGGGCGTCATCACGACCTTCAGCGGCAGCCCGATGATCTCCGCGTACGTCCGCAGCTGATCGACGGCGGCGATGCGGAACGTGTCGCAGGTGATGAGACCGACGCGCCGACCGTGCCGGAGCTTGTACGCGGCGGCGAGCTTGGCGATGGTGGTCGTTTTCCCCACGCCCGTCGGGCCGACCAGCGCGATGGTCAGTGGGCGCGCATCAGCGGGCTTAGCGCTCAAAGCCGGTGCATCGGCGACGGGGATGTACGCGGCGATGCGCCGGAGCACCGCTTTCTGAACCAGCGCCGGCTGCGCGAGTTGCGCGGGTTGCAAGTCGTCGCGCACCGCGCCAACGATCTGCCCCGCGAGTTCCGAAGCGACATCGGACTCGATCAGCTTGAGGTAGTAGTCGAAGAGCGCATCGGGGATGCCGGGCGTGCGGCAGCCTTGCGATGACTGGAGCACCTGCCCGACGAGGCGCTTGATGGTCGCCATCTCGTCGCGGAGCGAGGGGGGCGGGGCTTCGGTGGTTCCTGTTGAGGCAGCTTGCGGCGGAGCGGCGACGGGGCGCGCTGGCTGAGTGTTCGCGGGGTTCGGGATTGTCGGACTTGGCTCCGAGCGCGGTGCCGCCGGGGCTTGCGACTGTGGTGTGGGGCGCGTTTGTGATTGGGATGCAAACTGGCGTGACGAGCCCGCGCGGGAAGAAGAAGGAGGCGGAGGCTGAGGAGAGACGGGCGGGACGCCCGTCCCATTCGTTCTTGGAGAAGAAGAAGCAGAAGCAGATGTCGGCGCGGCGGCGCTCGCCGTGATTTCGGTCCAGGTCTTCGAGCGGAGCCCAAGCAAGCCGCCGGCTTTGTAGGTGCGGGTGTGCAGCACGATCGCGCCGGGGCCGAGCGCTTCGCGGACTTGGCGCAGAGCCTCCGTGACCGAAGTAGCGCGGAATGTGCGGATGGTCGTCGTCATGCTGCCGTCCGTGGCGCTGAGCGAGCGAGGCGAGGCTGGCGGCATCCTGCCGCGGTTGAGTTGAGCGGGGCTGGGGCCCGCGTGAACCAGATGTATGTCGGATCGGGGCGGCGTGCAAGTCGAACAATCGGGCGGCGATGTGCTCGCCGCGGATGGCGGTGCTCGGCGGGATGGGGCGAAGGCACCAGTCGCGGCCGCGAATACACTTGGGCCGATGGGACACACGAAGCCTCAGACGGAGATCGACCGCATTGCGCTCGACGGCGCGTACGAGCAGGCGGTGAAGTCGGGGCGTGAGGGTGGGATTCCGATCGGGTCCGCGATCGTCGCGCCGGATGGGTCGGTCGTGGCGGCGGGGCACAACCAACGCGTGCAGTCGGGCGACCCGACGGCGCATGCGGAGATCGACTGCATCCGTCGCGCGGGGCGGCGGAACGATTGGGCTTCGCTCACGCTCGCGTCCACGCTCAGCCCGTGCGTGATGTGCAGCGGGACGGCGTCGCTGCACCGCGTCGGGCGCGTCGTCATCGGCGAGAACGCGACCTTTCAGGGGGCCGAATGGCTGATGCGCCTACACGGCATCGAGCTGGTGGTGGCGAACGACCCGCGCTGCGTGGTGCTCATGCACGAGTTTATTCACGCCCAGCCCGAGCTGTGGTACGAGGACATCGGCGTGTCGCTGGCGCAGGGCGCGCGGGGGATCGGCTCTTGAGCGGCGAACCCCCCGGTGCCATCCGCGCGGTGACCGTCTATTGCTCAGCGAGCAACCGGGTTCACGAGGCGTACCTCGCTCTCGCGCGGAGTGTTGGTGAATTGATCGCGCGGAGCGGGCGCTCAGTCGTTTCGGGCGGCGGGAAGGTCGGGCTGATGGGGGAACTCGCCATGGGCTGCCGATCGGCGGGCGGGCTCGTCACGGGGATCATCACACGCCGGCTGAAGGACGCCGAGCAGTTGGACGAGGCGAACCACGAGAATCTCGTCGTCGGCACGATGCGCGAGCGGAAAGCGCTCCTCGAATCCCGCGGCGATGCGATGCTCATCCTCCCCGGCGGGCTGGGCACGATGGAAGAATTCTTCGAGATTCTGACCGGGCGGCTGCTGGGCGAGCATGACAAGCCGATCGTGATTGTGAATCCACTTGATCCCGACGGGCGCGGACATTTCTATGACCCGCTGCTGTTGATGATCCGGCACATGGTGGAGTTGAAATTCGCCAAGCCGGGGATCTTCACGCTGTTTGAGGTGGTGCATGACGAGCCGGCGGCGATCGCGGCGCTCGATCGGCTCGAGCACGAAGGATCGCGCGGGCCGGTGGATCGGTCGCACCTGATTCCGAGCACGCCGATGTAATTCTGGGCGAGTGCCAAGAAAAGGGCAGAATCGAGGTTGTGGAGGACGAGTTGCAGAGCCAACTCGTGGCACCCGGCACAGGAACATGCTCGCCCAGTGCTGCGAGCATGCCATTCGCGCACATGCCAGTCGTTCAGCCCGTGACGCGCTCGGCTTCGTCGAGCGTGGTTTGCCCGCGGGCGGCCATCAGCCAGCCCGATTGCTGGAGCGTGGTGAAGACGCCCTGCTCGATGATGCCCTTCATCTTCTGTATGGAGGGTGCGTGCAGGATGCAGTCGCGGAGATCGTCGTTGAACTCGAGCATCTCGAAGATCGCCTTGCGCCCGGTGAAGCCGGTGCGGAGGCAGCGCGGGCAGCCGGTGGCGGCGAAGACTTCGTTCTTCCCTTCGAGGAACCGCCCGAGGCGCGTCGCCTGCCCCGGCGTGATGCGGACGGGGCGTTTGCAGGTGTCGCACAGCACACGCATGAGGCGTTGCGCAACCACCACGTCGAGCGAGTTGGCGACCAGGTAACCCTCGACCCCCAGGTCGAGGAGGCGGAAGACTGCGCCGATGGTGTCCTTCGCGTGGACCGTGGAGAAGACGACGTGCCCGGTCATGGCGGCCTGCATGGCGACGCGGGCCGTCTCTTCGTCGCGGATCTCGCCCACCAGGATCACGTCCGGATCCTGGCGCAGCACGGAGCGGAGCAGCTCGCTGAAGCTGGTGTTCTGTGTCACCGGGATCTGCGTGACCCCTTCGAGCGAGTACTCGACGGGGTCTTCGATGGTGATGACGTTCGACGTGCCGCGGTCGATCTCTTTGATCGCGTTGTAGAGCGTGGTCGTCTTGCCGGAGCCGGTGGGGCCCGAGACGAGCAGCAGGCCCGTCTCCTGCTGGGTGATCTTCTTCAGCCGGTCGTACATGTACGGCGGCACGTGAAGATCGGCGAGCGTCTGCGGCGCGATGCGTGAATCGAGGATACGGAGCACGAGCTTCGGGCCGTGGACCGTGGGCGTGAGGCTGGCGCGGTAGTCAACGCGGCGCTCGCGGAATCTGCATCCGAAGTGGCCGTCGAGCACGGCGTCGCGGGCCGCCTGGCGCATCTGGCAGGCGGCGCGAATGAGACCCAGCGACAACTCGCCGACCGCGTTGGGCAGGTCGACAATCGTGACCATCTGCCCGTCGACGCGCACGCGGACGCTGAAGTTCTCGCCTTTGGGTTCGAAGTGAACGTCCGTCGCGCGGGCTTTCTGCGCCATCAGCAGCAGCAGACGGACGCACTGTGGCCCCTCGCCCTCGCCCGTCAAAGCGTCGGAGGGCTTGCCGCTGGCGTCGATGATGGTGATGTTCTCGTCAAGCACCGCTTTGGGCGGTAGCGAATCGACGACCGAGCGCAGTTCTGTGGCCCACGCGGGCACCGAGCCGCGCGCGGTCTCGCGCGGCTTCTTCTTGACGAGCTGCGGGGCTTCCTCTTCGACCTTCACCTCGAAGGTGTGCTTGCCGACGATGATGACGTCGCGCGGGCTGAGCCGGTGTTCGCCGACCTTGGTACCGTTGACGCGCGTGCCGTTGCGCGAGCCGAGGTCTTTCAGGACGTAGCCACCCTGATGATCCGGCTCGATGACGCAGTGGAACCGGCTGGCGACATCGTCCTCGGGGAGCGGGATCGTGTTCTCCGGATGACGCCCGAGAGACACCGGCTCGCCCGACAACTCGACGGGCTGGACTCTGGTGTTGGTGCAGGCGAGGCGAAAAATAGCCATGCGCGTTCGGCCCTCATCCGGATGGCCGCCCGGGCGTTCACAGGCCCGCTCGCGGCGTGCCATCAATGTAGCCATGCGCGCTGCCGGGGTCCAGCGCGAGAAAGCGGATGCATGCCGCGCGGGAACCCTGAACGCCCGGCGTGCGAAAGTGCTTGGTACGCCCCGGTTCATCGGGTATATAAAGAGTGGCGGCGGGGTCGTCGCCGGGTCGATCGAACAGCCCAGAATTGAAAGGACCGGAGGATGCGGAGCATGCTCGGCCTATCGTGCGGCGCTGCCGCGATGTGCGCGATCTCGGGGTTGGCGTGCGCCGTGCCGCCGGAAGATCGGGGTGAGCGCGACCTCTCCCGCGCCGGGCCGGTGCAGACGGATCGGCCGTTCGAGGATGTCGTGTACTACGACTACCAACGCGAAGAGGACGGCGCGCTCGCAGGCGGCGTGACGCGACTGACGATCGATCCGGCGCCCCCGCCCGGTGCGCTGCCACGGATGAACATCGAAGAGCTGACGCGCGGCGGCGCGCCCGTCAACCGCGTCGATCTCGTCGCCGTGGGCGACGGCTATACGGAAGCCGAGCTCGGCGTCTACGCCAACAACGTGCAGACCGCGACCGGCACGATGTTCAACCAGGAGCCATTCCGCACGTACGCCAATTACTTCAATGTTCGGCGCGTGGATGTGGTGTCGCAGGTTTCGGGCGTGACGAACGACCCGCAGGGGGTGACGCGCAGCACGCCGCTGGGGATGAGCTTCTGGTGCGGCGGCATTGATCGACTCTTGTGCGTGAATGTCAGCGCCGCGTACGCGTACGCGAACCAGTCGCCGCCGGTAGACCTCGTGCTCGCGGTGGCGAACTCCAGCACCTACGGCGGGGCGGGGTACACCTCCGCGAACCTTGCGACGGTTTCGGGGGGCAACGGCGCGGCGGCGGAAGTCGCGATCCACGAGTTCGGGCACAGCCTCGGCAACCTCGCCGACGAGTACGACTACGGCGGGCCGGAAACCTACACGGGCGGCGAGCCGCCCGACGCCAACGCATCGGTATACACCGCCCAGCAGCAGCTTGATCTCATGCGCAAGTGGTTCCGCTGGCTGGGCGAGAACCAGCCGAATTACGACGGCACGGTTGGAACGTACCAGGGCGCGGTGTACTCGCGGCTCGGCGTCTATCGCCCCACGAACAACTCGAAGATGCGGAACCTCGGGCGGCCGTTCAATCTGCCCTCGGTCGAATCGCTGGTGATCGAGATCTACCGGTTTGTCCGCCCGATCGAGTTCAGCGGGCCCGTGTCGAACGTGCTCTCGGGGGGGGAGGTGTGTTACGTCGACGTGATGCAGCCCATCGGGCATAGCCTGAACATCGAATGGACGCTCGACGGCAGTCCGATCCCCAGCGCGAAGGGTGACACCCTCGATCTGAATTCGATCTGCCTGCCGCCCGGGCAGTACGAGCTCCGCGTGGTGGTGACCGATCCGACGCCGTTCGTGCGCGATCCGGCGGCGCGCGCATCGCTGCTGACGCAAAGCCGCGCATGGACGCTGAACATCGTCGGCGGGTGCTACCGCGGCGGGCAGCCTTCCGTCGGGCTGGGCGGCGTCTCGCTCGTGATCCAGCAATGGGGCCAGCCGGGCGGCGCGGATACCGCTGATATCGATTGCGACGGAGAGATCGGGCTGACCGATCTCGCTCTCGTTATCCAGAACTGGGGATTGACCTGCGATTGAGCGTCACGCCGAAGCGGCGTTCTTCGCGGCTGATGTCGCCGGACGCGGCGCGAATCGCTCCTTCAGATCAACGAAGTGCTTCTCGAACAGGTGCCAGCTGAGGTACGCGAGGATGAACGTCGGCACGAACGCAACGACGTAAAACAGCAGCTGCGCCGGCACATACGACCCCGCGACGTCGAAGAAGAGGAACTTCGGGTTCCCCTTCGCGCCGGGGCCGAAGATCAGGTCGCGGATCACCGCGCGGATGGGCAGGTGGAAGAGGAAGATGCCGTAGGAGTACTTGGCGATCACGCCGAGCACGCGGCTCGCCATGATGCGCTGGAAGAGGCTGCCGATGTGGGCGTTCGCGCAGGTGAGCACCAGGCTGAACATGCCGACGGCGACGAGCGAGTCGCCGAAGGTGCGCCCGATCGGCCCGCCGCGGATGCCGTACTCGCCCTCGAAATCCCACTTCATGAAGATCTCGAGCGCGTTGATCGTCCAGACCGCAGGGATCGTGAGCGCGGCGATGATGGCGCACGGGTGGGCCAGCCGTCGCACGAGTTCCTTGTCTTGCCACACGATCGCGGCCAGGCAGCCGAGCGCCGGCGCGCCGAGGCGCGCCGGCGTCAGCACGTACACCGCGATCGGGTTCGCATCAAAGACATAGACCAGCGCGGATCGGAACAGGAACGCGAAGACAAACAAGCCAATGCACCAGCGGATCAGCGCCCGGCGCGAGCACAGCAGCACAATCGCCGGCCAGAACAGGAAGAACTGCTCTTCGACGGCAACGGACCACGTCACATCCAGTATGCCGTGACGAAAGGTGCCCTGGGCTGCGATCGCCCAGTTGTGCAGCAGCAGCCAGTACGTCCAGCCAGTGTCGCCGATCTTGCCGGCGAAGTTGTCCACCTTTACCGACGCGATCGCCGCAATGTTTTCTGGCAGCACCCCGCCCGACTTCGGCTGCAGCCATCCGAGAAACGCCGGCGCCTGCGGCAGCACCAGCAGCGAGAAGATCACCACCGCGTAGTACAGCGGCAGGATGCGCAGCCCGCGCCGGATGTAGAAATTCCGGAAGTACCCCTCCCGCTCCTTCGTCTTGAGAAGGATCGAGGTGATCAGAAACCCCGACAGCGCGAAGAACAGCAGCGGCCCGAGCCCGTTGAGGAACGTCAGGTGCCGCCAGACCAAATCAACCAGGCCGAGGGTCTTGGGGTCGACGTCCGCCAGCACGGTGCAGTGAAAAATGAACACCGACATCACGGCCAGTGCCCGCGCGCCATCGAGCGCCGCGATCCGACTTGAAGCGGGCGCACCGCCCCCGCCGAGCGCCGGGGCTGGTGCGTCAGGATGAAGGGCTGGGGTGGACACTCGAAATCAATCAGCGAAGCCAGTTGTCTGAATCGTCTTGTGAAAGAACGACCACGTCCGTGACTCAATGCAAAAAGCAAATGGATTGATACAAACACAGGAGCGCACGCCGCTCCTGCGATTCTAGCGAACCGCTCGCGGTCTTGCAGGGACTAAGTGCTTGCCGACCAACACTTTGCGGAGCTTTAGCGCCGGCCCAATTCCAATCGGCTACCCCGGATCACTCGCGGACGACGGAACGCTCGGCACCGCGACCAGATCCCCCAACTCGATCGTCTCTGGCAAGGTCTCGGGAGATACCGCTCGCTCGATGGTGAACTCCCCCACCGCCGTGCGCCGCAGCGCCGCGAGCATCCCGCCAGTGCCCAGGACAACGCCGATGTCCCGCGCCAGAGAGCGGATGTAGGTGCCCTTGCCGCAATCGATATCGAGCCGAAGAATCGGCCACGCGTAGTCCATGATGGTGATCGCGTGAACAACGATTTCGCGTTCCTTCATCTCGGGCGCCGCACCCGCACGGGCGAGGTGGTACGCGCGAGCGCCATCGATCCAGATCGCCGAATGCGCCGGCGGTCGCTGCTTGATCGTGCCGACGAACTGAGCGAGCGCGCTCTCCACTTCATCGCGCGCCGGCGGTCTCGGCACGTCCATCGGTGTGATCGTCCCCTCGCCGTCGTCCGTGCTCGACACGCGCGAAAGGTCCACGTCCGCGAGGTACCGCTTCCGCGTCGCCATCAGCCGATCGACCACCTTCGTCGCAGACCCGAGGCACAGCACCAGCACGCCCGTCGCCAGCGGGTCGAGCGTTCCGGCGTGCCCGATCTTCGCCCCCTTCGTCCGCCGACGGACCCACCAGCACACCTTCGCGCTGGTCCACCCCAGCGGCTTGTCGATGACCAACAAGCCGTTGAGATCCGGTCTGCGATTCGTGCGGCGGCCCATGCGCCAAGCGTAGCGTCATCCACGCGCTCGATGTGATTCCTACAGAACGAGACCCGCACGAGTCACCCTCAATGAGTTCACGAACAGACGTTGACCAAGATCGGTGATTCGAGCTACCGCTGAACGGATTGCTTCATGAAGCCGTTACTGACTGGCTTCGGGCAAAGTGACGAACCTCCCACGCGCGAGGCTGCGCTCGAATCCGAGTGAGAGCACGTCGTGCGCGTTCCGTGGCCGAAGTGGAGCGGCGAGAGCCTCGCGCGGCGTCCTGATGCCGCCTCGGGCATGCCTCGTCCGAGACCGTCGCGCTTCAATCAGTCAGCGGGCGTGTCACTGCCCCGACACCCACGGAGTATCAGAACTGACGTGCGGTGGCAGACTCCGATTGGTGTGTGTGACGTACCGTTTGGACGGCTCGAACTCTGACTGAGCGCGGCGGCGAACATCCGCCCGCTGCCAAACCCGGCGCTCACGGGCCAGTCGGCCGAGGCGCTGACGGTGGCGCTGCCCCAAGCCGGGACCGCTGCTCGAGGCGACAACGCCGCGTGAGCACCACGGCGAAACTTCCCAAAGTGAACCACCGGTCGCCCGCTACGAACCCCCGCAGAACACGGGGCGATTGGCCGCAACCATTGAAACGACAAAGGCTTGGGCGAGCGGCCCAAGCCTTTGTCTTCTGCGAGTGTAATAGCGGGGGCATCATGCTGGGCGGGTGAGAGGACCGGGAGCAGAATGTCCCGGAATGTCCGGTTCGGAGGCCGCAAAAGTGTGGCGGTTTTGTCACCCTTTTGAGCCATATGAATGCCCGTAAAGCCATGTCTGCCATGGCTTTACGCCATGACACCCCCGAAGGGGTCTGACATGTCGAAAATTGCGAGCTTTATCCGAACAAATCAGCGAGAGTGAATTGCCCCCGGTTGTCGGCGCTCGACGAACGCTACGGCCTGTGTGCACGGGGCCGGCGGGTCTACTCGATCCACTTCCGTTCGCGCTTCAGCTCGTTGATCAGGTCTCCGGCGTTCCGAAGGTCGCCGTTGGTCCAGCGGATCTTCGACTTGGCGAGGTCGTGCCGCGTCGAGATGGAACGCGCTGTGCCCGAGTAGCCGCTCAGCACCAGCGAGTGGGTGGTGCAGATGTTCCCTTGCAGATAGCGGACGCCGCGGACCGCGACATTCTCGGTGATCCCGGTGGCGATGAAGACGATGTCGTCGTGCAGCACGAGGTGGTCCGCGCCGCGCGCGTGCGACGGCGCGACCACCGCGAGCACGGCCGTTTGATTCCCGCATCGTGTCTGTGGAAAGGTCGGCGGAGACCACGCCGAGGGTTTCACCTCGGTTGATTCGCGAGCGACTCGGCGATGTTGATGACAATTGGTATGGGCGTGAGCAAGTACCGTCATGGTCCAGACTTGCACTCCGTAAATACAACGTGCCAGCATCATCGCAAGTGTTGAACTGCACAATTGCTCGTGAGACGTTCGCAAATTTGGTAACAACTCTCTTGACCTCGCGATCAAGCGCTTGCACTCTTGTAAGCACAGTACGGGTGGCCAGTAGGTGACGAGTGTTGGTCAGAATTCCGGCGTTGTGTTCGCGCGCCTCAAGGAGCGTGATCATGAAGACTATGGCGGTTTCGGGCGGTTGGTGGCGCGCACTGCGCCTCCTCGGCATTGCGTGCGCGGCGGCACTGATTGGCTTGATTGGCAGGGTCTCATCCGCCCAGCCCGCGGGCGACGCTGACGGCGATGGGGTGCTGAACGGTATTGACCTCTGTGCGGGAACCCCTGGGGGTGCGTTGGTTTCATCGCTCGGATGCTCTGCAGAGCAGGTCTGTCCGTGCAATTACAACGGCAGCCGCTCGCTCAGCTGCATCCTCACGTTTGCCGACGATCTCCTCTCACGCGGCGTTCTGAATGATCAAGCGTGGTGGGCGTTTGTGAGCTCGGTGTTGGAGTCGGAGTGCGAGTTTCTACCTGGTGGTCCGCCGCCAGACAGCACGCTTGATTCTGACGGCGACGGTGTGCCGGATCGCGTCGATCTTTGCCCGCGGACACCCGAAGGGCTCCTCGTCAACATGGAGGGATGCGCGGTCGAGCAGGCATGCCCGTGCGACATCAACGGGGTTCGCTCTCTCGAGTGCATCTCAGATTTCGGCGTCGAAATGGTCCGCGCCGGGCTCTTGCTGCTGCCGCAGTTGAGCGCGTATCTAGACAACGCTCGTGCGGCGGAGTGCCCCTCGGGCGGCGGCCCGACAGACACGTCCCGTCTCACGCTCAAGCCGGTGGGTGACCGGGTTATCACCATCGGCGAGTCGCTTTCGATCATGCTTGAGGCCGTGCCGCCGACGACCGCCCCTCCGGGGCCGCGTGAATCGGTGTCGTACATGATTGATCCGTTGCCCCTGCCGGGCGGCGCGACACTCGAAGCCCACACAGGCGTGTTCGCTTGGCGGCCAATGCCCGAGCAGGTAGGGCAGTACACGATGGTCTTTAGCGCCACCGATGGCGTGGACCGGCCGAGCGAATCGGTGAGACTTACAGTTCAGGCTCCGCCTGCGGGCACGGTGACCTCGCTCCGCGGCCGCGTTATCGATACCAACGCGTTCGTGAACGGGTCCGGCGAGTTCCTGCCGGTGGTCAACGCGCGGGTCTCGATCCTCGGATCGCCGGTTTCGGTGCTGACCGGGCCGGACGGGGTGTTCCTTCTCGAGGGGATCCCCGGCGGGAATCAGGTCTTTGACATCAACACATCGATGGCGATGCCCGCGCCGGACGGGTCGGGCTACGCGGGTTTCCGGGAGAAGCTCGAGATCTTCCCCAACACGGTCAACGTCATCGATCGCCCGTTCTACCTCCCGCGCATCGACGCGGCCACGCTGACCACCGTGAATCCGAGTGCCATCACCACTGTGACCAGTGCGGCGCTCGGTGTCTCGCTCAGCGTCCCCGTGAATTCGGCGCGCAATCCCGACGGTACGTTGTTCCGCGGGCAACTCTCCATCTCGCTGGTGCCTGAAGCGCTCGCGCCGGCGTCGCTCCCTGATTTCCTGAAGCCCGGGATGCTCATCACGATCCAGCCCGTCGGCGTCACCTTCAACACGCCGGCGCCGATCAGTTTCCCGAACTTCGACGGCCTGACCCCGAACAGTGAAGCGGACCTCTGGTCGCTCAACCCGCAGGAGGGCGTCTTCACGGTTGTCGGCACCATGCGCGTCAGTGCGGACGGAACCCGCGTGAACACCATCAGCGGCGGCATTCGTGCGACCGACTGGCACATGCCCATGCCGCCGCAGCCCGCGGACAACCCGGGAGACGACAACAACGAGAACGACGAAGACGGGATGCCGAATCCTGAAGGCTGCGGCGGGGGCGAGGCGGAGACTGGTTCGAGCAGCAGCCTCCGCAGCGGGCGGCTCAGCGAACGGCACCAACTGGTGTCGTACCGCTCGATGGGAGAGACCCGCTCACTCAGCCTCATCTACAACAGCATCGCGGCGGACCCGCGCCCGATCGTGAACGCGAACTCAACCATCGTTCAGCGAGCAGCCGTGCCGAACACGGTTTCCATGCGAGTGCGCGTCGGCGGTGTCGATCAGGGCGCTGAGGTGCATACCTCGACGGCCGGTCTCAACGAGAGCATCAACGAGACGATTCGCACTGGCATTCAATTCGACGCCAATCTCTACCCGACTGGGTTGTACCCCTACCAGATGCGGCTCACGTCGCACTACCCTCAGAGTTCACTGTCGACACTCAGAAGCAACGCCGCGCTGATCAACAACGAGCGCAACAGTCCGTTCGGCGCCGGATGGTCCATCGCGGGGCTCCAGAGGCTTCACCTGCGTGACGGGGTTCCCCAAGCGGTGCTGACTGAGGGTGACGGAGGAATCAAGGTCTTCCTGCCGCAGCAGTCGCAAACGCAGCAGTTCACCGACCTCGCGCTCGTCCTGGATGGTTCTGGGAGCATCTCCTCGGGCGATTGGTCGCTTCAGCGGGACGGGTTTGCTCAAGCGATCGAGGATCCCTCTGTCGTGCCGCACGACGGCGCGGTGGCGGTCTCGGTGATCCAGTTCGCCGGCGGGACCGCGGTCACGCACATCCCGCTGACGGTGCTTTCGTCCACGCCGCAGGCGGCGGCGCTGGCCGCTCAGATCCGAGCCATCGGCCAAAGGGGCGGGGGCACTCCGATCCACGCGGGCGTGAACGCGGCCGTCGCGCAGCTCATCCCCGGGCGCTCGCTCGCCCGCAAGGTGATCTGCCTGTCGACCGACGGTCAACCCGACAGCGCTTCCCTCGCCCTTCAAGCCGCGAACAACGCGGTCGCCGCGGGCGTCGACGAGATCGACGCCCTCGCCGTCGGACCCGGGGCCAGCGTCTCGTTCCTCGAGACCTTTGTGCGTAACGGTTTCGTCGTCACGGTGGCGAACTTCCAGCAGTTCCGCGATGCAATCCGCGACAAGCTGCGTGCCCTCGTCGCAGGCTCGCCCGCGGGCGAATTCTCCACCCTGGCCCGCAATCCCGATGGCACCTTCACCCGCCGGATGAAGGACGGCACGGTCCACACCTTTAACGCTGCCGGCCTTCATGTGTCGGCGCTGTCGCGCACCGGCGCTTTGACGACGTTCGAGTACGACTCAAACAACTGCCCGGTCCGGATGACCGACCCCGCCGGGCTGATGACCAACTTCTCGTACATGAACGGAAGGCTCAAGCAGGTAACGGATCCGTCCGGCCGCGTGACGACGTTCGATCACGACGCCAACGGCTGCCTGACCAAGATTGTCGATCCGGACGGCTCGCAGCGCGAATTCGCCTACGACAACAAGTTCCGGCTCATCGGTCAGACATCCAAGCTCGGTCTTTCGACCGCGTACGCCTATAATTTCGCGGGTCGGCACACCTCGGCGACCCACCCGGACGGGACCATCCGTCGGCTCGAACCGGGCCGAATTGTCGGGCTGGTCAACACGGATCTGGGCCAAGGGACTCCGACGAATCCTGCCCCCTTCGTCCGTCCGAGCCAGAACATCGCCCGGTTCATCGACGCCGATGGTGGCACCGAGCAGTACAGCCTCGACGGATTTGGCTTCCCCACACAATCAACCGACGCGCTCGGCCGCACGGTCAGCACCGTGCGGAACTCCGACGGTCTGCCCACGCAGGTCACTTATCCCAACGGGCGTATCGATCAGTACACCTACGACGAGATCGGCAACCTGATCCGGTTCCTCGAAGCCGTCGGCACCGCGCAGCAGCGGGAGACCCGCTACGAGTACGAGCAAGTGTTCAACCTGCTCACGCGGATCACCGATCCGGCCGGCAAGATCACCCGCTTCGAATACGACTCGAACGGCAATCTCACCCGGACGACCAATGCTCTCGGCGCGGTGCGGACGCGCACCTATGTTCCTGGAACGGACCTCGTCTCCACCGACACCGACGAGAACGGCAACACCACGACCTTCGCGTACGACGCCAAGGGCCTTCTCGAAACAGTGACCGATGCCGAGGGCAATGTCACCACGTACATTCGCGATCAGAAGGGCAACGTGCTGAGCGTGACGGAGGGCTCCGGCTCCTCGGCCGCCCGCACCCGTTCATTCACCTACGACAACCAGAACCGCGTCCGCACCGCCACCGACGGCGAGGGCGGCGTGACAACCTTCACCTACGACGCCAAGGGCAATCTCACCGAAACGCGCAACCCCACCGGGCAGATTGTCCGGCGCATCTACGACCAACTCGACCGGGTCATCCGCGTCGAAGACCCGATCCGCGGCACGACCGAGATGACCTACGACGGCCGCGGCAACCTGCTCACGCAGACCGACGCCCTCGGCGCCGTCACCAGCTTCACGTACGACGCCGCGTCGCAGTTGCTCCGATCAACCGACGCCCTCGGCGGCGTCGAACGCTATGCCTATGACCCGATGGGCAACGTGACCACTTTCACCGACGCGCTGAACCATGCGACCACGTTCCAGTACGACCGCTTCAACCGCCGCACGCGCCGAACGAACCCGCTCAACCAGTTCGCAACATTCGCCTACGACTCCCGCGACAACCTCGTTACACAGGTCACGCCCAACGGCCACACCATTACGAATACCTACGACGACCTCTCGCGCCTCACGCGCACAGCGACCCCCGACAACACGATCGACTACACCTACGACGCGGTCGGCAATCTGCTCACATGCTTTGACAACGACAGCCGCCTCAGCTGGACATACGACCGCGTGAACCGCGTGCGCACGGCGAACACTCTCCCGGGCGGCATCCAGCCGGTGACGACGCTCATGTACATGTACGACGCGGTCGGCAACCGCACCCGGATGGAGGACTCCGAGGGCGGCGTCACCCTCTACTCCTACGACGATGCGGGCCGTCTGCGATTCCTCACCACGCCCGCGGGCGACCTGATCGAGCAGACCTACGACCCCGCCGGACGCCTCGACGACCTCATCTACCCCAACGGAATCACGGCGGACTACCAGTACGAGCCGCGCACGGGCCGACTGTCGCGCCTGCGTCATGCGTCGGTGTCGAGCACGCTCCTGGACTTCCAGTACGGCTACAACGCCGTCGGCAACATCACCTCGATCGCCGAGCCCACGCACACGCGGGTCTACACCTACGACGAACTCCAGCGTCTGCGCACGGCCGACTCGATCGTGGCGCCCGGCGTGCCAGCGGTCGGGTCGTTCGAGGGAGTTGATCTTGACGCCGCCGGCGCAATGACCGCAAGCGGCGCTGACGCGGATACGGGCGATTCCGCCGGCTCGAAGACCGGTCGCACCACCCGCGGCCCCGTCATCCCACCCCCCGAGTTCTACAACTACGACGCCGTCGGCAACCGCACGTCGTCCCACCTCTCCGCCAACCACATCCACGACGCGGCCAACCGGTTGCTGCAGGACGACCAGTTCAACTACACATACGACGCGAACGGGAACCTGCGGACGAAGACGGATCGGGTGAGCGGGGAAGTGACGACGTATGGCTGGAGCGCACAGGACCAGTTGCTCTCTCTGGGATTGCCGCACGGGGCCATATTGCAGAATCAGTATGATGGCCGCTCAAGGAAGATAGCCTCCGGCCTGTCCATATCACGAATTGTTTATGTATTAGATTTCTCGCACACATTGCTTCGCATTTCTGGGTCTGAGCGCCTCGCATATGTGTATGGAACATCTTTGGATCATTTGCTGTGTACATTCTCGTCCCCAGATTCTATCGAGTATTACCACGTAGATCATCTGACTTCCGTCGTTCACACTAGCAGCGGCATGGGATTGAGTACATCGAGCCACTCATATTCATCCTACGGAGAGCCGCTAGATCCCTCTGCAGTCACCACGAGTCGAGTCCAGCATGCCGGCAGAGAGTTTGAGCAAGACTCTGAATTGTTGTATCTGCGTGCCCGCTGGTACGATCCCCGAGCTGGCCGTTTTATTAGCGAAGACCCACTCGGATTCGAGTCGGACGATCGTAATTTCTATAACTATGGACTGAACAGCCCTATCACAAGACTTGATCCGTTTGGGACAGATTCGCTACTGTTTGACGGCAAGCAAGTCACTCACAAGGATGATGCGGGCAAGGTGCTGGGTACGTATCCCGCTTCGTCTGGTCGGGATGGTTCGCAGAACTTTCGAATGCGCGATTTTGGGCCAATTCCGCCGGGCAAGTATACCCTGAACCCATCCGAGATATCTGAAGGCGGTTTCTTTAGAAACCTGTTGGGAGATTGGGGGCAATATCGTGCGCCTTTGCACCCTCAAAATGGAACGGAGACATTTGATCGAGATGGGTTCTTTCTGCACGGAGGAGAAGAGCCGGGTTCCGCTGGTTGTATTGATTTAGGCAGGAATGACAAGACTGTTTTCCCGAAGCTAAAAGCCCAGCAAGATCCGGTGACAGTGTGTGTCGAATATATGTCAAAGCCATAAAATGTGCTTTCTTATTAACATGTGCATGTGTGGAGCTATCGCTGATGCGATGTTTATATATATTCGTGATTACGTCAATCCTTAGCATGTCCAATAACAGCTATGGGTCGCCCGGCACAGTCTGGTGGCGCAACGCCCCCCCCGACGGCCGCAGCGCCCTCCAATCTCAATCCCTCGGCTCATTCAATGCCCGTGCCGCCGACGACTTCATCCTCGAAGCCAACCGCTGGCACCTCACGCACTCGATCACCGTGTGCATGGCGGTGTCGAACAACGTCTCGCAGCCGAACGTGAACCTCGAACTCTTCGCCGATTGCAACGGCGAGCCGGGCGACCTGCTAACCACGCTCACCGGGCCCGTTGCGACCGTCATCTCCGCGGGTGTTCCCTTCCCCGGCTTCACCCTCTACGAGTTTGAGTTCGAGTGGAACACGTTCCAGCTCGGCGACGCTTCCGGATGCTCACGCTTCTGGCTGTCCCCTGTCGGCATCGGTACCGGCGCGTACTTTTGGCCCACTTCGAACAACGGCCGCATCCAGGGCGGGCAGGGCCGCTTCCGCTCCGCCTCTCTCGGCTACCCGGAGTGGACGCCGGGCGAGAACGTCGTCAACTTCGACCGGTGCTCTGATTTCTGCTTTGAGATCGACGCCAAGTCCTGCTACGCCCTCAAGGACCAGAGCGACTACGACCTCGACGGCCTCGCGTCGATTAAGTTCCCGAGCCTCGAAGGCTTCGACGCCCGCGCCGCCGACAACTTCCAGGTCTCGTCCTCACGCGGCGTGGTGAGCGTGTGCCGCGTCGAGGCGTACCTCGCCACCAACTGCGACCCAACGCGCGCCTTCGCGGAGATCAGCGCCAACGAGTGCGATCAGCCCGGCCCGGTCTTCTACACACTTGAGAATCCCGAAGTCATCCCGCAGCCGGGCGTCTTCTTCGACGGTCTGCAGGTCTACCTGTTCCGATTCGATTGCCCGGCCGACACGCTGGTCATCGGGGCCGATACCTACTGGTTCTCGATGGCCGCGCTGAGCGGCGGCTCGATCTTCGATCGCGCGGTCTTTCTCTTCAAGCGCCGGGCCGCAGACTGCACCGATATCCACATCACCGAGGGCGTGTACCGCAACGGTCAGATCGGTGTCGACGAGTTCACCCCGACATCAGACCCGTTGCTCGCGGGCGAGCCGCGCGAGTTCGCGTTCCGTATCTACGGTTCGCCGCTCCGCGTGCTCGCGCAGGAGCAGCCGACATTGCCCGGCGACTGCAATCACGACGGACGTGTGGATCTGCAGGACATCGCGGTCATGATCTCGAACTGGAACAGAGTGGCCGGCGAGGAGTGATCACGTGTCGTCATCGCCGAGCGGATACTCAGCAGCTTGGGGAAGTAACCGGCCCGACCCACGGCGTGCGAGCCTCTCCAGAACAACGCACCGCCGTGAGAAGAGCAAATGATCAGAGACGCAAGATGATGCAATTGCGAATCGGGTTCATCGAGGGCCAATCAGCGTGAACTTAACTCAACACAGCAGAAGGCGCGTTGCTCCCATCCTCGCATGTGGCGTCGTGCTGCTGTTTGTTGGCCAATTCGTGTCGTGTGCGAACCACAGCCCACAGACACCAAGCCTGGGCAATGAGGTATCGGGCATTGCCGACCATCAGGCGATGGCCATCGCGCTCGCCCGCACGGCCGGTTGCTTTGAATGCCATGGCGTCAACAAGCCCGTTGTGGGCCCCGCATTCCGCGACGTTGCGGCTCGATACCGCGACGATGCGGGAGCGCGAGATGCTTTGATCCGAACCGTCAAGCTCGGAGGCAAGGGCAATTGGGCTGAGGTTTCGCGAGGTGTTCCCATGCCACCGCATCAACGCCAACTCTCTGATGCCGAGGTGGCCCACTTGATTGACTGGATATTGGAGCGCCCGCCCGATGCAATTGCGTTGAGCGTCAGTGTGTTGGCACAGCGAAGCGGCTGCTTCGAGTGCCACGCGGCGGAGAGTCGTGCGATCGGTCCATCCTTTCGCGCCATCGCCGCGCGCTACCGTGGCGACCCTGATGCTCGTGAAGCATTGATCAGAACTGTCAAGATCGGCGGCAAGGGCAACTGGTCCGACGAGTCTCAAGATATTCCGATGCCGCCCCACCACCGGCGGCTCTCTAATGCAGAGGTCACACAACTGGTCGGCTGGATCCTTGAACACTAGCAAGCCGCCGACGCAACAGGGAACCTACTGAGGGAAACTCCATGAACCTGCGACTATTCACGCCTCTGGTGCGAAGGACTCATAAGGCACCTCGTTGGCGCGGCGTCATAGCCGTGTGGATTGGCCCGGTTGCTGTTGGGCTTGGGGCGGGCACAACGTCCGCTGCTGACCTCAAGGTCATGACGACGGGGTTGGGCTCGGGCACCGTGACTTCAACTCCCGCCGGCATCAACTGCGGTGGCGACTGCGACGGAGCGTTTGCCGAAGGTGCGACAATCACTCTGACCGCTGCAGAGGCCCCCGGCTCCATGTTCGTTCGCTGGGAGGGCGATGGCGCCTCCATGTCCGCATCCACAACGATTGTGATGTCCGGTGCTCGTTCCGTGCGTGCAGTCTTCGAGCCGACCACAGCTATTCCGACGATCATTGATTTCACACCTGCTGGTCTTCAGGCGTACCTCACGGCCAATCCGTACGTCAATACGCCGGGACGATTTGTCCGCGCGCTGCCGGAGGAGTTCAAGCGGAACTGGTTGCTTATGACCCGATCGGAGAGCCTCCAGACCGGCACCGCACAGTATCCGCGTGTGTTGTTGCCTAGCGCGAACGGGCGGTTCGTCTTTACAATCGGCCTGTCCACTCACGCGTCCTACCCGGGGTCGCACCCCAACGCGATCGAGTACATGCAGTGGGATGCTGGGGAGAAGAACTTCCGGTTCCACGAGATTGTCCTCGACTCCATTCCCGCCATCGGGGTGTTCCCCGCCAGATCACGCAGTGTGGCGATCGATGATGCCAAGTGCTCGCGCTGTCATTCCACGCAGAATGTGCTCAACACCAGCCCCTACCCAGGCACCACCGGCATCCCCGTGGGGATCGTCAAAGCGAAGAACAAGCCCAATTGGGACACATACGACAGCTGGGGCGGCTTGCTTGCGTTCAACCGGGACCGCATTTATCAGGGGACGGTGGAGGCAGCCGCGTTCCGATCAATCATGAACCCCTGGACTTGGCGAAACGATCGCGCCATCCGTGAAATCATCGAGCAGCTCGAATTGCAGCCTCCAGGTGTTCCCGACAACCACGTCATTACCCGGACGGTTGGTGGACCCAATGACGGGCATGTGAATTTTGCGTTCGACGCATCCTCACCTGTCTTGACCGAGCCCGCCCCGAGCGGGTCTGGAACGATCACGACGGGATATTCCTTCGACGGTATGGCCGGCTCAGGACCATCCACCAACGTCACGCAAGGCGGCTTGTTTGTCACGCTCCACCACTCCAGCATCCCACTGAGCGATGAGGGCCGCGGCGTGCGGTTGTTCGACGCACTGGGCGGCTTGGCGGGCAATCTCAACCGCGAGCGGATAGCAGACGAGCTCATCAGCCACCGCTTCGCGACCGGGAGCGTCCCTATCGATGTCCGCCCCGTCGCGCTCGCGATTGCAAAGGGATTGATTACGGTCAATGCGGCGTCTGACACGCCGACTTCCACGCCCGGGCTCACCGTTGATTTTGCTTTTTTCAATCAGCGCAACGGCATGACGATCAATCAGCTGGTCACGGACACCCGCGCGCGGTCAGAGATCCTCCCAAGGCGAAAGGCGGACATCCAGAAGCTCAATTTGGACCGCTCTGGCGACATCTACCTCCTCTCTTTCGTTCCGGGCGGTGCCGCGAACGGCCTGATCCAGCAGCACGGTGCAGCCACGTCCTTCGGAGCTGCTGATACGTCAATGGACCGCATCCGGCAAGAGGTCTTCCGCCGCCCGACGGCCGGCTTTAGCCCAGACGCGACTGTCATGGGGGGCATCTACGTTGACCGCGAGTTGTACTCGCAGAACACCACCAAGATGGCTCTCTTCCGGTACTTCCTAGAGCCGCTGGGTGTGTCGGTGGACAAGTGGTCCATGGGGGTGAGGGGTCGCTCGCGCACCTACACATTCGCGGACGTCTTCGGCTCATACATAGATCACTTCATTGGTGAACTGAGAGACAGCCTCTTGACCAACCCCGTCCCGGGCCTATCCAACCCGGACAACAACACTCAGCTGATCGCCGCGGTCAACAGCACGCTGGGTTCGCTACCGCCAGTGAATGCCGTGCCCACGTTTACCGACATCCAGCGCATCTTCAACAAGAGTTGCATCGAATGTCACGGCGGGCTTGGCTACCCGCCGTACCAGAACTACGGCTCCTTTTTCGATCTGTCTGAGGACGAAAGTCCGCCTTCCATGTCCCCACCCTTGCCCAGCCCACGCTTGGCGCGTTCATATTCGAGGGCTATTTCTTTCGTGACGACTGACCCAGCGATGAGCTACTTGTTCCAGAGGATCACAGATACCTCCGAAGCATGCCCGACCGGTCTCATGCCCTGCGGAGGGCCGGCACTCACGCAGACCGACATCGAGACCATCCGGCGGTGGATAGTCGGTCCGCCATCAGCACCCTTCACGATCGGCGACCCTCACCTTAAGACTGTAGACGGGGTCAGCTACGACTTCCAAGCGTGGGGCGAGTTCACGCTGCTACGGGACGAGTTTCTTGAAATTCAGGCGCGGCAGACGGGATTCTCAACCGAGATCGCATTGGGTCCGAATCCACACACCGGGTTGACTTCCTGCGTGAGCATCAACACCGCAATCGCTCTCCGAGTCGGGTCCGAGCGCGTCACTCTCCAGCCCGACCTGCGAGGCGAGCCGAGCCCAAACGGTCTTGACCTGCGCGTGAACGGGAAGATTGCAAAGCTCGACAAGCGTGGACTTCCACTCGTTGGTGGCGGCCGGATCATGCCAACGAGCGCGCCGGGTGGGATCCAGGTCGAAGCCCCCGGTGGCACGGTGATCGTGGTGACGCCCGGGTGGTGGGCGCACTATGAAGTCTGGTACCTGAACATCGAGATACGTGAGCCGCGGGCAACGCAGGGGCTTATGGGCACCATCGCTCCGGGAAACTGGCTTCCCGCACTGCCAGATGGATCGCAGCTGGGCCCGCGTCCCAGCGACCTTGGCAGGCGATTCGAGCAACTCTACCTCAAGTTCGGCAACGCGTGGCGGGTGACCGAGACAACCTCGCTCTTCGACTACGCACCAGGCACCTCCACCAAAACATTCACCGTCGAGGATTGGCCCGGTGGCAAGCCGCCGTGCGTAGCACCGAAGATGCCGGGGGGTGGGGCACACAAGCCACCTCCGAAGCCGTTAACGCGCGAAGAAGCCGAGAAGTGCTGCGCAGAGATACTGGACAAAGAGCGACGAGCCAACTGCGTGCAGGACGTCATGGTGACGGGCGACTGCGGATTCGGGCGCACATACTTCGTCGCTGATCAAATTGCCCGAAACAACGTGCCAAAACCCCCGGCGCTCGTGCTTCCCGCGAACAACGCGGTCGTAGGTGCACTCGTTGACTTTACTTGGAACCCCGCGAAGGACGAAGACGGCGATGAGGTGACCTACCGGCACTACGTGTGGCCCGTCAGCGAAGCCCCCGACAACAACAAAGCTGCGCCGGTAGCCAACGCAGCTGGCAAAGCGGTCGCCAAACAGGTGTTGACGGCGTTGGCCAAGCTCGAAACTGGAAAGGCCTACTATTGGAAGATCATCGCGGAAGACGGTAAGGGTGGGACCGTCGAGAGTGAGACCCGTCGCTTCGAGGTCAAGTAGCACGCGCTGGCCAAGCGGACCAAGTGCCCCAGAAGGCCGTTGAAGACCCGCCGGAGCCATCGGCGGGCTCGGATTCATCCGTGGAAGGCGCTGAGTGCGGCGAGGTTGACGTCGGGCCGTTCGGCGTCGCCGCTGCGTGCAGAGCATGGCGGTCATCTCCGCGATGAACGCCGCACGAACATCGTTCCCCCGAACCACTCGGGAACCGCGCGGCAAGCGCTATGAAGCGCCGCACGCGTCACGCATCCGGCCAAACCCGCCGCCCCGGTTTGACCCGAGGGACGAGAGGGTGAGAGTTCGGTCCAGCGCTTGATAGTGTTGGGCGGGTCGAAGGGCTGCTCGTCGGGGTGCGTCTCATGAGGCGCGTCATCGCCGGCAGCTTTCGGCGTCAAGGAATTGCCAACATGTGCTCACAGTTCACTCTCGCGGTCACGCGCGGAGAGACGCGGCGTGACTGCCGCACAAAATACAACCCCCTTTACTTCAATGGGACCGCGGCTCATGAGCCGCGGAGACGGCGACTGGCCCGCGCCGAGAACTCGAAGGCGCATACTTCAATGGGACCGCGGCTCATGAGCCGCGGAGACCCACAGGAGCCTGCCAATGCGCAGCAAGAAGAAGGACTTCAATGGGACCGCGGCTCATGAGCCGCGGAGACGTGATCGACTACAACCGCAAGATCGTCGGCTCGCAGCTTCAATGGGACCGCGGCTCATGAGCCGCGGAGACGCTCACGCTCACCGCCGCGAAGTCAGTGTTCCACTAGCTTCAATGGGACCGCGGCTCATGAGCCGCGGAGACGGTGGAGCGGTACGTCGAGTCGCACCAGAAATCCCTGCTTCAATGGGACCGCGGCTCATGAGCCGCGGAGACGTCATGGGTTACTCCTTCATTCCGAGCTGGCGCCGCTTCAATGGGACCGCGGCTCATGAGCCGCGGAGACCGTTGTCGCGGTCGCGGCGTCGCTTGTCGGGCCAGTAGCTTCAATGGGACCGCGGCTCATGAGCCGCGGAGACATGCCCGGACACGCTGCCCAACATTCATTTCGAGTGGCTTCAATGGGACCGCGGCTCATGAGCCGCGGAGACGCGGATGGCCGACCGACGCCATCTCCTGCCGCGTGCTTCAATGGGACCGCGGCTCATGAGCCGCGGAGACCGGCGACGCGCCGGTCACGACCATTGGCGATCGCGGGCTTCAATGGGACCGCGGCTCATGAGCCGCGGAGACCAAGGACGCGAGAACCTGCAAGGCACCGACGTACGCTTCAATGGGACCGCGGCTCATGAGCCGCGGAGACCACGCAGATCGTCGCCATCGCGCGCCGCCTGATGCTTCAATGGGACCGCGGCTCATGAGCCGCGGAGACATCTGGTACCAACTTGAAGCCTCGCCCCACTCGTCGGCTTCAATGGGACCGCGGCTCATGAGCCGCGGAGACGGATCATGGCCCGCGAGGGCGCGGAGGCGTGGAGGCTTCAATGGGACCGCGGCTCATGAGCCGCGGAGACGAAGAACATCTCGACCCTCAGCTCGAAGGGCATCATGCTTCAATGGGACCGCGGCTCATGAGCCGCGGAGACGTACAATCAAGCGGTAATCTCTCACAGTTTAGGCGCTTCAATGGGACCGCGGCTCATGAGCCGCGGAGACTCCATCCGAAACAGGTATCAGACTGGTACCAATGCTTCAATGGGACCGCGGCTCATGAGCCGCGGAGACTCGCGGCGGCCGGAACGATCGGCTGGTACAAGCGCGAGCTTCAATGGGACCGCGGCTCATGAGCCGCGGAGACGCACACCGTCTCGGCGTTGCCCGTCACCCCAGAGCCGCTTCAATGGGACCGCGGCTCATGAGCCGCGGAGACGGCGGCGATGTCCGCCGGGTTGCAGGTGTGCGCGGCGCTTCAATGGGACCGCGGCTCATGAGCCGCGGAGACGCCCGAGAGCGTGACGGATCGGTGTACGAAGGCACACGCTTCAATGGGACCGCGGCTCATGAGCCGCGGAGACAGCGTTGACCTGCGGGCGTCGGCAAAGGTGAAGAAGCTTCAATGGGACCGCGGCTCATGAGCCGCGGAGACGTCGGCACCGGCGTTCATCGCCTCGGCCACCTGATGCTTCAATGGGACCGCGGCTCATGAGCCGCGGAGACGCAACTGCAACGACACGCCGAGCAGCGATCCGTAGCTTCAATGGGACCGCGGCTCATGAGCCGCGGAGACGCAAGCCGAGTGCGACCGGATGAGGGAGGCGTTGGGCTTCAATGGGACCGCGGCTCATGAGCCGCGGAGACGGCGTGGTCGGTCATTGCTTCTCCAATACGGTGCGCTTCAATGGGACCGCGGCTCATGAGCCGCGGAGACTGAACAGCGCGCGTGATGTCTTTCTGGTCCATAGGCTTCAATGGGACCGCGGCTCATGAGCCGCGGAGACCAACGCCCGGCTCGCCGCGATCCTCAAACACTGTCGCTTCAATGGGACCGCGGCTCATGAGCCGCGGAGACCTTCGGCAAGCGCGATCGTCCGGGCTCGCTCGGCGCTTCAATGGGACCGCGGCTCATGAGCCGCGGAGACATTCCCCAATCCGATCGACGGAATCGGCCGGTTCGCTTCAATGGGACCGCGGCTCATGAGCCGCGGAGACGGAGCGTGGTGTAGATCGGAAGAAGGCATCGAGGCAGCTTCAATGGGACCGCGGCTCATGAGCCGCGGAGACCCGTCAACCGCAACGTCGATGCTCACCTTTTCCCAGCTTCAATGGGACCGCGGCTCATGAGCCGCGGAGACGGCGTGCCGTTTACGAAGCTCGACCTGCCTAGCTCGCTTCAATGGGACCGCGGCTCATGAGCCGCGGAGACCGTGATCGACGAAGTCTCGTGCTGGCTCGACATCTAGCTTCAATGGGACCGCGGCTCATGAGCCGCGGAGACGAGTGAAAGGATTCACCGATGGCTGATCTGGCGAGCTTCAATGGGACCGCGGCTCATGAGCCGCGGAGACACATGTCCAAGTACCTCGACGACGCGGGCAAGCCGATGCTTCAATGGGACCGCGGCTCATGAGCCGCGGAGACGAGAACGATCCCGAGGTTTACCGTGTCGAGCTTGCGCTTCAATGGGACCGCGGCTCATGAGCCGCGGAGACTTGAAGCTGACCCCGCTGGCCGATCAGGCGAAGATGCTTCAATGGGACCGCGGCTCATGAGCCGCGGAGACCTATTCGATGGAGCAGGTCAACGAGGCGATGCTGCTTCAATGGGACCGCGGCTCATGAGCCGCGGAGACGATGGTCGATCCGGCGGACATCACGCTCGAGTGGCTGCTTCAATGGGACCGCGGCTCATGAGCCGCGGAGACACCGACCGCCGGGTTTGGCGGGTGCAAGGAGTGGACGCTTCAATGGGACCGCGGCTCATGAGCCGCGGAGACAGGATCAATCGCATTCGATTGTCCCTGCCCTCGTGCTTCAATGGGACCGCGGCTCATGAGCCGCGGAGACGGCGCGGAGGGTGAGAGCCGAGTATCCGCGAACCGCTTCAATGGGACCGCGGCTCATGAGCCGCGGAGACGGCGCGGTCCTGAAGAAGGACGTCTGGGACTCGATCAAGCTTCAATGGGACCGCGGCTCATGAGCCGCGGAGACACATTGTTGGAGGCGGCTCAAGACCCGAAGGTGAAGCTTCAATGGGACCGCGGCTCATGAGCCGCGGAGACACCGTCAATCGCTTCAACCATAGCACTACCTTTCCGCTTCAATGGGACCGCGGCTCATGAGCCGCGGAGACTGCCGCACTCGCAAAGACTGTAGCGGCAGGGAGTTGCGTCGTCACCCGCGAGCGTCCGTTCACGGGCGACGAATACTGGGACATAATCCTTCGATACCTCATTCCTAAGTATTTGGTTGTCAAAGAGATATGCCGCCGCGAGCGTGCCCGGCACCCCCCTTCACCACCGTCACGCTCGCGGGGTAAGGGCGGCGAAGACGCCGAGGCCGCAGTGCCGGCCGGCGCCGATCGAAATCGGGCCGCGGAATTCATGCTTGAATCGTAACACGACCCATCGCAACGGCCAGCCGCGGAGATAGTTTGGGACGAAGAATTTTCCAGTCGATCCGGCATAGGAAGGTGGGCCGACGAACTCGAAGGAGTCGACGGAGCCTGGAGGGAGGCCAGCGTCATCGCAGGCGCGGGAGAGCAGGCGCTGGGCTTTGTTCATCTTGAGGCCGTCGTAGCCGGGGAGCACCATCGGCGTGACCGTGATCCAATCGCGCGATGACTGGGTGAAACTCCGCAGCACATTGTCCGCGACGCCGAGCGGTTCAAGCACGGCGAAGGCTTCGCCGGTGTCCTCGTCGATCAGTTCGGCGCCGGCGAGGCGCTCTGTCGCCCAGCGAGCGCGGCTCGGATCGCCGCCGTGGGGCGAGGCGATGAGCACACGCCGGATCATCCCGTCCGCATGGGTATGGCCGATGGAGGGAAACGGGAGGTACGAGAAGCGCTGGGGCGTCGGCCCACGCCGCGACGCGACGTCACGCCCTGTGTGGCCGGCGACGTAGACCGCCGAGTCGGTGTTCTGCGACTCCCAGTATTCCAGGTCGGCTTTCGCCGCGCGGCAGGCGGCGTGGCGAACCATCGCGGCGACAACGGCGGTTCGCTCAATGCGGAAGGCGCGCCAGGCGTTCCGGTCGTCGGGGTTCACGTGACGCAGGGCGAAGGCGGCGAAGGGGCGGGGAGGCACATCGCGCGCGTTGTGATACTTGGCGATGGAAAACGTTGTGAGCGGCGGGACAGGAACAAAGCCGTCGTCCGTCACGCGGTTCTGAAACGCATTATGACGGCGAAGCAGCGCCTCGAACGTGCCGGGCTTCGGCGCGCGAAGCGGAGTTCCGGCGCCCTGCGGCCTGGGCTCCCATTGCACTCTGGAGCCATCGACCTGTCCATCGGTCGTTTCTCCAGAGGTGAGTTCGCCGTGTCCAACCACGAGGTCGACGCCCCAGCCCAAGGCGACGATTGCACGCACGGCGGTACGTATGGACTCGGCGTGCCGGCGATCATCGTCACGCAGTGGATCGGGGAGCGTCCAGATGTATCGCACTTGATCGCTGCCAACCATGTGTGTGGGGCGCACGGTCTTCATCGTGCGATGGGTCGCTGGATTCGCATCGCCCGAGCCGTCGTAGTTGCCCTTGGCCCAGGCTTTGACCACAAGGTCCATGGCATTGTTGGGGACGGAGAGGCGATAGGGTTCGCCCATGCAATGCACGGGCGCCACGATCCGCGGGGGAGGAAGCGCTTCGAACCAACGGAGCGAGGCGGCGAGATTAGCGCCGATCCGTCCGGTTGGTGCCGCCGCGGCGGCGACGATCGCCTGAAAGAGTCGCAAGGGCGACGGGGGCCATTCCGGCTCGCCGCCGTCGCGCCGGCCGTGGAATCGCGGGTCGAGAAAAGTGATCGTGAGGCAGAGATGGTTGGGCACGGGATGCTCCGTTCTCAAGCTCACTTATTCTTGTTCTTCCTGCCGGCGGCAGATTTTTCCGGCTTCGCGGCACCACTGTCATCGCCCTGCACATCCTTCTTGGCGAGTTCCTTGTCGAACTCGACCTGTTGATCCTTGCCGATGCCGAACGCTTTCGCAGCGGCAACGGCGTACGCGATCGCATCATCATGTGTGATCTTGGCCGGGTGGCGACGGCCGTCGTTCCGCACTTCGACGAACTCGGCGGGCTTGTCCGGATCAGCGACGAGGTTGCACCCTTGCCGTAGGTAGCTTGAAGGGCGGTAGGTAAAGGCAACGAGCGAGAGACCGAGGATGTAGCGGCGCAGAGATTCGGTCTTGTTCTTGTCCGTTCCGGCATTCAGCAGACGGAGCGCCGCGAGACTGAGCGTGGCGTCGCGGCGGACGCCGCCGGTGGCGATGACGCCGCCGTGAGTCTGGGTTGCAAGAGCGTTCTGGTAGCCGCGACTTGAGTACTGCTCCTTCTCTCCCTTGTCGGCAGGTTCGGGAAGAAGTCCATCCTTGACGTAGTCGATGTGTTGCTGAACGAGGTAATTCGCAGATCGTTTCATAGGTTTCACATTGAAAGCACGGATGGCGGATGCGATCAATCGCGGCACCTTTGCTCCTGTGTTACGTGAATCCCACGCCCCAAAGACGAGCGAAGTTGGTGCGATCTTCGCGAGCGGCTCAACGTCGCCCCGTTGCGCAGCCTTGAATGCATCCTGCAACACTGGTTGCAGGCGCGTGCATCGCACAATCGCATCGCCGGCACGATGCCCGGCTTCCAGAAGATTCACCATCTTCTCACCAGCTTGGATAGTGACCTGTGGCACCAAACCGGCGTACTTGTTAGTGGTGAAGAGCGGTTCAATGCGATTGGCCTGTGAACCGACCGAGTCGATGAGGCAGCAATTCGTCCCGTCGTCAAATGTGTCGATGTTGTAGCCACCCTTGAAGCGATCGGGATCGTTGCCTTGTTCGCCGGCGAAAGTGGACGGAAAGAGCACGCCGTCCGGTCCTTCGACCGGCGTCAGGTACTCGCGGATGACGAGGGCCGCGGGACCATCGTCGTTCAGCCAGGAATCGAACTTCTTGAGGACATCGCTCATCGAAGATCTCCTACGGGGATGGCAGGGAGAAAGGCCTTGTGTTTTTTCTGATCCGTACGGAATGAGTTCTCGAAGCGGAATCGCCGCGTACCGGGATCGGTGAACATGCCGCAGATGAGGGCGGGAACGATCTCGGGCGGAGATGGTGTGCTCCACGCGCAGTACTCAAAGACTCGCGGAAGGTCAGTAGGAGTCGGGCGTGCTCGCTGCAAACCGACGAGGCACAAGAATTCGACTGCCGGAAACGCGGCGGTTGTCATCTGGAGTGCATCCGGAGCAAAGCCGATGTCGCGCGACTGAGAGTTGTTGCCGCGACGCCCGTCGAAGTAAAACGGCTCGACTTTTTTTACCGGCTCGTCCGGATCAAAGACCACCATGGCGTGATTGAGCAACGATTCGGCCCGCAACTCTTTCAGCCGAAGAGCGGCTCGCATGGCCTTGGTGATGCGCACGGACCGCATGCTTCCCGCCCATACCTTGAGACGGTTTCCGCCGGAACGGGCGTCAAGCCACCAGTCCAGCGTAAGGCCAAAGGGGTTGCCAAGTCGGATAGGCGACGAAAAATCGTCTTCCGGATCGAGTTGTTCTATCGGGGCGTTGCACAGAGTATCGATCAGCGTGGTTAGATCGCGATCCTTGTGCGGACCCTGATGCGGCACCACGCTGAACCGATTGTCTTCGAACCATGCTGCCGCGCCATCCCACAATCTGTTTGCCAGCTCCAGCAACCCGCAGCACGCGAAGAACTGGCCCGGATTAGTGAGATCGACGTTGATGCGGATCGTCGGTTCGGGTGATGTAGGACTCATCGCATGCCTCCGATTGCTGCTGCCTCGGTGGCTTCTTCCGCATCTTCCTTCACCGTCTCCGACGGATTGGCGCTGGCCACGGCGTCGGCGGCGCGGAGGATCGACTCCAGGTACGCCAGCCCCCATCGCCCGTATGTGCGCTGGAGCCGCGCGAACCGGCGCGGGATCTCCTGGGAAACCTCGGCCGCCCGGACGCTGGGATGCTCGGGATCGAATGCTTCGCTCTCTGAAAAGTGCGGGCGGGCGCGGCCGTGGTGCGCGGCGATGAAATGGAGCGCGAGCTCGCGCTCTGCCGGCGTAAGCGTGTTGAGTGCCTTACGGGCTTGCGCGTGCGGGCGTTGGCCCGCTCGCTGACGCTCGGGGTTCGTTGAAAGCACGTCGAGCAACGAGCCAAACTCGTGCCGGTACGCGCTCAGATCACGGGGCGGGCGGCGATTGCCTGATTTGGCCAAGGTCAGTTTCGGATACTTCGCGTTCCAGATCGACTGCTGCCAAACCTTCCGGCTCTTGCCGGCGTCGTGCCATTCGGCAGCGAACACCAATGCCCTTCCCTCGGGAGTTTCGGCGAGATCGAGCGCGCCGACCATGCGCCTGACGTTGTTCGCCACGTCGTTTGTGTGAACTTCAAGTTCTACCGATTTGTTGACCGCGCGAGAACCGTCGTCATCGGCGGAGCGCGGACGTGCGTACCACTTCCACATGCGGCCCGGCGGTCTCGGGATGGAGCGCATCGGCAACTCTGACGGCGTTTCCTCGGCCGTGCCCTGCTCCTCGGCAGCGGGCTCGTCGTCAAACTCTCCTGCGTCGGGATCGAGGTCGATCGCGGGCCGCGCCGGGCGCATGCGGGGCGGCGTGGCTGCGCCGTCCCACACACGAGTGCGCCGTTGATTCTTGTCTTCGTCGAGCCATTGATCCGCTACGTCGTCGGCCGAATCAGACTTGCCATCAAGCAAGCCGCCGCTGAGTCCCCCCACGAACGGCGGGAGGATCACCGTGCGATTCGCGATGGCATTTTCGTCGCCATCGACGATCTTCTGGAGCGTCGTGGGCTCGACACCACGATCGTCTTCGATCCACACGGGGATCTCAGAGCGTTCGGAGCCCTCGAACCGTTTGGCAATCTGCTGGAGTCCCTCGAACACTCGCTTGCTTCGATCCTTCAGGATCTCGTGAGGCTTGAGGGGATAGACCTCCAGAAGGTCTTCGGGTTGGTGTTCCTCCCACAAGCTACGGTTGATCCATTGCACCTCTTCGCGCCAAGCGACTTGCGTTTCTGGCGGTTCCCATTCCGCCACGCCGTGGAGCCAGTCCGCCACGGGCGGTCGGCCCGGGAGTTTGTCGCGGATGCTGGTGAGCGCCCAGGCGTCGAAAAGAATGTCGGTGGCGGGGAGTACTTCGGGGGTGGGGCTGAAAGCTGCAATGCGATCGCGGAGCGGAAGTTCAGCAATCGCTTTCGGGCTCCCATCACCGCGGAGCCTCTTGAGCAGGTCAAGTGTTTGCTTTCTACGGGTCTGGAACTCCTTGTCCGGCCCGCTGTCACTAATCTCATTCGGATAGACGACATCGATCTTCGCATCGTTCGGGGGGTCGCCGTAGCGGTTCACGCGGCCGAAGCGCTGGGCCATGCTCTCGAAGGTCGTCAGGTCGCAGACGAGGTGGTCCGCCGAGATGTCCACGCCGACCTCGCCGGCGGAGGTACAAACGAGGAAGACCGTGCCGGTCTCCGGGGCCACGGTGCTCTCGCGGGTTGAAAGCGGCAGATATCGTTGGAAAACCGGCGTCTTCACAAGGTTGTCGCGCTCGAGGCCGCGCAGCGTGCCCGTCAGTTGAACGATCTTCTGCGCTGCAACCTTCGTCTTAACGAGCGCCTCGGCGACCCTCTTGACATCCTTGACCTCGCGGACGAACACGAGTATCGCTGCTCCCGGGGCCGACTCAGCTCGCTTGATCGCCAGTTCAGCGACGATTTCCGCGGACTTCTTCTCATCATCGAGCGGATGCAGCTTGATCGACTTCACTGCTTCAAGCCGCTGCTTGATGACCCTGTGGTCGAAGTCCTCCTTTTCCAGTTTGAAGGGCTTCTCGCCGCCTACCGTCCGCGGCGTCGCCGTCAGCGGCATTACCACCAGAGGCCGGAAGTCCGGGCATCGCCCCTCGATCTGCTCCTGCCTGATGATGTCCAGCAGCTTCTGGAACGCTGGCTCCAAATGCGCCTCGTCGTGGACGAGCAGCGTGTCCTGACCGAGGAATCCTGCGTGCATCGGCTTGCGATTGCGGCCCACACCGTAGCCGCTGAAGAGCAGTCGGCTGCCGATCATGTCCACGGTGCCCACGATGATCGCCGGCCGCGCGGGGTCGGCGGCCCACTCGCCGTTGTCGGCGAACTGGCCGCGAAGCGTGCTGATGGCGAGGGGCGGCGCATCATCCGTGTCCGCGCTCATTCCGGCGTCGGCCCCCCGAAGCCGCACGAGGATCTCGCGCATGCCGCAGAGTTCAGGCTTCTCTAGATTCGCGCGAAGCTTCTCCGCCTCGCGCGTCGCCTGGTCCACAATGGTGCGCCGGTTGACGACATACACCAGCCGCCGCGGCACGCGGCCGCGGCTCGCCGTGTCATCCGCAGTCGCCGCAAGCGCGAGCAACCACACCGCCATGACGCTGGTCTTACCGAGTCCTGTCGGCAAGCTGCACGGTGGGAAACGCAACTGGTCCTCAGACTCGCTGACAAACCGCTCGTGCAGGCGCTTCTGCCAAGGGAAGGACGCATGCCCAGTCAGCGATTGAAACACGCTATCGAAATGGAATGAAGTCACCGCGCCCTCCGTACTGGAGGGGGATTATCGCTCGTGTGCAAGCTGAGTTGCAAGCCGGTAATCAAGCGAGGGTTTCAGATCACCACCATCCCGCTCTCTTGCTCGGGCAACCCCTGGCCGAGCACGGTGGCCGATTCTTGCGCTGATTCTTCGTTCGATCCCAAGTCAACAATGAGGAACTGATCTTCTTTCAAGTGAAGCATCCCGCGCGCGGCGTTCTCCAGCCTCACACGGTCGATCGCCTTGAGCGTGCAATAGAAGACCGAGTATTGCCACGGCTCTCCGTACGCCTTCATCAGCCGGTGCACGCGGCGGAGGCGCTTCGGATCTCGGATGTCGTAGCAGACCAAATAGCATCGGCGCATGGGGGCCTCGAAGGGATCAGGGGCCGAGGATCAGGCATCAGAGATCAATAATTGATGTAGGAGTTTCATGGGCGCGCTGGCTCGATGCTGATGCCTGATGCCCAATGCCCTTCCGTTCACCTCGTCGTTAGGAACGCGAGCGTCGGCACCTCGCCGAGGAGCCACGCGGCCACGAGCCGCGCGTGGAGCATGAGCATGCGCCTGTAGCTGAGCCGGTATTCGAAGACGGGGTGCGTCACCTCCGTGTCCATCCTTCGTCCGTAGGCGGAGAAGAAGCCTTTGCGGCCCGAGTCCGTCAGCGCGCACCCAGCCGCGGTGCTGAGGAAGTGTCCCTCGGTGAGTTCGCCGCGGTTGAAAGCCGAGATCGCGACCGAGTCGGCGATGAGGGGCCGGAACGGTTCCATCAGGTCGAGCGAGAGCGCGGGCCGGCCCGGGCGTGTGGCATGGAGCGCCCCGATGGTCGGCTCGAGACTGGCGAGGCGGCACGCCGCGGTGCATTCGTGCGTGAGCATCGAGTACGCGAAGGAGAGGACGGAATTGATGGGATCCGGGGGCGGGCGGCGCTGGCGGCCGTTGGCGTCGAACTTGGCGGCGATGCTCGCGGCGCTCTCCTTGAACATCCCCGCGAAGTGCGCGAAGTAGATCGCCGCCGCGTTGCCCTCGTGGCCGCGCAGCTCGTCGAGCGACCCGGCGCGTTCAGCAGCGGCAAGGCTCGATTGCAGGTCGGCGGCGACGCGGGGCGGCAGGCCCGAGTGGTTGCGCATCAGAAGCGTGCGCTGGTTGGTGATCTTGGCGGCCGTGAGCGCCCGCGCGAGTTCGAGCGCCTTCTCGGGCCGGTCGAGCGTGCGCACCTGCGCGGCGCGGACCGCCGCGCTGGTGGGTCCCAGCGGGTCCATCATGGCGACCATGCGGCCTGCGGCGGAGAGGAACGCGACCGGCACCTCGTGGTCCGCGAAGACGCTCAGCGCCTGCGTCGAGACCTGAACGCCGCCGAGCACCGCGAGCGACTCGATGTTGGCGAGGGGCAGGTCCCTCACGACCTGGCCGTCGCGATCGGTGACCCGCACGAACTCGCCGCGGACGCCGACCCGGACCCCCTCGCGCTGCAGGACGACATGGATACCGTCGTCGCGCGGGGGCCAGAGCTTGCGGGGGGTGAGCGCCTCGTCGTCGGCCTGCTCGGCCCGGCGTCCCTCAATGGTGAGCGCGGTGAGGCGCTGGTGGTTGATCTCGTCGGGGAGGCAGATGGGCTGGAGCGAGCACCGCGGGCAGCGCGGGTCGTTGACCAGCGGCGGCGGGCGCTCCCCCTCGGCAGCGCGCTTGGCGGCGGTCAGCTCACTGAGCGCAAAGGCCCGCAGGGCGTCATCGACCTCGACCCGGAGCTTGAGCTTCTCGGCGGCGTAGTAGAGGTACGCCTCGGGGACGGTGTACCCCGCCTCTTCCAGCAACAGCACTTGCAGCCCGAGCTGCACGCGGTCGGTCGGCCACGGCTCTGGCGCGGGGAGTTGCTCCGGCTCATCCAGCATCTCATCGGTCGGCGCGGCGAGCAGTCCGGAGCGCTTGGGACGGCCCTTGCGGTACTCGACCGGGACGGCTCGGCTGCCCTCGATCTCGGCGAGGTCGAGTGTTGCGGTGACGCCGAGGCGTTCGCTGGTGAGCGCGAGACTGCGCACCGAGCGCGGGCGATCGGGCTCGGGGTCTTCGAGCGCCTCGGCGTTCTCCGGCTTGGGCTGCTTGCCGCGCCCCTTCGCGCGGGTCGTCACGGCGGGGCCGGGGGGTGCTTCGCTCGGCCGATCGACTCGGCGATGGACACCCGCGCCCTGCTCGGTGTCGGCGCTGGGCGCGAAGACCCCTTCGACTGTCATGTAGTAGAACAGCCGTGGGCAGTAGGCATGCTCCGCGACACCCCGGCAGGGCCACATGCGCGCACCTCGGGGCGAGCATCGGCCGATCGTCGGCGATGGTCCACCGGCGGCGTGCGGATCGCGCGCGGTCGCGGGATAACCCCGAACAGCCGCGTGCAGCGCACTCGATCCGGTCCCTCAACCGCGAACTCCGAAGGAAGAAAAAAAACCGGCGGGGCGCACCGAAGTGCGCCGCCGCCAGCTTCCGGGGGGCGAGGGTTAATGTGTGAAGCATAGCCGCGCGGCGTGCGATGTGAAGCGCCGCGCGCGCGGAGGGCGTTGAATTCCGCTAGTTCGGCGCGCGGCATCGGCTTGCGTGCCCCATTGTGGGCAACCATCTGCGGCCCTTGATATCCCCGGGAACAGTCGCCCTCATGGCCACCACGGCCCGACCCCTCGGAGGCACCAAGTCGGCGGGCCGCAGGAGCCCGATTCATGCCGCGTTCAACCTCCCTTCGAAGCCCCGTTGACGAGCCTTCGATCGACCTTCAAAGCGGAGTCGAATCACCACCACCTGCAGCGCGCGGCGGCGAGCGCATACCCAATGCACGCAATCAGCGCGCTGCTTCCACCCGCGCTGGCCCGGCGCACGCGTCCCGTTCGGCGGTGGGCTACCTCCGCCGCTCCACCGACCGGCAGGAGCAATCGATCCCCGACCAGCGGAAGGCCATCGAGCGCTACGCCGCCGAGCAGGGCATCGCCGTCGAGCGCTGGTTTACCGACGACGCCATCAGCGGCACCAGCGTCGCCGGGAGGCGCGCCTTCCAGGAGATGATCGCCGAAGCGCAGAAGCCCCACGCCAGCCGCGGCGGCCCGCGCTCGTGGTCCTTTGTGATCGTCTACGACGTGAAGCGCTTCGGCCGCATCGACAACGACGAAGCGGGCTACTACCGCCACCTGCTCAAGACCGCGCCGGGGGGAGGGATCGAGGTGCTCTATGTCGCCGAGGGGTTCGCGGCCCCGGGCGTGAGCAGCGAGACGGACGATCTGCTGCGCCCCGTCAAGCAGTGGCAGGCGCGGCAGGAGTCGAAGGATCTCTCGAAGGTCACCATCCGCGGCCTGCTCACGCGCTCCGAGGAAGGGTGCTGGATGGGCGGCGTGCCGCCGCACGGCTACGACCTGCGCTATGAAGATGCAGCGGGGAAGTGCCTCTTCATCCTCCGCCACATGCCCGACGGCTCGAAACAGATGTTCGATGAGCAGGGGGTATTGACGCGCACGCTGGCGCGGGGCGAGTCGCTCTCCATCTCCAAGCGCGACCGCGCCAGGCTGGTGCTCGGAGAGCCGTCGCGAGTTGAGTGTGTGCGCCGCATCTTCAGGATGTACACCGAGGAGGGACGCGGGCTCACCACGATCTCCGGCACGCTCAACCGCGACGGAGTTCCAACTCCCCGGGGCGCAGCGTGGTCGCGCATCTATTGCGGTCAATGGGCAGACTCCACCGTTCGCGCGATCCTGGTGAACCCGGTCTATTGCGGCGACATGGTGTGGAACCGCCGCACCGACGGGCGCTTCCACTCGATCGTGCAGGGCCGCGCGGTCGAGCGCCGCTCGGTCCATGGCGCGCGGCTGGTGCCCAACGACGAAGCCGACTGGATCACGGTGCGCGAAGCGCACCCGGCGATCGTCAGCCGCTCGGTGTGGGAACTGGCCCGCGCCATCCGCGAGGGCAAGCCGTCGAGCGAGCTGCAGTCGGGCCAACCCCGCGCGCTCCGTGTGGCAGTGGGAGGCTGGAATGGGGCACGCTCGCGCTTCATCCTCTCGGGGCTGATGACCTGCGCCTGCTGCGGAAGCACGTATCAAGGCGTGTCGCGCAGCAAGGGCCGGCCGAAGAAGGACGGCACGACGATCAAGACGTACTCCTACGGCTGCGGCGGGTACATCGCCAAGGGGACGAGCGTGTGCCAGTTCCACCCGGTTGATCAGGTGCTCTTCGAGCGCGCGGTGGGCGAAGCCGTGCTCTCGTACTACGCGCGGTACGAGGGAAACGAAGGCCACGCGCTCCTGCTCCGCACAGCGCGCGAGCACCTGGGCATCGAGAGCCGGGATCTCGCCGCGGCGATCGAACGCGTGCGCGGCGAGCGCACAGAACTCGACGGGCGGATCGCCAATCTGCTCGACCACATCTCCGCGACCACGCGCGATCTGGTCGAGGTCCGGCTCGCGGAACTCCGCCCGCAGCGCGAGCAACTGCTGGCGCGTGAGGGCGAACTCGAGCGCCTGGCGCAGGAGCAACTCGAGGTGCAGGACATCGCCCACGAGGTCGCCCGGTTCGTAGCGGGCCTGTCGTTCACGCTCCAGCGCGGCGAGGCGGAAGAGAAGAAGATCGCGCTCCGCCGGTGCATCGACCGAATCCATGTGGACAAGCCGAAGGGCGCGGCGGTGATCCGCCTCCGACGCCTGCCCAACATCAGCCCAACCGGCGGAGCGGTCGATGAGGTCGTGATCCGCCTGCCCGAGGTGACCTCGAGGCCGCGTAGCAGCCAGCGCGGCCTCAACCCGCTATGCGGACAGACGACCGAGGCCGATCCCCCGGCGATCGCGTAACTCTTGAAACAGAACAGGCTTGGGGCCTTGCGGCACCAAGCCTGTTTTCTGCAGGAAATAGCGGGGGCATCATGCTGGGCGGGTGAGAGGACCGGGAGCAGAATGTCCCGGAATGTCCGGTTCGGAGGCCGCGAAAATATGGCGGTTTTGTCACCCTTTGGAGCCATATGGATGTCCGTAAAGCCATGTCTGTCATGGCTTTACGATGTGTCACCCCCGCCGGAGGGTGACAGCCGCGTCATGTGCCAATGCGCGGAGGACTCCCGGGATTCTCACGGGATGGAGCTCGGGCACGAATTTCATGAAAACTCCTCGGCACCGGCCTCGCAGGCGGCTAGTCTCTCTACGGGGAGTGCTCGTTGAGGATGTGCGGCGGTGGGCCCGGGGTTGAAAGCCAATTGAGGAATCCTCCCGTCAGTGGGCTGGCGGGATGACTCAGCGTCAAAGTTGTGGAACAGAGTTGCGCTTGGAGGTGCTGGATGGGCGTTCACGGGAAGATCCGATTGGTGGACCGTGCGAACTCGGTGCCTCACGCGTGGATCGCGCTGTGCGCCGGCCTGGCGATCGGTGTCGTTCCGGCGGTGAACGCCGCGCCGGTGAGTTGGGTGTCGCCGCTGAGCGGTCAGTGGACGATGCCCGGCAACTGGTCGAGCAGTCCCGGCCTGCCTGGCCCGAGCGATGATGTGACGATCGACCAGCCAGGCTCGCTCCTCATCGATCTGGTCGGCAGCGCACAGTCGATCAACAGCCTCTTGACGCGCGAACGGGTCACGCTGTCGGGCGGCGCTTCATTGTCGGTCGGGACCACCGCGCAGGTCTTCTCGCTCTTCACGCTCAACAACGGATCGCTCTTCGGCGGGCAATGGTCCTTTGCGAACAACACCTTCAGCGTGTCGACCTCGGCGAACAACCGTGTGTCCGGCGTCACCATGTCGGGCAACGCGAACATCGGCACGGGGTCCGCGCGGCTCTCGTTCGACAACGGCTGGACGGTCAACGGTGCGCTCACCTTCGCCGGGGCGGGGGCGCAGATCACCTCGACCACCACGCAAACGCTAGGCGGCACCGGATCGCTGGCGTTTACCGGGGTCGGGCCCGTGTCGCAGCTTCGGATGAACGGCGGGACCACGCTCACCATCAGCTCTGGGTTCACGATTCGCGGTGCGAGCCTAGAGATCGGGACGCTGGCGGCCGGGGCAGGCGTGCGCGAGATTCTGAATCAAGGGACGATCAGAGCCGATGGTGACGGCAGCGGCGTGCTGGTCTCCGGCTCCGCCATGACGAACACGGGCACGCTGGAGGCGATCAATGGCGGTCTTCTGTCGCTGCGGGGCGCGTGGTCGAGCGCCGGCGGCACCCTGCGTGTCAACAACGGCACGCTCGATCTCGGCGGGAGTTTCACCACCGCCGGCCTGAATCTCGCCGCGTTCTCACGCACCGGCGGCACGGTCAGGCACACAGGGAGCTTGAACAACGTCGGTGAAGTGCTGACTCTGAACAGCGCCGTGGGTTCGTGGCGCGTTGAAGGTGGCTCGATCACCGGTGGCTCGGTGATCATCGACGCCGGGCAGTCGTTGGTTTTTAATCAGAGCAACAACAATCGCCTCATGAACACATCCGTGAACGGGGCGCTCGACCTGTCGGAGGGGAGCGCGCGCGTGTATGTGTCCGACAGCGTGCTGTCGGGTACTGCGATACTCGGTCAGGGTTCGTTCATCCACTCCGAGACCGATCACACTTGGAATGGCCTTGATGTGGCGATGGTTGGGTCGGGCGGGGCAGAGCGCCGGCTGGGGATGTCGGGTGGCACCACGCTTACTCTGGGTGCCGACTCCTCGGTGACGGCGTCGGGCGGCGCGATCGGCGCTGTCGGCTTCGGGCTGACGGGCGGGATCGGCAGCGGCACGCTCGTGAACCACGGCCTGATCTCCGCGGATGGCCCGGGGACTTCGCTCAGCATCCCTGCCGGCGTGTTCACGAACACCGGCACGATCGAAGCGAAGAACGGCGGGCTCACCGTCGTCGGGATCAGCCAGTCGCAGTTCTCGTCGCAGTGGAGCAGCACCGGCATCCTGCGCGTCGATGGCGGGACGCTCGCGTTCGGCGGGCAATACTCCTCCGCCGTGCTCGACGGGCTCCAGCGAACCGGCGGGCTGATCAATCTACTGCCGGGCGTGATGGACAACACCGGCCGGACGCTGTCGCTCGACGCGACCACCGGATCGCTGAACATGAACGGCGGACGAATTCGTGGCGGCACGCTCAACCTCTCCGCCGCCGGGACGCTGACGTTCGTGCCACCGAGCTTCACCATCTCCGATTGGGGCACCTTCGAGCAGCTGACGATCAACGGTGAACTGAGCGTGCCGACTCACAACGCGCGGCTTGCGGTGGCTGGCGGGCTGACGTTGAACGGGACGGTCACTCTCTCGGGCGACTCGTCATCGATCGGTTTCTCGACCAGCCAGACGCTGACTGGCGGTACCTATGTGCTGCAAGGCAGCACGAGTCTGAATCTCGCGCCGGGTCTCGGAACCAACTCCAACGCCGAGTTGACGCTCTCGCCGACGACGACGGTCCGCGGCATCGGCTTCATCGGCCAGGGTGGCGGCGGACAGTTGGGCTACTCGAGCGGCAGCGTGGTGAATCACGGAACGATCCTCGCGGATCTGGCCGGCGGCGAGCTGCGCGTGGCCGGACTCGATGTTCTCAATACCGGCACCATGCGCGCGTTGCCCGGCGGCGTCCTCACGGTCAATGGCGGGAACGGATTCACGAACAACGGACGGCTCGTTGTCGACGGCGGCCGCATCAATCTCGGCGAGTCGTCTTCGACCAACATCTTTACCGGCCCGATGGGCACGTTAGAAATGAACTCGGGCCATGTCCAGCTCGGCGGCACGCTCCACAATCAAGGCCGCACGCTCTCGATCGGAACCAGCGCGACCTTCGGCATGGGCGCCACCTCGCGGATCATCGGCGGCACGATTGATATCGCGCCGGGCGCCGCGATCAGCTTCGGAACCGGCGGAGGTGGCGGCCCCTATTTGGAAGGTGTCGCGATTCGTGGGAACATCACACTGCAGGGCGATCAAGGTCAACTGGCCCTCTACGGCGACAACTCGCTTGACGGCATGATCACGGTGCGTGGGCGCGGCTTCCGAGTTCCCGGCGGCGGTCAAACCTCCATCAACGGCGGGACAATCCGATTCGACGGTTCGGTCTCCGGAGATCGGTACATCGAGGTGGGGCCGAGTGCGACGTTGACATTCGGTCCGAGCACGCTCATCCGAGGGGCTCGCGGCTGGGTCGGCACCACGGCTGGCGCGATCGACAACCTCGTCGTGAATCAAGGCATCATCAGCGCGGACGAGCCTGGGCTCCTCACAATCGGCCCGGGGATTTTCTCAAACACCGGCCTGCTCGAGGCCCGCAATGGATCGACGCTGATCATCGATTCATTCACAAATTGGTCAAATACCGGTGTCATCCGCCCGCAGGCGGGCAGCGAGGTATGGCTCGGCGGTCGGTACACCACTGCGGGCATCGGCACTGTTGACGCGTCGCTCGGCACGGTGCGCTTGCAGGGAACGCTCAACAACACCGGGGCGACCTTGGAGATCGACCAGAACCGGTCCGCATGGCTGTTCGGCCCGATGGTGCTCCGCGGGGGCACGGTGAACGTCGCGCCGAGCGAGCTCATGCGGGTCCGCGCGGGCAATGTGCAGCTCGACAACGTGCTCGTGAACGGCGTGATCGAGCTCGGCGAGCCCGGCGCGTCCGTCAATCTGACGAACGGCGCGCGGGTGAACGGATCGGTCCGGTCAACCGCGCCAGCTACGGCGCTGAACTTCATCGGCGATCAGGTCATCGATGCGGGCACGTTCGAGTTCGACGGGATCGGGTCCGGCGGCTATCAGCGCATCGGACCGTTTGGTTTCCAGACATCCGCCAATCTGGTGCTCGGAGAGGACGTGCTCGTTCGCGGTGGGAATCTGCAGGTCTACACCTCGAACTACTCGTTTGCGCCCCCCAGCATCATCACGAATTACGGCCGAATCTCCGCCGACATCCCCGGCAGCACCATCTCTATCCGCACCGACAACTTCACCAACTTCGGCACCATCGAGGCGGTCAACGGCGGGTTGATCGAATTTCTGCCGCCCAAGTCGCTCGTCAGCGGCGGCGAGCGCGGCGTGCTGCCGATCACGAATCAGTCGATCATCGCGATCGAGTCGGGGTCGGGCATCGAGCTCGACGGCTCGTTCGCGCAGACCGCGTCCGGCACGCTCACGTTCGAGCTCGGCCAGTCAAGTGTGTCGACGGCGTCGGCGATCTTCTCCGTCACCGGACCGGCAAGCCTGGACGGCGGGCTTTCGCTCACGCTCGACAGCGGGCTGGTTCCGCAGTGGGGTCAGCAGTTCAACCTCTTCTCCGCGGCGAGCGTGATTGGGGACTTCGACATGATCGAACTGCCGATGCTGGCGGAGCCGACGCTCCGCTGGTGGGCCGAGGTCACTGAGACCGATGTTCGCGCCGGCATCCGGCACTACGCCGACCTGGATCACGACGGGCTGGTCGGTCTCAGCGATATCGCCGCGATTACGACATCGTGGGGGCTCACCGGGACCGGGCTGCTGGGCGATATCGATCTTGACGGGCTGGTGGGCCTCTCGGACATCGCGGTGGTCACGAGCAACTGGGGGCTCTCGGCACCGGCGCTCGTGGCGATCCCAGCGCCGGCCGGTGTGCTGGCGTTCGTGTTCGCCGGATCGTTCGCCGCACGGCGTCGGCGCGAGTAGATGCAGACATGCGGTGCGTCATGCCGCCGGCCGGCGGCATGAACGAATGCGCCCTGCTGGTTGAGGTGCTTGGGCGTCTACTCGATCCACTTCCGTTCGCGTTTCAGTTCGTTGATCAGCTCGCCGGCGTTCCGAAGGTCGCCGTTGGTCCAGCGGATCTTCGACTTGGCGAGATCGTGCCGCGTCGAGATGGAACGCGCCGTGCCCGCATGTCCCAAAGAAAGCGAGGACACGATCAGATCAATGCGCAATGGCGGTTGCATAGCGTCCCGCCAGACGTGGTGGATGACCGCAATCGGCTGGGGAGGCGGCCCAAACCGCTCGACTCAGACTCCTGCGAGATCGGCTCCGTGGTCAGCCCCACACGCGTGACAGGCCCGATGCCGCGACGCTCGAGCACCCCACCTCGTCATAGTCCTACACGAGGCGCGCTGTTCCCGGTCCGCCGCTCTGGGTGTTCGCAATTGCAACAAGTCACGGCTACCGGGCGTCACTGCGCACGGAGAGCGCGAATCCGCTGTGTGCTGCCCGCCTGCAACATAATGGCAATTGGCCCGTCGAGTGATTCCCTGTCGCAATGCAAATGCACCGAATGGCGCGTCAAGTTGTATACTTGATCGGTCCGATCACATCTCCAATGCCAGATCGTCTGCTCAAAGCCGTCACCGTTCTGCTCCTGGTCGTTCAGACCTGGGTCGGTATTGGTCGCGGCCAAGAGATCTGCTTGCCGATGCATGGCGGCGTGGCGTGTGAGCGGCCGTGCCCGGTGAATTCGGCGCATCGAGACGCCGAGCACGGCTCATGCGAGTCTTCCCGCAACGGCTGCTGCAACTCTCGCCGCGGCGACACTGACGTCACTGGCTGCTCAGAGCATCACTGCGAAAGCATCGGCATCGCGGACCACGAGCCGTGCGCGTGCTGTATCCACCTGCCGATTCCGGACCCGGATCAGTTGCCGCAGCAAAAGCTCCAGGCTCCCGAGGTTCCGTCGATCGCTCTCGCGTTCGAATCGATCTGGGCGAGGGGAGTCGCTCTCGCTATTGAGCGAGAGAAAACTCGCACAGTTCCAATGGACTGGTCCGCGACAGCGCAGTCGCGCGCGCTGAGGGCGACGCGCCTGCTCGTTTGAGATCATTTTGTCAGCGCACGAAGCGATCGAGTTTTGTTGCGCTCGGTCGTTGTCGCGCCTGAGTTGTCCGCGCCAATGCTCGTGACGCCGAGCCCTTTGGCATTGCCAATCGGCTCGGCGCACCGATCGCGATATCAAACACATTCATTGTTCATCGTCGGTTGGTCGGCGAGCGCATCGCTGAGGCATGGCCTCGCGGGCGTCGCCGGGCACCGGCTCGTACGGAGTCCGCAGACATGATGCGCCTTCATCGAGTGTTTTCACGCCGGTCAGCACCGGGAATGCGGCGGCCCGTCGATAGCCGTGCCGGCGGATTGTGCCTGCTGGCGCTCACGCTGCCCGGTTGCCACTCGTACTCGCCGCGGCCGCTCGACCTCCAAAGCGCCCAAGAATCGTTCCTGACGCGTACGGCCGATTCTCCCGCCGTGATGGCGTTCGCCGAGCGACTCCGGGGCTCGCAAGGCGCGACCGACTGGGCCTTCGATCCGGCGAACGGCATCGACGCGCGGGAAGCGGCGGCGCTGGCGATGGTGTTCAATCCGGATCTCAGAGTGGCGAGACTGAAGGCGGGCGTCACCGAAGCGGGCGCCAAGAACGCCGGCTTGTGGGAAGACCCGACCATCGGGGTGGACCTGACGCGCATCATCGAGGGCACGCCGCATCCGTGGAAAGTCTTCAGCAGCATCGGTCTGACGATCCCGATCTCTGGGAGGCTCGACGTCGAGAAGAAGCGGGCGGGGTTCGAGCACGCGGCCGAACTCGCCCGCGTGGCGCAGCGCGAGTGGGAGACCCGGATCGAGCTTCGGCGCGCGTGGGTGCGCTGGTCCGCGTTCGACGCGCAGATCACATCAACTCGCGAGTTCCTCAGCCGGGCCGAGCAGGTGTTGTCGGTCGTGGACGCGATGGAGCGCGCGGGCGAGATGACCCGTTCGGAGGCGCGGCTGTTCCGGATCGAGCGGGCCACGGCTCAAGCCGCCCTCTCCGCGTTGGAGGCCCGGGCGGCCAGCGCGATTCTTGAGATCAAACGGATCGCGGGGCTCTCGCCCACCGCGCCGATCCGGCTGATCGCGGACGGGATCGGCACCTTTGAGTACTTCGGCACTCCGCGCGAGAGAGAAAGCGCGACCCATGAGTTGATTCGATCGCGGAACCCGTCTCTTCAAGTGGCGGTGGCGGAGTATGAGGTCGCCGAGCGGGCGCTCGAGCTCGAATCAAGGAAGCAGTATCCCGATCTCAACATCGGCCCGGGCTACGGGCGGGAAGACGGCGAAGACCAACTGCTGCTTGGGCTGAGCCTGCCGATCCCGATCCTCAACGGCAATCGGCGCGGAATTGCTGAAGCCGAAGCCGCCCGAGAGGTGGCACGAGCGAACGCCGAAGCCGTGTTCCAGCGGCTGCTCAGCGAGATCGCGGACGCCGAGGTCGTGCATGAGTCCGCGGGCAAGCAGCGGCTGCTGCTGGAGAACGAGATTGGTCCGCTGGTCGACGAGCAATACACCGAAGCACGCCGCGTCGCGCAGTTGGGCGAGGTGAACGCGCTCGTGCTCTTGGAGAGCCTGACGCGCCAGCAGGACGCGAAGGCGCGGCTGGTCGAAGCGTTCCGAGACGAGGCGCTGGCGCGCCTCAGAATCGACGAACTCATCGGCCCCGAGGCCAGCGCGATGATGCCTGCCGACGGCCCGGTTTCCGCGCCCCACGAATCAGAAGGAGGAGTCTCGCCATGAACATCATGAAGAGAGTGGTCTGCACTGGCGTGGCGTCAGTCGCCGCGGCGACGATGCTGGTCGCGTGCGACACTCGGGAACCTGAGGCTCACGAAGGCGGCGCGGACCACGGCGCACCGAGCGCCGCGGCGGCACCCACGAATCGTGTCGATATCCCCGGCGCGGTCCGGCAGAACCTGGGGATCACGTTCGCCAAAGTTGAGTACCGGAATGTCGCGCAGACCCTCCGCGTGCCCGGCCGATTCGAACTGCTGCCGACCGCTCGGCGGGAGTACCGCACGCCGCTCGCCGGCCGCGTTGAAATCCTTGTCAGCCAGTACCAGAAGGTCGAACCCGGCACGCCGCTCTACCGCGTGGACGCGTCGGGCTGGCGGGACCTGCATGAGCAGATCGCCGCCACACGGGCGCGGGCCGAGTCCATGGTCCCGCTGATGGCGGCACAGGCCGAGCACGAGAAGAGTTTGGCCGAGAAGGTGACGTTGTGGCAGGAACGCCTTCAGCAACTGGACGAACTCCGCAGCGCGGGTGGTGGGAGTGCGACGCAGTTCACCGAGGCCCGTGCGACACTCAACGCCAGTCAGAGCGAACTCGCGGTGACCAAGGGGCGCAGCGCGGAACTCGCGGCGCAGCGGTCGCAGGCCGAGTCTGACCTGCGCTCGCTCACGGCACGCCACGAAGTTCTCACACGCGGCGCGGGCTGCTCCGACGGACACAACACCGACGCTGCGGGCTCGGTCTACACGGTCTGCGCGGTAGAACCGGGGATCGTCGAGACCATCGGCATGACCCCCGGTGCGCTGGCCGAGGAGAACGGATTGGTCTTGACGCTGGTGCAGCCGGAAAAGATCCGGTTCCACGCGCGGGGTCTACAAGCGGACCTGGGCCGGCTCAAGGACGGCCTGCCCGCGCGCATCGCCCCGCCGCAGGGCGGGAGCGTGGACCTGCAGGACACCATGACGGGCGTGCTGCAACTGGGTCTGGGCGCGGAGGCCGATGAGCGCACGGTGGACCTTTTGGTCACGCCCGAGTCGCTCGCGGGCTGGGCTCGCAACGGCGTGTCTGGACATATGGAAATCACGCTGGCGGGTGGGACGGCGGAACTGGCCGTGCCGCAGTCGGCGGTGGTGCGCGACGGCGCGCGGGCCATCATTTTCCGCCGCGACCCCGCAGACCCGGATAAAGCGATCCGCATGGAGGCGGACATCGGGCTTTCCGACGGCCGCTGGATCGTCATCGCCAGCGGCGTCAAGGAAGGCGACGAGATCGTGGTTGGCGGCAACTTCCAATTGATGTTGGCGACCAGCGGCAGCACCGAGAAGGCCGGGCACTTCCACTCCGACGGCACCTTCCACAAGGGGGGCCACTAACCCGTGCTTTCCAAACTCATCGCCTTTTCCCTCCGGCAGTCGTCGCTCATCGTCGTGATGGCGGGGCTGCTGCTCGTGTTCGCTGGTGTCAAGGTCAAGGACATGCCGGTGGACGTCTTCCCCGAACTCAACGCGCCGACGGTCGTCGTGATGACCGAGGCGGGCGGCTTGGCGGCGGACGAGGTTGAGAGCAACGTCACCTTTCCCATCGAGACCGCCGTCAACGGCTTGCCGGGCACGCGCCGCGTCCGCAGCGCCTCGGCGACGAGTCTGTCCATCGTGTGGGTCGAGTTTGACTGGGGCATGGACATCTACCGGGCGCGGCAGTTGGTCAGCGAGCGCCTGTCGGCCGTGCGGGAGGCCCTTCCCCCCAACGCGCACGCCGAGATCACGCCCGTGACCAGCATCACCGGCGAGATCATGATCATGGCCTTGTCGTCGCCCGACGGCTCGGTCAGCCCGCTCGCCATGCGCTCCTTCGCGGAGTTTGACCTGAGGAACAAGTTGCTCGCGGTGCCCGGCGTGGCCCAGGTGGTGGCTATCGGCGGCGAACTGCCGCAATACCAGATCAACGTGAAGCAGGATCAGTTGGCCCTGTACGGGTTGACGATCTCGGATGTGGTCGAGGCGTCCAAGGGTGCGCACAGCACGGCGAGCGCGGGGTATGTGCCCAACTGGGAGAACCAGGAACTGCCCATCCGCCAGACCGCCCGCGTGACCAGCGCGGAGGACATCGAGAACACGCTCGTGCGCATCCACAACGGCGCGGCGGTGACCATCGGGCAAGTGGCGGACGTGCAACTGGGGGCGTCGCCCAAGCGCGGCACCGCCGCCGACCGCGCGCTGCCCGCGGTGGTGGTAAGCGTGCAGAAGTCGCCCGGGACCAACACGCTCAACCTGACGACGCAGATCGACGGGGTGCTGGACCAGATGGAAAAGGCCATGCCCAAGGGCATGATCCTCAACCGCGATCCCTTCCGGGCCGCGCGGTTCATCGAGAGGTCGATCCACAACGTCGTGAAGGTCCTGATCGAGGCGAGCGTGATCGTCGCGGTCATCCTCATCCTCTTCCTGCTCAACGTGCGGGCCACGATCGTGACGCTCACGGCCCTGCCGCTGTCGCTGGCAGTCGCGCTGCTCTTGCTCTGGGCCTTTGGACTCTCGATCAACGTCATGACGCTGGGCGGCCTGGCCGTGGCCATCGGCGAACTGGTGGACGACGCGATCATCGACGTGGAGAACGTGCTGCGCCGGCTCAAAGAGAACGCGGTGCTGCCCCAGGAGCAGCGCAAGACGCTGGTCGAGGTCATCTACACCGCCAGCAACGAGATCCGTTCGTCGGTTGTCTTTGCGACGATCATCATCTGCATGGTGTTCGTGCCCCTGCTCTTCCTGCAAGGGCTAGAAGGCCGGTTCTTCCAGCCGCTGGGCATCTCGTACATCATCTCGATCATGGCCTCGCTGATCGTGGCGCTCACGGTCACGCCCGCGCTGTGCAAGTGGCTCTTCTCCGGCTCGTTCGGCAAGAAGGACAAGGACGCGGCGGGCGGGCACGGGGGGGCGGAGCACGACGGGTGGCTGGTCCGCGTGCTCAAGCGCGGTTACGAACCCACGCTGCGCACGAGCGTGCGGAACCGCGGTCTGGTGCTGGGCGGGGCGGGCGTGCTGACCGTGGCCTCGCTGGTCCTCATGTCCACCTTCGGCAGTTCGTTCCTCCCGGCCTTCAAAGAGGGTACGTTCACCGTCTTCCTGCTCGCACCGCCCGGCACATCGCTGGTCGAGAGCAACCGGCTGGCCTCAGGCGTCGAGGCGCAGTTGTCCGCCATCGAAGGCGTACAGAGCGTGACGCGGCGCACGGGACGGGCCGAGCGCGATGAGCACGCCGAGCCGGTCAGCAGTTCGGAGGTTGAAGTCACGATGAAGCCGGGCGTGGACCAGGACAAGGTCCGCGCGGAGATCGACCGGATCATCGCCAACATTCCCGGCATCACTACGATGGTCGGCCAGCCCATCGAGCACCGGCTGAGCCACGTGCTGTCGGGCACGCCCGCCGCGATCGCCATCAACGTCTACGGCGAGGACCTTGATGTCCTGCGCACGGTCGCCAAGGAAATCGAGGCGATGATCAAGCCGATCCCCGGCACGCGCGATGTCGCGGCCAACCGCGAGATCATGATCACCTCGCTGCCGATCCGCTACCGCCCGCAGGACCTCGTGGCGGCGGGACTCTCGCCCGGCGCGGCCGCCGAGCAGGTGCAGCAGGCGCTCTACGGCGAGTCGGTCGCGGAGGTGAACCAGGGCGTTCGCCGCTATGAGATGGTGGTGCGCCTGGCCGAGAGCGAGCGGGAGCGGATCGACCAGATCATGGACCTGCAATTGCGCGGCGCGGGCGGAGCGATCGTCCGCTTGCGCGAGGTTGCCGACATCGGGCCGGAGAAGACCAGCAACCTGATCGCCCGCGAGAACGCCCAGCGCAAGGCAGTGGTCTCGACCAACGTCGCCGAGGGCTACAACCTCGGGCAACTCGTGGCTCAGGTGCAGGCCAAGGTGGACCCGATCGTGCAGAAAGCCGGGTACACGGTGCACTACGGCGGTCAGTTCGAGGCCCAGCAGTCGGCCAGCCGCACCATCTACATCATGGGCGCGGGCGTGGCGGTCTTCATGTTCCTGCTGCTCCAACTTTCGACCGGGAAGGCCCGCGTCGCGCTGCTGGTCATGCTCAACCTGCCGCTCGCGCTGATCGGCGGCATCGCGGCGATCTACATCACCGAAAGTCCGGGCGTCGTCAGCAACACGCTCTCGCTTTTCGGGCTGTCGTCCAGCCGCTACATCGCCCCGGTGATCTCCATCGCCAGCATGGTGGGATTCGTGACGCTCTTCGGCATCGCCGTCCGCAACGGCATCCTGCTTGTCAACCACTACGACCACCTGCAGCAGCACGAGGGCAAGTCCATCGGCGACTCGATCATCCAGGGATCGATGGAGCGTCTGGTGCCCATCCTGATGACCGCCCTCACGGCCATGCTCGGCCTGATCCCGCTTGCGCTCGCCAAGGGCAAGCCCGGCAGCGAGCTGCTCGCCCCGCTGGCGATCGTCGTTCTGGGCGGGCTGGTGTCGTCCACACTCCTCAACTTGTTCGTCGTCCCCGCCGGCTACGCGCTGGCGTTCAAGGTGAAGCGCGAAGCAACGGAGCGGCCGGGCGTTCTGGCCCGCCTGCTGCGCCGTTCCACCATGAAGTCCGCATCCTCAACCTGATTGCAAGGAGACTTTGCCATGAACACCGTTCGCACACTCGCTTTTGTCCTTGCCGCCCCGCTGCTCGCACTTTCTGCCGGCCTGACCGGCTGCGAGAAGAAGTCCGATGCGCCTGCCAAACCCGCCGACGGAACAACCGGCGCGTCAAAGGCCGACGACCACGACCACAAGGATGGCGACGGGCACGATCACAAGGCGGGCGACAACCACGACCACAAAGATGGCGACGATCACGACCACAAGGACGGTCACGGGCACGGCCCCAAAACCGAGCTGGGCAGCCAGTCGGCGGGCGGCATGACGATCGTGGCCGCGCGCGAAGGCGGCGTCACGCCGGGCGGCGAGGCGACCTTCGACATCAGCGTCTCCGGTGGCGCGGGCAAGCCCGCCGCGGTGCGGGTGTGGATCGGCACACAGGACGGCAAAGGCTCGATCAAGGGCAAAGCCGAGGCTGAGGACGACTCTTGGCACGCGCACGCGGAAGTGCCCAAGCCCCTGTCCGCCGGAAGCCAACTCTGGGTCGAGGTCGAGACCGCCAAGGGTGAGAAGCACGTTGTTGGATTTGATCTCAAGTCGTAAGCCGTGCGTTAATCACACACTGTCCCGGCGGCGCGGCTGGGCGGCAAACAGAAGACACGTCCCGGCGGCCCGCGCCCGGTCGCGTTGCTGTGGAGGCATCATCATGAAGAACCCGAATCGTTCGTCCGTCGTCTTTGGTCTGATCGCTGGCGTTGGTCTGACCGCCGCCCTCGCGGCGATGATGGGCCAGGGGGCCGCGCAGCGCGCCCCCGCCGACACGCAGTACTTCGTCACCGCCGACGACGGCGAGGCGCATCTTTGGCTTCGCGACGGCAACAACCTGAAGATGGTCGCGCACGGCAAGTGCGACCAGTGCGCGGGCAAGGAAGGCGACGGCCACGACCACAAGGAGGGCGACGGGAACGATCATGCGAAGCCCGCCGCTGCCGCACCCGCTGGGGGGGACGGGAAGGCCGAGGGCGACCACGGCGACCATGGCCATGGTGAGGGGGGCGTGCTCGGCACGGCCACCATCGGCGTTTGGACCGTCGCGGTCTCTGGCGAAATCAAGGCCGAGAGCGAGGCCCACCTCGACATCAAACTCTCGGGGAGCGCCGCCAAGCCCGCCGCCGTCCGCGTCTGGATCGGCACGCAGGACGGCAAGGGCGCGATGAAGCAGAAGGCCGACGGCGGCGGCAATGAGTACCACGCCCACGCCGACGTGCCCAATCCCATCCCCGCGGGTGCGCAGTTGTGGATCGAGATCGACGACGGCAAGGGCGGGAAGTCCGTCGGCGGGTTTGCGATCAAACGATAGTCAAACTCGGCTGCTCGCGGCGCGAATGCCTTCTCTGCGCCGCGAGTAGGCCGTTCGTGTAGTGCGTTGGCAAAGCCTCAACTCCTCAGAGTGGCTCTGCGTTCTAGAGCGTAGCCTCGAACTATGCGTGGGTGTTCAAAGTCGTCTAGAGCATGGTCAAAAGGACACATCTATGAAGCGTATCAAAGAATGCAGTGTGTTGGTTTCAGTTCTCGCGCTTCTGGCCGGATGCGCAGCATCACGTACGGACTTGGTCTCCGCGGGCAACGTGACACTCGAGTCGGTCGTAACGCGGCCGCTGATGCACGCTCCCACAGTGGAGAACGCCGACGGAGACCTCCTCGTGAGCGGAAGGCTCGACGAGGTCGAAGCCGTCGCCGGTGGTCATTTGGACATTACGGTCACTGCTCCAGACGGCGTCGTGGTTCACGACGCAATCGTGAACTATGGGCGTGCATCTTCATCCCACACGACACGGCTTGGCGCGCGCGGCGCGAGTCGTCGCGTGCAAACGGGGCCGAAGCACGCGACGTTCTCGGTGCGATTCCCCGGCTTGCCCCCTGAGGGCTCGAAAGTGCGAGTGCGACTGGACACTGCGATCCACGAGAGTGCGCCAACTTCAAAGTGAAACTCACCAGCATTCACATCGGCGGAATGGATTGTCCCACGGAGGAGTCGATCATCCGGCGCACGTTGCTCAGCTTAGACGGTGTGCGATCGGTCCGCTCTGATCTGATCAACCGCAGAGTCGAGGTCGATCATGCGGATTCTGTCGATCTGGACAGGATCCTCCGGAAACTCCGTGCTGTCGGTCTCCCCGGTCAGGTGGTTGCTCCGAAGGAACACCGAGTGACCCGCCCTCCCGGCCGCAACGCAGACTCGCAGCATGTCTCTGCGGCAAGGCTGTGGCGGTTGGTGTCGTTCTTGCTCGCCGGCATGCTGGCGGCAGCGGCAGAAGCCATGTACTTCGCGGGCGTGAAAGAAACCTCACCGCTCGTCATTGCGATGTCGGCGACTTCCATCCTGCTCGGCGGGTTACCCACGCTGAAGAAGGGCTGGATCGCGATCAAGACCTTCACGTTGAACATCAACTTCCTGATGACGGTGGCGATCGTCGGCGGCGCGTTCATCGGCGCGTGGCCGGAGGTCGCGCTGGTGACGTTCCTGTTCGCGGTGGCCGAACTGATCGAGGTCAAGGCATTGGACCGCGCGCGGAACGCTGTCAAGAGCCTCATGGCGATCGCCCCGGACGAGGCGAGCGTCAAGCAGCCCGATGGCTCGTGGCGCAAGACCAGCGCGGGCGTGGTGCCCGTCGGCGCGATCGTGCAAGTGAAGCCCGGCGACCGGCTCGCGCTCGACGGCGTGGTGGTCGCGGGCGGGTCGAGCGTGAACCAGGCTCCAGTCACGGGCGAGTCCGTGCCGGTGGACAAGCAGGTCGGCGACAAGGTCTTCGCGGGGACGATCAACGAGTCGGGCGTGCTGGAGTTCAAGACCACCGGCGGCAAGGACCAGACCACGCTGGCGAAGATCATCAGGACGGTGCAGGAGGCGCAGGGGAGCCGCGCGCCGACGCAGCGCTTCGTGGACAACTTCGCGCGGGTCTATACGCCGGTCGTGTGCGTTGCCGCGGTGCTGGTGGCGGTGGTGCCGTGGCTCACGTTCGGCCAGCCCTTCTACCCGTGGCTCTACAAGGCGCTGGTGCTGCTCGTCATCGCGTGCCCGTGCGCCCTGGTCATCTCAACGCCGGTGACGGTGGTGAGTGGGCTGACGGCGGCGGCCCGGCGCGGCATCCTCATCAAGGGCGGCGTCCACTTGGAGAACGGCCGCAAACTGAAGGTCGTCGCCCTCGACAAGACCGGGACTATCACCGAGGGCCGCCCGCGCGTGACGGATGTGCAGCCCGTCGGCGGCGAGAACAGGGACGAGGTGCTGCGGATCGCCGCGAGTCTGGATGCGCTCTCCCAGCACCCGGTGGCGCTCGCGGTCGTCGCGGCATGGAGCGGCGCGCGGGCGAACGTCGATGCGTTCAAGTCGCTCACGGGCCGGGGCGTCGAGGGACGCATCGACGGCGCGGCGTACTTCGTCGGCAACCACCGACTTGCTGCGGAACGCAAGGTCTGCTCACTGGAGGTCGAGGCCGTCCTGAGCCATTTCGAGGTGCAGGGCAAGACGGCGGTCATCGTCGCTTCGGCGAGCATGGTGCTGGGCGTCATCGCGGTGGCCGACGCGCCCCGCGAGAGCAGCGTGGAGGCTATCAGGTCGCTTCACGACCTCGGCGTCAAGACGCTCATGCTCTCTGGGGATAACCAGACCGCCGCGTCGGCCATCGCCAAAACGGTGGGGATCGACGAGGCCCGCGGCGGGATGCTGCCCGATGACAAACTCGCCGAGATCGAGCGCCTCACGAAGGAGTACGGAGACGCGATCGGCATGGTGGGTGACGGCGTGAACGACGCCCCGGCACTGGCCAAGTCCACCATCGGCTTTGCTATGGGCGCGGCGGGGACAGATACCGCCCTCGAAACCGCCGATGTGGCGCTGATGCAGGATGATCTGCGGGGCCTGCCCGAGTTCGTCCTGCTCTCCCGACGCACCAACGCGATCCTGGCCCAAAACATCGCATTGGCAGTCGGCATCAAGGTCGTCTTCTTCGCGCTGACCCTGGGCGGGTGGGGGACGATGTGGATGGCCGTCATTGCAGACGTCGGGGCGAGCCTCCTCGTCGTCGGGAATGGGCTGCGGCTGTTGGGGGGACGGACGGGTCCGGCGGCGACGCTGGGGTCGAACAAGGGTCGGAGCCCCGCGTAAGGTGAATCTGGCGGATGTTTGGCCGATATACTCTTGAGCATAATGCGTCACCCTTTGCTCCGCATCCTGGTTGCCCTGCTCATCGGCGTGGTCACGCCGATGTGCTGCTGCCAGGCGGCTGCGATCGTGGGCGGAATGTGCGCTGGAGGCCATGAGGCGGAGGCCGAAGCGAACTCCTGCTGCGGCGGGTGTTCAAGCGATGCGGAACCGGATCCGTGCTCAGACCGGCCACAGGACGAATCCGACAACGAACAGCCGCCCCTTCAAGGCGAGTGCCCATCATGCCCGTCGTGCCAAGGCACGTCGGGCGGCACGGGCATGAACGTCGAGACTCGGCTGCCGGCCTTCGATCAACATTGGAACGCGCTGGCGACCATCGCGCTTGTTGCCCTCTGGACAGTAGATGCCACTGACGCCAATCTCGTGCTGCGCCAACCCGGCTGGGCTTTGAGTCCACCGTATTTGAAGGCCAACCGCGACGCGCAGCGGTGGCAGTGCGCGCTGCTGGTGTAGCCCCATCCTGCAACGGACGCCCTTTGTCTCGTGCGTCCGCATCGTCCTTGTGCGATTGGCTCCATGCCATCCGCACGAGGAGTGTCTTTGCTTGACACACCCGCGCTCCCAAGTTCGACCTGACCTGCGGGCCCATTGCAGGAACCACCTATGGCTACCACGCAGACCGACCTGCGGGCGCTCCGACGAGACCCGCAGCCCACACAACCAGATTCCACGTCCGGGCCGCAGCCCGCGGGGAGCACCACCGTCATCGCGCGACCCAAGGCACGCTGGGCAACGCGTCTGCTCATTCCCGCCGTTGTGCTGCTCGCGACAGTCGGCCTGCTCGCGTACGCCGCCCGCGATGCGCTCCAGCCCCGGCTCGCGGTCCATGTCGCCGCCGCGATTCCGAAGGAAAGCGTCGTGGCGGCAGGCATCGGGGCTGCTCATGTCTCGCAGAGCGAGTCGGAAGAGATGCCAAAGGATGCGCCGCTGGGCTCTGTCGCGGTGCAAGCGCCGGGTTGGATCGAGCCCGCGCCGTTCGCCGTGAGCGTACCCGCACTGGCCGAGGGCGTCGTGCGCGAGGTGCTCGTCCTTGAGGGCGAACGCATCGAAGCGGGCCAGGTCGTCGCCCGGCTCATCGACCAGGATGCGCGTCTGGCGCTCCGGGCCGCGGAGGCCACCGTCGCACAGCGGGACACTGATGTCGCTCGTACTCGCGCGGCGCTCGAGACCGCCGAGTCGCAGGTCGTGTTCGAACGCACCGCCGTCGCAGAACTGCGCGACGAGGTGACCCGCAAGCGCGAGTTGGTGCCCGCAGGGGGGCTGAGCGAAGGCACCTTCCGCCGGATGGAGATCCGCCTTTCCGGGCTGGAGGCGAAGGTCGCCACGGCGGAGAAGATGGTGAACGAGGCCCGGGCGGTTCTTGCGCAGGCCGAATCGGCCCACGCCGTGGCCCACGTGCTGCGTGAGGAAGCGGCCCTGCGGGTGGAGCGGATGGAGGTGCGGTCGCCGGTCGCGGGCGTCGTGCTCGCCCGCCTAGTCGAGCCAGGATCGCGGATCAGCATGAGCGGCAAGGGCGGTGAATCCGCGTCTGCGGCTGGCATGACCGGCGCGGTGCTCCGCGTGTACGACCCCGCAAAGCTGCAGGTGCGGGTGGACGTGCCTCTGGCCGACGCCGCGAAGGTCGGCGTTGGTACGCGCGCGAGCGTCAGCACCGAGGCGCTGCCCGACGAGTCGTTTACTGGTGTGGTGTCGCGCGTGGTGCATGAGGCGAACATCCAGCGCAACACCGTGCAGTTCAAAGTAGCGCTCGACGCGCCGTCGCCGGTGCTCAAGCCTGAGATGCTCACGCGCGTCAAACTCCACGGACCATCGGCGGCCGCCGCGCATGGCCGCGGAGGTGGAGTGTCCGCCGGCGCGTCGGCAAGTGCCGGGGAGACGGGTGGCCTCACGCTCCTCGTGCCCACATCTGCGGTCGCGGCAGCCGGCGAAGGAAAGGGGCAAGTCTGGATCGTCGAATCCGGCGGCGGCAGCCCCGTCGCGCGGCGACGAGAGATCGTCATCTTGCCCGCGCCGGACGAAGGGTTCGTCATCGTGACCAGCGGCCTGCGCCTGACCGACCGCGTCATCCTCGACCCGCCCGCTCCGCCGGCGATCGAAGATGGCACTCGACTCAAAATCCTGGGCGAGCGCATCACCGCCACGACCGAAAGCGATCCGTCCGCCCCGTAACTCCGCACGCCCGACACATCCTGCGGCACACTCGCCGCTCAGACGAGATTCACCATGACCGCGAACCACGCTCACCCACGACCTTCACCCGCCGGCCCGGCGCTGATCCAGTGTCGTCGGTTGACGAAGACGTACAAGAAGGGCGACAACACCATCACGCCGTTGCAAGAACTCGATCTCGACGTGCCTGCGGGCGACTTCCTCGCGCTCATGGGCCCTTCGGGCAGCGGCAAGACCACGCTGCTCAACCTGATCGCCGGGATCGACCGGCCCAGCGGCGGGCAACTCATCATCGGCGGCACGGATATCTCGACGCTCTCGCGATCGAAACTCGCCGACTGGCGCAGCACGCACGTCGGCTACGTCTTCCAGCTCTACAACCTCGTGCCCGTGCTCACGGCGTACGAGAACGTCGAGCTCCCCTTGCTGCTTCATCGCATGCCCGCCCGCGAGCGGCACGACAAGGTCCAGACCGCCCTGCAACTCGTCGGCATCGCCGATCGGCATGACCACTACCCGCGCCAGCTCTCGGGCGGGCAGGAGCAGCGGGTCGCCATCGCGCGCGCGATCGTCACCGATCCGACCATCATCGTGGGCGACGAGCCGACCGGCGACCTCGATCAGGAGTCGGCCAAGGCGATCATGGACTTGATGACTCGGCTCTGCGAAGACCTCGGCAAGACCCTGATCCTCGTCACCCACGACGCCAAGAGCGCGGCCTATGCGAAGCGCACGCTGCATCTGGAGAAGGGCCGCCTGATCGAAGCCGCCGAACTCGCGGCCCGCCGCGCACAACTCACACCACAGGAGGCCTGAACGATGATTGCGCCCAGATTCATGCCCGTGGTGATCAAGCAGCTCTGGCGGCACCGCGTCCGCAGCGTGCTCACGCTCTCGGGCGTCGCCATCGCCATGTTCCTGTTCATCGCCGTGCAGACGCTGCAGGAGGGCGTGCGCCAATCCACGCAGGCCGCCGCGGGGGACACCACGCTGGTGGTCTACCGCGAGAACCGCTTCTGCCCCGCCGCCAGCCGTCTGCCGCAGTTCTACACGGACCGCATCGAGAAAATCCCCGGTGTGGTGAGCGCCGTACCGGTCAAGATCGTGGTCAACAACTGCCGGGCCTCGCTGGATGTTGTCACGTTCCGCGGTGTCCCGCGCGAAGACCTGACCGGCCCGAACGGATGGGCTGGCAAGTGGCAACTGATCGCCGGTTCCGTCGCCGAGTGGGAGAAGCGATCCGACTCCGCCCTCGTCGGCGAAACGCTCGCCGCGCGTCGCGGCTTCAAGGTCGGTCAGTCTTTCGATGCCTCGGGTATCACCGTCACAGTCGCGGGGATCATCCGCTCGCCCGAAGCGCAGGACCAGAACGTCGCCTATGTCCACCTCGATTTCCTGCAGCAGGCGGCGGGCAAGGGCGGAGGGCTGGGCAGCGTCACCCAGTTCACCGTGCGCGTCGATGATCCCGCGAAGATGGCGGCCGTGGCCGAGGCGATCGACGCCGAGTTCCGCAGCGAGGCCGACCCGACGATGACCAGCCCCGAGAAGGCCTTCGTCGCGCAGGCCGGGGCCGACATCGTGGAGATCGTGAAGTTCACGCAGTGGCTGGGCTGGGGCTGCCTCGCCGCGGTGCTCGCGCTGGTCGCCAACGCCATCGTGCTGAGCGTGCAGGACCGCATCAAGGAACACGCTGTGCTGCAAACACTGGGCTTCCGCTCCGGCCTGATCGCCCGATTGATCGTCAGCGAGGGGATGCTCATCGGCCTGCTCGGCGGCGCGCTGGGCACGGGCATCGCCCTGACGGTCGTCCACTTCGGCAACTTCAGTCTCTCGCAGGAGGGGCTGTCGATCGGCGTGAGCGCATCGTGGAGCGTGCTGGCCTGGGGACTCATCATCTCGGCGGGCGTAGGCATCGCCGCGGGCCTATTTCCCGCGTGGCGGGCGGGCCGACGCGAAATCGCTTCGTGCTTCAGGGCGGTGTGAGCGAGATACTCATGAGACTCCTTCCCTTTGAATACGCCGTCCGTAATCTGGGCCGATCGCCCTCGCGGTTGTTTTTGTCGATCGCCGGGGCGGCGATGGTGGTGCTGCTGATTCTCGTCGCAGGCGGCTTCGTGCGCGGTATGAGCCAGGCGCTACGGGCTACCGGCGGAGAGCACAACGTCATCCTCATGGGGGCGGGGAGCGAGGAGAGCGTCGAGCGCTCCGAGATCGAGGCGGGCGTTCCCGGGGTGCTCGCGGCCAGTGTCGCTGGCGTGCGCACCCGCGCGGGCGTCGCGTATGTCTCGCCCGAGGTGCATGTGATGCTGCCGGTGGGCGTGGGCGCAGCCGCGCCGGTGAAGAGTGCGGCGGGCGAACAAGCCGGGATGGAGGTGCGCTCGCCTGGAGCCCCACCCACGACCAAGCCGAGTCTCCGGCAGGCCATGCTGCGCGGCGTCACGCCCGCGGCGGCTCTAGTCCACGAGTCTGTTTCGCTCAGCGAGGGCCGCTGGCCCACCGCGGGTGCCGACGAGGTGATCGTGGGGCGCATGGCGGCGACCGTGCTGGGTGTTGCCGACGGCGACACGCACGTCGGCAAAGCGCTGACCATCGACGGACGCCCGTGGACCATCGTCGGGCGCTTCAGTGCGCCCGGCACGGTCGTCGAGGCCGAGGTGTGGCTGCCGCTGGCGGACCTGATGACCGCGACCAAGCGCGAGACCATCTCGTGCGTCGTTCTCACGCTCGACCCATACAACGAAGAGACCGGCGAAGGGGCCGACTTCAGCGATATCGCGGCCTTCACCAAGACGCGGCCCGACTTGGAACTGGTACCCATGACCGAACGCGAGTACTACGGCAAGCTCGCCAATTTCTTCGGGCCTATCAAGGTCGTCGCGTGGGTGACAGCGGGGCTGATCGCGGTCGGCGGGCTCTTCGGCGGGCTGAACACGATGTACGCCGCGTTCGCCTCGCGTATCCGCGAACTCGGCACGCTGCAATCCATCGGCTACCGGCGGCTGGCGATCGTGTGGTCGATGATCCAGGAATCGACCCTGGCGACCGCGGCGGGCGGGCTCATCGCGTGCGCGATCGGCGTGTTCGTGCTCGATGGGCTGGCGGTGCGGTTCTCGATGGGGGCGTTCGGGCTGCTCATCGATGAAACAGTGATCGGGCTGGGGCTGCTGACGGGCCTGGCTCTCGGCGTCGTGGGCGCGGTGCCCCCGGCGGTGCGGTGCCTGCGGCCGACGATCCCCGTCGCGCTCAAGGCGGTGTGATGACGTGAAAGACAGCCCGCGTGCCGAGTGCCGCGGGGTGCGAGATGTCCAACAAACTCTTCGAGGAGATTCGAGATGACAGCGATGAAGATGAACAGAACAGGTTCGATCAAGGCGATGACGGTGGCAGCGATGTGTATCGCGGTCGGGGTGGGTGTGGGGCCGTTCTCGCCCGAAGCGGCGATGGCGCAGGTCAAGAGCGTCGCGGACGTGAAAACACTGCTCAAGCCCGAGCTGCCCGCGGACGCACTGGAGATCACCTCGGCGATGAAGTCAGCCAAGGTGGGCGAGACGATCACCGTGCGCGGCAATGTGGCGACGTCGAAGGATGCCTTCGTCGAGAACCGCGCGATGTTCACGCTAGTCGATGAATCCACCCGCAAGGGATGCTGCCCGCCGTCGGACCAACTCCCCGAGACCGCGTGCGACATTCCGGCGGAGGGACGCGCGACCGTGCAGCTCGTCAGCACGAACGGAAAGCCGTTGCGTGCGGGGTTGAACGGCGAGTACGGGCTCAAGCCGGGCGCGGAAGTGTTCGTGACAGGCAAGGTCGAGACCGCCAACGGCGCTGACGCGCTGGTGATCACGGCGACCTCGATGCACGTCCCCAAGTCCCCTTTGCCGACCGGCTTCTTCGTCGAGAAGCAACCCGAGAGCGCCAAGGACGTCTCAGAGGCGCGGAAGCGCGGCGCGTTCAAGGCGGGCGACGAGGTCGTTCTGCGCGGGCGCATCGGCGGGAGCAGGGAGCCGTTCGTCGCAGGGCGCGCCGTGTTCACTCTGATGGGCCGAGGACTCAAAGCCTGCAACGAGAACCCCGGGGACAACTGTTCGCAGCCGTGGGACTACTGCTGCGAGACGAAAGAAGACATCCTCGCCAACTCCGTGACCGTTCAGGTGCTCGACGCCAAGGGACAGATCCTCCGCACGGACATACGGGGCCGACGCGGGCTGAAGGAGCTCTCCGAACTCGTCGTGGTCGGCACGGTCGCAACGGCCGAGGGCAAAGCACTGGTGGTGAATGCCCAGAGCGTCACGGTTGTCCCTTGAACATACGACGATCGACAGGCACCGCGCCGCGAGTCACGCCCCAGCATGCGCGGCTATGGATCGCGGCCTCTCGATGATTGCGGATCGGAATTCCGTCAGACGAAGTGGAGGCACGCACGAGCGGCTAAACTCGGGAGAACCGAGGTGCGCCCCGACAACCGCGGAGAAGTCTGGTCACTCCCACCAAGTGAGGCGACTTGACCGATGGAATGCGGAACGCTGAGCGGAACTGAACCTCGCTCAAATTCGTTGTGGATAAGTTGTTTTTCTGGAAGTTAGTCCACGCTAGAAAGCGCTTCCGGCGCGGCGTGTTTTGTAGTTCGAAGGCCTTTCAAAGGGCATTTGAAGACGGGGTTGCTGCAGCAAACCGCCCTTGACAAGCGGCTCGGCGGATGCTCCAGTTTTGAATGCTCCGATTCGCCGCCGATTGATGTCCGTCGGTGCCCCGCGGGTGCGGAACGACTCAACCCCATCACAACGAAGCAACTTCGAATGACGCGATGCGCGCGTTGTTCGTGGTCGCGCCGTACGGATGCGGCGTGATGTTCCAAAGAAGCACGCCCGTGCGCGCCTTCCGTGCGCCGGGCCTCATTGAGCAAGGAGGCTCTCTATGAAGCAGCGCACTGTCAGGCCGCGCAGCGGCCCATCGTTCGACCGCGCGGCGGTCGAGATTCGTTCCCTCCCTATCACGCAGATCAACCCCGCGCCGTACAACCCGCGCGTTGACCTCAGACCCGGCGACCTCGAGTACGAGAAGCTGGCGCGGAGCATCGATGAGTTCGGGCTGGTCGAGCCGCTGGTGTGGAACTCCCGCACCGGCCACCTCGTCGGCGGGCACCAGCGCTTCAAGGTGCTGCTCCAACGAGGGATCACGACCGCGCAGGTGTCGGTGGTCGATCTGCCCATCGAGAAGGAGAAGGCGCTCAACCTGGCGTTGAACAAGATCGCCGGCGGGTGGGACCATGAGAAGCTCGCCGAACTCTTGAACGAACTGGTTGAACTGCCGGGATTCGACATGGCGCTCACCGGCTTCGACCCCCCGGAAGTTGATGAACTGTTGGCGAGCGCGCTGCTGCGCTCGAACGCGGCGAACGAGGAGCACTTCGATGTTGACGCGGCGCTGGCGGAGTCGGAGCGGCTCGGCCCGCCGGTGACGCAACCGGGCGAACTGATCCTGCTCGGCCGCGAGCCGAGATTGCAGCACCGGCTGCTCTGCGCTGATTGCACCGACGCCTCGGTTGTGCGTGAATTGATGAACGGCGAACGCGCCGCGCTCTTCGCCACCGACCCGCCGTACTTGGTCGGATACGACGGGACGAATCATCCTGGAAGCAAGAAGGGACGAGGGATGAGGGATGAGGGATCGAGAAGGAGCACGACAGCGCTCGGCGCTGGCGGCGCTGCGTCAATCGATCGACGCGCGGCGCTGCCGGCCCTGCGTGACATGCGCAGCGCTCCCGGTGCTCGCCCGCGTACTCCGCGCAGCGGGAATAACAAGGATTGGTCTTCCTCCTACGGCGTGACGTGGGACGAGTTCGATGGGAACAGCGACCTGTACGAGAAGTTCATCGCAGCCGCCGTTGGCGAAGCGGTCGATGAGAGAGCCGCGTGGTACATCTGGCACGCCTCGCGGCGGCAGGCGCTGCTCGAAGCGGCGATGAAGAACGCCGGCGCCTTGATCCACTGCCAGATCATCTGGGCCAAGAACCGGCCGGTGCTCACGCGCACGTGGTACTCGTGGCAGCACGAGCCGTGCCTCATGGGCTGGCTCGAAGGGAACAAGCCGCGCCGGATTCCGGGGGCTCCGGTGCTGCCCACGGTCTGGCGCTTCGACACCATCCCCAACGGCCCCGAGCGGCCGGATCATCCGACGCCCAAGCCGGTGGAGCTCTTCGAGATCCCCATGCTCCAGCACACGAGAGCGGGCGAGGTGTGCTACGAGCCCTTCGCGGGCAGCGGCACGCAGTTCATCGCCGCCGAGCGGCTGGGCCGGCGCTGCTTCGGCGTGGAGATCTCCCAGCGCTACTGCGACGTCATCGTGCGCCGGTACATCGCCTTCGCGGGCGAGGACTCGGTCACGCCGGACGTGCTGCGCCGCTACGCGGTGAAGGATTCAGGAAGGAACGCAGAGGGCGCGGAAGGCAGGAAGAGACAGGAAGAGACTTCAACGCGAAGTTCGCCAAGAGCGCGAAGTGGGAAGAAGAATGGAGTTCAAGACAGGGGGAATGGAGTCGAGCGGGAGATGGAGGCGAAGCCGGTGAATGGTGCGCCGGCGAAGTCCGCCAGTTCGGCGGCCCCGGCGCCATCGCGTGATGAAGGCTCTTCGAAGGCCATTCGAGGGGCCGTCAAAGGGGCTTCGAAGAAGGCTCGGCGTGGGTCGCCGCAAGCGTCATCGTCACGCGCCAAGAAGGGCGGGCCGCGCCGATGAAGCGACGAACGACCGTCAATGCGCCGGCATCACCGCCGCGCTCCGCATCGACCAACGGTGCGCGCTCCGAGCATCCAACCCCTCGTCCGTCTCCGCGCTCTTCATCCTCTTCGCGCTCTTCGCGTTCTTCGCGTTCAAAATCTTCTTCTTCTTCTTCTTCTTCTTCTTCTGAATCCGACACTTCTCCATCTTCCAACTCCGCGTCCCTCAGCGCCTCTCCGCGCCCTCTGCGTTCCAATTCTTCTCCCACCAGCGAAGCGGAATCTCTTCCTGTTCTCGAGTTGATCCGGCGCTTGCAGAGCAAGGATCTGTCGGGTTCATCGCTGGCGGTGGATGATCGGCGTTCGTGCGTCGAGTATCTCTCCGCCGAGGGGTACTCGGCGGCGGAGATCGCCGGCATCCTCTCGGTCGCCGACCGCACCGTCCTGCGCGACCGGCAGGCGATCAAGGAGAAGAATGCGCTCGGGCGCGACCCCGCCCTCGCCGGGCAGGTCGCCGGGCAGCTCATCCGCGAGGCGGACTCCTCCATGGGGCGCCTGCGCAAACTCGCGCGCGACCGCGAGGCCCCGCACGCGGCGCGGGTCGAAGCCGAGCGCAGCGCCTTCGGCATCTTCCGCGACATGGTCCGCACGCTACAGCGCCTCGGCTACCTGCCCGAAGCCGAGACACGCTTCAGCGGCGATCTCACCCACCGCCTCGATCCCCACGATTCCACGCCCCCCGACTACGAGGAACTGCGCATCGAGGTCGAACGCCTCGAAGCGATCCGGCTGCGTCACCCGTCGCACTCGCCGGGATTGGCGGGGCACGGATTGAGCGGAGCGCCGGCCCGCCGCCTCCCCGCGCTCCGCGTTGTTCCAGCGAACCACTCGTCGAACGCCGACGACGGATCGAGCGTCGACGACGAACTCGCGCAGGTGAAGCACCTGTTGACCAGCCTCGCCGCGATGGACGCCACGCGCCGGCTGGCCGAGCGGCTCGGCGCGGAACGCGCTTCGAACCAGACCGCCCACGACATCGACGGCGAGGTTGAACCCGTCGCCGTCACCACCGCCCCATCCATCATCACCTCAAAGGGCAAGGAGGCCTGAATCATCATGGTGAGCCTGAATCGCACCGCATTGACCGATCGTGACCCGCAGTCGAGCTCCGCGCCCAGCGCGGCGGCGCGGCTGAGCGAAGCGCGGCGCGAGACCGCGCGGCACTCGCTGCTGGCCTTCGCCGAGACCTACTTACCGCTCCTCTTCTCGCTGCCGCCCTCGCCGATGCACACCGAGATCGCGCGGGACCTGGAAACACTTTCCGCCCGCTCGGGCGGTTCCGGGGCCGGGGGCGGGGGAGGAGGACGGGGTGGAAAACTCGCCGTGGCCGCGCCGCGCGGTTACGCGAAGAGTTCGCTGGTCGTGACGGCGTACGCGCTGTGGAGCCTCGCCTTCGAGCGTGAGCCGTACATCGTCATCGTGTCCGACACCGCGGATCAGGCGATCGACCATCTCCGCTCGATCAAGCAGGAACTGGAGGACAACGAGCGGCTCCGCGAGGACTTCCCCGGCCTCTGCGAGACCCCCGCCCCCGGGACCCGGCCGGGCCCGGAGCGCTGGCGCAAGGACGACATCATCACGCGGAGCGTCCCCGCGAAGCGCGGGAGCCCGAGCGCCGGGGGGATGCGTGTGTCCGCGCTCGGCGCGGAGCAAAAACTCCGCGGCCGCCGGAACCGTGACAACCGCCCCAGCTTGATCATGCTTGACGACATTGAGAATGAGGAGATCGCGCGGTCGGCGGAGCAGCGCGACAAGCGATTGGCATGGATCCGCGGCACGGTGCTGCAGGCGGGCACCCCGCGGACCAACTGCGTGGCGGTGGGCACGGTGCTGTCGCCCGGTTCGGTGCTCGCGCACCTGCTCGACCCGGCCAAATCACCGGGCTGGACCACGCGGAAGTACCGCGCGGTGGAGTCTTACGCCGACCGGCACGACCTGTGGGACCGCTGGCGGGCGGTGCTGATGCTCGAGGAGGAGTTCGAGGGCGCTTCGGGCCTCGCCGCGTCACGGGCGTACTTTAGCGCCAACCGCGCGGCCATGCTCGAGGGGGCCAAGGTGCTCTGGCCCGAGAAGGAGACGTACCTCGACCTGATGGAGCAGCGGGTCACCGGCGGGCGGGCGAGCTTCGAGAGCGAGAAGCAGAACGAGCCGATCTCGGCCGAGTCGTGCTTCTTCCGCGAGAGCGACCTCCTGTACTGGGACGACCCGCGCCGGGGCAACACGCCCACGGTGGACGCGCTGCTGGCGACGCTGCGGTCGCGCTGCGCGATTACCGGCGCCTGCGATCCGGCGATGGGCCGGCCCGGCGTGCGCGGGGACTACTCGGCGATCGTGATCATCGCCCGCGAGTACTCGACGGGGGTGAAGTACGTCCTGGCGGCGGACGTCTCACGCTGCCGGCCGGACGAACTGCTCGACCGGATCATGAAGTACCACGAGCTGTTCAGGCTGCAGAGCTTCGGGGTCGAGGAGAACGGGTTCCAGCAGCTGCTCTCCGACGCGCTGGCCCGCCGCTCGTCGCGCGCGATGCGGCCCTTCTCGGTGCGCGGGATCAAGAACACGGGCGACAAGGCGGCGCGGGTGCAGGCGCTGCAGCCGCTGCTGACGACCGGGCAGCTGCGCCTCTCCCGGCGTCAGGAGACGCTGATCAGCCAGTTGCTCCAGTTCCCGCACGGGCCCCACGACGACGGGCCCGATGCGCTCGCCATGGCGGTCGAGGTCGCCAACCGCTCCGTCGGACGGGTGGTGAGTTACTACGGGGATGGGTTGGTGTGAGCGTGGCAGTCATGCGATGCAGCGCGCGGAAAGCCGTCGCTTTCGTCGTCTGCCAGGCCATCGGGCTGGAGACAGGCTCGGCCGCGAGTGACTACATCCAGCTCTACGACGGCAAGACCGAGACGCTCGCCGCATCTCTGGATCGAATCCAGCACGTCGCCGCGGACATCATCGCGGCCATCCAATGCCCCAACGAGCAGGCGATCGCAGCCTGACTCATAGCCACCCCGGCGGGGAACCACCGGGATGGCTTTCGATTCGCGTGCCCTATAAGGCGGACCCGCGGTCCAACCGTTGGCCACCGGGCTAAAGTTTGGCTATTGTACGGTTCTGCTTGCCGACTGCACCAGAATGGTGTAAAGTGGTGCATACTGTGGCCCGTACACCGAGAGAGCCCATGAAAAGCGTTCAGAAACGAAGCATCGCCGCGCTCGATTACCGAGTTTCAGTCAGCCTGACGGACGACCAACACGAGTTCCTTTCCAGCTTGGCGGAGCGAAAACGCGTGTCCATCGCGTGGGTGATTCGGGATGCCATTGAGCGGTTGATCGCGGAGGAGTCACCGCTTTTCAAGAGTGATTCAACGCGCGGGGAGCCTGCTTGAACATGGCTAGGACAACCGCAACAACCCGCCGGTCCCAGAGCATCTACGGAGCACCCTTGCCGGCGAGCCGTCGAGGTGCGCTGTTCAACGCCCATGCCTATTCGACGAAGATCGCGCCCGAAGCAGCCGCGCTCATGATCGCGAGCCACACGAAGCCGGGAGCAACCGTCTTCGACGGCTTCGGTGGCAGCTGCACTACAGCGATGGGAACCTTGCTCTGTTCTCGCCCGACATCGGAGATGATCGCGACAGCCAAGCGGCTACGCCTTCCCGTCACCTGGGGAGCTCGCCATGCGGTGGTATACGAGCTGAGCGGCTTGGGCTCCTTTCTCGGCGAGACACTGTGCTCGCGGCCAAGCCCAGAAGGCTTTCGGAGAGCGGCCGAGTCAATCCTCCGCCAATGCGAGTCCGAATACGGGTGGATGTACCAAGTCCGCGACGACCGGAACCAAGAAGGCGAAATCCGCTACACGATTTGGTCGGAATGCGTCCGCTGCCACCATTGCCGCGCCGAAACTCCTCTTTGGGAGGGCTCGGTGCGCCTTGATCCGGCCGAGATTTCAACCGACTTCCGGTGCCGACGGTGCGGCCAGGTGGAAAAACTCAACGGCCATCACCGCGCCACCGCAAAGCGCTTTGATGACATCCTGGGCGAAGAGTTTACTTCCCGCAAGCGCATTCTGGCCCGCGTCTACGGATCGACAGGTAGCCGCTCTTGGAGTCGCGAGCCTCTGAGCTCGGATCGAGACTTGCTGGAACGTATTCAAGCCACCAGAGTTCCTGACGCATTCCCCGTGATTGGCATGATGGGCAAGGGAGGCGTCAACTGGGGGGACCTGTACCGCAGCGGCTACCACGAAGGGATCACACACGCACACCACTTTTATTCACGCCGCAATCTCATCGCTTTGGCGTCGGTGAATCGTTTGATCGCGGGGGCACCCCGTGCTCAGCGTGCCATCTTGTCGCTCTGGCTATCTAGCTACAACGTGAGTCACTCAACGCTAATGACGCGGGTGGTGGCCAAGCGTGGTCAGCGCGACTTGGTGACCACGAGCAATCAGCCGGGCGTGCTCTATCTGAGTGGTCTACCTGTCGAGAAGAACGTCTTTGACGGTCTTCGCCGCAAGATCAAGACCATTGTCAATGCTCTTGAGTGTCTCGCAGATACCGAAGGCACAGTCACGATTCGGCAAGGGTCATGCACGAGCACGCATCTCGCCGACAAGTCAATCGACTACGTGTTCACCGATCCGCCTTTCGGCGGGAATATCCCATACAGCGAGGCGAACTTCTTGAGCGAGGCGTGGCTCGGGCGCTTTACCGAGACCGCCCAAGAGGCCATTATCAGCCCGGCGCAGGGCAAGGGGCTTCGCGAATATGAGCACCTGATGGCGGCGGCGTTCCATGAGCTGCATCGGATCATGAAGCCCGCCGCCAAAGCAACGGTGGTCTTCCACTCAACGCAACGCTCTGTCTGGAATGCGCTGGTAGCCGCATTCCGCGCCGGAGGCTTCTCGGTCGAGGCGTCTTCCGTTCTCGACAAGACGCAGGGCAGCTTCAAGCAAGTCACTACGCCAAATGCTGTCAAGGGAGACTCGCTCATTCTGCTGCGCAAGGGAGAGATCACAAAACGAGAGAACGGCCATGACGTGAAGACCGTCATTCGCGGTCTCGTAGCCAAGGCACTGAGGGGAAGGGACCCTGAGGAGCAGTCCAACCAACGCCTCTATTCTCGTTTCATCAAAAAGTACATTGACGAACATGCAGAACCGCCGCTAGGGGCAACTGCCTTTTTCAAGGAATTGGAGCAGCATTTTGTCCGTGACGGCGAACTCACTCTCAGCAAGTAGCGCTCTGGAAACACTGCGGCGCCAACTGCGGGCGTATGAGCAGACGCTCGACCGTTCGAAGCGCAAGCGGCTCGGGCAGTTTTTCTCCGGACCGCGGGCCTCGTCACTTTTGGCAGCGCTCTGCATCCGCGGCCAAGAGCGAACGATCGTCGATCCAATGGCCGGCCACGGAGACCTGCTTGACGCCGCAGCCTTGCGATGTGGCTCAATGGGCCTTTCCGTCCAACTGACAGCAGTCGAGATAGATCCACCCACCGCAGAACTTGCGGGCAGAAGACTTCGCCTCTGCGCTGAAGTCGGCGGACATGTCGCGGAGGCCCTTGAAACCAGCGCCTTCAAACCCGGTCTTTGGACAGGCGAACGAAGTCCAGGCGGCTTCGACCTCGTGATTACGAACCCTCCATACGTCCGCTACCAGGAGCACTCGTCCACCCGAGGAGCCCCCGAGAGTCGCCTCAATGCTGGCGACGTTCGAGCCGCACTTCGCGAGCTTGTGCGCATGCTGCCAGATCGCACCGAGGCGAAGGCATGGTCCGCTCTGATCGAGGGCTACTCCGGTCTCGCTGACCTCTCGGTGCCCTGCTGGATGCTTTGCAGTTTGCTTGTCAAGCCGGGCGGCACTCTGGCACTCGTCGTCCCGCAGACTTGGATGAATCGCGACTACGCGAAGATCATCCAATACGTCCAACTTCGTTTTTTTGAACCGCTTGTCGTCGTGGAAGAGCACGGTGTCGGTTGGTTCGAAGATGCCCTAGTGCCAACGACACTCGTCGTCTCTCGCCGCCTGCCTGCGCACGAGTCCCTTGTGCCATTGTCCCTAAGACCAGAAACTGCATGCACAACCACGATCGCGGCAATTAGACCTGCCGCGGCTGACAGTCGTAGCCTTGTGGGCCGCGTGTTTACAGGTCCTGATCCGGACGCTGGTTTCGCCCAGTGGCTCCTTGCGGCATCCCCAGAATCCGCCGACCAAATCACGGTCCGCCGAGTCCCCTGGGCAGAGCAGTGGCAGACTGTTTCCGCACGTTGTCGTCATGAGCACTGGTTCCGAGCCGCGGGCGAGTACGCCGCCTTGCAGCCCGGAGTCGCCAACACTTCCCGCGCTCCGCTACCCGCACCTCTTCAGACTGCACTCGGTCAAGGGACGGATCCGGCGCTCACGACCTTTGAGGCTCTCGGGTTCCAAATCGGACAGGGGCTTCGTACCGGCTGCAACCAGTTTTTCTACGTGGAAGCCGCCGGTCCGGATTCCGACGGCGGCCAACGCGTTCGCGCTAGCGACATACTCGGCGGTCGAACACTTTGCGTTCCCGACGAAATCCTCAAGGCTGTGGTTCGCCGGCAGAGCGACGTTCCCGGCTTTGCCGTTCAAGCCGAGGCGGTTCTCGGTCGAGTCCTCGACCTGCGCGGATGGTGCTTGCCCGAACACCTTGGAGCCGCCGCAACCTTGCGGCCGATGCCTGCCGCACTCGCGGATCTCGTCCGCCGGGCCTCCCAGACGACAATCGGTCCTCCAGAGCGGCGTGTGCTTATTCCCGAACTCTCCGCAGTCAGAACCAATAGCCGCGCCGGCTCAGGAAGCGAACGCCTCTTTCCCGGTGTCGGCGCTCCGCGCCACTGGTACACACTCCCCGACTTCGCACCTCGACATCATCCGTCCATCTTTGTCGCACGCGTCAACTCCGGCACGCCGTGGTTCATTCTGAACGTGCAGCCGCCTATCCTCATCGACGCCAACTTCTCGACAATCTATGGCAATTCAAAGGCGATGTCACCGACCACCCTTCTAGCACTTCTCAATTCCACATGGTGCCGAGCCTGCACCGAGTTCATCGGCACGCCGATGGGCGGCGGCGCTCTGAAGCTTGAGGCGACGCAGCTTCGTCACTTGCCACTTCCTGTGCTCCCTCCCGAAGCGATGTCGCCGCTCCAAATGCTCGGAGAACAGTTGGCTACGTCCACGACTTCTCGTTCAGAGGAACTAACGCTTGCCATCGACCGGATTGTTCTGGGCGCTCTGATTCCGGCATCCGAGACGGTGGAAGCGTCACTCGCGCGACTCCGATCACTCATCGCGGACCGTTGCGCCCAGCGCTCTCGGGCTCCAAGGGAGGCGGTGCTCTTTGACCACGCCGATTGACGAACTCATTCGCCGATGCCAGACGCATCGGGATGCCGGTGCGAAGGAGAAGAAGCTCCGCGAGGAGTTCGTCTCCCACCTTCGGCGGGTCTTTCCGGATGCCTCCGACCAGACCTGGATCGATCACTACATTGAGGGCGCGGAAACCACCCAGCGCGGCTCCAAGAAAGGCGGTGCCCGCGCGACGGTTCGCTTTGTGGACACCCTGGTCCGTGCCACCGTCATGGAGTACGAGCCTGACATTCGCGACCGCGCTACATATGACCATGGCAAGGCCCAGGTCCAGGAGTACGCCGCGAACCTCATCGCAGCCGGTACTCCAGTAGAGCAGGCAAGGGGCGTACTCACCGACTTTGTGAAGTGGGAGGTTTACGGCGTCTCGCTGCGCCGTTCGGTTGCACCCAAGGACACGCTCCCGGAACACGTCGAACTCTCTATCATTGAAGAGTTCGACACCACTCGATCAAGCCCGCACCTGGGGGATCAATTCAAGGCCTTTCTAAAGGCCCACCTTGCCCGCGAGCAGTCTCGAATCATTTCAGCCGAGAACTTTGTCCTCGACATCGGCCTGCGAAGCAGGCTCTTTGGCGAACACGCTGACTCGCTCCAAGCGCTAGTTGCCGCGGCGCGCAAGAGCGATGATTGTGTCAATCTGGCAACATCGCTCTGGGCTCGATTCATCGACCATCTGGAGACTGGTGGTACATCGTTCCGCGCGAACCACTATGCCGCCGAGTTGTTCTTCACCATCGTGGTGCGACTGCTGTCCGCAAACATCCTGACGGGCACGGCACTGCGTAGCGACACGGATGAAACCGGTTCGATCTTGACCGGGAGTTTCTTCGCTGAGAGATTCCGGCTCTCAAACTTCGTTGAGCGCGACTACTTCGGGTGGATTGCCGATTGCACACATCTGCCTAACTTCATTCCGCTCGCGCAACGAATCCAGCTTGACCTCACTGCGTACGACTTCACGCGCCTGCCCGATACGGAGGTCTTCGGGCCACTCATCGGGCAGCTTGGTGAGGAAACGCAACGTCACCTCCTCGGGCAGGCGAACACGCCTCACTGGCTTGCCGAGCGCCTCGCCGACCATGCCATCGATCAGCTTCCCCGTGGCGTGCTCCCTAACTTCGTTGACATGTGCTGTGGTTCGGGAGCAATCATTGCCGAGTGCCTGAAAGCCGTCGTGCGTCGCGATCGGGCCTTGCCTATCGAGCGACTCGCGGAGTGCGTGACCGGCTTTGACGTGGACCCCTTGGCCGTGTCCTTTGCCAAGACCACCTGGGTTCTGACGCTTCGAGCGCAGATCACCGCTGCCACACACGCGGTCACCATTCCGATCTACCACGCGGACTCACTCTTCGTAGCGAGCCCAACGGCCAGAGGATTGCCTGCAAGCGGGGGAGCGCACATCGACGTTGACCTCGATGGCACGATCGTGCGATTGCCATCCGTGCTCATCCAGCCTGAGTTCAGGCAAGTCTTCGACGACATTGTGGACTGGGCGTACGACACGGCTTTGGAGGCGGGGGCCAAGGGCGTTGCTGCGGGCCTCACAGAGGCCTTGGCCGGCACCCGTCTTGATGCCGCGATTGCCGCCCACGCCGTCTCCCTCGAACCGCCCGTCGCTCACGCCGCCCGTGTCGGCTTGTTCCATCTAGCGCAGCGCATGACAGCCCTTGCCATAGCGCGTCGGAATGGAATCTGGGCTTTCATTCTCAAGAACACGTATCGACCCAGCCTGCTCGCGGGCCAGTTCAACGGCATCATTTCCAATCCGCCCTGGCTTGCGCTGAGCAAGATCGCGAACAACCCGTACAAGGAGCGCATCACAGACCGTACCGACTCCTACGGGCTGCGGCCGACTGGACCATCGTTCCTTCATCTTGAAATCGCCACCACGTTTCTGACCTACGCAGTCGATCGATATCTAGCGCCTCATGGACAGATCGCCATCCTGCTGCCAGGAACGCTGGTCAATGGTGACCACCATCAGCCGTTCCGAAATGCTGCATACCAGACTGCCGCCCGGTCGGTACTGTTCCAAATCGATGAGCTCTGGGACGTGAAACGAGAGACGTTCAAGGCACCGTGTGTGGCGGTCATCGGTCACAAGACCAGTGTCGCAGGTGTCGTGAACTCAGACCACGTTACGGGGTTCATCAGCGACCCCGCGCACCATACCCCGGTCGATTTCAGCGTCCACACGCTCGGTTCACGCCGAACCGCGTGGAGTATTTCAGAGACCGGGGCCGATAGCAAAGCAGGCGCGGCCGGGCACCTGACTCCGAATCAAGGCGCCGACCTGATGCCACGCACCGCTGTGTGTGTCACCGTTGTCGAACGTACAGGAACGGAATGGAAAGTAGAAACGCCCACCACGACCGGAGCGATGGCCCATGTCGTGGCGGACAGCAAGAAGATGAAGTCGGCTCGGTTCAACGGATTCGTTGCGCCGTCCTTCGTCCACGGCATGTTGCAGTCAAAGAGCCTTGTTCCATTCGCGTTCGACCCGCGGCTGCCAAGCATCGCAGTTCCGGTGACTCGTGCCAAAGATCGCTCGCTTGCCTTCGCAAGCGACGAAGAGATTCGTGCGATGGGGTATCGCCAGACGGCTACCCGTTTCGCCAAGATCGGCAAGGCGTACGAGGATGAAGGGATCGACAAGGCTTTCCGCACATACCTGGATGAGCGAGGCAAGCTTCTGAAGCAGACATTTCCGGCGACGGGCTACCTGGTCCTCACAGGACCGGGCGGCTCAAATACCGCCGGCGCGGTGTATGAATTGGCACCACGTCGATCGGCGGTACTCGTCGATCAGACCCTGTACTGGTACTGGCTCGACTCTGAGGAAGCAGCCAATTACTACGTCGGCCTGTTCAACAGCGGTCCGCTCGCAGACCGAATCAACGTGTTCATTCCCGAGGGTGTCTTTGGTCGCCGGCACCTACACACTGTTCCGTGGCAGGTCGCACCGGTCTTCGATCCCGCCAATGCATCACACAGGCAGATTGCGGCACTCAGCGGCAGGCTTAGGGTGCAGGTTGCGGAGTTCATCAAGACCTGCCCGGATCTCGAAGACCCCGGCAAGTGGCTCAAGACCGGACGCCGCCTGATTCGTGACTGGCTGGCGTCCAATGCAGACATGCAGGCTCTCAACACGGACGCGGCCAAAGTCCTCAACACCAAGGCACCGTGAGATGGAGTTGATGCGCGCACCTCGCGGCGAGCATCGGCCGATCGCTGGCGCTGGTCCACCGGCGGCGTGAGGATCGCGCGCGGTCGCGGGATAACCCCGAGCAGCCGCGCGCAGCGCACTCGATCCGGCCCCTCAACCGCGAACTCCCAAGGAAGAAAAAAAACCGGCGGGGCACACCGAAGTGCGCCGCCGCCAGCTTCCGGGGGGCTGGGGGAGATGACTGATGCGCGAAGCATAGCCGCGCGGCGGGCGATGTGAAGCGTTGGGCGCGCAGAAGGCGTTGAATTCCGCCGCATCGGTGTGATGCATCGGCTTGCGTGCCCCATTGTGGGCAACCATCTGTCGCCCTTGATATCCCCGGCCGAACTCGCCCTCATGGCCACCACGGCCCGACCCCTCGGAGACGCCAAGTCGGCGGGCCGCAGGAGCCCGATTCATGCCGCGTTCAACCTCCCTTCGAAGCCCCGTTGACGAGCCTTCGATCGACCTTCAAAGCGGAGTCGAATCACCACCACCTGCAGCGCGCGGCGGCGAGCGCATACCCAATGCACGCAATCAGCGCGCTGCTTCCACCCGCGCTGGCCCGGCGCACGCGTCCCGTTCGGCGGTGGGCTACCTCCGCCGCTCCACCGACCGGCAGGAGCAATCGATCCCCGACCAGCGGAAGGCCATCGAGCGCTACGCCGCCGAGCAGGGCATCGCCGTCGAGCGCTGGTTTACCGACGACGCCATCAGCGGCACCAGCGTCGCCGGGAGGCGCGCCTTCCAGGAGATGATCGCCGAAGCGCAGAAGCCCCACGCCAGCCGCGGCGGCCCGCGTTCGTGGTCCTTCGTGATCGTCTACGACGTGAAGCGCTTCGGCCGCATCGACAACGACGAGGCCGGCTACTACCGGCATGTGCTCAGAACGCAGGGCGTCGAGGTGCTCTATGTCGCCGAGGGGTTCGCCGCGCCCGGCGTGAGCAGCGAGACGGACGATCTGCTGCGCCCGGTCAAGCAGTGGCAGGCGCGGCAGGAGTCGAAAGACCTCTCGAAGGTGACGATCCGAGGGTTGCTCTCGCGCACCACCGGGGGCTGGTGGATGGGCGGCGTTCCGCCGCATGGCTACGACCTGCGGTACGAAGATGCATCGGGGAAGTGCTTGTTCATCCTGCGCCACATGCCCGACGGCTCGAAGCAGATGCTCGATGAGCAGGGATCGCTCACCCGCACGCTGGCGCGCGGTGAATCGCTCTCCATCTCGAAGCGCGACCGCGCTCGGCTGGTGCTCGGCGAGCCGTCGCGCGTCGAGTGCGTGCGCCGCATCTTCAGGATGTACACCGAGGAGGGACGGGGACTGACCACGATCTCCGGCACGCTCAACCGCGACGGAGTTCCAACTCCCCGTGGCGCGGCGTGGTCGCCCATCTATTGCGGACAATGGGCGGACTCGACGGTGCGCGCCATCTTGGTGAACCCGGTCTACTGCGGCGACATGGTGTGGAACCGCCGCACCGATGGGCGCTTCCACTCGATCGTGCAGGGACGCGCGGTCGAGCGCCGCTCGGTCCATGGCGCGCGGCTGGTGCCGAACGATGAATCCGACTGGATCACGGTGCGCGAAGCGCACCCGGCGATCGTGAGCCGCGCGGCGTGGGAACTTGCCCGCGCCATCCGCGAGGGCAAGCCGTCAAGCGAACTGCAGTCGGGCCAACCCCGCGCACTCCGCAGTGCGACCGGGGGGTGGAACGGTGTGCGCTCGAGGTTCATCCTGTCGGGTCTGATCATCTGCGCCTGCTGCGGCAGCACGTACCAGGGCGTGTCGCGCAGCAAGGGCCGGCCCAAGAAGGACGGCACGACGATCAAGACCTACTCCTACGGCTGCGGCGGGTACATCGCAAAGGGAACGAGCGTGTGTCAGTTCCACCCCGTGCCGCAGGAGAAGTTCGAGGCGGCCGTGAGCGAGGCGGTGATCGGCTACTACGCGCGGTACATGGATCGTGATGGCGGCCAGCGTCTCGCGGACGCAGTGGTGAAGCACGCGGGCGTGAGGGCCACGGATCTGGCGCAAGCGCGGCGGCTCATCGAGTCGGAGCGTGCGCGGATCGACGCGGCGATCTCGAACCTGCTCGACAACCTCTCGCCCGCTACCCGAGACCTCGTTGAAGAACGCCTCGCAGCGCTGCGCGCCGAGCGCGACCGGCTGGCGCAGCGGAGCGATGAACTCGCGCGGCTCGAGAGCGAGCAGGCGGAGGTGCGGGAAACCGTGCGTGATCTGCAGCGCTTCGTATCGAGTCTCGCGTGGACGCTCCGCGAAGCGGTGCCCGAGGAGCGCAAGAGCGCCATCCGCAAGTGCGTCGAGCGGATCGCGGTGGACAAGCCCGAGGGGACGGCGGTTGTCCACATCCGCCCACTGCCGAACCCGGCGCTCACCGGGCAGCCAGCCGAAGCGCTGACGGTGGCGCTGCCCAAAGCCGGGACCGCCCCTCGCCGCGACAACGCCGAGTGAGCGCCGCCGCGAGACTTCCCAAAATGACACCACGGTCGCCCGCTACGAACCCCCGCAGAACACGGGGCGTATGGCCGCAACCATTGAAACGACAAAGGCTTGGGCGATCGGCCCAAGCCTTTGTCATCTGCGAGCGCAATAGCGGGGGCAGGATTTGAACCTGCGACCTCCGGGTTATGAGCCCGACGAGCTACCAGGCTGCTCTACCCCGCAATCAGAGTTGGGGGATCGTACAGGTATTGAGCAGAATGTCAATTTTGTTCTGGAAACCACGATGCGGTGCAGAGACCACGAGGCGCGGCTCTCGCGCGTGGTTTGCTCGGAATCTGAATCGATCAATGCATGGCGAGCGGCCTGGCCGCACTGCAAGTTGCCGAGCGCCGGCTCGTCAGCTCCGAACTCTCGTGTATTTTGACTGATCCGTATGATCCCGTGATCCCGTTGCTCGCGCCGCTGGGCCTTTTGGCAGCATTGAAGCTGGGTTAAGCCGGAGTTCGAACGGAACTTGCTTTGGAGGATTGTCGTATAGGCTCCTACGATCCTTCCAGTTCCCGTACCGATATCGCCGCCGTTCCCGCGGGCTGCCCCGTGCTTGAAGTGCTCCAGATCGCGGGTGCCCGGGCCCGGCGAGCCGGCTGAGTCGCGGCAAGGTTGACGTCTCACTCAATTGGTTCTGGCATTCTGAACTCTTCCCATTGTGGCGCGTCTGATCTCTGAGGGCAATGAATAGAGAGGTTTCCCCGCAAGTCAATCTGATACGAAGCGGTCCGAAGTCGCCGTCCCACGATGAACCGGGCGGGGCGGCGTGCAAGTCCAGAGTTCCCGGGTACTCTTCATCAGGTCGGTCCGCCACGAAGAGCGTGGCATTTCCCCAGGAGGCCAGCACCGATGCGGCATTCTCTCAAGACACGAGTTCTCATCGCTCCCACGCTCGTGGTGGGCGCCGGGCTTCTTCTGAACGCCTCGAGCGCGAACGCTCAGGTGTACGCCATGTCGGTTGACGGGAAGGTCACCGAGGTTTCAGGCAAGAACGCGCCACAACCCATCCCGCCCGCGCCGACGGCGCGGTACACCACGCCGCCGATGGGACAGACGTGGTCGATGACGGCGGGCTCGCCCCCGCCGCCGCTGCGTTACAGCTTCGTGCCCGATGGCACTTCGGTGCCGAGCCTTGCCGGCTGCAACATTCCGGTGGATGCCGGCGCGAGCAATCTGTACGAGACGCTGGGGGCACGATTCCCCTCCGATCCGCTCGACCCCAATATGGGCTGGATTCGGCTCTTTGAGATCGTGCTCAACAACGCGGAGCGCGGCACGGAGCCGCCGATCCCGGACTCCGATCCGACGACGGACCCCTTCCCGAATTCGCGTGGCTGGAACGCGGTGAGCGGTGCAAAGGTTTCACGGATCGAGGCCGACCCGCCGGCGGCACCGGCGCCGAACCCGTTCCCCGGGTCGGAGCAGGATTCACCGACCGTCGCGATCGGCACCGGAGATTTCAGCGAGGCTCTCAGTATCGGCCACTTCCGCATCTCGATGCGCCCCGCGCCCGCCGACCCCCAAACGCTGGTGTGGGTCATCCCGCCCGGTGCGGGCGCCTGCCTGGGCGGTACGGCGATCGAGGGCGACATCATCATCAACTCCGTGCCGTTCCTTCCGATGACGCAAGGCGGACTTTCGGATCCTGACGCCATCATCAACTTGGAGCGCATTGCCGCCTTCGCATTCGGCCGCGCACTCGGGCTTGAATTGACATGCGTTTCATCGTTCGCGGGGGGAGCGGGCGGCGCCGTCATGGAGCCCGCGCAACGGGCTTCCAGCGCGCAGTTGGGGCTCGCCTTCCGCCGTCCGCAAATGGACGATCGGCGCGCCATCCAGCGGCTGTACGGGGATCTGTTCGAGCCGAACGACATACGCGCTGGTTCGACTTCGCTGAACAGCTTCCTCATCAGCCCGGGGGCCGATGGGACGGTCGCTCGGCAGTTCAACTTCCTGAGCCTCGACGCAAATACCGATGTCGACTACTACGAGGTGTTTGTCCCGCAGAGCGACATCCCGCAGCAGATCGAGATCGTCGTGCGTCAGGAGATCGCGGCCGGCGTTGAGGACGAAACGGGGTTCGGGTATCAGTTCGCGCCGCTCCCCATGTCGGGTATTTGCCCCGCCACGGGCGCCGCGATCGACACGCGGCTGATTCAGAACATACAGGTTTCGATCGAAGATCAGGACGGCAATCCCGTTCCCGTCTCGTACCCCTGTATGGCGGACCCGTTGGTCCCCGATATCGGCCCGGTGAACTGCGGCACGCCCTCCACCGACCCGATGTCGTTCGGCGGCTTCGAGGAGACCTTGACGCTTGACGTACCGGCGAACGACGCCTCGTACTTTATCCGTGTCTCTTCGAGCACCGGCACGAACGATGTTCAGCCGTATCTCATGCAGGTCACGTTGAGCACGTCGTCAGACGCGATGGCTGAGCCGGTCGAGCCCATTCTCCGCGACATCGGCATCGGCGAATTCTGGGACCGCGGAATTTTCGGGTTCCCCGCCAACTACTTCAACCTCGAAGGGGCGTGGCCCACGCAGAATCACACGGTGTTCAACACCGCGGGCCGGCCCGCGCAGATCTATTTCGAGTGGAACGGCGTCAACGCCAACGTGCCCCGAACGTCATCGGCGGCCCGCGAGCGCGCGATCCACCCGACGCAGGTCACGGGCATCGCCACCGGCGCTGAGTTCGGCTCGTTCCGCGGTGTGGCCGATCAGGCGCAGATCGTCGCCGGCAGCGTTGCCGCGTCCTACGGCTTCGGCTCCGGCTTCATCCCCTCGCTTGAAGCGATCTATTTCAATCTCTTCGGCTCGGTCGATCCTGAGATTTTCGGGCCGCGTGGTCTGACGACCCGAGCCACCGTCATCAACAACTCGTTCGGCTCGCTCTCAGACCCGATCGGTGAATCAAAGACCGCCATCGCGTACGACGCGGCGGCGTTCATGCTCGATCTGCCTCTTGTGTGCGCCGCGGGCAACTCGGGGGACCTTGACAATACGGCGGCGTGCATGGGCCCGGGCGGCGATGTCCCGGGCGGCACGTTCGTCGGCTCTCGCACAGTCTCGCTCCCCGCCTCGGCGTGGAACGTCATCACGGTCGGTGCGGTCGCCTCCGACGTGATTAACCAGCCCGACGACATGGACCCGATGCCCGACCCGGACACGTTCAGACCGCCCAACCTCGCGGTCACGTCATTTTCAAGCCGCGGCCCGATCGACTCCTTCAACTACGATGACAACACCGTGACCACCAATTCTCGCTCGGGCATCCACCTCTTGGCCCCGGGCGTGGGTGTCCTATCCCTTCCTCCGTCGATCGGTGAACGCGATTGCCCCGCCCCGCAGTACGGCGTGATCTCGCGTCTCAACCTGCCGAGTTTGGATTTAGCAGACCCGGATAACGACGTCCTGTTCGAGCCGGTCCAGGGCACCAGCTTTGCCGCGCCGATCGTCTCCGGTGCGATCTGCCTCTTGGCCGAAGGCGCGATCCGCAACATCCCCGAGCTCTCGCGCGACCCGCTGGTGTTCAAGACGGTTCTGATCAACAGCGCGGTCAAGCAGCCCGGATGGTCCAACAACGGCAATCCCGCAAATCCTCAGGATCTCCGCGACGGTCGCCCGAACAACGAGCTCATCATCCGTGCCCAAACGACGCAGCAACCCCTTGACTTCGCGCAGGGCGCCGGCGCGCTGGACCTTGCGCGCGCGTACGAACAGTATCTTCTCAACCCGCTCGTCGTGGATGAGCTCACCGGCGAACTGCTCGACGGCTCGATCGATTTCCCAGCCGGCGCGACGAAGGACGTCGCTCTCACCAACCCGCTCCAGAACGCCGTCCGCGAGATCCCCCCGCCCTTTGACGATCCGTTCCCGGGCCTGCCCGCGACGGCCCCGCCGGTTGAATTCCCCGGCGGCGGCGGGCTCGACCTCGCGAATCTCACCGATCTGTCCCCCGCCGCGATGGAAGTGGCGGCGAAGATCATGACCGCCCGCGCCATCGCCGGCCCCGACGACTACATGTACACACACCCCGACTTCGACGACCGGAACCCGCGACGGATCAGCAACCCGAGCGTGCCCTTCACACCCAGCGAACCGCGAGCCCCCACCGAGGGGCCGAGCGACTTCACTCCGCCCGGTGGTGGTGGTGTGATCACTCCCTTCTTCCCAATCCAGCGCATCGAGGGCGCGATCCCGGTCGAGCGCATCGGCTGGGACCACGCGCGCATCGGGCAGCGCCGAGTCAGCAACCCGCCCGCGGGCCTTGACGACGGGCCGGTCGGTCACATCGACTATGTCATCGGGCCCGTGTTCCGCGGCGAGATCTTCACGGCGACGCTCACTTGGAACCGCGACACGATCGTCGAACTCCCGAATCTGACCAACCTTGCCAACCCGGGCATCGACCGGCTGCGCTACATCGAGCTCGAAGATCTCGATCTTCAGATCTTCCAGACCGATCCGAACGGCGACACCCCCTTTACCCAGCCCGCCGAGGCCGAGTCAAATTCACGCTTCAGCAACGTCGAGCACATCGTCCGCACGATCAACTTGTCGGACTGCGAATTCGGAACGTTCATTCTCATGCGCGTCCGCTGGGACTCGAAGATCTACGACCCCTTCGACGCCGGCCGCGATGCCGATGTTGAATACGCCGTCTCATGGCGAGTGGAGCCGAACCCGAATCCGGAGTTGGATCCGTGCCTCGACTTCGGTCTCCAAACCCTCGCGGGAATCATCCAGGGTTTCAACAGCCATGTCGGCCAGCCGCACTACACTCGTCGCTATGACCTGACCTCCGACGCGAAGATTGACATCACCGACCTGGGCTACTTGGTCGCGAACTGGCGCGACTGAGATCATCCGGCGGTGACTCCGACTCCCACGCCGCCCCGCCTCTCGCGGGGCGGTTTTCTTTTTGCCGAATGAGCCGCCCGGGAGCACGCTCGATCGAAGCATCGAGTGGCACGGCGGTTCTGATCAGCAATATCAACGAAGACTTCAGGGACACCGGTGACGCGTTGACGCCGCCGGCCGTCACGGCGCGGCTGGCCCGCGGCACACCTCGCCCGGCGACTCGCCGAGCAACGTCCGCGGCGGCCCGATCAGGATCTCGCATTGACCGCTGTCGCGTGATGCGTTGCTCAGCGTTCGCTCGCCGCGTCCAGATTAACCATCTCGAACGGCCCGTACGCCTCCACCAACGTGTCGAGTTCAAAGTTCTCCGGCGCTAATCGCCCCTTCTTCGCGCCCTGATTCACCAGCCCGTCGTTCATCGATTCGAGGGTGAACTTGATCACCGAGCTCGTCGGGATATGTTCCACGCGCACCAGAGCCGGCATCATCGGGTACGCGCCGGCGAATGTGTGGGTCTCGACGCCAAGGTAGTTGTCCAGCCGCGCCGTGGTCGTCAGCTTCCGTGTCGCGCGATCGACGATCGAGACCACGCGCGGGCGGAGTGTCTTCGCGTCGAGCAGATAGCGGAACGTCTGCCCGACGCGCTCGAGGTCGAACTGGATCACGTCCACGCCGCCGTCGAGCGCCATGATCGGCTTCGGCGGCCCCCCACCACTGCCGCGCGCCTCGCGCCCCGTCGGCAGCGGCGACACGCCGATCAGCGAGATCAAGTCCAGCGGAGCGCACGGCAACCCCAGCGCACGCAGCTTCGCGGGCGTCAGTTGGTCGTGCCGACCGACGCTCGCCGTCTTCGCCTGCTTCGGCTCCAGCACCCAGTACCGCTCCGCGTCGCAGCCCATCCACACGAACGTCTCGCCCGCCTTGCCCACGCTCAGCGCCAGCTTCGACGGCTGCACCACCTGAAAAAACCCGTCGCCCTGCTCGTAGCGCTTCCCGCCCTCGCGGTCGATGAACTCGATCGACACCACCGCTCGCGACCAAAGGCGCCCAAGACGCTCCGCCCGCTCGTTGTACCGCCGTGCGATCTCGTCGTAGCTCATCGCCGTCGCCACGCCCGTATCACTTGTTGTCGTCGTCGCGCTCGGCCCGTCCGTGCGGCACGCGCCCAGCCCGAGCGGCAGCATCGCCGCCGACGACGCGAGCAGCACCCGCACGCCCAGCCGCCGCGCGGTCATGCGTCCGCCCTGATGAGCGACGACACCTGCTCCGTCACATCCGCGATGGTCGCCGCGTCGAGCCCCGGGTCGATCACCTCGATGGGCTTCTCTTCGGGCGCGGCGGACTTCGCCCGTACCAGCATCACCGGCGGCCGGTCCTTCCCCGCGCTCCGCCGACCGACATCGACCAACAGACGTTTGCGCGTCAGGATCAACGCGAGCACGAAGCGGAACGCACGCCGCTTCGCGTCATCCGCGCCATCGAGCTGCTCGAACAGATTGACCAGCGATTCGTCGTCGATGAGTTGCCGAGCCTTCGCCCCCGGCTCGGGCACCACGGCGCGCCAGAACGCGAATACCAACGCCGGTCGCGAGCGCTCCCACGCCTCCATCGAATAGTCTCGGCGCTCCAGCGCCTCCGACTCCGTCGATTCAAACAACGCGGCGATGAACGGCTCGTTCGGCGCCAGCACGCGCCCGCTCGCGGCGCACTGCGACGTCATCCGGCCGAACTCATACGGGGCAGTCGTCATCCGTGACATGCCGGGAGTGTAGCCGGGATGGGCGTGGGGCTTGAGGCTTGGGGTCGGAAGGGCGGAGGGCGGAGGGCAGATGCATTCATCTGCCGGGCGACGGCTACTCCAGTCCTGCTCACGACGCCTCAAAGAACCGCCGCGATGTGCCGCCCGTGCCCACTCGAGCGCCGACCTCCGCACCGCACCGCGGGCAGTGCCCCTTGTAGCGTGTGCCCAGTTCATTCTTGTACATCCGCCCGTAGACGTGACAGCACTTGAACCACACGCCGAGCCAATTCCGCGCGCCGGGCATCGGCTCGCCCGCATTCCCCGCCGCGCGCACTTGCTCCGCGCTCCTCAAGCCGGCAATGTCCACGATGTCACGGGGATCACGCACGATCTCAATATCGACCGCACGCCGCCCGAACTTTCATGCCCGGCAGGCGGCCTCCACCCGCCGCGCCCCCTCGACCGACCCCGCGAGCAGCCGGTCCGATTCCTGTTTCAGCCGCGAACGCTCCCCCGCCTCGACCTGCGGCAGGTTGATCTCGATATTCCACACCGCCGACCGGGCGGCGGCCTCGGCCAGCACCGCCGCGATCCCCAGATCGCTCCGCAGATTCCGGTTCGTGATCGGCGCGAGCCGCTCGCACAACTCAACGAGCGCCGACGCGCGGCGCAGAATCTCCATCGGCACCAGCGACGCCGCCAGCGACGCCGACGCCAGTCTTGCCGCCCGGTCCGTCGCGTCCTTCGGCACTTTGAACGCCTCGTTCAGCACCGTGTACGCGCGGGCGTCTTCATCCGCCAGCCGCCCGAACTCGGCGCGCTCTCGCGCGAGCGCGTCGAGCGCCGATCGCAACGCCTCGTCGTGCGCCGCGAGGTCCTTCCGCCCGATCGAGTAGTTCACCACCATCGCCGCCAGCGCGGCGGCGAGTTGCCCCGTCATCGCCGCCACCGCCCCACCACCGGGCGTGGGCGTCTTCGCGGCAATGGTGTCGAGCAGGGCTTCGTAACTCAACGATGGCGCGTCGCTCATGTCGGCGGCATGCTAACGCGCCGCTCGACGACTCAAGGATCGGTGACCACCCCAAACTGCACCAACCAATCCTCCCGCGGCAAAAACGTATACCGAGTCGTCGTCTGCACCTGCCCCGCCTCCACCGCCAGCGCGATGTCCACATGCATGTCCGCGAACAACAGGTTCGCGCGCACTTCCCCGCCGTGCCAGCGCTGACCGCGATCGCCGCCGTCGTCGTAGTTGTAGATCGGCTGATCGCCCAGCACCCACACCTTGCTCGGATTCACGACCCTCGGCATCTTGCCGCCCTGCTCCGGGATCAGCGTCGGGTACGGCTCGTCGCTCGGATCGGTATCGAGCGCGTGGTCGTTCAGGTTGTAGCTCGTGCCTAGCAGGTCGTACATCGACAACTGCTCCAAGCCGCTGCCCTCCAGAAACGGCAGCCGCGCGCCCGAGTCCGATGGGTCGCGGAACAGGTCGACCTGGAAGTTCTCCGACCCCGGCGCATCGTCGCGCGGGATGTCCTGTTCGCTGACGTACTTCGTCAGCGGACGACGTTGCGCGCCGATCTGATCGATCCCGAAGAAGGGCAGCTTCCCCCGCTTCCCGCCGAAGAGAGAGCCGATGTTGTCGCCGGTCGTTCCCTTGCTCGGCACGCCCGTGCTATCCACGCGGAACTGCGGCAACTGCTCGTTGGTATCCGCGATGTACTGCGTCAGCCCGAGCGCCAGCTGGTGCAGGTTTGAGCCGCACGCCGTCGTCCGCGCCGAGTCGCGCGCTTTCCCCAGCGCCGGCAGGAGAATGCCGAGCAGAATCGCCAGCACCGCGACCACGACCAGCAGTTCGATCAGCGTGAATGCCCGGCGGTTCATGCCCATCCTTTCCACCGATTCCCCAAACAATTACCCGCTCAGCATCGGAATTCTTCACCCGATCGGCAATTTTCGGACCCCGGATCGACATTCCCATTTCGATCGGGCCGAAACCGGGGTTAGAGTTGAGCGTCGCCGTCGGCCGTGTCCAACCCGCAGCACGCGGGGTCCGGGGGGCCGGCGGAAGTCAAGGGTCTCCCGGCGTCCGCAGCGGCGTGTCCACCGCCCGGCCCGGCACATCGATTGGGGTTCATTCACAATGCATCATGCGATTGCTGTCGGCATGGCTCTGTCCGTTCTCACCCTCGCAGGCGGCGTGATCGGCGCGCCCCACGGTAGCAACACTCCGTCGTGCGTGACCATCGGCGCGCTGAAAACCCGTGCCGCCGAGGTCGGCTCGACCACCTCGGTACCCGCCGCCCGCGACGCCGCCGCCGAGCAGAACGCTTACCTCGCCGCCCTCCGCGGCCGTCTCACCGGCGCGCACCAAGAGTGCTTCCCCGACGATCTCCCCGAAGCCGAGAAGGAACGCATCATCGCCGAGAACAGCGCCCTCCCGCCCACGCTCTTCGGGCTGGATGAGAACGAGCGCTTCTTCACCGCCGACACGATCTGGACCGGCGAAGGGCTGCAAGGCCCGCGCAACCAGGCCATCCCCGCTCACCTCACCTACAGCTTCCCCTCCGACGGCGTGCTCTGGGGCGTCGCCCCGCGACCCGTCGTCCCCAACGACTTCAACTCCGGGCTCGCGCACGTCCACGGCGGGGCCAACCCCGACTTCGGGCGCGAGCTCGTCCGCCAGGCCTTCGCCGGCTGGCGCCGATTCTCCGGGCTGCGCTACACCGAAGTCGGTGACGACAACTCCCAGCACGATACGAATGTCACCCGCGTGAGCACGCGCGGCGACCTGCGCGTCGGCGCTGGTTTCGCCTGGCCCGATTCGTACCTCGCGTACAACTTCTTCCCCACCAGCGGCTCCGACATGTTCAACAACAGCCGCTATTGGGAGGGCAATTTCTTCGCCCGACCCGACAACTCCTACCGCTACTTCCGAAATGTGGAAGCCCACGAACACGGGCACGGCAACGGCTCCATCCACGTCGTCCCCTGCAACCAGGTCGCGCTCATGGAGCCCTTCATCAGCGTCGCCTACGACCAGCACCAGATCGACGACATCCGTAACGTCAACCGCGGCTACGGCGATCGGCTCGCGGGCAACAACTCCGCCGCTACCGCCTTCTCGCTCGGCTCCTACACCCCCAGCGCTCCGAAAGCCGTCGTGCTGAAGACCCTATCCACCAACGGCGTGGACGGCCCGAACGACACCGACGAAGACTGGTTCACCTTCACCATCAGCGGCGGCCCGCTCACCGGAGTCATCATCACCGTCACCCCCACCGGCGGGCAGTACGTCAACGGGCAGCAGTCTGGCGGCTGCTCCGGCACCACGGCAACCGTTGACGCCTCCGCCGCAGGCAATCTGTCCATCGAACTGCGCAACATGGGCGGCGCGAACGTCATCGCCAGCGCCACCGGGGCCGCCGCTGGCGCGCTCGAAACGCTCAACGCCCCCTCGCTCGCAAACGGCACATACCACGTCCGCGTCTTCGATCAGGGCCCGAATGACCCCGTGAACCAGATTCTTCAGACCTACGACCTCTCCGTCCGCCGCGGCACCGCCAACGCGCCCCCCACCGCCATCGCGGGCGTCAACAAGCGCATCGGCACCAACACCACCTGCTACTTCCTGGGTGATATCAACTCGTACACGAATCAGGACGGCGCCACCCTCACCACCTACGACTGGGACCTCGACGGCAACGGCTCCTTCGAAACCGCCAACAACCCGCGCCCCAGTACCGTCTACACCACCCCGGGCGTGCGCACTGTGACGCTCCGCGTTACCGACTCAAACGGGCAGACCGCTACCGACTCGATCGCCGTCGATGTCTTCAGCGAGCCATTCGCCGTCTTCGCCGTCCAGCCCTACCCCTTCCGCAACGCGCAGGGCACCAGTGTCCCCATCACCATCTTCGGCAAGGGCTTCGCGGGCATCACGCTCAGTTCGCTCAGCATCACCGGCACAGGCACGACGCTCAGCGGCACGCCCGTCATCACGATGGGCGGCACGCAGATCACGGGCGTGTCGGTGAACGTCGCCGCCAATGCACCGAAGGGCGCGCGGGTCATCACCGTGCAAGCCCCCGGCTCGAGCAGCACGGGACGCGCCACGTTCTACCTCTACCCACTCAACCCAGCACCCTTCAGCATCACGTCGCCCGCCAACGGCGCGACCACCGCCAGCACCACACCCGTCGTCGCGTGGTCGAACTCCGAGTGGGCCGCCCAGTACTTCGTGCAGATCGCCACCGACAACACCTTCGGCACGGGCACCATCGTCGCCAACAGCCCCAGCACGCTCATTGACACCGCGTGGCAGACGCCCATCGGCGCGCTCTCCACCAACACCACCTACTTCGCCCGCGTCCGCGCCCGCAACGAGACCGGCTCCGACACCTTCACGCCCACCATCTCTTTCACCACCGGCGGCTCGTCGATCAACAACGACGACTGCGCCAACGCGATCAACGTCCTCGCCGGCGCGACGCCCTTCAACAACGCCAACTCCACCACCGACGGCCCGGACGATCCTGTCTGCCAGTCGGGCGGCTCGTTCATCCAGAACGATGTCTGGTACCGCTACGTCGCCACGTGCGACGGAGATCTCACGGTCGGTCTCTGCGGCGCCACTTTCGACACCATGCTCGCGGTGTACGACGACTCCAACTGCCCCGTCGATGGCAATCTCGTCGCCTGCGATGACGATGCCTGCGCCCCCGCTTCGCTCATCACCACTCCGGCGATCAACGGCAAGACCTACTACATCCGCATCGGCGGCTGGTTCGGATCGACAGGTTCAGGCATGATGACCATTGCCTGTACCCCCGCCTGCCCGGGCGACGCAAACGGCGACGGCACCGTCAACCTCGCCGACATCGCCCTCATCACCACCAACTGGACCGCCGCCGTCCCCCCCGGCACCAGCGGCGATCTTTCAGGCAACGGCGTCATCGGCCTCGAAGACCTCGCCATCGTCATCCAGAATTGGGGAACAAGCTGCTCGTGAGAGCCGCGCACGAGGCGCGGTGCACCGCAGAAATCTCGCGTCCTGCGTCTTGCGCCGGACGGGTGCTGCACCGCGCTCGGGCTGATCGCTGAAGGTTGAGAACTCACATCCGAACCCCGATGCCCGAAGCCGGACTCCCCCGGACCCAAGCCCGGACACCCCGACCGCCGCGCACGGCACCCCGGCGCGCGCAAAATCAGTGACCTGCAACAAAACCTCCCCGCCGTGCTGGAAACCATATTCCATCCGCGCCATGATGGGGGTACAGTGGCGGGTGTCTGAGGGAAGCCGGCCGTGTCCAACCGTGGTCGCGGGGGTCCGGCGAGAGATGATGATCCAGCCGGCGTCGGGCGCTGTGTTCTTGCCAGCCCGCTCGCCGCGAAGCACTTGGGGTCCATTCACATGCAGCGAGCGAGCGCTCTCGGTCTGTCGTCGTCCCTGTGTCTGATCCTCGCCACGGGCAGCGCCCACGCCGAGGACCGCGCCTTCGACGCGACCCCGCCGCGCGCCGAGCCGGCGTTCAGCGGCTTCTGCCCTCCGATCACGGCATCCGCCGACGACGCCCGCCTCGCCGCCGCCGAGCAGCGCGCGTACCTCGGGGCGCTCGCGTCGCGCTTCGGGCGCGCCGCCGAGCCGCAGCACTGCTACCCCGACAACCTGCCCCCCGCCGAGCGCGAGCGGATCATCACCGAGACGGAACTGCTCGCGCCGGTACTGTGGGGGCTCGACCCGAACCAGCGCTTCTTCCCCGCCGGCACCGTGTGGACGGGCGACGGCGCGCAGGGCCCCTCGCGCCAAGCGATCCCCGTCCGCTTCACCTACAGCTTCCCACCCGACGGCACGCTCTGGGGGCTCGCGCCGCGCCCCGTTGTCCCCAACGATCTGAACTCCGCGCTCGCGTTCGTCTTCGGCGGGACCAACCCCGATCTCGGGCGCGAGTACATGCGCCAAGCACTCGCCGGCTGGCGACGCACCGCCAACATGAGCTACACCGAAGTCGCCGACGACGGCAGCCAGCACGATTTCGACGTCGCCCGCCGCTCGACCCGCGGCGACATCCGCATCGGCGCCGGATTCCCCTGGCCCGACTCCTACCTCGCGTACAACTTCTTCCCCGACGGCGGCAGCGACATGTTCTTCAACAGCCGCTACTGGGAGGGCAACTTCTTCGCCCGGCCCGACAATTCCTATCGCTACCTGCGCAACACCACCGCGCACGAGCACGGGCACGGCATCGGCTGCTTCCACGTCACCCCTTGCACCGAAACCGCGCTGATGGAGCCGTTCATCAGCGTCGCATACGAGCAGCAACAGATCGACGACATCCGCAACAGCCACACGAACTACGGCGACCGCTACGCCGGAAACACCTCCCCCGCGAGCGCAAAGGATTTCGGCAACCTCACGTCGCCGAGCGTGCGCAGCGTTTTCGAACGCACCCTCTCCACCAACGGCGCCGGCGGTCCGGGCGGCACGGGTGAGGACTGGTTCCGATTCACCACTTCATCCACGCAAGACATCACCATCACCGTCACCCCCACCGGCGGCACCTATGTCAACGGATCGCAGTCGTCGAGCTGCAGCGGCCCGCAGGCGACGGTCAACGCCTCGGCCGCGGGCAACCTCGCCGTCGAGCTGCGCGACAGCGCCGGCGCGGTGACGATCCTTTCCGCGTCGAGCGCGCCCGCGGGCATCGCCGAAGTCATCAACGCCCCCGGACGCCCCGCCGGCACGTACACCCTCCGCGTCGTCGATAACGGGCCGAATGACCCGGTGAATCAGATCCTCCAGACCTACGACCTGACCGTCCGCGTGGGCGCCAGTTTCGCGCCCCCCACCGCCATCGCGGGCTTGAACAAGCGCATCGGCACCGGCACCGCCTGCTACTTCATGGGCGATATCAATTCCTTCGCCAATGACAGCGGCGCAAGCATCACGCAATACGACTGGGACCTCGACGGCGACGGCACCTTCGAAACCATCGACGACCCGCGCCCCAGCACCGACTACAACACGCCGGGCACCCGCGCCGTCACGCTCCGCGTCACCGACTCCAACGGCATGACCGACACCGACACGATTAATGTCGAAGTGTTCGACGAATCCTTCTCCGTCAACGCGATCTCGCCCTACCCCTGGCGCCAGGCGCAAGGCACCACGGTCCCCATCACCATCTTCGGCAAGGGACTCTCGGCGATCACATCCGTCGATCAGATCACGCTCAGCGGCAGCGGCATCACGCTCATCGGCGTGCCCAACGTTTCCGCCGACGGCGCGACGCTCACGGGCCTCTCTGCCATCGTCGACGCGAACGCCCCGAAGGGTGCGCGCGTCGTCACCGTCACGCCCCCGGGCGACGGCCCGGCCGGAACCGCCGCGTTTTATCTCTACCCGCTCGAGCCGGGCAACTTCCAGATCACCTCGCCCAGCACCGGCTCCGTCATCCCCACCGCCACGCCCACGTTCTACTGGACCGACTCGCCCGACGCGGTGCTCTACTTCGTGCAGATCGCCAGCGACGCGGCCTTCAGCAGTGTTGTGATGACCAGCCTCAACGCCTCCATCGGCATCGGCTGGCAGGCCAGCGTCGGCGTGCTCCAGCCCAACACCACCTACTTTGTCCGCGTCCGCGCGCAGAACGAGACGGGGATCAGCGTCTTCACGCCGACGGTCATGTTCACCACCGGTGCCGTCAGCGGGAATAACGACGCTTGCGACAACGCCATCCGCGTCTTTGACGGGCTCACCCCGTACACGAACGGCGGCGCCACGACCGACGGGCCGGACGACGAAGCCTGCTTCTCGGGCGGGCAGTTCCTGCGGAACGACACATGGTACACCTACACCGCTACCTGCAGCGGCTCGCTCACCGTCGCGCTCTGCGGCTCGACGCACGACTCCATGCTGAGCGTCTACGACACCCAGTGCCCCGATGGCCCGAATCAGCAGATCACCTGCATGGACGATGGCTGCGGTCTCTCATCATTCGTCACATTCGCCTGCTCGCTGGGGCGAACATACGTCATCCGCACCGGCGGCTGGGGCGGGCAACGCGGCTACGGGCACATGGTCATCACCTGCACCCCCGCCTGCCCGGGCGACGCCGACGGCGACGCGCTCGTCGGTCTTTCCGACATCGCCGTCATGATCCTTCACTGGGAGCAGCCCGTGCAGCCCGGCACCAACGGCGACCTCTCCGCCGACGGCATCATCGGCCCGGACGACATCAGCGTCGTCATCACCAACTGGGGCTCCAACTGCAACCAGGATCTCCGCATCGGAGATGAAGGGCTGATCAGCGGCCAAGGCAGCGGCGGCACGCCGCTGGGCGAGGACGGCACGACGAATCGGCCCCGCGCGCGATGAGGAGTCGGGAGTTTGGAGTTTCGAGTTTGGAGCCGGCAATCAACGTTCGTCGCCTGCAGCGTGCCTTCCGCCCGCGGAGCGGGCGCGCGATGGTTGCCAGACGCGCCAGCGTCTGGTCCGCGGCACTCCCACATTTCCTTTGTCTTCCCATTCGTCTCGCCCGCGAAACAGGCGAGCGAAGCCATCACGGCGCATCCCAGCACGTCGGGCAATTCGGCACGATCACCGTCACGGTCTGGATCGCCGAGGAACCCGCTTCGGAGATCGACACTTCGATCTCGCCCGTAGTGGTCGGGTCCGTCGCGCCGGTCGGGATCAGCGTGAAGCGCCCAAGGAACACATAGAACGCGCTATCGCCGAAGAGCTGCTGGTTCTGCGCGGCCGTCACGCTGCCGAAGCCCGCGCCGGCCCACAGCGCGCGGAGCGGGTTGAGCCATTCGCCGTCGTCGTTCAAGAACGGCCCGCCCAGCGCCTGAGCGCGGGCCGTCGTGCCGAGCGCCAACCCCGAATCGAATCGGCGGCAATCAGTGAGCGACGCGCCGGTGACCGGGCGGAAATCGAAGCCGCTGATGTGCTGGAAGACCCGCGCGCCGTTGACGGTCACGCCGTCGTTCGTCAGCGGCCCGGTGGCGCTTACGCCGCCCGACAGCACCACCAGCACACTGAACGGCATCGCCGAATTCATGCGCAGATACAGATCGCCCGAGCGCGCGTTATCGAGGTCGGGGAAGCCGTCCTCGTCGGCGTCTTCATCATCGCAGCCTGTCACCGCGACCGGCAGCCAGATCGCCGAGAGCGTCTGCGTGGGCGGCTCGCCCCCGCCGCCCGTGCCGGGCGTGGAGTCGCAGGCATCGCCGATGCCGTCGCCGTCGGTGTCGGTCTGCGTGGGGTTGGGGTTGGTCGGGCAGTTGTCCTCGGTATTGGGCACGCCGTCGTCGTCGGCGTCCTCATCGGGCGTAACGGTCTCGCACGCGTCACCCACGCCGTCCGCGTCGGCATCGGCCTGCGTGGGGTTCGCGGTGTTCACGCAGTTGTCGCAGGCGTCGCCAACGCCATCGCCGTCTGCGTCGGCCTGACTCGCGTTGGCGGTGATGCGGCAGTTGTCGGTCGTGTCGGGCACGCCGTCGTTGTCGGCGTCGGGCTCCGACGCGGGCGCGGGGGGCTGGTTCAGATTCGGGTTGTTGTTCCACTGCGCGGCATCGAACGGGGGCAAATCCACGCGGATCGGCGTGGCGAGGGAAGTGATCAGCGAGACGTTCAGCCGCCCGCCGATGTTGGTGATTGTGACGGGCGCCGTGATGCGCGCCACGCGGAGATAGAACGAGTTATCGCCGAAGCGCGCCGAGTCCTGCACAGGCTCAACGCCGGTCGAGGAGAGCACAAACCAGCCCGCAACGAGCGAGGTGCTAAAGGGCACGCCGGCGGTGCTGCTGCCGCCGGCGACGGTGATCGAACTGGTGCCCAGCGCCAGGTACGAGTCAAAGTTGGAGCAGGCATCGTCGTCATCCTCGGGCGCGACGTCGCCCGCCGGGCCGCGGGTGTCCTGATAGAACGAGCCTCCCGTGATGGTGATGCCACCGACGCTGGGCGATTCCGCGCCGAGCAGCGACGCGTTTGATGAGAGGCGCAGGTAGAGATCGTTGGTGCGGAAGCCGCGGATCGCGCCGCACGCGCCGGTACGGTTGTCGACGGGGACCCAGACGGCGTTGATGACGGGCGCGCCGCCCCCGCCGCCGCCGGTGGTGGTTCCGCCGCCGCCCGAGCCTGATCCGCCGGTCCCGCCACCGCCGGTGCCTGAGCCACCCGTGCCTGAGCCGCCGGAGCCTGAACCACCAGAACCCGAGCCGCTGCCGCCCGATCCTGATCCGCCGCTGCCCGAACCTCCGGAGCCGGAGCCGCCGCCGCTGCTCGAACCACCCGTGGTGCGCTGCGGACGATTGCGGATCATCTCGGCGATCTGTTCCATCGACGGCGGGCCGTTCGGATCGTTCGTGTTGTTGTTGTCGGCGAGATTGCGGTTGGCGTCACGATTCGCGGCGGCGTTGGCCTGCGCGTCCTGGCGGCGCGCGAACTCCGCCTGCCGCCGGCGCTCCTGCAACTGCGCGAGCTGCTGCGCGCGCAGGTCATTCACATCGCGCACGTTCTGGGGCGAGCCGCCCGGGTTGTTCACACCTGCGTTGGGAAGGCCCGTCGTCGTCGTGGGCTGCGCCGCGTTGGGACGGCCGGCGTTCGGCGCGCCCCCGCCCCCCGGCGGGTTGGGGTTCTTGACATAGCGATTCGCGGGCGGCGGTTCGGCGCCTTCTTTCGGCAGCGGCGGCGGCGCGGGACGCGAGCCGTTCGTCGTGCCGTCGGGATTGAGCATCGATCGCGTCGGCTCGCGCGGCGGGGGTGGGGTGTACGCCGTGCTGGAATCACTCCCGAGCGAGCTGACATTGAGATTGTTCGTCGGCACCGGCCCGCCCGGCGTCGTGGGGCCGCCGACGGGAGGTGGGGCGTCGGGAGGCGCGCCCGAACCGGTGGGCCACAGAATGGCCGCGCTGGCGGTGACGACGGCGGCGAATGCGAGTCCGGCCCAGGCTTTCTTCATCTCACTCATTCCCTACGGGTTCGACGACGGAAAGATGCCTGGACTCTCAAACGGTTCGCGCTCGGATTGGGCGGAAATCGATCCGCTGTAAGGTTATCCTCGCCGGAACTCGCCGTCGGCGTTGAAAATCTGTGGGCGTTTTCGGGTTTTGAGAGGATGATCATGCGGCGGCACGCGGAGCGACGAGCGATTCCGTCAGGACGCCGGCTGCTCAGAGAACGGAACGACTGAACTGGCCGGGCTGCTGGTTCAGTGGTCGAATTTTTGCTTGCTTGTGTTGGGGAACTCACGGTACCGCGCCCGAAGCGCGTGTATATTTAGCCTTCCCGCTCAGCGCGACGCCCGGCGGGGTGTGTCCGACCATTCAATGAACTGACCTTGTTGAGCGCGGCCGACCGCCCTCCGCTCTCGGAAGAGCGAGCGCGGCCGCGAATCGAGGAGACTGCTGATGTCGCTGAAGATGTTCTCACGCGCCCGTGTTGGTGCTACGCTCGCCGCTGCTGTGGTTTTCTCGGCGGCGGGCTCCGCTTCGGCGCAGCTGCGCGTTGCATCGTGGAACATATCCAACTATGCCGGTGGGAATCACCCGGCGCTGACCAGCGCGATCTTCGGTTCGTTCGAGGGTCGGCAACTCCGCCCCGACGTGATCACCACCCAAGAGTTCCTGAGCCAGGCGGCGGTGACCAGCTTCCTGCAGATGCTCAACGCTAACGAGCCGGGGCAATGGGGCGCGGCATCGTTCATCGACGGGCCCGACACCGACTGCGCCTTTTTCTACCGCATCAGCAAGGTCGAATTCCTCGGCACCACCACCGTGGCGGTCGGGTCGAGCTCGACCGCCAACCAGCCGCGGAACACGTACCGCTACGACGTGCTGCTGCGCGGGTATGAATCGGTCGGCGCCGCGCTCGCGATCTACAGCACGCACATGAAAGCGCAGGGTGGCACGAACGACGGCGGGCGGCGGCTGATCGAAGCGCAGCGCATCCGGCTGAACGCCGAGGGCGTGGACACGAACGGCCCCGGCACCGGGCTGCCGAGCGGCTACCGCTTCCTCGTCGGGGGCGACACGAACATCCAGTCGTCCGGCTCGCAGGAGTATCAAGCCTTCGTCGCGTCGCAGGCCAACAACAGCGGGCGTTTCTTCGATCCGATCGCCACGCCCGGCTCGTGGAACAACAACGGTGCCTTCCGCTTCGTCCACACGCAGGACCCTTCCGGTGCGGGCGGCATGGACGATCGGCACGACCAGATTCTCTGCGGCGCGGAACTCGTCGACGGCGAAGGGCTGAGCTACATCGGCAACCCGCTGATCCCCTACAGCACCACGACGTGGAACGATCCGAATCACTCGTACCGCTCGTGGGGCAACGACGGCACCACCTTTAACTTGGCACTGGCGACGACGACCAACTCGTTCGTCGGGCCGGTGATCGCGCAGGCGCTCATCACGATGGCGGGCGGCGGCGGGCACCTGCCCATCGTGCTCGACCTGCGCGTGCCGGCGAAGGTTGGCTCTGACGCCGTCGTCGACTTCGGCACGGTGACACAGGGCGATTCGGCGATGCAGCCGCTGATGGTGTCGAACGCGGGCGACGTGGCGCTGTGGAGCGCGGCGGGGATCGATGAACTTGACTACACGCTCAGCGCCAGCGCCGAGTTCAGCGCTCCGGCGGGATCATTCGTCGAACTCGCGGGCGGCGGCGGGAATGTCCACGTGCTGAGCATGGACACCAGCACCCCCGGCGTGAAGAGCGGCACGGTAACGATCGCGTCCGACGACCCAGACCAGCCGTCGCGCGTGGTGACGCTGATGGGCGTGGTCAACGCGCTCCCCCCGGCGTGCCCGGGCGACGCCGACGGCGACGGGATGGTCGGGCTCTCCGATATCAGCGTGGTGGTCGTGAACTGGGGCGCGATGGCAACCGGCGCGGCGAACGGTGATCTCGACGGCGACGGCTTCGTCGGGCTTTCGGACATCAGCGTGGTCGTGAGCAACTGGGGGGCGAACTGCCGTTGAAGTCGGAAGGGCGGAAGTCGGAAGGTTCTGCCGCACATTGCGAACGGCAAGAATTGAACTTCAAGCTGAAAGCTGACAGCCGAACGCTGACCGCTGAGCGCTTTCCCGTTTGGCCCGCGATCGGTGTTTTGCCACTGTTCGGGTGCGCGCCTACACTGCCCGATTCGCGCTGACCCAGTGAAATCCGCCGATCAGGCCGATCAGGATTGTGCGGCGGGGTGCATCCGAGCGGCGATCCGCACGGATGGGAACGGACGCCGAGGAGCTGTGATGACGACTATGACCGCCGTGAACAAGCATCCCGACCTTCGTACCGGGCGACCTTCCGACCACCTGTCGGACGAGACGCTCATCAAGTGGCTCTACGACATGATGCTCATCCGCGAGTTCGAATTGCGGACGATGGCGGCGTATCAGCAGGCGAAGATTGGCGGGTTCTGCCATGTGTACATCGGGCAGGAAGCGACGGCCGTCGGCACGATCGGGTGCGTGAATCATGATGACCCGGTCGTCACGGCGTACCGCGATCACGGGCACGCGCTCGCGCGGGGCATGACCAGCCGCGCCTGCATGGCGGAGATGTACGGCAAGATCACCGGCTGCGCCAAGGGCAAGGGCGGGTCGATGCACATGTTCGACAAGCCCAACCATCTGTACGGCGGGCACGGCATCGTCGGCGCGCAGACCGGTCTCGGGCTCGGGCTTGGGTTCGCGACGCGGTATCTGTGGGAAGTGATGGGTCAGGCGATGCCAGCGGACGGGCCCGGCGGGGACACGCTCCCGACGATCGAGCCGAAGAAGCGGGTGTGTTTGTGCTACCTCGGCGACGGCGCGCTGAATCAGGGCGTGTTCCACGAGGCGCTGAATCTCGCGGGCTTGTACGGCGTGCCGGTGATCTACATCGTCGAGAACAACGGGTACTCGATGGGCACGGCGATCGAGCGCGGCACGACGATGGCGCACGACCTGTCGGTGAAAGCCGCCGCGTACGGCATCGATTTCCTTGACGTCGACGGCATGGACATCTGCTCGATCTACGACTCGTTCAAGCCGTTCGCGGACAAGTGCCGCGAGGAGCAGAAGCCGGGGTTCGTCGATCTGAAGACGTACCGGTACCAGGGGCACTCGATGAGCGACCCGCAGAAGTACCGCACGAAGGAAGAAGTCGCCAAGTTCCAGGAGCGGGACTCGATCGACCGGCTGGCGCACCTGCTGCTGTCGCCCAAAGGGCAGAAGGTCGCGGGCGTGCAAAGCGAGCCCCGAGCGGGAGCGAGCGGGTCTTCTTCAGGCACAGGCAACAGCGCGGCGGCGGATCGCGCCTTCGCGGCGGCGCTGGCCGAGACGCCAAGAACGGCGCGCGGCTGCCTGAGCGAGGATCGCTACAAAGAGATGCAGAAGGAAATCCGCGAGATCGTGCGCGACGCCGTCGAGTTCGCGGAGAAGAGCGACACGCCGGACCCGGCGAGCGAGCTGTACAGCGATGTGTACATCAACCCGCAGGCGAATCTCAGCCCCATCGGCGAGTATGGCGGTGGGGTGAGGAATCCGTTGTTGTGAGTGGTCGGGGACGGAGCCTCTTCATGCTCGAACCGAACATCTGCTGGTGCTGCTGCCCGTTGTGCTGGTACGTCGCCGCCTTGGTTGTGGTCGTGATTCTGCTGCCTGTTGTCGGCTGCGCGGCGATTCGTGAGCGGGGCACCCCGATTGATCGATGACCACCCCCAGAATCCCCGTCCCGCACGAAAAGCTCGCCGAGTTCTGCCGGCGGTGGAAGATCACGGAGTTGGCGCTCTTCAGGTCAAGTTTGCGAGTCCCGCGGCAGCGATGAGCCCCGCAACGCGCGAGAAGTCTTCACGGCGGCCGCGCCCTACGATCACCCGGAGAATCCGCCATGTACATCGCCGATCGAATCACGGTTGAAGAAGGCAAGATGGGCGGCGTGCCGTGCATCCGCGGGCTGCGCATCCCGGTGGTCACGGTGGTCAAGCTGGTCGCCAACGGCATGACCACTGAAGAGATTCTGCGCGATTACCCGAGCCTTGAAGCCGCCGACATCAAAGCGGCGCTGCTCTTCGCCGCCGAGTGCATGCTGCCGACGCGCGTGATCCCTCTTCGCCCGACGGGGTCGTGATCGGTGCGGTTTCTGATCGACAACTCGCTCTCCCCCACCCTCGTCGGGGTGCTGCGCGCGATCGGGCACGAGGCGGAGCACGTTCTCGACCACGGGATGCAGGCGGAGGCGGACGCGGCGATCGTGGCGCGCGCCATCGAGACCGGCAGCGTGGTGGTCGCGGCGGATACTGACTTCGGCGAGATCGTGATGCGCTCGGGGCTTCGCCGACCGTCGATCATCCTGTTCCGTCTGTACGACAACCGCCCAGCGCTGATCGCCGCGCTCCTTCGTTCACACCTCCCGACGCTGATCGAGCATCTCGAAACCCCGAGCATCGTGGTCTTTGACGACGCCGGAATCAGGATTCACCGCCTCACATAGTTCCCAAATTTTTTCCCTATCATTCTGGATTCTTCATACGTCACTCGCCGGATTGATTCACCCATGCCCACCCTCACACTCCCCCCGAAACCCGACCTCTCCCGCCCTCTCCCCTCGCGCGAGGGCGACCGCCTCATCCAATTCCGCGAAGCGCTCCGCGAAGCGATGAGCGAGGAGATGCGCCGCGATCCGCGCATCTTCCTGATGGGCGAGGAAGTCGCGCAGTACAACGGCGCGTACAAAGTGTCGCAGGGGATGCTCGAGGAATTCGGCCCCAAGCGGATCATCGATTCGCCGATCTCGGAGAACGGGTTCGCCGGGCTGGGTATCGGCGCCGCGATGTACGGCTTGCGCCCGATCATCGAGTTCATGAGCTGGTCATTCAGCATCGTGGCGGCGGACCAGATCCTCAACAACGCGCCGAAGATGCTGTACATGTCGGGCGGGCAATGGGGGTGCCCGATCGTCTTCCGCGGCAACGACGGCGCGGGCGGACAGCTCGGCTCCACCCACTCGTGGTGCGTCGAGGCGATGTACTCGAACGTGCCGGGACTGAAGATCGTGATCCCCTCGTGCCCGTACGACGCGAAGGGGCTGCTGAAGACGGCGATTGTGGATGACGACCCGGTCTTCTTCCTCGAATCCGAGCGCATGCTGGGCGACAAGGGGCACGTGCCGGAGGAGGAGTACTACATCCCCTTCGGGCAGGCGGCGCTGCGCCGCGAGGGCGAGGACTGCACGCTGGTCTCGTTCGGGCGGCCGGTGAATTTCTGCCTGGAAGCAGCGGCGGAACTGGAGGCCGAGGGTATCTCGTGCGACGTGCTCGACATGCGCACGATCCGCCCGCTGGATATCGACTCGATCATCGCGAGCGTGCGCAAGACCGGGCGCATCGTCGTCGTCGATCAATGCTGGCCCTTCGGCGGCGTGGCGAGCGAAGTCTGCACGCAGGTCGTCGAGCGCGCCTTCGACTGGCTCGACCACCAGCCGGTGCGGGTGACGAGCGATGATGTGCCGGCGCCGTACGCGAAGAATCTGGAGAGTGAGTTTTTGCCGCATAAGGGGAAGATTGTGGCGGCAGTTCGGGCGACTGTTGGGGCGGAATAGGCTCAGCAGAGATTCAGGAGCGGCGTGGCATGAACGCGAACGACATCCGGCAGATCATCAACGACCATCCCGAGGGCGTGACTATCAAGATGGTTGACGGCACGAAGTACGCCGTCCCGCACAGGGACTGGGTGTGGCTCACGCCGGCGTTTGGCGGCTCCGAATCGCGCTTCGGGCGATTCGCCACGTGCTTCGGCGTGTATCACGACGACGCGCTGCGGTGGGTGAACAGCCTGCTTGTGGTCGAGATCACGCCCATGAAGCCGGCGCAGAAAGGCAAGCAGAACGGCAACGGGCATTCACGGCGCGGCGGCAAGAAGCGGCGGTGAACTCGATGAATTCATGCAGCCGACATCTCGATAGACGTCTGCTCACTCGTCACAACCCAGCGACACGACGAGCGTTCGCCGCTCTTCTGCGACGCTTTCACGCCGGCCAGTGCACGAATTTCGAGTATGAGCAGGCGTACCTGATGCTTGTTCATCAACACGGCTTGGATACTGCAGTTGATGCGATCTTTAGCGTGAACTGGGCCTTCTATTCCGACCTGACCGAACACACGATCCAACAAGACGACCGAGAAATGGTTCGCACGCGCCGGCAAACCATCGCCCGCTGGGTGTTGTTCCTTCGGACGAACACACCCTACGAACATCCCCACGGGAGCTGTGTCAGTCCGGATCTCTTGCTTTGCACCACCATCTGTCTCGGCAGTTTCGTGGGAGCAATCGGCTGGATGGCGAGCATGGCGCGGATTTCAATCTCGGCGTGCTTGGTCACCGTGCTCGCGTACTCGGTTGTTTGGGTACGCGGCGGAGTGGCGCTCGATCGGATCGCTTCACGATTGGCGTTCACTTCTCCGACCCGCGACTTCTGGCCATTCGTCTCGGCAAAACAGCTAGGATGTGCGCGTGATACACCGACGTTCCTCACGGGCGTCGAGCACAAGAACTCTCCAACCGCTTGAGAACTCCAGATGGCTATTGAAATCACCATGCCGCGCCTCTCCGACACCATGGAGCGAGGCACCATCGTTGCTTGGAACGTCAAGGAAGGCGACACAGTCGCCCCCGGCAAAGTCCTCGGCGACATCGAGACCGACAAGGCCACGATGGAGCTGCAGAGCTTCGACACCGGCACCATCGCCGCGATTCTCATCCCCACCGGTCAGCCGGCGGAAGTCGGCAAGATGATCCTCGTGCTCGCCGAGGAGGGCGAGGATGTGGCCGCGGTGAAAGCGAAGTACGCGGGCGCGGGGGCCGGCGGCGCTTCGGCGAAGAGCGCGCCGAGCGCGAAGCCCGCCGCCGCGCCAGCGAAAGTGGCGAGTGGTGCCGGCAGTGCGGGATCTTCCGCTCCGCCCGCACCATCCGCCACGGCAGTCATGGACCCACCCGCATCCACAAGCAACAGTTCGCACGCCGCCGCCGGCGCAGACAATGAGAGCGAGACTGGCGGGCGCATCTTCGTCTCGCCGCTCGCGCGCAAGATCGCCGAGGAGCGCGGGCTTGATCTCGCGCGGATTCACGGCACCGGACCGGGCGGGCGCATCACGCGCAAGGACGTCGAGGGTAGCGCGACAAGCAGCGCCACAAGCCGGGCCGCCGCTCCATCCTCGGCCGCGCGCGCCATGCCGACGACCGCCGCGCCTATCGCCGCCAGCGTTCCCGGCCCCGTGTTCAGCGGGTCGGACCTGCAGCCGCTGCAGAAGCGGAGCGTCGCTCTCTCCAACATGCGCGGCACGATCGCAAAACGTCTCGTGCAGTCCAAGACGACCATCCCCCACTATCAAGTCACGGTCAACGCGAGCATGGACCGGCTGCTGGCGCTGCGCGAGCAGCTCAATGAGCAATTGTCCTCGCAGGGCGTGAAGCTCTCCGTCAACGATTTCCTGGTGCGCGCGTGCGCGCTCGCGATGCACCAGCACCCGTTCGTCAACGCGTCGTGGGGCGAGGACGGGCAGTCGATCAACACGCACGACCGCGTGAACATCGGCGTGGCGATCGCGCTCCCGGTGAAGCCGGACCTCTCGGGCGGCGGGCTGGTCGTCGCCACGTTGCGCGATGCCGACCGCATGGGCCTGCGCTCGATCTCGAGCGAGACGAAGCGCCTCGCGGAAAAGGCCCGCGCGAAGGGGCTGACCATCGACGAGATGGGCGATGCGACCTTCACCATCTCGAACCTCGGCATGTACGGCGTGGAGCACTTCACCGCGATCATCAACCCGCCGAACTCGGCGATTCTGGCCGTCGGCGCGGCGATCGAGAAGCCGGTGGTGCGCAAGAACGCCGCCGGCGCGAGCGAGATCGTCATAGGCTCCGAGATGTCGATGACCATGTCGAGCGATCACCGCGTGATCGACGGCGCGATGGCGGCGCAGTTCCTCCAGAGCGTCAAATCGTTCCTCGAAGCGCCTGCCACGCTGCTCGTGTAACTTCGGCGCATGCGCATCCTGCACATCAGCACGCGCCTGATCCTCGGCGGCTCGCAGGAGAACACCGTTCTCTCCTGCGAGGGGCAGAGCCGCATCGGGCACGAGGTCCATCTCGCCTTCGGCCCGATCTACGGCCCCGAAGGCTCCATGCTCGAGCGCGTCCGCGGTTTCTCGTGCGTCGACAACACCGGGCGCGAGCGGCGCATCACCTGTCACGAAGTGCCCGATCTTGTGCGCGAGATCAACCCGTGGCGCGACTGGAAGTGCTATTGGCAACTGCGCCAGCTCATCCGCGATTTCGGGCCGGACATCGTGCACACGCACTCATCGAAAGCGGGCATCCTCGGGCGCGCGGCGGCGTGGGCCGAGGGCGGCAGCACGGGCCAGATCGGCGTCGTCCACACCGTCCACGGCCCGCCCTTCCACGAGTACGAAAAGCCCTGGAAAAACAGGATCTACATCGCGTGCGAGAAATTCGCTGCCAAGCGCTGCCACATGATCCCCTGCGTTGCTGAAGCAATGCGCGATCAGTTCCTCCTCCACGGCATCGGGCGCGAGGAGCGGTACGAGATCGTCTACTCCGGCTGCGAGACGCGCGAATTCCTCGACGCACGCCCCGGCGCATCGCGCCGCGACGTGCGTCAGAAACTCGGAGTCAGCGAGAGCGACACGATCATCGGCACCGTCGCTCGGCTCGCGGAACTGAAAGGGCACGACGACCTGCTCGACGCGCTCGCGGATGATCTGAAACGACACCCATCGTGGAAGCTGCTGTGGGTGGGCGATGGCTGGTGGCGCGATCGCTTGCTCGCGCGCGTGCTGCAGCTTGGGCTGGAAAACCAGCTCATCACCACGGGATTGGTGCCGCCGGAGCGCGTGCCGGGGCTGATCCGCGCGATGGATGTGCTGGTGCATCCGAGTTACCGCGAGGGCCTGCCGCGCGCCGTCGTGCAGGGCATGCTCTGCGGCGTTCCTGTCGTTGCGTACGACGTGGACGGCACGGGCGAGGTGTGCCGGGACCGCGAGACGGGGCGGCTCGTGCGCGCAGGGGACATCGCCGGGCTGCGCGAAGCGGTCCTGTGGATGATCGAGCAGCCGCAGGAGTCTCGCTATGTTGCCGACGCCGCGAGAGAACTCTGCCGCGTACGATTCAGCGCGGAGAAGATGATCGAGGATCTCGAGCGCGTCTATCAGAACGCCAAGCCCACGGGATGAACTTCAGCCAACACACCTCGGCACCCGGCCATCTGCGCGCGGTACTCGCGGCGTTGTTCATCGCGCTCGCAGCGCCGCCTTCACAATCGCAAACACTGAATCTGGGCACGAGCGACGCCGCCCCCACGCTCGCCGGCTCTCCGGTTGTTGACGACCTCATCATCCGGCTCGAGCGCGATCGCACTGCGGCGGAAACCTCTCAGCGCGGCGCGACCGACGATGTCGCGCGCGTCGCGCACGAAGCCGCGGCGCTCTGGCGCTCGGCGGCGATCCGCCTCGCCCGTCTGGCGCGCGACGATCGCCACCCGGCCGCGGGCGCCGCATTCGCCGCCGCCGCCACGATGGAGCGGGCGGGGGCGCGCGCCGATGCCATCGCCAATGATCTCGCGCGCGAGCGCGACCCAGCGCTCCGTGCGGCGCGGTGTGCCGGCCTGCGCGCGTTCATCACGCGTGCCGGGCGCGCCGCCGACGCGCCGATCGAATCCGTGTCCGATCTCGACACCCTGCTGCGCGATCTCGCCGCCGATCTCGCCGACGCCGCCGGGCTCCGTGCCGAGCCCATCACCGGCGGCTGGTGGCCCGCGCCCGGTGCCGACGTTGCCGACCCCGCCGCGCTCGACGACGCGGTCGCCACCGCCCGGCGCACGGGGCTCCTCGCCGCCGATTCACTCGCGGCACTCGATAATTTCACGCCCCGCTTGCTCGAGGCTCGCGGAAGGGTCGGGCTGAGCGCTCCGGCGGACGAAGCCATGCGCGAGCTCATCGGCGCGCTGCGTGCGGTCCCCGAGCTTGACCTCGCCGCCGCCCCGCCGCCGGGCGGCACGGGACGCCCGATCATCGACCGCGACGTCGCCGAGGCCGTCGCGGCGCGGCTCTCGGAGGCGCTGGAGCGCTTCGGCGACCGCGCCACGCGCGACGACGCCCGCGCGATCATGTCCCCCATCGCCGCGGGCGGCGAACTGCTCGCCGCCGTTCGTTCGCTCTCGCGCCCGGGGCTTGACGTTTCGGGCGTGCGCCGGGCCGCCACGCTCGGCATCGGACACATCATTGACCCGGTCATCGGGCCGAAAGCGGAAGAGACGATCCGCGCCGCGCTTCGCGTGCTGGGCCTCGCCGCCGAGCGTCGCACGCTGCCCGCGCGCGCGGAGATCCCGGCGGCGATCCAGCGCGCCTGGTCGCGCCTCGAGTCCGACTATGCGAACGCCGAGCGTGAGAACTTCGCGGCGCTCGAATCGATCGTGCGCGACCCGACGACGCTGAAGCGCCCCGAGGGCGCCAGCATGATCAGCCGGCAGAGCGAGGCGATCGGCGCGATGCGCGACCTGCTCTCTGCCCAGCAGTTCATCACGCGCGTCCTCGGCAACCCCGGCGCTCCGCGCGCGCTCGCCGACGAGCGAGCCTTGATCCAGAAGGCGTTCACCGAGCGCGTGCGCGTCGTCGAGCTCGATGCGACTCGTGTGCAGGGACTGGTGGTGATCCGCGCGCTCGGTGCCGATGCACGCCGGCTTGAGGTGCTGCCCGGCGAGGTGCTGCTGCGCTCGGGGGACGCCGACATGACCGCCGTGCTCGGCGCGAGAGCCGGCGAGATCGCGCCCGCGATCGACGCCGCCCGAGCCGTGTGGATCATCGTGTGGGCGGGTGATGACGCGGAGCGCACCGCCGCCGCACACGGGCGACTCGAGCAGTTCGAGCGGATTCTCGGCGCCGCGTCGCTGTACCGTGCGCTGCGCCGCGCGGGCGTGATCGAACGTGCCCGCGCGTGGGCGGCCCTTGAGTTTCCCGTTGAAACGGCCGAGCGGCTGATCGACGGCATGCGCGCAATCCTCGCGGAGAGCATCACGCTGCTGCTCGACGGGAAGGACCAGCTCGCCGCCGACGCGCTGAACCACGCGGAGCACCGCCTAAGTGTCCTGCACATGCTCGCCGCCGCAGCTGAGCGCGCGACGGAGGGTTCGCCGATCGACCCGCTGATCGAACTTGCCACGCCGCCGACGGATCGGGCCTGGCTCGCGCCCGAGCGAGGACAACTTGCCGAACTGTCGCGCTGGTTTTTCGAGCTCCACGCCGCGCACGAAGCTCGGGGCGATGCGCTCGCCGCCGCGATCGAGAAGCACCTCGCCGATGTGGCATCGCGCATCTACCGCTCGACCGAGTAAACCGCGGATGCTTCGCACGGCCCGGCGTCCTGGACTTTCCCCTTGAGCGCGGCCGTCGAGCGTCGCACGTCCGCCAGCAGTTCGGCGATGGCGGCCCGATCCGCAAGAATCGCGCGCCCGCTCCACTGTGCCGCGGCCCGGTCGGAGATCGCCTGCCGCACACGCGTCAACTGCGCGTCGAGCTCCTGAACCTGTGATGCCGCCTGCTTCTTCGCTTCCGCATCGCCCGCCGCCGCCGCTTGCAGGCGAGCCTCGATCAGCCGCTCGCTGAGCAGTCGCGCTTCGTGCTGCAGGTCGGGCGACGGATCATCGAGGCTGACCAGCCCCGACTCGCGGATGAGGTTCGCAAGCTGCTGCTCGCGCGCCGCGATGGCGCGCGTGTGCTCGCGCTCGAGGTCCGAGAGCCGATCGATGCGGCCTTGAACCCATTTGCGACGATCCGCGCGCTCCACATCGCTCGCCAATTGCGTGATCGCACGGGCCAACTCGGTGGTGACCGCTTTGTCCGCGCCGCGCACGACGAACTCGATGCGGCACATGTTTGCCGGCGCGTTCACGACCAGCCGGCGCGTGAGGTCCTCCTCCGCCACCGAATTGTCCCACTCGCCTTGCCGCTCGATCGACGCCGCCCACTCGGGTGCCGCACGGCGCAAGCGATCCGGCTGCGCGATCAACCACTGCCGGAACCCGGGAGATCCGTACCAGTCCGCCTTTGCCACGACGTACCGCCCCACTTCCTCCATCAGCGAACCATCGCCCGCATGCCGCCCGGCCGAGTCGAGCATCTCCGGCGAGAGGTACGTCAGCCGCGCGGCCGATGGGCGCGTGTCACGCGCGTCGATCATCCCCGCATCCCGCGGCTGCGCGACGGCGTGCCGCGCATCGAGGATCGCACCGCCCGCGCCGAGCGCCAGCACCACAAGCCCGACGCCCGTCAATCGCTTCATCGCACGATTCATGGCAACCTCCTCACGTCCGCGCGCCGCCGCACATCGAGCGCGCTGGGCACTTTCACTGCGGCGCCTGCTCTTCATCCGAAAATACATACACCGCCACGAGCACCGGCACTTTCCCGCGCTCCACATACTCGCGCTCAATGATGGTCCCCTTGATCGCGCAGCGTCGATCGACGAACGACTCTGCGTTCTTCGCCGCCGTCGGCGCGGAGACATCGACCTCGATCAGCCCGCCCTCAGTTTCGGGGCGCTCGAGGGCCCAGCCCGTCGTCTCGCCGCCGATGGCGGCGAAGCCCGAGCGCAGCGTGCCCTTCAGCGTGACTTCGCCGCTCGGAGTGGTCGGTATCGGCGGCGATGTCGGGGTCTTCACCACGGGCGCCTCCTTCGCCGGCGCCCCATCGCACGCCGTGAGCCACGCGCCGATCGCCCCGCACAGCAGAACTGACACGACGCGAGATTTCCGCATCATCGCCCGCCCCTTTCCGCCGACCGCGATCACGAACGAACGGCGAACGCACACTCCCGATCCACTTCATACGAACCCGCCGCACCGCGAGTTCGCCGCGGATTGCCACTACGTGACAAGCCCGTCCAGCCCCGCCAGCCCGATCGGCTCGCGGCTGAAGAAGGGTTCCGCCGCCGCCGTGCCGATGCGCGAGCCGAAGAAGCGCAGCGACGCGTCGATCCACTCGACCACGCCGCGGTTCTTCTCGTTCGCGACGAACTGCGAGTGGTACGCAAGGATCGCGCGGCGCTTCGTTTCCTCGAACCCCGACACATCCACGCAAAAGCTCGGCGAGGGCGTGATCCGCAGATGTGTCGCGTAGTAGTGGAACAACCACTTCGCGTACACCGGCGGCCCGGCGTGAAGACCGCTCGGCGTGGGCATCTCGATCCCCGTCAGCTTCGCGTCGAAGCGCGCATCCTCGACGATGCGCGTGCCGGCGAGGTGGTCGGGGTGCGCATCCTCGAAGTAGGGCGTGAAGACGATCTCCGCGCGGTGCGCGCGGATCACGCCCGCGGCGGCGTGGCGTGCCTCGATCGTGTGCTGCACGAAGCGGTTGTGCAACCCGAGATTCACTCGCTTCACGCCGAGAATCTGCGTCGCCTCCGCCGTCTCGCGTGCGCGAATCTCGGGCGATCCGTGCGGCGTGGGTTCGCCGTCCGTCAGGTCGCACACCATCACGTCATGCCCGTCACGCACGAAGCGCGCGATCGACCCACCCATGCCGAGTTCGGCGTCGTCGGGGTGCGGCGCGAAGATGAGAATCCGGGCCATGTCACCTCACCCGTCTTGCGAACTCACTGCCCCCCGACCATCTTGAACCGCGTCGCCGACTTCTGCACCTGCTGCAGCTTGATGTCGCCCAGTTCCCAGTTGGTCGTCAGCGTCATCAGCCGCTCGCGCAGCTTCGCCGCGCCTGCCGCGGTGTCCCACTGCAGCTCGGTCTTGATGCTCCGCTCGCCCAGCGCCAGCGTCGCCACCGCGGGGTCGCGCTCCTTCGGCAGCTTCAGCGTCGGCTCCGTCGTGCCGCGGATCGTCGCCACGCCGTTCGCCAGCTCGACGAACTTGTAATCCGTCATCATCTCAATCGCCCCCACCGGCGGCAGCGGCACCGTCTCTTCCTCTCGCTGCCAGCCGATCCCCGCGCTCATCTTCTTCCCGCGCGCGCCGTCCGCGTCGAACATCGGCTGCACAAACGCCGCGAACTTCGTCGGCGTGAAGAACCCCGCGATCCGCCCGTCGAACGCCTCCTGCGACTGCGCCGCTTCGATGAACGGCTCCAGCCCGCGCGCGGGGCGCACCACGCCCGACGGATCGACCTCGATCGAGATCGAGCATCCGAAGAGCGCGTTGCCCAGAGTGTTCAGCGCCTCATCATCGCTCCCCTTCGCGCCCGCCTCCGTCGGCAGGCTCTTCGAATACACCACCGCCTTCGCCGGCGTGGTGAAGTTGATGGAGAGCGCGCGGAAGGTGGCGGTCAGGCGTGCCGAGCCGTCGGCATTAACTTCGTCGACTTTGAACGCGAGCGCGGCGCGGTGCCCGACGGCGCTCGACGCGGTCGCCTCGCCGCGCGTCTGCTGCAGCTCGAGCGTCTGCTCCACGCTGTACGCCCGTTCGCTCCCCGCCGTCAGATTCACCGCAAACTCCGCCGCCTGCCGGGCGAGCGCCGCCGGTGAAAGCGCAAGAAACACCCCCAGCACAAGAGACGAAGCGAAGAGCGAGCGAGTCAGCATCGGATGCCTCCGTAAGTTCATGAGTTCTATCGTCCGGATTGTAGGGCATGACGCCAGGACGCTCCCGCCGATCCCCGTACAATCATCCGCTCATGCGCCTCGCGCTCATCCAACTCAACCCCACCGTCGGCGACATCGCGGGCAACGCCGCCCGAATCGCGTCGTGGCTCGCGAAGGCCCGCGACGCCGCCGCGGACCTCGCCGTGTTCCCCGAGCTCGTGCTCACCGGCTACCCGCCCCGCGACCTGCTGATCCAGCACGGATTCCTCGAATCCGCCGAGCGCGCCGCGCGGGAGCTCGCCGCGCACGTGCGCGGCATCACCGCCGTCATCGGCGCGCCCTGGCGATCCGCCGCCCCCGACGCGCTCCCCATCAACGCGCTCCTCGTCCTGCGCGACGGCAACATCGCCCACATCTACGCCAAGCGTCTCCTCCCCACCTACGACGTCTTCGACGAGGACCGCTACTTCCGCGCGGGCGATGCCGCCGCCGCGATCGACGTCGCCGGCGTGCGCGTGGGGCTCTCCATCTGCGAAGACCTCTGGCGCGGCGCCGACGCCGGCGTCGGCATCGACGCACGCTACGCCGACCACGCCGACCCCGTGGACGAACTCGCCCGCGCCGGCGCGCAGCTCATCATCAACCCCAGCGCCAGCCCCTTCGTCCTCGGCAAGGGCGCCAAGCAGCGCGCGATCCTTCAGTCGCATGCCGCGCGGCACCGCGTCGCCGTCGCCGCCGTGAACCAAGTGGGCGGCAACGACGACCTCATCTTCGACGGGCACGCCGCGGTTTATGTGCCGCACGCGAACAGCGCGACCGGCGCGAAACTCATCGCCGCCGGCCCCGGTTTCGAGGAAGCGATGACCACCATCGACCTCGACCCGTCGAGTTGGTCCGCGCTCCCCGAAGCACGCGACCCGCTGCTCATCGCATCGCAGGAGGAACTGCTGTACCGCGCACTGGTGCTGGGCGTGCGCGACTATTGCCGCAAAACCGGCTTCAAGCACATCGTCCTGGGCCTCTCCGGCGGCATCGATTCCGCCGTCACCGCCGCCATCGCCGCCGCCGCGATCGGCGCGCCGAACGTGCTCGGGCTGCTGCTGCCGAGCCGTTTCTCCAGCGAAGGCTCGATCACCGACGCCGAGGACCTCGCCGAGCGGCTCGCGATGAAGTGCCTCCGCGTCCCGATCGAAGCCCCTCACACCGCAATCGAGCAGCTCCTCGCGCCCGCCTTCGCTTCTCTGGACCTCCCCGCGGCGCCGGGCATCACCGAGGAAAACATCCAGTCGCGCCTCCGCGGCACGATCCTCATGGCGTTCAGCAACAAGATGAACGCCCTCCTCGTCACCACCGGCAATAAGAGCGAGGTCGCCGTCGGCTACTGCACGCTCTACGGCGACATGAACGGCGGGCTCGCCGTCCTCAGCGACGTCACCAAAGTCCTCGTCTACAAGCTCGCCCGCTGGATCAACAGTCGCCACGCCGCCGCCGGCTTCGCGCGCCCCCCCATCCCGGAGAACTCCATCACCAAGCCCCCGAGCGCCGAGCTGCGCCCAAACCAAACCGACCAGGATTCCCTCCCGCCCTACGAGATCCTCGACACGATCCTCGAGCGCCACGTCGAGCGGCACGAGTCGCCGAGCGAGATCGCCGCCGCCACCGGGATCGACCGCGCGACGATCGACCGTGTGGTGCGGCTGATCCTGCTCGCCGAATACAAGCGCAAGCAGATGCCGGTGGGCCTGAAAGTGACCAGCGTCACCTTCGGCCCCGGCCGCCGCTGGCCGATCGTGCATGGGTGGAAGCCATGAGAATCGGCGGTGCGCGGGAGTTGTCTTGGGCCTTTCACTGGATGTTGAGCACTTCGGGCTGTTGAATGGCTGACTGCTCGCTGGTGACAGCTGACTGCTGACGAAAACCCGTCGACGGGCGGATCGAAGTTGGCTCGGCTTTCGCCGAGCTTCGAAACGGAGTGGTCGGCGGCGTCGCGCGAGGTGTGTGCCTGCGGGCTGGTGCCGCCGATCGAGCCGGACTCTCACCCCCCCGGAAGCCGTCTGCAGCCGGTCGGCGGGGTGGAGGGTGCCTTCGGGCGCGCCCTCTACCTATCTGGGTTTGCGTCACTGGCGCGCGCACAACGGTGAACTTGCGCACGGCCGGGCAAGAGTGTCGGTGCTCGGAAGTGCTTGTGATTGTTGGGGTTGTGATGTTTTTCCTGAACTCGAGTTTCTTCAACGAGAATCTCGCGGGACATGTCACCGGCGCGCGCACAAATTGTGACTTGCGTGATCTGCGTGGGTCGGCGCCCGTGGCGGCGCTTGGCTGCGCCCGGCACTACAGCCGTCTCAGATCAGACGGCTGTAGTGGCACCCCGCACAACAAGAAAAACGCCCGCGAGCGCGGGGCGCTCGCGGGCGTGCGTGGTTTATTCAAACACAGCCGATCGGTCTCTCAGTCGCAGACCGCCGCCCAGTTGTTGATGATGATTGCCAGGTCCTCGAGCCCGACGCTGCCGTTGCCGGACAGATCGCCGAGCGTGCCCGCGGGCACCGACGCGGCCCAGTTGTTGGTGACCACCGCGATGTCCGCGAGGTTCACCTGGCTGTCGCCGTTCGCGTCACCGGGGCACGCCGGCGGCTGGATGCAGGTGACCGCGCTGATGCGGAGATCATCCACCGCCGCCTCGATCAGCGAGCCGGTGTTCAGGTCCGCCGCGATGAAGCGGAGACGAACATCCGCCGTAGGAGTCACAAGCGAAGCGACCTGGAACGAGTTCTCGATCCAACCGCCGCTCGTGCCCGCGCCCGTCGGCCCGACCACCTCGACGTTGGTCCACGACGCGCCGCCGTTGTTCGAAATGTCAACCGTGAAAACATCCTCATTCGCCCCGCCGCCGGCGGAGTTGCTGAACCATCGCCAGTAGCTGAAGGTGGCGTCGGCGACGCCGGAGAGATCGAAGGGCTTGGAGATGAGCGTGGTGATGCCGCCGTCGACATCCGCCTCGCCCGCGCCGCCGCCGACGCTGCCCTGCCCGGTGAAGAAGCAGTTCACGCCCGGGTCAGCGCTGTTGTCGTTCTCCGGCTGCGCGCTGGTGCCGAAGGGATCGCCCAGCACCCACTGGCCGGTGGTCGCGGTATCGCCGGCGACGCCGAGCTGCCAGCCCGCCGAGCCGGCCTCCGCATCGTCAGATCCGAGCACGACGAGCTGCTCGATGGTGGTGGTGTAAGTGTTGCTGGGCGCGCCGGCGGGCGAGGTGGTCGGCCCGCTGAGGGAGCCGGCGGCGGAGAAGTAGAACTGCGGTTGGTCGCCGCAGGCCGCGCCGGGCAGCGTGCCGCGGAAGCGCCCGCCGCCGAGGTCGGTCATGTTGATGGTGGTGAAGGGGTCAGCCGGGTTGAGCCGGTACGACATCGTCGTCGAGCCGGCGACGAGCGTCTGGTTGAGCGCCGTCACCTGGGTTTCGAGATCGAGCGGAGCGCCCGGATCGATGCGCGAGGGCACGGCGCTGGCGAGAGAGAGGGAGAAGGCGGACAGGCTGGGGCCGGCGACGAGCGTGAAGCGCTGCGGGCCTTCGGGAACGCTGGTGCCGCGGATCTCGATGCGGTAGGTGCCGGCGACGGCGAAGTCGACGACGACCTGCTCGACGTTGTTGAGATGGTCCTCAACGGTGCGGACGGCGTTGTTCGCCGGGTTCGCCGGATCGAGCGTCCACGGGAAGTGGCGCGTGCCGCCCGGCGCGGTGACGACGAGGTCGAGATCGTTGACGAGCGAGGGGATGACGTTGGGGACGCCCGGCGCGTCGTCCCACGCGAGGGTGATCTTGAGCGACTGCCCGGCGGCGGCGGTGATGAACGCGACGGTGGCACCGCCCTGATCGGTCGCGCCCTCGAAGAAGTTACCGGTGCGCATGAAGTCGATGGTGTTCTGCGTCTGCACGTTGCCGTAGCCGTACTGATAGTCAGGCCCCGGGTTGCCGAGGTCGAGCGCGCCGTGGATGAGGAGCGCCTTAAGCGTGGACGGGAGCATGTCGGGGCGCGTGGGGAACTGGGCGCGGTAGTCCTGAATGACGAGCGCGCCGATGCCGCAGACGGTGGGCGACGCCATCGACGTGCCGCAAAGGACGGAGTAGCTGGAGTCGCCGCCCGCGGAGGTGGAGGTGACGCCGCCGTCGCCGCCCGCCTGGCAGCCGGGCGCGGCGATGTCGGGCTTCAGGCGTCCGTCATCGGAGGGGCCCCACGAGCTGAAGCTGGTGACTCCCAGCGTGTCGGAGTTGATGGCGCCAACGACGATCGAGTTCTTGTTGTTGGAGGGCGGCGCGGTGGTGCGGTAGGTCGAGCCGCAGCGCGCGGAGCCCTGGCGTTCATTGCCCGCGGCCCAGACGATGCGGAACGGCTCGCCCAGCGACCCGCCCGCGATGGAGTCGATCAGCACATCGGTGATGCCGTAGTCGCCCTCGATCTCGCACGGGAACCCGTTCGGCGCGGTGTTGGTGCCGATGGAGTTATTCGAGATATCGACGTTGAAGGTGTTGATGGCGTCGTTGTAGTCCTGCTCGAGGTCGCCCGGGTTGGTGTACAGGAAGATGCCGCCGGCGGTGTTCTGCAGGCCGTAGGACTCGATGATGACGCCCGGCGCCATGCCGCGGTTGCCGCCGCCCGACGCGGTGCCCGCGCCGCCGACGGTGCCGGCGACGTGGGTGGCGTGGGTGATCTGGCTCGACGTGTCGCGCACGGTCAGCCGGCCACCGAAGTCGTTGTGCGAGGCGCGGGCGGAGCCGCCGTCGTAGACCATGACGCGGACGCCCGCGCCGTTCAGGTTGTAGGGCGCCGCCTGGATGGTGTTGACCTGAGTGACGTTCCGGTTCTCCGCGTTCAAGTCGCTCATGATCGGCAGCGGCGGCTCGACCCACTGCACGCTGTCCGCGCCCGCCAGATCGCGCACGCGGCTGAACGGCAATTCAACCACCAGCCCGTTGATCGACAGCAGCCAGTCGCGGACTTCGCCGCCCAGGCCCTCGACCATCGCCGCGCCGTCGTTCAGGTCCGCGTCCTTGTGAAACAGCACGTACACGCCGACGATCTTGTCGCCCGGCACGCCGGTCGCTTCCGCGTCACGCACCTTCGACCACGCCGGTGCCGCCGACACTTCGCCCGCGAGTGCGGCGTGTGTCTTCCACGAGGCTTCGACCGCGCTCGCGCCCGTGAGTTCGGCGATCGCGCCGAGCTTGGCCGTGTCCGGCGCGCCGTTCAGGGTGGCGAAGTACGCCGAGCCGGACACGGGACGAAGGATCGTGATGCCCTCCGCGGCCAACGCCGCACGCTGATCCGCGTTCAGCGGCTGGGCAAACTGCAGCACCGCTCGCTTCGCGCCAGGCCGCGCCGCCAGAGCACGCAGCGCCTCGCCCGCGTTCTCAACGGTCAACTCCTGCAACTGCACCCCGGCCGAGTTCTTCCACTGGATCGCCTGACCGTTCGCGGAGCCGGCCAGTGCGGCGAGCACCCCGGCCACGCAGACAAACGACCACCCGGACGAGCGGTTCACGCGCGTGCGCTGTGACATCAGCTTTACTTCCTCTCTTCTGGGAAAGGGACAACACCCACGGCCTCGAAGGGGGACACACCCTCCGCAGGCACTTTCTCTCTGAGCCAAATATATCGCCGGGTTCGGGGCGGGGTCGGGAAGATTCGATGTTTTCTCGGCTTTCTTGGCTGGTATCTTCAGCCGTCCGGGATTTGGAAGGACGTTCCTTTCCCAGCCTCACCCACTTCCCGGTTCTCCCCGGTCGAGATGGACCATGCCCGATACCCCGCTCACCTACGCCTACTGGGGCACCGAGATTGACCACGGCGCGCACCGGCAGATGCGGAACGCCTGCGCGTTGCCCGTGTCACGCGCCGCCGCGTTGATGCCCGATGCGCACGTCGGCTACGGCCTGCCGATCGGCGGCGTGCTGGCGACCGAGAACGCCGTCATCCCCTACGCCGTGGGCGTGGATATCGCCTGCCGCGTGATGGTCAGCGTCTTCGACATGGAGGCCGATGCCCTCGCACGCGACCTCGACCGTTTCACCGGCTACATCGAGCGCAACACGCTCTTCGGCGTGGGCAAGCAGTGGCGCGACCCGCCCGACCACCCCGTGATGCAGGAGGACTGGAACGCGTCGCCCGTCACGCGCCAGCTCCGCGACACCGCGTGGCGGCAGCTCGGCACCAGCGGGTCGGGGAACCACTTCGTCGAGTTCGGCGAGATCGAGATCGTGAATGAATCGCTCGCGGCTGAGGCCGCGCGCGGGCGGCGCGATGAATCGGGCATGCACCCCGGGGTCTCGAACCGCACCAACCTCACCGGCTCACTCGGCGCGCTCACGCCGGGGAAGAAGTACCTCGCGGTCGTCTCGCACTCCGGCTCGCGCGGGCCGGGCGGACGCACCGCCGACCACTACAGCAAACTCGCGCGCCAGCTTCACCCTGATCTGCCGAAGGAACTGGCGCACCTCGCGTGGCTGCCGCTCGGCCCCGGTTCTTCGGGCGAAGGTGAGGAGTACTGGTCCGCGATGGAGCTGATGGGCAAGTTCGCATCGGCGAATCATCACATCATCCACGAAAAGATCGCGCGCTCCGTCGGCGCGCCGCTGCTCGTGCAGGTCGAGAACCATCACAACTTCGCGTGGCGCGAGACGCACGAGATCGGCGGCGAGCAGTGCGAACTGATCGTCCACCGCAAGGGCGCCACGCCCGCCGGTGCGGGCGTTCTCGGGTACATCCCTGGCTCCATGGCCGCGCCGGGATATCTGGTGATGGGCAAGGGCGAAGCCCGCTCGCTCGACTCCGCCTCCCACGGCGCGGGACGCAGGCTCTCGCGCACGAAAGCGAAGGAATCGATGGTCTGGGGACGGCTGCGGCAGATCCTGAACGAGAAGGGAGTCCACCTGCTGTCGGCGGGGCTTGACGAATCACCGCACGCGTACAAAGACATCGAAGAAGTGATGGCGGCCCAGCGCGACCTCGCGTCACCCGTCGCACGCTTCATGCCGCGGCTGGTGAAGATGGCGCCGGAGGGGGAGAAGGCGGAGGATTGAATCGTCGGCTGCTTCAACGCACAACGGGGCACGGCGGGTCACGCCGTACCCCGTGTCCCCCGGCGGCCGGATTGTCCCCTCGGAAACGCTCGGGACATCGGTCACGCGAAGGTGTGCGGAGAGAAGAGAGAGAAAGGAAAAGCCAAAATTCAACCGCCTCACGGCGTCACGGGCATGCCGCCCCCCAGTGCGCCATCAGCGCTGCGATGTCGCCGAGGTGGGCTCCGCCAAAATCATGTTGGCTTGCCGCGCTCACACTCATGCCATCCGACGCGTGCTCGTCGCCGAACCGGTCCAAGAAACCACCACTCCCATGCCGTACTGCGCGCATGTGATCGTCCATTTCGCTGGCTGTTCGAGCATGGGGGATTCGAACGGCCCCCAATTCCGTCCACGACCTTCATCCGATCAAGCGCCGCGGGCGTGACCAACCCACCGCGTCGCCGGTTGCCGATACGCCGCCGCTGGAACCGGGGTTGCAGTGAAGAGCGTGATCCGCATGCATTCACCGCTGCGAAAAGGCACGAATCGCGCCATCACTCGCGCCCCGGCGTGCGCAAGTCCTTGCGCCGCCGAACGATCCGCACGGTACGATTTCCCTGCATGCCCGCCGCACTCCGATGGCTCCTGCGTCTTGTCCCCGCGAACCCGATCGTCGTGCGCCTGGTGCAGGGCGGGTCGCGGCGCGAGCGGCACATGTGGATCCGCACCGTGTATCTCGCGGTGCTGATCGTGGTGCTCATCGTTTCGCTGCTCGAATCGCGCGGCGCGCTGACCTATCAGCGCCTGGCGCTCAACGGCGCTGAGACCTTCCAGATCGTCGCGTACTTGCAGCTCGCGCTCATCTGCATCCTCGCGCCGGTGTTCATGGCCGGGGCGATCGCGCAGGAATCAAACCCGCGCACATGGGAAGTCCTGCTCACCACGCCCCTCTCCGCCGGGCAGATGGTGCTGGGGCATCTCTTCGGGCGCTTGTTCTTCGTGCTCGTGCTGCTCTTCGCGTCGCTGCCGCTGTTCGCGATCACGCAGTACTACGGCGGGGTGCGCGGCGATTCGATCCTGAACAGCTACGCCGTCTCCGCGTCGGCGGCGCTCCTCGTCGGCGCGACGGCGATCGCCATCGCCGTCAACCGGCTCGCCGGGCGGCGCGCGGTGTTCACGTTTTACGTCTCCGTCATCTCCTATCTCGCGATCACGTGGGCGATCGACTATCAGCTCAGCACCATGACAGGCGGCGTGACCGTCATGACCGCGCTCAACCCGTTTCTCGCGCTGCGCGCGCTCCTGAACCCCACCGGCTACCCCACGCCCGACGCGATCGCGCTCGCCGAGATGACGCCGCTCGGGCGGCTGTGGATGGGGCGGCCGGTCCTCGCGTGGTGCCTGCTCAGCACCGGGCTGAGCCTGCTTCTCATGGGCATCTCGACCATCGGCGTGCGCACCGTCGGGGCGGCGGAGGGCTCGATCCCCTGGTACCGCAAGCTCTTCGGGCTCGGCGCGAAGGGCGGCGACTCGCGCCCCGCGCGGCGCGTGTGGGACAACCCGATCGCGTGGCGCGAAGCCGCCGCGCGGCAGGCGACACTCCCCAAAATCATTGCGCGCTGGAGCTTCATCGCGCTCGGCGCGCTGTGGGGGCTGGCGATCGTTCTGTACTACCACGGCGGGGCGATCGGCACGCCCACGTTCCGTTACGTCCTCGTCGCCACCGTGTGGACCGAGTTCCTCGTCATCACGCTCGTCGCCATCAACCTGTCAGCGACCGCGATCAGCCGAGAGCGCGAGGACGGCACGCTCGACCTGCTCCTCACCACGCCCATCACGAAGGCCGACTACCTCAACGGCAAGCTGCGCGGATTGATCGGCTACCTCGCGCCCCTCATCGCCGTGCCGCTCGGCACCGTCGCGATCGCATCCGTCTACTCGCTCGCCGGCGGTTTCGGGCGTTCGGGCGGCATCACGTCGAACGATCTGGTCGAAGGGACCACCGGCACCGTCACCACGCCCATGCTCCTGCCCGAAGCGGCGCTCACCGTGACGCTCACGGGCCTGCCCTTCCTCGCGTTCTGTGTCATGATCGGCTTGCAGTGGTCCCTCAAGAGCCGCGGCACGATCGGCTCCGTCGTCGGCACCGTCGGCATGGTGGGTCTGATCGCGGGCGTCGCGGGGCTGTGCGGGTGGAAGTCCGCCGCCGACCTGCCGGTGATCGGCCCGATTCTCGCGGGGTTGAACCCGCTGGTCACGCTCTTGGCGTCGGCGTACCCCGCGAGCGCGATGGCGGAGTCGATCAGTTCGTCGAACACGCTCACGCCGGCGCGCGTGACGCTGGGCATTGGCAGCGCCGTCGCCGTCGCGGTGTACGCGGTATCGATCTACGCCATCCGCGCCAACATGCTGCGCACGTTCGACATGACGGTGCGCAAGCTGGCGGGGAATCGGTGAGCGCGGAAGGCATCAAGCCATCGAGGCATCAAGGCATCGAGTGAAGAACAGACCCTCGCGGCGTCTTCTGTCTTTCACTTGATGCCTCGATGCCTTGATGCCTCGATGCCTTGATGCCTCGATGGCTTGATGCCTCGATGGCTTCCTAAAACTGCTTCCTCATCCGCGCCGGCGGGATATTGAGCTGCCCGCGGTACTTCGCCACCGTGCGCCGCGCGATCTCGATGCCCCGCTTCTTCATCTCGTCGGCGATCGCCTCGTCGCTCAGCGGGTTGGCTTTGTCTTCCGCGTCCACGACCTCGCGCATCGCCTCGCGGATGGCCTCCCAGCTCATGTCCTCGCCGCTCTCGGTCTGTTGCCCGCCCGAGAAGAACTTCCGCAGCGGGAACACGCCCCGCGGCGTCAGCAGGTACTTCCCCGCCACCGCGCGCGACACCGTCGCAACGTGAATCCCCAGTTGGTCCGCCACCTGCGTCATGGGCAGGGGCTTCAGCGCCTGCGGTCCTTCATCAAAGAATTCTCGCTGCGCCGCGACCACCACATTTACGACCCGAAGGATCGTCTGCTTCCGCTGTCGCACCGCGTCGATCAGCCACTGCGCGTTGGTCAGATTCGTGCGGACGAATTGCCGGTCCGGCTTGGGCACCGCCTTATCCATCGCCATTTTCGCGTACTCGCGGTTCAGGCGCAGGTTGGGCAGCCGCCCGTCCGTCAGGTACGCGAAATACTGGTCCTTGTCCTCGTCGTACTCCACGATCGCGTCGGGCATGATCGTCTGCGGCGTCTCGTTCACCAGCAGCCCGCCCGGACGGAGCGTCAGACGGCGCATCTGCTCCATCGCTTCCTTGATCTGCTCGACGCTGTACCCGGTCTTCTGCGCCACGCGCGGGATGCGGTTCTGCACCAGATCATCCATGTGCTTGTCGACCAGCACGCGCGCATGCTCGATCGCTTCGTATGTCTCCCGCTTGCGGTCCGGGTCCGACTCTTCAAGCAGTGCGTCGATCTGCAGCAACAGGCACTCGCGCGAATCGCGCGCCGCGATCCCCGGCGGATCGAGGAACAACTGCACCGCGAGCAGCGCGCGCTCGAGCGTCTCCTTGCTTGGTTTGGGCGCATCCGCCGGCGCGTTGTCGCTGATGGTGCTCAGGTCCGTGCGGAGGTAGCCGTCGGAGTCGATCGACTGGATGATCAGCCGCCCCGGCTCGCGCAGCTCTTCATCAACATCCGCCACCCCCCACTGCTCGAGCAACTGCTCCGTCAGCGATTCTGCCCGTGCGGCGGTGTTCGCCATCGCGTCCATCTTCGAGTCGCGCTCGCCCGAGTTCCGCGAACGCGAGAAATCCGACGGCTCATACTCCCCCGCGCGCGAAGGGGGCGACTCGAACTCGTTCTCCGATGCCTCGGGGTTCGACTCCTCGTACGAGTCCAGCCGGGCGAAGTCATCCGCCGCGTTCGCCTCGCTGTCCACGGTCAGCGGCGTCTCGCCCTCGCGCTCCTCGCGCTTCGTCTCCTCGCGCTGCTCGCGGAGCGCCGCTTCATCCATCCCCGGCTCGAACGTCTCCAGCGTGACGTTTGACTCCAGTTCCTGCTCGATCCGTTCCTCCAGCTGCGCGAGGGGCATCTGCAGAATCTCCATCGACTGGATCATCCGCGGCGCCAGCTTCATCTGCTGGCCAAGCTTCATGTGCTGGGACGTGTCAAAGCGCATCGCGCGGAACCATTCCTCCTCGGGCCCGTCGGCCCTTCGATACCCTCAACTATATCGGCCCGCCGACGCCCATTCTCCGGCTCCATGCGCCGGGGGCCGGGCGATCACCCCACGCTCTGCCGCCCCTCGATCGCGTCGGCGAGCATGACTTTATTGGCGAATTCGAGCTGCCCACCCGAAGGGATGCCGCGCGCCAGCCGCGTCACCTTCACCCCGCGCGGGCGCAGTTCTTCCGCGAGGTACAGCGCCGTCCCATCCCCCTCGAGGTTCGGGTTCATGCCGAGAATCACCTCACGCGTCCGTTCCTCCTCGCTCGCGGGATGATCGACGCGCTTTAGCAGATCACTGACCGTCAGATGCTCGGGCCCCACGCCGTCGAGCGGGCTGAGCCGCCCCATCAGAACGTGGTACACGCCGCGGAACATCCCCGTGAGTTCGAGCGCGATCAGATCGCGCGGCTGCTCGACCACCATCACGACCGACCGATCGCGGCGCGGGTCAAGGCAGATCGCGCACCGCTCCGCATCCGCAAAGTTGAAGCACGCCGAGCAGTGCCGGATGCGCGTCTTCACGTCGCGCACCGCATCAGCCAGCCGCAACGCTTCATCCTTGGGCGATTTCAGCACATGGAACACCAGCCGCTCCGCCGAACGCCGCCCGATCCCGGGCAATCGCGCGAACTCCGCCAGCAGCCGCTCCACCGGCTCCGGGTACGCGCCGGTGTTCCGCACGATGCGCTCTACCCCGGCCCGCTTTGAAGTCGTTGATGCCCGAGCGTCGCTCATTCATCAATTGTAGACCCGGACGGCGGCTGTGCTTCCGGCCGCCCCACCGTTTCACTGTCCGCGCTGGTATACCCATCGCGACGATGAAGACCCTCTACCTCATCGACGGGCACGCCCAGTTCTTCCGGGCCTTCCACGCCATCCGCACGCCCATGTCCTCGCCCGTCACCAAGGAGCCCACCAACGCCACCTTCGGCTTCGTGGGCATGCTGCTCAAGCTGCTCCGACAGTTGAAGCCCGACTACGTCGCCGTCGCGATCGACGTCTCGGGCGACACCGAAACCTTCCGCTCCGAGCTCTACCCCGAGTACAAAGCCAACCGCAGCGAGATCCCCGAAGCACTCCCCGCGCAGATCGACCGCTGCATCGCGCTCCTCCGCGCCATGAGCATCCCCGTCATCGGCATCGAGGGCTTCGAAGCCGACGACGCCATCGCCACCATCGCCACCAAACTCACCCACGCCAACGAGGGGCCGGCCGGCGAACAGGTCAAAGTCCGCATCGTCTCGAAAGACAAGGACCTCCAGCAACTCCTCGAAGAGAACCGCGTCGAGATGTACGACGTCCACACCGACGAACTCATCGACGTGAAGAAACTCAAGGAAGACAAGGGCGTCACACCCGCGCAGGTCATCGACATGCTCGCGCTGATGGGTGACGCCGTCGACAACGTGCCGGGCGTACCGGGCATCGGCCCCAAGACCGCGTCCGAGCTCATCGCGCAATACGGCAGCATCGACAATCTCCTCGCGCACGCGCACGAAATCAAGGGCAAACGCGGCGAGAACATCCGCGCCGCCGCGGGCACGCTCCCCCTCTCGCGCACGCTCGTCACGCTCCGCCACGACGTGCCGATCGACTTCGACCTCGCCGCCGCCGACGCCGCAAAGATCGACCTCAACGCGCTCCTCCCCATCCTGCGCGAACTCGGCTTCAACCGCTATCAGGACGAGGTCAAACAACTTCTTGCGGCGCGCGGGCAGGCCCCCGCAAGTGAGTCGGCCGAATCGACCGACGCCGCGCCGGACGCCGAATCAGCCAACGAAGCCATGCGCATCGCCGGCGCCAAGCGCGAATCGCGCCCTTCTTCCTCAACCCCAGGCCAAGGCGGCCTCTTCGACACCTTCGCCACCGCCGACCTCGCCGCCGAGAACCGCGCCAAGCACGCCGAGCCCAAGCGCGGCACATACGCCACCATCGCCACCCAACGGCAACTCGACGCGCTCGTGAAGGAACTCCGCACCGCCCCCATCTTCGCCGTCGATACCGAGACCACCGGCCTCTCCCCGCGCGACGCCGCCCTCTGCGGCGTTAGCGTGTCCACGAACCCCGGCACCGGCTACTACATCCCCACACTGTCGCCGACGCCCGAAAAGCACCTCGACACGAGAACCGTCCTCGACACACTCCGCCCCATCCTCGAAGACTCGACGAAGCCGAAGTGCGGGCACAACCTCAAGTACGACCTGCTCATTTTCCGCGCCCACGGCGTCGAACTCCGCATGGGCGGTTCGCCGACGGTTGAGGGCGGCACAACCGGCTTCGACTCCATGGTCGGCAGCTTCCTCGTTGACGCGGGACGCTCGAGTCACTCGCTGAACAACCTCGCCCTCGCGCTGCTGAATTACACCTGCATCCCCATCACGGACCTCATCGGCTCGGGCAAGGACCAGCGCACCTTCGACACCGTGCCGATCGACCTCGCCACCGACTACGCCGCCGAGGACGCCGACATCGCGCTCCGTCTGCACGACGCGATCCTCCCCGACCTCCGCGCGATGGGGCTGATGAAACTCCTCAACGACGTCGAGATGCCCCTCGTCGATGTCCTCGCGGAGCTCGAATGGAACGGCATCACCGTCGATCCGCGCGAGCTCGACCGCCAGGCCGCGCGCCTCAACACGCGCATCGACGAACTCCGCGCCGCGATCGTGCGCGAGTCCCCACGCCCCTTCAATCCCGACTCGCCCAAGCAACTCGCGGGGATCCTCTTCAACACTCCCGACGATCCCGCCGAGCCTGGGCTGGGCCTCAAACCCCCCAAGAAAACCAAGACCGGCTTCTCCACCGACAGCGAGGTGCTCGAGAAACTCACGCAGGACGCCGCGATCACCACCAAGGTCCCCGAGCTGATCCTCGAGTACCGCCAGCTCACGAAGCTCGTCGGCACATACCTCGTCGCGCTAAAAGAAGCGATCAACGCAAAGACCGGGCGCATCCACTCGTCGTTCCACCAGACCGTCGCCGCCACGGGCCGGCTCGCTTCATCGGACCCGAATCTCCAGAACATCCCCATCCGCACGGATGTGGGCCGCGAGATCCGCAAGGCCTTCATCGCCGCGCCCGGCTGCGTGCTCATCGGCGCGGACTACTCGCAGATCGAGCTACGGATGCTCGCGCACCTCTCGCGCGACCCCGCGCTCATCGAAGCCTTCCAGCGCGACGAAGACATCCACGCCGCCGTCGCCGCCCAGATCCACAACGTCGCGCTCAAAGACGTCACGAAAGAACAGCGAAACAGCGCCAAGATGGTCAACTTCGGCATCGTCTACGGCGTCACGCCCTACGGGCTCGCGCGCCGGCTCGGCATCGACAACGACGCCGCCGCCACCATCATCAACGACTACAAAAAACGCTTCAGCGGCATCACCACGTTCCTGCAGGAATGCATCGAGCAAGCCCGGCGCTTCGGTTACGTCGAAACGATCCTGGGCAGGCGCCGCCCCATCGCCGACATCGACTCGCGCAACCCCGCGCACAAATCCTTCGCCGAGCGCATCGCGATCAATTCCGTCGTGCAAGGCTCCGCCGCCGACCTCATCAAAATCGCCATGATCGACCTGCACGCCAGGCTCAGCGAGCACGCCCCCCACTGGCGCGCGAACAACCCCCCCGAGATCCCCGGCGTCAAAATGCTCCTCCAGATCCACGACGAACTCGTCTTCGAAGCGCCCGACGATGTCGCCGAGCAGACGAAGCAGCTCATCGTGACTCGAATGGAGGCGGCGATGTCACTCCGTGTGCCGCTCAAAGCCGACGCTGCGTGCAGCAAGACGTGGTTCGAAGGCGCCTGACGCGGCGCGTCGGGCCGCGCCATCCCCGCGACCGGCGTTGCCCCTCTCACCCGATGCGTCGATGTACACGTCAACCTGCTGACCCACGTACGCGCGCTGATTCCCACCCTTGATCGAGAAAATCACCTGCAGCGCCCTCGTATCGACCCTCTCGGGCGCCAGGCCGGACAGCGCACGCTTCGGAACGACCAGCGGCTCAATCCTCACGAACTCCAACTCGATCGGACTCGCCGCCGCGCCCCGCAGCATGGCGCGCGCGCCCGATCCCGGACGCACTCGTGACGCGTCTTCCTCGTTGATGTCGGCCCGGACGTGCAGCGGGCCCGAGCTGCCAAGGGTGGCGAGCGGTTCTTCCAGAACTCCCGTCGGCGCGTACTGCCCCGCCCGTGCCGTGAGACGGAGCACCACCGCGTCCATCGGCGCGCGCGTCGTCAGCCGGTCCAGGTCCGCCTCCGTCCGGCGGACCGCCGCCAACGCCAACTGCTCCTCCCGCTCGGCGACCGCGATGTCCTCCTTCCACGCGCCCGACAGCAGACGACCCAGCTCGGCCTGCCGCGTCTCCAGCTGCGCCTCGGCACGCTTCACGCCCCAGCGTCGGCGCAGCAGCTCATCGCTGGTTGCGGCGCCGAGCCGTGCCGCCTCTTCCACCAGCTCAAGATTGGTCCGGGCGTCACCCAGGATCGCCTCGGCCTCGCTCACCAGCGCCCGCGCGATCGGAACATCCTCGGCCCGGGGCGACGCGCGGAGCCGTTCGAGCCGCGCCCGCGCAACCTCGACGGACTGCTGCCGGACCCACAACTCCGCACGCTGGTCGGCCCCGTCCAGCGTGAAAAGCGGGTCACCCGCGCGCACCGACTGACCCACCGAAACATGCACCGTCTCGATCCAGCCCGCCACCCGCGGGGACACCGCCACCAGCTCGCTCGACGGCTCGACCAGCCCCACCGCCGCGATCGTTTCATCGAATGCCCGCACCGGCGGCGCCCAGAGCGGCGCCTCTTCGATCTTCTTCGGCCGCATCACCCCGGTCGCGTACAACGCATACGTCAGCGCTCCGAGCGCCAGCGCCGGGATGATTGCTTTGTTCAGCAGAGGCGAGCGATACATCGTCAACTCCTTATGGCATCCCAAGCAGATTCAGTCGCGCCGTGATCACGCCACGCCCTCGGGCTCTCACCGTTCCTCGACCTCGGTGATCAGGCCGTCCTCCATGTGGACGATCTGCCGGGCAAACTCAAAGATGCGGCTGTCGTGAGTCACGATGAGCACCGCCCGGTCGGGACGCACCGCGATCGCGGCCATCATTTCCATCACGGCGCGCCCGCTCTTCCCGTCAAGCGCCGCCGTCGGCTCATCGCACAGCACGATCCGAGGATCGTGGACCAGCGCGCGCGCCACCGCGACACGCTGCTGCTGCCCCCCCGAAAGTGTCCGCGGCAGGCTGTGCAGTTTCTGCTCCAGCCCGAGCATCGAAAGAGCCGCCGCCGCGCGCCCCACCGCCAGACGGCGATCGACCCGCGCGGCAAGCAGCGCCACCGCCGCGTTCTCCGCCGCCGACAGCGATGGCAGCAGGTTGTACTGCTGGAATATGAAGCCCAGAGACTGACGCCGAAACTCCACCTGCTCCGACTCGGACATCCCGAAGATGTCCCGGCCTAGCACCGACACCGCCCCGCCCGAGGGGCGAAGCAGACCGGCGATGATCGAGAGCAGCGTCGTCTTCCCGCACCCGCTCGGGCCGACGAGCATCGTGATGCCGCCGAACCGCACCCGCATGCTCGTGCCGCGCAGCACCCGCGCCGCGCTCGGGCCGCTCCCGAACTCCTTCTCCACCCCCGAGACTTCGATGGCATACTCGCTACTCACGACCCGCTCCTTCGGAACCCGCAATCAACGGAATACGGACGCCGGTTCAAGCCCCACAACGCGATACACGCTCAGCCCGCTCGAGCCCACCACGATCAGCGCGATCAACACCGCGGTCCCCCCGAGAATCTCGTAGTGCGTGATGAAGCCGCGGAGGTGCGGCATGTCCTTTGTGAAGAAGAAGAATGAGACACACAGCGCCGCGCCAAAGCCGAACCCGATCGCGCCCACGACCGCCGACTGCGTCAGCACCATCCCCGCGAGCGTCATGTTCTTCACACCGATCGCTTTCAACGCCGCGTACTGCTTCAGGTTGTCAAGCGTGAACAGGTACAGCGTCTGCGCCGCGACCACCGTGCCCACCAGAATGCCCACCATGATGACCACCCCGAAATTCACCGGGATCCCCGTGTTCTTGATGTAGAACCAGATCGTTTGCCACCCGAACGACTCGGATGACATCGCCGACAGCCCGGTCCGCTCGCGGATCCGCGACGCCAGATCGTCGGGCGTCAGCCCCGCCTCCGGCTGCGCCAGGATCAGGCTCAGCGTGTCCCGCTCCTGCCCCGCATACGTCAACGCCAACGAGTACCGCGTGTAGATCACCGGGAACGTGACGAACGGCGCCGAAGAATCGATGATCCCCGCCACCCGGGCGCGCCGATCGTTCAGCTCGAACACGCCCCCGAGCCTGAACTCCTCGCCCGGGAAAAAATACGAGTAACCGAACCGATCCAGAAAGATCGCGTCCGGCTCTCGCAACGAAGCCGCATCCCCGAGCACCATCCTCCGCGGCAGCCCGATCAGCGTGGCGTCGTCAACACCCATCGTGATGCAGGTACGGAAGCTGCCGTCCGCCGACTTCGCACGCGACAGGCCCCGGTACAGGCGCACGGCCCACCGCACCCCCTCCACCCCGCGCACCGCCGTCAACGCGCGCTCGGGCAACGGCTTGATCTCATCGATGTAGCGGTGCTCCGGGTGCGCCACCCAGACCGACGCGTCCGACACGTCCCGGATCTGGCTGGTCGTGCGGGTCATCAGGCTCGCGAACACCGACGCCTGCTGGGAGATCAGAAACGTCGAGAACGCCACCGTGAAGATCAGCCCCAGGTACTTGGCCGTGTCGTACATCAGCATGCGAAGGGCGACGAAGAGCACGCGAGACCCCTATGGTTGTATCTACAACAATTCGGCGGAAAAAACACACGCCCGCGGACTCACCGCCGCATGGCCGCCATCGCCACATCGGGCAGTTGATGTCGGATCGACTCGAACCACCCGGCCGGGAGCGCCTCCTTCATGAGCCGCTGGGCACGCTCCCAATGCGGCCGCGCCGCCGAGAGCTTCCTCGCGCCGCGGTTCGTGATCGACACGATCCGCTCGCGCGCATCGCCTCCGCGCTCAACGGCGACCCAACCGTTCCGTTCCAAAACCTTCACGTTTCGGCTGATCGTCGTCTTATCGACCGCCAGCCGATCACCCAGCTCGCCGACCGCCATCGAGCCAAGAGACTTCAAGACCGAGAGCATCGAGTATTGCGTGCCCTCAAGCCCCACACACCGGAGCTCTTGGTTGTACAGCCGCGCAACCGCACGGGCCGCGATCAGGAGCACGCCGCAGAAGCACGGCACGTGCCGGAACACATTCTCGGGAGATGGAAGATCGCCGGTCATAAAAGTAGTATATACAACAATCGAGCGCTGGTCAACCCTCCCGGAGTGGTTTTTCACGCCCGGGGAACGCAAGACCCTCCCCGACACCGCGCGGATGTTGAGACATACACTCCCCCGATGCCCACCCCCCAACCCCGGCCTGCCGCGCCGGGCGCACCGCCCGATGAATCCGCGTTCCTCGCCCGGCTCCGCGCCGGCGAGGAAGCCGCCTTCGAAGAGCTCGTCCGCGCTCACGCCGGGCACATGCTCGCCGTCGCCCGCCGGTTCTTCCCGAGCGACGACGACGCCAACGACGCCGTGCAGGACGCCTTTCTCTCCGCGTTCAAGAACCTCTCGAAGTTCGAGGGGGGCTCGAAGCTCAGCACGTGGCTGCACCGTATCACCGTTAACGCGTCGCTCATGAAGCTCCGCACGCGCAAACGCCGCCCCGAGCGCTCCATCGAAGACCTGCTCCCCAAGTACAAAGACGACGGCCACCGCGACAACGTCCTCCCCGCCTGGTCCCCGCCCGACGAGGACGCGCTCGAATCGAACGAACTCCGCGCCAAAGTCCGCGCCAAAATCGACGAACTCCCAGACGACTACCGCACCGTCCTCATCCTGCGCGACATCGAGGGGCTCGACACCGAATCCGCGGCGGAAGCGCTGCAAATCACCACCGCCGCCGTCAAAACCCGCCTGCACCGCGCCCGCCAGGCCCTCCGCACGCTCCTCGAAGAGGAGTTCTCCGAATGAAATACATCACCTGTCAAGAGCTCATCGACTTCATCAACGACTACCGCGACGGTGCGCTCGATCCCGCCGCGCGCCAGAAGTTCGAAGAACACCTGGGCGTCTGCCCCCCGTGCCGCGACTATCTCCGCATGTACGAGGACACCATCCGGCTTAGCAAGGACGCGCTGAACGACCCCACCATCCCGAAGCCCCCCGAGTCCCTTATCAAAACGATCCTCAACGCGCGCCGAGCGTCGAGCTGATCACCTCCGACTTTCGCTCTCCCTCTCCATGCTGTCCAACCTCTTCACCAACGCAGAGCCGGGCGACCTCCCCTTCATCGCCCCCTCGATCCTCTCCGCCGATTTCGCGCGCCTCGCCGAAGACTGCGCCCAAGCCCTCGCCCCCACGTCCGCGCACAGCGTTCCGGGCGCCGGCGCCGACCTGCTGCACATCGACATCATGGACGGCCACTTCGTCCCCAACCTCACCATGGGGCCCGACACCGTCCGCGCGCTCCGTCGCGCGCTCCCCACCGCCTTCCTCGACGTCCACGTCATGGTCACCGACCCGGCGCAGTACCTCGATGCCTTCGCCAAAGCGGGCGCGAACCACTACACCTTCCACCTCGAACCCACCCTCGATCCGCGCGCCGGCACCGGCATGTCCCCCCTCTCAGGCAACGGCAGCGGCTACGACGCGCTCGAACTCGCCGCGAAAGTCCGCGCCGCCGGCATGACGGTCGGCCTCGCGATCAATCCGCCCACGCCCATCGAGCCCGCCCTCCCGCTCATCCCCCACTTCGACCTCATCCTCATCATGAGCGTGAACCCCGGCTTCGGCGGCCAAGCCTTCATCCCTGCCGTCCTCGATAAAGTCCGGCGCGTGAAATCACTTCTCGGACCAAACCAGCGCCTCGAAATGGACGGCGGCCTCACGCCCGAGAATGCCGCCACCGTCACCGCCGCCGGATGCGATGTGCTGGTCGCAGGCTCATCGGTTTTCGGGAAATCCCCGGGTGAACGAGCTGATGCCGTGCAGGCGATGCGCGGTTATCGGTCCTGAAATTCGTCAAAAATTAGGTATTCAGCAGGGTGCCCGATTGGTTCGATGGGCAGAGTGGTGCTATTCTTCTCTCCGACCGGTCCCGATCGTTCACTCGATTGATGCGGGGCTTGGGGGGTCAGCGGCGCGGCCGCTGACATCGGGTCCACTCGGGAAGCATATGGGAAAGCAAACCGGTACCACGATCGTTCTGGTTCGCTGCGGCCGAACAGAATGGGATGACGCGGGGCGCCTGCAGGGCATCACCGACCTCCCCCTCAGCGAATCGGGCCGCACGTCGCTCATCGCCACCCTGACCGGGGCGTTCGGTGACGAAGGCTGGCCGGAACTCGCCGCCGTCTACTCCGGCATGGACGAAGCCAGCCGACAGACCGCGGAGCTCATCACCGCCCGAACCAACGCCCGCCAAAAGCCCCAGCCCGATTTCTCAGGCATGTCCTTCGGCGTGTGGGAGGGCCTGCTCGACGAAGAACTCATGGAGCGCTTCCCCACGTGCTACCGGCACTGGCGCGAAGACCCCGCCGCCGTCCACCCGCCCGAGGGCGACACATTCGCCGAAGCCACGACCCGGCTCCTTGAAGCCATCGAACGGGCTGCCTCGAAATCGCGGGGCAAGCCGATCGCCATCGTCCTGCGCCCCATCGAGTTCGGGCTCGCCCGATGCCTCCTCGCCGGCCGCAAGACGAACGAACTGTGGGCGATGGTCGAAGACGGCCCGGAAGTGGAATCCCTCACCATCGACGCCGCCGCGTTGCGCGATCGGCTTGAAGAGTTGAAGGTCGCGGGCCGGGCGTGAGCCGCCCGGTCTTCGCTCTCCGTGGTACAACTGCCCCAGAGTGATACGCCACATACGGCCTATCCGACCTATTCATTCCGCACACCATCGCGCTGAAACACGATCCACATGACCCAGGTCAGCACCCGAGCATGGTCCGACGCCGCCGCCGGCGGCTCCGGCGGCGCCAAGGTCACCCGTGTCCCCGAGGGGCTGTGGCTCCGCTGCCCTCAGTGCAGCGCCATGATCTACCGCAAGCAGATGGAAGCGAACCTCCACGTCTGCCCCGAGTGCGAGCACCACTACCGCATCGGCGCTGCCGAGCGCGTGCGCCAGCTCCTCGACGACGGCTCATTCGAGCCGATGTTCGAGGGCCTCTCGACCACCGACCCGCTGAACTTCCGCGACCTCAAGCCTTACAAAGAGCGCCTCGCCGCCGAGCAGGCGAAGACCGGCCAGCGCGAGGGCGTGCAGACCGGCAAGGGCTTCATCAAGGGTCGCCCCGTGATGCTCGCGTGCCTTGATCTCACCTTCTTCATGGGCACGCTCTCCAGCGTCGTCGGCGAGAAGATCACCCGCGCCATCGAATACGCCACCGAGCACGACCTCCCGCTCGTCATCGTCAGTTGCTCGGGCGGCGCGCGCATGCAGGAGTCGGGCCTCTCGCTCATGCAGATGGCGAAGACCAGCGCTGCCCTCGGCCGTTTCGACGACGCCGGCGGCCTCTTCATCAGCGTCCTCACCGACCCCACCACCGGCGGCGTGTCGGCCAGTTTCGCCATGCTGGGCGACGTCATCTTCGCCGAACCTAAAGCCCTCATCGGCTTCGCCGGCCCACGCGTCATCCAGCAAACCATCCGCCAGGAACTCCCCGAGGGTTTCCAGACCGCGGAGTTCCTCCTCGACGCGGGGCTGCTCGACCGAGTCGTCAAGCGCCACGACCTCCGCAACGAGATCGCGCGCGTGATCGACTACGCGGGGAAATAACCCGCATTCAGTCCAGCGGGCTCAGGCATCGGCGGGCGGCGTCTTGCCGCGGCCACGGTCGGCCAGCGCACAACGTGAATCGATGACGCTCGCGCGCCGTTCGAAATCAGGCGTCCCTGCTCTCCCGGAATGCCCAACGTTGGCAGGGTGCCCTCCCGATGATCGGGAAGGCCGGGGGGGGGGGGCGGGGGGCGGGGGGCGTGACGGCACGCCCCAGGCGTTCCGTGTGAACAAATCCATGCCGCGGTCGCGGGCCGCGCGCTGATCACTGCGCGCCGTTGCGTTCGGCGGAGCGTTTCAAGCCGTCGCCCGCCCGTTCGATGTCGGTGCCGAGCCCTTTGGTCGTGTTGCACGCCGACAACACGAACACCAATCCGCTCAGAGCGAGCAGGCTAAGAACGCGTTTCATCTGATGTCTTCTCCTCGATCATGCGACCAACCATCGTGGATCTCAATGAACTCCCCGCGCGCAGTCCGCCCGGCGTCTTCTCCGGCGTCGCGCACGATCACACGCGGGGAGTGTTCGTGTATTCAAGGCCTGATCGTTCGTCTCCCCGTCACGAGGCTGTGCACAGTTCCGATCAAAAGGATCACCAGGAACACGAAGAACAAGATGCGCGCGATGTACATCGATTCCCCGGCGATCCCTGTGAATCCCAGCAGTCCCGCGGCCAGCGCAAGAATCAGAAACGCGAGTGCCCAGCGAAGCATTCCGGTGCTCCTTCTCGATGACCGTTGAACCGAATCAAATGAGACGGTCATGCCGATGGTCTTCTGCGCGGGTGGGCGCGATCCGCAGAACTACGCGGGGGCTCCCCCTTCATCATCCCTGCGGGGCTCGGCGGCTCGATCCATCCGGCGCGCACGAACCACCCATGCCCTCGCGGGCATTGAATCTCGGTTGATCATGCTGTTCCATTCATACCCGCCCCCCGACACCATCGCTCAGAATCCGCGCGGGATGTAGTTCAGCAGGACCAGAATCAACAGGATCAGCAGCACAAGGCCCAGCCCGCCGCTCGGACCGTAGCCCCACTTGCGGCTGTAGCCCCACGTGGGCAGCCCGCCGACCAGGAGCAGGATCACCACGATTAGCAGAATCAGACCCATGAGAATCTCCTCAGTTGTTCCGTGCGCGGCGCTCGGCGACGTCTCCCGCCGAAGATCACCTCGCCATTTTCCCGACCAGTTCGACCAGTTCCTGATACATCTCGTCGGCCACCGCGCCGCCGTTGTTCATCGCCGCCTTGTGGCAGCGTTTCAGGTGCTCCTCCAGCAGGGCCTTCGCGACCACCTGGAGCGACGCCCGCGCCGCGGTGATCTGCGTGATGATGTCGGCGCAGTACCGATCCTCCTCGATCATCCGCTCGATCCCGTTGATCTGGCCCTTCGCCCGGCGGAGCTGGAGGATATTGGCCGCCCTCGCCGTCGGGTCGACCCCGACGGCGAGCCGGTCAATAAGGCCGCCGCCTGCCTCTTCCTTCTTGCGCTTCGCAACTTTCACTTTCGCAGTCTTCCGCGCCATACACCGATTCTCCGTGAATGTTGCGAGCGCCGGTCAGTTCGAAATCGCCGCGGGCTTCGGTGCCGCCGCGGGCACCGGTGTGCTCGAGCGCTCGGCGTTGGAGTGGTCGCCCCCGGTGCCCGGGCCCGTCGCCTTCGGGTGGTTGTCACCCGTGCGGTCGGTGGGCGTATTCGCGGTGGCGCGCTGGGCGCCGCCGGTGTCACCCGCGCCGCCCTCGCGCGATTGGTGCCCGGCGCGGCCGAGCGTGGCGCACGCCGCGTCGCACGCGGCCTGATCCGCTTGGATCGTGGCGGCCCCGACCTTCACGGACTGGGTTGTCACGCCTTGGACACTCTTGAGCGCCCCGGTGACCTTCTGGACGCACGCGTCGCCGGACATACCGTCGATCTCGAGCGTCCGGGTGGTGGCGGTTGAGGTATGCATGATGGTCCTTTCATCAGACCGAGTGAGCCGGGGGGGCCGAATACCCCCCTGCGGTATATGTACCATACCCTAGTACCGTATCATAGTCAACCGCCGGCGGACCGCCGCGCCCGCCCAGGTCCGCTTGATGCCGAGATCGCGCGGGGAGATTTCCCCGGAACATCGCCCGTGATGCGCGCACCTTCGCCGGCCCGGCACAAGCCGCAAAAATGAAGGCGGGCGCGAGTGCATCACTCACGCCCGCCCCCGAGTTTCGCATCAACACTCACTCAGGCGCGCCGGCGCCGCATCAACCCGGCCATCCCGACCGCCGCGATCGCGCCGACACCCGGCGTCGGAACCAGCAGATAGTTCCCCGCCACCCAGTTGCCGACCTGATTGCCCGCGAGCAACCCGGCCGTGTTGTCGAACTGCCAGTGGATGCCGCCGTAGATGCGCGACTGGCCCGCTTCCGCGGCGGCGGCTGCGAGGCTGGTGAAGTTCCGGGTGATCGCGACGTCGTCGCCCGTCACGCTGAAGCTCAGTGCATCGGTGCCGAAGAACGCCGCGAGCGCGGCGGCGGACGCCGCGCTGAACGTGCTGTGACCCGAGGTGTACGCCGGGAACGGCGGCGTGGTGAGCAGCGGCTCCCACGTCGGATCGCTGATCGTGTCCCCGTTGCCGTCGGTATCGGCCTCGCGGATACCGGCGACCGGGCGCCAGAAGTCGTATGCGTACTTCGCGTCCCAGGCGTTGATCGCGGCGTCCGCGGTCGCGAGGTTCAGTGTCGCGAACATCCGCGCCTTTTCCGCGATCGAGAGCGAGGCGCCGAGGTCCTGCGCGATCTTGTTCCACATGCCGGGGGGCGTGATCGTCCCGCCGCCGGCGGCCCAGAGGCGCGCGATGTCGGTCTGCTCCGCGGTGCGCGTGGCGCTATCGATGCGTCCAAGCTCCTTCACTTCGTTGAACGCGGCGGTGTACTCGGGGCTGTTCAGCGCGGGCGGGGCGGCGGGTCGGAACTGGCTGCCGCTGGTCATCGCGAAGGGCGTCACGCCCGGCCACTGCGGCAGGAGCGCCGGCGCGAACGCCGGCGGCGTGGGACGCCAATCGCCCGGATCCGTGCCCGGCGTGTACGCGACCGATGACGCCGAGCCGTCATTCGCGCGGTGCGCCACGAAGCTCGTCGCGATGGTCTGCCCGAGATTGATGCCGGCGGTCTTCGCCGCGCCGTCGGGGATCATGCCGAGCGAGAGCGAAAGCTGCGCATCGAACGCCGCCTGCTGCGTCGGGAAGAGCTGGCTCAACGCCGCGTGCGCGGCGCTCGCCACCGCGGCTTCGATGTCCGCGCCGGGCGCGTTGATGGAGCGGTAGTACGGCAGGCGGCCGCCCTCGATCGAGATCGCCGAGTCGTACACCGCCGCCGAGACAATCGCCATCGCGCGGCTGGCGCGCGGCGGGGGCGTGTTTGTCGAACGCACCGCGTTCAGCAGCGTGTTGTTCCAATCGCTCACCACGTCCGCCTGGGCCGTGCCCGCGAACGCGACGATAACCCCAACTCCGAGAAGCATCATTCGAGCCATTTCTGTTCTCCCTAGTGTGACATTCACCGCACGCTCACGAGATTGGTGTCACAGCGCTTGGCTCCGCGTGCTCGGAGCGACGCCGGCATCACAAGGAACGAGCGAAGATCCCCGCTCAACACCACCCGCGCGTCTGCCGTAGACGCTTCCAAGTCTGGGTTGGGAGTTCCAAAAGAACTCCCGCGGCGAACCGCTATGCCCGGGGCTGTCGTGTTGAGGACCCTCTCCGTCCTTCTGTGCATCTCTATATGTACCACGTCGCCGCCGCGGGTCAATGATCAAACCGCCGGAACCGGGGTAATCATTGTCGCCGGGGTCGGTTTGCTCTGGACGTACCGGATTTGCCGCGGGGTTGAGAGCGAGGTCCGAAGCGCTCACGGCCCGACCTCCGCAGCGCAGCACCGTGCGATCAGGAATCCGATCGGGTGGTCACGGCATCATCCCGCCGCATAAGGGTGAGAAACTGGGCTGACTGGAGGGGCTGGCACACAGGGCAGCCTGCCGGGGCGATCGACTGAACGTGATTCTCACCATGGGTTCACACGCCGGTTGCGCGCGAGACTTAGCTTCCCGCCCTGACTCATGCCCCGCTCGGCGACTGTGCCCGGCGATCAGGCGCGAGCCGCGTGCAGTTTCGCAGCATTACGAGGGAGATTCACGTCATGAAGAGCTTTGCTATCGTCGCCGGCGCTGCCGGTCTGGTCTTCGCCGCCTCGGCCGGCGCTCAGGTGCGGATCACGGAGTGGATGTACGACGGCTCGAACGGCGAGTTCGTCGAGTTCACCAATGTCGGCGCCGCCCCGGTCGACCTCACCGGCTGGTCGTACGATGACGACTCGGCCACCCCGGACATCTTCAGCCTCAGCGGCTTCGGCATCGTGCAGCCGGGCGAGTCGGTCGTTATCACCGAAGCGACCGAAGCGGGCTTCCGCGCCGCGTGGAACCTCCCCGCGACGGTCAGGATCCTCGGCGGCTACACCAACAACCTCGGCCGCGCTGACCAGATCAACCTGTTCGACAGCGCTGACTCGCTCGTCGATCGCCTGACCTACGGCGACCAGACCTTCCCCGGCACGATCCGCACTCAGGGCCGCTCGGGCGTTCCCACCCTGCTCTCGGTTCTCGGCGCGAACAACGTCGCCGGCTGGGGCTTCGCCGACACCGTTCCGGGCGGCGGCCCGAACGACCTGTCGGGCGTGCTCCCGCCGTCGGGCTTCCGCACCTCCACGGGCGGCCAGACCGGCAACCCGGGCTACTTCGTGATTCCTGCTCCGGGCGCCGGCGTGGCGCTCGCCCTGTCGGGCCTCATGATCGCCCGCCGCCGGCGCGGCGCGTAATCGCGGCCGCGGCGTTCCCCGCGATTCATTGAGATCAAATCACCAGCGCCCCCGGAGTCAGCCGACTCCGGGGGCGCTGTTCGTTGGTCAGGCTCGCCGCGATTCACCAGCAGAAGCGAGCAGGCTCCTCAACCCCGCTCTCCCACGCGGCGTGTCGGAGAGGGCGGCGGAGTGATGGGCCTCGCGAGCCTTCGTGCGTCCGGACTGGTCCCGGGTCCGGGTGCCAGTGGTTTGCTCTGAAACCAGTGCTCCTCAACCTCCAGCACTCCGCACCCATCCCCGAGCACCAACCCCGCGCGAGCCGCGATACTCGATCGCATCACCTCGCCCTTCACCGAGCCGCTCGACCACCGCCCGCAATTCGAGCACCTCGATCCACTCCGGGCACTCGGCCCAGGTGTGCCGCCAGCACACGATTACATCGCACGCTTCGCCGTTCTCCGCTGGATGCCCGTGCTCTTGGTACGCACGGCTCTCGAACTCGAATTCAATCCGCACGCGCTGCCACCGCCCGCCGGCGACGCGGCGCTTCGCTTCGCAATCGGGGAACGCGGTCTGCACCGTCTCGATGAGATAGCCGAGCCGCTCCGCGAGCATGCCGAAGAGGAGCACGACGCCCTGCTCGTTCACCGGCTCGTGGCGCATGGCTTCGAAATCGAGCGGGTCGCCGAGGGCGGCGCGGTCGGTGAGGCGCGACGATCGGGGCGCTTCGCCCGGTGTGAAGGGTTCGGCGGGCCGGGGCATGATGAGCGCGCGGTGGCGCTTCGGTCCGGCGGCGCGGGCGCGCTCGATGATGCGGAGCACGTCGGCCCACTCGGGCTTGTCTTTCGCGTAGTTCGTGAAGGCGGCGGGGACGCGCTTCCAGCCGTGGCACGCGCGCTGGAGGACTTCGGTGTGTCGGCCGCCCTCGCGGCGGTAGACGGCGCGGGTCGGGAGGTGGCCGAGCGCTCGGACGACGGTGCCCCACTGCTCGAGCATCGGCCCGATCTCGACGGGCTGGTTCTTGGAGTGGGGATCGAGGCCCGCTTCACGGAGCGCGTCGTTCCATGACTCGAAGCAGCGGTCGATGACGTGCTGCGTGATGGGGCCGCGCGGCGGCGCGGCGTTCTCGGCGGCGAGTGCGAGCGCGCGGCGGAGGAATTCGCGGCGCGACGGCGCGCGGCCGAGGTCGGCGGCGACACGGCGGATGGCGGACAAGGCATCGTCACGAGTGAGATGAGAGCGCACGCCTCGCGGCATTGGATGTTCCCCCCCTTGGATGTTTCCCGCAGTTCCCGGTACGGCTCGCGGCGCGCCGGTTTGACGGGCGCGCGCGATGGGTCAACGGTACACCGGCGCGGGGGTGCCGGCGGCCAAAGCGTGCGGGATTGAGCGCATGTCGCTGAACTTGCGGCGCAAACGGTGACTTGTGTTCTGTGCGGCGAGAGGGGTTCCGGCCGTGCGGGACGCGCGAGCCCCGAACGGCAGTGAGTGGGTTGTTTCGCTCGCGCGCTGAAGTGACCCGCTCACTCCCGTTCGGGGCTCGCGGCACGCCGCGCTCGCGGCGATACTTGCGGGCATGACTTGGCCCTTCACCGACCCGCCGCGCACGGCGGTCTTTACCCTCCGCTCGATCCTGAATCAGGCGCAGCCGATCCGGCGCGTGATTCATGATCATGATGGGGATTGGCAGTTTGTGGACGGCGTGACGGATGCGACGGCGGAGAATGGTGCGATCGTGGCGCTGCGGGAGATCACGGACCGTGATCCTTCGGTGATGGAGTTGGCGGATCTGCTTTGTGGGTGGCGGGCGGTGCGGGGGGATGCGGGTGAGGGGTGGAGGCGGGAGGCGGTCTGAGAACGCCAAACGTCCTGAGGCGTCGTAGTCAACGTGCGAGCGAGCCGTTCAACGGCCACTTCGTGAGGCGACTCTGACTGTTCTCCGAGTACACGAATGCACAGCCGGGTGCCATGGAACGGCCGGCTTTGGGGCCGATCCACGCTCGTTCCTCACGCGGGGGTTCTTCTCCCGCACGTCGTGCTTGATGGCTGATCCGATCCCGGAGTGGGAGGAGGTCAAGGAGTCGAACCAGAAGCGTGCATCGCCCGGAGCGGCGTTGCACGGCACCCGGCTTCGGGGACTCGGGATCGGGCACCAGCGAAGCGGCTTGGGGCTTGGGGCTTAGGGCTTGAGGCTTGAGGCTTGAGGACTCCGATCAGTACGTGCGCCATGTCCAAGGAGCGATCGGACACACCCCCCCCATTTGGAGCGGCCTATTCCGCGCGGCGGGCCCAGCGCAGCTTTGCCGAACGGGAGCGTTTGTTGAACTGCTGCTCGGCCTCGTCGGCGATGATGGGGTCGCGGTTCTCCGCCGCGTAGATGCCCATGCGCAGGCCGTCGCGGAAGGCGTATTTCACGCGGCGGTCTTCGCCCGAGTGGAAGCTGATGATCGCGGCGGTTCCGCCGGGCTTGAGGGCGTCGGGGAGGACGGCGAGGAGCCGGTCGAGGTTCGCCAGCTCGCGGTTGACGAGGATGCGGAGGGCCTGGAATGTCCGGGCCGCGGGGTGGAGCTTGGCGCCGGCGCCGCGCTCGATGGTGAAGTCGCGGGCCTCGCAGACGATGGCCATGAGCTCCTGCGTGGTCGTGATCGGGGCGGCGGCGCGGCGCTCGACGATCAGGCGCGCGATGCGCGGGGCGTCGGTCTCGTCGCCGAGGTCGAGCAGGGCGGCCGCGAGCTCGCGCTCGCTCATTCGGTTCACGAGTGTTGAGGCGGGCTCGCCGCGGGTTGCGTCCATGCGCATGTCGAGGGGGCCGGGGCGGCGGTAGGAGAAGCCGCGTGCGGGATCGTCGATCTGGGTGCTGGCGATGCCGACATCGGCGAGCACGGCGTCGACGCGTCCGTCTTCGACGCCCGCCGCGGCGAGCACGCCGGGGAGGCCGGCGAAGTTGGTGTGGAAGAGATCAAACCGCCCGCCGACGCGCTGCAGCGTGGCCTCGGCGGTTGCGAGATTCGCCGCGTCGAGGTCGATGCCGATGAGACGTCCGCCGGCTTCGGGCGGGCCGAGGCGCTGAAGGATCGCGGCGGAGTGCCCGGCGCAGCCGACGGTGCAATCGACGATCACCTGGCCGGGTTTGGGCGCGAGCACGTCGAGCACCTGCGGGAGCAGGACCGGGACGTGATGCGGGAAGGATGCACGCGAGGATTTCACGCCGGGCGATGGTAGCCGCGGGGTGGGGCGTGGGGCTTGAGGCTTGGGCGTGGGCTGCACCAGTCGCTCAGAGCAGCGACTGGTGGCACCCGGAGGGCACCCGGCGCTCGTTTCCGTTTGCTGATGCTCGGTGCACGGTGCCTCGCGCGATCACGCCCCGATCAGCGCTGCCGACTGCTTGCGCGGGTCGGTTTTGGCGATGATTTGGCTGACGCCGTGCTGGTTGAAGCCTTTGTAGCCGTCGTTGCGTTCGAGGTTTTCGAGGTGCGAGCCGATGGCGCCGCCCTGCATGCGGAACTGGTGCGCCTGCTGGCTGGTCAGGATGCCCTTCGACACGAGCAGTTCGAGGCGTTTCTCGGGGACGGGCCACCACTCGCCCTTGGTGAACGCCTGCTTCAGGAACGGGAAGTTGGTGAAGGGCTCCATGGTGTCGATGCGCGCGGCCTCGAGCTGGTCGACGAGCGCATCGTGATCGAACTGGCATTCGAGGTGGTGCATGCCGGCTTGGAGGAGCGCGTCGCCGTGGAGGGCGCACCAGAGGCCGACGGTGCCGAGTTCGTTGCGGGGCTCCATGGGTTCGTGCGCGAAGTCGCCGAGCACTTCCTCGGCGGACATATCAACGTCGGCGAAGATGGTGATGCCAGCGACGGGCTGCTCGATCACCTGCGCGCCCCAGCCGGCTTCGTGCCCGGCGTAGAAGCGCTCGCGGCACTTGAAGCCGAGTTTTTCGAAGATGCGGATCACCTGCACGAAGCAGGGTCGCGAGGTGCGGTAGGTGTGGTGGTCGTGGTTGGCCCAGCCGAGGCCGAGCTTGTCCTGGCGCATCTTCTGGACCTGGGCGGCGCGGTTTTTCCGCTGCCAGTACTCGCGCTCGGAGGCGAAGAAGAGGTCGCAGGCGAGGTCGGCGCCCAGGTCGGCGACGGCGGAATCGACGAGGGCTTCGGTGTGGTCGAGCCCGAGTTCATCATCGGCCCAGTCGCGGGCGCGGCGGCGGAACGCTTCGAGGTGGCGCATGGTCTGCACGACGCGCGCGGGGGCGACTTCAACGGTGGCGAAGCCGCGGTAGCCGTGGCGCTCGACGCACCAGAGCTGCGCGTTGTCGCCAGTATACACGCGGGCGCGGCGGATCGGCGCCCAGGCGTCGCCCTCGATGTTGTCTTCGGTGAGCGTGGGGTCGTCGGCGATCTGCCAGGCGGAGAGGAAGTCGACGACGGAATCGACCTTGATGCCGACGCGGGTGATCTTGCCCGCGAAGAGGATGACCTGCGGGAAGATGGCGCCCTCGTGGACGTAGTTGTCCGGCGCGCCGGGGATGGGCTTGCGTGTGAAGCCGACGTCGAGGAGTTTCTTCTTGATCTCCTCCGAGCGCGGCACCTGAATGTAGTCGACCCAGTCCTTGAAGCGCGTGGCGGTGTCGTGCTTCATCTTCTGCGCGACGGTCTTCGCGCCGGGGCAGCGCGCGAGGAAATCTTCGAGGATGGAATCGATGAGCTTCTGCGCTTTGGGCTGCGGCTCCCAGTGGAACTGGTCGAGCGGGTGAGCGGGCTTCGCGGGTGATTTCTTGGTGGTCGCCATGTCGGGTGAGTCTCGATGAATGCGGGTGCCATGTCCGCCGCGCGGCGAAGAATCGCCGACGGCGGGGTGAACAGCGTAGCCACGCCGGTTCGCGCAGGCGAGCGGGGACAAATCGTCATTCTCACGCCAAAGGGCCGGGGTCCAGGCGGTCACGGCGAGGGGCGGATTCCGGGCCTTCGACCGGGCAAATGGGTATTGAGATGTTCGGTGGTGCGTTGGTAAACTGGACGATCGCGGCGTGCGGGTGCATCGCCGCCAGGTTTTGGACCGCGGCCGAATGAAGCCCGAGTGGATCACGGTTCATGTGCACAGCAGGCTCGGGCTTTGGATTCGGAACCGGCTATGAAGCTGTACGTAGGAAATCTGCCGTTCGCCACCACTGACAACGATCTGCGCGACATGTTCGCCGCGCACGGCCAGGTCGACAGCGCGTCGATCGTGATGGACCGCGAGACCGGGCGCTCGCGCGGCTTCGGCTTCGTCGAGATGGGCGACGCCACCCAGGCGCAGAACGCGATCACGGCCATGAACGGCTCGAACGTCGGCGGCCGCACACTCGTCGTCAACGAAGCCCGCGCCAAAGAAGCCGGTGGCGGGCGCGGCGGTGGCGGCGGCGGTTGGGGCGGCGGTCGTGGGGGCGGGGGTGGTGGTCGCGGTGGTTGGGGCGGCGATCGTGGAGGGGGCGGCGGCGATCGGGGCGGGCGCGGGGGGTGGTGAGATTCGCCGTGCTGGATGAGATTTGAGACTCCCGGTTTGAGATCGCACATCTGAGATTTCAGATCGGAGATCGCGGAAGTTAGAGTTCAAACTGCAACGATCAGTGCGCCTCGGCTTGGTGCCGGGGCGTTTTTACTTTTCCGGTGTCGAGCCGCCGGCGCGAGAGGCATGCTCGCAATGTCGGGGCGTCTCGTATTCTCTCCGACAATCCCTTCGCTATTGTCCTCCGTTTCCCGGCACCGCCCTCTGCGTTCAATTCACACATGATCATTCGCCCCGCGCAGGATGCTGACTTCCCCGCCGTCGCCGAGTTGACGAACCATTTCATTCTGAACACGGCGATTCACTTCGGGTACGACGCGGTCAGCGCGGATGAGCTGCGCGAGATGTGGCGGAAGTACCGCGAGAAGTATCCGTTTCTTGTCGCCGAGGTTGATGGGCGGTTCGCGGGGTACTGCAAGGCGGGCGTATGGCGTGATCGCACCGCGTACCAGTGGACGCCCGAAAGCGGCATCTATGTCGCGCCGGATGCGCACCGGCGCGGCGTGGGGCGTGCGCTGTATCTGCGGCTGTTCGAAGTCCTCGCGCGGCAGGGGTTTCATTCGGTCGTCGGCGGCATCACGCTGCCGAATGAGCCGAGCGTGCGGCTGCACGAAGCCGTCGGGTTCGTGAAGGTCGGGCACATTGCCCGCGCGGGGTGGAAGTTTGATCGGTGGTGGGATGTTGGGTTCTGGCAGAAATCGCTCGCGGAAGCGAACGCGGCGGCGGAACCGCTCTTGCCGCCGGACTGATGCGTGACGTCTCGGCAGAACCGTCCGGGTAGTGCGGGCGTAATTATAAGCGAGCGTGATCGCCGCCGCGTCCAAATTTCTTTGCGAATCCTGCGGGTACGACCTTGGCGCCACCGACCCCGATTCCGTTTGCCCGGAGTGCGGGCGCGCAGTCGCCGATTCGCACCATTCGCGTCGTCTTGGATCGCCGTACCAGCGTTCACCCACGCTCAGCGGCGTGTTCATGACCGTGGTTCAGTTTCTGTGGGATCCCGCGGCACTGTTCCGCAGTACGGCGGTTACCGATGGCTCCTGTTTCGGCTTGTTCGCGCGGCTGTCGGTGCTGACTTCAACGTTCGTCGCTTCGCCGTGGTTGGCTGCAACCGCCGCGCGCGCGATCGTTTCCGCACCGGATGTGTCCCCCGCGATGTTCGTGGGACTCACGGTGATCATTTTCTGCGTGTGGGTGGTGGTTGCGGGCGTTGGATTCGCGATCATGATTGCCATATTCGCGCTCATGCATGCCGTCATCATCAAACCTTGGGCCGCATGTCTGGGCGTTCGCGCCGACACCCCCGCACGGTCGATTGTCGGGCATACCGTCTGCGTCGCTTTCCTCTTCGCGTCGCTCGCGTTCCCCGCCGCGCTGATCGTTGCCATCCTGACAGAGTTCTGGCTGTTCGCACTGTTCGCGTTCGCGCTGTTTCTGATACTCGGCGCACTCGCCCTGTTCCGCGGCGTGCACATCGGCCTGCGCGAGCTCCGCTACGCCAACCCGCCGCCGCTGGCCCAGCAATCCGAGGACGCCGCACCCGCGTTACAGTGATTCGCCTGAGACGGAGCACCGTGATGCCCCCCAGCGCCGCGTCCACATTTCGCTGCGAATCCTGCGGGTATGACCTGTCCGTCACCGATTCAGCGGCGCGCTGTCCTGAGTGCGGAGTCAGGGTTTGGTGCTCGCTCCCCCGGTCACGCCGAGGATTGTTCTTTCAGCGCCGCGGCTCCGTCGCCAACTGGGCCAAGACCGCTTGGGGATTCGTGCGTTCACCCGCGGGCTTGTTCCGCGATGCCCGCCCGGAAGAGGCCAATCTCTACATCTACTTTCTCTTGAACTGCGTCGGCGCGGGGATCATCGCCGTCACGCCGTTCTACGCGCGGCTCGTTGCAGACGCCTACAACCGAACGAATGCATCTGTATGGCTTGTTCTGACAGGGCTCCTGGTCGCCGCGGTTCTCTTGCCCATCCTCGGGGCGTTCATCACCGTCGTGATCGCATCGGTCTTTTTTCTTGTTCTGCGCCTGGTGGTTCGAATGTGGGCGAGTGCGCTCGGCTATCCGCGGGAATCGCAAGCCGTGGATGTGGTGGCGCTGACGTCTACTTCCGCGCTTCTGTTGGCGGCGTGCTCGGTGCCGATCACGTTTGCTTTTACAACGGTGTTCCGCGCCTCGCCGATCGGCAGCTATGCCGATCTGGTGTTTGGCGGGTGTGTCGAGTTCGCCTTGCTCATCTGGCTCCGCGGCGTGCACATCGGCCTCCGCGAACTTCGGTACGCGAATCCGCCGCCGATCGCGCGTGACGACGCCGACACTCCCCCACCGCCGCACGTGTTTACGGAGAGCATCAGCCCGTCCGCTCGATGACGGCCACGAGCAGATCATCCGCCGGCTCGCCGTCGCGGTGCGCCTTGATCGCGGCGACGATCGCGCGCTCGAGCGGCTCGGTCGCTTCCGCTGCCGCCCGCGCGCTCACACGCTCCAGCCCGGCGACGCCCAGCATGCGCCCGGCGCGATCGCTGGCTTCGATCGCGCCGTCGGTGTACGCCACCAGCCGGTCGCCCGCGTGAAACGCGGCGGATTCTTCCGCCGGCTCGAATAGTTCGCCGTCGACCGTGCCGAGCGGGAACGTCGTGGACTCGATGAGCCGCACGCCCCCCGCGGCATCGATCAGGATCGCCGGCGGGTGGCCCGCGCTGGCCCAGCGCAGCTCGCCCTCGCGTGCGGAAACCCGCGCGCACAGCGCCGTCGCGTACACGCCGTCGCCCGCCATCGTCAGCGCCACGTACTCGTTCATTTCACGAAGCACCTCGCTCGGCGCGGGATCAGCCCCTCGCGCGAAGAGCCGGCGCAGCTCCGCGTGCAGGCGATTCACCGCGAGCGCCGCCGCAATGCCGTGCCCCGTGACATCGAGAATCACCACATGCAGCCCGCGCCCGTCAGCGACGCGCGACGCGAACAGCAAGTCGCCCCCGATCTCGCGCATCGGCTCGTAAGCGAAGCGCATCCGCAGCGGCCCCTCGCTGATCTCCGCCGGGAAGAGCTTCTCATGGATCTTCCGCGCCAGGCTCAGTTCGCTTGACAGTTCCTCGTACCGCTCGCGCACCCGCCGCCCCGCGTACGCGCGCCCGAAGCGCGAATCGCGCGCCCATGACACCAGCAGCCCCGGCGCGATCGTCGCGCCCAGCATCCCCAGCAGCGCCAGCGCGAAGCCGACCTCCGCTCCCTCGTGCCAGATCGACCACACCATCCCCAGCACCGACAGCAGCACGAACGGCACGACCGGCCGCACCGCTTCACGCAGTGTCCACGGCATCAACAGCGCCGCTGCCAGATGCGCCAGCCCCGTCATGAGCATCAGCGACACCCCCACGCCCAGCCCCTTGATCGGCGTGACGGACCGCGCCAGCTCCGTCAGCACGCGCGCCAGCGGGAACGCCGTCAGCATCGAGCTGATCGTGAACACCACGATCAGCCGCGACACCCACGCGAGCACCTCCGCGCGCCCCGCATCGTGCCGCCGGCGGGCGCGATGCGCGAACCACGCGAACATCGCCGACTGCCCCGCCACGACGAACGGCGAAAGTTGCTCAAGCCCGGTCACCCGGCGGTCCCCGGCCCCGGCGCTCACCATCACGCGCCACGCGATCACACACGCGAGAACCATGAGAACCGCCGCCATCCCGCCCGCGTACCACAGAAACCGCCCCCGAAGCCATTCGCGCCGCTCGCGCTCGAAATCCTCGCGGAATTCCCTCGGCACGAGCCCGATCTGTGATGCCGAATGCGCCATGCGGTTGGTTCAACACCGCGAGTCTACGCCCCCGTCCACCCCACCAAAACCCGCTACTATTCCCCCATGAAATCACGCCGCCCCACTCGGCCCATCTACATCGGCGACCAGCGCACCGGCATCATCCAGGTCGGCGGCGGCCTGCCCCGCAAAGGCCAGAGCCGCCAGCCCTGGATCCCCCAGCCCGGCGCTGAAACGAGCCCCGCCCCCGTCTCCGTCCAGACCATGACCGCCGGCTACACGCACGACATCGATCGCTGCGTCGCCGAGATCCACAAGCTCGCCGCCGCCGGCGCCGACATCGTCCGCGTCGCCGTCCCCGAGCGCAAGGACACCGAGGCCCTCGCCCACATCATCCCGCAGGTGAAGGTGCCCATCGTCGCCGACGTGCATTTCCACTTTCAGCGGGCGCTGGAGGCCGTCGAGTCGGGCGTGCACAAGATTCGACTCAACCCCGGCAACATCACCGACCGCGAGCAGGTCAACGCCGTGATCGACGCGTGCAAGGAGCGCGGGATTCCGATCCGCGTGGGCGTGAACGAAGGCTCCATCATCGAGCGGAAGGACAAGCAGAAGCGCAAGGAAGAACTCGGCAAGTACTTCGCCGGGCACAAGCAGGGCCACCTGATGGCGCTGATGATTGCGAAGCTCGAAGAGTACATGGACATCTTCTACGAGCGCGAGTTCTACGACGTGGCGATCAGCGCGAAATCGATGGACGCCGCGTTTGTGTTTGATGTGTATTCCGAAATCTCGCAGCGGTTCGATGAGCCGCTGCACCTGGGCGTGACGCACGCGGGGCCGAAGGAGACGGGGTGCATTCGTTCGGTCGCCGCGCTGGGCGCGCTGATGGCGAACGGCGTGGGCGACACGATCCGCATCAGCTACGCGAATGACCCTGTCTATGAAGTCGAGGACGGGCTCGAGTTGTTGTGGTCACTCGGCCTGCGCGAGCGGAAGGGTGTTGACCTGATCGCGTGCCCGACGTGCGGGCGGATTCAGGTGGACCTGTTCACGCTGGTGCAGGATGTGCGGAAGAAGCTGGCGGAAGAGATCCAGCTGCCGCTGAAGGTGGCCGTCATGGGCTGCATCGTCAACGGCCCCGGCGAAGCCGAGGGCGCGGACGTCGCCGTCTTCGCCGGCGACCGCCGCGGCATCATCTACGTGCAGGGCGAAAAAGTCGCCAACGTACCGGAGGCGGAGATACTGGATCGGCTGCTGCGCGAGTGCCGCGAGTTCCAGGCGAAGGTGCAACGCGGCGAGGCGAAGCTCGGGGAAAAGAAGGTGGACATCGTGCCGCCGGACCCGATTGGGGAGCTTGGTTCAGGGTTTGAGAAGATTGCGGGGGGTGGGGTGGAGAAGCGGGCGACGCTGACGGTGAGTGCGGGGTAATGCGACCGTTGAGATAAAAGCCTAGGTCCGGAGGCGCGATTCGTGCGCGACATGACGGGTGATAGCAGTGCCGAATCTCAGAATGGAAACGCCGCTCGTCGGCTAGGGCCGACCACTGTTTCCCGGTTCGAAACCGGTATCGAGTTCGCCGCCGTGTGGTGCAACGGCATACTGGCCGCAATTTGGAAGAATCGCGTACTGCTCAGCTTGCCAGCGAAGCTGCCTAGCTGTGCTTGGACGGATCGCTGGGTATTCAAACACATTGGCTTGGGTCCTCGTCTCCTTTCGTCAACCCTCCCGAGCGCGCGACAACTCGATCGTGCTTCCGGTCGACGTCGGCTTTCGATGACCGAGGCGTTCTTTGCCGCGGTATGGCGGCATCACTCGATCGCCAACGCTGTGGTGATGGCGTTTGTTGTCCTCACTGTGCTCCTCGCGTTCGCCGTTGCCTTGGCACGGTTCACTCCCGGCGAACTTTCATCGCACGAAGTTGACATCGCACTCGGAACGCTTGGAACGCTTGCAGAAGCCACTGGCGCCACCGTGGGAATCTTGCTAGCCGTCGTGACCTTTGGAGTGACGTTGCGAGCGCAGAATGAACAGGATACTTGGAGCTTGCTTCCTTTCGTAGCACGTCGATACGGAATGTTCCTGATCGTTGGCGCTGCGGTGGGCGTCGCGGCCGCCGACGCAGTCATGCCGGCTCTCTATCCGTGGGTTGATGGGAAAGCCGTGAGATGGATGGTGCGCGTGAACGTCATCGCCTTTCCCATCACGCTCGTGGCATCGCTATGGCTCGTATGCAAGGTCATCCAAGACGCAGGCGTGTCAACTCTTTCCAACACGTTGCCTGTGATCCAAGCGGCCATGCGTGACAGTGCGCTCAACGATGAACGCAATTCACTACGATTCCATAGCTACCAGGAGCATCTCAAGGGATGTGGCCTGCAATACGATGGCTTGGCGTGGTACTCCAGCGGCGTTCTAGAGCAGGGTCGTCGGGTAGAATTGCATCTTAGCCCCGGGGGAGTGGTGACCGACGTCGATCTGATCCGCCTACGGCACTTGGGGCACATTATTGCGTCCATCGATGGCCCCCTGATCTGTAAACTGACTATTGCACCGGGCGACACGCTTTCGGATCATGCGACTCTGGTGCTCACTCGCGAGAATCCAGGTTCGGCGGGTTCAGGGCCGGGACAGACATCCTCTCCAAACACGCCGGAACTCACGCTGTCCATCTCGACTGAGCGGGTGCTTCGTCGACTGCTCCGTTCCGTGTTCGTCATTCGAGGGCGGTAGTCCCAATGTCCAGCGATCTTCGCCAGTTCTTGAAGCGCTTCGAGTCCACAGCGCTCGAAGCCGCTCGCAGCGGCAAGGCCCTCCAACTCGAAAGCAAGCTCTCTGAGTATGAACAGCTCCTTCGGTGTTGGCTTGAAGTGGCTCCTCGGGAGACCGCCGCCTCGCGGCCGTATTTGCTCCTCGACACGAGCCCTCGATTTGTTGGTCCCCTTGAGGTCGATCTCTATGACATCGTGCGCGCCGCAGGTCGCTCGCGAGATGTGGAGACGTACGAGGTAGCCGTAAAGTCAGTGGTCAACAGTATCGTCCTGGCACGCGATACTGATCGGGTTCGGCTCTACCAAGAGATGTGCCGCCTCCTCGCGTTTGGATACTTCGTCGGTGCGCGTGACAGCACACTCAATGAGACCGCAACACGTGTGCTTGACAATTCTTTGCACTCGATTCTTTCTAGCTTCGGGAGTCGGCATGCCTGGGAACGCGCGTCGGACGACGAGAGGCGGACCACGTTCCAACAGGAACGGCCCTATCTAGACGCGGCTCTGGCGTTGGTACTTCAGATCCTGAGCACAGCCATGGAGGAGGGCCAACAGAAAGCGGCTGATTATTTTATGTTTCGTCTTATCGATCATCGCAGAGACATGAATCGTCAATGGGAGCCAGGCCAACGCGCTCCTGCGGAGGAAACATCCGACACGCTACATGATTACGCCGTGATGGCAATTGGCGCCTGGGCGCTGCATCTCCTGGAGTCGCAGTACCGGGACTCAGCAAGTGCTGCAAGAGAGGTCCTAGCTGCCGCGCACGAGTATCTGCCCGCACGCCACGATCTCATCGCGCTCTGGGAGTTGTACCGGGGCGGAGACCAGATCCGCACGGAGATCGACACAAGACTCAAGATCGAGCGGTGGGACTTGCGAGACAAGGGAGACTTTCGCGTAGGCGTGACAAATGTTCGCTGGGGTGGTGGCGAGTGGATTCCTCATGGGTTCTTTGCGTTTCTGTTGCTGGCGGAGCAGCCGTCTGATTGGGAACTTCAGGACTTCTTCAGCTCCGCTCCGTCGAGGTATCTGTGGGAGCCGAGTCAATCGGAGAACGCGCTCAAGCAGCTCGCAAGTAGCCCCTTTCTCGACGTACCGCAGGAAAGGCGAGATGTAGCGATCCAGGATTGCATGGCACTCCTGCGAAGCCGCCGAACGGTTGCAGACGCTAGTTATCTCGTTCATATCGCGACATCGCCGTTGGATGAAGAGCTTTGCGAGCGACTCCGGCGCGACGTCTTGAAGCACTTCGATGAGCGCCGTGACTGGATCCGCGTGTTGCGAGAGCTCGGAGCGACCAAGGAGCCGGCTCGATATGCAACGCCCGTGTCTCTTCGAATGGGGCTGTACATTCCGCGTGATTACCTGATCTCTGGGAACAGTTGGGCTAGTGGATTTGGTGAGTATGTTGGGCGGGATGCATCGACATGGGAATCGGTCTTGCTCGTTGGGCTTGCGATGACCTCTGTACCCCGCACCAAGAGCCTGAAGTCACTGACCGATATCGGTACGCGTATTCGAGAAGCTTGCGTGGAACTAGCGTCGACCGGTGCAACACCGAACCTGGTCGTGCTTCCCAGCCAGACTCGATTCGCAGGAGCTCTATTCGAAAAACCTCTATGGCAGGTTGAGGACCGCGCGGAGGTGCCGCACATCGGATATGGAAAGTGGGATGAGCTTACGGTGCTCAAGGCTCCGTTCATCGATGCGGACACGATCCTCGTCGCTGATGGCGCGAGGCTGTTCGGCACGGTCGGGGAGAAAGCGACGCAGGTCGAGGTAGTGATCAGCGACAGCAGCAAACAGAGCCTTCAGCAATTCGCCGAATCCGCAAGGGCCGGTGGTGTGCTCCCAGAGTCTGGCGATGTCCGCGTTCTTGTGGAAGTTGTCGGGCGTCCTCTGCTGGGAATCAGCCAACCCATGGCTGGGGTGGGGATCGACGTCCGTGACTCTGATGCCTGCTATGCGATGGAGCCTGATTCCGATCTGTATCACCGGCCATCATGTGATGACTTGGAAGGCGCCGACGATGTTCGCTATAGCCTGGCGCGCCACCTTCCTGAAGAGCACAAGGATCGGAAGGCCTGTGCCAAGTGCAAGCCGGAGCGTTGGGATGCAGAAGGAAGGCGCGGTCGGCTGGTCTCGGGCGAGGCCGAGAGCCAATAGGCGAACGTTGGGTAGCGATCCCCATCATCGACTCGGGCGGGGTCGCACCGACCATTCACTCAACCCATGACCCGTGCCACCGACTGCGGCTCGAAGCGGTCGGTGTGTTTCACTTCGTCTGGCCCCAAGAGCACCGACCGTCCCGAGCGAAGGTCGGTGGCACGGTTTCGGCATTCGCCCCGTTCAGACCGGCACGGGTGCGGCGGGTGGCACGGCTTGATTCCTCGTGCCACGGGCTTCGGCGGCTTTGGGCCGATGCCCGTGCTCGACTCGACCTCCCCGGCTACGCACAATCACGGGCATCCTCTCAAAGCCGAGGAAGCCCGTGGCACGACGCGGCACCCATTTCTTCAACCAACGCAAGATCGGAATCGTGCCGTGTGCTCTACCGCACGCGGGTCCAGTCCATGAACCAGTTTTCCTGCCATGTGGCGCCGCCGTCGCGGGAGACGGCTTGCCACCAGCGGCATGAGGTCGGCGTGATGCGGTCCCACACGCCCTTCACCTTGATGGGGGTGTCGTCGGCGGTGAAGGTGCCGAGGGCGTTGTCGATGCGCCGATGCCGTCCCCGAGCTCGACCCGTGGTGAACTCCCGCGGCGGACCGTGCCGCGCGGTGGGCTGGCATCCGTCATGCTATTTTCTTGGCCCGTGACCGAGCCGCTCCATCCCAACACTGATCGCGCCGCCGACGCGGCCACGCTCGACGACATCCTGAAGGAGATCAGGCGTTCGCGCATCCCGGGGCGGGCTCAGATCCTGATCGCGGTTGTTCTCTCGTTCGCGACGCTCTGCTCCACCTGGTGCGGGTACCAGGCGCAGGTCTGGGGCGGTGAGGCGAGCGCCGAGGGCGCCGCCGGCGACACCGCCGAGCGCGACGCTGCGGAGAAGACCATTCTGGGCCTCCAGACCCGCACCTACGACGGGATGATCATCATTCAGCTCTGGAGTTCATTCCGGCAGGGTGACCTCCGCGCCGCGCAGATCATCCGCGCTCACATGCCCGAGCGCCTAAAGATCCCCGTGGAGCGCAGCATCGCCGAGGGCGCGATGTCAGACCCCTCGGTGCCGGGGCCCATGCAACGCCCGGAGTATGTCATCACGCACGAGAGCGAGGCCCGCACACAGCGCGAGCAGGCCGCCGCGCACGCCGCCGCCGCATCGCGTGCGAGCACCGCCTCCAGCCACTATGTGCTGCTGACGCTGATGTTCGCCTCCGTCCTGTTCTTCTGCGGCATCGCGGGCACGTTTACACAGCGGCGCATCCGCGTCGTGTTCGCCTCGCTCGGAACCGTGCTGTTCGTCATCACGCTCGTGATGATGGTGCGCCTCCCGATCGCATCCCTCGCGTGACAAGGGCGGGGTGGCACCGACCATTCATTCAGCCCACGACCCGTGCCAACGACCGCGGCTCGGAGCGGTCGGTGTTTTTCACTCCGTCTGGCCCCAAGAGCACCGACCGTCCAGAGCGACCGTCGGTGGCACGGTTCTTCATCGCGGACGGGCGCTATCGCACGCGGGTCCAGTCCATGAACCAGTTTTCCTGCCATGTGGCGCCGGCGTCGCACGCGCGTTCGAGCGCTAGCGGGCCGGCGAGCATGGCCGGGCCGGCTTTCGGTACGATCCGCCAATCAACCCCGAACGCTTGCTGGAACATGCGGGTCTTCTTCTGCGCGCCGCGGCGGAGCGTTTCATTGCTGCAGCGGATGCATGTCGCGGGCGGACCTAGCATGATCGACCCCGCCGCTCACGCATGCTCGACTTCCTGACCGCCAACCGCGAACTCGTCGTGATCATCACCGCCGCGTCGGTGCTGATGTTCGTCGGCACGCTCGTCGCCGTGCCCGCGATGATCGTGCGCATCCCCGCGGACTACTTCTCGCACGACAGTCGCCCGCCCAGCCGGTGGGCGAATCACCACCCGTTCGCGCGTGCCGCGCTGCGCGTGGGACGGAACCTGTTTGGCGTCGTGTTTCTCATCGCGGGCGTGGCGATGCTTGTTCTGCCCGGGCAGGGGATTCTCACGCTGCTGCTCGGCGTGCTGCTCGTCGATTACCCCGGCAAGTACCGGTCGGAGCGGTGGCTTATCAGCCGCCCGCGGGTGCTGAGAGCCGTCAACTGGCTGCGTGCGAAGTCGAAGCACGAGGCGCTGCGCGTGAGATGAGCGCCCGGCTGTACAACTCCGGCGTCGGGGTTCCGACGCCCGCCCTTCCGACTTTGTTCCGCGTGCATGGTGAATGTCGATACATCGGTGCCGAAGCCCGGTTTCTTCGACAAACCCGTGCTCACGCCGCGCGTTGAGGTCACCTTCCAACGCCCCGCCTGCCCGGGCGACGCCGGGGGCGGCACGCTCTTCGGCCTCTCCGACCTCGCGGTGATCATCAACCACTGGTTCGCCAGCAGCGCGCCCGGCACGCAGGGCGATCCCGATCGCGACGGCGCGCGGGCTCGCCGACCTGTCGATCGTCACCAACAACTGGGGCAGCGGCTGCTCAGCACCCGCGGGCGGCATGGGCAGGCGCCCTGACCTGCCCGTGCTGCTTTCCTTAGGGTGGCGTTCACACATCGGCACGGGCGGCGAGGCGCCACTCGTGCCTCCCGCCGCCCGCATATCATGCCGCTCGTGCCGCCGCTGTAGCTCAATTGGCAGAGCGCGTGATTTGTAATCTCGAGGTTGCGGGTTCAAGTCCCGCCAGCGGCTTTCACGATCGGCGATGACCGGCGCCGAGCCGGCTCGAATTGCCCGGCGGGCGTTTGGCGGCTACATTTTCCGCCCCCGTCGGCGATCCTCTTCCACCCCGGAGCAGGCCGCCGACCGGGTCACAGTCTCGGGCGTGTTCCAGAGTGGCCAAATGGGCCAGACTGTAAATCTGGTGGCTTATGCCTTCGGGGGTTCGAATCCCTCCACGCCCACTTCAGAATAGCCCCGCGCAGCCGCGCGGGGCTTTTTATTTGCCGCCGTATCGAAAAGTGCGACTGCAGTGCGCCAATGGCACGCGTTCGGCGTTGGTTCGCACGAGTCGATACAGACCGGGGCTCGTCGTGTCCCGCAATCCGTCGTGAGTGACAGAACATCGATGTCTGTGAAACGAACTATCTGATGTGCCGAAGGAGGCACGCCGGGTTCGCGGTTGCTGAACAGTGCCGCTTGGAAGCGTGCCGCCGAGCCCGGCATCGAATCGTGAAAGGAGTCCCGATGAATGTCAGATTGGTCGACGGTCCGATGCCCACCAGCCCCACCCTGCTCGAGCGCGTGAGTACCAAGGTGTCGCACGCGATCGGGCGCTTCGGCGACCGCGTCGGCGACGTCGTCGTGCGCATCCGCGACCTCAACGCGGGCAAGGGCGGCGTGGACAAGCAGTGCCTGATCGTGGCGCACGTCGCCGGCGCGAACCCTGTGATCGTCGAGGACCGGCAGAAGAACTATCACGCGGCGGTGTACGGCGCGATCACGAAGCTGAAGACTGCCGTCAACAAGCGCGTCCACCGGGATTGATGCTGGTTCCACTGCCCGGCTTCCGGTCCGTGATGATTGGAGCTTGCCGCCTCACGCGCGCGGCAGCGCCGCCCCGTCGGCCGCGATCATCGTCGCCGTCATGAGCGCGACCTTCTTGCGCTCGGTGCCGCTGATCGAGTAGACCTCGCCCAGGCATGTGGTGATGGTCCGTCCGGCGCGGACGACGCTCCCGCGTGCGAGCAGGCGCTCGCCTGTGGCCGGCGCGAGCATGTGGATCTTGAACTCGATGCTCAGGACGGTCTTGTCAGCGGGCATCATGGTGAGCGCCGCGTAGCCGCAGGCGCTGTCGCACACGGTCGCGAGCACGCCCGCGTGGACGAAGCCGTTCTGCTGCGTGTGATGGGCGGCGATGGGGAGTTCGATCTCGACGACGCCCGTTTCGACCAAGCCGAGCGCGGCACCGAGATGGGCCATCACTCTTTGGCGCGAGAAATCTTCGCGGATTTTCATCGCGATGCTTGGGAAGGCAGAGTCGGGCGTGGTCACGTCGATGTTCCCTTGGGGGTCACCCGCGGTGGGCGGCGGCGGACGCTCCGAACCCGGGCTCGGAGACACTGTAGCGGTTGCGGAGAGATCGTTTGGTCACGCGCTCGCAAGGCGACGGTCACAACGGCATCGTGTCAACGCCCCCCTTCCAGATCGTAATGACTCCGCCATGACATTGCGGATGGCGCGTTCCCGGCGCGGTTGCGGGCGCACCGCCGCCGTTTCGCGCAAGGCATCCAACAGAGACACGATCGCGTCATGCGGCAGCTCCGTTGGGACGTGAGTGTTCTTGTTGCGGGGCTGTTCATCGCGACGCTGTGTCTGCACGGCGCGGCGCTCGCTGCGGTGGGCACAGCGGTGGCGTAGCGGCGCCGGACGGCGCGGGGGATCACAACCGCTTGATCACGACCGCGGTGGTATCGTCGGACTGCGGCGCCCCCTCGGCAAAGCGCTGAACGTCGGCGTCGATCGCGCCGAAAATCGAGCGAGCGCTTTCGTTGACGGCTCTGGCGAGGGACTCGCGCAGACGCGCACTGCCGAACTGCTGGCCGTCGCTCGCGCGCTGCCATTCCATGAATCCGTCGGTGGCGAGCAGGAGGACGTCTCCCGGGTGCAGGCGGAGCTGGGCGTGGGCGTCGAAGGACAGGTCGGGGTCGATGCCGAGGGGAGGGCCGTCGCCGCCGAACACTTCGACGTCGCGGGTCGCGGCGCGGTAGAGCAGCGTCGGGCCGTGACCCGCGGAGCAGAGATCAACGCGGCCGTCCGGGGAGATGACGGCGATGACCATAGTGATGAAGCGGCCGCTGGCGGCGAGGTCGTCGTAGATGAGTTGGTTGACGCGCATGAGGAGTTCGGCGGGGTCGGGGGCGGTGGGGGCCGAGGCGCGGGCGTACGCGCGACAAACGGCCATGACGAGCGCGGGCCCGATGCCGTGCCCGGTCACGTCGGCGAGGACGACCGCGAGATGCCCCCCGGGAAGGGGCTGCCAATCGTAGTAGTCGCCCCCGGTCTGCTGGGCCGGGCGGGCCATGCCGGCGATGTCAAAGCCCGCGATGGTGGGCGAGCCGGAGGGCATGAGCCCCGTCTGGATATCGCGCGCGACGGCGAGGTCGCGCTCGACAACGGCCAGTTCGAGACGGCGCGACTCGGACGCGAGGGACTCCTCGACGGCTTCCTGCACCACCGTTCGGGCGTAGAAGGTGATCTTGCCCGCGGCGACACCCGTGGCCGCGAGGACCACTGCATAGTTAAACATCATCGGCCAATGGGAATGATCGATGTGATTGTGGACGATCGCGATCACGCACAGCGCGGCGTGGATCCCCGCCGCGATCAGCCCGGAGAGCAATGCGAGTTTGGGGTCGAGGCGCAGGATCGACAGGCAGGTCACGAGCGGCATGATGAGCAACGCGGGGGAGGAGAGCGCCCAATAGGTGCCCGACGGTGATCGGAATTGCAGGAGTAGTAGCGCCAAAGCGGGCGCGGCGATGTCGACGATGATGATCGCGAGGTTCGGCCCAGTGCCGCGGGGGCGCCCGAGCCGTCTGCGCCGGACGGAGTCCGCAAGCACGAACAACTGGAAGATGACGGCACCGGTGACAACGCCCAGGGCCACACCCCCCATGCGCAGGCTCGTAAAGGCATTGTCGCCCAGCATCGATCGGAGTGCGACGACGCCGAGGGCGACGACCCAGATCCCGAGCAGCAGCCGCGCGCGGACAACTTCCGCCACGAGCAGTCGAGCCTGGAAAGAGGGCGACGAGGTGATCGACGGCTGGGCGGGTTGATTCTTCACGCGCGGCTCGAACTCCGGTGGGGCTATCGGGGGAGTATCGCATGAGGGGCGGCCGACCGTGAGCCGGAGCGGTCATCATCCTTTAGGATGGGGCGATGCGGATCGCGGAGTGGAGCGGGAAGCGGGTCATCGTCACCGGCGGCGCGGGGTTCGTCGGGCGCGTGGTGTGCGAGAAGCTGCGCGCGCGGGGCGTCGCGCCCGCGGACATCTTCATCGTGCGCCGGCGCGAGTTTGATCTCACGCGCGAGGGCGATGTCGCGCGGCTCTACTCCAGCGCCTTCGCCGGACGGCCCGCCGACGTGGTGCTGCATCTCGCGGCGGAGGTCGGCGGCATCGGCGCGAACCGCAAGAATCCAGGTCGGTTCTTCTTCGCCAACATGGCAATGGCGATGCACCTGATCGAGCAGTTCCGCGCCGCGGGTCTTGCGGAGCGCGGCTCGAAGTTCGTGCAGGTCGGGACGATCTGCGCCTACCCGAAATTCACGCCCGTTCCGTTCACCGAGACCGAGCTGTGGAACGGCTACCCGGAAGAGACGAACGCGCCGTACGGCGTGGCGAAAAAGGCCGCCGGGCAGATGCTCGACGCGTACCGGCTGCAGTACGGGATGAAGAGCGCGTACGTGCTGCCGGTGAATCTGTACGGGCCGTGGGATCACTTTGATCTGGAGAACTCGCACGTGGTGCCCGCGCTGATCCGCAAGTGCGAGGAGGCGCGCGAACGGGACGACGACCACATCATCTGCTGGGGAACGGGGAGCGCGAGCCGCGAGTTTTTGTATGTCGATGACTGCGCGGAGGGGATCATCCGCGCGGCGGAGGTGATGGACGAGCCGACGCCGATCAACATCGGCGCGGGCTTCGAGATCACGATCCGTGAGTTGGTGAATCTGATCGTGAAGCTGACGGCGTTCAAGGGCGAAGTACGCTGGGACTCGACGAAGCCCGACGGGCAGCCGCGCCGGTGCCTTGATACGCGCCGCGCCGAGCAACTGCTGAATTGGAAGGCGTCGGTGCCGTTCGAGGAAGGGCTGCGGCGCACGATCGAGTGGTTCCGGGCGCACCGGCATGAGATTCCGGAATGAGCGGGGTGGCTTTCGGCGTTCCGGCGAACTCCGCCGATCTTGCTGCCGTAGAGTGATTCTCGGCCCATCAGGGTCCGGTATTCTGTTTGACCCATTCGCGGAGTCGGTGGAACGTCCGACCGGCCAAGGTGGCCGCCCCGCGGGTCGATGAGAGAGAGATGTCCGGCGCCGGAGCGGCGCCTCAGCCCTTCAAGGAATCAACGATCATGGCATCCGGCAAAGGCAAAGTGGCGGTGGTCTCGGGCGGCGGCGGGTTCATCGGCGGGCACCTGGTCAAGGTGCTCCTGGACCGCGGGTTCACGGTTCGCGCGGCGGACATCAAGCCGCTCGACGAGTGGTACCAGGTGCACCGTCACGCGAAGAACTTTGCCGGCCCGTTGAAGGGTGACTGCCGCGACTTCAAGGTGTGCCGCACGATCACGAACGGCGCGGATGAGGTGTACCAGCTCGCCGCCGACATGGGCGGGATGGGCTTCATCGAGAACAACAAGGCGCTGTGCATGCTGAGCGTGATGACCAATACGCACATGCTGCTCGCATCGCAGGAGGCGGGCGTCGGGAAGTTCTTTTACGCGTCGAGCGCCTGCGTTTACAACGCCGACAAGCAGAAGGACCCGAATGTCACAGCGCTGAAAGAGGCGGACGCGTACCCCGGCCTGCCCGAAGACGGCTACGGCTGGGAGAAGCTCTTCAGCGAGCGCATGTGCCGGCACTTCCGCGAGGACTTCGGGATGCACACGCGCGTGGCGCGCTTCCACAACGTCTACGGCCCGAACGGGACGTGGGAGGGTGGGCGCGAGAAGGCTCCGGCGGCTATCTGCCGCAAGGTGATCGCCGCGGTCGTCAGCGGGAAGCACGAGATCGAGATCTGGGGCGACGGCACGCAGACCCGCTCGTTCATGTACGTCGACGACTGCACCAAGGGCATCGATAAGATCCTGCACTCGAACATCCTCGAGCCGATCAACCTCGGCTCGAGCGAACTCGTGACGATCAACCAGCTTGTTGATATCGCGGAAGACATCGCGGGGATCACGCTGAAGCGGCACTACAAGCTCGACGCGCCGCGCGGCGTGGCGGGCCGCAACAGCGACAACACGAAAATCCAGCGATACCTCAACTGGGAACCGGACACGCGCCTGCGCGACGGCATGGAGAAGACGTACCGCTGGATCTACGACGAGTTCACCGCGAAATACACTGCGAAGACGGCGCACAAGAGCGCGGTGAGCACGTTCAGCCACGGCGCGAAGCCGATTCCGGGCGACGGCTTCAACCCCGAGAGCCGCATGATGGATACATGGTCGCAGGGGATCCCCGCGGGCTACGGCGCGGCGTCTTCCAAGAAGAGCGGCGGCGCGAAGAAGAGCGCCGGCGCGAAGGCGAAGCCGAGCGCGAGCAAACGTGCCGGCAGCGCGGCGAAAGGGCGGAAGAAGGCGGCTCGGCGGTAAACGTATTCTCTAGAAGGCACTGGCGTGTTCGGCGGCGAAGTGTAAGACTTCGCCGCTTTCTTTCATCGAGCGATTGCTCCAAGTGCTTTCGGCGATATAGTTGAAATGAACATCGATGAGCGGAGCCGCTCGTCGCGTATGCTTTGGTAGCAACCGAGCAACAGCGGGGAACATCATGATTCACAAAAAAAGGCCAGGTGCGGCGTCTCGCCCGGGTAGTTTGTACATTGCCACGGTCACGATTGGAATCACGTTGTCGGCGGCCGCACATGCGAGTGCCCAGTGCGATCCCGCATGGCTTGGCGAGTTCGTTCTTTCGGGGGCAGACGACGAAGTTCTATCGATGACGAACTGGGATCCGGACGGGCCGGCCCAGAACCTTCTTGTGATCGCAGGCCGATTTAACGCCGTTCAAAACAAGATCGCCAGCGGCATCGCCGCGTGGAACGGCACAGAGTGGATGAACCTCGGCTCGGGCATCACCGGGCTGGCGACGTTGTCTCAGTCAACCAATTCGATGACGAACTGGGATCCGGACGGTGCCGGGCCGCAACCGAACTATCTTGTCGCGGCTGGCTTCATCAAGACGGCCGGCGGTGTCAGCGTCAACGGCATCGCACGCTGGGATGGAAGTTCCTGGTCAGCGATTCCGGGCGACAGTCAGCCCTCGAACAACTACGGTTATGTCACGACCTGGGATCCCGACGGCGACGGCCCCACCGCTGCATATCTGATCGGTGGCAGCAGCTCGCTGGTGGGTTACTACCGATGGAACGGCACCAACCGAGTCTTTGTTAGCTTTCAGCCATACAACGGCGCAGTCCGGACCGGCACTCGGTTCGATGCGGACGGTTCCGGCCCCGAACTCGAGCGGCTGGTCCTCGCAGGGGAATTCACAACAATCGGCGGCGTGGCTGCACGCCGTGTCGCGATGTGGAACGGGATGGCGTGGCTACCGTTCGGCGGCGGGCTTGGTGGACCAACCACCGGGACGGAGTCGGTCAGAGCCCTTGCCACGTACGACCCCGATGGACCGGACGGGTCCGCGCCGCCCGAACTGTACGCGGCAGGCAACTTCACGCTCGCGGAGGGGCTGCCGGTATCCGGAATCGCGCGCTGGAACGGAATTTCGTGGTTGCCTCTCGGTGCAGCGACCGTCGGCGGCATCACCATCGATGCTCTGGTTGCCGTCGGGCTTGGGCCGAACGGCACGGCACCCCTGCGTCTCGTCGTCGGCGGAGCCTTCACTACTTTCGCCGGGATACCCGCGCAGCGAGTGGCCGTTTGGGACGGCGCGGCATGGTCCGGTCCCGGCTCCGAGTTCCCCACCTCGGCGGTTCTGTCCCTCGGCGCACTTGATCCCGACGCCGGCGGGCCTGCCGAACCCGCGATTCTCGTCGGGAGTTCGCGCAACTCGTCGACGCCCGGGCAACCTCCGCTTCATCTCGGGAAGCTGGTCGGGTCTACGTATCAAGACGTCGGGCCTGGCACGAACGGGGAGATCTACGCGGTCGCTCCGCATGATCCGGACGGCAGTGGCCCGCTCCCGCCAGTTGCGGTCCTCGCTGGTGAAGCAACGAAGATCAACGGTGTTCTCTGCAATCACATCGCGATTTGGAACGGGCGTACGACGACCGCCCTCGGCTCCGGGATGAACAATCGTGTGAACGCGGTCGTATCCTGGGACAGCGACGGACCTGGGCCGCTGCAACCGGTCATTGTGGCGGTTGGCGACTTCTCAACCGCGGGCGGGCAGCCCGCGAGCAGAGCAGCATTTTGGGATGGCTCGGCGTGGCAGCAACTCGGCTCGGGCCTGCCGTCGACGATTACGCAAAGCACATTCGTGAAGGTGTTCGACCCAGATGGGCCCGATGGACCGATCGTCCCGTGGCTGCTGGCGCTCGGGTATCAGAGTCCCAACCATTTCTATCAACGATGGAATGGCACGAGTTGGGTCAACATCGGCCCTTCCTTTGCTCTTGGCGGCACGTCGAGCTCCACTCCTTCCGCAGTCGAATTCGATGAGGATACCGATGGGCCGGGGGAAGCAGTGCTTGTAACCGGCGGGATGCTCACGATCAATGCGCCGGGCCCGGTCTTGGTCAACGGGTGCTTCGGCCTCAAGTCCGACGGATCGTATCAATCCTTCGGCAACGGACCGCAGAGCGGGTCCGCGATCGCATTGTTTGATTTTGACGGCGATGGACCCCTGCCAGCTCGCCTCGTCTCGAACGGGAGTACCTACACCGCGCATTGGTGGGACGGCACGTTCTGGATCCCACTCGAAGCCGGTCTCCCGCCGCAGCCGAACTACACGGTCAGCGCGCTGACATCGTTTGATGTCGACGGCCCCGGCCCTGAACCGTCGCAATTGTACGCGCTTGGTAACTACCGTCCGTCCGGCACCACGGTGACCGAGGGGCGCCTCTATCGCCTTGCGTCAGACACTTGGTCGTACTTCGGCAGCACACGGGTCCCCGGCATCTTCACAACGACTCAAGTCGCCAACCGAACGAGCGTCATCGACTTCGACCTTGACGGCCCACGTGCCCCGTCGCTGCTCATCGCGGGACAGACCACAACCATCGACAACTCGGTAGTCTCCGCTTACGTCGGCCAATATGGAATGGCGTCCGTGTTCGCGGACTTGGATGGGGATGCAATTGTCGGGCTCTCTGACATCGCAGCGCTGATCGCATCGTGGTCGAGCAGCGTGCCGCCCGCGCCGGCGTGGCTTGATCTGGACTCCAGCGGCGACGTCGGGCCGGGCGATCTGGCTCAGGTGATCCAGAACTGGGGCGCGAGCTGCTCGAACTGACGCGCGACGGCAGCGCGGCGACACGGCAAACAAAACGTCGCGGCGACGGAGCGCCAACACCTCGCCCGCTTCGCAGGAGTCCAAGCGTTGAGGTTCCGCTGTTGCTGTGCTCCCGGCCGGCGAGACGGGTCGGCGGGGGCGTCCGCTTCAACGACAGAGCACCGAGAGTCGGCCGGCTCGCGCATCACATCCCGCCCGCGATCCCCTTCGGGAAACGTTCCGCGTCGGCGTACACGGGCTGACCCTGCGCGATCGTCGCTGCGATGCGCGCTTTGAACGTTTGCCCCAGCCACGGCGAGTTGCGACTCTTTGAACCGAGGCTCGACAGCGTGAACTGTTTCGGGCGCGCGAGGTCGAGGAGCGCGATGTCCGCCGCCCCGCCCGGGCTGAGCGTGCCCCACGGCTGGGCGACGACGCGCGACGGCGCTGATGTCATCTTCTCGATGAGAAAATCGAGTGTCCATTTGCCGGTGGCGACGAACTCCGTGTAGAGCACCGGGAGCGCGGATTCGAGACCCAGGATGCCGAAGGGCGCGTCCTCGAACGTCGTGTCTTTGCTCGCGGGCGAGTGCGGCGCGTGGTCGGTGGCGATGCAGTCGATCGTGCCGTCTTCGAGCGCTTCGATCAGCGCTTGCCGATCTTCCTCGGCGCAGAGCGGCGGTTTCATCTTCGCGCTCGTATCGAAACTTCCCGGCCCGGCGTCGCGGCTTTCGACGGCGGCGTGCGTCAGCGTGAGATGGTGCGGCGAGACCTCGGCGGTGATCGGCGCGCCGTGGCGCTTCATCGAGCGGATCGCGTGCACCGATTCCTTGTTCGAGACGTGGCAGATGTGCAAGCGCCCGCCGGTGGCGAGCGCGAGGGCTGAATCGCGCGCCACGAGGGTCGATTCGCTCAAACGCGGGATGCCCTTCAAACCCAGCCGGAATGAGACGGGGCCTTCGTGCATCACGCCGTCGCCCGTGAGGTTCAGGTCTTCGCAGTGGTCGAAGATCACCGCGCCGAGATCGCGGCAGCATTCGAGGGCGCGGCGCATCACTTCGGCGTTCATCACCGGGCGGCCGTCGTCGCTGAACGCGCCGGCGCCGGCGGCCTGCAGCGCGCCGAAATCGACGAGGTCCTCGCCCTTCTGCCCCAGCGTCACCGCGCCGATCGGCACGACGCGAACCGGTCCCGCTTCCTCCGCGCGGTCGAGCACGTAGCGCACCACCACCGACGAATCGCATACCGGGTTGGTGTTCGGCATCGCGTAGACGGTGGTGAACCCGCCGCGCGCGGCGGCGTCGGTGCCCGTCTTGATCGTCTCCGCGCCCTCGCCCCCCGGCTGGCGCAGGTGGATGTGGATATCAACAAACCCGGGCACGGCGACGAGACCGTCCGCCTCGATCACGCGGTCGGCTCGCTCGGCGGAGATCGACGGATGGATCGCCTCGATGGTGCGCCCGGCGATCAGGATGGACATCGGCGCGTACAGGCGCTGGGTGGGGTCGAGGACCGTGCAGCCGCGGATGAGGGTTTTGGGCATGGGCGCGGGCATGATACAGAATGAGTGAGAAGCGGTGGTGCGCAGGAGGAGGCTGTGGTGATAATGATCGCGTGACCGTTCCGCATGACTCGTCGCTGAGCACGCCCGCTCCCAACGCGCGCGGCACCACAGATTCGATCCGCGAATCGATCGTGTTCGTGCCGCTGGTTCGCGTGACGCATTTGCACCGGGTGTTCTGGATGTACTGCGCGGTCGCTCTCGTGTTCATGGTGCCCTCGCTGATCCGCGGCGGCACGGTGGCCCTTTGGTTCGGCGGGAACCTGGCGATCGCGGCACTGATTCTCGGCGTGCTCGCATTCATGCTGCAGCGATCCGTGACCGCGCAGCCGAGGCGTGAATACGGCACGCTTGGCACGCCGATGCGAGAGAACGCGAGCACGGCTCACGCCGCCGGTTGGGCCGCATACAACTTCGTCCGGCCAAGCTGGCTGTGGAACTGGGACTTCGATCGTGGTGGTCGATGGAACAGCATTGAGGCGGCGCTTCGCGCCGCCGATGCCGAAGTACCGGCGACCGCCGCGGAGGAGTCGATCCGAGCTGAACTCGAGCCCATCGCCATCATCAAGGATCTCATCGAGCCGGAGTTCATCGTGTCCAGTCGCCCGATGGGGCGTGCGGCCATGATCTTCCTCATGTTCGCCGTGATCATCATGGTGTTCTACGGTCTTAACCGGCGAAGTATGCCGATGATCGCGATCAACATCGTCTTCGGGGCGTCTTTGTTGCTCACGCTACCCAGAGTAAGGAAGCGGCTCCCCATGCTCCGCGCTGAGGGACGCGCTCCGGTCGCTGCTCCCGGCATCGTGCGCAACACGAAGGGCCGCCGCTGGGTCCGCGGCCAGGCACTGATGGTCGTGCAGCGCACGCGCAGTGCGGGGCCGATCTGGGTCACACTGCTCGGGCCTGAAGGGCTGCTCCGCTGGTCGTTCTCGTCGGCGAAGGATGAGGATTTCATCAACCTTTGGCAGCGCTGGAACCACCCCCACCCGCGGCCGGAGTTGTTGACGGAGTAGCCCGAGCGCGCGGGGGCTCGGGCTCAATCTTGTTCGGCTTCGCGCCGTCGCCGCGGACTGATGGTTTCGGGCATCGGTGCAGAGCATGATCCGGGATGAGTGGAGAGTGGCATGTTTGGTTTTACGAGCGCGGCGTGTTGAAATGAGGGGGTGGACGCGTCCGATCAACCCTGCATGAACTCAGACGCCGCGCTCTGGCCGGGTGTCACGGAGCCGGCGGCTCGGATTGTGTTTGCGCCGCTGCGCCGGTTCTCGCATTTACATCGTGTGTTCATGATCTATTCTGTACTCGCGGCCATCGGCACCGTGATGGCCGCCTTACGCGGCGGCAACGTGGCCATCTGGCTCGGCGGGAACCTAGCGCTTGCAGCGATCGTCTTCGGCGCGCTCGCATTCTTCATCCAACGATCGATCGCGCTCGCGCCGCGCCGGATGTTCGGCCGGCTCGGCACTCCGATGGGCGCGGGCGCGACGCCGGACTTCGCCGCCGGCTGGGCGGCGTACAACTTCGTTCGCCCGAGCATTCGGTGGGGCTGGTATCACCATCGCTCTCGTCGGTGGAACGAAATCGTTCGGACTCTGCGCGATGCGGGCTCGGAGCCCCCGGCGACCATCGCCGAAGAGTCCATCCGCGGGGAACTCGAAGCGATCCCGATGGTCGCGGATCTGATCGAGCCGGAATTCATCGTGTCGAGTCGCCCGCTGGGGCGGGCCGCGTACGGTTTCATGCTGGTGTATTTCTTATTCATGTTCGCGTTCAGCCTCGTCAGCCGGAGTATCACCAATGCAGCGATATTCGGCGTGCTGCTGCTGTCAACCGTGGTGAGCGCGCCTCGGCTCAAGAAGTGGTTCCCCGCACTGCGCGAGGAAGGGCGCGCGCCGGTCGCCGCCCCCGGCATTGTGCGCGATGCGCACGGGCGGCGATGGGTCCGCAACCAAGCGGTGCTCGTGGTGCAGCGGACGCGCAGCAAAGGCCCTGTCTGGGCAACGCTCGTCGGGCCGTTGGGGTTGCTGCGGCTCTCGTTCGCCTCGGCGCGTGATCCCGACTTCATCAACCTCTGGCAACGCTGGAACCACCCGCACCCGCGACCGGAGTTGTTGACGGAGTAGCCCCGGCGCGCGGTACGCTTCCTTCACCATGCAGAGCAAAGCCGCCACCGTGAAGGACTATCTCGCGTCGCTGCCCGATGACCGTCGGCGGGCGATTGACGCCGTGCGCGCCGTGATCCGGAAGAACCTCGACAAGGACTACGAAGAGGGCATGCAGTACGGCATGATCGGGTACTACGTGCCCCACCGCGTCTTTCCGCCGGGGTATCACTGCGACCCGAAGCAGCCGCTGCCGTTCGCCGGCTTGGCGTCGCAGAAGAACCATATGTCGGTCTACCTGATGTCGGTCTACGGCGGCGACGAATCGTGGTTCCGCGCCCGCTGGGAACAGTCGGGCAAGAAGCTCGACATGGGCAAGTGCTGCGTGCGGTTCAAGACGCTCGAGCATCTCGCGCTCGACGTGATCGGCGAAGCGATCAAACGGATGCCGGCGAAGAAGTACATCGAGCAATATCAGGCGAATCTCGACTCACGGAAGAGCGCCGGCGGGCCGGACGGCTCAAACGCGAAGCCCGCGAAGAGCGCGAAGACGACGGAGAAGGTGAGCAAGAAAACCGCGAAGAAGACAGCGAAAAAGAAGACGGCAATCAAGCGGGCCGCCGCCCGGAAGTGATTGTCGAGAACGGGGCACGATCACTCGCGAAGCGTCACCCCTTCCGCCACGTCATCCTGCCGTACTGCGCCGCCGGGCCCAGGTCCTCCGCGATGCGGATCAGCTGGTTGTACTTCGCGTTGCGGTCGCTGCGGCACGGGGCGCCGGTCTTGATCTGCCCGCAGTTCGTCGCCACCGCGAGGTCGGCGATCGTCGCGTCTTCCGTCTCGCCCGAGCGGTGCGACATTACGGCGCTGTAGCCGCTGCGGATCGCCATGTTCACGGCGTCGAACGTCTCGCTCAGCGTGCCGATCTGGTTCACCTTCACGAGGATCGAGTTCGCGCAGCCCGTGTTGATGCCCTTCTGGAGGAACTTCGCGTTCGTCACGAAGAGGTCGTCGCCGACCAGCTGCACCTTGTCGCCCAGCTTCGCGGTGAGCTTTTTCCAGCCGTCCCAGTCGTTCTCCGCGAGGCCGTCCTCGATCGAGCGGATCGGGTACTTCGAGCACCACTTCGCCCAGAGGTCGATCATCTCGTCGCTGGTGGCGATCTTCTTCGGGTCGCTCTTGAAGAAGCAGTAGCCCTTCTTCTTGTGCTCGGCGGCTTCGTTCCACAGTTCGCTCGCCGCGGGATCGAGGGCGATGAAGATCTGCTCCCCCCACTTGTAGCCCGTCTTCTTCACGGCGGCTTCGATGAGCTGCAGCGCGTCCTCGTTGCTCTTCAGGTCCGGCGCAAAGCCGCCCTCGTCGCCCACGCCGGTGGAGAGGTGCTTGTCGTGCAGCACGCCCTTCAGCGCGTGATAGATCTCGACGCCCGCGCGGAGGCCTTCTTCAAACGTGTCGAAGCCCCACGGCTGGACCATGAATTCCTGGAAATCGACGGTCGAATCCGCGTGCTTCCCGCCGTTGAGGATGTTGAGCATGGGGACCGGCAGCGTGCGCGCCGCCGTACCGCCGAGGTAGCGGAAGAGCGGCAGGCCCATCTCCTCGGCGGCGGTTTTCGCGATCGCCATCGACACGCCGAGGATCGCGTTCGCGCCGAGCTTGCTCTTGTTGGGCGTGCCGTCCATCGAGATCATCAGCCGGTCGATGTTCTCCTGATCGCGCGCGTCGAGCCCTTCGAGTTCCGGGGCGATCACGTCGTTCACGTTCCGCACGGCTTTCGAGACACCCTTGCCCAGCCATTCGGACTTCTTGCCGTCGCGCAGTTCGACGGCTTCGTTCTCGCCGGTCGACGCGCCGGAGGGCACGATGGCCCGTGCGATGGTGCCGCCGCCGAGGGCGGTTTCGACCTCGATCGTGGGGTTGCCGCGGGAATCGAGGACCTGACGGGCGTGGATGCGCTGGATTTCGAAGACCATGGCGGGCGTACTCCAAAGTCAAGGGGGCGTGGACCGGGAGGCAGAGCATACAGGCGCTGAATTTCATGATCCTTCGGGAACAATCGGGCCGTGGAGAGGCTAGTATCTACTAGCGGCCCGGAGGGTGGCCCGGCGTTTTCCCCGCCCCGCCCCTTTTCGGCCGATGCTCCCCGTGTGCGGCCATGACTGTGCCGCGAGTCGTTGACCGAGAGGATTGACGCTGATGCCGAACTCCGCTGCTGCCGCTCCGACTCCCGCGAGCGTGGTTCCTGTCCGAGTTTTGCCGGAAGACCCGCTGGCGCCTCTGGGCTTGCACGCGCTGGCGGATACGGATGTCGTGCCGCAGCCGGCGGGGGAAGTGTTCGAGCCGGTGTCGCTCGGCGTGAAGGTCGCGAGTCTGGCGGTGGTGATCCTGCCCTTCGCCGGCTTGGTCGCGGCGATGGTGCTGCTGTGGGGCGTGGCGCTGAGCTGGATTCATCTTGTGCTGCTCGGCGTCGGCTACGCGATCACCGGGCTGGGCATCACTGTCGGCTATCACCGGCTGTACACGCACCGCTCATTCGAAACGAACCCGATCGTGAAAGCATTCTTCGGTATCGCGGGGTCGATGGCCGCCGAGGGGCCGATCCTGAACTGGGTCGCCGCCCACCGCAAGCACCACCAGCACAGCGACCGCCCGGACGACCCCCATTCGCCGCACCAGCACGGCGACACCGTCGGCGAGATGATCCGCGGGTTCATCCACGCGCACTTCGGGTGGTTCATTAAATCGCCGCTGGTTGACGTGCAGCGGTACGCGCCGGACCTCGCGGCGGACAAGCTCACGCGCCGCATCAGCAAGCTGTTTTTCCTGTGGGTGGCGTTGGGGCTGCTGCTGCCGGGCGCGATCGCGTTCGCCGTCACGGGCACGTGGATGGGCGCGCTGCTCGGCATGCTGTGGGGCGGCGCGGTGCGGATGTTTTTCGTGCATCACGTGACATGGAGCGTGAACTCCGTGTGCCACATCTGGGGCAAACAGGAATTCCGCAGCCGCGATCACAGCCGGAACAATCTGATCTTCGGCATTCTGGCGCTCGGAGAAGGCTGGCACAACAATCACCATGCATTCCCGACTTCGGCGCGGCACGGGCTGCGGTGGTGGCAGTTTGACATCAGCTACCTCGTGATCCGCGGGCTGGAGTTGGTGGGACTGGTGCGCGCGGTGCGTGTGCCGAGCCGCGAGCGCTTGGAAGCTGGTCGCTTGGTGCCGTAAGGCTCGACCTCGCGGTTGCATCGACGGTAAAGATGACATCACTTCGGATGAAGCCGCCGCACATCGATGAGCGGGGTTGAACGGCTGCAGCCCCAGCGCGCCGAGCGGAGTCCCCCGAGAACCAGATTTCTATCGTGAGTCGCGGGGCGCTTCGGACGTTGCGGCGATGAACCAGCGAACCCGAGGAGATCTTCTTCGTTAGTTTCGATGATCTCTTCGCGCCACTCTCACTATTTCATCGCGCCTTCCCAATGTGACATTCTGAATACGAACTTAATTTTCAGGCCCGGCCGTGGCGCTGAAATTGCGCAAGTCCTTGACAGACCATGCGATACGCACGCGATCTCTGGATCGTTATTGGCTGGTCCGTGAATTCATCGATTCTGCGTCTTGACTCGATTGTCTTATCACGCCATGTTAAAGACGTCGGTTGCGTGACCGCACAGGGACTCTTCGTCTGTATCGACGATCTGTCCTGTCGGTCGCGCGGCCCACGGTTGCGCGTTGTCGGCGGTGAGTCGTCGGCAAACGTCAAGTTGCGTTGTGTAGGTGCTCTGGCGAAGGAAACCGCCACGAGCTTGGTGTGGTCTCGTCACACATTTTAGGAGAAGGACGATGAATCTGAAGAATCTGGCATTGGTCGCGTCGTGTGCGGCGCTGGCCGGCGTGGCGTTCGCTTCGCCGCGCAGCGAGTCCTCGTTGGAGGGCGTGAGCGCGGACGCTCACATCCTCGTTGGCACCCCGGTCGAGTCCGGCACGAGGCCCTCTGGGCTCGCGACGTGGTGGAACAACGGCGGTCCGGACGGGCTCAACGCCCTCCAGTCTCAGACCGTGGGCAGCTTCAACGCCCGCGCTGCTGACGACTTCATCCTCGAGGCGGGCCACTGGCACCTCACTCAGTCGGTCACCGTCTGCATGGCGATCTCGAACAACGTGACCGCCCCGGTCGTGAAGCTCGAAATCTACTCCGACTGCGACGGCAAGCCCGGCACGCTGCTCACCACCCTGACCGAACCGGTCCAGTCGCCCGTCAGCGGCGGCCCGTCGTTCCCCGGCTTCACGGTCTCCGAATTCACCTTCGACTGGAAGATCTTCGAGTTCGGCGACCTCACCGGTTGCGAGCGCTACTGGATCTCCCCCGTCGGCTGCACCACCGGCGGCTACTTCTGGCCGACCTCCGGCGGCGGCATCGTTCAGGGCGTGCAGGGCCAGTTCCTCGCCCCCAGCCTCGGCTACCCGGACTGGACCGACGGCGATGACGTCACCAACTTCGATCGTTGCACCGACTTCTGCTTCCGCATCAATGCGAAGTCCTGCTACACCCTGAAGGATCAGGGCGAGTACGACCTCGCCGGCCAGGCGTCGATCAAGTTCCCCAGCGTCGAAGGCTTTGACGCCGCCGCCGCTGACAACTTCCAGGTCTCCTCGTCGCGCGGCCCGGTCGCCGTCTGCCGCATCGAGGCGTACCTCGCCACCAACTGCGACCCGGCCCGCGTCTTCGGTCAGATCTACGTCAACCAGTGCGACCTCCCCGGCGCGGTCCTCTACACGCTGAACGAGCCCGAGGTCATCGAGCAGACCGGCGTCTTCTATGACGGCCTGCAGGTCTACTGCTTCCGCTTCGACTGCCCCGCCGGCACCGTGCTCAACGGCGGCAACAACTACTGGTTCAGCCTCTCCGCGATCAGCGGCGGCACCATCTTCGACCGCGCGGTCTTCCTCTACAAGCAGCTCGGCACCGCATGCGACAACATCCACATCACCGGCGGCGTGTACAAGAACTCGCTGATCGGCGTCGATGCCTTCACCCCCGTCTCTGATGACTCGCTCGCCGGCGTCGCCCGCGAGTTCGCCTTCCGCGTCTACGGCTCGCCGCTCCCGCCCCCCGGCGGCGCGCAGCAGCCCGAGTCTCTCCTCGCCGGCGACATCAACGGCGACGGCCGCGTCGACCTGCAGGACCTCGCGGTCCTCATCTCCAACTGGAACCGCACGCTCGAATAAGCCGAGCGCGTGACACCGGGTGCCGGCTTTCGGGCTGAGCCTCCGACTGTTCCGCAGAAACCAGACGCCCCGGCCGATCACTCGGCCGGGGCGTTTTCGTTGATGCCCCACCGGTGCCGCCGATCACCGGAATCATCGCGGCGAATGAACCACCATCTGCGGGAACGGGATGCCGATCCGCTCGCGGTCGAGCGCCTGCTTCACGGCGCGGACAAGTTCATGCCGAGCGCTGATCATGTCGTCGCACGTCGCCCACGCGCGGACCTGCCACTCGACCGCGCTCGCGCCCAGTCGCATCAGTTCGACCTCGACCGGGCGCTCCCCGCTCACGCCGCGCGAGCCCCGCGCCGCCTGCTCCAGCACCGCGCGCGTCCGGTCGATGTCCGCGCCGTGGTCAACCCGGACATCGACCTCGACCCGGCGCAGCGGGTGGAACGTGATGTTCTCGATGATCGTGCCGAAGATCTGGTTGTTGGGGATGATGATCCGCCGGTTATCGGGCGTGTCGAGGTGCGTGGCGAACAGATCGATGTCGTCCACCATCCCCCGCTGCCCGGCGACCACGACAAAGTCGCCGATCTTGAACGGGCGCAGGATGGAGAGCGCCGCGCCCGCGGCAAGGTTCGACAGCGACCCCTGCAGCGCCAGGCCGACCGCCAACCCCGCCGACGCCAGCACGGCTGCAAAGCTGGTGATGTTCACGCCGAAGATCGACAGACACGCGAGCACGCTGGCGATGAGCAGCAGCACGACCGCCCCCGCCACCCGCACGCCGTAGTCGGTGAGCATGGGCGAGATGCGGTCCCAGTACGATTCAACACGGGAGAGGGACACCGGGCTGGACATGGTTCACACCTGTTGATCGCCGCGCCGCCTTGCGTGGTGCGGACTGTTTCCAGAACGATCGCATTCGGCGGGCGGATGATATCGGCGCGCGACGCACCACCCTTCGGGTGGCATGAGTGACGCTTCACCTCCCGTGACGATCACGCGAGCAGTTCGAGGAGCCGCTTCTCGCGGTACGCGAAGATCCGCTCCAGGTCCGGACGCACCAGCCAGCGGTGGGCCAGCGACCGCCCCGGCACGCGGGGCAGTTCGTATGAGACGATGTCGCGCATCACCGTTGAACCGTCGGGGGCGGGCTCGAAGGTGTGCTCGTGGTGCCACACGCGGTACGGGCCTTTGAGTTGTTCGTCGATGAACCGGCGCGGCGGGTCGAACGCGCTGATCCTCGTGCGCCAGCGGATCGGCACGCCGCGGAGCTTGAGCCGGTAGTCGATCAGCGCGCCGATGCGCATGTCGATGGGCATTGGTGAGACGATCCGGAAATCGAGCCACGGCGGGGTGATCGCCTGCAGGTTCCCCGCGTCAGCGAAGAACGCGAAAACATCCTCGATCGATCGCGGGATGTGGACCTCGGTGTGCAGCGTGTGCATGGGGAGAAGCGTCTTCGATAACGTCGTGCTTGCAGATTCACTGCGGTTGACGCCCGAAAATGTCCGTCGAAATGATCGTGCGGAAAGTCGATCCGCTCGTTGGCCGATCCTATCATCGAACGATGGACCGCCGCCCCTTCATCACCGTGCTCTACGACGGCGAGTGCCCGCTCTGCCGGCGCGAAGCGATGGCGATGCGCAAGCTCGATCGTGGGCGCGGCGTGCTGGCGGTGGAGGACGCCGCCGATCCCGCGTTCGATCCCGCGAAGTACGGCCTGACGCTCGCGGAAGTGATGGGCGTGATCCACGGCGTGATGGCCGATGGCACCGTCGTGCGTGAGCTGGAAGTCTTCCGGCGCGCGTACGGCGCGGTCGGCTGGGGCTGGCTCTGGGCGCCGACGGGCTGGCCGGTTGTGAAGCCGATCTTTGATCGGCTGTATCTCTGGTTCGCGCGGAACCGGCTGCGCTTCACGTTCCGCAGCACGAAGGCGTGTGAGACAGGCCGTTGCCGGGTGCCGAGCGCGCCGCGCGGGTGAACCGCCGAGAGCCGCCCAAGCCTCGCGATGAGGCACGCCCCGCCGGAACACCGCGTTGATTCCCGGTGCCGCGTGCTTGTTCTCGGTTGATCGCTGTGGGTGAATTCCTTGCGATCCATCGGCGCTCACGCTGGACAGCCGCGCGAATCGAGGGAACACTTGAATTGCGGGCGACGGCGAAACTCATCGCCCTCGCTCGTTCAATGGAGTGAGAGCGCATGAGCGGGCGAACTCGAACAGTCGGCGTCGTTGCCCTCTTGGCGGGTGTGGCCATGGGAATCTTCGGTGCGGCCGCCGGCGCGCGCCCGCCGGTGCCGGGATTCATCGATCAACCCGTGACCGCCGGGTTCAACCGCGGCGTGGGCATGACCTTCGACGCGAGCGGGCGGATCTTTGTCTGGGAGCAGACGGGCCGAGTGCTCATCGTCGAGAACGGTGTGATCCGCCCGCAGCCGCTGATCGATCTCTCGCCCGAGGTGTACAACTACGTGCAGCAGGGCCTGCTCGGCTTCGCGCTCGATCCCGATTTCGAGAACAACGGCTATTTCTACCTTCTCTACGCGGTGGACTGGGCGTTTTACAGCGCGGGCGGCCCGCCGGCGATCCCCGACCAGCAGCGCGACACCTTCGCGCGTCTTACACGCTACACCGCCGACCCGGCGACGAACCGATCGACCACGCTGCCCGGTTCGCGCTTCGTGATGATCGGCGCGACGCACGACACCGGTTTCCCCTGCACCAGCGGGTCGCACGGGCCGGGCTCGATCGTCTTCGCGCGCGACGGCACGATGCTCGTCTCGCACGGCGACGGGGCGGCGTGGCAGCAGCCGTTCGACGTCGGCGGCATGCGCGATCCGGGGCCGCAGGGCAACAGCAGCAACACCGCGGAGATCGACGGCATCATCGGCCCGCGCGAGCAGATCGGCGCGTACCGCGCGCAGCTCCTCGGCTCGCACAGCGGCAAGATTCTGCGCCTCGACCCCGAGACCGGCTTCGGCGTGCCGAGCAACCCGTTCTTTGATCCGATGAATCCGGGCTCGCCCCAGTCGCGCGTATGGGCGCTCGGGTTCCGCAACCCGTACCGCTTCGGCGTGCGCCCGGGCACGGGCAGCACCGACCGCACGCACGCGGACGCCGGCTCGCTCTACATCGGTGATGTCGGCTGGTTCCGATGGGAAGAGTTGAGCATCGCGCGGCGCGTCGGCGGCGGGGAGAATCTCGGGTGGCCCATCTTCGAAGGCGTGCTGCCGTCGCCCGAGTATCCGAATCAGCTCATCGCCAATCTCGACGCGCCGAACCCGCTCTTCGGCACCACGCCGCCGGGGCAGGGTGCGTGCGCGCTGGAGTTCTTCCGCTTCACCGACCTGCTGAAGCAGGAATCGAACAACCCGGTATCGTTCCCGAACCCGTGCGACCCGGCGCAGCAGATCGCCGGCGCGTTCACGTTCGAGCACACCCGCCCGGCGTTCGACTATTCGCACCAGACGTCTCAGGTTCGATTACCTATCTTCGATATGGCGGGCGAAGCCGCGACCATCAACCTCGGCACGCCCGGCGCACCCGCCGCCGGAACTCCGTTCCAAGGGGTCAGCGTCCTCGGCGGCGACTGGTTCATCGGCAACGGCTTCCCGCCCGAATACCGCGACACCTACTTCTTCGGCGATACGTTCTGGGCGTTCATGCTTGCCGCGCGGTTCGATGCGCAGGATCGGCTGATCGACATCCGCCCCTTCGCGACGTTCAGCGCGTTCCCGGTGGCGATCGCCGCCGCCCCGGATGGGTCGGGGTTGTACTACCTCGCGTACGGCGGGTTCGGCGCGCTCCGCCGCATCGTCGCCGACTGCAACGGGAACAGCCAGGCGGATGTCGACGAGATCCGCGCCTGCACGGGGTCGGTGCTGTGCGCCGATTGCAACGCGAACGGGCTGCTCGACTCGTGCGACATCAGCACGGGGCGCGCGGTCGATCGCGACTCCAACGGCGTGCCCGACGAGTGCGAGCCGCCCGCCTGCCCGGGCGACGCGAACTTCGACGGCATGGTCGGGCTGGCCGACATCGCGGTCATCATCATCAATTGGGCAACGAGCGTCGTGCCAACCACCAACGGCGACGTGAACGCGGACAGCGTCGTCAACCTGCAGGACATCGCCTTCACCATTGTCAACTTCGACACCACATGCCCGTGAGGCACCCGGGCGAACCGAACAAAGTCCCGATCCCGAATCTGGCCATGTGGTTCATTGCGAATCGTGCAAGAAACTCCTCGCTTCCCGCCATGATTGTGTAACAGTAGGCTTTTTTTGCTCGGAATCGTTCCAATAAACGGGTATATTCGAACATCTGGACGAGGCGGTCCGGTGTTGGGCGCGCGGCCATGGTTGAGAGCGACGCGTTCGCTGGCGCGGATCGTGTGTGGATTCGGGCGTGTTTGACCGCTCACGAGTTGAGCGAGAAGAGGAGAGCGGAGATGTCGACGTGGAAGTTCCTCGGTGCGGTCGTGGCACTGGTGTGTAGCGTTCCCGCGTTCGGGTCGTTCCACCTCATGCAGGTTGAGCAGGTCATCGGCGGGGTCAACGGCGATATGACGGCGCAGGCGATCCAGCTTCGCATGCGCTCGGACTTCCAGAACATCCTCAGCAACGCCCGCTTGGTTGTGCGGGACGCCGCAGGCGCGAACCCGATCGTGATCTCCGATCCGGCCGCCAACGTCGCGGTGCGAGGGGTCGGCGTGCGCGTGCTGATCTGCACGCCGAGCTTCGTTCCGCAGACCTCCCCCCCCGCCGTCCCGGATTTCACGATCACCACACCGATCCCGGCGAGCTATTTCACCGCCGGGACCCTCGAATTTCAGAACAACGCGGGGTCGATCATCTACTGGCGCGTCAGTTGGGGCGGCGCCGGCTACACCGGCCTCGGCACCGGCAGCACTTCCAACGATGTCGACGGCAATTTCAACCCGCCCTTCCCCGGCCCGCTGCAGGCCAGCGACCTGCGCTCGATCCGCTTCGGCGGGGCGGCGGCGGCACTGAGCACCAACAACGCGGCGGACTATGCGCTCAGCGCCAGCCCCTCCGTCTGGGTCAACAACGCCGGCACCAGCTTCACGCTTCAAGGCGTGGCGCTCGAAGCCTGCTGCCTCCCCGGCGGAACGTGCATGGAATTGCCCGCGGCAAACTGCACCGGCATGGGCGGCACGCCGCAGGGACCGGGATCAAACTGCGCCTCGAACCCGTGCGCCCCGGCGAACCAAGCGTGTTGTTTCTCGAGCGGAACGTGCCAGGATCTGCCCGCCGCCGCCTGCGTGATGCAGGGCGGCACGGCGCAGGGCCCGGGCACCAGCTGCGCCGGCACCGTGTGCATGCCCGAGACCGTGGCGTGCTGCTTCCCGACCGGCGTGTGCATGGATCTGCCCGATACCGCGTGCGCCGGGCAGGGCGGCCTCCCAGGTGCGCCGGGCTCATCGTGCGGTGCACAGATGTGCCCGGTACTCGTTCAGGCCTGCTGCTTCCCGGATGGCAACTGCGAGGATCAACTCCCCTCTGACTGCATCAACAACGGCGGCACGCCCCGCGGCGAGGGCACTTCCTGCGGCAAGATCTCCTGCGAAGTCACCCGCTCGTGCTGCCTGCCCGATGGCACCTGCGACAACCTGACCTACGACAACTGCGTCGCCGCCTGCGGTCTGCCCGGGCCCGTTGACAGCTTCTGCACGGCTCCCGCGTGTTGCGTCGGCGACTTCAACGGCGACGGGACTCGCAGCCTCGCGGACATCGCGGTGGCGATCCAGAACTGGAGCGCGCCCTTCGGGCTGTGCCACCTCGCGCAGATCACGCAGAACTGGGACCAGCCCTGCGCCCCATAACCTCGCATCGGTTCCGATGATGACGATCGCACCACCCCCGCGCCTCTCGGCCGGGGGTGGTTTCATTTTGTATTCGGACCAATCCGACGGTGCGGCTGGTCGATAAGGTGGGGAGATTTTTGCGGAAGTCGAGCGCCGAACCAGGTTTGGATTGGGCGCGGTCCGGAATTGGAAGTACGATATCTGGCAGGGATTGAGCGGTGCGCCCGCGCAGAAGGGCGTCCCGCCGGTCATGGGGAAATGCTTGATCGTTCCACGCGGCGGAGTTGCGCCGCGCGGATGCGAATGGGAGAGTCATCGATGCGAGCGCTTGTGAGCCGTCTGATTGTCTCGGTTCTGGCCGTGTGTTGCTTCGGCGTCGCGCCGGCGCACGCGTTCTTCCATCTCGTGCAGATCGAGAAGATCGTGGGCGGCGTCGAGGGCGACGTCACCGCGCAGGCCGTCCAGCTCCGGCTCCGCGCGGCGCTGATGGGCGACGTGCAGAACGCGCGCCTCGTCGCGTACGACGAGAACGGGCAGAACCCGATCATCGTCTGCGACATGGACGCGCCCGTGCCGAATCAGGAACCCAACAAGCGCATCCTGATCTGCACGCCCTCGTTCATCACCAAGACCGATCCGAACGCGGTGCCTGATTTCAACATGACCGCGAACATCCCGGCGAGCTACCTCGCCGCCGGCTCGCTCGCGTATGAATCCGACAGCGGCTTCGTCCAGTGGCGCGTCTGCTGGGGCGGCAAGGACTACTCCGGCCCCTTCAACATGAACCGCGCCAACGCGCCCGACGGCTCGTGCGCCCCCGCGTTCCCCAGCGGGCTGCCCTTCGAGACCGCGCAGGCGCTCTGCTTCCCCGGCCTGTGCACCGACCCCGGCACCAGCAGCGCCGAGGATTACATCATCAGCGAAGGGGCCGCGACCGTCACCGATCACGAGGGCAACGATTACCCGATCATCGAAACCCCGCGCGCCTGCTGTGTTCCGTCGGGCGGCTGCGAGGAACTCACCTACACCGAGTGCGTGGCGATGATGGGCGAGCCCGGCCCGCCCGGCTCGAACTGCAAGACCGTGAAGTGTGCCTCAGGCCCCGGCTCGTGCTGCTTCGAGAACGGCGACTGCCTCACCCTGCCGCGCGCGGACTGCCTCGCGCTCGGCGGCATCCCCGGCCCCGAAGGCTCCGACTGCTGCGACAACCCGTGCACCCGGTCGTGCTGCTTCTTGAACGGAACCTGCCAGGACCTCACGCTCAGTGATTGCGATTTCTTCGGCGGGCAGCCCGGCGAGTTCGGCTCGACGTGCTTCGAAGCGTCCTGCCCGATCTTCACCATTGCGTGCTGCCTGCCCAACGGCTCGTGCACCGAGGTCACCTTTATCAACCAGTGCCTTGATGCCGGGGGCACGCCGCAGGGCTTCGGCACCACCTGCTCGGCCGTCACCTGCACGCCCGTCTCGCTCGCCTGCTGCTTGCCGAGTGGCACTTGCGAGAATATGCCCGAGACCGACTGCCTTACGATGGGCGGCCTGCCCGGCAGCCAGCCGTGCGTCGGCACGACCTGCAACGCCGCCTGCTGCACCCCGACGGGCTGCTTGCAGGTCAACCGTTCATCCGACTGTTTCGACCGCTACGGCGGGTTCACGGCCGAGGAAGGCACGACCTGTGCCGCGGCGGCCTGCTTCATCATTAGCACCGGTGCCTGCTGCGAGACTGACGGCACCTGCACCGACGTGACCCTTCAGACGTGCGCCGGCGTCGGCGGTGTGTTCACGCAGTTTGCCAACTGCGCCAGCTTCAACTGCCCCCAGCCACAGGCGTGCTGCTTCAGCGACGGCTCGTGCCAGACGCTCCCGGTGATCGAGTGCATCCAGCAGGGCGGCACGACCGTGCCCGGCGTGTTTGACTGCTTCGATGGCAATCGCGGATTCCCCGTTTGTCCGCAGACGGAGGCTTGCTGTTTGCCTGACGGCCGGTGCGAGGAGATCCTGCCCGACCTCTGCACGGCGCAGGGCGGCGATCCGCTCGGCCCTGGGGTTTTCTGCGACGATGTCGCCCGCGGCTTCAAGGTGGCCGAGTGCCGCACAGTTTCATGCTGTTTCGGGAACGGCACCTGCCAAGACCTCACCGCCTCGGCATGCCAGATATTCGGCGGCATCCCCGGCGCCGAGGGGTCGACGTGCGCCGACACCGACTGCCCGGAGCCTGTGGCGTGCTGTTTCCCCGACGGCAACTGCGCCCTGCTCGCGCCCGAATTTTGCATCAATGCCGGCGGATCGCCGGGCATGCGCGGCTCGGCTTGTGATCCCAACCCGTGCTTCCAGCCGACCGGCGCCTGCTGCCGACCCGACGGCTCGTGCTTCCAGGCAACCCTCGCCGAGTGCGACGCCGCCGACGGGGATTGGCATGGCGAGTTCTCGTTCTGCGCCCTCGACCGCAGCGGCTCGCCGGTGATCTGCCCGCAGCCGAACGTCGCGTGCTGCCTGCCCAACGGGCAGTGCGCCGACGTGACGGCCGGCGAGTGCGTGAACATCTTCGGCGGCATCCCCGGCCCGTTCGGCTCGAAGTGCTGCTCCACCTCCTGCTCGCTCGAGAACCACCCCTGCTGCTTCCCCGACAACGTTTGTATGCCGATGACCCCGTCCGATTGCGTGCAGGCGGGCGGCAAGCCGGCGCTGCAGTTCCCCGTTGAGCCCTGCGGGCAATACGAGTGCCCGCCCGAGAACGATGACTGCGAAAACGCGCTGCCCATCAGCGACGGCGTGACGTTCTTCGACAACTACAACGCCACAGACGACGGGCCGCGCGAGAAGCTCTGCGGCGACGAAAGTCTCAATCGCTCCAAGCCTCGCGGCGGCGGCTGCCCCGGCGGCTTCCGCGTGCTCGGCTCCGACATCTGGTTCTGCTACACCGCCACGTGCGATGGTCTGGTCCGCGTGGCGCTGTGCGGCAGCGAGTTTGACACGGCGCTCGCCGTCTACGAAGGCTGCGTCTGCCCGAAGGGTGCTTCCGCCATCGCGTGCAATGACGACTCCGAGGAGTGCCTCGGCTTCGATCCTAAGGATCCTAAGGATCCCAAAGATCCCAAGAAGCCGGTCGTGCGCGGCGGAGAGGAGAAGCTTCAGTCCTTCCTGACCTTTGAAGCCAACAAGGGGCAGCAGTACCTCATCCGAGTCGGCGGCTACGACTGCGAGCAGGGCAGCGGCCGGATCGAAATCGACTGCATCCCCGGCCCCGAAAACGACGACTGCACGAACGCCGCCCCGATCACCGAGAACGGCATCTATTTCTACTGCAACGTCGGCGCCACCAACGACGGCCCACTCGAGCCGATGGCGTGCGACGATGACAAGCCGACCACCAAGCTCCCCAGCCGCGGAACTACGCTCTGCTCCGACGGCATCTTCCGCGTCCTCGGCTCCGACATCTGGTACTGCTACACCGCCTCCTGCACCGGCAACGTGTCGCTCGCGTTCTGCGGGAGCGACTACGACACCTCTGTCGCGATCTACAACGGCTGCGTCTGCCCGACCGAGGCGTCGGCGATCGCTTGCAACGACGACGATGACTTCTGCTCGGCCCAGACGCCGCGCGGCGGCCCGCTCCAGTCCTACATCCGCTTCCCGGTGACGCAGGGCCAGCAGTACCTCATCCGCATCGGTGGGTACGACTGCGAGCAAGGCTGCGGGCAGTTCGAGCTGATCTGCACCCCCGGCCCGATCAACGACGACTGCGAATTCCCGATCAGCATCACCGACGGCAACACCGCCTTCGACTCGACCGGCGCCACCACCGACGGACCGAATGAAGACTCCTGCTCCAAGGGCAAGACCTCGGAAATCAGCAACGACATCTGGTTCATCTACACCGCCTCCTGCACCGGCACCGCGACCGCCAGCCTGTGCAACATCCAGACGGAGTTCGACACCAAGATCGCCGCCTACGACGGCACGAACTGCCCGACCGAACCCAACACCGCCATCATCTGCAACGACCAAGCCTGCCAGAGCGACCAATCGGAAATCAGCTTCCCGGTGGTCGCCGGTCAGTTGTACCTCATCCGCGTCGGCGGCTTCTTCGGCGAAACCGGACCCGGCGTGCTCACCATGAGCTGCGTCCCCGGCGACGGCACCGAGGCGTGCTGCCTCCCCGACGGCTCCTGCCAGCAGGTCAGCCCGATCGCGTGCACCAAGCTCGACGGCATCTCTCAGGGTCCGGGCTCGCAGTGCGTCGTGCGCGGCAACTCGGTCGTTTGCCCGCAGCCGATCAACTGTTGCTTCCAGACCGGCACCTGCATCCCGCTGCTCGCGGATGACTGCGCCGCTCAGGACGGCACGGCAATCCCCGACTGCTTCGTCTGCGGCTGCATCGCCGCCGACGTCGACCAGAGCGGTGAGGTCGGCCTGGGCGATACCGCCTTCCTGCTCATCCGCTGGGATACGCAGGGCGTGCCAGCCTTCTTCCCCGGCGATATCAACGGCGACGGCACCATCGGCCTCGCCGACATGGCGGTCATCATCATCAACTGGCAGAAGACCTGCCCGCAGAAGCCGCTGCCCCGCGCGTGCTGTTTCCCGGACAACTCCTGCCAGGAACTCACGCTCACCGACTGCGTTGCGCAGGGCGGTATCCCGCTCCAACCCGAGAGCACATGCGCCATCGCCGACTGCGCCGCCATCCCCCGCACCGGCGCCTGCTGCTTCGAGGACGGGTCATGCATGGACCTGTCGACGGACGACTGCTCGATCGCCGGCGGGCAAACCCGCGGCATCGGCACCTCGTGCGCCACGACCATGTGCCCTCAGCCGATGCGCTGATTCGGATGGCGGGCTCACCGGCGAAGTATCGCCGGTGAACATCCTGTGAATCACCCCAAGCCGCGGAGTTCGCTCCGCGGCTTTTTTTCGTCCCTTCCGGGACCCTCGGGGCGCGGCGGATGTAATGAAGAGCAGACTGGCTCGGGCCGTCCGGCGTCGCGCCTCAAGCAGAACGATCGTGTCCGTTCGTGCGGCGGCACGAAAAAACCCCGCGCCGAGCGCGGGGTCCGTGATGAATCATGAATCGAACGAAGCGGCCGATCAGCCGTCGATGCCGGTGATCTTCACCTTCATGTAGCGCTGGCGGTGCCCCTGGCGCTTCGAGAAGCCCTTGCGCCGGGCGTAGCGGAAGATGTCGATCTTCTCGCCCTTGAACTCGCGGGCCATGATGTCGGCGACGACCTTCGCACCGGCGAGGTACGGCGTGCCGACCTTCGAGCCCTTGTCGTCGCCGACGAGGAGCACGCGGTCGAACGTCACGCTCGTGGCGCTCTCGGGGAGGTCGCGGATATCAATGGTGAGCACGTCGCCCACTCGGGCGCGAATCTGGCTGCCGCTGTCTTCGATGATCGCGTACATGGCTGAAACTCCGGCCGTCGGTTCGGATTCCGATCGGCATCTATAGCGAGCCACACAGTGTAGCGAAGTGCCCGGGATTGGCAAGCGGCTCTCAAACCGCGGTGATGAAGGGGAATCCGAGGGTTCTGCCGGCGGCGCGGAGGGCATTGTCCCATTCCGTCGATGCCTGCCTGGCGATTTCGATTCCCGCCGCGCTAGGGAGCCGCCACCAGCAGACGTGGGCCGGGGCGTCGAGGTCGAGGGCCAGTTCCGCGACCTGTGTTTTCGACAGGTCGGCGAAGGGGGTTTCGATCGTCAGTTCGGTCGACCCACCGGCGATCGTGTGCAGTTCGATCTCGAGCAGCCGGTTGATCAGCGATGCCTTCTCAGCGACGGCGGACATGGCGCGAAGATCGTCGCCGCATTGGACGGGCCAGATAAGGCGCGTGCAGCGCTCCCCCACCGCCTCGCTGGCAGCGGCGAGCATGAGCGCGGTGTGTTCGAGCGCCGGGGCCGCCGGCAGAAGGCTCGTGAGCGGTCGCTCCGACGCAAAGCACACGCGCCCGAGACCGAGCAGGTCGGCCTGTTGTTCGCTCGCTCGGCGGTGGAGCGGTGTGATCTCGCCCTCGCCCCACGCGCTCCCGATGGGCGGGCACCACGCGACGACGGACTCGGGATCGTCCGCCATCAGGCAGGCGACCAACGCCGGCAAGCCGCCGTCGTGGATGATGCAGATCCGCTCGTGTTCGCCGGGCATGGGAACAGTATCGGCCGCGAGCGGGTTGCGGCTTGCGGGATGCGGTGTGCGGCGCAGGAACATAAATGTCGTACGGTCTGTTTGGCGCGCATTGCTCGAACGCAAGCCGCACACCGCAGACCGCACCCCGCCCAGAGCCTTCGGGTGTTCTCCTCAATTCTCGTTCGTGCGGGCCTGCCGGATCGGCGTGCCGACGACCTGCGACTGGACGAGCATGAGAGCGGCTTCGAGCTGCGGGTCGAGCCCTTCGGTGAGGAGTTTAGTTTCGTCGGGGGCGGCGGGGTCCTCGATCTTCTTGCCGTTCTCGTCGAATCGGGCGATGTCGGCTTCCTGGCGCAGGACGAGCGCGTCGCCCATCTGCTTCGGGAGCATCTCGACGGTGACGTCCGGCTCGACGCCCCACTTTTCGCAGCCGGGGCGGCGGTGGATCAGGCGTCCCTCGGGGAGGCGGTAGAACTGCGTCGTGAGCTTGAACGCGGCCCTCGGGCTGAGACCGAAGACCTGTTGCACAGAGCCCTTGCCGAAGGATCGGTCGCCGAGGATGACGGCTTTGTGATAGTCCTGCAGCGCGCCGGAGACGATCTCGCTGGCGGAGGCGCTCCCGCCGTTGATGAGGACGACGACGGGCAGGTCGCCGAGGATCGCGTCGTTGCCGGGGCGGATGGTCTGGCGTTCGATCTCGCGCCCCTCGGCGTCTTCCTGCGTCACCACCTTGCCCGACTCGGCGAAGAGACTGACGACGCCGACGGCTTCCTGCAGCAGCCCGCCCGGGTTGAAGCGGAGGTCCATGATGATCCCCCGCAGCCCGGCGACGCGCATCTCATCGATGGCGCGACGCATTTCGCTGGTCGTGTCTTTCGTGAACTGCGTGAGGCGGAGGTAGCCGATGCGGTGCTCGTCGTCGATGAACCAGCCCCAGTCGGTCTCGTGCGGGCCGTTGCGCTCCCAGCCCTTCACGCTGTACAGCGGGATGTCCTGGCGGACGAGAGGGAAATCGAGCGGGTCGGCGCAGCCCTCGCGCTCGATCGTGAGGACGACTGGGGTGCCGGGCTTGCCGGTGATGCGGTCGACGGCCTGAGGGAGCGAGATGCCGAGGGTGGATTCGCCGTCGATCTTGCGGATGAGGTCGCCCGGTCGGATGCCGGCGCGCTGGGCGGGCGTGCCGTCGAGTGGCGTGACGACTTTGAGGTCGAGGGCGTCGTTGAGCTGGATCTGGATGCCCACGCCGATGAACTTGCCCTCGGTGGTGCGCTGGAAGTTGGCGAGTTCGTCGGGCCAGATGATGGAGGTGAACTCGTCGAGCTCGCCGATGGCGCCGTTGCCGAATTCGTGGAGCAGGGCGGACTCGCCGATCTGCACGGTGCGCGCGTTGACGGCGAGGAGCTTGTCGACGCTGTTGATGAGATCGGTGAGCGCCGCCTTGTCCGGTGCTTCGCGGAAACGCGTGAGATTCTGGTCGATGAACGCCATGAACTCGTCGCGTTTGGCGGGGTCGTTCAGCGTGGGGAACGGCTCGGCAAGATCGGTGGTGGTCGCCATCACATGCAGCGCGTTGAAGGCGCCGACGAGCATCTGCCCGAGTTGCACGCGCTCGACATTCATCTCCGACGCGGAGCCGATGGCGCGGATGACCATCGCGCGATCGATGCCCACCAGCTTGTCGCGCCAATTCTCGCCCACCTTGTTGAAGGGCGGGAGTTCCTTCTCGCCCTCGGCGATGCGCTGCTGGTTGCGGATCGCGTGCAGGCGCTCGGGGATGTAGAGCCGGAGCATGATGAGCCGCTGCCCGAGCCGCTTGAGGTCCGGCTCATACGTGCGTTGCTCATCGAAGAGCATGTTGAGGTAGTTGAAGGAATCGTGGGCGTCGAGCCACCGGCCGGCGGCTTCGTGCTCGCGGGCGGCGGCGAGCGCCTGGTCGACCAGTTCCTTGATCTCGGGCGTGTCGAGGAACGCCGCTTTGTCCTTCGAGAGCGTGTGGATTTCGATCGCGGCACGAAGGCTTTTCTTCTGGTCGCCCTTCTCGCGCGCCTCGGCGAGGTCTTTGCGGAGTTGCTCGAGGCGCGTCGCGCGGGCCTCTTCGCGCTTGACGATATTGGCTTTGTAGCGATCGATGCTGGCGCGGAAGGCGGCCATTTCGGGCGTGTCAAGATTCGGCGCGCCGGCGACGAGTTCCAGCGGGTCCGCCACCCCGCCCATCAGGGCGCGGTCCCACACCTTCTGAGACCACTCCGCCACAGCGGACGTTTCCGCGGCGACAGCGGCCGGTTGCGGCGCGGGCTTCGCCCACGCGGGGGACATCACGAACGCCGACGCAAGGGCGGCGGCGAGGAACGCACGGCTGAACACCTTCGACATGAAACCTCCATCATCCCAAACGGTGAACCACGCCCGGCATCGTCCCGCATGCACGCCCTGATCTCCGGCGGCGGCTTCAGCGGGTGCTATCATCTCCGCTTCGGTCGTCGCACGGCTTGAACGGTTCGGCATCGGGTTCTCCGCGTTCGGGTGCATTCTCGATCGGCTTTCCCGAGGGCCGCTCGGCGGGCGGCTCGACGCCGCCGACCGTTCGGGCAAGGGTTCTACCGGCGTCACCCGCAAAGGTGCCCGCCGACCCACGAGTTCTCGGACGCACCGGGGCGCGGGCGCTGACTATACGCACCAACCCGTGTGCCGAGCGGCGGGGATGCAGGGAAGGAAGCGTGGACGCACCGGCGAGTGGGGGTCGCTATCGTTATGCCGTGATCCACCTGTTGCCCACACTGCTCGCCGCCGCCCAGAAACTGGACAAGCCGCTGGAGGTCCCGCGGCATCAGCAGGCGACGCGGGCCGTTGTTCTGTTCGCGGGCCTTCTCATCGCGGTCTTCGTTGCGGTCGTGGTCCTGATGATCGCGCGGCGGATCGCTCGGCGTGAGATGGCGAAACTGGAGTCGCCGCCGAGACCCAGCGGCGGGCAACGCTCGGCGTGGGAGGTCGCGGGAGAGCGGGCCGAACCGATGAGCGCCGAGGATTTCAGGCCGAGCGATGATGGCCCTGATCGGCCGAGCAACGCCGGGAGCCGGGGCTGATGCCCGCCGGCGAACGGTCGGCATCGCGCGACGCTCGGCCGCTGGCGGTGGTCACGGGCGGGGCGCTGCGCGTGGGACGGGCGATCTGTCTCGAATTCGCGCGCGCGGGGTGCGACGTCCATTTCACCTACCGCTCAAGCGCCGACGCGGCCCGTTCGCTGATCGCGGAACTGAAGTCGCTCGGCGCGACGGGCGAAGCATCGGAGCTTGAACTCGATGATCTCGCGGCGGTGGAACGGCTCGGCACGCTCGTCTCGGGCGGACGTGTGGATGTGCTCGTCCACAACGCGTCGATCTACGGACCGACGGAGTATGGGGCGGGCACGCTTGACCCTGCCAGACTGCGTGAAGAAATCATGAGGTACTACCGCGTGAATGCCGCCGCCCCGATGGTGCTGTCGCTGGCGTGTGCCGCGCGATTGACAGCAAGCCCGCTCCCCGGCGGCGGGGCGATCGTGGCGATGTGCGACATTCACGCGATGGGCCGGCCGCGGCGAGGGTTCCTGCCCTACTCTGCGTCGAAGGCGGCCCTGGCGGAGATGGTGCAAACGCTGGCAGTTGATCTCGCGCCGCGCATCCGCGTCAACGGCGTGGCGCCGGGCGTCGTCGCATTCCCCGAGTCGGGCTACGAGAGCGACGACGGGATGCAGGCGCGCTATCTCTCGCGCGTCCCGCTCGGGCGCAGCGGCACGCCGCAAGACGCGGCGGGAACCGTGCGCTGGCTCGCGCTCGAAGCGGCGTACGTGACCGGGCAGATCGTGAAACTGGACGGCGGGCGGTCGCTTACCTGATTTCGTGATTCAGATCGTTCGACGTCACCGCCGCGCGCTTCGCGGCGCAGTGCGCGCACCAGCTCGCCGGGTCGCCCAGCGCCAGGCGCGTCTCGCGTTGCCCCTTGTCCGGCGCGGCGGGCAGGATCGCCAGTTTCGCCAGGAAATCCCGGCGGAAACGCTCTTCGTGCAGTTGGTACTGCGGGTTGTTCTGCGTGTCGCGGAACGTTGTGTCGAGCAGCTTCTGCACCCGCCCGATGCGCGTCTGCGGCGAGGGATGGGTGGCGAAAAACTCCGGCGCGGAACCCTCGCCCGCGGCCCGCGCGAGGATCTCCATGACTTGGCGTTGCCCCAGCGGGTTGTAGCCCACCTTCGACATGTAGCGCATGCCCAGCATGTCGGACTCGCTCTCCTGATCGCGGCTGAATTTCAGCAGGATTCCCGAACCGCCGACGTTGATGACATAGCCACCGATCTGCGCGGCGGCCTCGCTGCCCGAAGCGCCGATCGCGGCTCCGGCGATGCCCGCGCTGATCTGCGCCACATTCGCCTGCGCGAAGCGCTCGCTCGTGTGGCGCGCGGTGACGTGCCCGATCTCGTGCCCGAGCACGCCGGCGAGCTGCGCTTCGTTGGTCATCTGCTCCGCCAGCCCGCGCGAGATGAACACTTTGCCACCGGGCAGCGCGAAGGCGTTGATAACATCCGAGTTCAGCAGGGTGAACTCCCACGGCAGGGACGGGTTGTCTCCCTCGGTGACGGCGGCCATCGAGCGGCCGATGCGGGTGACGTACTCACGCAGCGCGGGCGACGCGACCTCGCCGCCGAACTCCTGCACCATCTGCGGCTTGGCTTCCGCGCCGAGCGAGAGTTCCCGCTCGCGGCTCAGCCCGCCGATCGACAGGACCGATCGCCCGGCGACGTTCTTGGTGCATCCGCCCAGCGTGCCCGCGAATGTCACTCCCGCGGCGATCACCATCACAGTCTTCAGCCAACGGCTCATGGTGTCTCGATTCATATCGCGTCATCCTCTTTCAAAGGAGTCGACCGCATCACTCCGCGAGAGGCGGATTCCTTCCGCCGGTGCGGACTCGTCCGCCGCGGTGGAACATCCTACGATTCCCGCTCATGCCCGCCACTCTTGATCCATCGAAATCTGACGCCGCCGCCCCCGCGTGGAGCGACCCGGAACTGTCTCGGAACCCGCACGCGCACGCGGAGAAGGCGGAGAAGGTGCGGCGGATGTTCGCCGCCATCGCGCGTTCGTATGACCTGAACAACCGGCTGCACTCGTTCGGGCGCGATCAGTCGTGGCGGCGGGCGGCGGTGCGGATCGCGAAGCTCGGGCCGTGCGACCGCGTGCTCGATTGCGCCTGCGGCACGGGCGATCTGACTCGCGCCTTCGCCGACGCCGGGGCGCTGTACGTGACAGGGCTGGATTTCACGGCCGAGATGCTCGACATCGCGCGGACCAAGCGCTTGAAGCCCCGCGCCGCCGACGTGAACGATGCACCGCGCATCGAGTACGTGCAGGGCGACGCGATGAACCTGCCCTTTGACAGCGCCTCGTTCGAGGTGGTGTCGATCGCGTTCGGCATCCGCAACGTGACGGACCCGGCCCGCGCGCTCCGTGAGTTCCGGCGCGTGCTGAAGCCGGGCGGTCGGTTGGTGGTGCTCGAGTTTGACCGCCCGCGCTTCGCGCCGATCGCGTGGGCGAACGACCTGTACTGCAACGTCATCATGCCGCGGACCGCGACGCTGATCAGCGGCGACCGCTCCGGCGCGTACAAGTATCTGCCGCGCTCGGTGAAGACGTTCATGTCGCGCGAACAGATGATCGACGCGATGAAGCACGCCGGCTTCGCGCGGGTGAGCGCCACGCCGCTGACCTTCGGCGTGTGCGTGTGCTACCGGGGCGATGTGAGCGCGTAGTTTCGAGGATGAAGCCCGGATGACGCGCCCCGCGCGGTCCGGATAACGCGCGTCGATCTCGGTCACACGTCCGCATACGACTTCAACCCTCCGCCAACGCCCGATATTCACGTCCATTTCACGCCGGGAATCGCCCCCCGTTACCCCGACTTATCCGGACGCGGGCAATCGCCCTACGTTCATGCGGATGCGCCGCGAAGTTCGATGAGCAGTCCCGTCGCACGTACCGCCGGGAGGATCCCGGCTCCGAGGTCCGGCCGTCACGACTCGCGAGGATTCGCGGGCGTGCCCATGAACGATTCGGAGCCCACGTGAATACCGAAGCCCTTCTCGACAGACTCTTCGACGCGCTCGTCAACGGCGATCGCCCCGCGGCGCGGGTCGTGGTCCACGACGCCAGCCGCGCCGGCGCCACCGCCGAGCAGATCGTCACCGAACTCTTCTGGCCCGCGTACGAGCGGATCGAAAAGTTCTACCGCGCGGACCAGATGGAGACGCTGGCGCACCACCTCGCGACGCGGCTGCTCCGCGTGCTCGTCGACCAGGCGGCGCTGGGTTTCTCGCGCCAACCGGCGCAGGGGCGGACCGTCTTCGCGGTGTGCGGGCCGACCGACGCCGACGAACTCGCCGGGCAGATGGCGGTCGATCTCCTCGAACGCGACGGCTTCACCATCAGCTTCGCGGGCGGCGGGATCGCGAGCGACGAGATCCTCGGGCAGGTGCAATCAACGCAGCCTGACGTGCTGCTCCTCTTCGCTTCCGCGCCGACGGATCTGCCCACGATCCGCGGACTGATCGACCAGATGCGCGAGATCGGCGCGTGCAACGGCATCCAGATCGTGGTGGGCGGCGGCGTCTTTAACCGGGCCGACGGGCTCGCCGCCGAGATCGGCGCCGACCTGTGGGCCACCAGCCCGCGCGAACTTTCGAACGTGATGCTGCAAGCGCCGGCGAAGCGCGCCGCCGCCGATCAGCAGACGGTCGGACGCAAGCGGCGCATCAAGCTCGCCGCGTGATCGGTTCTCTTTGAGTGATGGAATTCTCCTCCGGCGCGTCGCCGGAGTCCTCGCCGCGCCCCCTCGGAGCTGGAGCTTCGGGGGGGTCTTTCTTTGATCAGGACCCACCGCAGTGACGCAGAGATCGCAGAGTCGGAATGAATGCAGGATTGATGCAAAAGCATTCAACGCCAGAAATTGATCATCCTGCGCCGACTCGGGCTCCGAGGGTTACACAAGCAATCTGTCTTCGAACCTCCGCGCCTTCTGCGTCTCGGCGGTGAACCTTGTCTACATGTACAGCCCGCCGTTGACGCCGATCTCCTGCCCGGTGATGAAGCTCGCCGCCGGGCTGGCAAGGTACGCGACGATCGACGCGATCTCCTCCGCTTCGCCCAACCGGCCCATCGGCGTCGTGTCCTCGATCCACTTCAGCGCCTTGTCCGGCACCTTCGACGTCATATCCGTCTTGATGAACCCCGGCGCGACGCAGTTGACCGTCACGCCCTTCCGCGCGACTTCGCGCGCCAGAGACTTGGTGAACGCGATCAGCCCGCCCTTCGCCGCCGCGTAGTTCGTTTGCCCGAAGTTGCCCATCTGCCCGATGACGGACGAGATGTTGACGACGCGCCCCCAGCCGCTCTCGACCATGCGCGGCATGAAGAGATGCGTGATCAGCGCCGGGCCCGTCAGGTTCACATCAATCACCTCGTGCCACTCGGGGGCGGACATTTTGGCGAACGACTTGTCGCGCGTGATGCCCGCGTTGTTCACGATGATCTGCACGAGATCGAACGTCTCGTGGATCTGGTGCCCCATGCGGTGGTTCTCTTCGTCCTTCGAGACATCGGCCTGGAACACCTCCGCCTTGCGGCCCATGCCGCGGATCTCGTCGCGCACTTCCAGCGCCGCTTTGTCGTTGCTGGCGTAGTTCAGCGCGAGATTCGCGCCGTCCTTCGCCAGCGACAGGGCGATGGCCCGCCCGATGCCGCGGCCCGCGCCGGTGACGAGTGCGACTTTTCCTTCGAGTGGCAGCATGAGCGGTCTCCCTTTCCGAAGATGAGCGCGGCGGTGACGGGCCGGGTTCCAGGCTCGCGCTCCGGGTGCCGGAGCGATGCGCTGCGCGACAGCATTCTACAGCGCGCAGGCTCAGCAACGAAGAGAAATCGAGACGGGCGCGCGAAACTTCGCCTGCTGGCTTCTCCCGCCGCAAGGGCCCGGCGCGTCCAAGAGTGAAGTGATAGGTGATCGCCTTGGCGGCGAAGCCCCTTTCTTTCTTCTTCGCTCGGGATCAAACGGTTCACGAAGTTCGGAGTCGGGGTTGCAAGACGTTACGACTTCAATCCCAGCAACCGCGCCGCCTCATCAACATCCTTGTCGCCGCGCCCCGAGAGATTGATGACCAGATGCTGATCCTTCCGCATCTCCCCTGCCTTTTCCAGCGCGACCGCCACGGCGTGGGCGCTCTCCAGTGCCGGAATGATCCCTTCGCGTTGCGACAGGTCGGTGAAGCCGCGGAGCGATTGATCGTCGGTGCAGTACGTGTACAGCACGCGCCCGGCGTCCTTCCAGAATGAGTGCTCCGGCCCGACGCCCGGATAGTCCAGCCCGGCGGAGCACGAATGGACATCCGCCGTCTGCCCGTTCGCGTCCTGCAGAACGTAGCTGAGCGAGCCGTGCAGCACACCCGGCGTGCCGAGCGACAGCGGGGCGGCGTGATCGCCCGGCTTCGTGCCGCGCCCGCCGGCTTCCACGCCGATGAGCGTGACGCCCGCGTCATCGATGAACGGGAAGAACATGCCGGCGGCGTTCGACCCGCCGCCAACGCACGCGACCACGCAATCGGGCAGCCGCCCGAGTTCCTTCAGGCATTGCTCGCGCGTCTCGCGCCCGATCACGCTCTGGAAATCGCGCACGATCATCGGGAACGGGTGCGGCCCGACGACCGAGCCGAGGCAGTAGTGCGTGTGCTCGACGCTCCCCATCCAGTCGCGCATCGCTTCGTTGGTCGCGTCCTTCAGCGTGCGCGAGCCGGAATCGACCTCCACCACGGTCGCGCCCATCAGCTTCATCCGCACGACATTCAAGCGTTGCCGCCGGGCATCCTCGCTGCCCATGTACACCTCGCAGCGGAGGCCGACGTGCGCGGCGGCGGAGGCGGTCGCCACGCCGTGCTGACCCGCGCCCGTCTCCGCGATCATCCGCGGCTTGCCCATCCGCTTGGTGAGGAGCGCCTGCCCGATGGTGTTGTTGATCTTGTGCGCGCCGGTGTGCGCCAGGTCCTCGCGCTTGAGCCAGATCGTCGCCGACGTGCCGCCGCGGCTGCGCTCCCGCGCGAGGGCCGTTAGCCGGTCGGCGCGGTACAGCGGCGTGGCGCGCCCGATGAACGTGCGGCGGAGATGCTCGAGTTCCGCGTGGAACGCGGGATCGGCGTTCGCGCGGGCATATTCGGCTTCGAGCTGGTGCAACGCAGGGACGAGAGTCTCGGGGACGTAGACGCCGCCGAACGCGCCGAAGCGTCCGGCGCTGGAGGGAACTGCTTTCAACGTTGATGCCGTGGGCATGTCGGGATTGTAGAAGCGCGGCCACCCGCGAGCCCGCCGCGAGCCTCGCGCGAGCGCGACCGTCTTCGGCCGGTAGCATTCCGTGCATGACGATGCGCCACGCGATTGCCGCGATTCTTGCCACAGCCCTCGGCGCGTGCGTGCTCGTGGGGTATCTGGTCGGGATCGAAGCCGCGTTCGCCTTCGTTGGCTGTATCCTGCTGGTCGTGCTCTTCGGCAGCGCGTCGGTGTGGTTCAGCGTGATCACCCGCCGCACAGACGAGCAGCGCGACTCCGCCCGCGGAGCCAAACCCGATTCGACACAGAACCCCCCGCCGACCTTACCATGACCCAATCGCTCAACGTCGCCACCACCGAATTCGAGAAGAAGGACCGCTGCGCGGACCTCGATCACCGCCCGCGCGTGCTCCTCGGCAAGATGGGGCTCGACGGGCACGATCGCGGCGTGAAGGTCATTGCGCGCGCGCTGCGCGACTCGGGCGTGCACGTTATCTACTCCGGGCTGTGGCAGACACCGCGCTCGCTCGCCATCTCCGCGCGCGATGAAGACGCGGACGTGATCGCCGCCAGCATGATGAGCAACTCGCACCTCGTGCTCGGGCCGAAGCTCGTCGAGGCGCTCCGCAATCTGGGCCGCCCGGACATCCCCGTCCACATGGGCGGCATCCTGCCGCAGAACGACCTGCCCGTGCTGCTCGCGGGCGGCATCAAGAAGTGCTTCACTACCGGCACGGGCCTGCTGCAGATCGTCGAAGCCGCGCGGAGCGAAGTGGCGCCGAAAGCCGCGACGATCAGCGATCATCCCGTGGCGCAGCTGGCGCGAGACATCTCGATGCTGCACGGCGGCAAGCCGCTGCGCCCCGGCGCGAAGCGCCGCCGACCCAAACGCGTCATCGGCGTGACCGGCTCTCCCGGCGCGGGCAAGAGCACGCTGGTGGCACAGCTCGCCGCCGAGCACGCGCGACGCGCGGCTTCAAGCAGCGGCATGGGGCGCGTCGCCGTCGTCGCGTTCGACCCGATGTCGCCCATCACCAGCGGCGCGCTGCTGGGCGATCGCCTGCGCGTTGATTTCAACCGGCTCGACGAGAGCGTCTTCTACCGCTCGCTCGCCATCCGCGGCGAGGACTACCACCACCTCAACGACATCATCGAACTCATCGGCGGCTGCGAGCCGGGCCCGATCACCACCGCCGATGGGCAGACGATCTCGGGCCCGTTCGACACGCTCTTCGTCGAGACCGTCGGCGCGGGGCAGAACGAGACGCGCATCCGCGATCACGTCGACACAACCGCCGTCGTGCTCGTCCCGGGCATGGGCGACGCGGTCCAGATGGACAAGGCGGGCATACTCGAGATCGCCGACATCTTCGTGTGCAACAAGGCGGACCACCACGGGCAGAACGAGCTCATGCGTGACCTGCGGGACATCGCGGGGCGCAAGCCGGTGATCGAGACGGTCGCCACGCACGGGCGGGGCATCCCCGAACTGTTCGACGCGCTGATGGCGTGAGGACCAGAAGACTTACCGCAGAGACACAGAGGACACGGAGAGGAAGAGGATTCTTGTGTGAAGACACTGGCGTGGCGGAGTGATTCTCGTCCCGGCGTCTGCGCGGTGATTGTTGATGAGCACGATGGTGCGACGCCCTTCGCCGCCGTGCTGGGCGATGATGTGCTGCGGCTGTCGCCCGTCGGCATCGCCGCCGGCGCCGTGATCGCGCCGAGGCTCATCGCATGGTCCGGCTCGCTCGCGGATGACCCGAGCGAGCGCGACCCGCGCACCTGGGGACCGGCGGGGCTTGCCGCCCTACGCGAAGCGCTCGCACGCCTGCGCGAGCCGCTGACCCGCGCCGGCGCGCGGCTGCTCCTCCGCCCGCACGCGCGCCACATCCTCTGCGACCCGCAGCGCTGCGTGACCATGCTGAACGAGTGGGAGATATCGGGCGATCCCTTCGCCCTCGCGCTCGACCCGGCTGCGATGATCGAAGAATCAATGCTGGATCACGCGGAGGACCATATTCGCCGGGCGGCTGAGGCGCTCGCGGGGCGAGCGGCTTTGGTTGTCATTTCGCCATCTGCGGCCGCACCGCAAGTACTGCTCGAGCGCATTCTCGAAGGACCCAGCACTCCGTCAATCCAGCGTGTTGTGGTGTCGTGACCGAGTGACCCGGATCACTCCTCCCCCAGCGTCTTCTTCCGCCGAAGGATGTGGTGGTAATGCTGCGCGAAGCGGTGCGCCTCGTCGCGGATCTGCTGGCACAGCTTCAGCCCCAGGTTGTCGCGCGACAGCCGGATCGGAGCCGCGCGGTCCTGCACATAGATCAGCTCTTCCTTCTTCGCCAGCGAGATCACCATCGGCGGCTTGATGTCCAGCGTCGCGAACGCTTCGAGCGCCGCGTGCAACTGCCCCAGCCCCCCGTCGATCAGGATCACATCCGGGTACAGCTCGTTGCCCGCGCCGGCTTCGCGGTAGCGACGTGACACCACCTCGCGGATCGCCGAGTAATCGTCGCCTCCCTGCACGCGCCCGTCGGCGACGACCTTGATGCGGTACCGCCGGTACTCGTTCTTGAACGGCCGCCCGTCGACGAAGCACACCTTCGAGCCGACCGTCTCATTGCCCTGCAGGTGCGCGATGTCGATCGCTTCGAGGCAGCGGATCGGGTTGTCCAAGCCGAGCGTCTTCTGCAGCGACCGCAGCCCTTTCCGCGGATCGACGTACGACAGCTCCGTCTCCGGCTGCCACCGGTCGCGCCGCGTGCCGCGCTGGTCGAGCCGCTCGATCGCGCGGACCTGGTCCCGCAGGATCGCGGCCCGCTCGAACTCCATCGCCGCCGACGCCTGCTTCATCTGCTCCGTCATCTCGCGCAGCACCACGCTGCGCTTCGTGTCGAGGAAGTGCAGGAACCGGTCGATGTCCTCGCGGTACGCGGGCTTCGAAGTTTTCGCGGCGCACGGCGCCGTGCACTGACCGATCGAGTGCAGCAGGCACGGGCGGAAAAACCTGTTCTTCTCGTCCCCGTCAATGATGTCGAGCTTGCATGTGCGGAATTTGAAGACGCGCTGCAGCAGCTTGATCGCCCCGCGCAGCGAACCCACGCTCACGAACGGCCCGATGATCTTCGCGCCCTTCAGCTCAGGCGCGCCGGGGTTCCGCGTGATGAAGACACGCGGGAAATCCTCCCGCAGCGTGACGGCGAGGTACGGGAATGTCTTGTCGTCCATCAGCCGCACGTTGAAGCGCGGGCGGATGTCCTTGATCAACCGGTTCTCGACCAGCAGCGCCTCCCACTCGCCCTCGCACTCGAGGTGCTCGAAGTCGTGGATGAACTCGAGCATCGCCTGCTTGTTCGGCCCGAGGTCCGCGCTCGGCACGAAGTAGCTCGCCACCCGGTCCGGCAGGTTCCCCGCCTTCCCAACGTAAATCACCACGCCCTTGTGATCCTTCATCAGGTACACGCCGGGCGTGCGCGGCAGGGCGCGGGCCTTCTTCGACAGGCGCGTGAACCGCTCGGCGTCCGACTCCGCGCCCCAACCCGGCGGAGAATCCGCGGGCAAAAGCCCGCCCGAATCAACCTGCTGCAGTGACGGATCGTCAGGCACGGCACAACTGTAGCCGGCTCACACGTGCGCCAGCTTGTTCGCCCCGTTCAACGCCGCCACTTTGTAGCACTCGGCGAGTGTCGGGTAGTTGAAGACCGTGTTGATGAAGTAGTCGATCGTCCCCTGGAACGCCATCACCGCCTGCCCGATGTGGACGATCTCGGTCGCGCCGTTGCCGATCACATGGACGCCCAGGATCGTGCGCGTGTGCTGGTGGATCAGCAGCTTGAGCATTCCCGTGACATCGCCCAGCAGTTGCCCGCGCGCGATCTCCTTGTAGTTCGCGATGCCCGTCTCGAAGGGGATGTCTTCCTTCGTTAGCGCGTCCTCGGTCCAGCCGACCATTGAAATCTCCGGCACGGAGTAGATGCCGTAGGGGAACAGATGCGGGATGCTGTCCACTTTCTTGCCGAACATGTGGCACGCGGCGAGACGCCCCTGCTCCATCGACGTCGATGCCAGCGCGGGGAAGCCGATCACGTCGCCCACCGCGTAGATCCCCGGCACTTCCGTCTGGAAGTTCGCATCCACCTTGATCCGCCCGCGGTCGTCGGCGATTAGCCCCACCTTGTCGAGCGCCAGGTCCTCCGTGTTCCCCTGCCGTCCGACGGCGTACAGCAGGCATTCCGCGCGCAGCGTCTTGCCCGATTCCAGCGTCGCTTCCACCAGTTTGCCGTCGCTGGTGAGCGAGCCTTCGGGCGCATCGATCACTTCGACTTTCGTGACTTTCTCGCCCAAGCGCAGCGTCATGCCGCCCTGCCGCAAGTGGTACTGCAGCGCTTCGACGATCTCCGAATCGAGAAACTCCAGCAGCTTCGAGCGTCCCTCGATGAGCGTGATCTTCACGCCCAGTTCCTGCAGCATCGACGCATATTCCGTCCCGATCACCCCGCCGCCGACCACGATCATCGTCCGCGGCAGGCGCGGCAGCCGGAACAGCGCATCCGCATCAACGATGTGCGTGTCATCGAACGGGATGCCGCGCGGGCGCGTCGGGCGCGTGCCGGTCGCGACGACGATGTTCTCCGCGTTGATCGCCGTCGCTTCGCTGCCGTGCATGACCGCGACCCACTTGCGGTCCTGAAACCCGCCCGTGCCGTTGATCAAGTCGATCCCGTTGCGGCGCAGTTGCCCGCGGATCACGTCAATCTCAGCCTTGATCACCTGTTGGCACCACGACGTCAGGTCCTGAATCGTGATGTTGCTGCTCGGGCGGTAGTCCTCGCCCAGGAACGAGCGGTTCTTCGCGCCGGTGAGGTTCAGGATCGCCTCGCGCAGCGACTTCGACGGGATGGTGCCCGTGTTGATCGCCGCCCCGCCGACGACTTCGGCGCGCTCGATCACGCACGCCTTCTTACCCAGCTTGGCGGCCTGGATCGCCGCCTTCTGTCCCGCCGGGCCGCTGCCGATCACGCACAGGTCGTAGTGTTTCATGGCGCGATGATTCCATTTCCGCGGCTGCAGCCGCTCGGGGAGTGTCCCAGATTTCTATCGGGCGAAAGACGCCTCATCTCAACTCGATAGGGATTTGATAGGGCATTCGACGAATTCTCGATGGGGTTCCCGCCGATCGGGCGCGTTTCTACAATGCCCACCCCTGCCCGCCACTCGGCGTGTCACGCCGATCAGCGGGTGCGCGGCGTCCCTGTGTCCGGGGTCTGTCATCAGAGAACCACGAGCGATCATGTCAACCACCGCCAAAGCTGTCCTGCCCGCCGTGAACGGCTGGAACGCCGAATACCTCGAAGCCCAGTACGAGCTCTACGCGCGCAACCCCGGCGCGGTGACGCCCGATCTGCGCCAGTTCTTCCAGGGCTTCGACCTCGCCCACGCCGGGCTGAGCGCGGGCGCCACGCCCAACGGCGCAGCACCTCCCACTGCTCCCGTCGGCAGCGCGGACCTGCGCAAGGCGCTGGGCGTCGCGGCGCTCATCAACGCGTACCGCAACTACGGGCACACCGCCGCCGCCATCGATCCATTCGGGCGCGAGCCGAAGTCCCCGTCGCCCTCGCTCAACCCCTCGTTCCACGGGCTTGACGATTCCGACATGGACCGCGTCTTCCCCGCCGGCACGCTCTCCGAGAGCGGCGGCGCGATGAAACTGCGCGACATCATCGCCGCGCTCGACCAGACCTACTGCCGAGCGATCGGCGCGGAGTTCGATTACGTCACCAACCCGGAAGAACGCGAGTGGATCATCGGCCGGATGGAAAGCTCGCGCGGCACGCCGACGCTCTCGCGCGGCGAGCGCGCCCACGTCCTCCATCAGGTCCACGCCGCCGAGAGCTTCGAGAAATTCTGCAACAAGCGCTATCCCGGCGTGAAGCGCTTCAGCCTCGAGGGCGGCGAGTCGCTCATCCCACTGCTCGACCGCATGATCGAGACTTTCGCCGGCTATGGCACCGAAGAGATCGTCTTCGGCATGGCGCACCGCGGCCGCCTCAACGTCCTCGCCAACATCGTCGGCAAGACTTTCGAGCAGATCTTCACCGAGTTCGAGGACGGCTGGACCGAGGACCACGTCCTCGGCGGCGGCGACGTGAAGTACCACCGCGGCTACTCCAACGCGAGGCCCGTCGCGAACGGCAAGCACATCTGGCTCACCCTCGCCAGCAACCCCAGCCACCTCGAATCGCAGAACGCCGTCGTCCTCGGTCGATGCCGCGCGAAGCAGCGCCTCGGCGGCGACGTCGAACGCTCCCGCGTCGTGCCCCTCATGATCCACGGCGACGGCGCATTCATCGGGCAGGGCGTCATCGCCGAGGGATTCAATATGTCCCAGCTCGAGGGCTACACCGTCGGCGGGACTGTCCACATCATCATCAATAACCTCGTTGCGTTCACCACCGGCGAGGAAGACTCACGCACCAGCCGCTACTGCACCGACGTCGCGAAGATGGTCGAAGCCCCTGTGTTCCACGTCAACGGCATGGACCCCGAAGCGGTCGTCCACGTCGCGCGCCTCGCCGCCGACTACCGCATGACGTTCAAGAAAGACGTCGTGGTCGACCTGCAGGGCTACCGCTACTGGGGCCACAACGAAACCGACGAAGCCGCGTTCACCCAGCCGCTGATCTACAAGGACATCAAGTCAAAGGAAACAGTGCTGGCGCTCTATTCGAAGCGCCTGCTCGCCGAGGGCGTGATCTCCGAAGCCGACAAGAACGAGATCGACCGCTCGATCGCCGAAGGGCTTGAGCGCGCGCTCAGCAGCGCGAAGTCGAAGCCCGTCGACCCGCTCGCCGACCCCGGCAAGCGCCGCTGGGAAGGGTTCAGCAGCGAGTTCAGTTTCAGCACCGTCGACACCGCCGTCTCGAAAGACGTGCTCGCCGAGATCGCGGCGGCGATGGGCCGAGTGCCCGAAGGTTTCACCCCCCACCCGAAACTCAAGAAACTTCTCGAAGAACGCTCGCGCGTGATTGTTGATGATGCGCCGTTCGACTGGGGCGTGGGCGAGTCGCTCGCCGTCGGCTCGCTGCTGCTTGAAGGCTCGATCGTGCGCCTCAGCGGGCAGGACTGCCGCCGCGGCACCTTCAGCCACCGCCACGCCGTGCTGCGCGACTTCAACACGGGCGAGCCCTACACGCCCATGAACCACATCCGCGAACTCGGCATCCCCGGCACCGACAAGGACTTCGGCACCATGTGCGAGGACGGCCCCTTCAAGGGCTACCCGCGCCAAGCGAAGTACTGCGCCTTCGACAGCCCCCTCTCCGAGTACTCCGTCCTCGGCTTCGAGTACGGCTTCTCGCTCGCGTCGCCCAAGATGCTCGTCATCTGGGAAGCGCAGTTCGGCGACTTCTGCAACACCGCGCAGGTGATGATCGACCAGTTCCTCGCCGCCGGCGAAGTGAAGTGGCAACGCTGGAGCGGGCTCACGATGCTCCTGCCCCACGGATACGAAGGGCAAGGCCCCGAGCACAGCTCCGCGCGGCTCGAGCGCTTCCTCCTCCTCTGCGGCGGGAGCACGCCCAACATGATCGTCGCCTACCCGACGACCCCCGCGCAGTGCTTCCACCTCCTCCGCCGCCAGGTGAAGGCGCCGTACCGCAAGCCGCTGATCGTCATGTCGCCCAAGAGCCTGCTGCGCCTGCCCGAGGCGCAGAGCCGCGTGAACGAACTCACCGGCGGGCGCTTCCTCGAGATCATCGACGACCCCGCGTTCGTCAAGGGCGAACTCGACCGCTCGCAGGTGAAGCGCGTGATCCTCTGCGCCGGCAAGGTGTACTACGACCTGATCAAACGCCGCGCCGAAACGAGCCGCACCGACATCGCCGTCATCCGCGTCGAGCAACTCTTCCCGCTGCACCTTGATGAACTCCAGCGCATCGTCGGGCAATACCCCAAAGGCGCGGAGCACATGGTCTGGGTACAGGAAGAGCCGCAGAACATGGGCGCGTGGCAGCACATGTTCGTCACACTCACGCAGAACCTCGGCTGGGACCTCCCCTACATCGGCCGCGCCAGCAGCGCCACCCCCGCCACCGGCTCGCACAACCAGCACACCAAACAGCTCGATGAATTCCTCACCGACGCCATCGGCCCCTCCCCCACCGCGAATCTGCACGCCGCGGCGCACTGAGCCGTGAGCGATGAGTCTTGAGTCTTGAGTCTCGAGCTGGGTGCCGTGGAACGGCGCTTCGCCGATCCACGCTCCGGTTCTCAACTTCTTCTCCCTCGCCCTTTCGCGCCGCCGAGCCCCGCCGCCGCGTCCCCGCATCCCCTACAATCCTCCCCCCTGCTGACCGCAACCGGAGTCCGTGACGCATGGCCACGTCGATCGTCATCCCGCCGCTGGGCGAATCCATCACCGAGGGCATCGTGCAAACCTGGCGCAAGCCCGACGGCGCCTACGTCGCGCGCGACGAGGTCGTCATGGACCTCGAGACCGACAAGATCACGATGGAAATCCCCGCCAGCGCCAGCGGCACGCTCAAGCACAAAGCCGCCGCCGGCGACACCGTCCGAGTCGGCGCCACCGTCGGCGAGATCGACGAATCCGCCGCCGCACCCGCGGCAAGCACCGTGTCATCTCCTGCTCCTCAACCGAGTGGCACGGGCGTCCCGCCCGTGACTCCTGCCTCTTCTTCTGCTGCTGCTCCTTCTTCTTCTGCTCCCTCCGCCCCGGCTCCCTCTCCCTCTGGGAGAGGGCAGGGTGAGGGCTCCGGCTCTTCTCCTGCCTTGTCGACTGCTGCTTCTGCTTCTTCTCCCCCGCAAGGCGCACCCCGCACCCCTCACACCGCCGCGCAAGCGACCCCGCTCGCCAAGAAAATGGCCGACGAAGCCGGCATCGACGTGAACACCCTCACCGGCACCGGCCCGGCAGGCCGAGTGCGCGAGCAAGACGTCCTCGCCGCCATCCAAGCGCGCGCCTCCGGCTCAACCTCTTCCCCCCAAGCCCCAAGCCTCAAGCCCCAGGCCCACTCCCGCGCCGTCACCCGCGAGCGAATGTCCGCCCTCCGTCAGCGCATCGCCGTGCGCCTCGTCGAAGCCCAGCACACCGCGGCGATGCTCACCACCTTCAACGAGTGCGACATGACGAAAGTCATGGCCCTCCGCAACGCGCACAAAGACGCCTTCGAGAAAACCCACGGCGTCAAGCTCGGCTTCATGTCCTTCTTCGTCAAAGCCGCCTGCAGCGCGCTCCAGAAATTCCCCAACGTCAACGCCTCCATCGTCAACGGCGAGAAAGGCCCCGAAGTCGAGCATCACCACTACTGCGACATCGCCGTCGCCGTCGGCACCGACAAGGGCCTCGTCGTCCCCGTGCTGCGCAACTGCGAATCGCTCGACTTCGCGGGCATCGAGCGCGGCATCGGCGACCTCGCCGTCAAAGCCCGCGACAACAAGCTCACGCTCGACGACATGCAGGGCGGCACCTTCACCATCTCCAACGGCGGCGTCTACGGCTCGATGATGAGCACGCCCATCCTCAACCCGCCGCAGAGCGGCATCCTGGGAATGCACAACATCATCCGCCGCCCGGTGGAAAACCCCGAAAAACCCGGCAGCGGCGAAGTCGTCGTCCGCCCCATGATGTACCTCGCCCTCAGCTACGACCACCGCATCGTCGACGGTGCCGGCGCGGTCGGATTCCTGAAGCACATCAAGGAATGCATCGAGGATCCGACGCGGCTGCTGTTGAGCGTGTGAACCTGAGTTGCACTAAAACTTGAAGCTCGAGTCTTGAAGCCTGAGGCGCGGTGAGTCTTCAACCCGTGCTCATCCCGTGCCACGGCAGGCGGCGGCTCGGGGCCGACTGCAGTGCGGCCGGGTGCAACGGACAATTCGCACTGCAGTCCTCGGTCAGAGCACCGACGCCTGCAGTGGCACCATTTCAGCAGTGCCACGCCCCCACCAACTCCTCGCTCAACATGTCGCTGAGACTGGGCCAGCTAAACGTGCTGAACGGCGGCCATCAGTCAGCGGAGCGGTGGGCCAGCTACAGCGGCATCGGCAGCCTCGCGGGCGTGACGGAAGAGAGCGCGACCATCACGCGGTCGATCACCACGCAGTTCTTCGTCGGGAGCAGTCAGCAGCTTCGGCTGATTCTCAGCAGTAACTCCGCCGCCCACGCTCGGGGTGAGCCGGGCCGCTTCCCCATCGCCGACGGCTCGCTCGGTTTCGCGCTGACGTTCGGCATCACCGTCAGCACGCCGGGCGCCTATGTGGAGTGGAACGGCGCGCCGTGGAGCGGCTCGTGTGACGATTCCGCGCCGCTCGTGCCAGAGAACCCGGTGCCCGCGCCGAGTGCGGGCGCACTGTTCGGATTGGCGATGCTGGGTGCCGCACGCCGTCGGCGCGGCTGAACCCATCGGAGCAAGATCGACGTGCCGCCGACCGGCTCTTCGGATCACAGCTGTTCGCGCGCTGAACCCGCCCGCCGCCACACAATCACCGCCGCGATCACGCTCATCACCAGCACCAGAAGCATCTTGCCGGGTCTGCCCTGCGTGGCCCCGTCCGAGAAAATTTGCCGCACTCGAAGAATCCGCTTGCCACTCATGGAAATCTGGGGAACACTGACTGTGTAGCGTCTGTGTCCACATCGCTGCGTCCGGGCGAAGTGTCCCAAAGCGTCCCGGCCTCGGCGAGCATGTGTCAGCGGTGGTCGAATCGCGTTCTCAATCGAGGGTCTCGCTCCGCGAGCGAGATGCACCCTGCCATTCACCGGAGGTACACAATGCTCCGATCGATTCTTGCGCCCGCGTTGCTCGTGCTCAGCGTTTCGGCGTACGCCGCGGCGGATTTCGTGTCTGTCTCTCAGACCCGGAGGTTGGAATCCAGCCTTAATATCCGGCAAAACTTCTCCGTCGGACCGTGGTCCGTGTCCACTGGGTCGCCCGCGGAACGCATCTACGGAATACACGAGTCCACGATCGCGCCCGGCTCGATCGACCTCAACTGCTCCGCGACTTGTGGGTCTTCGTTCCTCATGGGACTGTGGAGAGGGGAGATCGTTCGCAGTTCGTTGGTCTCCGACTTTACTGTGAACGAGCCGTCCATCTATCGCATGCAAGCAACACCGACAGGCGACCTGTTTGTTTCGCGAGTGAACCTGCTATCACTCACCGCAGGCATGGACGTGTTCTTCAATACATTCGCTGCCCAAGGCATCATCCCGCCGGGAACCTATAGACTCACGATCAACTTTGAAGTCCGCGGCCAGACTGGCGGCTCCTTGCAGCCTCCCCCGCTGACAGGTGCGTTCATCGTCGACTTTGATGTCGAACCCGTCCCCGTTGAAGCATGTTGTTTCGCCAACGGCACCTGCCAGGACATGCACAGCAACATGTGCGTGGACTTGGGCGGAACCTCGGCCGGCGCCGGCAGCACATGCGCGACGCTCGACTGCAGTGCCTTCTGCGCGGGCGACGCCGACGGCGATGGTGCCGTGGGGCTGAGCGATCTTGCCACACTCATTGTGCATTGGAATCAGTTCGTTCCGGGGCAGGCACCGGACAACATCGACTTGGACCGCAGCACCATCATCGGGCTGGGAGACGTGGCAATCGCGATCGAAAACTGGGGCGAGGTGTGCCCATAAGACTTCGGCGCGCCTCGCGGCGGGTGGCGTGGTTCCGTTCTCGGATCAGTGCTCGTTGCGCGTGGACGGTTCGTGTTGCGACGTTGAACCCACCGCCCGCCGCCAGACGATCACCGCCGCGATCACGCTCATCAAAACCACCAGCAGAAGCGTGCCGAGGTTGATCTGCCCCTGCTCGGTGAGCGACGTGATTTTCTGAATCGGCAGCGACGCGAGCACCCCCGCCGACGCCAGCGTCGCCGCCCCCACGCCCGCGATCGGGCCGGCGGTGTACCCCAGCCCGATCAGCGCCTCGTGCTTCCCGCCCGCGTCGACGGCCGCCGATCCCACTTCCATCGCGTAATAGAACGCGCCGGAGTAAATCGCGCCCATCCCCAGCCCGAAGAGCACCATCCCCAGCGCCATCACCGCCGCGCTCGGCGCCAGCATGCACACCGTGAAGCCGATCATCAGCAGCACGCCCGACCACACGAGCGCGCTGCGCTTCCCGTGCCACCCGCCCCACGCGCCCATCGCGAAGAACATGCACACGCGGCTCGCCATCCACACGCTCGTCAGCAGCGCGTTCGCCGCTGATCCTTCAACGATCCCCAGTTCCACCATCCGCGTCGGCAGCAGCGGGTTCAGCGCCGAATACACGATGTAGCTCATCACCAGCATCGTGCGGAAGCACACCAGCAGCATCCTGAACCGCTCGACCAGTTCGCGCGAGAGTTCCGGATCGTCGCCGTGCGCGTGCGAGCCCGGCTCGCGCGGCAGGGCCATCGTCAGCGGCACGCACACCAAGTGCGACACCCCCATCGCCGCGATCAGCCACAGCGGCTGATCCGGAGAGGCCGGGGGGTCTGATTTCATGAAGGGCGAGATCGCCCAGAATGTGAGCACCTGAGACGACGCCCAACTGAGGTTGAACGCGCTCGACGCTTTGCGCAGCGATTCGCCGCTGCGCCCCGCCGAGAAGAAACTCTCGATCACGGGCCACAGCCAACCGGTCACGGGCGAGTACACGCCGACGAGCACCCAGATCGCCCACCGGTCCTTCGCCACGACCGGCAGCAGGCACAGCGCGAAGAGCGCAAGCTGGATCAGCATCAGCAGCGAGCGCGTCGACATTGCGCGCCCCGGCCCCGCGAACAATCTCGACCCCATCCCCGCCGTCATCGCGCCGGCGATGTACGTCACGCCCTGCAGCAGCCCCAGCAGCAAACTCTCGGTCGCGGTGAACCCGAAGCGCGACTTCGCGATGAAATACACGGCGATCAGCGCCGTCGCCGCCCCGAGGTTGTTGATCCATGTGATCGTGAACGTCGCCCAGATCGGCGATCTCCCCCCCGCAGCCAGCATCCGCCGATCAGCGTCCGACATCCGTGCCTGGTCTTCCTGCTCCCCGATCTCGTGGGACTGGCGTCCCGCCCGTCATTCCTCAACCTACTCATCTACCCGCATTGAACTTCCGCGCCGCCGATCGTACCATTCCCCGCAGATCACCCGCGCCGGCACAGCCTGGCGCGCGTCGTCCACGTAGCTCAATTGGATAGAGCGTCGGCCTCCGAAGCCGAAGGTTGAAGGTTCGACTCCTTCCGTGGACGCTTTACGCGCGCCCGGCGTCTTCGCCCGCGGCGGCACCCGATGGCACCCGCTGCACCCCGCCGCGCGCCACCATCCGCCGGTGGCTCATGATCGACACCGGCAGCGTCATCAGGTACGCACCCGCCATCATCGCCCCCGTCAGCCACACATCCTTGATCGCCGACACCACCAGCACGCCGAGCAGCGCCATCAGCGGCACGACCAGCGGGCGCAGAATCCTGATCTTCTTGAACGAGTACATGGGCATGCGGCTAATCATCAGCCCCGCGATCAGGAACGTGTATAGAATCACGAGCCACCACGCGGTGATAAACGGACCGCCGTTCCACGTCGTCAGGTGCTTGCTCTCGTGCAGCATGACGGGCAGCAGCACCGCCGCCGCCGCCGCAGGGCTGGGCATGCCCACGAAGAACTTCACCGCCAGCGGGCTGGGCTTCGTCACGGGCGCATCCGTCCGCGGCACGTTCGCCGCCGCCGTGAACCGCGCCAGTCGCAGCGCCGCGCACAGCACATACGTGATCACCGCCGCGAGGCCCGCCGAGTCCTCCCGCTTCAACATCCACTGATACAACAGCATCGCCGGCGCCACGCCGAACGAAAGAAAATCAGACAGCGAATCCAGCACCGCGCCGAAGCGGCTCGTCACCCGCAGCAGCCGCGCCATCCGCCCGTCCAGCCCGTCGAACACCATCGCGAGCAGCACAGCGAAGAGCGCGCGGTCCCAATCCTCGCGGATTGAAAAATGCAGCGACGCCATCCCGCAGCACAGCGCCAGCGACGTCAGCATGTTCGGCACAAGCTGCCGCAGCGGGATCTCAGATTTGCTGCTCGGGTAACGGATAAACATGAATCTGCTTCGCCTTCAACTCCCCAACCAAGTGGCACGGGCGTCCCGCCCGTGTCTCCTCAACCTCTGTCATTTTTTCTCGTTTAGTTTGCTTTGCACTCCGTCCCCGGCTTCCCCTCCAGCTCCTGCTTCGCCGTCACCCCCGCGCCGACCCGCGCGAGAATCGTCTCCCCCGCCACGCTCTTCTCGCCCACCTTCACCGCCGATTCCACCCCCGGCGGCAGGTATACATCGACACGCGACCCGAATCGGATCAGCCCGATGCGCTCGCCCGCGCTCACCCGCGCGCCGGGCTTCGCTTTGCACACGATCCGCCGCGCAACCAGCCCCGCGATCTGCACGAAGGCGATCGCCCGCCCATCCGCCAATTCAAGCCGGTACCCGCACCGCTCGTTGAACTCGCTCGCTTTGTCCAGCGAGGCGTTGAAGAACTTGCCGGGCCGGTACTCAACGCGCGAGATCACGCCCGCCATCGGCGCACGGTTCACATGCACGTTGAAGATGTTCATGAAGATCGACACCCGCGTCATGCCGCGCGCGACGTCATCCGAAAACCCCAATTCCGTCGGCGGCTTCACCAAACCCACCGACACCACCACGCCGTCCGCCGGGCTGACGACCGCGCCCGCTTCCAGAGGAACCCGGCGCGCGGGATCACGGAAAAACCACACGGCCCACGCCGTCACGATCAGCCCCACCACGCCGATCGCCGCGCCAAGCTCCGCACGCACCCACCACGCCCCTGCCGCGAGCAGCGCGAAACCGACCGCAATCCCAGCGATGATGATCCACCCCTCGCGCGCGATGATCGGCGCCGGCGCATCGCGCCCGCCCGCCGCGCGTTGAGTTGAGGAAGCACCCGTCATTCTTGCACAATCGTAGCAGACGCGAGTACCCGGGCTTGCGCCGTTATCCGGATGCTTCAGACCGCTCGTCTTGCCTCGGCAGCGCGTGTGCTGCCGCAGCCGCGGATTCCTCCGGGCGGTGATCGTCGTTGATCGGGGAATCGCCAAAGCTTGTTGAAGCGATCCTCCACGTGCCGCCCGTCCGGTAGCATCCGCCAGCGTATCGCCAACGTTCACCTTTTCTGAATCGACGAGGAGTCATCTCATGACGCGCGTTCCATCCGGGACCGAGGTCGCTCGGCCCTTCGTGCCCTCCAAGGACCTTGAGGTATCGAAGCGCTTCTACATCAAGCTCGGCTTTGAGATCGTTCTCGACGCGGATGAGGTCGCGATCTTCAGGATCGGCGCGAGCAGCTTCCTTCTGAATCGGTTCGATCAGGCCGAGAATTTCATGATGCAGCTCATGGTGGACGACCTCGATGCGTGGTGGGCCCGGATCGAGGCTCTGGGCCTGAAGAGTGAGTTCGGAGTGCCGGAGCCGCGCCCTCCGAAACTGCAACCCTGGGGTCTGCGCGTTGCGTATGTGGTTGACCCTTCGGGCGTCCTCTGGCACGTGGCGCAACGGCGTCCGTCCACGCCGCATGATGCTTGAAGTTGTCTTGGCAGCAAACGGCACCGACAGGGCTCTCACGGCTTCAGACCATCAACAAGTGTTCTATTGGCGTCCGGTCACCAGAGCATCCGCCTCGCACCACGCCCAAAATCGCGCACAAAAACGCAAGCCGCGGCGCACACAGGGCACGCCGCGGCTTGTCCACTCCGGCCGTCCGCGCCCGCATGGCGTCCGGGCGCGCGGCTCAGGAGGCGCGAGGGAAATGGACTCTCTGCCGGCTTACCGCCGACGACGGCGCGCTCCGCACAGCGCCGCGCCCAGCATCACGGCCGCCGCGCCCGGCGCGGGGACGTTCGTGGGCGTCGCCGTGAACAGCCAGTCGCTCGAATCGTGATGCACCGTCTTGTCCGGCCCATGGTTGATCCAGCCCCAGCCGGAGATCCCCGCGTGCCCGCGATGCCCGGCGTCGCTGTCCTCATCACCAAGCCGGAACGAGTACGGGAACCCGCCGCGGTAGTCGTGCAGATCGATCGTGTCGCCCAGCGGCGTCTGGATCGTCCCGGTGTTCGCGTAATTCGTCGTGTCGACAATCAAATCATCATCGCCCGGCGCGCCCTGCACGCCGATGCTGTACGTGAAATCGATCGTGTACATCCCGAGGTACGAGTCGGCCGCGTGCGCGCCGCCCGTGTCTCGCCCGCCGCGCGCCACGCCGTGGATGTGGATCGTCGTCGCCGACACCTCCATGAACACCGCCGACATCGGGTGATCGAAGTCGAAGGTGAAAATGTCGCGCCCGCTCGTCTCGTTGTACAGCTCATCAAGCCGCAGCCCGTACAGCGGCGGACGCGCCGCGCCGTCCGGATGATTGTTGAGGCCGTACGTGCCCGGGTTGATCATCGCGCCGCTCGCGGCGGCACCGATCACCAGCAAGCCGGCCGCAGCAGCGACCGCTCGCGCGGAACAAATTCGCAATGTCATGACTCTGTCCCTCTGCTTCAAACTGAGACCGCACGCCCGGAGCCGCACAACTCGCCCGAGCACCGATCTCGACGTGTTTCCTGACTCACACCATGCGCACGGCGGGCGTGAAGGCAATACGGACGAAGCAAGTTCGCATCACGTTCGCATTATGAGACGACACTTTTCTCAGCCGCGCCGGATTCTCGGACGGCAACACCGCATGAGTCCGAAAAGAAAACACCCGCGCCCAATCGGCGCGGGTGTTCAGTGATCTCGTCACCGCTCAAGGCTCAGGTCTCAAGTCTCAACGCTCACGCCGCCGGCGCATCATCATCGCGCCGCCCACCAGCGCCATCGCGCCAGCGCCGGGCGTCGGCACCAGCGTCGCCGTGAACAGCCAGTCGCTCGCCGGGAAGTGAACCGTCTTGTCCGACCCGTGGTTGATCCAGCCCCAGCCCGAGATCCCCGCGAAGCCGCGGTGACCCGCGTCGTTGTCCTCATCGCCCAAGCGGAACGAGAAGCCCTGATCGCCGCGGTAGTCGTACATCGAGATCGTGTCGCCCAAAGGCGTCATGATCGTGCCCGTGTTCGCGTAGTTCGCCGTGTCCACCCACACATCATCATCGCCCGGCACGCTCTGCACGCCGGTGCTGAAGACGAAGTCGAAGGTGTACATACCGAGATACGAGTCCATCGCGTGCACCGCGCCGATGTCGCGACCGCCGCGCGCCGATCCGTAGATGTGGATCGTCGTCGCGGTCACTTCCATGAACACGCTCGACGACGGATGATCGAAATCCATCGTGAAGATGTCGTGCCCGCTCGTCTCGTTGTACAGCTCATCCAGCCGCAGACCATACGGCGGCGGGTTCGAAGACCCGTCCGGATGGTTGTGCAGCTCGTACGTCCCCGGAACGATCATCGCGCCCTGCGCCGCGCCGGCAAGAACAACCACCAGCGCCCCGCTGAAGCGGGCGATAGACACACACACATTGAACGACATGTCAAAATTCCCCTGATGCAAACCGCCCGCCCGGCTCTCGACACATACGGAGCGCGGAAGAGGCGTAACGTATTTCCCGTCTCAATATGCCGTGTGCCAATAATACGGTCAACCGATTTCAGTCAGATCATCGTGGCTTTTATGAACCATTTTCTGGCGGCGACACACTGGGAATTCTGGGCAGTCCAGTTCGACCATTCGCGGCGATCGCACGCCGCGCGACAACTCGCTCGCCCCGTCCCAGACCGCCCCTCTACGCCCAGCCGCAATCCCGCCCGCCGCGGCCGCGCTTCTCTCCGCCACACCGTCAAAAACGCGTCACGCATCATTCCACCTCAGCCCGCCCCCGCGCCCGCTATCATGCTCCATCACGCCGCGCGATCACCGCGCTCACCACAGCCCCGTTCGGACTCCGTTCAGCCACCCCACGCATGCCACCCATCATCCGAAACTTCTCGATCATCGCCCACATCGACCACGGCAAGTCCACCCTCGCCGACCGGCTGCTGCAGTCCACCCACGCCGTCAGCGAGCGCGAAGCGCGCGAGCAGATCCTCGACTCCATGGACCTCGAGCGCGAACGCGGCATCACCATCAAAGCCTCCGCCGTCACGGTGAAGCATCACCACAACGGCCAGGAGTACATGCTCAACTTCATCGACACGCCGGGGCACGTCGACTTCTCCTACGAAGTCTCCCGCGCCCTCACCGCGTGCGAGGGCGCCATCCTCGTCGTCGACTCCACGCAGGGCGTCGAAGCCCAGACCGTCGCCAACGCGTACATGGCCGTCGAGAACAATCTCGAACTCATCCCCGTCGTCAACAAGATCGACCTCCCCAGCGCCAACCCCGACGGCGTCGCCATGGAAATCGAACAGGTCCTCGGCCTCAAAGCCGAAGACTGCATCAACGTCTCCGCCAAAACCGGCCAGGGCCTCCCCGAACTCCTCGCCGCCATCTGCGACCGCCTCCCCGCGCCGCGCCCGCCCGAGATGACGCAGACCCGCGCCCTCGTCTTCGACTCCCACTACGACGATTACCGCGGCGTCATCATCTACGTCCGCGTCTTCGACGGCCGCCTCCGCATCGGCGACAAAATCCGAATGATGGGCATCGGCCGCACGTTCAACGTCACCGAGCTCGGCAAGTACACCCCCAAGCCCATCAAGGTCCAGGAGCTCGGCCCCGGCGAAACCGGCTACCTCATCGCCAACATCAAAACACTCAAAGACGTCCGCGTCGGCGACACCATCACCATCGACAACGACCCCGCGCCCAAAGCGCTCCCCGGCTACAAAGAGCCGCGCCAGATGGTCTTCTGCGACTTCTACCCCACCAGCGGCAGCGAATCCAAAGGCAACGACTTCGAGGAACTCCGCGAAGCCATCGAAAAACTCTCCCTCAACGACGCCAGCTTCACCTTCAACCCCGTCCACTCCGAGGCCCTCGGCTTCGGCTTCCGCTGCGGCTTCCTCGGCCTCCTGCACATGGACATCATCCAGGAGCGCCTCGAACGCGAGGGCCACGTCGAGATCATCCAGACCGCCCCCACCGTCACCTACGAGCTCGAGCAGACCGACGGCACCCTCCTCGAAATCACCAACCCCGCCGAGCTCCCCGACGGCTCCGTCTGGAAGGAACTCCGCGAGCCCATCGTCCGCCTCGACATCATGACGCCCAAGGAGTTCATCGGCGACATCATGGCCCTCTGCGGCAACCGCCGCGGCGTCTTCAAGAGCCAGCAGCTCGTCAGCGAATCACGCCAGATCCTCGAATACGAAATCCCCCTCGCCGAGATCATCTACGACTTCTTCGACAAGCTGAAATCCATGACCCGCGGCTACGGCACCATGGACTACCACCTCATGGGCTTCCGCGCCGACCGACTCGCCAAAGTCGACATCCTCGTCAACGGCGACCCCGTCGAAGCCCTCTCACTCATCTGCCACCGCGACAACGCCGAGTACCGCGGCCGCCAGCTCCTCACCCGCCTCAAAGAAGAAATCCCCCGCCACCAGTTCGAGATTCCTTTGCAGGCTGCGATCGGTGGAAAAGTGGTGGCCCGCGAGACGATCAAGTCCATGCGCAAGAACGTCACCGCCAAATGCTACGGCGGCGACGTCAGCCGAAAGCGAAAGCTCCTCGACAAACAGAAAGAGGGCAAGAAACGGATGAAGGCCATTGGATCAGTCGAGATCCCACAAGAGGCATTCATGGCGGTACTCGATCAGGGAGAATGAACTGGTCCCTGGTGCCTGGTCCCCGATCCCTCCCGCTCGAAGGCGATCGGCAGCGTGGAGATCCCGCAGGAGGCGTTTATGGCGGTGTTGGATCAGGGGGAGTAGGCAGACGTGCGCCGAACGGCATGCTTCTGCCCGGAGAAGCAAACCGAGGCTGAAACCAAGACATGCTTTCCAGAATCGAAGCACGCCATACATCGCTCGCTTCAGTGGGTCGTACGATGGGAAACATCGGATCCGTATAATGACAACACAGGAGATCGGCATGAAGATCATACACATGCTAGTTGTATTGCTCAGTGCTGCTTCGGTCTGCTCAGCCCAGACCGATTGTGTGAAGCTCGCCTATGCGCTCAAGATACAGTACACGGTTGTGTCCACCCAACATCTACAGCAAGAGTACGAGCGGCTCATGCGTCTGGTACTTAAGCACAATGGGAGTATCGAAAAGGCGAGAAGTCAAGAAGCCGGCGGACAGGCCAAGCGACTCTTTGACGCCTTCGCAGGCTTCTACAAAAAGTTCGGCAAATCGAAGGAGTACCTCGACATCGAGAAGCGGCTCTCGCAGGACGAAAGGGCTACTCTCACGAGGGAGGAATTGCTGTTCGTCACCCAGACTGGGTTCGACGCGGATGCATACAAGCTGCTAAAGCACTGCCTGAGCGCTCCCACTGACGTCTCTGGCGTAAGCGTGCATGTGTTTGGCGAAGCCACCGAGAGTGGTGGTGCGATCTGGCCGGTGCTAGAGGTGAGCTATCGCAAGCTGCCAACGGAGCCCGAAGGCACCACGGCCAAGCTCGAAGAGATCTTACTCAGTCCTCCTGAAGACTTGGTGTGGCTGGAAAACAAACAACCACGCTTGCCGCTTGTGCTAAAAGATGGCGACCGTGTTTTTTTTCAGCTGCGCCGTTCATTGACGAATCAGAGGTCGCCGGAGTGCACGGTCAGCTTTGACTTTGCCCAGAGGAAATGTCCGACAGTCACAATGGACCGGATCGAGCCGCCACCGCCGCAGGTGCCTCCAGCACCGCCAGCCAAAGAGGAGATCTCATTCCGGATCGACGATCAGGATTTCTGGCCGAAATCGAACAGCAACTCAGAGTGTGACTTTGGAGGAAAGGGGCCGTGTTTCGATTGGAGCGCGGCGTTGGTCATCCCAGCCACCGGGCGGGAAGTACGCTTAAAGGCCCAAGTCCGGATTTGGCAATGCCATCCAGATCGGGGGCGAGTGTCCGCAGGGGACTGCGCAGGAGAGTTCACACTGGGGGGCCCCGAGGGTGTTGTTGTGTACACAGCGCCAGCGGGCTGGAAGGTCGTGGAGTTGCTGACCGACACAAGAGGGAATGGCAGCTTCGATGTCACTGGGCGGCGGCGCGATAAGATCGACGAACTTCCCGGGAACGGATGCGTCGAGAAAGTTTTCGCGCTGCTAGACACAAAAGACATGGACTTGCCTTCGATTCCTAGCGATAAGAGCTTGAAGGGTCGGGTATTCCAGACGATGAAGTTTCGAGAGACGCGCGCCATCATTCAGCGGGAGGGTCCGTAGGACGGCGGGTCGCACGGCTTCACCCCCGTGCCACGGGCTTCGGCAGCTTTGGGCCGATGCCCGTCTCCCTTTCGCGTAGCCCGCGCCCCCGGCGGGTGGCCCTGACCTCGTGCCACTGACCTGTTCCCGCAGGTCAGTGTGCCTTGTTGGGCAGGTGGCACCGACCATTCACTGACCCCGTGCCACCGACCGCGGCTCGGAGCGGTCGGTGTCTTCGACTCCGCCGACTCCAAAGAACACCGACCGTCCAGAGCGACGGTCGGTGGCACGGCGTTCCGCGTAATCTCCTGCCATGGCGGCCGAGGACGTGCCCATCTGCAAGCGTCTCAAGCGGCGCGAGAACCCGCGTGATATACGCTTCGTCACCTTCTCCTGCCAGCGCCGACTGCCTCTCCTCAAAAACCCAACGCTCGCCGACCTCTTTATCCGCTCGCTCGCCGAGGCGAGGGAACGGTGCGGGTTCGAGCTCTTCGCCCACGTCGTGATGCCGGAGCATGTCCACCTGTTGCTCCGGCCGTCGCGCGAAGGCACGCTCGACCGCGCCCTGCTGTCGCTCAAGCTCTCGGTCGCGCAGCGCGCCATCCGACGCTGGAAGGAACTCAATGCGGCGATCCTGGATCGCATCGACACCGCCGACGGCCCGCGCTTCTGGCAGAAGGGAGGCGGCTTCGATCGCAACGTCCGCGGCGGCGCGGAGTTCTCAAAGCACGTTCACTACATCCACCAGAACCCGGTCACCCGCGGGCTTGTTCCCGCGGCCACGGATTGGCCGTGGTCCAGCGTCCATCAGTGGCTGGCGCGTTGGCGCGAGAAACCATGCCCGCCGGGCGCACCGTGCGACCCACCACCCGACCGAAACGGCGGGTGGTCACGATGGCGCGGCTTCATGGATTGGCCCGAGTAACCGTGCCACCGACCGCAGCTCGGAGCGGTCGGTGTCTTCTTCTTCGCACATCCCAGGAACACCGACCGTCCAGAGCGACGGTCGGTGGCACGGCGTTGCGCGTAATCTCCTTTCATGACCGGCGGGTGGCCTGCTTCTGCTCTGAGAACCATGTTCCGATGCCGATGCCAAGACATGCTTCCCAAAACGGAAGCATGCCGCCCAAGATCGGAACCGAGCCACGCCCAGAAGACATCGAAGTTTCAAAACAGTTTTCGATAGCACGGCAAACAATGGACTTCAATGCCACCCGCACGTTGCCCATCGTCTAGTCTAGCGACCGCGATCGAATGATCTTACGCGCCGCACGTTCTGCCAAAACCATTACGCGAGTATTTATGTTTCCGCTCTCAAGTTTCATAGCTTCGTCGGGCTTGTCTTCGAGAATTTTTGAGAACCGAACGTCCTGGAACCTAGCCTGAACGGGCAGGAATATCTCCCTCAACCGCGGAACGTCGAAGAGCCTCCGAGCCTTCTCCGTGGTTACGGCGTCACTGGGATCTATTACTGCCAACTGCCGAAGCCAAGTATTGTCTGCTACTGCAGCCGCCAAAAAGTACTGCATGTAGCTATCAGATTCGGGGAAACTATATCCGATAAACCAAAGTCGGTCTGCTTGAGAGATTGCGTCAAAAGCACCCCGCCACTGTTCTGATACTACGGACATATGCTGTGTTTTGAGAACAGTCGGCGGAATAAGCAGTCGCTTGTAAGGCCGGGACAGATCGACCTTCTCTTCCGGTCTAAGTTCATACTCGTGGTCAGCTTGCACGCCTCTTCTTGGAGCGTGGCAAGTCACGCGGTAGTCTACGCGGGCCAGCTTGCCGGCATATGTGAACCAATTCGACGAGCCATGCAGTTTGTATAACTTTAGACCATACGTGCAACAAGAGCAGTACAGACTCTCAAGCAATGACACATCTACGTGCTGTGCTAGACCTGGCGTAAGCTTAATGCCAACTTCTCTTGCAAAATCTGAACGTCCCAACGTCGAGAGCTCGACGTGGATGTCGTAATTAGTTGTGATAATAGTCAAATCAGTTGTACGAGCAAGATTAGTGAGTGCGCGCATGTGATCAAGTGCTGAAAACGCAATTTTCGGCAACGTGATTTTCCCCATTGATTCAATCACAAGCTCTAGAGCTCGCTTGGGGGTTCTGTGCTTCGTGCATCCCCTAAACGGTGTGTGCGGACTCGCAGCATCTAGGACGGCAAGGAAGGAGGCGAGTTGCTCGAGGTTTCTAGCGCTGACTCCCAGCAAGGCAGCCTTTTTGTTGCATTCGGCCTGAATATGATCAAAGTCGGCTAGCAGGGTGGCGTCCAATATGTCGCGGTCACGCAACGCGTCGGCGAACTCATTCATCAATGGGATACCGACTGCAGCAGATGCACCGGCTCCGCAGAATACGACTACCCGTTGCTTTCGCATGACCACATGCTAACGTGTCGGCGAGTGGCGTGGGCGGGCTGGCACCGACCACCCACTCACCCGGTGGGTGGCATACTTCTACTTTGAAAAGCACGTTCCGATGCCGATGCCAAGCCATGCTTCCCGAAACGGAAGCATGCCGCCCAAGATCGGAACCGAGCCACCCGCCGCACGATCGTACCCGTGCAGTCGAATTCCGAGACCGGCGAAAGACGCGCCGTGGGCTTCGGCCACCGCACGCCGTCCCCCGAACCCCTCACAAGTCACGATTCGTGCGCGCGCCGCTGACATGTCCCCTCGCCAATCTCGCCAGAAATCAAAAAAATCGGCGAGTCGCCGCAAACCCATGAAAACAAAGCCTTTACACCCGGGTGTCGGTCCAAGTCGCCGCCCGCAAGTCCGCGTCTGTGCGCGCGCCCGTGACGCAATCCGGGATGGGTAGAGGGCGCGCTCGCGGCGTCCTCCACCCTCCGGGCCGGGCGCGCACGGCACGAAGGGTGATCATCCGGTCGCCGGCCGAGCCGCGGGCCAATCACCCGCCGCCTCGCGCCGCCGATCAATGGTGTCTCGTCGCCCGGCGAAAGCCGGGCCACATCTCATCGCCCGCCGGCGGGTTTTCCTTTCGATCAAACAGGCGGGTGGCCCTAACCTCGTGCCACTGACCTGTTCCTGCAGGTCAGTGTGCCTTGTCGCCCCTCACCCAGCGGCACTGACCCGAGAAACGGGTCCGAGGCACTTCGACGCTCCGTTCTTCTCGTTCACTTCCGGGGCGGGGCGGCACTCGGCGCCGAAATCCCGGCGGAGAATTCGCCAACTATGGGACATCGATCCAGGGCGCGGTCATCGCTCGATCACGGGCACGTCGTGCCCCAGTGCATGATCACGATCGCCAGATCCGCGAGCGTCACCAGCCCGTCGCCCGTCAGGTCGCCCAGCGTGTAGGGCGGCACGGGCGGCTCCGTCAGGCTCCAGTGCTGGATCATCAGCGCCACATCGCCCAGACCGACGGCGCCATCGCCATTCGCATCGCCCGGGCAAGCCGGCGGCTGCGCCGCGAGGTGCGAGATGTTCGGCAGCACCGTGAGCGTGCCGCGGAACATGAATCCGGCCGGATCGCTGTCGGCGGTGATGATCTCGGGGCGCGAAAGCTCGCTCCGGCCGCGCGTCAGCGGGTCGTTCAGGTCGGCGAGAACAATCCGCTTCGGCTGCCCGCCCGCGGCATAGAACTCGACCCCATTCGGATCAAGCGCCGCGCCCGAGTTGGGAATCACCAGCGAGTGCTGATTCTCCGCCGCCGGCCCCGCGGTGCAGACCACGACGTCGTTGTCACCATCACCATCGATATCACCCGCGGCGATATTCGCGGGGTACCGCGGCGTCTGCACGAAACTCGGCGCCGGCGGCGAAGCCGCTTCGAGATCCGTCTGCACCGTCACGCGCCGAACGCCGCTCGCGCTATCCGCGTTCGCGACAAGGAGATCCGCGTGACCGTCGCCATCGATGTCGCCCAGCGCCGCGCCGACGCCCGGAGCGCCGCTCTGGAACTCCGCTTTGAACGCGAAGAGCGCGCCGTTGTACTCCTGCACTTCCGTGCGCCCGGTTTGCAGATCATGGAAGAAAAGCCAACTCGCCGGCAAACCGGAAGCGGCGCCGGGCGCGAGCGCGCGGTCGAAGCCGCCGGCGCTGGTGGTCGTGATGTTGATCGGCGGGATCGTGAAATTTCCCGACGCGTCCTGCGTGTAGACGCGGGCGCACGGGTTCGTCCCCGCGAACACCGTGACGACATCGGGCCTGCCGTCGCTGTTGATGTCGCACGGTGCGACGCCGGAGACGTCGATGCCGGTGTTCGCAAAGCCCCCGGCCACCGCTCGAAAGCCGAGGTCCGCGCCCGCGCTGTACTCGAGCCATGCGAACGAACGAGAATACGAAACGACGAAGCGGTCGCGTCCGTCGCCCGCCACCGCGCCGGGGCCGGGCAGCGTAAAGATCTGCTTCACCTGAACGCCGATGCGGTCGCCTTCCGGCCCCTCGGTCGGGAGCAACCGCCCCGTGCCGTCCGCCGCGTTGAAATGGATGTACATATAGCCGGACCCGCCCGCCCCGATCACATCAGGGAAGCCGTCGCCGTTGAAGTCGCCGGCCGCGGCGCCGGTCATCGTGTTGGGGTTCCCGAGCCGCTGGGGGAAGAAGAACGAGCCGTCGCCCTTGCCCACGCCGAGCATGATCGCGCTGTCGGCACGGTGCAGCACGCTCAGATCCGTGTGCCCGTCCGCGTTGACATCGCGCGCGGTGATCGAGACCGGATCGTGCCCCGCGTCGTACAACGAGCGGGGCGCGTACACCAGCGGTGCCGTGGCCTTCCAGACATGGATGCGATCCGTGTTGAAGTGAACGGCGAACACCTCGGGAAGCCCATCGTCAGTCACGTCCGCCGCGTCCACGGAAGAGAAGCCGATCTCCGCCGGGAGCGTGATGAGCGTGGGATTGAACGTGGCGTTGCCGTTGCCGGCACGCAGGTAGATGGCCGTGCTGCCCGCCGCCAGAAGATCGTTGATGCCATCGGCATTGAAATCTTTCAAGACGAGTTCGAAAACTCCTTCCGGGAACGAGATGGTTCCCTGCGACACGGGGCTGCCGGGCGGGAGCGAGGCGCCGGTCGATTGATCGACGAGCGCCAAGCCAGCGCTTTCGCTCCGCACGATCGTCACGCCGCCGTTGGTGGCGACCGCGATGTCGGCATTGGCATCCGCATCGAGGCGCTCCGACGCCACAGCTCCGGGGAACGCGCCGGGAAGCCCCAGCACCAGCGGCGGCCCGAACGTGCCACCGGGCTGACCGGGATAAACGCGCAGCTCATTGACGACGGGATTCGGCGGGAAGCCATCGCTCACCGCCACGACCACATCGGGGCGATCATCCGAGTTGACGGTCGCGATGGCGGTATTGAGACGGGACACTTCGTTCCGCCCCGCGTCCGGGATCAGCAGCACAAGGGCGCTGAACATGCCGCCGGTATTGATCGAGTAATAGACTTTCTCGTCCACGATAACCGCAAGGTCCTCATCGCCATCGCGATCGACATCGTTGAAGGCGATCCGATTCGGCGCCAGGCCGCCCGGAACGGCGAGCGTGGCAGATGGGGGATCATCGAGTCGCCCGACTTCCACAATGCCGGGCGACGACAGCGCCTCGTACCTCAAGGCATCATCGAACGCCCGGAGGATGGGGTTCTGAACCACGGGCGGCGATACGCCGTCGCCGTTGAGGTCTTCAACACGTCCGGCGAAGGCCTGCGCCCGCGCATCGTGAGCGATGAACGATAGGGCCGCGACCACGGCGAGCACCGGCAGGCTGCGCGTGCAAGAAGCCGTTGTCCGACCGATCGCCGACCGCTTGCCGCTGCGCATATCACCCCTCCCTTGCATTGATGAAAAACCACGCCCGAGCCCCTGGATGGGCCCTCTGAATAGTAAAACCTGTTCGAGCCGGCTCCAAGTCGAAACCCCCCAACTGGCACAATTTCGGCTGTTTGAGGAGGTCTGCGGACCCGTTGGCGGCCCGCCCAACGAGAAATATGTCAGGTTGCCGGCCCACTCCGCCGCTTCCGCGCTTACGCCGCCTTCGACCCCGGCATCCCCGGCCGGGCGGCACCGACCATCCAATGACCCGTGCCACCGACCGCGGCTCGAAGCGATCGTTGACTTCCACTCCCCCGACTCCAAAGAACACCGACTGTCCAGAGCGCCTGTCGGCGCCACGGCGTTCGGCGTGCTCTTCGCCCATCACAGTCGCCATGAAGTCACCATGCTGATCCGTGCCATCGATGTCGGCTCGGCGACATCGATGCGATTGTCGGGAAGACATCGAAGTCTCAAAGCAGATTTCGACGGCACTTCAAAAAACAGACTTCGAGGCCACCCGCCACGTCACCTCGAGCCCGAAGGTCCGACAACGTCGAGCACGCCGCCGCAAGCTTGCCCATGTTCGCTGGTCGTCACTTCAGCAGATTTCGGCCAAAAACAGTCTCGACGAGGAATGGTGAGGTTCTGTGCATCACCGACGCCGCTTCGCACGGAACGGACAACGTGGCGTGTCCGCCATGCACATGAGTGAACTGTCCATTCACCGTACTGCAGGAGAGAGAGATGTTTTTGAAGTCCTTCATCAGCGTGGCCGCTCTCGCGGCCGTCACCGGCTTGGGCGCGTCCGTCGCCTCAGCCCAAGTCACCATCGACTTCACCACAGTCGGCAACGCCGGGAACCCGGGCGACCCGAACGCCTTCGGTCGGGGCGGGGTCGCGTACGAGTTCCGCATTGCCAGATTTGAGGTGACCAACGCGCAGTACGCCGCGTTCCTCAACGTCGTCGCCGCGAGCGACCCCAACGGCCTCTTCAACCCCAGCATGGGCACAGACCCTCGCGGCGGCATCACCCGCTCGGGCACCGACGGCTCGTTCACCTATTCGGTGAGGCCCAACATGGGCAACAAGCCCGTGAGCTTCGTGAGTTTCTTCGACGCCGCCCGCATGGCCAACTGGCTGACCAACGGGCAGGGCTCGGGCAGCACCGAGAACGGCGTGTACACGTTGAACGGAAGCACCCTCGTCGCCATCACACGCGACCTCTCGAATCCCAATCAGGTCTTCCTTCCCACGCAGAACGAGTTTATCAAGGCCGGCTTTCACCAACCCGCCAGTGAGGGCGGCGACACCGACAACTTCTGGCGCTTTGCAACGCGGAGCAACAACTCGCCGCTTCCTGCGACAGCCACCGCGACCGGCGACATCTCGAACCCGACTGCAATCACCGTCAACTACAACTCGAGCGCCGACTGGAACGGGCAGAACGGAAATCTCACGACGGTCGGCTCGGCCGGAAGCACCAGCTTCTACGGCGCGTTCGACATGAACGGCAACGTGCGTGAGTGGATCCAGGACACCGCGTTTGCCCAAGGCTTTCGGGGCCAAGTGGGTGGCGATCTCTTTTCTGGCTTCAACCCCGATCCGAACCTCGTCTTTGGGCTCGAACCGGCATTTGTCAACTACACTGTTCCGACGTTTGAGGGAGTCGACGTAGGGATCCGTTTCGCGAGCCCGGTGCCGCCGCCCACCTGCCCTGGGGATGTCGACGGCGACCGGATGGTCGGGCTGTCTGATATCGCCGGCATCGTCAACTGCTGGGCGATGCCGCCCGTTGGCGCGTGCGCCAGCGCGGATCTTGATTCGAGCGACGACATCGGGCTGAGCGATCTCGCGGTAATCGTCACGAACTGGGCGACAACGTGCCCGTAAGCGCCTGAAAGGAAAGCCGGCGGGCCCATCCACTCCCCGGGGAGGGCGGCACCGACCATCAACCCACGGTGACCGTGCCACCGACCGCGGCTCGGAGCGGTCGGTGACTTCCACTCCGCACACCCCAGGAACACCGACCGTCCAAAGCGACAGTCGGTGGCACGGTTTAAACATCTCGCGCCCTCAGGCCCCAAGCCTCAAGCCTCAGGCCTCGGGCCTCACGCCTAGCCTTACCCGAGCAGCTGCAGCGCCGCCTGCGGCGAGGAGTTCGCGATCCCCAGCGTGCTCACCGTGCTGTTCACCAGGATCTGCGCCCGCGTCAGCGCGCTCGTTTCCTCGGCGAAGTCGGCATCGCGGATCACGCTCTCGGCGGCCGTCGTGTTCTCGAGCGCGATGCCCAGCGAGCGGATCGTCGCGCCGATGGTGTTCTTCTGGAACGCGCCGAGCCGCCCGCGCAGGCTCGTCACTTCCTTGATCGCCGTCGCGACGACCTGCTGCGCGCCGTTGCGGTTGCCGTCGACAACGTTGAGCGCGCGGCCCGCGACAAGGTCCTTCAGCAGGTAGACGCTCGTCGTGCCGTTGACGTTCACCGACGAGCGCCCGACGTTGCGCACGGCGAAGTCCTGGATGCCCAGCGACACCTTGCCCGCGATATCCACCGAGCCCGCGAGTTGGAAATCGGCTCCACCGCCAAGGATCGAGAAGGCATTGATGCGCCCGAGCCGCGCGGCGTTGGGGTCCGAGCCGCCCGTGGTGTAGAGCAGATCGACCTCGACGTCGAGGAAGTCGGTGGTGATGCGCGCCTTCGTGCCGCGGGTGGTGGCGATGATGCCGTTGATCGTGCCCTGCACGTCCTGCCCGAAGTCGGTGAGCTTGTTGGTGGCGGCGGTGAACGTGCTGGCGCGCGTCGTCAGCGACGCATCGGCGTTGCCCGCCTGCAGGTTGTAGATGCCCACCGCGCCGGGGTCGTTGATGCTGCCGTCGTCGGCGACCTTCACCGAGATCAGACGGTCGGAACCGAACTCGAGCGACTCGAGCTTGATGCCCGTCGTGCCGGAGACTTTGGCGCGAACGCCCGTCACTTCGGAGAACGTATTGATGGCGGCGACGATGTTCGCCAGCGTGGCGCCCGAGGAGAACGACAATTCGCGCGACCCGCGGTTGCCCGCGATCTCGAGCACGAACTGCTCGCTCGCGCCGTCGCTGCCGCCCGCGCCGCCAAGGTTCAGATTGTTGGCGGCGAACGAGAGATAGAACCCGGCGAGCTGCGCCGACGCCGTCACGAGCACCGACACATCCGTCTGCCCCTCGTACGGCAGCTTCGCGCCGTTGACCCTGAACGACTGGATCGCGGTCGAGACTGAGTCGGTGACGTAATCAAAGTTTCCGTTGAGAAGACGCAGCCCCTGGAAGCTCGTCGCCGAAGCGATGCGGTCGATGGTCTGCAGGATCGAGTCGATCTGAAGCTGATTCGCTTCACGCTCTTCGATCGAAAGGCCCGCGTCGTTCGCGGTCTCGGTGATCAGCCCTTGAAGCTCGTTGAGCAGGCTGGAAATCTCCTGCAGGCCGCCCTCGGCGATGTTCACCACCTGGTCCGCACGCTCGGCGTTGCCGACGGCGGCGCCGAGCGACGTGCGCTCGGAGCGGAGATTCTCGGAGGCGATCAGGCCGGCGGGGTCGTCCTTGCCGCGGTTGATGCGCAGGCCCGTGGAGAGCCGCTCGAGCGACTGCGAGAGGCTGTTGTTGTTGTAGCCGTAGGTGCGCTGAGCGAGGAGCGACGGCACGTTCGTGTTGATGCGGGCCATGTGTGAAACTCTCCGGGGGTCCGGGGGCCGGGGGTCCCTCTGACCGGGTGCATATCGGAGAGTCCGGTATCACTTGCGGAGCGTGGGCCGATAACCGAGGGCTCAGGTTTCAAAAACAACCACGCCCCGGCGTTTGAGGCCGGGGCGTGGGGTGGTTATCGGGCGTCGATCACTCTTCGAGCTTTACCCGAGGAGCTGGAGGGCCGACTGCGGCTGCGAGTTGGCCAGCGAGAGAATCTGCTGGGCCGACGTGCTGAGGATCTGCGACCGGGTGAGGGCCGCGGTTTCCGAGGCGAAGTCGGTGTCGCGGATGACGCTCTCGGCAGCGGTGGTGTTCTCGAGTGAGATACCCAGGCTGCGGATGGTGGCACCGATGGTGTTCTTTTGGAAGGCGCCGAGTCGACCGCGGAGCCCGCTGACTTCCTTGATGGCGTTCTCGACGACCGCTTGCGCGTTCGAGAGGTCGCCGTCAACAACGTTCAGGCTGGCACCCGCGCTGATGTCCTTGAGGAAGTAGTTGGTGGAGCCGTCCTTGGTGCGGCCGAGCGAGCGGGCCGCCACGTTGCCGATGCCGAGCGAGACCTTGCCCGCGATGTCCACGCGGCCGGCGAGCTGGAAGTCCGCGCCGCCGCTCTGGATCGTGAAGGCCGACAGGCTGCCGAGAGACTGGGCGGTCGTGCCCGATCCGCTGGTGGCGAGGTCGACCTCGACATCCAGGAAGTCGGTGTTGATGCGCGCCTTGGTGCCCGCGGTGGTGGCCGTGATCCCGTTGATGGTGGCGGAGACGTCGGCGCCCTTGTCGGTGATCTTGTTGGCCGCGGCCGCGAAGGTCGTCACCGACGCGGTGTCGGCGGCGGCGGTGTTGTTGGCGAGGAAGTTGTACGCGCCCGAGCCCTGCACACCGCCCGCGCTCGTCACCTTCACGGAGACGAACTGGTCGGAGCCGAACTTGTCGCTCTCGAGGCGGACGCCCGTGCCCGAGCCGACCGCCTTGACGCCGGTGATGTCGGTGTAGCTGTTGATCGCGCTGATGAACGAGGTCACCGTGGTGCCCGACGCGAAGCTGAGTTCGCGGCTGCCGCGGGCGCCGGCGATCTCGAGCGTGAAGGTGCTGGTCGCACCGTCCGTCGCGCCCGAGCCGCCCAGGTTCAGGTTGGTGCCGCCGAACGAGAGGAAGAAGCCGCCGATCTGGGCGGAGTCGGTGACCACGACGTCGACCGAGCGGGTCGAGCCGAAGTCGAGCTTGGCGCCGTTGACCTTGAAGGAGCTGACGTTGGCGTTGACGCCCGTGGTCGAGTAGTCAAAGCTGCCGTCCAGCAGCTTGGTGCCCTGGAAGCTGGTGGAGGACGAGATGCGGTCGATGGTCTGGACGATCGAGTCGATCTGCAGCTGGTTCGCGCTCTTCTCTTCCGTCGACAGGCCCTGCGTGTTCGCGGTCGAGGTCACGAGTCCCTGGAGCTCGGTGAGCAGGCTGGCGATCTCGTCAAGGCCGCCCTCGGCGATGTTCACGACCTGGTCGGCGCGCTCGGCGTTCGAGATGGCCGCCGTCACCGCGCTCTTCTCAGCGCGCAGGTTCTGCGACGCGATCAGGCCGGCGGGGTCGTCCTTGCCGCGGTTGATGCGGAGACCGGTGGACAGCCGCTCCAGCGACACGTTCAGGGACTTGTTGTTCGCCCCGAGCACGCGCTGACCAATGAGCGAGCTGACGTTGGTGTTAATACGACTCATGTCATCCTCCGTGAACTGACGCGCCGTTTCTCGGCGGCCGCACTCGTCCTGCCTGACCCCCGACGCCCGTCGAGAGGTCCGGCCCGCCGTACACCGACGGGCCGCCGAGCGCGAGTGAGACCCGCCCCGGAACGAATCGCACGGTCACCTGCCGTGCTGTCCCCGGTGGATCGGAGGGTGCGCGAGTTGGATGAAGCTGGCGGATGGGCAGTTCGGCATGCCGGTTCCGCCTGTGCGGAGGTTTCAGTTACCGGATCGGGTGATAAAAAAACCCCCCGCGAGGGCGGGGGGGCGTGGTCCTGTAATCGTTGAGTTGAGGTGATTTCCCGATCGAAATGATCGGGCGTTGCGCCGAGCGACGCCGCGGTCTACCCGAGAAGTTGCAGCACGGTCTGCGCGTTCGCGTTCGCCGTCGCCAGGACCGACGTACCCGCTGACACGAGAATCTGCGCCCGGCTCAACTCGCTGGTTTCGCGGGCGAAGTCGGCGTCGCGGATCTGCGACTCGCTGGCGGTGATGTTCTCAAAGCCCGCCTGCAGCGACGCGATGTTGGTCTGCAGGATGTTCCGCTCGAAGGCGCCGAGACGACCGCGCAGCGACGAGATCTCATCGATCGCGGCTTCGAGCACGCTGCTGGCGTTCGTGAGGTTCCCAGTCGCGAGGTTGTTGTCCCCGCCGCTCTTCAGGCTCGAAAGGAACTGCAGTTCCTGCGACACGCCGCCGTCGATCGGCACATACGCGCCGCCCAGCCGCGTGGCGGCGATCGAGTTCAGACCGATGCTGATCTGCTGCTGCGTCGTGATCTGCGGCCCGAGCTGGTAGCGGGCCCCGCCGCCGGTGATGACGAACGACTCCGCCGTCCCGTTCACCGTGGTGGCGAAAGTGGAATCGAGCAGCACCTTCATATCGAGGTCGGGGTTGCGCAGCGTGACCTCGAGCCCGCGCCCGGTGGCGAGCGCGCCGTTCACGAGCACCGTCACGTCGCGCCCGTAATCAATGTCCGCGACGGAGTACGTCGAGGGGGTGGCCCAGTTGATGAAGCCCGGCGCGTCATTGTTCAGCCGCGCGAAGTTGAGCGTGGTGCCGCCCGAGAGCCGCTTGACCGAGACAAAGTCCTCCGAACCGAACCCCGTGGACAGGAACGCGATCCCGCTGGTCGGGTCGCCCGCGTTGACGCGCACCGCCCGCACGCCGGTGATCGACGAGCGGTCGTTGATCGCGTCGATGATGTGGTTGACCGTCACGCCCGACGTGAAGGTGTACTCGTCGACGCCCGTCCGCCCGGCGACTTCCAGTGTCACGGTCGAGGGCAGGTTGTCCGCGACGGTCCAATTGGTATTCAGGAACAGCTTCGCCGTCTGGGCCGACCCGAGGACTTCGACATCGACGTCCACGCTCGATCGGTCGCCGAAGTTCACCCCGAAGAGCTGCGTCTTGACGAGCCGTGTGGTATCCACGCCGCTGGTCGAGTACGCCAGCGAGCCGTTCAACAGCTTCAGCCCGGCGAACGACGCGGTGTTGGCGATGCGCGTGATCGAGTCGATCGCGGAGTCGATCTGCAGCTGGTTGGCGTCGACTTCTTCTTTCGACACCGCGCCGGAGTTGGCCGCTTCGACCACCAGGGCCTTGATCGAGTTCAACAGGTCGCTGACCTCCGACAGGGCGGCTTCGGCCGTCGAGATCACGCCGCTGGCGCGCTCGGAATTCTTGATGCCTTGCTGGAGCCCCGCGATCTCGGTGCGCAGCCGCTCGGAGATGATCAACCCGGCCGGATCGTCCGCCCCGCGGTTGATGCGCGACCCGGTCGCGAGACGCTGGAGCGTCGTTTCGAGCTGACCATTCGAACGCGCCAATCGCGTCTGCGCGATCAGGCTTGAAACGTTCGTGTTGATCCTAGCCATGACAATCCTCCGTGATTGGGGCTACGGCTGTTGGGGACGTTGACGGGCCGTGCGTGGGACGCGGCTGATATCCATCAGCGGCGCGGGAAGAACGGGGGGGGCGCGAACGAACTCAGGCCCGCTTGCGGGCCGGGGTGGCTTCGATGGGACGCGACGAGGACGGCGACGACGGCGGCGGCATGGACAAGTCGCCCGCCGCCTTCAGCGCCGAACCGATCCGCGCCGCGCGGGACGCCGCGGGGCGCACCGGCAGGGCGGGCAGGTCGGCGGCGCGGGCGGCCTGCTCGTTCTCGGCCTTGATCGCGTCGTACACCTCCTTGCGGTGGACGGCGACGCGCGAGGGCGCCGAGATGCCGAGCCGGACCTTGTCGCCGCGGATATCGACGACGGTGATCTCGATGTCATCACCGATCATGATTGTTTCGTCGCGCAGGCGTGAGAGCACCAGCATGAGAAACGGCTCCTTCCGTGGAACCTGGAGTGAGGCGGTCGGCGGCATCATGCCGCCGGCGCGGAGGAAGAGCGGCGCCGCGACAGAAACGCGCGGGCGGCACCGAAACAGAAGACCCGGTCGATCAGGCGGACATGGCGCGGGCCGGCTGGTCGAGCTTGACCAGTTCGTGCCGCGTGGTCCACCTCTTCTCGGCGAGCACCAACTGCTCGCCCAGCTTCAAGAGTGTGTTCACCACCAGCGGGCCTTGAAGATTGCCCGTCAGCGTGTTGTTCACCTTGTTCACGATCACGAAGACCTGAGCGTCCTCGAGCCGACCGATCTTCAAGTCTTCCATCTGCTCGGAGCGGATGGGGACCGAGTAATCGGCGATGAACAGATTGGGATCGGTCACGACGAACGCAAGCCCCGCATCGTCGATGCACTGGAGCCAGAAAAAACACGCGTCGTCGTTCGGCTGCAGGAGGCAGTAGCGCTTGAGCTGCTGGAACCCGAGCAAGCCCTTCGGAAAGGTGATCACGCGGTCCTCCGCGATCTCAACCGTGCCGAAGCGTGATGTCCGCACTTCCATGGGAGTGCTCCGCAAACTCGGCCGACTGTCCTCGTCCATCCCGCCTCCGTAGCGGGCGACTTCCTGTCTAAACCGCGGGCTGGCCGAACTACCCGCGGCGGGGAGAGCAAACCGAATGACGATCACTAGAGGAAATTGATCAGCGAGAGCGGGCGGGCCGAGGCGATCGTCGAGTACCCGGCCTGCAGTTGGGTCTGGAGCAATGTGAAGCGGGTCGCCGCCTCCGTGAAATCAACGTCTTGCAGCGAACTCTTGATGGAACGATCGAGATCAGACGAATCCTGCAAACGGGTCTGGGCGGCCTCGACCCGCGCCTGCCGCGTGCCGACGGTGGCCCGCGCGGACGAGAGGCGTTCGAGGTCCGCTTCCAGCCGTGTCCCCGCAAAGGTGATGCCACGCTCGTTATTGCTCGCTAGCGCGTCGCGCAGGTCGATCAGCGTGCTGATCAAGCCATCAACGCGCACGGTCGCGCGGTCCGAACCGGCAAGAGTTGCCGGTGACCCCGCGGTGAACGTCCCGTCGAGCAGCCCCAGGTCCTCGGCGGCGTACCCGTTCAGGCTCGTCACCGTGGTCGCCCCAGTCGCCGGGGCCGAGGAATCCGTGAACACGATGCCGTTCCCGTTGTTGTTCACGCTCGCCGTGAACACCGCGCCGAGCCCCGCGGCGGCGGCGGCGGCGTTGATCTTATCCAACACCGTCTGAACGCTCGACAGGTCCGCCGGCACCAGGTCGACATCGAACGTGCTCGAACCGTTCGCCAGCGTCACCCGGAAGTCCACGTTCCGCGCCGAGTCGGGCGCCGAGGTCAGCGGGTTGATCGCCCCATCGGCGATCTGCACGCCACGCCCGTCATTCAGCACGCTGGTCGCGGTGTCGGGCGCGAACGAGCGGATGCCGAGCGTCAGCGCCGCGGTGCCCCCGACGTCGGCGACCGACAGCCGGTGACCGGATACTTCGTTGACGATGTTGATCGAGTTGCCCGAGGGATCGATCTCCAGCCGAGCGCCGACGTTGACCTGCCGCACGATCTCCTGCAGTTGCCCGATGGTCAGCGGCCCCGCGGTGGTGAACTGCCCGAGCGCCCCGCCGTTGCGGATGTTGATGACGCCGAACGTCAGCGGCGTGCCCGGGTTCAACGAAGACAGCGTCGTATCCAGCGATAAGCGCGGGTCCAGTTCTGTGCCGGCGTTCGTGCTGACCTGCGCCGCCGTCGTGAAGTTGAAGTTGTCCAGCCCCAGCGACTTCGCCGTCGAGCCGATCGGCCCGTCCGAAAAGCTGATCGTGTACCCCGCCGCGACCGTGTTCAGCGCGATCCGCTCGCCCGACACGCCCACGCCCGCCGGATACGCGCCCGTCAGCGCCGCCGCGTCCGCCTGCCGGATCGCCGACTCGATGATGTTCACCACGTCGCCGACATTCGCCGCGTTGGTCAGGTCCGCCGTGATCGTCTGCGGCGTGGTGCCGTTGTCGATCGTGATGCGGATGCTCCCCAGTCCCGCCGAGCCCGCCGCCGGCCCGCGAAGATCCGCGATCCGCGTCGTCAGCGTCAGTTGCGGGTTCAGATCAACGCTCCCCTTCACGCGCGACGAGAGCGCCCCGACAGCAGCATCCGCGCCGAGCGTGATCGGGAAATCCACGCCCTCACCCAGATCGGTGCGCAAGCCGGACCCCGTGCCGAGGTAGCGGTACCCGCCGCGGAACGCCTCGACGGGCCTCCCCGTCGAGCGATCGCCGCCGAAGAGCTGGATGCCCGCGAAGTCGCGGTTCAGCGCGACGATGAGCTCATCGACCTTCGAGCCGATCACCTCCGCCTGCGCCCGGCGTGTATCCGCGTCGGACCCGACGCCCACCTGCGACGACGCGATCTCTTTCGCTTCGCGGATGCTGTCGATCAGCGTGCCGAGCTGCTGGTCGAGCGTGCCGAGGACCGAGCCCGCGTGCGTGAGGTTGCGGTCGCGCTGCTCAAGCCCCTCGAGGCGCGTATCGAGCACGCCAATGAGCGACGACGCGATCGCGTCATCGCTCGGGCGGTTCACGCGCTGGAAGCTCGACAACTGCTCCTGCACGCGCAACAACTGCAGGTTCGTGTTCGTCACGTTCCGCTGGTACGTCTGCGACGTCAACAGATTCGGCACGCGGGCGAGATTCGAGGGGATGAAACTCATGGGAGAGTCCTGAGTCGTGAGTCCTGAGGGTCAGTGCTGAAGTGCGAGTGCTGAGTGCTGAGTGCTGAGTGCTGAGTGCTGACTCAAGAACGCGCCGAGGTCCGTTGGCTTCAAGCTCCAAGCTTCCAGCTTCAAGCCCTACACCAGCCCGAGCAACACCTGCGTCAGATCGTTGATCACCGAAACAAACCGGGCCGCGCCCTGGTACTGCTGCTGATAGTTGATGAGATTGACGGACTCTTCATCGAGGCTCACGCCGCTGACCGCCGCGTTCTGCGCTTCCAGGCTCTGGCGCACCGTGCCCAGCGCGGTCGCGCGGCTCGCGGCGGCGGCGGTCTTCACACCCGTCGTCTCCACCGTCTTCAGCCACGTCTCGCTGATCGTGTCCCCGCCGAAGAACTCCGACCCCGTCTCGCGCAGCTTCGAGATCGCCAGCGCCGTCTGATTCTGCCCGTCCGCGAAGCCCACCGTCAGCGCGTTCGGATCAGCGCGAAGGTCCGCCCGCACCGCGATGTCCTCGCCCGTCGTCCCCGTGAAGAACGAGTTCACCCCCAGCACCGCCAGCGCACCGGACGAGTCATTCTCGAAGCTCACGTCGTACCCGGCGGCGGTCGTCAGGCGCAACTGCCCGCCGCTGGTGATGCTCGCCGTCAGGTTCGTCACCGTGTTGAGCGAATTGACCAGGCTCTGCAGCGAGGTGTCGTTCGTCGTGCCGGGCGTGCCGGCGGTGGTGATGCCGTCGAGATCGATCTGGATTGTCTGCCGCGTGCGCAGCCCGTTCTGATCGGTGATGACCACGTCGAACGAGCCGTTCTTCACCTTGAAGGGCAGGTCGGTGAACGTGACATTCGCCGGCTCGTTGAACGCGCGCGTCTGGTCGGCGACGGGCACGACCTGCCACGCCGTGTGATCGGTGAGCCGCTTGCCGGGTCGGCCCTGCGAGTGCAGCCGGTTGACCTCGAAAATGACGCCGCTGGAGAGGCGGTCGAGATCGGTGATCGTCTGATCGATCGCGCCCGTGCGCTGCGCCAGGAGCGCGCCGAGCCGCCCCGTCTCGATGTTCAGCACGTCACCGCTGTCGGAGACAACGGCTTCGTAGGTAATCGCGTTGTTCTCGCTCTGCACGCGCAGCTCGATGCCGCGCGAGCGCGTGCCGAGCAGCACGGGTGTGGAACCGACGAGTACGTCCGCCACGCCGTTCGGCTGCTCGATCACGGTAACATCGATCAACTGTGACAACTCAGCGATCAGGCTGTCGCGCTGGTCCTTCAGCGCGCCGTCGCCGCCCGATCCCACGCCGCCCGCGTCGATGATCGCGCCGTTCGTGCTCGCGATCTGCTCCAGGATCGCGTCGGCGCGCTGCACGGTGAAACGGATCTGGTCCTCCACCTGCGAGCGCTGCCGGATCAGGTCGCCGCGGAGCTGCTTGATGAAGCTCGCGAGCTGCGCGCCCTGTTCGACGGCGGACTGCTTCGTCACCGCGCCGCCCGGGTTGTTCGCCAGCTCGGAGAACGCGCTGAAGAACTTCGAGAATTCGCTGGACAGATCGGTGCCGGAGAGTTCGTTCAGCACCGTCTCGACCTGCCCGAGGATCGCCTGGTCGATCTGCGCGCCCTGCTCCTGCGAGATGCCGCCGCGGAGCCGCGCCTGCAGCGCCGGGTCGATCTGGCGCCGGACTTCCTCGACCCCCACGCCGCGCCCGATGAAGGTGCCCGCTTGCACCTGCTCGGAACGGTTGTGCGCGAAGCCGATCCGCTGCCGGTGGAAGCCCAGCGTGTTGACGTTCGCGATGTTGTTGCCGGTCACCTGCAGCGCGATCTGGCTCGCGTTGAGCGCCGATTGCCCGATGATCAGCGAACTGGTGAGTCCCATGAGTGTCTTGAGTCCTGAGTCGTGCGACTTGAGGGAGGAGGCGATTCAGCTGGTGAGGTCGAGCGCGGAGACAACCGTGTTGCCGGGGGTCACGCTGCCGCGTCGGGTGTACGTCTGCGCGTGGTTCAACCGGGCCGCGAGCTGCTGCATCAGGCCTTCCATGTGCAGCGCCAGCGCCCGCGCCGCCGTCCCCACGAGCTGGTTCTCGCGGTGAACTTCCTCGATCAGCCCGCGCAGGCGCTGCGCCTGCTCGGTCATTCGTGCGCGGCAGGACTCCGGCGCGCGCTCCGCGAGCCACGACAGCCGCGTGTACTGCTTGCTCGGCGAGCCGAGGTCCTGCGCCAGCGAGCCGACCAGCCGCAGCCGCTGCTTCTCAAGCTCGGCGATCTGCTGGATCGCGTCGCTCTCTCGCGCGATGCACTCGGCGATCTCGTTGGTCCGCGCGCCGCGCATGGCGGCGTGCCGACGCCGCACCAGCCCGAGCATCTGCTCGTAGACCGCGATGAAGCGGGCCACCAGCGATTCAAGCTCGCTCACACGCGGATCGGCAGGGTCAAGGGCTGTGGCGGTCGGGCTTGGCTTGATGTCCGGCATGGGGCTTCGTCTCCGACGAATCGGCCCGCGCGGTCGCCGCTCCAGCGACGCTCGGCTCGGGCCGCTGATCTTCCAGCAATCGCCGGGCCACGGCGTCGACCAGCGGGAAGCGGCTCGATTTCACGATGGATTTCGCCACTTCCGTGTCGAGCATCGCCGCGAATGTCTTTTCGTGCGCCCCCGGCGCGAAGGGGCCGAAGGCCCGGTTCGCGTCGCGCATTTGTTTCAGGATCGGCTGCACGAGCGTCTGCGCGACGAACTCCTCCGCCGCCGCCCGCTCGCGCCCCGGCGCGATCCGCCCGCGCGACGCCGACCACGCCGCCGAACCGCGCGCCTGATCGGCGAGCACGTTCAGCGAAGAAACCCCGGCGATTGGTCGTTGAGCGTCCATGCTCATTCGTGCGTCCTGCGAGAGTGTGCGTGATCCGTGCGCTACTCGACGATGAACTCGCCGTGCAGATGACCCATGCGGTGGATCGAACTGAGGATCGCGATCTGATCAACGACCGGCACGTCCAGCCGATTGAGCGCCGACAGCAAGTCCTGCAAGCGCGCCCGGCTCCGGTCCCCCCCCACAGATCCCACGCCAGCCCAGCGCGAGCGTTCGACCGACGGGTTGTCCGCTGTCGGCGCGCGCGGCGGGTTCAGCGTCGTGATCGTCATGTCCTTGTGCGATACCGCCGTCGGGCTGATCTGCACATCGCCCGTCACCGTGATCGTCCCCTTCCGCTCGTTCACGATCACCCGCGCGGGGATCGACAGCAGCGACGGATCAAGCTGGATCTCCATGATCGCGGCGATGAAGTTCGCCGGGTTCGCCAGCTCCGGCTCGGGGATCTCGACCATCACCGTCCGCTCATCCACCGCCCGCGCGATCTGCACCACCGAGTCATCAAACCCCTCGCGGTCCGAGTTGATCGCGCTCGCCAGCAGTTGGCTCGTGCTCCACCCCGCGTACGGCGGCTGGATTACCAGTTCAATCCTCCCGTCGGGCCGGATCGCGTTCATCGTGATGTCGTACGCCACCCGCGCCCCGCCGCGCACCCGCCCCACGGTCAGCGTGGAATCCTCGAATACCAGCGGCCCCTCGGCGAAGGCATACACACCCTGCCCCGGCAACGGCCCTGTCAGCGGCGTGATGAAGAGCCGCCCACCCTTCAGACTCGGCGCGTTGTGATACGCCTGCACGAACACGTCGAAGGTGTCGCCCGCGCGGGCACCCTCCTTCGGGATCGTGCACGTCACCATCACCAGCGCCACGTTCTTCGCTTTGACCAGTTCGCGCAGTTCGGGCACGGGGCTCCCGCCCTTCTCGAGCACCGCGGCCAGTTGCCGCGCTAGCGGCAGCACATCCCCCGAGTCCCCCGTCCCTTGAAGACCCATCACCAGACCGATCCCCAACAGGTTCGTCTCGCCCGCGCCGCCAAGCCGGGCCAGTTCCTTGATGCCGATCGCGCGAGCGGGCGAAACCAGCGCCCCCAGCGCAACAACCGCGCTCACCAGCGCAACGATCAGTCGGCGAGAAGCTGTCAGCGTGCGTGAATTTTTCATGCTACGAGAGAGAGCAATCACGATGCCGGGAAAAGGCACCGAGTCATCGAGCCATCAAGGCATCGAGTGAGATCAACCAGAGTCCGGACGGTCGGGGAGCGTCGTGCAGGGCGCGGTGCAGAGTGCCATGGCCGAGGCTCGGCTCGGCCATGATCGATATCGGGCGCGCGAGAATCGTGGCCGATCAAAGAATCGGCCACGGCACCATCGCAGCTCCGGCCTCAAGCCTCATGCCAATCCTTAGAAATTGAAGATCGTCTCCAAGATCTGCGGGATCAGGCCCTTCTTGTTCGCCTGGAACACTTCGCCCTTGTTCTGCACATTAAGCTTCATGTCGAAGAGCTGGTTCGACTGCACGGTGTTGCGGTCGGTGATGTCGTCCGCGCGGCAGAGGCCCGAGAGCAGGATCACCTGCTCCTCCTTGTCCGTGACGAACTCGCTCTTCGCTTCGAGCACCAGCGTGCGGTTGGGCTTGACTTCGAGCACACGGGCCGTCACGCGCGCCGTCGCCTTGTCCTCGCGCGAGTACTTGCCGTCGCCCTTGAAATCCTGGCTCGATGAAACACCGATTCTCGGCAGCCGATCCGCGCTCGACTGCTGGAACCGCGTCTCGAGCAGGTTCACGATGTCGAGGAAATCATCGACGCCGATCTCGGTGTCGTACTCCTTCTTCGAGTCGAGCTTCTGGTTGCGGTCGAACGAACTCCGCTCGCTGACAATGATCGTGACCAAGTCGTTCTCCGCGAACTCCCGCGGCTTGGGCGGGTTCACCGCGATCAGGCTCACCTGCTGCAAACTCGGTGGGCCGGCCTGCACGGGCGGCGCGGCGGGCGCCGGCACGCTCGGCGCGTCGGGCGATACCGGCTGCCCTGGCTGCGGCGACGGCGCACCCGTTGTCGCGGGCGGCGGGGCGGAGCGCTGATACAGACTCTGCCCCGTCACGCCCCCGGCGGATATCAGCACCGCCGCGGCGGATGCACACACGCAGAATCCGCGATTCTCTCGGATTTTCATGGGTTCTCTGCTCCGCTCTGATTCTCGGCCGCGGGCGTGCTCTCGCGCCCGATGCCCACTTCTTCTTCAACTCGATTCGCCGGCGGCTCATCGATCATCACCGCCCGCGCGCGCCCATCGACGCGCGCCGCGAACGTCTGCTTCGAGCCATCAACGCGCAGTTCGATCAGTTCCCCAACGCGCCCATCGCGCACCGCGCGCGCGACGAGATCAACCTCGTACCTCTCGCCCAGGCAGTGCACCTGCACAAGCTCGCCGCGCCGGATCATCACGGGGGGTTCGAGCTGATCCTTCCGCAGCACCGCGCCCGCTTCGAGCCGGGTCCGCGCCACCGAGCCCGCCGCGTCCTCGATCGCCGCCACCGGCTCCGAGCCGCCCGGCCTGATCCACGTCTCGACTTCGTTCACGTCCGACTCGCCCAGCACGCCCTTCCGCCGCACGTCGCTCTTCATCACCAACACGCGTCGGAGCAGTTCAACGTCCGCTCGGATCGTTCGATCGTCGGCGAGACGATCACCATCAAAGACGCGCACCCGCACCACACCGCGGGCCGAGCCCTCGGTCGTAGCCGGCGCGATGCTCACGCGCCTCGTGTCTTCAACGCGATCAAGGAACGCGACGTCGCGCGGATCGAACGCCACGCGCAGCGATTCAGGGTCAACTCCGTAGAAGTCCAACAGCCCGCGCGACACGATCGAGCGGATCGTCGGCGGGCCTGACAAATCAGGTCTTTCCGGCCCGTTCACACGCGGCGGCGCCGGCGCGGGCGCTTCCGGCTCGCGCCCGACCGCCAGCCGTACCGTGCACGCCGACCCGCTGAGCGCGAGTCGCGAGAGGCTGATCTTCTGCTCGCCCAGTGCCGTGCGCAGGTCGGCGATCGTGAATTCACGCCACGCTCTCGCGCCCGCGAACTCGGCGGCGGACGGCGCGAGCACCAGCCCCGCGCGCGACGCCGCGTCGTCGCCTTCGAGTTCCGCCACGTCGCCCAGCGTGACCGGCGCGTCCGGCGGGAGCGTCGCCTGCACCCGCAGCTTCACGGTGCCGGCGTGCGCCGCGCCGATCGATGCCAGCACGACCGCGCCGACCGCGAGCCGCCGCGCCGGGAGCACGAACACCTGGATCAGTTGGTGGATTCGCTTCATCGCGGGCCGTTACCTCCTGAGCTGCGCCACGGCGCGGAGCGTCTCGTCCGCCGCGCGGATGGTGTTGCTGTTCATCTCGAACGCGCGCTGCGTGCGGATCAGCTTGATGAGCTCGTACGTCGGATCAACGTTCGAGCCTTCGAGCGATCCGGAAATGATGCTGCCGAGCCCGTTCTGCTGCGGCTCCGACGTGATGGGCGGCCCGGACGCCGCCGACTCGAGGAACAGGTTCTCGCCGATCTGCTTCAAGCCCGCCGAGTTGACGAACCCCGCGAGTTCGAGCCGCCCCGCTTCTACCGGCTCCTCCTGATCACGCAGCGAGTAGAACACCCCGCCGTCCGCCAGCACGGTGATCGTCTCCGCCTCGGGCGGGATCGTGATCGTCGGTTGCAGGCGCCGTCCCTGATCGGTGCCGAGCACCAGCTCGCCGTCGGAGTTCAGATTGAAGTTGCCCGCGCGCGTGTACGCGGTGCGCCCCTCTTCGATCAGCACCTGAAAGAAGCCGTTGCCGTTGATCGTGAGATCGAGCGGGTTGCCGGTCTGCAGGGGCGAACCTTGCGAGAAGCTGACCTGCGTCCCGCTCACGCGCACGCCGAGGCCGATATAGGTTCCCGTCGGTCGTTGATCCCCGTTGGCGTTCTCCACGCCGGGGATCGCCTTCTCCTGGTAGAGCAAATCCTGGAAGTTCACGCGGCTGGCCTTGAACCCGCTGGTGTTCACGTTCGCCAGATTGTTGGCGATCACGTCCAGCTCGGTGTTGAGAGCGGCAAGGCCGGTGGCGGCGGAATGAAGGGAGACAAGTGCCATATAAATTCCAAATAATGTTAACATTAACTTATGTCACGCGCCCAAGCGTGTTGATCGCCCGGCCCATCAGCTCATTGATGTTCGCGATCATCCCGAGGTTCGACGACACCGCGTTCGACGCGCTCGTGATCTGCATCATCGCCTTGATCGCGTCCGTGCCCGATCGCTCGAGCGAGAACTGCCGCAGCGTGCCGCCCGCGTCGCGCAGCGACCCCGCCTGCTCCGCCGGCACGCGCAGCACGCCCTCGCCCGCTTTTACCAGCTTCGAAGGCTCGGCGACCGTCACCAGCCGCACGCGCCCGACCGACTGCCCATTCTGGACCACCTCGCCGTCAGCGCGAATTTCCACCGGCGCGGCACGATCAACCTCGATCGGCTGCCCCTGCGCGTTCAGCACCGGCAAGCCCCCCGCCGCCGTCACGAGCCGCCCCTGCGCGTTCACCGCCAGGCGGCCATCGCGCGACAGCGCCAGGCCATCTTCACCGGGCGATGCGACCTGGAAGAAGCCTTCGCCGTCGATCGCCAGATCGAGCGGATTCCCCGTGCTTTCTGCTGATTCCGACGACGTATCGACCAGTGTGCGCGACGGGAACACCCCCGCGCCGAGTTTCTCCAACAGCTTGTTCGAATCGACGAACGGCAGGCGGTCTTCCACGCGAACAACATCGCGCTGACGGATGGCGAACACGTCCGGCTTGAATGCCGCCGTGTTCACGTTCGCAAGATTGTTGGAGATGACATCCTGCCGCGCCATGTTGGTCAGCGCGCCGGACGCCGCGATGTACAAGCCGTAGTTCATCGCTTGCTCCCAGCGCTCGGCGTTGCCGGTTCTTCACTCGGCAGCACGCTCCACGACGGCAGCGGATCCTCCGCCAACCACGCCGCCTCGCGTGCCGCGTGCAGCGCCGCCGCCCCGCGCGCGATCGCGATCAGCCGCTCACCCAGCAGCATCGAGCCGAGCGGCAGATCGCTCGGCGGAATCGGTGTCGTCGCCGTCCTGGCGCTCGTCATACAGGCGCACTCCTTGAGCCTCAACCGGCGCATGCACCACAACCCGCGTGCCAACCCATGCCGCTCGCTGAACCCGTCGTAACCGTGAGCGAACCCCACCGGGCGGGCGGGCGTGTTTCCGCGGTCGCGCGTTATCTGACGTGATCGCCGCGCAGGTCTTGCGCTGTACGGCGTGAACCGCCGATGCGTCGATGTAAACGCCCGCGACATGAACGCCCCCGCGCTCGAGCACTGCCGACTCTCTTTCCTCACCTACATCCGGGTGGAGTGTGGCCTGTCGCCCAACACGGTCGAGGCGTACGGGCGGGACTTGCGCGATCTGATCGCCGAGCTCTCCCTTTCGAGCATCTTCAGCCCGGACCAGCTCACGCCCCGGGCGCTCGCGATGCACATCGGCTCGCTGCGGCGGGAGCGCGGCCTGAACGCGTCGAGCGTGACGCGGCACTTGGCGACGATCCGCATGTTCTGCCGCTGGCTCGCGGCGGAGCGTGTCGCGCCGGCGAATCTCACCGACTGGCTCGAGCGTCCGTCGAAGTGGCAGCGCCTTCCGGGCGTGATGACGCCGGCGAGCATCGAGAAGCTGATCAACGCGCCGCAGCCCCCGACGCTGGAGGACATCCGCGCCGGACGGGGTCTGCCGCTGTGGCTGCGCGACCGCGCGATCCTGGAGCTCATGTACGCCTGCGGCTTGCGCGCCAGCGAAGTGGGCACGCTCGGGCTGCGCGACCCGGACTTCCATCTCAACGTGGTAAAAGTCACGGGCAAGGGGAACAAGCAGCGGCTGGTTCCCTTCGGCGTGCCCGCCGCCGACACGATGCGCGGGTATCTCGCCGACTGCCGGCCCATGCTGCTGCGCGACGACGGGCGCGACGGCGCGCGGCTGTTCATCTCGCGCACCGGTCGGCCGCTCGAGCGCGTCGCGATCTGGCAGATCGTGAAGCGCAACGCGGAACTCGCGGGGATCAGCGGCGTGCACCCGCACCTGCTGCGGCACACGTTCGCGACGCACGTGCTCACGGGCGGGGCGGACCTGCGCGTGGTGCAGGAGTTCCTGGGGCACGCGAACATCACCACGACGCAGGTGTACACGCGCGTGGACCAGCCGCGGCTGAAGGAAGTACACCGGCGCTTCCACCCGCGCGCGTGAGCGAGCGCTCTGCGGCATTGCTGGAGATGTCGATACGCTGGCGCCGTGAATCTGGCCGACACGATCATTGCTGTTGCTTCCGCGCCGGGCCTCGGCGCGCGGGGCGTGATCCGCTTGTCCGGGCCGATGACGCGCGCGATTCTGGATGAGCATCTGATCGCTTCGGGCGCGGGCCTTGCTGCGCGGCGCTCTGAGCCGGCCCCGCTGTTTGGGTGCGCTGCGGCGCGCCTCGGGTTTCGTGCGCACGCGCTGCCGTGCGTTGTGCTGCGGTATGAATCGCCGCGCTCGTACACGGGTGATGACGCCGCCGAGCTGATCGTTCCGGGCAACCCGCACCTGCTGGGGATGATTGTCGACGATCTGCTCGCGCGGCATCGGCGTGACGGCGTGCGGCTTGCGCAGCCGGGGGAATTCACCGCGCGGGCGCTGCTGAACGGGCGGCTGACGCCCGAGCAGGCGGAGGGGGTCGGCGCGGTGATCGCGGCGCGGAACGATGCGGAGCTGCGCGCCGCGGGGCGGCTGCTGTCGGGCGCGGCGGGCTCGGAGTTCCGCGCCCTGGCCGACGAGATTGCTTCGGCGCTGGCGCTGGTGGAGGCGGGCATCGACTTCGTCGACCAGGAGGATGTGGTGCCGATCGCGCCCCATGAGCTTCGTGCGCGGCTGGGCGCGAGTATCGGCGCGCTCGACAGGATGATCGGTCCGGGGGCGGCGGGCGAGGCGCGGCGCGCGGCGCCGCGGGTGGTGCTGCTCGGCGCACCGAACGCGGGGAAGAGCGCGCTGTTCAATGCGCTGCTGGGGCGGGAGCGCGCCATCGTGAGCGACACGGCGGGCACGACGCGCGATGTGCTCGAAGAGCCGGTCGCGCTCGCGCGACTGATCGGCGTGGCGGCGGGCTTCGGGCCCGAGTCGGTCGTGCTGGCGGACCTCGCGGGGCTTGACGCGGCGCTCGCGTCGCGCGGCGCGATCGACGCGGCGGCGCAGCGCGCGGCGCGGGCCGCGGTTGAGTCGAGCGACGTGATTGTGTGGTGCGACCCCGCCGGGCGGTTTGACCCGCGCGAGCTTGGCGTCGCGCTGGCGGGGAAGAGGGTGATCCGCGCGCGGACGAAGGGGGACCTGCTGCGCGCGGACGAGGCTGCTGGCGCGCGCGACGCGCTCGCGGTGTGCGCACTGGATGGGTGGGGCGTGCCGGCGCTGGCGCGGGCGATCGCCGACGCCGCTGAGCATCTTGAGCACGCGGGCGGGCAGGCGGAGGCGGCGCTGCTGCCGCGGCACCGGCGTGCGGCGGGCGCGGCGCGGGAGTCGTTGCGCGCTGCGCTCGAACTGCTGAATGACGATGCGGCGAACGGCCCGCTGCGCGAGCCGGAACTGGTCGCGGGCGCGCTGCGCGCGGCGCTCGACGAGCTCGGCGCGATCGCGGGGCGGATCAGCCCGGACGACATCATCGGGCGCATCTTCGCGACGTTTTGCGTCGGGAAGTGAGAGCGCGGGATGCGGCTTGCGGGATGCGGCGCGCGGCCGGGTGCCACGACAGTTGCCGGCTTTGGGGGCGGCTGTCGTGCGCGACGCAGACATATAGGGGACGCGCGGTGCGGCAGAACAGGACCTCCGTCTTGCGTCTTGCGTCTTGCGCTCGAGTTGGAATGCTTTGTGTTGTTTGGTTGGATGATTGCTGACTGCTGATCGCTGAAGAAAACCCGTCGACGGGCGGATCGAACTTGGGCTCGGCTTTCGCCGAGCGTCGAAACTGTGTTCGGCGGGGGCTGGAAGGTGTGTGCCTTCGAGCGTGGTCCGCCGAGCGAGTCGGACTCTCACCGCGCCGGGCCGTCTGCAGCCGGCCGGCGGGGTGGAGGGCACCGGCGTGCGTGCCCTCTACCTATCCCGGGATGCGTCACGGGCGCGCGCACAAATGGGAACATGCGCGCGGGTGGTGGTGTGGCGTCAGCCGCGTAAGTGCTTGTGAATGCGGGGTTCTTGATGAATTTGTGATTGTTTGATTTTCTCTTGGAGATCGCGGCGGGACATGTCACCGGCGCGCGCAGAATTGGTGACTTGCGCGAGTCCGGCGGCGCGGAGCATGGCCGAGCAGAGCCTCGGCCATGGCACCCGGCGCGCGCTGTGCATCGCCGTGCGCGGCTGCGCTCAGCACTACAGCCGTCTCAGAGCAGACGGCTGTAGTGGCACCCGGCACCCGGCCACCATCGAGCAGACTTCGGTCGTGACACCCGAATACTTCGTCAGCGAGCGCCGGCCATGGCGATCTTGGCCCGGGCGCGGTTGCGTTCGGTGGTGATGCGGTCCATCACGTCGCTGTTGCTGCTGGATTTCTGGTTGGCGGCGTCGAGTTCCGCGCGGATGTTTTTCGCGTCGAGCTTTTCGGCTTCGACGGCGCTGTCGGCGAGGATGGTGAGCTCGTTGTTGACGAACTGGACAAACCCGCCGCTGACGAACCATTTCTTGGAGCCGCTCTCTTCGAGCTTGACGCCCACCTCGTAGCGGTCGACGAACTCGACGCGGAGCTCGCCGTAGCCGACTCGGCCGACGACGGCGCCGGCACCGGCCATGAAGCCGCGGGCGCCGTCCCACATGGGGACGTTGACGTAGCTGGCCTGGGCGTCGAAGACGCGGGCTTCGGGGGTGATGAGCTTGCAGCGGAAGGGTTTGTCAGCCATGAAAGCCTCTTCAACTCGTAGACCTATCGATCGAGGGTAGGGAGTATACCGAACGCTCGCCCCACCATCTATCCGCCGAGAATAAGCCAACCGAACAGGGAGTGGACGACCGCGATCTCAGGCACGGGCTGTCTCCAAAACCACCAAGAACAGCTTGGTATCAGGAGGTTCCCCACACTTGCGCCGACGCAGCGTCGAAGTAGACTATTATCGGTGGCTTGCCTTGGCGAACACTACCGAACTGTGACGCCCGCCGGATGATTCGCTGATTGCCTTGGCTTTGAGGGCTACCGTACAACCCAACGCAAATATGAGTGAACTTCCCCCGGTCAAGCAAGCGAAGAATGTGCTCGTCATTCTCGGCCATCGCGAGACCGTAGATCACTAGGCGATGCTGGCAGTTCGCGAAGCTCCTGTAGGCTCGACTTAAATAACTGCTGTGATGAATTCGGTCGAGCTTGGAGTCCGACGTGCCCTCAGACACGAACAACGGGTATTTGTGACTGCTCAGCGCTTCGCGGATCTGGTCAATGAGCGCGATCTGGGTATTAGACCATGTGTATTTTTGCACCTCAGGGCCCGCATCGAAAATGTGTAGGGCACCGTGCAGGTAGTGGATGTTCTGTTGGTTGGTGTTTTCGATTTCCCAAGAGACGTACTCGGCTGGTCCGCCATAGGGGTGGCGGAACCCGTCGTCGCAATTCACCTGCGGTTCGATCTCGGATTGCATCAAGGCCCAATAGAGGAGCAGATCGTAGTTCACCGTGTAGATGTACTTGAAGCGGGAGAGAAACGTCTTACACGCCTTGTACTGTGTGGGCGTAATTGCGTGAGGACGCTCTGGGTGGTTGGAAGCGATGGTGCGCACAAGCACCTCTCGCAATTCATCGGCGACGCCGGAGAGCTCACCAGCGAGCTTCGTGTGCTTGAACTCTTCTGCCAGCAAGGCCGCCTGCCGTAGCAGGCGCATCACCTGCTCGAAGTCAGTCGTGCAGAGTGCCTTGAACGCCCGTTTCGCGGTTCCGCTGAGCCCTTTCTTAACGGCCTGCTCGAACAGAGCCTGATAGGAGAAGACTTCGTCGCGCCAAGCACGGCTGAAGCCGTTTCCGAGCAAGACGTGCGCGTGCTTAGCACTGTTAGTCAGCTCAAGCGCCCTCGCGAATGTCACGACCTCGGGCATGGACGACCTCTTGCCGCTGACCGATCAGCTCGATACGGCTATGTGTTCGCCCGCGCCGCCTGGATGATGCGTTCCGCCGTGCGGACGGCGGCGAAGCCGGCTTGGGCGTCGATGGGTGGGCGTTCGCCGGTGCGGACGCAGTTGAGGAACGCGGTGATTTCGAGTTCGAGCTGGTCGGCGTCGTCGATCGTCAGCGGCTCGATGGCGACGAGGTTGCCGTAGTCGAGCATGGAGAGGTCGGCACCGTCGCGGAGGGCCTGGCGGACTTCTTCCATCTGGAGGGCGTTGGCGGTTTTGCGGATGAGCGTGCCGCTCTTCTTGGCGTAGTCGATGGAGACGTAGCCGTTCTCGCCGATGATGCGGGTCTTGCGTTCGGTCTTGAAGGCGAGGCGGCTGGCGCTGACGTTGGCGACGCACTTGCCGTGGGGGAGATCGAAGGTGAGGCGGGCGCTGCAGACGTCCTCATGTTCGGTGAGGACTGCGACGCCGTTGGCGTCGATATGAGAAGGCTCGACGCCTCCCATGAGCATGAGGACGACGTCGAGGTCGTGGATCATCATGTCCATAACGACGGAGACGTCGACGGAGCGGAAGGTCATGGGGCTGACGCGGTGGACTTCGAGGAAGCGGGGCTTGATGCCGGCGAGGCCCATGACTTCCATCTCGGCGCTGGCGTGCTGGAGGGCGCGGACGGCGGGGTTGAAGCGCTCGATGTGCCCGACCATCAGGACGACGCCCTGCTCGTCGGCGATCTTCGCCATGCGGGCGGCTTCGACCGCGTCGCCGGCGAGGGGCTTCTCGATGAGGCAGGCGATGCCGGCGTTCATCAGCGGCTCGGCGACCTTGAGGTGATGGATGGTGGGGACGGCGATGCTGACGGCGTCGACGCCGGCTTCGATCAGTTGTTCGACGGTGGCGTAGGCGGCGCAGCCGAGCTGGTCGGCGAGGGCCTCGCGGCGGTCTTCATCGGCATCGACGACGCCGACGAGCTTGGCGCCGGGGAGCTGGGTGTACTTCTTGGCGTGGTGGCGGCCCATTCGGCCCACGCCGACGACGCCGCAGCGGAGGGTCTGGGTCTGGTTTTTGCGGCGTTGACGGTGCCGAGCGCCGGCCCACGTGTTGGAAGTGGAGGCGGGCTCAAAGGTCCGGTCGGTGGGCTTGGGACTCATCGTGATCCTTTTCGGGCACCCCTTCGCCGTGGTCCGTGGCTCCGGGTCGGGCGATAGAAGAACACAAATCGCCCGGTCTTTCCAGTCGGATGGTTTGGAGTTTGATAGGACGATCGAAGCGTTGAGGCGAATACCCCACGAACGATTGATATCGGCGCTTCGGCGGGGTTGGGGGGAAAAGTGGGAAGTCGGAAGGCGGAAGATGGAAGAAGAGTTGGCCACAGATGGACGCGGACATGCCCAGATGTGGAAGGAAGTTGCGAGATGCTCGGTCGCTCGAGACCGGTTACCCCGTGGGCAGAGACGGTTCATTCTCTTGTTTCAATTCCTGCATCTGGGTCCATCTGGGACATCTGTGGCTTCCTACTGATCGTCCTCGAGCCGGTACGGCGAGTCGGGGGACTTGGCGATGACTCGGTCGCCCGGGTTGAGGAGCGGGGCGTGGGCGTTGTCGGGTGATGGATCGGAGTAGGCAGGTGCGGCTTCGAGTTTGGCGAGAAGGGCCGGGTCGGGCATGGCGTCGGCGGGCGGCGGGGGTGGGCGTTCGGACTCGGCGGCTTGTTTGGCTTTCGCGCGGAGGCGGTCGTCGCGCGCTTGGGCGGCTTTCGCGTTGACGTAGGCCCAGCGCACGGTGTTGGCGACCTGGAGCGTCGAGAAGCACATGGCGATGAACGTGAAGGCCCAGACGGCGACGACCAGCCAGCCGAAGAGGCGGACGAGCGTGCTGAAGCCGGTGTTGAGCCAACCGAGGAAGATGACCAAGAGCGTGCCAACGCCGAAGACGGAGAGGGTCCAGGCGATGGAGCGGAAGCGGTCGGCGAGGGGCGAGTCGCCGTAGTGCTCGGCGTAGCCCGAGAGGAGCAGCGCGACGGGGACCCAGCCGGCGGCGACGAGGATCGAGACCAGTCCCGCGAACCAGCCCAAGCCGGGCGTGGCGGTGGTGGTGTAGTAGTGCATGAGGATCGCGAGCGCGGGGAGAAGGGCTTGCGAGACGACGGCGCTGAGGCGGGTGTAGGGGACGAACTCGGCGAAGACGCCGCTGCCGTGGGGCGTGGCGCGCTGGTGGGCGCGGAGGAGCATCACGACGCCGAAGAGCCAGATGAGGCTGAGGGTGAGGTTCTGCGCGAGTGCCTGGGCCGGGGTGAGGTTGGGCAGGAATCGCGCGCCGATGAGGCCGAGGGGGAGCATCGCGCCGGCGACGCCGAAGACGAAGAAGCCGAGGCAGTCGACGAAGAGGAGGGGCGCGAAGTGGTCGCGGAGGCGGAGTTGCGAGCCGATGGCGGCGGCGATGCTGATCGGCTCGCCGCACTCGGGGCACTTGCCGCCGAGACGGAGGCCGCGGAGGTCGTAGTCGCACTCGGGGCATCGGCGCTCGTCGGTGATGACCTCGCCGAAGGGCTTGAGCCGGGCTGGGCGCGATGGGCTGGCGGGGTTGGCCATGTGAGTCGGAAGGGCGGAAGGCGGAAGGCGGAAGGCGGACGATCAGAGTTGGTGGAGTGGCGTGAGGGTTATCGTAGGATGCGGAGTATTGAGTTGAGAGTTCGATGCTGCTGATGGCTTTGGGCGGTCGGCGGTCGGCTTTCAGCGTTCGGGTTTCGGGTTGATTGTTGCTCGATCTGCTGCCTTCACTTCCGTCCCTCCGACTTCCGCCCTTCCGATTTCTTCAATGCCTGCCGGTGACTTTGATTACGACGCTCATGGCTCGGGATACGCACGGCAGCGGCGGGCGGATCCTCGGATCGCGGCGATGATTCATGCGGCGCTGGGGGATGCGCGGACGGTGTTGAATGTCGGCGCGGGGGCGGGGTCGTACGAGCCAACGGACCGGCATGTGCTCGCGGTGGAGCCCTCGGCGGCGATGCGGGCGCAGCGGGCGGCGCATTTGTCGCCCGCGATCAACGCGGTGGCGGAGCAGTTGCCATTTGATGACCGATCGATCGACGCGGGGATGGCGACGCTGACGGTGCATCAATGGAAGGATGGCGCGCGCGGGCTGCGCGAGCTGCGCCGGGTGGTGCGCGGGCCGATCGTGATCATGACGTTCGACGGCAGCGCGCTGGACCGGTTCTGGCTCTGCGATTACGTGCCGGAGTTCATCGACGCGGAGAAGGGGCGGTACTCGTCGATCGACGCGATCCGCGCGGCTCTGGGCGGGGTGAGCGAGGTGCGCCCGGTGCCGATCCCGATCGACTGCACGGACGGGTTCACGGAGGCGTATTACGCGCGGCCTGAGAAGTTTCTTGACCCGGTGGTCCGGCGCGGGCAGTCGGCGTGGGCGTTCGTGCCGACGGGGATTGAGGAGCGGTTGGTGCGCGAGCTTGGCGATGACCTGCGCTCGGGGGCGTGGGACGCGAAGTACGGCGCGTGGCGCGCGATGCCGAGTTTCGAGGGGGCGCTGCGGTTGATTGTGTCGCGCCGGTTGAGCGCGTGAACTGACTCACGCGGGGATGAGCGTGATCTCGACGACTTCGGGTGGGACGCCGAAGCGGACGGGGAGGATCGAAAGGCCCACGCCGCGGGAGACGATGACGGGGAAGGATGGTCCCTGCACCACGCCACCCGAGTACTTTTGGCCGAAATTGCTGGGGACGATGGGCGTGCCGAGGAAGGGGAGGCGGACCTGCCCGCCGTGGGTGTGCCCGCTAAGCATGAGGTCGATGCGGCGGGCGGGGTCCTTTGCTTTCACTTCGGGGAGTTCGGCGGTGTCGGGGTGGTGCGCGAGGACGATGCGGGGCATGCCCTCCGGGACATCGCGGAGCGCGGCGGCGGGGTCGACGACGTGCTGCATCAGGTCTCCGAGCCCGGCGATGCAGAGCGCGCCGGGGGCTGCGTGTGATGAGAGCGTGCGCGCGGCGGGATTCAGGAAGAGGCGGTCGTTATCGAGCATGCGCACGCCGAGGGTGGAGAGGTCGCGCGCGATACGCGGGGCGTCGGCGTACCAGTCGTGATTGCCGAGGACGGCGACAGTGGCGATAGCGCGGGAGGGGTTGGCGGTGAGGGGTTTGAAGAGTTCGATCGCGATGGGGATAAAGCGCGGGCTGTCGAGGACATAGTCGCCCGTGAGCGCGAAGAGGTCGGGGTCGAGCGAGCGCGCGAGTTCGACGGCGGCGGCGATGTGCGTTGGCGGGACGCGTGGTCCGGCGTGGGTATCGGAGAGCTGGACGATGCGGAGGCCAGCGGCGCTCGGCGGGAGATCGCGGATGGGAATGGTGTAGCGGCGGAGTTTGATGGTCCAGGGGTCGAGAGCGACGGCTTTGGCGGTGGCGCTGGTGGCGGCGAGGGCGACGCCCGCGCCGGTGGCGCGGGTGAGGAACACGCGACGCGCGACAAGTTCCGGTGCGGCGGCGCGTGCGCGGCGCGGGGCGCGGCGGCGCAGCAGGAACGCGATCCCGCCGAGGATGAGCGCCCATGTGGCGGCGTGGAGCGCGAGGGCCGCGGGCCAGGCGGCGGAGTTGAAGGGCGCGCCCAGCATCGCGAGGATCACGCGGAAAGGGAACGACGCGAGATGGAACGAGTTGGCGATGATTTCGAAGGCGATCGAGTTGGCCCAGTTGTCGGCGAGGGTGCGGCGGTTGGCGGAGACTTGTGTCGCGGCGCCGAGGAATGTGAGCGCCGGCCATGCGGCGAGCGGGGCGAGCGGCAGGCGGCGGGGTTGGCGCGGGGGTTGGGGCATGAGTTGTGCAACGAAAATCGGCTGGTTCGGCGCGGCGGATGAGGTGCTACGCGGGTGGGCGATGGATGGTTCGGGTTGGTTGGGTTTACACTGCGGCTGTCGATAGCTTCTGGATACGAACTCAGAGGAGTAGCGTGTGAGCACGAACGAGCACGGTTCGAAGCGGGCGCGGGTGATCGCGGTAACCGGGGCGAGCGGATTCGTCGGGCGCACTGTGGTGCGCGAGCTGGTATCGCGCGGGTGGGGCGTGCGGGCGCTGGTGCGGGACCGGGCGAAGGCGTCGGCGGCGCTGACGAGTGATCCGCTGGTCGAGCGCGTGTTCGGCGACGTGTTCGACGCGGGGGCGCTGCGCGACGTGATGAGCGGGTGCGACGGCGTGGTTCACACGATCGGCATCCGGCGCGAGCTGCCACCCGATATCTCGTTCGAGCGGATGCACCCGCGCGCGACGCGCGGGGTGCTGAATGCGGCAGCCGATGCAGGCGCTCGGCGGTTCGTGCATATCTCAGCGCTGGGGACGCGGCCCGGTGCGGCGTCGAAGTATCACCGCTCGAAGTACGAGAGTGAGACGCTGGTGCGCGCGAGCGGCTTGGAGTGGACGATCCTGCGGCCGTCGATCATTCACGGGGCGGAGGGGGAGTTCATGCAGATGGCGCGGGACTGGACGATGGGGCGGACCCCGCCGTACTTCTTTTTGCCGTATTTCGTGCGGCCGAAGCCGGCGGAGGGGTTCGGCCCGCCGCAGTTTGAATCGGCGCGGGTGCAGCCGGTGAGCGTGAATGATGTGGCGTTCGCGGCGGCGGAGAGCCTGGTGCGCGAGGAGGCGATCGGCGAGGTGTACCCGCTGGGCGGGGCGGGGAGGTTCGACTGGCCCGAGATGCTGATGATGATCCGCGACGCGCTGCCGACGGCGAACAAGAAAATGAAGGCGCGCGGCTTGCCGGGGCACCTGGCGTTTGCGCTGGCGACGGCGGCGGAGCAGATCGGCGTGGGCGCGGCGCTGCCCTTCGGGCCGAGCGAGCCAATGATGGCAATGGAGGATTCGGTGTGCTCGAACGAGAAGGCGTGGGCGGACCTGGCGTATGAGCCGGGGGAGTTTGGGGTTGAGTTGCGGGGGTATGCGGCGAAGGTTTGAAGCTTGAAGCTTGAAGCTCGAAGCTTGAAGCTTGAAGTCGGAAGTCGGAAGTCGGAAGTCGGAAGTCGGAAGTCGGAAGTATTTTGCGTGCGCGGGCGGCGGCATAAGCGACAGAGCCCCTCTCCCCCGCCCTCCCCTGAGGGGGAGGGGGTTTGGTTGTCGCGCTCGTGTATTGATTGGCGAGAGGCGGCGGCTCCACCAGTCGCGTCTCAGAGCAGACGCGACTGGTGGCACCCGATGTTGACGTCGCCCGCTCCGCGGCGGCGATGCACACGCTACTGGCGTGATCTTGCGCGCTGGGCGATGATGAGGGTATGAAGAAAGAGAACCTTCTGACGCTGCTGATCCTGAGCGGGCTGGTGGCTGGTGTGCTGTTCGGGCAGTACTTCCTGTTCGATCCGGCGGCGACGAAGGAGGCGCTGGCGGCGGCGTCGAAGCCGTATCAGATCGCGGGCGATTTCATGTTTATTCGGCCGCTGCGGATGCTGATTGTTCCGCTGGTGTTCGTGGCGGTGGTGGCGGGCGTGACGAGCATCGGCGACCCGAAGAAGCTGGGCGTGGTGGGCGGCGCGACGCTGACGTATTACCTCGGCACGACGCTGCTGGCGGTGGTGCTGGGGCTTGGGCTCGTGAATCTCATCAAGCCGGGGAGCGGGCTGGATGTGTCGCAACTTCAGACGGGCGGGCAGGCGGCGTTCGAGTCGGGCGTGGGCGCGAAGATCACGGGCAAGCCGGCGGATGTGGGCGGGTCGTTCATGAATCTGCTGGAGTCGTTCGTGCCGGCGAACCCGCTGAAGGCGGCGGTGGATGGGGACATTCTCGCGGTCGTGATGGTGGCGCTGCTGCTCGGCCTGGCGATGGTGATCGTGGGCGAGCCGGCGCGGCCGGCGGCGGCGGTGATCGAAGGGCTGTTCCAGACGTTCATCCGCATCGTGATGTGGCTGATCTGGCTGGCGCCGATCGGCGTGTTCCTGATCGTGGCGGCGCGGGTGGGCGAGTTGGGGCTGGAGAATCTGGTCGGGCCGATGGGGAAATACATGCTGACGGTGTTCGTCGGCTTGCTGGTGCATCAGACGGTGGTGCTGCCGATGGTGCTGCTGGTGTTCGGACGGACGAATCCGTACAAGTTTCTGTGGGATCTGCGGAAGGTGATCCTGACGGCGTTCAGCACGTCGAGCAGCAACGCGACGCTGCCGGTGACGATCGAGGAGTGTCAGCGGTCGGGCGGGTGCTCGAAGCGGGCGACGGCGTTCGTGGTGCCGCTGGGCTCGACGGTGAACATGAACGGGACAGCGCTCTACGAGGCGGTGGCGGTGTCGTTCCTGTTCCAGCTCTTCGCGCAGACGAACCCGCAGTTCAACCTGGGGATAGGCGAGCAGTTCATCATTCTGGTGACCGCGACGCTGGCGGCGATCGGGGCGGCGGGGATCCCGAGCTCGGGGCTGGTGACGATGGCGATCGTGATCGGCGCGGTGAACAACAGCCTGCGCGCGGTGCATGGCGATGACGCGGCGCAGCTGCCGCTGTGGACGATCGGGATCATCGTGGGGGTGGACCGCGTGCTGGATATGTGCCGCACGGTGGTGAACGTGATGGGTGATGCGATGGGGGCGAAGATCATCACGCGGATCGCGCCGGACTGAAAGACATTGCACCACAGAGGACACAGAGAGCACAGAGAGTGGAAGAGGGAAAGAGAATTTTGGATTGATCAGGAGTGGGAGCGGGTGGATTGGATTGATTGCTTGAGATGATGCTCGCTCGTGCCTAGAAGTTGGTTGTCTTTGGCTGACACCGTTTTCTATCTTCTCATTCCACGCTCTGTGGACTCTGTGTGCTCTGTGGTGAATTCCGAATGCCTTGGAGCCAGCGGGCCCAGATGGAGAGGACCGTGAGCATGTAGAGGCGCTGGGCGTGGTCGCGGGGGCGGATGTGCTTGATGTTGCCTGAGAGTTGTGGGATCGGGGCGGCGGTTCCCGCGGGACCGGCGGCCATGTGCTCGTCGATCATCTGGCGGACGTAGTCCATGTTGATGTTCAGCGCTTCGAGGCCCGGGAATGGGTCGGCGCTCGTGAGGTGGTCGAGCATGAGGGTGCCGAGTTGGCCGAAGTCGGTTCGCCACCAGTCGGAGAGGGGGATGGCGAAGCCTTGCTTGGGGCGGTTGATGATTTCGGGCGGGAGGTGTTTGCGCGCGAGTTCTTTTAGGAGGTGCTTGGTTTCGCCGTGGCGCATGTGGTGTCGGCGGGGTATTTCGCGCGCGGCGGCGGCGAGCGTTGGTTCGAGGTATGGGCAGCGGACTTCGAGCCCGGCGGCGAGGGAGGCGGTGTCTACTTTGCGGAGGAGGTCGCCGGGGAGGTAGGAACGCAAGTCTTCATCACGGGCGGCGGCTGCCCTGCCGAAGACGCGGTAGTTGAAGTGACCCTGTGTGTCGGCATCGAACAACTGGCGGCGGTCATGCGACGGGAAGATCGCGAGCAGGTCGATGTAGCCGGTGCCGCGCGACGCGTGGATCAGGCGTGCGATCCGATCGCTGCGTGATTTGGGGTCGGCACGATCGAGCCATCGCGTTGGGGCGCACTTGAGCGCGAACCGGCGGAAACCGAGGTAGTTCGCGGCACGATAACGGTCGTAGCCGAAGAAGAGTTCGTCGGCGCCGTCGCCCGAGATGGCGACTTTCACGTGCTCGGCTGCCGCGCGACAGAGCCAGTAAGTCGGGAGTAACGATGAATCGCCGAAGGGGAGCCCGAGCGTCTCGATGAGACCGACAAGATCGCTCGCGGCGTGCTGCGCGTCGCAGTCGATGGTGACGTGGCGCGTGCCGAGCGCTCTCGCGACTGTCTCGGCGTGGTGAGATTCGTCGTAGCGCGCATCGGGCATGCGAACGGTCAAGGTCGTGAGGTCGTCGACGTGGCGGCGCGCGAAACACGCCATCAGCGAAGAGTCGATGCCGCCCGAGAGAAAGCAGCCGAGGGGGACATCTGCGTCGAGGCGCGAGACGACGGCGTGCTCCACCAGCCGTTCAAGCTCATCCGGGCTGGTCAGTCGGCGAAGCTTCTTGTGGCGCCGCCAGAGCCCGCGCGCGAGCCACGGCAGGGGGAGCTTGAGGAGGACCCAGAACAACCCGGTGCTCAGTAGAAACGCGAACAGCCAATTGACCAAGTAATGCATGCCGATGGCCGACGCGATTGTCAGCGCGATGAAGATCGCAAGAACCACGAACCCCACCAACGCCGAGAGGATTCCAGACTTGGCGGCGGTCCCGCTCGGTGGCGTGTAGATGTGCGTGCCAAGGCCGTCCTCCACGAATGAGATTGATGCGAGCGGCGTCGAGTGCTCGTCGAAGCCCATCGCGATCCAAGCGTGCAATCTGTCCGCGTCGATAGTTGCGAGTGATGAACCGGCGAGCTCATCGGCGGAACACACGACAACACGCAGATTCTCCATCGCCGCGACGGAACTGGCGTAGAGCTTTACTTTCCCGCCGAGCAGTTCGCTTTCAAAGAGGGGCTTTTCATTGAATCGGTCGCGGAGCGAGAGCAGTGCCCCGTGATCCCGGTCCCATATCAGCGCGGCGTACATGCCGTCGAAGGTGTCCCACGCCTGACCGGCCACCGACCACTCGCCGGAATCCCATGCGTCTCCAGCGAATACCCACCAATCCTTCGCGTGCTCGCGCCAGCCGTGTATCAGCACCTCCGTATCGCTGTGATCGGTGATGAACTCGTGCTCCTTGGCTTCGAGTTCGGCGCGGAGTTGGCGGTGGTTGTAGATGCAGCCGTTGAAGACGACGGCGACGAGGCCCTCGCGTGTGCCGTCGGGGCGCTGGCGGCCGTGCTCGCTGACCATTGGCTGGTGGCCGCCTTCGAGATCGATGATGGCGAGTCGGCGGTGGACGAGGGCGACTTCGATGATGGTGCCGTCGGGTTTGGTGACGGTGTCGCGGAACCGGCCGTGGCCGTCCGGGCCGCGCCAGGCGATGCCTTCGTCGAGGAGGTCGAGCCACTCGTCGGGGATGGGCTCGTGCTTCTCGCCTGGGAGTGTGATGCGCAGGATGCCGCCGATGCCGCACATGGTGAGGGAGGGTAGCGGGGGGAGTTTCGGAGTGCGCGGCGCGCTGTGCGCTGTGCGCCGGAACAGAGGCGGACAACGCTATCGCTTGGTTCGGTGCGTTGCGGCGCGCGGAAGGCAGAGGTTGTGGAGACACGGGCGAGACACCCGAGCCACTCGGTTGAGGAGGCTCCGCTGAGATGCTCCTTCGCCCCTTCGGGGCTTTCGCGTCAGCTGCTCACAACTCCGGGGGTTTCGCTCGAAGACTCGCTCAACCCCCGGCAATGTGCCGGCGGCCTTTCAGGCCGGGGAAAAGAGGATTTCAGCAAAGCCGGTTGAGGAGAGAACCACGGAGCGCGGCGAACAGATGCTCGCTACTTCTGCTCCGGCTCCCAGGTGCTCTTGACGTGGAGTTCCTTCATCTGCTGATCGGTGACTTTGCTGGGCGTGCGGGTCATGAGGTCGGCGCCGATCTGCGTCTTGGGGAAGGCGATGACGTCGCGGATGTTGTCCGTGCCGCTGAGGTGCATGATGAGCCGGTCGAGCCCGAAGGCGATGCCGGCGTGCGGCGGGGCGCCGAAGCGGAGGGCTTCGAGGAGGAAGCTGAACTTCTCGACCGCTTGCTCGGGCGAGAGGCCCAGCAGCGTGAAGACTTTCGATTGCACGGATTGATCGTGGATGCGGACGGAGCCGCCGCCGATCTCGGAGCCGTTGAGGACGAGGTCGTAGCCGGCGGAGACGATCTGCTCGATGGTGTCGGCGTCGTTGACGTCGGCCTTCACGAAGGCGTCGATCTGGTCGGCGCGCGGGGCGGTGAAGGGGTGGTGGCTGGCGACCCACTTGCCGGTGTCCTTGTTCTTCTCGAACATCGGGAAGTCGACGACCCAGAGGAATTTCCACGGGCCGCCCTCGGCACCTGGCGGGGGAACGACGCCGATGTCGCGCGCGACTTTCTGGCGCAGCTCGCCCATCGCTTTGGTGGCGACGGCGTAGGTGTCGGCGGCGAAGAGGACGGTATCGCCCGGCTTGATGCCAAGGCGCGCGATGAGTTCTTCCTTCAGGCCCGGCACTTCGAGGAACTTGGCGATACCAGTTTCGAAGACGCCCTGCGCGTTGAGCTTGACGACGGGGCAGCCGCCGGCACCGAAGCCCTTGACGAACTCGGTGTAGCCGTCGGTGAGTTTGCGGGTGAGCTTGTCGTTGCCGCCGGGGACTTTGAGCGCCTTCACAACGCCGCGGCGTGGGGAGAACTTCGGCGCGTTGGGTTCTTTCGCGAGCGCGCCCTTGAAGACGTTGAAGTCGGTCTTGACGGCGATATCGGAGATGTCTTCGATTTCGAGCCCGTATCGGATGTCGGGGCGGTCGATGCCGTATTTTTCCATCGCGTCGCGGTAGGACATGCGCGTGAGCGGCGGGACGTCGTAGCCGCACATGTCTTTCCAGAGGCGGCGGACGAAGCCCTCCATCATGGCCATGATGTCGTCGCGTTGGACGAAGGACATCTCGAGGTCGATCTGCGTGAACTCCGCCTGGCGGTCGGCGCGGGGGTCTTCGTCGCGGAAACAGCGGCAGATCTGCAGGTAGCGGTCGCAGCCGCTGACCATGAGGATCTGCTTGAAGAGCTGGGGCGACTGCGGGAGCGCGTACCAACTGCCGGGGACGTGGCGCGAGGGGACAATGAATTCGCGCGCGCCCTCGGGCGTCGACTTGTAGAGGATCGGCGTTTCGACTTCGAGGAAGCCGTTCTCATCGAAGTAGCGGCGGGTCGCCTGCATCACGCGGTGGCGGGTGGCGAGGATCTTCTGCATCGACGGGCGGCGGAGGTCGACGTAGCGGTGCTTCAGGCGCAGCTCTTCGTTGGGGAGCGCGGTGTTGTCGTCGGGGAGGAAGGGCGGGTTATCGGTTTTGTTGAGGATTTCGAGGCGCTTGACGACGAGTTCGATCTCGCCCGTCGGGAGCTTGGGGTTCGCGCCGCCGATGCGGATGCGGACGGGGCCTTCGACGGCGATGACGTCTTCGTTGCGGAGTTTGTCGGCGCGGTCGAGGATCGCGGCGGAGGCGGCGTCGTCTTTATCGAAGACGAGCTGCGTGAGGCCGTGGCGGTCGCGGAGATCGATGAAGATGAGGTTGCCGTGGTCGCGGTACGAGTTGACCCAGCCGCAGAGGACGGCGGTGGAATTGATATTGGCGGGGCGCAGCTGGCCGCAGGTGTGGGTGCGTCGGTAGGGCGATGGAGCGAGCGTGGTGGTCATGTCGGCCGCCTCGTGTGGTGAGTGAGCGATTGGTTTCGTGAAGGGGGCGGAGTATAACAGGGGCCTGACGGGAGGCTGGATCATGAAGAAGTGCTGGAAGACTGTTGGGTTGTTGGCGTGCGCGGTGGTGCTAAGCGCGTGCGAGGTGCGGCGGTCGGTGGTGGTTGATGCGGAGTTGTTCCGGCAGGCGTATGAGGCGCCGCAACACGCTACGTCTTATTTCAAGTACCGCGGACAGAATGGGCGCGACCACGTGCTCGACTACTACTTGATGACTGTGGGGAGTTGGGCGTACTACCAATACTCATGGCGAACCCCGGTTGATGCGCTGCCGCGCGAATTCCCGGATACGCCGCAGCGATGGATCGGGTGGGATGAGACGCCGCAAGAAACACGGCATGCTAGTGACATCGCCGAGGTTGGACCAACGCCTGAGGGGTGGCGCGGCTGGAACTAGGCTGAGCCCAAACGCTTGCTCGCGAGGCGCGTCTCGTTCTCGATGCAAGCCACACACTGACCGGAGGGCGTTCAGTGGCACGTCGATCAGGGCTTGGCGAAGACCATCACGCCGTTGGTGGACTCGACGGTCAGCGTGCGCCGCGTCTGCGCGAGGATCGTGTAGGTGAACGTGATCGTATTGTTGTTCGCGGGTTGCCCGGTGCGGCTGTCGGGCGATGATGAGAGTTCGAGCGTGAGGGTCTGGCCATCGCGCTTCCACGCGGCGGGAATCTTCGAGGCGCCGCTCGGGCCGCCCATGACGTAGAACCCCTTGGAATCCGCGAGAAGGATCATCGCGACGTCCTGCTCTTTGGGGAACTGACTGATCCATGTGCCGATGAGCGGGTCGCGCCGGGCGGGCGCTGGCTCTGCTGCTGATGGAGAAGGCGGCGTCGTTGCGCCGGCGACGGCGCTTGGTTGCGCCGGGGCCGAACCGTCGGCGAGCTGCGCGGCGACGGGTGCGTCGGCTGCGGGGGCGGGCGCTTCGGGCGCGCCGGCGCTGGCCTGAGCGGGGGGCGCGGATTCGACAGGGGATTCGTCGCCGAAGTCGAAGAAGGGGATGGCGTTGTCGAGGCGCGAGATGGTTCGGCGGAGCGAGCCGAGGTGCTCGTCCACGCGGGCGATCGAGCCTTTCATGGTCACGAGCGTCTCGTTGGTGGCTACGAGCGATTCGTTGGTGCGGTCGAGCCGGTCGAGGTCGGTATCGACGCTGGCGAGTGTTTTGTTCGACTGCGAGAGACGCTCGTCGGCACGGTCCAGCCCGGCGTTGGCGGTATCGACGGTGGCTTTGACTTCGCGCAGCTGCGCCTGCACCTTCTCGAGCGAGCACTTCACGTCTTCGAGTTGGTACGTGGCGATCCGCATCTCGTCGCGGATTTCCCACGCGACGCAGCCGGAGAGGAACGGGGCGGCGAGAACGAGAAGGATGAAGGGTCGCATGGGGGTAGCGTAGCGGGTTGGGGAAAGGCCGGAAGGGCGGAAGTCGGAAGGCGGAAGGGCGCAGGGACGGAAGGGCGGAAGTCGGAAGTTGGGATCCGCTCATTTGGCGGCGCGATAAGATTGCTTTATCGATGAGCACGAGTGACGCTTCATCTCGGGCCGGGGTTCTCTTCACGGCGTTTGAGCCGAGTGGGGATGACCATGCGTCGGCCGTCATCCGCGAGCTTCGGCGGCGGCATCCGTCGTTGCCGATTTATGCGTGGGGCGGGCCCAAGATGGCGCTCGCGGGCGCGCAGGTGGTGCAGCGCACGGGCGACAACGCCGTCGTCGGCATTCCCGGATGGAAAGTGATCCAGCACTACCGGCGGATTCACAAGGACATCGAAGAATGGCTGGCGGCGAACCCGGGCGTGCGCGTGCATGTGCCCGTCGATTCGCCCGCGGCGAATTTTCCCATCTGCAAGATCACGCGGCGCGCGGGCTTGAAGATCGTGCATCTGGTGGCGCCGCAGTTGTGGGCGTGGGGGCCGTGGCGGTTGAGGAAGCTGCGCCGGCTGACGGACCTCGTGCTGTGCATCCTGCCCTTCGAGGAAGCGTGGTTCATCAAGCGGGGCGTGCGCGCGAAGTTCATCGGGCACCCGCTATTTGATGAGCCGCTGGACTTTGAGTCGCTCGACCGGCAGGCGCACGGCTTGCCGACCGGCGAGCCGCGGGTGGCGCTGCTGCCCGGCTCGCGCCCGGCGGAGCTGCGCCGGAATTTTCCCGTGCTGCTCGGCGCGTTCCGCGAACTGAAGAAGATGCACCCGGCGATGACGGGCGTGATCGCGGCGACGACGGACGCTGTGCGCGAGCAGCTCTATGCGAAAGCGAACGAGCTGGGCGGGTGGCCCGAGGGGCTGGATATCCGCGTAGCGCAGACGGACGTGGTGGTGCGCTGGTGCCAGCTGGCGCTCGCGGTGAGCGGGACGGTGACGCTGCAGATCGCGAAGCAGGCGCGGCCGATGGTGATCATCTACAAGACCAACAAGCTGATGTACAACCTGATCGGGCAGTGGCTGCTGACCACGGAGTATTTCGCGTTGCCGAATTTGATCGCGGGGCGCGAGATCTGCCGCGAGTTGATCCCGTACTTCAAGGGGAACGACCGGCTGATCGAGGCGGCGGACGGGCTGATCCGCGATGAAGAGGCACAGCAGGCGCAGCGACGGGATTTGCTGTCGATCGTGTCGAAGTTCGCGGGGAAGATCGCGAGCGCGGAGGCGGCGGAGGCGATTGAGGAGATGGTGGGGATGAGCTCGCGCGATCGGCGCGGCAGCCGTGCACGGGATGAGTCGGCGGGATCGCACTGACCGCTCAGAGCCGCGGTCAGTGGCACGGGGGATCGATCACGCGACGGCGTGCTTGCTCACCGCGGCGACGGCGTTCTTGAAGATCCGCAGACCCGGTGTATCGCCGGTGCGCAGCTCGGCGGGTAGGCGCGTCCAGTACGGATGGTTGTGCCAACTGAGGTACCGCTCGGGGTGCGGCATCAGGCCGAAGACACGGCCGGAGGGGTCGCAGATGCCGGCGATGTCGCCCTGCGAGCCGTTGGGGTTGTCGCCCGACGCGTAGCGGAGCGCGATCTGGCCGTTCGATTCGAGTTGATTGAGCAACGCGGGGGAGGCGGCGACGAAGCGGCCCTCGCCGTGCGCGATGGGGAGTTGGAGGAGATCGGAATTCACCACAGAGGTCACAGAGGGCACAGAGGGGGAAGGGAGAGCATGGTTTTTTGAAGAGGAAGAAGAAGAAGAAGAAGAAGAAGAGACGGAAGAGGTTGAAGAGTTGGAGTAGGTTTGGGAGCCCTCACCCTGCCCTCTCCCATGGGGAGAGGGAGCGGGGCGCGGAGTCGCTTGTTGGTGTTCGCGCTCGGCGAATTCTTCGAGACCCTGGGTCCAGAGGCACTTTGTATTCGGCACGGGCGCGATGCGGACCCAGCGGTCGATGAAGCGCCCGCCCTCGTTGGCGGCGAGCGCGGTCTGCTGCTCAGGGGCGGCGTCGGGCCAAGCGTTCGGCTCGCAGCCGGGGAGGAGGCCCGTTTGCACAAGGACTTGGAAGCCGTTGCACGCGCCGATGATGAGCGCGCCGCGGTTGACGGCGTCTTTGAGCGCGGGGTAGAGGTGCTCGCGCACGCGCACGCCGAAGACGCGACCGGCGGCGATGTCGTCGCCGTAGCTGAACCCGCCGGGGAAGCCGATGAGGTCGTAGTCGGCGAGGCGCGCGGGGTCGGCGATCAGGCGGTCCATGTGGACGAGATCGACCGACGCGCCGGCGAGTTGGAAGGCGCGGCACATCTCGGCGTCGCAGTTCGTGCCTGCGGAGCGGAGGACGAGGGCTTTGGGGAGGTCGGGCATGGCTTTCTCAGAGTGTATGCGGGGCGGCCGGATCGGCAGCGGCGATAAGAACAGAACGAGGTTGAGGAGTCACGGGCGGGACGCCGCTCCACTCGTTTGAGTAGATTTCGGCGCGCGATCGGTGCGTTATGCTGCGCTCTTCATGACCCCAGCGAAGAACTCCCCCACTGCCGCTGTTGCCGCCGAGGCGCACTCGATGACCGAGCCGAAGCCAGCCCCGTTCACGATCAACCGCATTGCGCCGGAGTCGGCGGTGGTGGACGTGATGGGCGGAGCGTCGCGGCTCGAAATCCGCGTGCACGATCACGGGTTCGTGGCGCTGCTTGATGCGATGCCGAGGTTGGTGGCGGAGGGGCAGACGGCGGACAGCGCGATCGTGCAGGCGGCGCGCGTGTCCTACGGCGTGGGCACGAAGAAGGTGAGCGAGGACCGCGGGCTGATCCGCTACCTGCTGCGTCATCGGCACACGACGCCCTTTGAGATGGTGGAGTTCAAGTTCCACTGCGCGATGCCGATCTTCGTGGCGCGCCAGTGGATCAGGCACCGCACCGCCAACGTGAACGAGTACTCCGGGCGCTACTCCGTGATGCCCGACCGGTTCTACCGTCCCGCGGCGGAGAGCGTGCGGAAGCAATCGAACGTCAACCGGCAGGGCGGCGATCAGCCGATCGACCTCGCGACGGCGGACGAGTTCCTCGCGTATCTCGATCGCGCGGAAGCCGTGTACTCGGAGTATCTGGCGCTCGCGGAGAAGGGCGTGGCGCGTGAGCTGGCGCGGATCGCGCTGCCGCAGAGTTTGTATACGGAGTGGTACTGGAAGTGCGACCTGCACAACATTCTGCGGTTCCTGTCGCTGCGGATGGACGCGCACGCACAGGCGGAGATTCAGGACTACGCGCGGGCGATGCACGCGCTGATCGAGCCGATCGTGCCGATGACGGTCGAGGCGTTCCGGGATTACGAGATCGAGTCGGTGCGCCTCACGCGGCTGGAGGTCGAGGCGCTTCGGAGCGGCAGCGCGACGATCGCGAGCGACAACAAGCGCGAGCAGGCCGAGTGGGACGCGAAGCGGAAGGCGCTGGGGTTGTCGTAACGCGTCGGAAGAAGAGGAATTTGCCACGGATTGACACGGATGGACACGGATAAGAGAAGACAGAAGCGACGGACCGGATGCTGCTTCGACATCGGATCACCGTTCCGCGTTCTCGAGGTCGTTGATGAAGTTGGTGGCGCGGCTCGCTCGTTACCGCATCCGTGTGAATCGGTGAAATCCGTGGCTGTCCGAACGCATGATTCGCTTCGACTCTTTCAGACGCCAGTGCTTTAGTTCGGCTGCGCGTGGCGGAGTTCGTCGAGGGCGTCGGAGATGGTGTCCTCGGCGCTCTTGCGCTGCTTGCCCGAGTGGGCTCGTTTGGGCGGCGTGGTGTCGGACTTCGGCATGAAGCGGCGGGCGCGTTCTTCGAGTTCACGGCGTTGTTCGTCGGTCATGCTGGCGGCGTCTGGGGAGTAGATGACCATTCCGCCGCGGGCGGGCGGGGCGGCTTGATCGGCGAGACCGGCGGGGAGCGTGGGCGAGCCGCCCTGCTGCGGGGTGAAGCCGCTGAGGAACTCGGACATCTGCTTGGGGTTCCTCGCCGCGTCGATCGCACCGATGAACTTTGGCAGTTGCCACATGCTGACGCAGAGCATCACCGTGAGCATGATGGGCTTGAAGAGCTTGTGGCGCGACATTCTGCCGAAATCGGCCATCCGTCACCGGTTGATGGGGTTGGCGGGCGTTTCGGACGTTGAAGCGGGAGCGGGGAGCCGCATGAACCCGACAGTGTGAAGGAGGATGAGTTCTCGGGTCATCGGGGCGAGGGCAGCGGCGCGAGCGGCGAGGTCGCGGGCGTCTTGAAGCGCTCGACCATCTTGCGGGCGTCGGGGCTGTCGGGGTTCAGACGGAGGGCTTCCTCGAACGCCGCCTTCGCGTTCACGATATCGCCGGTTTCCAAGAGGCATTGCCCGAGGTTGTAGTACACGGTGAAGTCGCCCGGGCGCAACAGGATCACCTGGCGGTACGCGTTTGCCGCGTCGGCGGGCTTGCCGATGTTGTCGTAGCAACTGGCGAGCCTGATCCACGTCTCGGCGATATCGGGGCGCAGGGCGGCGAGCTTCGCGTACAAATCGGCGGCGGCGGCGAAGTCGCGGGCGGCGAAGGCGTCGTTCGCGCGCGACGCGAGCGCGATCGGGTTCTCCGGCACGGCGGCCGTGGGGTTCGGCGTGTTCGCCAGAGCCCGTCGGACGTCCTGCACGTACTTCACCATCGTCTTATTGAATTCGACCTCTTCCGGGATTGGCACGAAGCGCGATTCGATGTCGGCGGCTTTCGCTTCGTCGCCCGCGGCGCGGTACGCCTGCGCGAGGGCGAGGTTGAGCTGACGGTCTCCGGGGAATTCCTTCACGCCGCGCTCGAGCGTCGCTTGCCAATTGTCGATCGCGCGCAGTCGCAGGAAGTTCGAGGCCATCCCGGCGAAGTGCCATGAGAGTCCCTGCGCGCCGAGTGCGCGGGCCCACGCGGGAGGGTGCTGCTGCGGTTCTGGTTCGCGCGGCTGCCACGGTTGATATGGGTTGACGCGGAACTCGTCGATCAGCTTCGCGTGCTCGGCGATGTGCTTCACCCAGATCAGCGCGTGGGAATCCATGTAGACCAGCGCCCAGTTCGGATCGGACATGAGCGGATCAAACAGTGCGAAGAAGCTGTCGCGTTGCACGAGCACGGTGTTGAAGCCGTGCGCGCCGCTGAAATTCCGCCAGTCGGTCGCCATGGTGAGGGTGTCGATGAGCGGGAAGATACTCTTGCCGTTGGTGTTGTAGACCTCGAGACGCCCATCGACCCAAACCTTGTATTCCGGCGCGGCGAAGCTCATGTAGGCGCCGTCGTCCATCGAGTGCAGCACGGGGCCGAGGAGTTTGTGGCGCTTCATCCATTCGACGGCATCCATGGGGATGACCCACGGCGTGATGCCGACGCCGAAGCGGCGTTTGGAGCGAAAATTGTTTCCGTAGCGGTCGGTCGCCTGGTACCACGCGAGCCAGAGGAGCGCGGCGGCGAGCGCGATCTTCAGCATCGGTGCCAGGAATCGCTCGAGGGCGGCAAGGCGCGAGGGCTGCCACAGCCGCGCGATGGGGCCGGCATCGCGCAGGTCATCGAGCGTTCGCAGCGTCGCCCACAGCGCCACGAAGCCGAACGGCCCGCCGTTGCGGACCGCGCCCCAGAACAAGTAGAGGAACGACGCCCACAACCCGAGCCGGATGAGATTGAAGCGCGACAGCCCAAGGAGTTGCACGAAGCCGCTCCACACAACAAACGCGGCGGCGGCCCACAGGTCGGGGGTCCAGCGCGCGATCTCAAACGGCGGCGCGAGCTCTTCGATCACCCGTGCCACCTGCCCCGTGAGTGTTTCCTGAAAGAGCAGGAAGGGGAACTTCGCGCCCTCGAGGAAGTACGGGTTCACCAGCGTGGCGGCGGAGACGGCGAGCGCGACGAACAACAATTGCCGGTCGATGAATGCACCGGGCTGGTGCGCGTTCGCGGTGTGGCGCAGCGTGTTCAGCCGGCGGAAATAGCGATGGACGACGTCGCCGCCGAAGAACCCCCACGCGAAGATCGGGCCGAAGATGAATACGGTGTGGCTGTTGGTCCAGAGGATCTGCACGAGCGGCAGCAGCCACAGGCGCTTGCGGTCGGCGGCGGTGGCGCCGGGGCTGACGCCCCGGTCGAGCAGCACGATCGCGATCGCGGAGAAGAGGTACGTCATCATCTCCGGACGGATGCCGAAGCGGACCTGCACCGTGCCGAGCGCGAGCGTGAGCGTCAGCAGCCCCGGCAGGGTGAGCAGCGTGCGCCGGGAGCGCCAGCACAACAGCGTGAAGACCACGGCGAAGAGAATTGTCTGAACGATGATGAGCGCCGCCGCCCCGCCGAGCTTCCACAGCAGGTACGCCAACACACCGAAGATCCAGCGCATCTCGATCCATGGGTTGCCAGCGGCGGTGTAGGAGAGCGTGTCCACCCGCGGCCAGCCGGATTCGAGGACCAGTTGTCCCATCCGCATCTGCCACCAGATGTCTGGGACGTAGATCTTCTGGATCGCGACGGCGAGGAAGACGAGAGTCAACGCGCCGAGGACGAGGAATGACGGCCAACGGGCACCGACGAACGGTGGCGAAGACGTCTCAGCCGCGGGCTCCGTGGCGATCGGTGCGGCGGGCGCGGGTTTGGCAGGTCGGCTGGGCACGACAGGCAATCTATCGGGTGGGCGTGGCCAGCGCCAGTGCGAACGCCAAAAAACACAAGGCCCGCCGACGGGCGGCGGGCACTTGCCGAAGCATGGGCGGAAGGAGTCGAACCCTCAACCTCCTGATCCGTAGTCAGGTGCTCTATCCAATTGAGCTACGCCCACTCGCTGCTGAACCGATGTTCAGGGCCGATGAAGATAGCGGGCTCGGCCGTTCCCGGCAAGCGCGATCGGGGTTCGATCGGCCCCGCCGGTCGACCGATCGCTGCCCCCCGGCCGGGATTTTCGGCGGGCGGGTGCGGTTCGGGCGGGGGTTGCAAGGCTCAGGGTTTTCGGGATAATACTCGGCCCGGCTGATCTCCCTCAAGATCCCCGGCCCCCTCTCAACCGCGGCCCGCCGCGGGCGCGCGGGGCAATGGCATCCGTGCCAATCCGCCTCTTCGAACGTACTTCAGGAGTTCCCTGGTTATGGCTCACTCGGTCTCTGCCCGCAAGCGGGTTCGTCAGAATGAAAAACTGCGCGCCAAGAACCGTTGGCGTATGCGTGCGCTCAAGGACTCGGTCAAGTCGCTTGAGGACAAGCTCGTCCACGACGGGGCGGCGGCGGACGTGCAGAAGCTGTTCCGCGAGGCGTGCGCGGTCCTCGACCGGACGGCGCAGAAGGGCGTGATCCACAAGAACGCCGCCGCTCGAAAGAAATCGCGCCTCGCGGCCCGGATGAAAGCGGCGAAGAAGCAGGCGTGATCCGCGCCGGCCTGTTTGGGTCTGGCGGTTGAACTAGATTTCAAGGCCGCGTGCGAGTGCTCGCGGTTTTTTTGTTTTCGCGAGGTTGAGCGGCGGGGCACGCTCAGAGCTGAGTGCCCGGTCCCGGTGTAGCCGCGCGGCACCAGTCCGCCTCGGAGCCGTCGGACTGGTGGCACCCTCGTGAATTGGGATTACTCTGGGCGGCGAATGGGCCATGCGCGGGAACAAGTGGCGCCTCGGATGCAGACGCGCCTGAGCGACATGTACGCGCCGCGCCCAAGCTACTTTCACCTGTCGACGCGCCCGCTGCATGTGCTGGTGTTTCTGCTGCCGCTGATCGTGCTGTACGAGTTCGGCTCGGCGCTCTACCTGTCGGGCGGCGCACCAGGTGCGATCGAGACGATCCGCGCATACCGCTTGCTCTCGCGTTTCTTCACCTGGTTTGGCGTGAGCGGGTTGTACCTCCCCGGAATCCTGTTGCTGGTGATGCTCACGGTGTGGCACCTGTTGACACCCGACCGCTGGCGGATCGACGTGCGCGTGCTGGGGTGGATGCTCATCGAAGCGGTGGCGTGGACGGTGCCTCTTCTGGTGCTCGGTCAGCTGATCTTCAGTGCGGCGCAAGGATCGAGCCCGCCGGCGATGGCGGCGCTGGCGGCGGGCGACCCGCTCGCGGCGCTCAGCGCACCGGCCCGCGCCACCATCGCCATCGGCGCGGGCTTGTACGAGGAACTGCTGTTCCGGCTGGTGGCGATCGCGCTGATCCACCTCGTCGCGTGCGATTTGCTTCGCGTGCGCGACGGCGCGGGGCGGATCATCGCGGTAGTGCTGGCGGCGGTGGCGTTCGCGCTGTACCACGACGTGCTCACGGCGCAGGGCACGCTGGATACCGGGCGGCTGCTGACGTACCTCTTCGCGGGGTTGTACTTCGGCGCGGTGTACGCGGCGCGCGGCTTCGGCATCGTGGTGGCGACGCACGTGCTGTACGACATGGCGGTGCTGGTCCTCCTGCCGGGGTAATGGGGAGAAGGCATCGAGCCATCGAGGTACCAAGGCATCGAGTGAAAGGCACCTGGGGGGATGGTCCATTCCGGCGCGTGGTGTACTGCGCACGACGCATACTCCTCACCGCGCGCCGCATCCCCGCACCCCGCATCCCGCATCCCGCATCCCCGCACCCCGCTACTATTCTCCTGATGTCCACCCCGAAGACCACCAAGCCGATGGAGATTGTCGAGCCGATCGGCTTGCGCGTGCTGATCCGCAAGGACGAGGACCGCAAGCAGACCAAGAGCGGCATCCATCTGCCCGACAAGATCGAGATCCCGACGATCACGGGGCGGGTGGTGTCGATCTCCGCGCAGGTCGCCGCCGACACGAATTATCCGATCAAACAGTACGACCGAGTGCTCTTCAACCCGAAGCACGGCATCCCGGTCGATTTCGAGGGGGACAACCGGCTGTTCGTCATCCCCGTCGAGGATGTCGTCGCGGTGTTCCGCCGGGACGCGGGTGCGGAGTAGCCGGCGGAGCGTGCGGAGCGCGGATCGGCGAGAATGTCCGAGCGATGAACACTGCCGCGCTGCAAGCAATCTTGAATAAGCCACTGGGCGAATTGCCCGACCCGCTGGGGCTGTGCCCCGTCGAACGCCCGTTCGAGGTCAGCGTCACACCGCCGGGGAGCAAGAGCATCACCAACCGCGTGCTGCTGCTGGCGGCGCTGTCGCGCGGCGAGAGCGTGCTGCGCAACGTGCCGCGCGGCGCGGATGATGTGGAAGTGATGATCGGCGCGCTGCGCACGCTCGGCGCGACGATCACGGAAGACCCGCGCGAACCGGGCGTGCTGCACGTTTCGGGCACCGGCGGGCGATTCAAGGGGAACGTGACGCTCGACCTGCACACCGCCGGCACCGCCGCGCGGTTTATCACGGCGGCGGCGTGCCTTGCCGATGGGCCGGTCACGATCGACGGCTCGGCCCGCATGCGCCAGCGCCCGATGGGCGAACTTCTGAACATGCTCTTCGCGGTCGGAGTGACGATTGACGAACCGGGTGAGCCGGGCTGCCTGCCCATCCGCGTGCACCCCGCGCGACCCGTCGGCGGCGAACTCCGCATCGGACGCACGCAGTCGAGCCAGTTCGTTTCGGCGCTCGCGATGCTCGGCCCCTTCATGCAGAAAGGGATCACGCTGTGGTTTCAGACGGGGATCACCAGCGGGTCGTACATCGACATGACGCTCTCGGTCATGGGGCGCTGGCCCGGGCTGATGGTCGGCGGCGGGGTGCGCAACGGCATCGCGCTCATCCGCCCCGGCATCCCCGACGGGCAGGCGTGGACCATCGAGCCCGACGCCAGCGGCGCGTCGTACTTCTGGGCGGCGGCGGCGGTGACCGGCTCGGCGGCGCGCGTGCCGGGGCTGTCACTCGGCGATGCGCACCACAGCGCGCAGGGGGACGCGGCGTTTGCGCGCCTGCTTGCCAACGCCGGCGCGGAGTTTTCTGATGATGCCGTGAGTTTGTCCGTGCGCGGCGGACCACCATTGCGAGGCGGTGAGTTTGATCTCTCCGACATGCCCGATACAGCGATGACGCTCGCCGCCGCCGCGTGCTTCGCGCAGGGGAGCACGACCATCCGCGGGCTGCGCACGCTGCGCGTGAAGGAGACGGACCGCGTCGCGGCGTTGGTGAATGAACTCGCGAAGATCAGCGTGAAGGTCGAGCCGTTCGCGTACGTCGATGCGAGCGGGTTGCCGGATGAAGGAATCCGAATCACGCCGCCCATGGGCGGGGTTGATTGTTCCCCCACCGCCGCGCGCGTGGAATTCGAGACGTACCGCGATCACCGGATGGCGATGTCGCTGGCGATCATCGGGCTCCGCCGGCCGAATGTGTGGATCAAGGATCCGCGTTGCGTGGAGAAGACGTACCCGGCGTTCTGGCGCGATTGGGGTGGGTTGTACGGGTAGGCATCAAGCCATGCAGCCACCGAGCCATCGAGCCATCAAGGCATTGAGTGAAGAAGCCCTGAGCCGCGTTGTGCGAAGCCGATGAAGGAGATCGCTGCGATGAACACCGCGACCGTCAGCACATGGGATGAACTGCCGATCGACGCGCCGATGGCGCTGCTCGAACGCCGGCGCGTCATCGGCGAGCAGGCGATGATCTCGCACATCACGCTGCACAAGGGGTGCGATGTGCCGACGCACAGCCATGAGAACGAGCAGTTCTCGGCGGTGCTGTCGGGGTGGCTGCGTTTCGGCATCGGTGCGGCCGGGGCCGCCGATTGGCGCGAGGTGGATGTCCGCGCGGGGCAGGTGATCCACCTGCCGGCGAACGTCCCCCACTCCGCCCGCGCCATGGAGGAGACGGTGGTGCTCGACGTCTTCAGCCCCCCCAGCGCGACGACAGGGATCGATCGCAAGTGAGAATCACCGCGATGATCCAGAGAGAGCGCAGCGAGGCCGAGACGAGACGCGAAGCGTGAGCGAGCGTTTGGGCTGAGATTCCGAGAGCGGCGTCGCGAATCACGCGTCCTCACACGGCACGTTTCGTGTTTCAAATGCCCGCCGCACGAGCGGAACGATCCTGACAAAACCCTTCCTCGCTTTCGGCCCGCGCAGACCGGCTACTCTTGTAGTCTTGCGATGACGCCCTTCTGGAAACTCGCCGCCCGGATGCTCCGCTACCGCTTCACGCTGGTGGCGGCGTTTGTGTGCGCGCTGATCTCCGCAGGCGGGCTGGGTGCGGGGCTGGTGGGGTTGGTGCCGGTGCTGGGGACGATTCTGGCGACGCAGAAGGGCGGGGGCGATGCTCAGATGGTGGTGACGCTCGGCGATCGTCTGAATAACTTCAACGAGCACCTAGCGCGCACGCCGATCGTGAGCGCGGTGGGTATTCGCATCCCGCAGGATTGGATCGGCGCGCTGCCGACGGGACGGTTTGATTCGGTGCTGTTCACGATTGTCGTGCTGGGCGTCCTGACGGTTATCGGCGCCACGGCGAACTTTCTTCACGCATGGCTGTCACTGACCGTGACCACGAATTCGATCTCGCAGATCCGGCGGAGCGTGTTTCACCACGCCCTGCATCTGCCGCTTCGCTCGGTGGTGCAGTCGCAGAGCGCCGACATCGCAAGCCGGATTCTGCACGACACGAACCTGCTCGCCGCCGGCTTCCAGACGATTGTGAGCAAGGCGACCGCACAGCTCACGAAGGGTGGCGCGGCGCTGGTCGCGGCGTTCATCATCGAATGGCGGCTGTCGCTCGTCACGCTGATCGTGGTTCCGCCGCTGGCGATCATCCTGCGCAAGCTGGGCAAGAAGATCCGGCGCGCCAGCCGCAGTGCGATGAAGAGCTACGCGTCGCTGCTCGCGGTGTCGAACGAGGCTCTGCAGGGGTTCCGCGTCGTCAAGGTCTTCACGCGCGAGCGGTCGCAGATCGGCCGATTCACGGCGACGAACGACCAAGTGAACCGCGAGCAACTCCGGGCGCGGACGGCGCGAGCGCTCGCGACGCCGCTGACGGAACTGATCGCGCTGTGCGTGCTGGGGTTCCTCGCGATTATTGCGGCGAAACAAATCATCGACGGGCACCTGGACCCGACACACTTCATGATGGCGCTCACATCGCTCGCGGCGGCGGCAAGCTCGCTCAAGCCGCTGTCGAGCCTGGTGCAGGACGTGCAGGCGGCCGAAGCCGCGGCCGGGCGCATCACCGAAATCCTGCACATGCCCCTCGAAGATGCGCGCGACACCAAGAAGCCGCGCCTGCCGCGGCACGCGAAATCAATCGCGTTCGAGGGCGTTTCGTTCAGCTACGACGGCGCGGAGTTCCCCGCGGTCGATCGGGTTGATCTTTCGATCAAGCACGGCATGCGGGTCGCCGTCGTCGGGCCCAACGGCTGCGGCAAGACCACGCTGCTCTCGCTGATCCCGCGTTTGCTCGAGCCGCAGCACGGGCGCGTGCTGATCGACGGCGTGGACCTGGCGGGCGTCTCGCTTCGGAGCCTGCGCCGGCAGATCGCCGTTGTGCCGCAGGAAGTCGTGCTCTTCCGCGCCACGATCGAGGAGAACCTCGCGTTCGGGCGCGCCGGCGCCACGCGCCCGACGCGCGGCGAGATCGTGGCGGCGGCGAAGAAAGCGCACGCGCACGAGTTCGTCCTGAACCAGCCGCAGGGCTACGAGACGATGGTGGGCGATCAGGGGCTCACGCTCAGCGGCGGGCAGCGCCAACGCCTCGCGATCGCCCGGGCCATCCTGCGCAACCCCGCGATCCTCATCATGGACGAAGCGACGAGCATGGTCGATTCGGAGAGCGAGGCGCAGATCGCCGAAGCGATCGCCGAGTTCGCGCGCGACCGCACTTGCCTCGTCGTGGCGCACCGGCTGAGCACCGTGATCAACGCCGACCTGATCGTGGTGATGAGCCGTGGGCGCGTTGTCGACACCGGGCGGCATGATGAGTTGCTGGAGCGGTGCGAGACGTACAAGCAGCTCGCTCAGCATCAGTTGCAGCCGATGATGGCGTGAAGTCCCGCAGCCGCGTGGGACCCCTAAGCCTCAGGTCCGATATCGTTCCTGCGCGATTCCGCTCGCTGATCCCGGCGGCGTGAACGACCGTTGCGCGGATCGAACCGGTTCAACTTGAACTCGCGGGCCGCAAGCGAAGGACATCGCTGAAGCACGCCAGCACTTTCGGCGATCAGAACTGCGGCGGCGGCCCGCTGCAGGGCTGTCATTCCGGCGTACTTCGATCCGGGCGTGCTCGAGCGGCCCGGGCCCGCGCCGTTGCCGAGTCGCGGCTGATCCGTCCCGTCGCCCGCGGCGAACTCGACTGTGGGACCCGCGAGAACCGCGTCATGCAACGATTGATGCACATGCTGATCGGCGTCGGGTTCCTGCTGGGCGTCGAGCCGACGGTGATCGCGCTGCCGAGCGTGCTGTCGAGTGACGAGGTCAATACGGCGCTTGTCACGCCCGTGGGACCGAACGAGTACGACATCGTGCTAACCAAGGAGTTCGGCACCGCGGCGTGGCCGACCACATTCACCATCACGACCAATAATGCCGCGGACCGCATCCGCACGCTGACCGTGCGTAACCGCGAAGCTTCGCAACAGGTCAGACTGATCATCACTTCATCGGGCCCGCCGATCGCTTCGATCGGTTCGATCGAATACGGCGATGCAGAGGATGAGTCGGGCCATAGCGATGCGTCGGGCGTCGTGCTGATCCTGAACATGGTCGTCGCGGGTGACGTGGGCGATATCACCGTCACGCGGATCTTCGAAACATACATCGCCGGCAGCATCACGGGAACCATCGATCTTCCCGCGGTTGCCGACTACTCGGCGTTCATCGGCGGTAGCTTCGGGCTGTACGTCGGCGGCGACATCCGAGGGAACATCATCCTCAACGAAGTGTCGGTGATGAACCGCAGTGTGCTCGACTACCTCCGGGTCGCCGGCAGGATCGGCGATCCGGCTTCTCCCGTGACCATCAAAGTCGGGCAAGCGATCCGCCAGCTTTACGCCGGCGAACTCAACGCGCACATCATCGGAACGGGCACCGCGAACGACTACTACCTCGGCGTCGGGTGGATCGAACGCCTCGAGATCGGCGCGCCCATGTTCCCTTATCGCAGCGGGAATTTCACGGGGTCGATCCGCACCGCGGTGATCGGCTACCCGCCCAGCCAGGACAATCGGCTCTGGTTCAGCGGCGACATGATGGGAACCATCATCCTCGGGCAGGCGCACCAGGCCCGGAACCCGGCGAGCGCGACCCCGGAGATCAAGACGACGAAGCCGGGCGGTCTGAAGGGGCAGATCATCATCAATGATTTCAACGACTCGGCCAATCGCATCTGGAACGCGCCGGTGATGGTCGGCCCGAACGGGGCCGGGCAGATCGTGCTGAACGCGCCGGGCTACGGGCGAACCGCCGCATCGCTCGGCGGCGGAACAGTCGGGCTGGTCCCGATCCAATTGCACGCCACCGACTGCGTTCCTCCGAACAGCGGGACGCTCCCGTTCGCCGGGCAGACGGGCACGAACAGCGCTGTCGTGCTGCGGTTCTACGGGCCGGTGGAGTTTGTCGCCAACCCGCCGCTCGCCATCCAGGGTCGACCGCTTATCGCGGGCGCGGCGTTCCAGTCGCTTACCGACTGCTGCGCTGTCCAGGTTGACCCCGAGAACAACACATGCCTGCTTGTCACGCCCTCCGGTTCTCCGCCGGGTATCGCCGCGCCGAAGTTGCCGAACGGCTGGGAGTTCCGCATCACGCCCACGCTCACCGGCGGGAATCGGCTGCGCAGCGTGACGATGGGCCGCCCGTCGGTCAGTAACTTCACGCACAGCTTCACCGTCGGCAACGGCATACCAGCGGACATCGATGGGAACGGCTGCGTCGAGCTGCGCGATATCGCCGAGCTGGTCGGGCAGTGGGGCCGCACGGGCTGCTGGATCCCGGGCGACATCAACGGCGATCGCGCGGTGACGCTCAGCGATGTCAGCCTCATTCTCGCGGACTGGGCCGCGGGCTGTTCGGGCGAATAGGCCGGCGATCTCCGCGAAACAACAGAGGCATCGCTGCCCTTGCCCCTCTGGGTTTGATCCGCGCGAAAGCCGCTCGAACGCGCCTGGCTCTCGGTTCGCGCCTACACTTCCCCCCTATGTCGCTGCCGAGAGTCGCAATCGTGGGCCGCCCGAACGTGGGCAAATCTTCGCTGATGAACATGCTGGCGAAGGCGAAGGTGTCGATCGTCGATCCGACGCCGGGGGTGACGCGCGACCGCGTGACGAGCGTGGTCGAACTCACCGGCCCACGTCACGACGACCCGCCGCGGATGATCGAGCTCACCGACACGGGCGGCTACGGCGTGTACGTCACCGATGGCAAACGCTTCGACGACGCTCAGAACGATCTCTCGCTGCTCACGGGCGATATCGAGGCGCAGATCGGAGCCGCGGTCGAGCGGGCCGACATGATCCTGTTTGTAGTCGATGCGCAGTCGGGGATCACGGCGCTGGACCAGACCGTCGCGGAGTTGTTGCGCAAGCGCGCGATGGGCAAGTCGCGATCACCGAGGAACTCCGACGTGCCGCAGCGGAATGTGCCCATCGTGATGGTGGCGAACAAGGTCGACGCGGACAAGTGGGAGACCGATGCGCCCGAAGCCGCCGCGCTCGGGTTCGGCGAGCCGCTGCTGGTGTCCGCGAAGACAAACTTCCGGCGGCGGGATTTCATCGAGCGGCTGTGGGCGCTCGTGCCGCGGGAAACCACGCACGACGAAGCGGGCGTTCCCGAGATGAAGATCGCGCTCGTCGGGCGCCGGAACGCGGGGAAGAGCACCTTCGTCAACGCGCTCGCGGGCGAGGAGCGCTGCATCGTCTCCGAGATCCCGGGCACGACGCGCGACGCGATCGACGTCCGATTCGAGCTCGACGGTCGCAAGCTGATGGCGATCGACACCGCCGGCGTGCGCAAGCGCACGAAGTTCGCCGACGCGATCGAGCACTACGCGTTCATGCGCTGCCAGATGGCGATCAAGCGGTGCGATGTCGTGCTGCTGCTGATGGACGCGACCCAGCCCGTCAGCGGCATCGACAAGCGCCTCGGGCAGCAGGTGCTCGACGAGTTCAAGCCGTGCGTCATCGTCATCACCAAGTGGGACCTCGTCGAGGGGCGCAAGAACCGGCAGGGGCAGGTGGTTTCCGTCGAGGATTTCCGCAAGTATCTCGAAGAGGAGTTGCCGGGACTGGCGTACTGCCCGATCGTGTTCACGTCCGCCGCCATGAACAAGGGGCTTAAAGACGTGGTCGATGTGGCGTTCGATCTCTACGAGCAATGCCGTGATCGCGTGACCACCTCGAAGCTCAACGAACTGATGCGAGAGATCCTCTCGCACCGCGGGCCGTCGAGCAAGCTCGGCACAAAGGCGAAGATCCTCTACGTCTCGCAGATCACCACCCAGCCGCCGACGATCCTCGCGGTCGTCAACAAGCCCGAGCTCTTCGGCCCTGAGTACGAGAGGTACCTCCTCAACCGGTTCCGCGAGGAGCTGCCCTTCAGCGAGATCCCGATCCGGCTCATCATCCGCGGACGCCGTCAGAACGATCGAGGCGAGGACGACGGCGCGCACGAGATCGTCCCCATCGTCATGCCCGCGAACGCGGAGAGGCTTCCGCGCATCGGCGCTGATGACGACGCGAACCTGATCCTGCCCGACACCGGCAAGTTCCGCGTCGAGGGGATCGACGACGACGACATGTACGACGACTGATGAACCGGCGTGCCGCCGACCGGTTCGTCGGGTCGGGGCACGCTCAGGCGGCCATCCCGCCGACGTCATCGAAGCCGTCCACGCTGAAGCCCGGCTTGTCGTGGTTCATGCTCATGCGGTGGTGGACCTTGATGACCCGCGCCATCTGCATCGCGAAGACTCGCCGGATGATGTCAAGCGTGCCATCGAGTTCGTGGGCGAGCGGTCGGTTCTTGTCGCGGAAGAGCGCGACGATCGCCAGGCACTCGCCGTCGTGCTCGCACGCGAAGGTGACGAGGTCCGACCCGTCGAGCCAGCCGGCGTGCTCGCCCAGCATCTCGCGCAGTTCAGGATCGTCCGCCGGGCGAACCATTTCCGCGCGCCCCTCGATCCGCGGCGCCAGCACGTCGGCGAGATGGTCGAGCAGCACGTCCGCCGTGTCCCGCGGCACGTCGTAGTTCACATACGCGCCGAGGCTGAAATCATCCTGCCCCGTGGGCAGGAACACGGCCGCATTCGTCGGCCCGACCTTCTTCAGCAGGTATTCCAGCGTACGGCGCAAGAGTGTCTCGACATCGAGTTCCTCCCGCGCGATCGCGCCGAATTCGGCGGCGATGCTGGTGTGCGAGAGCTGCCCGGCGATCTCCTCGTATGCGTTCGCCAGGTCGCCGCACAGCACGTCCACTTGGCGCGAAACCTCCTCGCGCGCCGCGCTGAGGCGCCGGCAGGCGCGCTCGAGGCGCGCGACGCGGCGCTGCTCCGCCCGGGCCCGGCGGGAAAGTTCCGCCGCCGCCACCACGCGCGTGACCAAGTCATTCGGCGCGGCGGGCTTCGAGATGAAGTCCGCCGCCCCGTGGCGCATCGCCTCCACGGCGCACTCCAGCGCGCTGCGCGTGCTGGTAACGATCGTGCGCGTCGTGCCGCCGGACGCGTGGATCTCGTCCACCAGCGTCAGGCCGCGCTCGCCCGTCACGTCGGTGTCGATCACCGCGACTTCGAATTCGGTCCGCGCCATCGCCTGCCGTGCATCAGCGAGTGACCGCGCGCAGACGCAGGTGTGCCCCACCGCTTCGAGCGCCGCGCGGGCGGCGTCGAGCGCCGCCGTGTTCGCGTCCACCAGCAGGATCGTCGAGGGCGACGCCGCCGGGCGAGCCGTGTTCGACCGCTTCGTCGCGCGCTTCACCGGCGGGGTGCCGCCCGCGGGTCCGCTCGCCGCCTCGTTGTTCTCTTGCTTGGGCTTGCGCTTCTGCATTGCTCGACCTCCTCGGAATCCGTTCGGCTCTCTCTCTGTTCACGCGGCGGCGCTTCCCACGGTGGACCGCAACGTCGCGCGCCACTCGCCCAGCACGATCCGCACGCTCGACCCCTGCCCCTCGACGCTCTGGATGTCAAGCTCCCCGCCGTGGGCGTCCACCAGCCGGCGGGCGCGGGCAAGGCCCATTCCAGTCCGGCGCCCAGCGGGTCGCTCGGAGAAAAACGGGTCGAATGCATGATCGAGCGCGTGACGGGACATCCCTGCTCCATCGTCCGTGACGGTGATGAACAGTCGGTCATCCGCCGGGTCAACGTGAACGCGAATGTCCACGCCCGAGCGTGGTTTCGACTGCGCCGCGTTGACGATCAGTTCTGTGACGGCACGTCCGATCTGCTCGCCATCGATCCACGCTTCCCCCACGGGATTCTCGAACGTGATCTGCACCGGCACGGCGATCGGCGCGTCCGCCGCCGCGCAACGTTTACGTGCCGCGTCGAGCGCCGACTCGATCAGCGTCTCGAAATGAAGGGCGTGGCACACCGGTCTCGGGGGCGCGGCGAACTCGTGCAGCTCGGTGATCAGCTCGCTCAGCTTTTCGGACGCGCGAGAAATCTTCCCTAGCGCGTCGTGGGCCTTCGCGTCGCGGGCCTGCGAGCGGAGCAGTTGGCTCTGCCCGTGGATGATCGCCAGCGGGTTGTTCATCTCGTGGGCCGCGCCGGCGGCCATCTCGCCCAGCCGCGCGAGCGAGCGCGCGTCGATTAGCTTCGTCTGCGCCTCGGTCAGCTTGCGGTTCGCTTCCGCGAGCTGCTCGCCCAGTTTCCGAGCGCCCTGGTGCTGCGCCGTCGAGCTGAGCGCCCACGCCCACGCGGCGGAGAGCGCCTCGACCGCCTTCTTCCCGAGCGCCGTCTCCGCCGCCTCGCGGTCGTGCGCCAGCACGGCGCGCGGGCCGGCGCTTGCGCCGGGCGCGAGCGACAGGAACCGCGTCTTCCACGGGTCCGCGTCTCCGGTCAGGTGTGGGCGTGCCCACTCGGGCACCAGTTCCGCCGGGTCCGCGCCCGACGCGTGCCCGAGCGGCGGGGTGATCTCCTTTGCGTCCGCGACCGAGCCGTCGGAGTCGAAGCGGAAGATGTGGCACGGACCGTCGGGCCGAGCCTGCCACAGCAGGCAGTAGCGCCCCTCGCCGAGCGCGCCGCGGGCAGAGCGAACGACCTCGCCCATCACGCCCACCAGACTGTGCTGCCGACGGGCGGCGGTCTGGAACGACGCCAGCGCGTCGAGCACCACGCTCTCGTTCGATGATCGGCGCGTGCGGTCTTCGAGCATCAGCCCGAGCCGACCGAGCCGCCGGTTCGCTTCGCCCACGGCGCGGAGCAGTACGTCGCGGTCTTCTTCCTCTTCAAGCCCCAGATCGGCCGCCCGCTGGCGCACACGCTCGAGCAGTTCCCCTTGAAGCGCCTCGACCGCCTCGGCCTTCAAGCCGCACTCGCGGCACAGCTCGGCGAAATCCGCGGGCGCGCGCGTGTTGCCCGACCAGCCGATGTGCAGCCGGCGCGCCAGCGCGTCGGCGGCGGTCACGATCCCGATCATCGCGCGGTGCGGGAGTTCGGGCAGCGTCGCCAACGTCTGCCCGTGCAGCCACATGACGTCCTGCAGCATGTGCGGCAGTCCCCAGTTCTCCGCGAGGCGCTTTCCGGCGGTGTGATGGTCCAGCCCGACGACTTTCCGTTCAAGGTCCGCTATGTCCGCGTGGCGCTGCTCGCTCAGCGCCGCGAGTCGGGCGTATGTTCTGGGCAGCACGCGGTCGAGCGCCAGTTTTCCCAAATCGTGCAGCAAGCCGCAGACGAACGCCTCTCCCGGTTCGCTGGCGCGATCGGGGTGCGCCGCCGCGATGAGTTCCGCAGCGCAGGCGACAGCGACGGAGTGCCGCCACAACTCGCGCCGGTCGAACGTGGGCTGCTGCCCGTCGCCCGCCGGTTCTTCCTCCATCATCGAGCTGACCAGCCCGCACACCTCGACGCTCAGCATCGCCGATCGCACGGCGTTCAGCCCCAGCATCACGACCGCGCGGTCCACAGTGGTGATCTTCGCGCCCAGCCCCCGTTCTGCCCGGCGGCACAGCGACAGCAAACGCACCGTCAGCGCCGGATCGGATTCGATCAGCCGGATGATCTCCCGCACATCCGCCTCGCTCGACCCGGAGAGAGCGAGCACGCGGGTCGCCACCGTCGAGAGCGTCGGCAGCGCGTCCACCTGCTGGAGGATCAGTTCGACCCGGGACACGGAGGCACCCGTGGGCGCGCTCGCGGGCGTCCATGCCTGGGCGGTCGGGCTCGCCGGTTGCTCGTCCATGAAGCGTCCCCCGGATCACGGCGCGGCGGCGCGCCGATCGGCAGTACGTGCCTGTGATTCCCGTCACGCCGCGGCGCTCAGCCCGCGGCGATCCCCGTCAATTCCGCCACCCGCGCCACCAGCCGCTCGATGTTGAACGGCTTGCGGACGAAGTCGTCGGCCCCGGCTTTCTTGAGCCGGTCCACCTCGTGCGGCTCGACCACGCCCGAGACGAAGATCACGCGGATGTCGCGCGTCGTCTCGCGGGCGCGCAGCCGCTCGCACACCACGTTCCCGTTGATGTCCGGCAGCATGTAGTCAAGAATGATCGCGTGCGGGCGGAACGACTCCGTCAGCATGCCCGCGTCGTAGCCCGTGCCGGCGGTTTCAATCTCGAAGCGGCCGTCGCGCCGGAACGCTTCGACCAGCACCTCAAGCACCTGCGCATCGTCGTCGACCAGCAGAACGCGCTTCCGCGGCCCCTCGATCGCGTCGAGCGGGATCTCGTTCTCCTTCATGAAGCGGATGAGCTCGTCGCGCGGGATGCGCCGGAACCGCGACCCCGGCACGCGGAACCCCGTCAGACGACCGCTGTCGAAGCAGCGGATGATCGTCTGCTGGCTCACCTTGCAGATCTCGGCTGCCTCCCCCGTGGTGAAGACCTTCTTGTCCGCCCACGCGCGAGGTCCAACAATTTCACTGCTCGAACCGCCCATGGAACACACGACCCTTCCCCGCGCGGTGCTGGTCGCACACACATACGACTCAGCCGGACGGCGCACCGCGCGAACGAACCCGGAAGCCGGCATCAAGGCGAGCGTTCGATCGGCGCGGAGATTTCCCCACTTGACCCGCTGACCGCGCTTGCCTGACCTGCCGAGATTTCCGAGGCTTCCTCAAACGAGATACCACTTCACGCCCTTAGCGGGCGTGAGATGATGGGCACCTTCACAGTATCCCAGAATTCCCTAGAATCCCGGACTGCCCCGCTGTTATGCAACAGATTCCGGTTTTCGGACCGGCTGCAAACCCCGTCGGAACGCCGTTTCAGGCCGCTCAAACGCTCGGATGAGCCCGACCGGTGATCCAGCGCCAAGCGCCCCAGAGCGCACTATCACTGACCGGAAACCAGATTGCCCTCGCGGTCCTGCTCCACGATGAACATACTCGGCAGCACAAAGTTCCGCCCGCCGTAGCTGTAGACAGTGCCGCTGAGCGTGACGACGAGCCCCGCGCGGCGGGATTGCCCGAGCTGCGCGATGGTCTCCAGATTCCGGCAGCGCATGAGCGAGAACTGCGTGGTGCCCGCCTTCAGGTCGGTGTCGCTCTCGATGCTGAAGACCCAGCCGGTCTCCCCGCCGCGCTCGATGCGTCCGCGGCGTGAGATCAGCATCGTGCCCTCTCGGACGAGCTTCGAGCCGTCGTTCCCGCCGGCGGCCGGTGCCGGGCCGCGGGAGCTCATCGCGCCCGAGCCGCTGCCGGAAGCGCGGGCCGCGGGCGCGGGCAATGAGCCGACCGACTTCAGCAGTTCCTCCACGCTCGGGTCGGCGCCCGCCGTGGCGGGCGGCGGCGTCGCGGGCTGGGTCGTCAGTTCCTCCGACGCCAGCGTGGTGAACATCAGTGGCATGATGTGATTTGCGCCCTCGAAAACATACGCCACACCGCTGAGCAGAAACGTCTGCGTCCCCGACTTCGCTTCGACGATGCGCTGCATCTCCGTCAGCCGCTGACACGGTTGGATTTGCATCGGCGGCTCCGCGAGCCCTTCTGCATCCGCGTCGAAGATGAACACCCACCCGCCGTGATCGCCCGGCACCATGCGCCCGCGCCGGTTGGGAAGGAACGCGCCCTCGCGAACCAGCCCGCCGCGCGCGGGGCGAAGGTCGTTCTCGCTCAAGCCCGGCAGCACCGCCCCCGCCCCCGATGAGGGGCTGGGCGTCAGCGCCGGCTCGCCCGTGCCCGACGCGGGGCGTTCGAGCTGCCGTTCATCGTTCTTGACGGACGGATCATTGAGCGCGGGATCATCCGCGGGCGAGGGCTGCGCAACGCACACACCGGCAGAGGATCCGAACAGGGCGATCGTCAACAGGCGGCGTGCAAGCGGTCGGTTCGGCATCGCGGGCGACTCCGGTTCGGCGCGGTTCGGGCTGCTTCACAATACTCCATCGGCCCGAGAACCACTCGCGAATGATGCGGCTCGTGGGTTGGGCGGGATTCGGGCATTCCAGCCCGCCCCGAGCGCGGAATCCATCGCCGGGCAGAGTGGACATTGGGCGGTCGGCGTGCGATGATTCCTGGTTCAATTCGCCGGCCGCGTACCCAAGTGGTCCAAGGGAACGGATTGCAAATCCGTGATTCGTGGGTTCGAATCCCACCGCGGCCTTTCTGATGCCAGACTCGGCCGGAGCCGGGTCTTTTTCATGCGCCCATCGCGCCCTCGGGCGCTGCCCCGGCCCCCGCGGCTCCGCCATGACCCGCACATTGCTCATCACGAACCCGCACTGTTCGCGCCACACCGCGGGTCCCGCGCACCCGGAGCGGCCCGAGCGGCTCACCGCAGTCATGGATGAACTCCGAGCCCGCCCGATCACCGGCGCGGCGTGGGGCGAGCCCGCGTCGCCCGCGAGCGAAGCACTCCTCCGCCGGGTGCACAGCGATTCACATGCGGACCGCATGCTCGCGCTGCGCGGGCAATCCGCGATGATCGACGCCGACACCGTCGCGTGCCCCGATTCGATCGACGCGGCGTTGTGGGCGGGCGGGTGCGCGGTGCATGCGGTGGATCAGGTGATGTCGGGGGTCGCGCGGAACGCCTTCGCGCTGGTGCGTCCGCCGGGGCACCACGCGGAGCGCGATCGCGCGATGGGGTTCTGCTTCTTCAACACTGCGGCGCTCGCGGCGCAGCACGCGCTCGAGACGCACCGCCTCTCGCGCGTGATGATCGCCGACTTCGACGTTCATCACGGCAACGGCACACAGGACATCTTCTACGACCGGCGCGATGTCTTCGTCTTCGGCTCGCACCAATCGCCGCTCTGGCCCGGCACGGGCGCCGCGGACGAGCGCGGCATCGGCGATGGCGAAGGGTTCACGCTGAATGTGCCGTTACCGCCGGGGACGGGGGATGAGGAGTTCGCACGGGTGTACGAGGACACGTTCCCCGCGACGGCGCGGGCGTTCGCACCGGAACTGCTGGTCGTCTCGGCGGGGTTCGACGCCCACCGCGATGACCCTCTGGCGGAACTGCACGTCAGCGAAGCGGGATTTGCGCGCGTGGCAGCGGCGCTGCGATCGACCGCGGAAGAGCTCTGTGGCGGGAGATTGGTGCTGTGCCTGGAGGGCGGCTATGCGCTCGGGGCGCTGGCGCGGTCGGTGCACGCGGTGGTTGAAGAGCTGGCGCGCGAGTAGCTCGTCGATCACCGCCGCACCGAGTATGCCCAGAGCACCATCCTCGGTGGCACATACAATGCCCTTGTGCCCCGGTAGCTCAGTTGGATAGAGCACGTCTTTCCTAAAGATGAGGTCGCAGGTTCGAATCCTGCCCGGGGTGCTTCCAGTTCCGCGTCGTGCCGGCTCAGGCGGGCAGCGCTTCGTACTTCGCGCGCTTCCGTTCACGGCGCGGGTCGGGCTCGGGGACGGCGCTGAGCAGGGCGCGCGTGTACTCGTGCTTCGGCTCGCCGATGACGCGCTCGCGCGGGCCTTCTTCGACGATCTTCCCCGCGAGCATCACCGCAACGCGGTCGCACAGGTGCTTGACCACCGCCATGTCGTGGCTGATGAAGAGATAGCTCAGCCCGAGTTCATCGCGTAGGTCAGCGAGCAGGTTGAGAATCTGCGCCTGGATCGAGACGTCGAGCGCGCTGGTCGGCTCGTCGCACACGATGAAGCGCGGGTTGAGCGCGAGGGCGCGGGCGATGCCGATGCGTTGGCGCTGCCCGCCGCTGAATTCGTGTGGGTAGCGGTCGATCGCCGAGCGCGGCATCCCGCACTTCTCCAACAGATCCAGCGCCCGCGCGCGCTCCTCCTCACGCGACTCGACCAGTTGGTGCACACGGAGCGGCTCGCCGATGATCGCGCCGATCCGCAGCCGCGGGTTCAGCGAGCCGCCGGGGTCCTGGAAGATGATCTGCATCTGCCGTCGGAGCGCGCGCATCTCCGCCGAACCGGCGCTCAGCACGTCGTGCCGGTCGAAAACCACGCGCCCGCCCGTCGCGGGGATCAGGCGCAGGATCGCTCGCCCGACGGTCGTCTTGCCGCAGCCCGATTCGCCGACCAGCCCGAGCGCCTCACCCCGGCGCAGCTCGAAGCTCACGCCGTCGACGGCTTTGACATGCCCGGTCGTCAGTCGCAGTAGTCCGGATCTCACTGGGAAGTGAACCTTCAAGTCGCTGACGCTCAGCAGCGGCGGCTCGGCGATCGGCGTGGTTTTGGCTTGTTTCTCGGTCATTTCGATCGTTCCCAGAACGCGAGCCGGTCGTGCACGACCGCCGGGCAGGGGCCGGCGGGTGATTCGACGATGAGCCGCGTGCCCGGCGTGTGCGAGCCCCACTTCACCGACGCGAACGCCACCGCGGCGTCGCCCAACATCGGGCTGCGCGTGGAGCTGGATATCGCGCCGACGGCTTTCGCTTCTGCGCCCCCCTCAACCTGAGCAAGCACCGGCGCGCCGGCGGCGGGCTGCCACTCGGGACCGTCGTGCCCCGCCGCGCCGAGGCGAAGCCCGACGAGTACCTGCTTCGGATGCCCCAGCGCGTGCATCCGCGCGACGACTTCCTGCCCGAGATAGCACCCCTTCGTGAACGACACGCGGTCGTTCAGCACGCCCGTCTCGGCGGGGAGCGACTCCGGGCCGAAGTCGAGATTGAACAGCGGCCTGCCCGATTCGATCCGCGCCACGTTGTACGCGTGCCAACCGGCGGGCTTCAGGCGGTACTCGCGGTTCGGCGCGTCGACCGTGCCAGCGCCTGTTTCGATGAGCGCACGGTACACGTCCGGCGCGTCGGCCGCGGTGCGCAGAAGCAACTCGAACCCCGGCTCGCCCAGCGAATCCTGGCGCTCGATGATCGCCATGCGTTCCGCGATGCGTGCCCGGCACGCTTGTCCCGGCTGTAGATCGCCGATCGGCGGGCCGTCGATGAGCGTACCTACGCGCGCCAGCAGCGCCCCCGCCGTCGGCCCGTGCAGCGCCAGGCGGTGCGAAGACTCTGACGCGTCGACGAACTCGACTTCCTCGCTGAAGACAAATGACGCGAGCGCGGTGACGCACGCACCGGCGCACAGCACGTCCAGATCGAGCCACATCTCATCAGGCAACTCGACCAGCCGAAGGTCCGCGTCGATGCGCCCCTTGCGGTTCAACCAGAAGGCGCGCTTCGACTGGAACGGCTGCAGCCCTTTCAATTCCTGCGTGAGCATTCGGTTGAGAAACTCGGCGCGGTCCTTGCCCCCTGCGCGCACCGCGCCGCGATTGGGCAGGTCGAGCAGCGCGCACCCCTTCCGAATCGCGGCGTACTCAATCTCCACCTCGCCGAAGCTCTCCACCACCAACGCGGGCGATTCGGGCGGGCCCCACGGCAAGAATGTCGCTTCGCGCGATTCGTGCTCGGGTTGAAGTGGGCTGATGCGCGACAACGGCGGCTCCATCGGCGGTGTTGACTCGCAGGAATGATAGTGAGCGGCGAGCGGTCGAGGTGCCGGCGGCGAGCAACCGCAGGGCGTTACTGCTCCGCGGGCAGCACCCCTTGCGCCTCCAACAGCGCCGCTAGGTGTTCGAGCTGCTCGATCGATAGCACCTCCGCCCGATCCGTCGGTTCCACTCCGCCCGGCAGCGGCCCGAGGGAACCCATCTCCGCGCGCCCGAGGATCGAGCCGATCTGCTTCCGCCGCTGCCCGAAGAGCAATCGGCACAGGCGCGCCAGGCGCTGCTGGTCGCTGGTGCGCACGTGCTTGCCCAACCGCGGCAGCGGCACGATCGCCGCCATCTCGCTCGTCACCCTCGGGCGCGGCCAGAAGCACTCGGGGGGCAGCACCGCCACGCGCCGCACCTCGCACATCGCCTGCAACAGCACGCCCAGCTCGCCGTAGTCCTCCATGCCCGGCTGTGCTCGCAGACGCTGCCCGACTTCCTTCTGGATGGTCACGTACTGCCCAAGGCACACGGCGTTCCCGCGATGGTTGCCCGGCGCGAACTCCGTCGCCAGCAGCACCATCAGCGGGCTGGCCGCGCCATACGGCAGATTCGCGACCAGCGTGAAATCGCGCCCCGCGATCGAAGAGACGATCTCGGGATTCAGCGCGTGCTTGCCCGCGAGGCAATCACCCTCGACCAGCGTGATCCGTTCAGCGAATCGCTCACGGATGAGGGCCGCGAGCCCGCGGTCGAGTTCGCACGCGACCACCGCGCAGCCGCGCGCGACGAGTTCATCCGTCAGCGCCCCTGTGCCGGGACCGACTTCGAGCACCACGTCGCCCGGCTTCACGCCCGATTCGTCCACCAGCCGGCGGATCAAGTTGTGATCGCACAGAAAATTCTGCCCCAGCGCCTTGTTGGGCGACAGGCCGCGCGATTCGAGGAGCTGCTTGATCTCGCTGAGCGTTTGCAATGCTTCGGTTCCGGTGAGAATGCGGGAGCGGACCAGACCTGGCACGGATTGCCGGGCCACCTTTGCTACCACTCGCCGCTCAGGATGCGCTCGATCGCGCGGGCCACGCCGTCCTGAGCATTCGATTCCGTCTGCACCCGTGCCGCCTTCTTCACCTTCTCCACGGCGTTCGCCATCGCGATGCCCAGCCCGGCGCCCTCGATCATCGCCACGTCGTTCACCTCATCGCCGATGGCGGCGACGCGCTCGCGCGGGATGCGCTGCTCCAACGCCAGCCGGTGCACCGCCGTCCATTTGCTCACCTGCTGATCGAAGACTTCGAGCAGGTGGATCGATTCGTCCTTCACGCCATCTTTGCTGCGCAGCGAAGCGCCCGCGACGGCGGCGAAGTGCTGCGTCAGCGTCTCGCGCCCGAACTCCGCGTGGACGCTCTCGGCGAGTTCCGCCATCCGCGCCGCCTCCGCCGCGAACCCCACGCGCACCGTGTGCTCGGGGTGCTCGTCGGCGGCGATCGAATCAACGAACTTCACCTCGACATCCATCACGCTGAACCACCACTGCGAGGGGTACTCGATCGGCCCGCTGTTGACGACGAGGTAGTCAAACCCGGCGGCGTCGCGGTCCTTCAGAATCAGGGGCGCGCGGTTCGCCCGCGCGAAGTGATCGCACAGGCGCGATACGAGCGAACGGTCCATGGGCCAGCGGTGCAGCGTGCGCCCGCTCCGCGCGTCGCACACCATCGCGCCGCCGGCGACGACGATCGGCGCGATCTCGCGCCCCGCCGCCGGCACGTCGGCGCGGATCGCGTCGATCGCCGTGCGGCTCTCGCGCAGCCCCCGCCCGGTGCAGATGACCACCTCGATCCCCGCGTTCCGGGCGGCGTCAACCGCCGCCGCGTTCCGCGCGGAGACGCGCCCGTCGGGGCCGAACAGAGTCCCGTCAAGGTCGATCGCGATGAGGTCGTAGTTGGGAGAGGGCATGGAGAAAAGGGAGCTTGAGGAGGGGTGTGGGGTTTCGGGTACCGGGCTTGGAAAAGCACGCCGGCGGGGGCGCGTCCGAGATTGTGAATCCTTGCGCGAATTCCTTCGAGCTTCATCGATTGTTTTCAACAATCCTCACTTCCATCCGATGAGCGGCGTAGGGTACTCTGTCCGTGGGCTCGCGCGCGGAGGCGTCATTCAACGATGACAGGAGCGTCAGCGAACGGGAGTGCGAACGACGGGAGCGCCTTCGAGCGCCTCTCCGTCGAGCATCTCGGCGGCGCGGCGCACGACCTCGGCCCGCAACTCGAACCCGCGCTCAAGCTCGCGTGCCAGGGGCGGCTTAGCGATGTCCGCTGGTTCCGCACCGACTGGCAGATCGGCGGCGCCGCCACCGCGTACGCCATCTTCCGCACTGACGACGGCCCGCGCCCCGTGGTCATCAAACTCCCCGTCGGCTTCCGCGAGTACCGCACCATCACCGGGCTGTGCGAGACCGCCGCCCCCACGCCGCGCGTGGCGATGCACGGCATTGAGCTCGGCGGCTACGACATGGCGTGGATCGTGATGGAGCGCGTGCCGGGTGACCCGCTGGCGGCGCACCGGCACAAGGATGTGTTCGAGCTGCTCGCCGCCGCCGCCGCCGAGTTCTACAAGCACGCCGCCGAACGCTGGCCGCTCGACGCGGGCAAGGAGCCGCCGGACTGGGGCATGCTGCTCACGAAAGCGCGCCAGGAATTGAAGGACAACCACGTCGCCGACGCGTCGCGCTGGATCGAGGGCGTGAAGCACGTGCAGAGACTCCTGCCGCGCCTGACCGGCGCGTGGAGCGCGCGCCCGATCAACTGCTGGTGCCACGGCGACCTGCACCCCGGCAACCTGATGCGCCGCGACGACGCCAGCCCGTGGGGCCCGCCCGGCACCGTGCTGCTCGACTTCGCCGAGACGCACTGCGGGCACTGGGTCGAGGACGCGGTGTACCTCGAACGGCTCTACTGGGGCCGCCCGCAGTCGCTCGACGGGCTGAAGCCGGTGTCGCTCATCGCCAAGGCCCGGCGCACAGCGGGGCTTGATGCGTCGGATGATTACGCGTCACTCGCCAACGTCCGTCGAGTGCTGATGGCGGCGACCGTCCCGGCGTTCATGCACCAGGAAGGGCACCCGAGATATCTGCAGGCGGCGTTGGAGGTGATGGAGCGGATGCTGCCGATGATTAGCCGGTAGGGCAGTCTTGACCCCACACATTGATGATCTGCGCAATATCCGCCAGATCGACCGCCCGATCCCCGTTCACATCCCCGTAGAAATTAGCAACCGGCGATTGCTGCCCCCAGCGAACGATCACTTGCGCGAGGTCGCCAATGCCGACTGAGCCATTATGGTCCTGATCCGGATGGCAGATCAGCGCGCCGAAGCCGCAGGACAATCCAAGGTCGAGTGTCGCGCTAAAACGTGATGAGTACAGGCTCGCGGGACCGCCCGATTGCCCACGGGCGAAAAACCTCAGGCGGTAGACCGTGCCGGGGACCAGCGTCCCAGAAACCTGGAACTGATCGCGCTGATTGGAGTGCAGCACATTGAACTCGCCTCCTGTGAAGTTGAACACAACCGAGTTCGCTGGCAATGCTGATCCCTGATTAATGAAATAGTCCGTCATCGCGTTCAATGTGAAGCTGCGCTCGACATCAACCGTGAACTGCACGTCACAGGTCGTGCTGCAAGTCATGCCGGACGAACCGAATGCCCCTCCAGCAAATGCGTCTGTCTCGATCCCGCAGCCAAAGACTCTTGCACGCTGGAATGCCGTACCGGACGAGTCGTTCGCGGCCTCGTAGAACAGCGACCCCGAAGTCGCGGTCGTTGGGTTCGAGAAGGCAACGGCGACCGCATGAAACTGCGAGACATACGTGAGCTGCGCTTGCGCGATGGTCGCGCTGCAGACCAACATCATCGCTCCGACGAACATCCGTGGATTCATCTGAATTCCTCCCGAGGGCAGGCACCGCCCATGACCCAACCCTAACTCAGCCTTGGTTCAAGTCAAGGCAATAGTCCGAGAATTCGCGCGCCGCATTCATACCAAGCGAGAAAAAACGCGGAGCCCTGCGGCTCCGCGTTGACGCATTTCCTGCCTCGCTACCTCACAGATCACTACACGCCACTCTCACGCCGCGCGGCGGCGCTTCACTCCCGCGATCAGCGCCAGGCCCGCGAGCGTCACCGTGCCGGGCGTCGGGATGGTCGCGAAGATCCAGTCCTTGTAATCGCTGACGGGGATCGCGCTCGCCTGCCCGCCGTAGAACGGGCGCGTGCCGCTCGAGTGGACGGCGGCGAGGTACATCGTGCCGCCGACCTCGATGAAGTACCCGCCGCCCGAGTCGCCCGGGCCGGTGAGCCCCTCGCCGTCGATCGCGCCGTTGGGGTTGCCGAGCGTGGCGGGATCGTCAAGGTCGTAGCCCAGCACGGTGCCCTGCATGTGCAGCGGGCCGGCACCGCGCGTGTCGAACATGTTGTAGAAGGTGCGCTTCGCGTCGGTGCCTGGGGTGAACATCGGTCGGGCGGGGTTGCCGACAGGGCGATCAGGGCCGGTGGTGCCCGAAAGCCCGAAGCCAGTGAAGCAGAACTGCTGGCCCACCTGATCCATGCCGCAGTAGAACTGATCGATGCCGAGCGCCGCGCTGGTGACGCGGGTGGCGAGCTTGATGATCGCGATGTCGGCGTTGACGAGGGCGCTCACACGGGCCGCGTTGTGCTCCGTGCCGTTGGCGTCGCGGAACTTGATGTCCGCGAGCGGGCGGATCGCCGTCTCCGTGTCGTTGAAGACGCAGTGCCGCGCTGTCAGGATGTACGAGCACATCCCGTCATCGACCACGGTGCCCGAGCAGTCGTAGCCCATCGCGTTGCCGACCTCGCCCACGAAGGGGAAATCCGCCGGCCCGCTCGCGCCCATCGCGGGCGGCACGACCTGCACGCTCGCCGCCGCGACACCCGCCGCCGCCAGCATCGCCGCCGCCGAGCCGAGCATGTTGATCTTCACTGAGGTGTTCATGGTGTCCTTCTCCTTCTGAAGTGTTGTCGCGTGTTCGCCGAGCGCCGGAACTTCCGGACGCCCGCCCCCCGGTCTGCCCCCCCGGTCCGCCCGGCTCCACCTCTCAAGCGATGGCAACGCGATGGACTCACGCGCCCATCGCGCGACAGCACGAAACCAATGAAAAACACGGGCGACCCAAGGGTCGCCCGTGTGAAGAAGGGCAATTCAGATGATCGGCTCAGCCGACGCTCACGCGCGGCGGCGGCGCAGGCCCATCAGACCCACGACACCCGCGAGACCCGCGGCGGAAGGTGCCGGGACGGGGAGAAGCCAATTCGCGGCAATGTAGTCACCAACCTGGTGCCCGAGGATGTTGCCATCGATGGCGTCGAAGTCGTAGTGCACGCCGAGATAGATGCGGCTCAGCGCGTTCTCAAGCGCCGCCTCGGAGAAACTGTGGAATGTGCGCGTGAGGTCCGCGGGGTATCCGAGCCCGGGGTTTACCGCGAACTCGTCGCTGCCGATCGTGAAGGTGTATGAGTCGCCAAACAGCGCGGCCATAACAGACGCGTGCGCCGCGCCCATCGTCGCATGACCGGAAACATACGCCGGGAAGGGCGGGGTGAAGTCGTTCAATGGAGTCCACGTTGGATCACTGATCGTCTGCGGGTTGCCGTCATCGATCGTCTCACGGATCGCGTCGATCGGGCGCCACAGGTCGATCGGGGTCGCGTACTTCGCGTCCCACGCGGCGATGCATGCATCGCCGATCGCCATCGCCGCCAACGCGTGCATGTGCGCACTGCGCGAGAGGCTCAGGTTTTCCTGGGCATCGACCACCTGGCTGATCTGAACGAGTTGCCCCGGCGGCTTCGCCGTGCCATCGCGATCGTTGGCCCAGAACCAGGCGATCTCCGTCTGCTCTGCCGTGCGCGTCGCGCTCGTCCGGCTGCCGAGTTCTTTCACGCCGAGAATGCCCGGAGCCCCGTTGATGTTGTCCGCATACTCCTGGCTCTGCAGGAGATTTTCCATCGAGCCGTAGTCCGTCAGGCGTGTCGGGCGGAACTGATTCCCGCTCGCCAGGCCCCACGGCGTGACATTGCCCCAGTGGGGCGTGAACGGCTGCACAAACGGCCCATCAGGCGTGATCCGCCAGTCGCCCGCCTGTCCGCCCTGCGTGTAGCTCGGGTCGGCGTCGAAGCCGTCCGTCGAGCGAATCGCGTACAGGCTGTTCCCGATGGCGGCGCCGTGCGCGATGCCCGCGGCCTTCGCCGGGCCGTCGGGGATCGCGGCCAACTGCGAGTCGTACCGCGACTGAATGATCCCCAGCGCCGCGGGGTTGCCCGCGTACGCTTGAGACATCGTCGCATATGCGGCGGCAGCACCCGCGGCTTCACGCGACGTACCGGGCGCCGGTGCCGGAATGCCAACCTGGTACGAGGTGTAGCCCACGCCAGTCTCGGCCAGATCGATGCTGTTGATCGCATCGAACATCGCCAAGCTCATCAGCGGGGCCGAGCGGGCCTGCGGGCAGGGTGCCCCGCCCACGCTTCGGATCACGTCGTTGTACGTCGATTGCCATTGGTCCACCACATTGTTCGCCGCGCCGCTCGCCACGCCCGCGAGCGCGAGCACGGCCGCCACGGCCACTCCATTACGAGTCCGAATCATTCTCTTGTCTCCTTCAAAGTGTGCTCAACTCTGTCAACGCAGCACCGACACCCGCGCAGCGATCGCCGAAGGAGTGTGATAATCTCGCGCGAGGGACAGCGATCCCCTCAGCCGAGACGATTACGGAGGCGCGAACACAGCCTGAGCTCACTCCAAACCCTCACGCGACACCGGTGCCGATCGGCGTGCGTCGTGTGCTTTGATTGAACCCGCCCCTCACGAGGGCGAGATTCCGGCTTTACAATGTTGCCCCAAGACCGGGGGAAGTCAACGGGTTCGATGCCAAAAAGGTCGAGAAAAGCGGCCTGAATTCGTCCCGGGCTGAGGAATCCGCCGTCTCTGGAAACCTGCAAGCGATTGAATGGCCGAACACCACCACCGCGTTCACACGCCGATAATGTTCACGCCACAGTCCACGTAGATGTTCTCACCCGTCACGCCGCTGGAAAGATCGCTGACCAGCCACGCGGCGGTATCGCCCACCTCGCGCCCTTCGATGTTGCGCTGCAGCGGCGCGCGGGTCGGTGTGCGGTCGAGCATGTCATCGATTCCCCCCACCGCCGAGCTGGCGAGCGTGCGGAGCGGGCCGCCCGAGATGGTGTTCACGCGGATGCCCTCGCGCCCGAGCTCCGCCGCGAGATAGCGCGAGGTGCATTCGAGCGCCGCCTTCGCGACGCCCATGATGTTGTAGCCGGGGACGACTTTCTCGGAGCCGTAGTAGCTCATCGCCAGCACGCTGCCGCCGCCCGAATCGCGCATCATCGGGCGTGCCCGCTTCGCCATCGCCGCGAGCGTGTACGCCGAGATATCGATCGCCGACAGGTACGACGCGCGGGGCGTCTCGACGAACTTGCCCATCGCCAGCCACTCGCGGTCGGCGAAGGCGATCGAGTGGATCAGGTAATTCATCTTCCCGCCGAACGCTTTCGCGTAAGCGTCGAAGATCGCGTCGAGGTCATCGTCCTTCCCGGCGTCGCAGGGAAACAGCCAAGGGTCGCTGACGCCCAGCCCTTCGACCGCCTTGCGCGTGCGGCGTTCGTTCTTCTCCCCCGGCAGGTGCGCGAAGGCGCACTTCGCGCCGTACTTGATGAGCGACTGAGCGATGAACGTGGCGTAGGACCGATCGTTCGCCACGCCGAAGATGAGACCGAGTTTGTTGTCGAGGAGAGTCATGAATGACCTTTCACCACAGAGGCACGGTGGACACTGAGCAGACAGGATACGGGGAACGAGAAGATCAATTGAACGCGATTCAAAGCACCATTCGCGTTGAACTCTCGCCCAGCTATCTCCAGTCAACCACGATCTTCCCGAACTGCTCGCCAGCCTCGATCCGTTCCCACGCCTTTCGCCCCTCGCGCCACGGGATCACCGAATCGACCACCGGCTTCAGATGCCCCGCGCGGAACAGCGCGCCGAGCTCGCCGAATTCCGCATTGGATCCCATCGTCGAGCCAAGCACGCGGAGCTGATTCCAGAACACCCGCGCGAGGTCGGTGGTCGCCTGCGGCCCGCCCGTATTCCCGGGCGTCACATACGCCCCGCCGCGCGCCAGCGACTTGATGCACGCGAGATGCGTGGGCTTGCCGATCGAGTCCACCGCCATGTCCACGCCCCGCTTGTTGGTCCACGCGCGCACCTCGCGCGACCAGTCCTCGCCCTTGTCGAGGATCAGGCAGTCCGCGCCGAGTTGGTTCGCGCGGTCGAGTTTCCACTGGTGCCGGCTCGTGACGGCAACGGGGCAACCCATCCACTTCGCAATCGCGAGCGCCGCGGTGGCGACCCCGCCGCCGATGCCGGTGATGAGGACCGACTGCCCCGGGCGCAACTGTCCCTTCGTGAACATCATGGAGTACGCGGTGAGCGACACCAGCCCAAACGCGGCGGCCGCCACCGGATCCGCCTTCTCTCCGACCAGCGCGAGGTTCGTCACCGGCGCGATGAAGCGCTCGCGGTGCATGCCGTTGACGTGCTCGCCGATGAGTTCGTAGTCGGGCAGCAGCGTGCTGGCGGGCGGGTCGCCCGGGCGCGCGGGGAAGGGCTTCTCGTACTTCGCGTTGACCATCACGCGCTTACCGACCCACGAGGCATCGACGCCCGCGCCGACGGATTCGACGATGCCGCACGCGTCGCACCCGCTGACGCGCGGGTACGTCATATCGATCCCCGGGATGCCCATGCCGACCCACAAGTCCATGTGGTTCAGCGCGGAGCATTCGGTGCGGATGACGGCTTCACCCGCACCCGGAGCACTCAATTCTGGCCAAGACGGGGTGACGCTGATGTTGGGCGTGACGGGCGAGCCTTGTCGTTCGATGATGATCGCATTCATGCGCCGAGTGTAGCGGCCCGCGCACGACCGATACCCGCCACGCACGCCCGTGGCTCTTCCAATTTTCCCCTCAGTGTTCTCCGGGTCTCGGTGGTGAATCCGTTCCGACCTTCGCCGGTACGATGGTTCCTCCTGCCGCGTGTGACTCCAAGCAATCACCCCGTGCCCGACCGCTCCGAACCCAGTGTGATCGATCGTCCTTCGCCCGCACCTTCGGCGAACGGGATGCCGCGCGCTGAACCATCACCCACATTCGTTGAACCGCCCTCGCGCTGGGGCGTGCTGCGCCACCGCGATTACTTCTGGGTCTGGATCGGCTCGATGGGCTCTTCCATCGGCACGTGGATGGAGTCCGTGGGCGTGCAATGGGTCGTCACCGAGCAGACTCGTGCGCTGGAATGGACACTCGCGGGACGCCCGAGCGCGAACATGATGCTGGGGTATCTCGCCGCGTGCCTGCTCGTGCCCATGCTTCTGCTGAGCCTGCCGGGTGGCGTGCTCGCCGACCGCGTGAACCGCAAGAAGCTTTTGATCGTCACGCAGTTCATGCTGATGCTGATCGCCGGGGCGCTGATGCTGCTCAGCGCTACCGGGCTGATGACCCCCGCCGCTCTGCTGCTGATCAGCATCGCTCAGGGCACGGTGATGGCGTTCAACGTCCCCGCCTGGCAGGTGCTCACGCCGCGCCTTGTGCCGCGCGATGAGCTGCACAAAGCCATCAACCTCAATTCGATCCAGTTCAACATTGCGCGCGTGGTCGGCCCGGCGCTCGCGGGCGTGCTGCTCCATAAGTCGGGCGCGACGGTTCTCTTCGCCGTCAACTTTGCCAGCTTTCTCGGCATCCTCGCCGCCGTCGCTCGCACGCCCGACGCCCCCGCGCCCGAGCGCGCCAGCGCCCACCCCATCGACGAGATCAAGGAAGCGGTCCGCTTCACCTTCCACAACCGCGGCCCGTTCCGCGTCTTTGTCGGCATGGTGCTCTTCAGCATCTGCGCCGCGCCGGTGCTGCGCATGCTCTCGCTCTTCGTCGTGAACGTCTACGGCGCGGAGGAAGCCGCCTTCGGCACCATGCTCTCCGTGATGGGCATCGGCGCGGTCTTCGGCGCGCTCGCGCTGAAGTTTGTGCCGGCGTGGTACCCGCGGCATCACCTCATCCCCGCCTCGATCCTCGGCGGGGGCGTTTCGATCACCCTGTTTGCCGCAACGTCGAGTTTCTGGCTCGGCGCGGTGTGGATGTTCTTCGTAGGCGTCTTCTGGCTGCTGAGCTTCAGTGTGGGGATCACCGCGCTGCAACTGCTCGTCAGCGATGAGATGCGCGGGCGGGCGATGGCGGTGCAGAACGCCGCCGTCTTCGGCGCCATGCCCTTGGGCAGCCTCGTCGCCGGGCTGATCGGCGACTCCGTTGAAGCGCTCAACCTCGGCAGCAATCCCACAGCCCTCGGCGTGCAACTCGGCATCGGGCTGGTCGCGTTCGTTCTTGTCGTCGCCGGCACCGTGATGCTCATCTGGCGGACCCCAGAGATCGACGCGCTCCAGCCCGGCGACCCGGGGTATGACCCCACCCCCGGCTTCTGGCGCGGCCTCACTGCTAGCGCGCATCGCCCGCCGAGAGCCCGCGAAGAGCAGCCCCTGATCCAGGAACCGCCGACGGTTGGGTAACTCGCTCAGTCAGACGATTGTCGTTGGTCTTCCCCCCGTCTGACCAACAGTGGCGCGGCTGATCACGACGCGGCTGACGAGCACATGCGTTCGAACAAGTAGTGTGAAACGAGCCATTCTTCACCGCAGTTCATTCCCCAGAGTTCGGCGCACGAGAGAAAGAACACGCGCCAGCGGTTGAGCCATTTCTCCCCCTCGGCTTCGGAGTTGTAGGCATGGGCGAGGACTTCTCGCGCGGCGTTGCGGTTGGCGTCGAGGTTGTCAAGCCAGGCGTTGGCGGTGCGCTGGTAGTGCGTGCCGCTGACGCGCCAGTGGTCGGCGCAGCGCACGTCGGCGTTGAAGTGGAGCAGGAGGTCGTCGCTGGGCATGGTGCCGCCGGTAAAGAAGTACCGGCCGATCCAGTCGTCAAGCTCGAAGTGGTACGAGTGGCGCGCGTGGGTGAAGATGTGAACGAAGAGGCGTGCGTCGTCCTTCATCATCGACGCGACGCGCGCGAGCAGTTTCTCGTAGTTCTTCATGTGCTCGAACATCTCGACGGAGACGACGCGGTCGAATCGTTCATCGAGGTGGAACTGATTCATGTCGGCGGTGATGACGCGGAGCCGGTCGCTCCAGCCGCGGGACGCGGCGCGGGCCTCGATGAACTCGCGCTGCGGGCGGGAGTTTGAGACGGCGGTGACGCGCGCGGCGGGGTAGTGCTCGAGCACCCAGAGGGTGAGCGAGCCCCAGCCGCAGCCGAGTTCGAGGATGGTGTGGCCGTCGCGGAGTTGGGCACGCTCGCAGGTGAGCGCGAGCATGGTCTCCTCGGCGGCGGCGAGATTGTCGACTCCTTCAGGCCAGTAGCAGCCGCTGTACTTCAGGCGCGGGCCGAGGCAGAGCCGGAAGAACTCGGGCGGCACTTCGTAGTGCTGTTCGTTCGCTTTGCGCGTTTCGATGGCGATGGGGCTGCGCTTGAGTTCGGCGATGAGGGTGCGGGCGCGCTCGGAGCGCTCGTCGATCGTGCCGCGATCGTGGAGGCGGATGATCTCGCGGAGCCGGGCGCGGATCTGCGCGCGCAGGAGCGGGTCGGGGAGCATCCCGGTGTCGAGGATGGGTTCGTACCAGGCGGTCTGGGTCACGGGCGTGAGTCCTTGGGGAACCAGGGGAAGAAGGCGCTGGTGGTGCGCTGATACTCGCGATAGGCGTCGCCGCGGGAGCGGATGGCTCGGGCTTCGGTGGGCGGGATGCCGGTGAGCTTGAGGACGAAGAGAAGAATGAGCGCGGGGGCCGAGATCGCGATCCAGCCGTGCGGCACGCTGAGCGCGACGAGCGCGTAGGCGCACCACATGAGCCACTCGAAGAAGTAGTTGGGGTGGCGCGAGTAGCGCCACAGCCTCACGTTGCAGACTTTGCCCTTGTTCGCGGGGTCGGCTTTGAACTGCTTGAGTTGGTGGTCGCTGAGCCACTCGCCTGAGAGGCCGACGACCCAGAGCGCGGCGGCGGCGTAGTCGAGCGGGCGAAGGCCCGCGCTGGGTGCATCGAACGACGACGCGAGAACGAAGGGAAGCGCGAGGATGACGACGAGGAGGGCCTGCGCCTGGAAGAACCAGAAAAAGATGAAGTTGACGCGCCGGCCGAAGGTCTCGCGCATCATCTGGTAGCGGCCGTCCTCGGGGCCCGAGAGCACGCGGTCGAAGAGCAGATGAAGCGCGAGCCGGATTCCCCAGAGGCCGCCGATCGTGCCGATGAGGATTCGGCGGGCGGTGTCGCCCTCTCCCGTCATTGCGCAGAGGATGGCGGCGGCGCCCAGGCTTGCAGCCCAGGTGACATCGACCACGCCCGCGTCTTTGGTGCGGAGCTGGAGGAGCCAGACGGCGAGCATCGCGAGCGCGGCGAGGGCGCCGATCGCTCCGAACTGTTGTGCCCAGGAGAGAGTCATACGATGCTCCTCCGCCACGCGTAGAGGCGCGCGGCTGACTGAATCCTCGGCGCGATCGGCGGCGAATGGCGACTGATGCGGAGAACACTCATGCGATCGACATCGGCTCTTCTTGGATGCTGCGCGGTCGGGATCGGCGTGCTCATGGCGCTCATCGTTTGGTCGTCGTTCGAGATGTCGCTGGCGGCGGGGCTGCGCGAGATTGTGCGCACGCGCTGGGGGATCACGACGATGGTGGACTTGTACGCCGGGCTGCTGCTGGGCGGGGCATGGATCGGGTGGCGTGAGCGGCGGGTCGGTGTGGGCGCGGCGTGGATCGTGGCGCTGATGCTGCTGGGAAATCTGGCGCTGCTGGCATACGTGGCGCTCGCGGCGCGGCGGTGCTCCGGTATTGAAGAATTGCTCATGTGGAAGCGCTCCGCCGAGACGCGCGGTCGAGCATGATCCCCCACGCGGGGATGATGATCGCGTACTGGGCGCCTACGGCGGCGAGGGCGGGCCACGCGGGTTCGGCGAATGTGATCGCGCCGAGTTTCCCGGCGATGAAGTACGCGAGCGGCCCGCCGAGCGCGCCGAAGAGTAGACCGAGCGCGGGTCGCGTCCACATCCAGCGGAGCGAGATTGCGATCACGGAGCTGAAGCCCAGCCACAGCGAGAGGAACCACGCGGCGCTGATCGCGAGATTGGCGGGTTCGATGGAGAAGCGGAAAAGGCCCATCGCGAGCCAGATCGCGTCGGCGGCGCTGCCGGCAAGAACGCCGAGGAGGAGCGTGGGGACTTCGCGCGGCGCGTAGAGGCGGAGCAGGGCGTGGACGATGACAACAACGAGCATCGCGCCGATGCCGAGCGCGAGATTGGCGCGGGCGGCGGCGAGGACGGCGATAGTCCACGCAGCGTCGTAGAGGACGAGATTCGTGATGAACTTCGCGGCGGGCTTCATGCCGACGCGGGTTCCGGGGCGCGGCGCGCGGCGGCGACGGGCGACGAGGGCGCGAGCCGGCAGAGGGGTTTGGTGAGCAGCACCTGAACGTCGCCAACGTGGCGGGCGCGGAAGGCCCCCTCGCAGTACGCGAGGTAGTAGTCCCACATGCGGATGAAGCGGTCGGTGAAGCCCTGCGCACGGACGCGGTCGAGATTGGCGTGGAATGCTCTTCGCCAGAGCGCGAGCGTGGAGACGTAGTGCGGGCCGATGTCTTCGAGGTGGGAGATTTTCAGGTCGCGCGCGCGGCGGGCGCTCCGCGCCATGGCTTCGACGGCGAGGAGACAGGAGCCAGGAAAGATGTATTTCTTCAGGAAATCCTGCTCGCGCGCGGCGGATTCGAAGACGGCATCGCGGATGGTGATCGCCTGGATCAGCGCGGCGCCCGCGGGCTTGAGGAGGCGCGAGCAGGCGGCGAAGTAGTCGTCGAGATACTCGCGGCCAACGGCTTCGATCATCTCGATAGAGACGAGCTTGTCGAACTCGCCCGTGAGCGTGCGGTAATCCTGCTTGACGAGCGTGATGCGGGATTCGAGCCCGCGCTCACGGATGCGCTGCTGCGCGAAGTCGAACTGGCGCGGCGAGATCGTGGTGGTGGTGACGCGGCAGCCGTAGTGCTGGGCGGCGTGGCAGGCGAGCGCGCCCCAGCCGGTGCCGATTTCGAGAAGGTGGTCGGTGGGTCTGAGATCGAGCTTGCGGCAGGCGCGGTCGATCTTTTCGATCTGCGACTCTTCGAGGGTCGTCGCACCGTTCTCGAAGATGCCGCAGGAGTAGGTCATGGTGGGATCGAGGAAGGTGCTGAAGAATTCGTTGCCGAGGTCGTAGTGGGCTTCGATATTGCGACGGCTGCCGGCGATGGTGTTGCGGCGGATGAAGTTGGCGAAGGTGCCGAGGGGGCGGGCGAGGCGCGTGAGCGGGCCTTCGAGGTGGTTCATCGCGCCCGCGTTGACCGTGATGAGCTCGATGAGGCCGGGGAGGTCGCTGGTGTCCCACAGATGGTCCATGAAGGCTTCGGCGATGCCGGTGCTGCCGCCGAAGGCGGCGGCGGAGTAGAAGCGCGGGTCGCGGACGATGACCTCGATGGGGCGCGGGGAGACGAGCGCGGGGTCGGCGCGGCCGCCGGATTCGGTGCGCTGATCGGCGTCGATGAGGATGACGCGGCCGAACTCGATGCGGGCGAGGGCGGCGTGGATCATCGCTCGCCCGAGCTTTTCCAGCGGTTTCAGCGCGCGGGCGGCGGCGAGCGGGGCACTCACGGAGGCGATGGTTGCTTGGGTCATGGCGTGGTTGCTTCCGTCGCGGGTGGGGTTGATGAAGCGCCGGGGTGCGGGACGACGGGGATGCGCTTGAGCCAGAGGCGCAGCGCGTGCCAGTGGATGTTCGTGATCACTGAGGCGGTCATGAGGGGGTAGCGGATCAGCGCGCGCCGAAGGCTCGCGGGGGAAATCTCGCGGCGGCGGAGGTTGAGCGTGGCGTCGAACATCTTGCGCTCGGTGTTCGGCGCGGCTTGGCGCTCGAGGTTCATATGGACGAAGAGCCGATCGCTCGGCGCGGTGAAGGACCAGTCGTAGCCGAGGTCCATGGGCATGAAGGGCGACACATGGAAGGACTTGCTGAACGTGAAGCGGACGGCAGGGGCTTGGCGCATGGCTCGGGCGTCGAGGATGTACGCGTGGCGCTCCTTCCACGGCGTGTTGGTGATCTCGGCGGCGATGGCGTCGATGGATTCGCCGCCCGGCGCGAAGCAGTAGTAGAACGTGACGGGGTTGAAGCAGTAGCCGAAGTAGCGGAGATGAGTGAGCATGCGGATCGGGCCGCGGGGCTCGAAGTCGAGCGCTCGGCGGATGCGCTCGCGCACCGTATCCGCGAGAGATGACCGCGGATCGCCCATGTAGTCCGCGCGGCGGAAGCTCGCGAGGTTCAGGCGTTCAACGGACCAGAACCACGAGCCGCGGAAGACGCGGTCGATCTCCTCGAGGTCGAGGTACATCATGAAGAGCGGGTAGGTGAACTCGTGCCCGACGGGCTGCAGACGCCGGTGGCGGACAGAGCCTTCGTAGATGGCGCTGGCGAGGGTCATGGTGTCCCCCGCTGAATCTCACCAGCGCCGAAGCGGGCGCAGACGCGGAGGGCGCTGTTCACGCCGTCCTCGTGGAAGCCGTTGAACCAGTACGCGCCGCAGTAGTGCGTGCGGTTGACGGCGCTGATCTCGCTGTGGCGCGCGCGGGCCCGCATGCCCTCGATGGTGTAGACGGGGTGGTGGTAGGTGTAGCGGCGAAGCATCTTCGCAGGGTCGATAGCGTTCGTGCCGTTGAGCGTGACGCAGAGGGGCGTGCGCGTTCCGAGGGACTGGAGCATGGTCAGGTTGTAGGTGACGACGACAGGCTCCCCAGCGCTCGGACGCAGGCGGTAATTCCACGCGCTCCAAGCAGCGCGGCGGTTCGGGAGCAGGCGTTCATCCGTGTGCAGGACGGTGTCGTTGGGCTGGAACGGGATCGCGCCGAGGATCTCGCGCTCGGCGGGGGTGGGATCGGTGAGGAGTGCCAGCGCCTGATCGGAGTGGCACGCGAAGATCACTTCGTCGAAGCGTATCGGAGTTTCGCCCGCGATGTGGGCCTCGACGTGCGCCCGCTCACGGCGGATGCACTCGACGCGCGCGCCCACCCGGCAGCGGTCGCGGAACGGCGCAGTGATCTTCTCCACGTAGGAACGCGAGCCGCCGGTGATGGTGCGCCAGCTCGGGCGCTCAGAGAGGTCGAGCATGCCGTGGTTGTGGAAAAAGGTGAAGAAGAATCGCGCGGGGAAGGCGAGCATCGCGGCACGGGGCGCGGACCAGATCGCGGCGCCCATGGGGATGAGGTAATTCTCAACGCACTCGGGGGTGAGGTTCCATCGGCGCGCGACGTCGCCCAGCGTGTCGAACTCGGTGAGCGCGTCGATGGATTCCTTCGAGATGCCCGCGAGCCGGCGGATGCCGTTCATGGTCTTGAGGAACCTTGGGCTGAGGAGATTCGCGGGCTGCGCGAGCAATCCGGCGAGAGAATGCCCGCCGTACTCGAATCCGTCGCGCTCGTCGTGGACACTGAAGCTCATGGTGCTGGGCTGCGTTTCGACGGCGAGCGCGGCGAGCAGGCGTGCGAAGTTCGGGTAGTTCCGTTCGTTGTAGACGATAAAGCCTGTGTCGACGGGGATGTCGCGGCCCTCGTGGTTCACAATCGCCGTGTTGGTGTGCCCGCCGATCGACGCGGCGGCTTCGAAGAGCGTGATGTCGTGGTCGGCGTGGAGCTGGTGCGCGCAGAGCAGCCCTGAGATCCCAGCGCCGATGACGGCGATGTTCACGGGCGCGCCTCTTCGACGGGATGCGAGCGGTGCTCGCGGGCGATCTCGTACACACGCGCGGGCACGGGCTTGAGGTCCCACACGATTCGGAGTTTCGAGAGCAGCCAGAGGGTGTAATAGGTGGGGTCGAACTCCCACCAGTAGAACCCTTGCCGCGTGCTGCCGGGGTAGTAGTGATGGTTGTTGTGCCAGCCCTCGCCGAGCGTGAGGAGGGCGAGGAAGAAGTTGTTGCGGCTGTCGTCGCGCGTGCGGAAGCGCTGCGTGCCGATGGTGTGCGCGAGCGAGTTGATGGTGAACGTGCCATGGTAGAGGAGCGTGGTGGAGACCCCGAAGCCCCACACGCAGAGCTGCGCACCGTCGGTGTTCAGCGACGGCGCGAAGACCGAGAGGGCGAAGCCCAGCGCGTAGAGCAACCCCGCGAGCACGACGGGGCCGATCATGTGGTTGCGTTCGAGCCAGCGGAGCTCGGGGTACTTGGCCCAGTCGGGGACTGCGGACCAGTCGATGCCCTGCCCACGCTCGGTGAGGAACCAGCCGATGTGGCTCCAAAGCAGGCCCTTCAGGCCGGGGGAGTGCGGGTCGGGGTGCTCGTCGGAGTGGCGGTGATGATGGCGGTGATGGGCGGCCCACCAGACCGGGCCGCGCTGCGCGCAGGTGGTGCCGAGGAGCGCGAAGAGGAACTGCGTGACGCGGTGCGTGCGAAACGTGCGGTGGGAGAAGTAGCGGTGATAGAACGCGGTAATGACGAACATCCGCGCGATGAACAGCGCGGCGGCGACGGCCAGGGCGAACCAACTCCAGCCGACCCAGAGGACGGGGACGCACATGAGGTGGATGCCGAGAATCGGGAGCACATCGATGACGCGGATGTGCCGGTCGTCGAGTGATGCGACGTCACGATCTGGTTCAACAACTCCCGCGAATGACCATCCGCTCATGCGTGCACCGCTCCACGTGTGCGCAGAGTCGCTGCTCGCCGAGGGGGCGTCAAGTCAAGCGATTGCGCGGACGGAGAGAGGTTCGCCGGGGTGGAGGCCTTGGATTCGCGCCGCGGTTGGTTGCGTCAGGGGCAGTTGGCGCCCCAGTTGTTGACGACGAGAGCGATGTCAGAGAGGCCGCGGATGCCGTCGCTATCGAGGTCGCCCTGCGTCTCGGGCATGCCGGCGAGGAGCCAGTTGGTGACGATGACGGCGATATCCGCGAGGCCGACAGACAGGTCGCCGTCGGCGTCGCCCGGCTGGGTGAAGGGGGTGAGATTCAGGGAAACCTGGTCCATGATGACGGGCGGGCCCTTGCCGGTGGCGACCCAGGCGTCGTAGAGAACCTGGCCCTTGTCATTGGTGGTGTTGGCGTCGCGGAGGAACTCGATGTACTCGCGCGAGGCGGTCTGGTAGTAGACAGTGACCGTGGCTTGGGTGGCGTTCGCGGGGATCAGGTACTTGGTGTCGTCCCAGTGCTGGTTGTCGGCGAAGCTGGCGCCGACGGGGAGCGCCTGGATGTTCTTGTACGCGGCGTTGGTGAAGCCGCGGGGCGGGATACGGTTGTCCTTGAAGATCTTGTTGACGGTGGTGAGGTGGAAGCTGGGGCCTTGCGGGAGGCCGGATTGGCCTGCCATGTAGTCGTCGTGCCCGAACTTGGTTTCGTAGACCTTGGTGTCATCGCCCATCAGGGTGGCGGTGGTGAAGTTGTAGGCGCCGCGTTCGGCGATCTGGATCGGGCCGTTGAAGAACTTGACGTTGATCCAGATGCGCCGGCCTTCAGGATACCCGGTGAGAAGCTTGTGCCCGCACTGGTTCACGACGCGCGCGTTGAGCTCGCAGGATTGCTGGGTAAGGTAGAGGTCGGTCGCCGCGCCGAGCATGGCGATGTTGTCGGCCTTCTGGCGCGCGATGAGCGTGAGGGCACCGTCGTACTCATCGATGAACTCCCCTGGCTGCGGGTCGGCGGGGTTAGCGGGAGTGTACAGGTGCAAGAGCAGATCGAGCGCGAGCGTGTTGGCGCCGGCAAAGTTGTGCTGCGCGAGGTCGTTGCGCACCGGCCCGCCGAGGACACACCCGCGCCCCGACACCGTGGGCATGTGGCAGTCCTGGCATTTGGCGATGGTGGTGCGGTTGCCGCCGAAGCGACCGTTGAGGTTGTAAGGGTCGGTAGGATCGCTGCGCGGCACGCCTACCTGCGCGTACTTCGAGTTGAGCCACTCGCTGTACGTGCGCTGCTCGGGGACCATGTCGTACTTGTTGTCGGTGGGGTGTGGCGTGTCGCTGGCGTTGAGCCGGTACACGTCGGACGGATCGGGCACCACGGAGCCGACTCGGTCGAACGCGGGGTTGCTGACATCGTGACATGTGCCGCAGATATCGCCGGTAAGGTGAAACGGGCTGAACGCCCAGGGGTGCGGCGGGTTCACGACGTACGGCCCGCGCCGGACATCGGAGGGGTCCATCACCATCTGCGCGTTGCCGGGGTTCACCGGGATCAGGTTCTGCGCCGCGAGTTCGGCGAGGATCATCTGATCGGCGGCGGGGACGTAACTCGCGCGCGGGTACACAGGGTTCACGAGCCGGTGACAGATCTCGCAGGTGACGCCGAATTCCTGATCGGTGTACGAGAGCATCGACCCGTCGGTGGGGACCGAGCGCCCTTCGAGGAACGCGGGGCCGGCGTGGCAACGGATGCACGTCTGCGCCGCGCCGACGGTGTCCTGATTGGCAATCACAAGCGCCGCCTGGAAAATCGGGTCTTTCCACGCGTGCGAGTGCATCGAGCCGCGCCAGCGCCACGGCGCGAGCGTGGTGGCGGCGGCGGTGGCGTCGCCCAGGTGGCACAGGATGCAGCTATCGGCCGGGAAGACCTCGGTGAGGATGGTGTTGGGCTGCGTGCCGCGCTCGCGCACGTCGTTCAATGTGACGGGCAGCGGCAGCGACTGCGCGAAGGTCGGCGCAGTGATGAACAAGGAAATGGCCCCAGCGGCGCGGGCCGCACGACCGAAGGAACACACGCGCATCGCAACGCTCCCGATCTTGTGATGGAGTCTGGTGGACACTCGATCTCCGCTCTTACTCTACACGCGACGGGGGCGTGGGGGAACCCTGTTGTCATGGTTTTCGGGCGCATTGTATAGATGGATGAGCGCGGCGGGTCGGTGGCTAGGGTTTGGTGCCGGCCGGGGTGAGTGACTTCAGGAGTTCCCGGGCCTCGCTGAGATTCGGGTTCAACTTCAGCGCCGCGGTGAGCGCGGATTCCGCGCCGGGGCGGTCGCCGATCGCGATCAGCGACTTTGCAAGCCGGACCTTCACTTCTGGCGAGTTCGGCGCGAGGAGCTCGGCGGCCCGGAACGCCTCTGCCGCTTCGCCCGGCTTGCCCGCGAGGGTCAGCGCGTCGCCCAGCCCGGTGTGGGCGGCGGCGTTCGAGGGATCAAGCTCGACAAGCCTCCGGAGACTCGCTTCCGCGTCGGTGTACTTCTTCTGCGCCGACTGCGCGAGCGACAGGTTGATCCACGCGAGCGACAGATGCGGCTGCGAGTCCGCAACCTTCCGGAACCACGTCTCCGCTTCGGCGGCTCTACCGGCGCGCAGCATCATCAAACCCAGGTTGGTCATCGGCTTCGGATTGCTGTGCCAGCGGGCCAAGGACTGGGTGTAGTTGTTGGTCGCGCCATCGGCTTTGCCGCGGCGCTCGTCGATGATGCCGAGGGCGAAAAAGACCTCGGACTCGTGCGAGGCGGACGAGAAGGGAGACCGCATCGACTCACGATAGACGCGCTCGGCGGCGTCGAAGTCGTTCTTCTTGGCGAGCACGCCGCCCAGCTCGAGGGCGGTTTCAACATGGAACGGGACGGCGGCCAGCACCGCGCGCAGGTGCGTTTCCGCACCGGTGAGATCACCCTCCTGAATCGCGAGCGCGGAGAGCTGGCGGCGCAGTTGCCAGTCGTTCGGCGCGCGGACTGCTTCCGGCTCGCTGGCGCGGCGCCAACCGGCGAGCGAGGCGGGAGTGACCTGCGCCTTCACTGCATCAACGCGGCGTTTCACCAACCCGGCGGAGTCGGCGTGATCGAACTGCAGCGTGAACGGCGGGCGCTGCACTAGTTCGAAGATGTTCTGCGACATGCGCAACTCTGCGGCGGGGGTGTAGCCCACCATCGCGGCCACGCGGTACGCGGGCGACGGTTCGAGATCGACGGCCGCACCGGCGCGCACGCCGGTGGGAAGGCGCTTGACGATGTCCTTGAACAACGCGGCGGCGATGGCGTGATTGCCCTCGAAATTCATGTGGCAGTGCTCGTAGAGCAGCCCCGCGCCGACCAAGCCGCCCGGCGAGGCGGTGTGCGAGCGGAACACGGCTTCGACATCCACGAGCGAGACGGCGGGGTCCGCGGCCTGCTCACTCGCAACGCGGCGGACGGCGTCGTTCAGTCGCGAATCAGTGCGGAAGCGGAGAGCGTCGAGATCCAGCGCCCGCTGGTACGCGGCCTGCGCATCGTCGAATTTGTCGAGAGCTTCGAGCGCGCGGCCACGCTTGAAGTGGAGTTCGGCGAAGCGATCGTCGATGGCGAGCGCGGCGTTGTACTCCGCGAGCGCACTGGCGGGGTCGGATTTCAGAAGCTGATCCGCGCGGCTGACGGCGGCGGCGAAGTCATCCTTCGCCCGCTCGCTCAACCCCGGCGTGTGCAGCGACGCGAACGGCGCGCAGTCACGGGCGTTGACACCCACGGTGCACAGGATGACCCCCGCATCCACGGCGCGGGCCGCGGCGGTGATATCGCGGAGATTCTGGGCGAAGCGGTCGGCGACGACGGTCAGGCGCGGGTCGTCCTGCGCGATCGTGCTGCCGAGGAACATCTCCATTCCAGTCCATTCGGTGAGCGCGTCCTTCTTCTTCGAACTCAGCCCCCCCACTGCTGATGTGATGAGTTGCCCGAGGCGCAGCCGGCGGAGCGCGACGTTGGCGCGGATGCCGGCGGAGCTGGGTGAAAAGCCGGCGAAAACCGTGCCGGGGCCCCACGGGCCGATGACCTCGTTGTTGCCCTCGTAGACGATGAACAGGTCGGGCTGCGGGGCGGCAGCGTCAGCGGCAATCTGGCGCACGACATTTGAGTTAATCGCGACCATCGCGGCGTTCACGACCTCGAATTTCGCGCCGGGGAACGAGTCGCGGAGCATCGCGTCGAGCTGGCGCGCCATGCCGAAGGCGGGCTCGGGGAACCCCATTGCGGCGGAGGAGCCGAGGAGGACAATGCGGTATGTGCCCGCGGGTTTGGGATCGGGGAGGACCATCGGCTCGGGCTTGCGCGCGATCGTCGCCGGGAAGTACGTCCAGCCGAAGCGCGGGTTGCCCATGAGCGAGCGCCCCGCGACGGGCGCGGTGATGAAGAACCGCGCGTCGTAGCCAACGCCGATCAGGCGCAGAGCAAACTCGAGCGCGATGAAAAACATCGCCGGCACCAGGGTGCAGGCGAGGAGCCGGAAAACCCACAGCCGCGCGCGGGACCGATGAGGCTGCCGCGTGACGGCTCGGGGTTGGCGTGCTGGTTGTTGGGTCATTCGCATCGCGCCTGGTAGTGTCGCGCGACAGTATGACGGAATCGGCGTTCGGTGCAGAACTACTCCGCCGGCGCGTCGGCGACGGCGCCGCTGACGGTCTGCGTCGTCACCACGAGGATGATCGAGGTCCAGCCGCCGTCGCCCTCTTCCTGGAGCATTGGCCCGCCGACGACGACCGGCTGCCCGTCAGCGACTTTCACGTCGGCCTCGAAGTCGCGCATCCGAGTGTAGATGGCGTTCTGGGCGAGGACCGCGGTGCCGTTGGTGTCGGGGGTGTACGCGAGGACGCTGCCCGAGACGCTAAGCTGGAACCCGCCGTCGCTGGTGCGGGCTGGCTGGAACCAGAGACCCAAACGGGTCTGCATCCCGTGGAGGAAGCCGCGATCCTGATGATCGGTGAGGTTCTTGGTCTGGAAGCGGAGCGTGCCGGATTCGTTGGCGGCGACGATGGCTTCGGGTTGTCCGAGGATCTGCACGTCGCCCAGCGCATCGAGATCGGCGATGAACTTCTGCAAGCCGCCGGTGGGGAGGACTTTGGTGGTGCGCTCTTCATCTTTGATGAGGCGCTCGAGCGCGGGGGCGTTCGAGAGTTCGCCCGTTACGCGGAGAGCGGTGGCGCGCACGCGCACCTGATCGGTCTTCGCGGCGGGCAGCGCGGCGGTGCGCTGCGGCGGCGCGGGGTCCTGCGCCGACGCAACGGCGGCGAGAAGAAACGCGGAAATGACGGCGACGCCGCGACGATCGTTGAACTTCATGATGAATGCACCTCGCTCTGTGGGCTCACACACCCGGCACGAGGTGGTTCATCGAGTAACGGCGCGCGGGGGCTGACGGGCTGGAGCAAAACTTGCGCGTGACTCTGGCTGTCGTCGGGGGCGTGCGGGCTGCGCGGCGTGGTTATCGCGTGTTGATCGCGCGAGTGAGTGGGCGCGGTGTATTCGCGGGCCATCGGGGGCGATGAGTGCGCGCGGCGCAGGCTGACCCACCGTTACAGGCGGAACCCGCAGAAGGACTCGGTGGCGCGGCGTGCTCGCGCGGGCGATGCGATGGGCGAAAGCGGCCGATTGAAAGGCGGGACGCACTGACCCGCGGAGGGACCATGGCTGATAACTCATCGAAGCCGCCGCTGAAGAGCGATCTCGCGGGCGATCCCGAGATGCTGGAATTGGTTCAGATGTTCCTGGCTGACATGCCGAGTCGTCTGCGCGAGCTGGAGGATGCGTGGAGCGACGAGCGGCGTGAGGCGCTGTCGACTCTTGCACATCAACTCAAGGGGTGCAGCGCGGGTTACGGGTTCCCGAGCGTCGGCCAGGCCGCCGGCGCGCTCGAGTCGGCTCTGAAGGATCCGGCGCGGGAGTTGGAATCGCTGAAGAGGGAGTTCGAGTCGCTGGTTGAGCTCTGCAGCCGCGCCGCTGTGTGAGCCGGACGGGATGGTTCCGGTGTTCTCAGCGGGGAATGTGCGCTCATGATGAATCAGGACCAGGCACCGCTTCTGCTGCTTATCGACGACTCGCCAGCGATCCACCGGCTGATGGCGTTCAAGCTGAAAAACGAGGGCGTGGAGTTCCTCACCGCGTTCAGCGGCGAGGAGGGGATCGTGCTGGCGCAGACGCAGCAGCCGGCGCTGATCCTGCTGGACCTGAACATGCCGGGGCTGGACGGCTTCGAGGTGCTGCGGGCGCTCAAGAATGACCAGCGGACGATCGAGATCCCGATCATCGTGGTGACAGGCAGCACGGACTCCTCGGAGAAAGTCCGAGCGTTCGAGAACGGCGCCATGGACGTCGTGACCAAGCCCTTCGACGTTCACGAGCTCCGGGCGCGCATTCATTCTGCCATCCGCATCCACCGGCTGATGAAGATGCTCGAGCAGCGCGCGCAGATCGACGGGCTGACCGGGCTGTGGAACCGGAAGCATTTCAACGAGCGCCTCGCGTCGGAGATTGACTGCGCGAACCGCAAGGGCACGCCCTTGTCGCTGGTGATCTGCGACCTCGACCACTTCAAGAAGATCAACGACTCGATGGGTCACCCCGCGGGCGACGCGGTGCTGCTGGGGTTCGCGGCGGTCCTGACGAAAGAAATCCGCTCGTACGACATCGCGTGCCGCTACGGCGGCGAGGAATTCGCGGTCATCCTGCCCGACACCGCTCACGCCGAGGCGCACACGGTAGCCGAGCGCATCCGCACCGAACTGCTCGCGAAGCGCTGGCCCAACTATCCCGAGATCCGCGTCAGCGCCAGCTTCGGGCTGGCCGACAAGCCCTCGGCGGACATGACCGGTATCGAGGGCTGGATCGCGGCGGCGGACAGGGCGCTCTACTTCTCGAAGCAGAACGGCCGGAACCGGATCACGCGCCACGCGGACATGCCGCCGTCGGTCACGAACCCGAGCGTCACGCGGTCCCACGCCGCGTGAAGAGCGCGCGGAGCCCTTCGACCGGATCGGCCGACGTTCGGCACAGCCCGTAGCGCCCGCCGAGCGCCATCATCCCCGAGCGCATCGCGTCGAGATGAGCGCGCATGAGCTCGTTGTAGCTCGATGCGACATCACGCGGGTCGGCGCGGACGCGCTCGTTGCGCTCGACATCCAGCAACCGGGCAGGCCCCGCGTTCACCAGCGCCGAAAGGTCGAGCTCCTCGTCGGTGAGCACCTGCATCAGCACAAGATCGCTCCCGCGCGCGGCGGAAGCCTGCGCACCGGTCGCGCCCCCCGCGGTGCCGAAGCGCAAGCGCGAGGCGGCGGCGAAGAACTCCGCCGGATCGTCCAACGCGTCGCCCAGCGTGATGATGAGCGAACGCTGCCGATGCGCCGCCGCGCACAACCGCAGACCGGCGGCAAGGTTGGGCAGGTGCTCGGCGGGTTCGTCCGAGGGTCTCGGCGCCTTCGAGTCCCCCACCGCTTCCAGCGTTGCGACCACGCCGTGCAGCGCCGGGAACCCCGCGCCGGGGCCGACCAGCCGTTGCTCGCGCTTCTCATGCGCTGTGACGATGAGCCCCACCCGATCACCCTGTCGCACCGCCAGATACGCGAGCGCGGCGGCCAACTCGCGCGCGCGCCGGAGCTTGCTCGGGCGGGCCGCGCTCCCCGCTTCCGCCTTCCGACTTCCGCTCTTATCGCTCCCGCCGTACCGCATGGACGCCGACCCGTCGAGGATCAGCATGACGGTGAGTTGCGAGTCCTGGCGGAACCGACGGATGTAGAACCGATCAGTGCGTCCCCACAGTCGCCAATCGACCAGGTGCGTCGGGTCGCCCGGCACATAGGGGCGGTAGTCATAGAACTCGGTGGACGCGCCACGGTCGGGAGTGCGGTGCCGCCCCTGATACACGCCCTCCGCGAGTGTGCGCGCGGTGAGCAGCAACCCGCCGGCACGCTCAACGCCCTCGGCCGTGCTGGGGGGCAGAAGTTCGCTCACGCCGGCGCGCGGGTCGGGTTTGCTCTTCGGCTTGGGCTTCGCGGCGGGGGGCATTGACATCATTATTCCGATCCGGGCGGGAGAAGTTGCCGAACAAACCTCTCGGTGGGAGCGTTTGAGTGCTGAGAAACGACCGGTGAGTGCGGTGCGAGGAGACCCGCTCGCGCCCGCTCGGAGCTGGAGTTGATGCCTTGCCTGTACTCTCGGCATCCCACCCCACGATGCGCCCATCCCCTTCTCACCCGCCGCCCCCGACGCTGACTCCCCTCGCCGGCGTGCTGAACGTGCTGCTGACGCTCGTCGGCTGGTCGAGCGTGCCGCTGTTCCTCAAGCACTTCTCGCACCTGATCGACCCGTGGACCAGCAACGGGTGGCGCTACGGCTTCTCCGCGCTGCTCTGGCTGCCCGTGATCCTTCTCGGTCTCGCCCGTCGGAACCTGCCGGCACGGCTGTGGACGCTCGCGCTCGTGCCCAGCCTCTTCAACTGCCTCGGACAGATTTGTTTCACCTGGGCGCACTACAAGATCAACCCCGGCTTGCTCACCTTCGGGCTGCGCACCCAGATCGTCTTCGTCGTCGTCGGGGCGGCGATGCTCTTCCCGATGGAACGCCGGGTCATCCGCTCACGCGGCTTCCTCGTCGGCGTGCTGCTCGTCATCATCGGGACCGCGGCGGTGCTGACGCTCGGCGAGACCAACCCCTTCGCAGATGCCTCCGCGCTCGGCGTGATGCTCGCGATCGCGGCGGGACTCCTCTTTGCCTGCTATGCGCTCTCCGTGCGGAAGTTCATGCACGGCATGCCGCCGCTGACCGCGTTCGCGTGCATCAGCCAGTACACCGCCGCGGCGATGATCGGGCTGATGCTGACGCTCGGCGACAACGCCGGCGACGGCGTGCTCGACTTCTCCGCGAGCCAGGTCTTCTGGCTGCTCTTCTCGTCATTCATCGGGATCGCGCTGGGGCACGTGTGTTATTACACCGCGATCGCGCGGCTCGGTGTCGCGGTCTCGGCGGGGATCATCCAGCTCCAGCCCATCCTGGTCTCCATCGCGTCATTCTTCCTCTTTGATGAGCGGCTGACGGCAATGCAGTGGCTCGGCGGGGCGGTGGCGATCGGCGGCGCGGGGGCGATTCTGTGGGTGCAGCAGCGAATGACCGCCTCAAAACCGGGGACCGGGCGTGCCGACGCAGTCGTGAAGGACGGGCTGTAGCGACACTCCATCCACATATCCCCCGGTTCTGTCTGACCGAGCTGAATCCCCTTCCATATGGGACCGATCAGGTGGTCGCTCGACATCACCGCCGCCTGAATCACCCGGCGACCGTCCATGACTTGACGGCGCGCGGGCGGTCATGCTGCCGGCGCGGAGGGGCGAGCGTGGAGCTCTCGTCATGCTGAAGAAACTCTCGTCCATCGGGCTCGGCACGCGGATCATCGGGCTCACCATCTTCATGGTGCTGGCGATCGTCGGCGTCAACTACATCGTGTTCATCAATGAGTTCCGTGACGACATGCACCAATCGCTGGTCAACGAAGCGGCGGTGTTCACTGCGGTCGCCGACGAGGCGAAGAACCACGCCGCCGACGTATCGCAGAGCGGCGCGTACGACACAGACGCACTGCTCGCCGAACTGGCCGAATTGCAGAAGAACGGGCGCTCCTACAAGGAAGCAAAGATCTTCCAGACCATCCCGGTGGTCGCCGGCTGGAGCGCGGCGGAGGAAGCCGCGAAGCGCGAGCACCTCGAATTCCACATCGTCTCGTTCGACGCGCGCAACAAGGACAACGAGCCCGAGCCGGGCTCCTTCCGCGAGCAGATGCTGCGCGACCTCTACACGCAGGTGAAGAGCGGCGGGGAGGAGTTCCTGACGCGCGACGATACGAAGGCGAACAAGTTGCACTACATGCGCGCCATCAAATTGACTGACGACTGCATGATGTGCCACGGGCACGCGGGGAACGAGTTCGACCCGGAGAAGGACGGCATCGACATCGTCGGCTTCAAGATGGAGGGGTGGAAGCCCGGGGACATCCACGGCGCGTACGAGCTCGCGATCCCGCTGGATAAGGAAGACGCGATGGTCGGCGCGTTCATCTCGCACGGGCTGGTGTGGACCGTGCCGCTGGTTGTCGCGGGCATCGGGTTCTTTGTCTTCCTGATGCGGGTGATGTTCTCTCGGCCGATCAACGCGCTGGTCGAGAAGATCAAGACCGTCGCGGGCGGCGACCTCACCGCTCGCGCCGACGTGAAGAGCCAGGACGAACTGGGCCAGCTCGGCGGGTACTTCAACGAGTGCGTCGAGAGCATCCACAAGGTCGTTTCTGAAGTGACCGGGTCGGCCCGCGAAGTCGCCGCCGCCGCCACGGAGATCGCCGCCTCCAGCGAAGAGATGGCCCAGGGCATGACCGAGCAGTCCCAGCAGGTGACGCAGATTTCTTCAGCGATCGAAGAGATGTCCGCCAGCGTCGTCGAAGTCGCCAAGAAGTCCAGCGAGGCCGCCGGCAACGCCGAGTCGTCGGGCAAGGTCGCGCAGGAGGGCGGGCAGATCGTGCTCGACACCGTCACCGGCATGCAGTCGATCAACGAGGCGGTCTCCGCCGGCGCCGCCAGCGTCACGGAACTCGGCAAGCGCAGCGAAGAGATCGGGCGCATCATCGAAGTGATCAACGACATCGCGGATCAGACGAACCTTCTCGCGCTGAACGCCGCGATCGAAGCGGCCCGCGCGGGCGAGCACGGCCGGGGCTTCGCGGTCGTCGCCGACGAAGTCCGCAAGCTCGCCGACCGCACGACGAAAGCGACCGACGAGATCGCGTCGAGCATCAGCGCGATCCAGTCGGAGACGAGCCAGGCGGTCGAGCGCATGAACACCGGCACGCAGCAGGTGAACGTGGGCGTCGAGAAGGCCACCGCCGCCGGCGAGTCGCTCAAGAAGATCGTCGCCAGCGCGCAGAACGTGGCGAGCATGATCCAGTCGATCGCGGCGGCGGCGGAGGAGCAATCGTCCGCCAGCGAGGAGATCTCGCGCAACGTCGAGTCGATCAGCGCGGTGACGCGCCAGGCGACCGAGGGCGCCAACCAGGCGGCCAGCGCCGCGACGCAGCTCTCGCAGAAGGCGGAGCAGCTCCAGTCGCTCGTCGGCCGCTTCAAGATCGCGACGAAGTGAGGAGAGCCGAGACTTGAGACGCGAGTCTTGAGCTTGGAGTTTGGAGTCTGAAAAACCAGCCCGCGATCCGAGTGGATCGCGGGCTTTTCATTTGGTGGCGCGTCGTGGACGATCAGAGCATCGGCCACGGCACCATCAGAACTATTTCGGCGCTGTGAGCGTGATCGTCGTCACGGTCTCCCCCGGCATCAGCGGCGTCGCTCTTCCTTCCGCCCAGTCCGAATGCTGATCCGAGTAGTGCTCCGACATCGGGTGCCCCGACTGCCCGCCCGGTATGTGCAGGATCGCGCTCGACCACTGGCCGGGCGACACCGCGAGGCGCTCGCTGGCGCCGAAGCCGCGCGATGCGACGCGCACCGCGAATAAGTGCCCCGACTGCTCCGTCGCGGGCAGGTCGAGCCACTTCGATAGCTGCGGGACGGCGGCGCTGACCGGGTGGCGCGCCTGCATCGCGTTGAAGCGCCCCCACGTCGCGTCAAGCCCGACGCCCGCCGGCGTCTTCGACATCGCGTCCATTGCTTTGAGCAACGACGCGCGCACGAACGCATCCCATGACTCATGCCCCGGCGGCGTCAGATGCGCGGGACGCTGCTCGAGCAACAGGCGGAACGACTCTTCCTGAAGCAGCCATGAGTAGCGGAAGTCCTTCTCGACAGCGGCGCACGGCGCTGTGAGCGCCACGCCAAGCTCCGCGTGCAGGACCGAGCGAAAGCCGGCGATGAGGCGCGTGCCGCGGTGATCCGCGCGGGCGTGCCCGTCCCACGTGACGACGGACGGGCGGGCCGCCTGCACCAGCGGGCTGGGGTCCGCCGTAGTCGACGCCGCGAGAAACAGGTCGCGATAGAAATCGAACAGCGAGACGCGGTCATCAAGCTGCACGCGGAGCATCGCGGCTTCGTCGAGTTTTTCCGGTGTACTCAGCAATTCCGTGATGCGCGCCGCACGCTGCGGCATCGACCACTGGTGCCCGATACGGCGCGCGGCGTCGATCGGCGCGGTGCGCTGATTCGCGGTGACGATCACGCCCGACTCGGGATCAATGACCGCCGGGCGCTGCGATTCATCGAGCGTGCCGTACCAACCCACGCCGCCCTTCGCCCATGATGCGGGAGCCTTGCCGTCGAACCCCTGGCGCGCGGGCAGCATGCCCGAGATGGTCCACGCGATGCGTCCGTCGCGCGCCGCAAACACCACGTTCTGCGGCGGGCCACGCCACGATCGCGCTGTCTCGACGCCCTCTTCGAGCGTGCGCGCGTTGAGCAGATCAAAGAGTCGCACATCCGCGCCGCCCGGCTCGATCGCAATCCACTTCAGCGCAAGCGGGCGGCCCCTGTGGTCCTTGTCGACCACCGGGCCCCATCGCGTGCCGCGGATGGTGAGGCGCTCGGCGGGCTGTCCGCGCACGCCGATCTCTTCGACTACTTCGGTGAACGGCTCCCAGCCTTCGGGCGTGCGATAGCGCGATGGATCGGCAGGATCGACTTCGAGAAGGACCAGATCGCTGAAATCGCCGGTGACGTTGGTGAATCCCCACGCAAGGTCGTCGGTCGAACCCGCGATGAGCCCCGGCGCGCCGGGCAGCGTGACGCCGACGGCGGTGCGCTTTGTCCCGCCGCCCCCGGATACGCCGCTCCCCCACTCGAACGCGGCGCGGTACCAGATGCCCGGCGCGCTGTAGCCTAGGTGCATGTCGTTGGCGAGGATCGCGCCGCCGTGGACGGTGCGAGAACCGGCGACCGCCCAGCCGTTGGAACCGCGCGCGGCGCGTTCGCTTTCGAATTCCGCGAGCCCAAGATCGGTCAGCGGGTTCAGCGCGCCGACGGCGGCCGGCTTCGCGCCGCGGAGATCGATGATGTCGGGGCTCGGGATGGCGCGGACGGGCGCGCCGTCGGTCGGCCCGACCAGCATGTCCCACCGCGTGGCCTCAGGGGTGAGGAACTCGGCGAAGTCAGGTGGCAGCGTGTCGCGCATCACGCCGACCATGCGCTCGAAGCCCGAGTCGGTTTCGAGCCGTTCAAACATCGTGAGAAGGACGAGGATGGTGTCGCGCGCCCGCCACGGCTCGGGCTGCGACCAGAGCGCGAGGTACTCGGGAGGGCGGGCATCAAGATCCGCGAGGCCCGCGTTCACGCCCTGCGCATACGCGTCGAGCCAGCGCCGGTGCTCGGGCGGCAACGCTTCAACGGCGCGGTCGGCGGCGGCTTGAAGACGCAGCGTGCGCATTCCGCGGTCGAGCTGAACGATCGCCGGGCCGACAAGCTCGGCGAGCCGCCCCGCGGCGTTACGGCGCATCAAGTCCATCTGAAAAAACCGGTCCTGCGCCGCGAGATAGCCCTGCGCGCGGAACACATCGTCGAGCGTCTCGGCGGTGATGGTGGGGTTCCCGCGCGAGTCGCGCGCGATGCGGGCGTCGCGTGACAATCCCTCGACCGGCGCGGCGCCGGATCTCCGCGGCAGCGACGAGAGAGCCGCCGTGCGCGCGGTGTAGAACCCCGCGAACGCGACGATCAGTAGCGCGATCAGCGCGCCGAGAACACACTTCTTCACCCAACGGGACGATCGCATCGGCGCACTCCGGGGGCCGTGACGGCGGCGCGAGACTACCGCGCCGCATCAATCTCAGGGCGCGAGAACCGGGCGTTCCCCCGTGGCGAAGAGCCGTACAAGCCCGTGCAATACCCCGGCGGAGTTCGGACATCTGCTCATCCGGGAACAGGAGGTCATCATGCGATTCGCTTGGAACACTTGGTCTGCTGCTGTGATCGCGCTGGCCGCGGGGCTCGGGGTGTCGTGCGCGGACCGCGCGCGAAGCCCCGCGGGCGAGACCGCATCGGCGTCGTCAACATCCGCCCGCGGGCCGTTGTTCGACGGGATGGGCCCGCACCGCCGCACGGTGAGCACCAAGTCCGCGCTCGCGCAGCGGTATTTCGATCAGGGACTGACGTGGGCGTACGCGTTCAACCACGACGAAGCCGCGCGATCCTTCGAGTCGGCGGCGGGAGTTGATCCGTCGCTCGCGATGGCGTGGTGGGGGGTGGCGCTCAGCCACGGGCCGCACATCAACAATCCCGCCATGCCGGAGGAGCGATCGAAACTCGCCTGGGAAGCGCTGGAGAAGGCCCGCGCCCTTGTGGGCGGCGCGAGCGAGGTGGAGCGAGCGCTCATCGAAGCCCTCGGTGCACGCTACGCCTGGCCCGCGCCCACGGACCGCACGCCGCTCGACCGCGCCTACGCCGACGCGATGCAGCGCGTGCACGCGCGTTTCCCCAACGATGTGGACGTCATCACGCTCTACGCCGAGTCGCTGATGGATCTGCAGCCGTGGGACCTGTGGACCCTCGACGGTCAGCCGAAGGGGCGGGCGCTCGAGATCGTCTCGCTGATCGAATCGGCGCTCGCGATCAACCCCAAGCACCCCGGCGCTGCCCACCTCTACATCCACGCCGTCGAAGCCTCCCCCACTCCCGAGCGGGCGCTGGCGGCTGCGGACACGCTGCGCGATCTCGTCCCCGCGTCGGGGCACCTCCTGCACATGCCCGCGCACATCGATATCCGCGTGGGCAACTGGGAAGCGTCGGCGGCGGCAAACCGGCTCGCGATCGCGCGCGACGATGCATACCGCGCACGCCACCCGCGCCAAGGCTTCTACCGCATCTACATGATGCACAACGCGCAGTTCCTCGCGTACACCTGCATGATGATGGGGCGCAGCGTTGAAGCGATCGCATCAGCACAGGACGCCGTCAACACGCTGCCGCCGGAGTGGGTGAAGGAAAACGCGCCGATCATCGACGGTTACCTGACCATCCATATGGACGCCCTGAAGCGCTTCGGCAAGTGGGACGAACTCCTCGCGATGGACCCGCCGGCCGAGCACCTGCCCTACACGACCGCCATGTGGCGGATGAACCGCGCGGTGGCAGTGGCGGCGAAAGGCAACATCGCCGACGCCGAGCGCGAGCGGGAGAAGTTCATCGAAGCATGCGCGAAGGTGCCCGCCGGGCAGCTCGCGCAGATCAACCCGGCGGAGCGCGTGCTAGCGATCGGGCGGCATTTCCTCGACGGCGAGATCGCGTACGCCAAACGCGACTACACCACCGCCGCGCGCGAACTCCGGGCGGCGGCGGCGATCGAGGACACCCTCCTCTATATGGAGCCCCCCGACTGGGTGCAGCCCGTCCGCCACACCCTCGGCACGGTCCTCATGGACGCCGGTCGGTTCGCGGACGCGGAGCAGGTGTATCGGGAGGACCTGTCCCGCTGGCGGGAGAACGGCTGGTCGCTGATGGGTCTCGCTGAGGCGCTCGACCGGCAGCAAAGGGCGGAGGAAGCAGCGGCGATCCGCGATCGGCAGGAAAAAGCATGGGCTTCGGCGGATATCGATGCCCATGCGACGTGCCTGTGCGCGCCCATGACCACGCGGCGCGACGTGCGCTGAGGCCGGCGTCGACCGCGCACGACGCGGCACATCGCTTCTCAAGTCAAACGGCGCGGATTCATCTCGGATGATCCGCGCCGTTCGACCGAAAGAAGGAGGGATTCAACAGCTCCGCACGCCGATCAGCGCCGACGCCGAACGGCCGCCGCGAAACCGGCGGCCGCGAGCGCCGCTGCCGCGGTCGGTGCCGGGACCACCTGGAACGTGATCCGGTACACGCCATCATCAGCGCCGATCTGATTCTGGAACGTATACCCCGGCGCCGTGGTCAGCCCGTTGAAAACGTCGAGGTCCGCGAAGTCGAAAACCACGACGCCGTTCTCGTCGATGTGGTCCGGGTTGCTCGATCCCTGGAGGAACGCCGCGCCGAACGGGCCGTCAAGCTCGGAGCCGGCATCCCAGATGTCGCGCCCGAACTGAGTGATCGTGGTCGGGACAAACGCGCCGCTCGCGTCGAAGAGCTCGTACTCCGTGCCGCTATCGTTCCCGATGAAATAATCGTTGCTGGGCACGACCATCGCGCCGAAGCTGAAGAAGCGGTTGAGCGACGAATCGACGGTGATTTTCGCCGAAGCCGTCTGCCCAGGCAGCAGCGGGCCGCCGCCGACCGACCCGGCGTTCCCGCTCGGTTGCGCGGCGGCGAACGCGGGGAACCACTCCGAGCCGCTGCCGCCCTCCGCGATCGAGACGATCGGCGCGGTCGCAGCAGCGCCGAGGTCGAACGAATCGAACGTGCCGTCGTGGAACCCGAACCGGAGCGGCGCGAACGACACGCTGTTCGCCGGTTGGAGATTCTCGACCGTGATGAGCAGATCGACCTGCGCCGCGGGCGCGATCCCGGCGAAGCCGAGCGCGACCATCGATCCCGTGAAGAGTGTCCGTGTGCGATTCATGACTCGTTCCTCCTGGACAAAGAAGTCCATAGCACAACACCGGGGCGACCGGCCCATCCGAATGAGCCGAGCGAGCCCGGACCAACTACTCACTGGTAGTCGTGGGAGCGAACGAATCCTTACAACGAATTCCCGGATTGGTCGGCGAACGCCGCGAGGCGTGATTCCAGCCGCGCCCGCACCTCCGCCGGGATCGGCGTCCGCCCACCGGCATCGGGCGCCGTCGCGCGTGCATGAAGGCTCAACATCGTGCGGAGCTGTTTCTTAAACAAACGGCACGCAGGGCACACGCGAAAGTGCAGCCACAACCCCAGGCGCTCGCCCCGCGTCGCCGCGCCTTCGAGCTGCCGCGACATCATCTCCGTATGCGCCCAGCAGGGAGCCGATACAGTGCGCGCGACTTCTACAAAAAAACCCATCGCCGTCGTCCCTCACTGCCCGCGACCAGCCCGGACCCGGGCCTCGATGCACGAACGGAGCATCATCCTCGCCCGGTGCAGCCGGGTCCAGAGGTTTGTCGGCGTGATCCCCAGAACCTTGCAGACCGCCTCACCCGGGAGCTGGCGGATTTCCCGAAGCTCCAGCGTGTCCCGCAGAACCGGCGGCAGTTCGTCGCGGCAGGAATCCAAATAGGCAATCAACGCCGAATCGCCCTCGACCGACCAATCCCTAGGCGGCGCCGACCAACAACCGTCCTCACCAAATTCGGGCGTCCGCTCCGGGATGACTGTCTCCATGAACGCTCGATCCCGGGCCCGGCTGCGGTAATAGTCGGCGATCTTTCGCGACAGGATGCTTAGCAGCCACGTCTCAGGAGAGGATCGGTGCTCGAATCGCTCGGCCGATAGCAGGGCCGCAACGAGCGCATCGTGAACCAAGTCCTCAGCGACTTCCGCGGGAGCCCGCGACAGGGCAAAGGACCACAGGGCACCGCCATGCTCACGAATCCAAACATGTACCGTATTCAAAGCGGGCGATCGTTGCGACGTTCTGGCGCTCACCATGCAAAGGAACACGCCGCGGTTCTGAATCATTCAATCAAGGCATCAAAATAAAATTAGCATTTTGTTAGGAGTATCAGACATTCTTTCCGTTTGCCGAAAATGTTCAAGTTTGCTACAGTTCTCGGCTTGACACGCTCTGGAATTGTCTCCTTTCCCTCCCCGCCGATCGTTGAAACGCACACGCCTCTGAACAACGCCGCGCCCTGACCCCCGTCGATCCGGCAACGGGTGGCTGTGCTATCAGCATCATCATCATCCACCGCGAGGTCCTGATGGCTCCGATGACCCTGCGCAATTTCTCGAAGCTCGGTGACGCGATCCCCGTCCCCGATCTCACCACCGTTCAAACCGACGCGTACGAGCGCTACCTTCAGCTCGCGAAGGGCCCGCACGACCGCGACCAGACGAAGGGGCTGGAAGCGCTGCTGCGCGAAGTGTTCCCGATCGAGAGCTACGACAACACGATGGCCCTCGAGTACATGTACTACACGCTCGAGGAGCCGCGCTACACGCCCGACGAGTGCCGCGAACTGCGCCTGACCTATGGGCGTCCGTTCCGCGTGTGCCTGCGCTTGCAGCGCCAGACGCACCCGAACATCCCCGAGGAAGAAATTTATCTCGGCGAGATCCCCATCATGATGGGCGGCGGGGAGTTCATCGTGAACGGCGCCGAGCGCGTCATCGTCAACCAGCTCCACCGCTCGCCCGGCGTTGACTTCTCGATCGTCTCCGCCGAGGGCGACCGCCCGCTGCACTCCGCGCGCATCATCCCCGAGCGCGGCTCGTGGATCGAGCTCGAAGTCACCAAGAAAGACATCTTGGTGATGCGGATCGATCAGTCGACCAAGATGGCGGCGACCACGTTCCTCCGCTGCCTGAACGAGTCGATCGCCAGCACCGCCGCCGTGCTGAGCCTCTTCTACGAAATCACCGAGGTCTCGGTCGAGAAGCTGAAGCCAGAGCACTGGGCCGCCGAGTCGATCGTCGATCTCGAAACGGGCGAAGAACTCGTCCACGTCGGGCGCCAGATCGGCGAAGACGTCGAGAAGATCCTCAACAGCAGCCTGAAGAAGGTCCGGGTCATCATCAACCCGCCGGACCCGTTGATCCTGAACTCGGTCGCGGAAGAAAAGCTCGAGCAGTTCGGCGAGGTCACGACCAGCGAATTCGAAGCCGCCCTGCTGAAGATTTACACGCGCCTCCGCCCCGGAAACCCGCCGCAGGTCGAGAAGGCGAAGCAGCTCTTCGCCGAGAAGTTCCTCGACGAGAACCGCTACCGTCTGGGCAAGGTCGGGCGCTTCCGCATCAACCGCAAGTTCGACCTGAAGGTTCCCGAGACCGAGATGTTCATCCGCGCGGAGGATTACCTCCGCGTGATCCAGTACCTCCTCGACCTGCGCAGCAAGCGCCCCGACCCGAAGACGGGCCGCCCCGTGGCGCAGGTGGACGACATCGACCACCTCGGCAACCGCCGCCTCCGCACCCTCGACGAGCTCGCGTGCGAGGAAATGCGCAAGGGCTTCCTGAAGCTCCGCCGCACGGTGCAGGAGCGCATGAGCGTCAAGGAGCCGGACGAGCTGAACAAGATCGCCGATCTGGTGAACAGCAAGAGCATCAGCTCCGCGATCGACTTCTTCTTCGGGCGGAGCGAGCTGTCCCAGGTCGTCGACCAGACGAACCCGCTGTCGTCGCTGATCCACGAGCGCCGCCTCTCGGCCCTCGGCCCGGGCGGCCTCAACCGCAAGCGCGCCGGCTTCGAAGTCCGCGACGTCCACATCTCGCACTACGGGCGCATCTGCCCCATCGAGACGCCCGAAGGCACGAACATCGGCCTCATCGCGTCGCTCGGTATCTACTCTTCGATCGATGAGTACGGCTTCCTCCTCACCGCGTACCGCGAGGTGAAAGAAGGCAAGCTCACGGGCAAGGTGGTCAACCTCCGCGCCGATGAAGAGATGAAAGCGATCCTGGCGCCGAGCGACGTGCTCGACCGCGACGGCAAGCTGCAGTCAGGCCTGATCCTCGCCCGAGTCGACGGCGAACTCGCCGAAATCGGCTCCTCCGAGGTGAACTTCGTCGACATCGCGCCGAAGCAACTCGTGGGCGTGTCGGCGGCGCTGATCCCGTTCCTCGAACACGACGACGCGAACCGCGCACTCATGGGCTCGAACATGCAGCGTCAGGCCGTCCCGCTGATCAAGGTGCAGCCCGCGCTGGTGGCGACGGGCCTGGAAAAAGCGGTCGGACACAACTCGGGCATGGTGATCCGCGCCAAGAACGCCGGCACGATCACGCACGTCGACGCGCTCCGCATCATCATCGATAACGCGGACGAGTATGTCCTCCGAAAGTTCGTCGGTCTCAACGAGCGCACCTGCCTGAACCAGAAGCCCCGCGTCACGATGGGACAGAAGGTCAAGAAGGGCGAGGTCATCGCCGACGGCGCCTCGACGCTCGAGGGCGAACTCGCGATCGGCAAGAACGTGCTCGTCGCGTTCAACACCTTCGACGGCTACAACTTCGAGGACGCGATCGTCATCAACGAACGCCTCGTGAAGGACGACGTCTTCACGTCCATCCATATCGACAGTTTCGACGTCGAGATCCGCGAGACCAAGCTCGGACGCGAGGAGTTCACCCGCGACATCCCCAACGTCTCCGAGAAGATGCTCCGCAACCTCGACGAGTACGGCGTGATCCGCGTCGGCGCCCGCGTCGAGCCGGGCGACATCCTCGTCGGCAAGGTCAGCCCCAAGAGCAAGAGCGAACTGACCCCCGAAGAGAAGCTGCTCCACGCGATCTTCGGCCGCGCGGGCGAGGACGTGAAGAACGACTCGCTCGAAGTCCCCGCCGGCAAGGAGGGCGTCGTCATCGGCGCCCGCCGCTTCTCCCGCCGCGTCCACATGACGGACGAGCAGAAGAAGGTGCTGAAGAAGGAGATGGACTCGTACAGCGCCGAGATGGATGAGAAGGCGACGACCATCTTCCGCCAGATGGTGCAGGCGATCAACACCGCCAGCGGCACCGAGATGATCGATCCCAGCACCCGCCAGCGTGTCGGCGCCAGCGACATCCCCGAGGTTATCCAGGAGCAGATCTCCAACTTCGATATGAAGTGGGTCAAAGGCTCGAAGGAAAGCCGCGCGGAGTGCGAGAAGCTCTACGGGCAGTTCTGGCCCCGCATCCAGGCGCTGAAGAAGGAAAAGGAGCGCAAGCTCGCGCACATGAAGCGCGGCGACGAACTCCCCTCCGGCGTGCTCGAGATGGTGAAGGTCTACCTCGCCACCAAGCGCCAGCTCTCGGTCGGCGACAAGATGGCGGGCCGTCACGGCAACAAGGGCGTCATCGCCCGCATCGTGCCCGAAGAGGACATGCCGTTCCTTGAGGACGGAACCGCCGTCGAGGTGCTGCTGAACCCGCTGGGCGTGCCCAGCCGCATGAACGTCGGGCAGATCCTCGAAACGCACCTGGGCTGGGCCGGCGCCGTGCTTGGCTTCCGCGCCATCACGCCCGTCTTCGACGGCGCGACGGAGAGCGAGATCCACGCCGCGATCGATGAAGCGAACCGCAGCATCGCCGAACGCCACGAGACGTACGAGCGCGAGGGCGGGCACCCCGGCCCGCGCGAGATCATGGCCCACATGCCCCGCGGCGGGAAGGTCCAGCTCCACGACGGCCGCACCGGCGAGCCGTTCAAGCAGAAGACCACCGTCGGCTACATGTACATCCTGAAGCTCCACCACCTTGTGGACGACAAGATCCACGCCCGCGCCACGGGCCCCTACTCCCTCATCACGCAGCAGCCCCTCGGCGGCAAGGCCCGCACCGGCGGCCAGCGCTTCGGCGAAATGGAAGTGTGGGGCCTCGAAGCGTACGGCGCCGCGTACATCCTGCAGGAACTCCTCACCGTCAAGAGCGACGACGTGGAAGGCCGCACCAAGATCTACGAGTCCATGGTCAAGGGCACCAACACGCTCGAAGCCGGCATGCCCGTCGCGTTCGACGTGCTGTGCAACGAACTCAAGGGCCTCGGCATGAACATCACGCTCGAAAAGGCGGAGGCGGAGAGCGCCAGCCTGCTGTGAGTGGTCGGGTTATTGAAGATCGGATCGCACCCCGCGCGGGATCGTCCGCCGCGCGTTCGTAGAGAGAGTCAAAGGTGAACCCCATGAACAAGCTGCTCGTCGGATCACTCGTCGTGGCGATGCTCGCGGGCCTGCCCGCGTGCGATCAGGGAACGAAGCCGGAGTCCAAGCCCGCCGCCCCGGCGACCCCGGAAACGTCGGAGCCCAAGCCGGAGCCGAAGGCCGCCGACACCGCCCCGAAGCCCGCCGAAACGAAGCCCGCGGCGGCGACCGAGCCGACGCAAGAAACCGCCGACGGTGCCGCGAAACTCTTCGTCGCCGCAATGGCGGCGGGTGACTTCATGCGCGCCAGCGACCTCTGCGATCCCGGCGCGGAAGGCCGCGACGAGATCCTCGAAGCCGCGAAGATCATCGTGGAAGCCGAGGCGAAGCAAAACCCCGAACTCAACAAGGTCGTCAAGGTGATTCTCGATTCCATGACCAAGCCCTGGCAGGGCGCGGGAGTGACCACCGGTCCGGAGCAGGGCCGCAACGCGTCAACCACTTTCAAGCTCACCAACGGCGTGAGCAAAGACGTCGTCATGCAGAAGACCGACGGGAAGTGGTTCGCCTTCCCGACCCGCGGCATCGTCACGGTTTCCAAGGCCGAAGTGCCCGCGGAGCCGACGCCCGCCACCCCGGCCCCGACGCCAACCCCCGACCCGGACCAGCCGCCCAGCAAGTGATCGGTTCAGACTCCGCTGATTCGCTCCCGTCGTGACTCATTCCCGATCCGTGCCGCGGCTTGCCCGGCGCGCGATCGATCAGGCCCGCCGCCGGTGCAACCGGCGGCCCCCCGGAACCAACACCATGGCCGAAGCCGTGTATGACCGCGTCAATGATTTCGCCTCGGTGAAGATCACCCTCGCCAGCCCCAACGACATCCGGTCGTGGTCGTTCGGCGAGGTGAAGAAGCCCGAGACGATCAACTACCGCACCTACCGCCCCGAGAAGGACGGCCTCTTCTGCGAGCGCATCTTCGGCCCGGAGCGCGATTACGAGTGCGCCTGCGGCAAGTACAAGGGCACCAAGTTCAAGGGCATCATCTGCGACCGCTGCGGCGTGAAGGTCACGCACTCGCGCGTCCGGCGCAAGCGCATGGGGCATATCAACCTCGCCGCCCCGGTCGTTCACATCTGGTACTTCAAGGCGATGCCCAGCCGCCTGGGCAACCTGCTGGCGATGAAGACCGCCGACCTCGAGAAAATCGTCTACTTCCAGGACTACGTCGTCGTCGACCCGGGCGACACGGAACTCAAGGCGAAGCAGATCCTCACCGAGGACGAATTCCGAACCTACTCCGCGCAGTACGGCAACGCGTTCAAGGCGCTCATGGGCGCCGAAGCGATCCGCGAGTTGATCGAGCGCCTCGACCTCGACGCCCTTGCCGCCGATCTGCGCCAGCAGATCAAGGACACCCGCAGCAAGCAGAAGCTCAAGGACCTCGCGAAGCGTCTGAAGATCTGCGAGCAGATCCGCGGCTCGGCGAACGACCCCGCCTGGCTCATCATGGACGTGGTCCCGGTGATCCCGCCCGACCTGCGCCCGCTCGTGCTCCTCGAGTCCGGCAACTTCGCGACCAGCGACCTGAACGACCTCTACCGCCGCCTCATCAACCGCAACAACCGGTTGAAGAAGCTGATGGACCTCAACGCGCCGGAGGTCATCATCCGCAACGAGAAGCGCATGCTCCAGCAGGCGGTGGACGCGCTCTTCGATAACAACCGCTGCCGCCGCCCGGTGCTCGGCTCCTCGAACCGCCCGCTCAAGTCGCTCACCGACATGGTGAAAGGCAAGCAGGGCCGCTTCCGCGAGAACCTGCTCGGCAAGCGCGTCGACTACTCCGCACGCTCGGTCATCGTCGTCGGCCCGGAGCTCAAGCTCCACCAGTGCGGCCTTCCCAAGAAGATCGCGCTCGAACTCTTCCAGCCCTTCATCATCCGCAAGCTGAAGGAGCACGGCCTCGCCGACACCATCAAGAGCGCCAAGCGCATGCTCGAGCGGCGTGACGCCGAGGTGTGGGACATCCTCGAAGAAGTCATCTACCAGCACCCCGTGCTCCTCAACCGCGCCCCCACCCTGCACCGAATGGGCATCCAGGCCTTCGAGCCGGTGCTCGTCGAGGGCAACGCGATCAAGATCCACCCGCTCGTCTGCACCGGATTCAACGCCGACTTCGACGGCGACCAGATGGCCGTCCACCTGCCCCTCTCCGTCGAGGCGCAGGCCGAGGCGCACGTGCTCATGATGAGCACGCACAACATCTTCTCGCCCGCCAACGGCAACCCGATCATCTCCCCCAGCCAGGACATCGTGCTGGGCGTCTACTTCATCACGTTCGCGGAAGAGGTTCCCGCCGACACCTCGAAGCTGCCCGTCTTCAAGGACCGCGCCGAAGCGATCATGGCGTACGACCACGGCAAGGTCGGAATCCACCAGGCGATCAAGGTCCGCCTCGACGGCTTCACCCACCAGGTGACGAGCCAGAAGGGCGCCCCCGAGGCGCTCCCCAAGGACCGGCGCATCATCACCACGCCCGGGCGCGTGCTCTTCGCCGAAATCCTCGACAAGGGCATGCCCTTCTACAACTGCGCCCTCGGCAAGAAAGGCGCGGCGCGAGTCATCGACGACACCTACCTCTACTGCGGCCGGGCGAAGACCATCGACTTCCTCGACAAGCTCAAGGAGACCGGCTTCAAGTCCTCGACCCTCGCCGGCATCTCCTTCGGTATCACCGACCTGCGCATCCCCGAAGCGAAGCAGCCGCTCCTCGACGAGGCGCAGAAGAAAGCCGACCGCGTCCGCAAGAACTACGAGCGCGGCATCATCACCGAGCGCGAACGCTACCGTCAGCTTCTCGACATCTGGGCTCACTGCCGCGAGGAAATCACCAAGAAGCTCATCGACACCATCAAGCGCGACCGCCGCGATCCGAAGACCGACGAGTACCTCCCGATCGACGGAAAGGAGGGCGTCCGCTACCTCAACCCCGTCTACCTGATGAGCGACTCGGGCGCCCGCGGCAACGTATCGCAGGTGCAGCAGCTCGCCGGCATGCGCGGGCTGATGGCCAAGCCCTCGGGCGAGATCATCGAGACCCCCATCCGCGCCAACTTCCGCGAGGGCCTCACGGTCCTCGAGTACTTCTCGTCCACTCACGGCGCCCGCAAGGGTCTCGCCGACACCGCCCTCAAGACCGCCGACTCGGGCTACCTCACCCGCAAGCTGTGCGACGTCGCCCAGTCCGTGATCGTCAACGAGATGGACTGCGGCACGACGCTGGGAGTCACCAAGCGCGCCCTGTACAAGGGTGAAGAGGTCGACGTCCCGCTGCGCGATCAGGTCAACGGCCGCGTCAGCCGGTCGACGATCGTCAACCCCGTCACCGACGAGGTGATCGTCCGCGAGAACGAGGTCATCACGATCGAGTCCGCCAGGAAGATCGAGGACCTCGGCATCGAGGCGGTCGTGGTCCGCTCGCCGCTCACGTGCGAGAGCGCCCGCGGCTGCTGCGCCCTGTGCTACGGCATGGACATGTCCACCAGCCAGATGGTCGAGCCCGGCCTCGCCGTCGGCATCATCGCCGCTCAGTCGATCGGCGAGCCGGGCACGCAGCTCACGATGCGCACGTTCCACACCGGCGGCGTGGCGACCACCAAGCTCGTCGAGACCGACATCCGCGCCATCGCGCCCGGCACCGTCGAACTCCGCGACTGCAACGAGGTCGAGACCAAGAACGATGACGGCGTCACCATCCTCACCGCCCTCAAGCGCAACGGCGAGATCGCCGTCATGGACGCCAAGGGCCGTGAGCTCGAGAAGTACAAGGTCCCCTACGCCGCCGAAATTCTCGTCCGCGGCGGTCAGCAGGTGAAGCGCGGCGACCAGCTCGTCCGCTGGGACCCGCACCGTGTGCCGATCCTCGCCGAGAAGGAGGGCAACGTCCGCTTCGTCGACGTCGAGGTGAACGAGACCGTCCGCGAGGAAGACGCCGGCAAGGGCCAGAAGGCGCTCGTCGTCATCGAGCACAAGGGTGAGAAGCACCCGCAGATCGTGATCGAGGACGCCGAGGGCAAGATCCTGGACTTCCACTACCTGCCCGCGAAGGCGCGTATCGAAGTTCAGAACGGTCAGGCGATCAAGGCGGGCCAGATGCTCGCCCGCCAGCCGCGCGGCGCCTCGGGCTCGCACGACATCACGGGCGGTCTGCCCCGCGTCACGGAAATCTTCGAAGCCCGCAAGCCCAAGGACCCCGCGATCATGGCGGAAATCTCGGGCCGCGTCGAAATTCACTCCGACAAGCGCAAGGGCAAGATGACGATCCGCATCATCTCCGACTCGGGGATCGAGAAGGATCACCACGTCCCGCAGGACAAGCACCTGCTCGTCCACGCGGGCGACAATGTCTCCGCCGGCGACCCGCTCATCGACGGCCCGCTCGTCCCCCACGACATCCTCCGCATCAAGGGCGAGGAAGCGCTCTACACCTACATGCTCGACGAGGTGCAGAACGTCTACCGCGCGCAGGGCGTGCAGATCAACGACAAGCACATCGAGGTCATCCTGTCGCAGATGCTCCGCAAGGTCCGCATCGAGACGCCGGGCGATACCGACCTGCTGCCGCACGAGGTCGTCGACAAGTTCGCGTTCCGCCTGAAGAACGCCAACGCCGCCGAGCTCGGCATCATCGTCGAGTCGGGCGATACCGATCTGAAGATCGGCCAAGCTGTCACCCGCGTTCAGCTCAAGGAGGCAAACTCGAAGGCGGAAGCCGCCGGCAAGCAGCCTTCGAAAGCGAAGAAGTCCAAGCCCGCCACGGGCCGCACGCTGCTGCTCGGCATCACCAAAGCCTCGCTGCAGAGCGATTCGTTCCTCTCGGGCGCGTCGTTCCAGGAAACGACCAAGGTGCTCACCGAAGCCGCGCTCAAGGGCGCGTCGGACGACCTCATCGGCCTCAAGGAGAACGTGCTGCTGGGTCACCTGATCCCCGCAGGCACCGGCTTCAAGCCGTACCAGGGCATCCGGGTCAAACTGCTCGCCGAGCCCCCGCCGGGCGAGGACGACACCGACGATGACATGCTCGCCGAAGCCGCAGAAGCCGCCGAGGCACTCGGCGCGGAGAAGGAAGAAACCACCTCGCTCCCCGTCCAGTTCGGCAGCATGCTCGTGGGCGATCAGACGAAGGCCTCGCCCGAAGCGTGATCACCGCCGACTGACCGATCGCACATCATCAATCAACACCCGACACCCCGGCCCGCGCCGGGGTGTTTTTTCGCCGCTCGCCAGGCGAAGTGCCGCGCGCCCGATAACTCAAACTCTTGCTGCCAGTCTTCGGTGCCGAGAAAGCCGGAAACACGCCCATAATCGCTCGACCCACGCCACGCCAACCGGATCAATTCGGCTCGACTTCAAGGCACCTAAGCCGGGGGCCGATGATGCAGCGATCGGTCCCACACCGAGCGTGACCCGCATGCCGCAACCCGCGTCACCGAAGATTCCGTCGATCGCCGAGGGGCTCAGCGCCCTCGCCGCCGCATGCGCGCGCAACACGCCCATCGAGGTCGTCCGCCGCGGCCGCGGCGATCAGGAACCCTCCGCCAAGGGCCGCCTGCTCGAACTGCGGAAAGACGCGCTCATCATCGAGAAAGTCCGGGTCATCGGACGCGCCGCACGATTCCCCCCCGGCAGCGTCATCGACTGCTACTTCACCTACGGCGGCGCGCTGCTCCAATTCCGCAGCACCATTATCGACGCCGGTCGCGCGGTGCAGTTGAACGACCATGTGACGCTCCCCGCGATGAGCGTCGCTCTGCCGGAGCTCATCGAATCCGGACAGCGCCGCCAGGTGTTCCGCATCTCGCTCGGCACGCTCGATGCGCAGCCCAAGGTCCAAGTGTGGTACGAGCGCGACGTCTTCGCGCAGCACGAGCGCCTGCTCGCGCGGCACAGCGAGCCCGCGCCGATCCCGCCCGCCAGCGACGCCACGAATACGCTGAAGCCTCCGCCCCCCGAGCCACCAGCGCCGATCACGCGGCTGGCCGCGCTCGACACGCTCAAGCCCAGCGTCACCGGCATCATCGCCGACGGCTCGGACACCGGCGCGGGGCTGATGCTCCCCGGCGCCAAGTACACCCGCTTTAGAATCTTCGAGCGCCTGTGGGTCAGGATCACGCTGCCGCAGGACGAGAACACGATCGTCTTCCCCGCCGAGGTGCGCCACGCGCGCGACATCCCCGACCGCGGCGCACGCGTCGGCGTGATGTTCATCGAGGACGAGAAACTCCTCCCCGGCTATATGTCGAGAGTCCGCCGCATGGTCGCGTACCTGACCGACGTGCAGCGCAAACGACGGAAGCAATGAGCAAACCGGACCGGGCGGCAGGCCCACGAAAGCCGATCATCCGCCGCGCCTCCCTCCGAACTCACTCGCCCGTTGGCAGAGGGCCGGGGCGAGGGACGCCAGCGACGCGACCAGTCTGTTTCCGTGCCTAGGCATTCCGGAATCCAGAAGTTCATCAACGCCCACCGCGCGCACTCACACATCGCGTCTGAATCGTTCCCACTTCCACCCCTCCGCTCTTCCACCTCCCGGCTTTCCCCGCTACCCTGCCCGCGCATGCGCACCATCGCTTGGCCCACCGCTCTCGCCCGAGGCTGTTTCCTCGCTTCGTCGTGGACGTGGGTCATCGGCATGTTCTTCCCGGTCTACCTCGTCGGCGACTATGGCTGGCCCGGCTGGCTCGCCTTCGCGCTGCCCAACGTCCTCGGCGCGGCGGCGATGGGCGTGCTCGCCAGCCGCGCCGCTCCGGATTTCGAACGCCGCTTCGCCCGCGCGCTGCAAACGTTCTCGCTCGTCACCATCGCGTTCCACGCCGCGTTCCTCTCGTGGTTCCTCGCCGCCGTCTGCGCTAACCTGCCGATGATCCGCCAAGGATTCCTCGGCCCGATCGTCACCCTCGCCATCCTCGCCCTCGCGTGGGCAACCTCACGCCTGGAGTTTCCCCGGCTCATTACGCTCGGCGTCCTCGCGTGGTGCTGCTCCATCTTTTTCGCGTTCTGGGCATCGCTCACGAGTTCGACCATCGCCTTCCCACCGTCGAGCGGCTCGCGACCGATCACCGATCTCTTCGCCGCCGTCCCCGCGCTGATGCTCGGCTTCTTCGCCTGCCCCTGGCTCGATCTCACCTTCTGGCGCATACGCCGCACCACACGGGGCGCAACGGGCTCCGCCGCGTTCATCCTCGGCTTCGGCGTCTTCTTCCTCGCGATGATCGGCTTCACGTTCTTCTACGCCGGCGCGCTCGCACGCGGCAAGTACAGCTACTACGTCCTCGCCCACATCGCCACGCAATCCCTCTTCACCCTCGCCGTGCATCTCCGCTGCCGGGCCGATTCGCGCGCCTGCGACCCGACGCGTGATCCCCCAAGAGCCGTTCCGCTCGACCGTGCTTTGCTCATCACGCTCGCGTTCATGCTCTGTTTCGGCGTGCTCTACAAGCTCCAGCCGCTGCGCGAGGGCTACCCGGCGACGCGCCTCGTCTACGAACTCTTCATGTCGTTCTACGGCTTCCTCTTCCCCGCATTCGCCTGGATCGTCATGCTGCCGCGTTCGCGCGGCACACTCGCGGAGCGCCACCGGACCTTCCTCCTCGCGCTCCTCATCGCCGGCCCGATGTTCGCCCTCGGCTACCTCATGCAGTGGGCGATGTGGCTCCTGCCGGCGGTCGGCGTGGTGCTGCTGGCGCCCTTCGCGTGGCGTCTCACAAAACCATCAAAAAACACCTGAAAAACACGGTGTTTCTAAACCCCGCGCGGGCTTGAAATCGGCTATAATTCCAGCCTTGATTTCAGGGCCGCTCGCCCGCCGCGCACGGACGCACCCGCCGGCGATCACCGAAGCCCACGGAGCCGCTCCCTCATGCCCGATCCCACCGATCCGCAGCGCCCCGATCAACCTTCAAGCACGCCCACCGGCCCCGGCGCGAATGAGTCGCCCGAGACCAACACCCCCATCAACATCGGCACCGTCCTCGATCTCCAAATCGAAGACGAACTAAAAGACAGCTACCTCACCTACGCCATGAGCACCATCATGGACCGGGCGCTCCCCGATGTCCGTGACGGGCTCAAGCCCTCCCAGCGGCGCATCCTCGTCGCGATGAACGACCTCAACCTCCGCCCCGGCAAGAAGCACATCAAGTGCGCCAAGATCTGCGGCGACACCTCCGGCAACTACCACCCGCACGGCGAGTCCGTCATCTATCCCACCCTCGTCGGCCTCGCCCAGCCGTGGAAGATGCGCGTCACGCTCATCGATCCGCAGGGCAACTTCGGCTCCATCGACCCCGACCCCGCCGCCGCCATGCGCTACACCGAAGCCCGCATGAGCCACGCCGCCGTCGACATCCTCGAAGACCTCAAGCTCGATACCGTCGACTTCCAGCCCAACTACGACGACCGGCTCGAAGAGCCGATGGTCCTCCCCGGCAAATTCCCGCACCTCATGATCAACGGCGGCGTGGGCATCGCCGTCGGCATGGCAACCAGTCTTCTGCCTCATAATCCAGGCGAAATCTTCGACGCCATCACCGCCGTCATCGACAACCCCGCCCTCAGCACCAGCGAACTCCTCGCCATCGTCCCCGGCCCGGACTTCCCCACCGGCGGCGTGATCTGCGGCCGGCGCGGCATCGCCGAAGGTTACGCCTCCGGGCGCGGCCGCCTCACCGTCCGCGGCGTCGTCCACGTCGAGCCCATCCCCGGCTCGCGCGACCGCCAGCAGATCGTCATCGACACCATCCCCTACCAGCTCGGCCTGCGCACACTCGTCGAATCCATCGCCGACGCCGTCAACGACGAGAAGATCAAGGAGATCAGCGACGTCCGCAACGAGTCCGGCCGCGATGCCCCGGTGCGCGTGGTCTGCGAACTCAAGCGCGGCGCCGACCCCGCGGTGATCGAAAACCAGCTCTACCAGTTCACGCCGCTCGAAAGCACACTCTCGATCATCAACATCGCGCTGGTGAACCGCCAGCCGCGGACGTTGCCTCTGAAGGAGCTGATCGAGCACTACATCGATCACCGCGTCGATGTGATCGAGCGCCGCACGCGCTACCTGCTGCAGGAGGCCCGCAAGAAGGCCCACGTCCTCGAAGGCCTCATCCTCGCGGTGTGCGATATCGACGAGGTCATCAAGGTCATCCGCTCGTCGCGCACGCGCGAAGAAGCGATCTCCCGCCTCGCCGCCATGCGCTTCCGCATCGCCGCCGACCACAAGCACGCCGCCAGCATCCCGCCCCGCCTGATGAACGCGATCACCACCGCCCTCCCCGCGGGAGGCATGCCCCTCAGCCGCGTGCAGGCGGAAGCGATCGGCGCCATGCGCCTCATCCAGCTGGTCGGGCTGGAAATCGAAAAACTCGTGGGCGACTACAAGGCGCTCGTCACCGAGATCGAGGGCTACGAAGCGATCCTCGCCGACCACTCGCGCGTGCTCGCGATCATCAAGGCTGACTGCGCCGAGATGAAGGCCCGCTACGCCCGCCCCCGCCTCACGCGGATCGAAGAGGGCGAGTCCGACCTCAACATCGAAGCCCTCATCCGCCAGGAAGACGTCGCCCTCACCATCAGCCACGAGGGCTACGCCAAGCGCGTCCCCCTCTCGACCTACCGCGAACAAAACCGCGGCGGGCGCGGCATCATCGCCTCCGACGCCAAAGACGAGGACTTCATCGAGCACCTCTTCGTCGCTTCCACGCACGACGACCTCCTCTGCTTCACCCAGACCGGCCGCGTCTTCAAGATGAAGGTGTACGAGGTCCCCGAGATGGCCCGCACCGCGAAGGGCCGCCCGATCGTGAACCTCATCGAGCTGAAGCCGGGCGAGAAAGCCGTCGCCTTCATGCCCATCAAGGACTTCGAACGCACCGAGGACTTCCTCGTCTTCGCCACCGCCCTCGGCCGCGTCAAGCGCTCAAGCCTCAAGCTCTACCAGAACGTCAACAAGTCCGGCATCATCGCGATCGATCTGAACGAGGGCGATTCGCTCGTGGGCGTCACGCAGTCCAGCGGGCACGATCACCTCCTCCTCGGTACCGCCACCGGCATGTCGATCCGCTTCAAGGAGAGCGACGCCCGCGCCATGGGCCGCTCCGCCGCCGGTGTGAAGGGCATCGAGCTCGAAGACTCCGACCGCGTCGTAGGCCTCGTCCGCATCGAGATGCGCGATGAAGACGACGCCGCCAGCAGCGTCCACCCGGAGGTCGATCTCCTCACCGTCACCGAGAACGGCTACGGCAAACGCACCGACATGACCGAATACCTCGTCGCCGGCGAAGGCGAGGGCGGCGCCACCGAACACCGCACCCAGTCCCGCGGCGGCAAGGGCCGCATCGACATCCGCACCACCGAGCGCAACGGCCGAGTCGTCACCATCAAGTCCGTCACACCCGCCGACGGCGTCGTCTTCGTCACGCAGGGCGGTTTGCTCGTCCGAACCCGCATCGATCAGATCTCCCGCATCGGGCGCAACACGCAGGGCGTCCGCGTCGTGAACCTGAAGGAGGGCGACAAGCTCATCGCCGCCGCCGTCACGCCGCCCGAAGAAAACCCCAGCACCGAAGTACCGCCAGCGCCATAGCAAGAAGCGCCGGGTGCCGGGGCACGCAACTCTGGGCGTGCCCCGTCCGGCATGCCCCCCGCCGCGTGCGCTGTGATATCCTGAGTGTCCCCCTCGCGAGCCACGCCATGCCCACCGACTGGTCCGACAACATCGTCATCTGCGACCTCGGCGACGAGCCCGAGCTCTCCGAAGAAATGACCGACGTCTACAACGGCCTCAAAGAGCGCCCGCAGGCGAACGTGCCGAACGTCATCCTCAATCTCGCGGGCGTCACGTACCTCAACTCGTCGAACATCGCCCAGCTCCTGCGCATCCGCCGCCGGCTCATCGAGTGCCAGCGCGCCATGAAGCTCTGCTCCGTCGCCGACAGCGTCTGGTCGATCATGCTGCTCACGGGCCTCGACAAGGTCTTCGAGTTCGCGCCGGACAAAGCCACCGCCATCGCCGCGCTCCAGATCCAGTCCCAGCGCGGGAAAGCCTGATCGCGCCCTTCCCGGCCCGGAGTCGTGCATGCCGGAGATGTGGCTCAAAGCGCACCCCATCGCCCCCACCGCCGGCTGGACGCTCGAACCCGCCTCCTCCAAACGCGAGTGGATGGACGCCACCTACAAAAAGGTTGCGTACCACTGCCTCCCCCTCGTGATGGCGAACCAGTCCGGCTGGGTCGTCGGCTGCCCCGCCAACTTCACCGCCACCTGGAACGGCAAGCTCGACAACAACGCCGTCAAGCTCGACTTCGCCGCCGACTCGCTCCAGTACCGGCACATCGCCGCCTCCCACTTCGGCAGCGGCATCATCACCTTCCACATCCCCTGGCTCTTCCGCACGCCTCCAGGCATCGGCCTCTTCGCGCGCGGGCTCACCAACTACTACAAAGACAACATCCACCCGCTCGACGGCCTCATCGAAACAAGCTGGGCCCCCTACAGCTTCACGATGAACTGGAAAGTCATCCGCCGCAACGTGACCGTCTACTTCAAACAGGGCGACCCCATCTGCCTGCTCCAGCCCTACCCGCTCGAACTGCTCGAGCAATTCACCTGCGCCGTCGAGCCCTTCGCCAGCGCCCCCGCCGACATCAAGCAAGGCCACATCGACTTCGCCGACAAACGCAATAACGCGCTCCAGCACGCCCCCACCGGCGAGTACGTCCCCCAACGCGACTACTACACCGGCAGATACCCCGACGGCTGCCCGGCCCACTACCCATCCGGCTGCCCCATCCCCCACGGCGAACCCACCGAACCGAAACACCGCACCAAGCTCGACCTCAAACCCTTCGAAGTGCAACAACCCCCACCACCGCCGATCGCGTGAATCTTCTGACCTCCCTCTCCCCTTGGGAGAGGGCCGGGGAGAGGGACACCAGCGACGCGGCCAATCGAAGTGAAGCGACAGTCCTTTCGGGCAGATGCCGGCTTTGGGACTTCCCGTTTCCTAACCTTGAGTGTTCGCAAGCGCGCCACCGACCGCTTCAGGAGTCCGCGGATGTCATTCCACGAACTGCTTCAGAACAGAGAGCTCGCACTCCGACTCGAGCCAGAGGAATTGGCGGGATACCTTCTCGAACATTTCAACAGACAAAGTCAACCCCCGCCGCACGCAAACAATCTCGCTGGCGAGATTCGAGGTGGCTACGGCGATGAGATCGCCGTAGCTGTGATGGAAGCTTGGGCGTGGCTAGTGCGAGAGGGGCTGATCGTTCCCGCGGTCGGCCTGCGTTCCGATAGCTTCTATCAGGTGAGTCGTCGTGGTCGAGCACTGAAATCGCACGGAGATGTTGATGCGTGGAGAAACGAGCGATGGCTTCCCAAAGGAATGCTCCACCCGACGATTGTCGGTGATGTCTGGTCCATGTTCATCCGTGGCCAGTATGAAGCGGCGGTGTTTCAAGCGTTCAAGTCTGTGGAAGTCGCCGTGCGTACGAAGTGCGGTTACGCGGACGACAAGATTGGCACCGGTCTGATGCGCAAAGCATTCGATGAGACGACTGGCCCGCTCACCGATACGAACGCGCTACCGGCGGAGCGTCAGGCCTTAGCCAATTTGTTCGCCGGGGCGATCGGGTCGTACAAGAATCCGTCGAGTCATCGCCATGTGACGATCGACGGGAATCAAGCCGCCGAAATGATCGTTCTCGCAAGCCACCTGCTCGGAATCGTCGATTCACGAAGTGCCAGAACGGACACGCCGCCTTGATCAACGCCGCCCCGCCACCCTTCATCCTCGGCCTCTCCGGCGGCATCGGCGCGGGCAAGTCCACCGCCGCGCGCCTCCTCGCCGATCTCGGTGCGCACGTGATCGACTTCGACGCCCTCACACAAGCCGCCCTCGACGACCCGCGCGTCCGCGCCACGCTCGTCCAGTGGTGGGGCGACGCCATCCTCGCGAAATCAACCAACACCATCGACCGCGCCGCCGTCGCATCGCGCGTTTTCAACAATCCCGACGAGCGCCGCCGGCTCGAAGCGCTGATCCACCCCATCATCTGGCGCACGAAATCGCAAGCCCAAGCCGAGGCCGCCGCCGCCGGGAAAGCGCTCGCCGTCATGGACGCCCCGCTCCTTTTCGAATCGAGCCTCGACCGCGAATGCGACGCCGTTCTCTTCATCGACGCCGACCGGCAAATTCGTTTGGAGCGCGTCCGGCACACCCGCGGCTGGGATGAATCCGAACTCATCCGGCGGGAAACCGCCCAGTTCCCGGTCCCCGACAAAATGGCCCGATCCCGCTTCGTGGTTCAGAACAATGCCGGTCCCGCTGAACTTGCACTGGCAATCCGCCGAATCCTTGATATCATCAGGGAGTCGCCGCTGACGACCCCTCGCTCAGGCCCGCACGGCCCGGCAGAGTGAACCGTCAGCGACAACACCTCGCCGGCAATCTGGCGATGTCCGTCGCGGCCCGCAAGTGGTTGCCGCGCTTCGGCTGTGTTCCGCCGCACGAGTTCCGCGGCTCTGGAAGCTCAATCCGGTCGTACCCCATCAACAACGCGGGCGCGCCCTCTCTTTTCCAAATCGACGACGCCGCTCATTCCCATTCACCGGCGATCCGTCACCCGTCCATTCAGGGACATCACTCACATGGCAAGAACGTCCTCGACCGCCCCGTCCAAGCCCGCCTCTGACTCGGGCGAGTCCGACGCCCCCAAGAAGCGCACCCGCTCGGCGAAGCCCGCCGCCGATAGCAGCGCTCCCGCCCCTGCGCCAGCCGCGCCGGCCGCCCCGCCCGCGGCCCGAGGTCTCCCCGCGTCCGCACGCCCCCTGCCCGGCCAGTTCGCCCCCGCCGGCGGCGCACCGGCCCCGAGCGCCCCGGCACCCGCTCCCACGCCCGCCCACACGCCGCGCGACCTTGCTCCGTCCGCCGCACCCCAGCGCGAGCGCGAACCTCAGCCGCAGCAACAGCAGAATTCCGGCGGCGGCGGCCAGAATCAGGGCGGCCAGCAACAGCATCAACACTCACATCAGCAGCAACATCAAGGCCAGCAGCAGCACAACAACCAAAATCAAAATCAGGGCTACCGCCCGCAGCACCAGGGTCAGCAGCAGAACTACCAAGGCGGCGGCGGGGGCGGCGGACAGCCGGGCCAGCCCGGTCTCCCCGGCATGGGCAAACGCCGCAAGAAAAAGCGCAAGGGCGGCGGCGGGATGCCCGGCATGCCCGGCCAATCCTCCCACTCGCACTCCCACCATCACCACCACGGCGGGGGCGGCGGGGGGCACATGGGCCACGGCTCGCTCCCCTCCGACATGGACCTCGAGCGCGAAGCCGCCGAACTCGAGAAGATCGCGCAGACCCCCGAGTACAAAGAAGCCGAGAAGAACGCGCTGCACGTCTCGCAGTTGCAGCGCATGAACATCATCGAACTCCACAAGTTCGCCGACAAGGAAGGCCTCACCGACTTCCACAAGCTCCCGCGCCAGGAAGTCATCTTCCAAATCCTGAAGAAGCGCTCCGCCGACAACGCCCTCATGTTCGGCGAAGGCACCCTCGACATCGTCGAGGGCGGCATCGGCTTCCTCCGCAGTCCCGAGTGCAGCTACCTCGCCTCACCCGACGACATCTACGTCGCGCCGTCTATGATCCGCAAGCTGGGCCTGCGCAAGGGCATGGAGATCAAGGGCGCCATCCGCCCGCCGAAGGAGAACGAGCGCTTCTTCGCGCTGCTCCGCGTCGATGAGGTCAACGGCAAGAAGCCCGATGTCCTCCGCACGCTGCCCATCTTCGAAGACCTCACGCCGCTGCACCCCGAGCAGCGCTACATCCTCGAAACCACACCCGACCAGATCGAGATGCGCATCGTCGATCTCATCGCCCCCATCGGCCGCGGGCAGCGCGGCCTCCTGGTCGCCCCGCCGCGCACCGGCAAAACCGTCCTCCTCCAGAAGATGACGCAGGCGATCAGCAAGAACTACCCCGACGTCAAGATCATCGTGCTCCTCATCGACGAGCGCCCCGAGGAAGTCACCGACTTCCGCCGCCAGACCGGCCCGGGCGTCGAGGTCATCGCCTCGACGTTCGACGAGGATTCCTCGCGTCACGTCGCCGTCACCGAGATGGTCGCCGAGAAATCCCGCCGCTACGTCGAGTTCGGCGAGCACGTCGTCATCCTCCTCGACTCCATCACCCGCCTCGCCCGCGCCTACAACGCCGCGCAGCCCCACTCGGGCAAGATCATGTCGGGCGGCATCGACTCCAACGCGCTCACCCGGCCCAAGAAGTTCTTCGGCGGCGCCCGCGCCATCGAGGGCGGCGGCTCCCTCACCATCATCGGCACCGCCCTCGTCGACACCGGCTCCAAGGCCGACGAAGTCATCTTCGAAGAGTTCAAGGGCACCGGCAACAGCGAACTCCACCTCGACCGCCGCCTGATGGACAAGCGCATCTACCCGTGCATCGACGTCGCCGCCTCAGGCACACGCCGCGAGGAACTGCTGCTCGACACCAAGGAACTCGAACTCGTCTACCGCCTCCGCAAGGTGCTCGCGGATATGAACGTCGTCGAAGCCATGGAACTCATGAAGAACCGCTTGAAGAAGGCGAAGACGAACGCTGAGTTCCTGATGACGATGAATATGGGCTGAGCCACGGCCGCGTGAAATTTGGCGGCAAAGTACAGCCCGAGAGTCTGGAGACTATCCCCACACCTCCATGTGTCGTTGTGACGATGATCCAATCGATGCTTTCGCAGGAAAGGGTGGTGCTTCAGCCGGGCGAAAGCGGCCGCAAATAGAGGTCGAGAGGGCCTCTAATCGGGTGCGGGTACGCGAGCAATCTGTGCGCGGACCGCTTGGGCGTCAAACCTGAGTTCTACCGCTTTGTCCGGGACTGCTTCGACAATGGGCACGCCTGGTATTGGGCCTCCGAGCGAAGCTTGCGCGAGGCGGACCATCTTCACCTGATGGTGGCGTGCAAGAAACAGCCCAGGAACGACATAGTACGTACCGGGCGCCACACGAGGCAACGCCGCGGTGTTGTGCGCCCGCGTGGCAGGTTCATTCTCTTCTCGAACCGGGAACGTGTAGATCAGGTCGCCCTTGATACCAACCAGGGTGATGCCGCCGCGATCGTTTTCATCGGCGGACACGACGGCAGGGTTCTGCTGTAGCACGCGCACTTCACAGGTCTGCGGCACTTGCGGCTCGCGCGCAACACCAAGATGCGTGTCATTGAGAGTATCGCCGGCATCAAGACGGCGATGAACAACCGCGCCTGATTGAGTGACGATGAATAGCGACGTTGATTGCCCCTTTTGAATGCCGCCCAAAATCAGCATCCCATTCGGATCTGACTTCACCGGGAGCAACCCGCCTTCAACAATCCCAGTCCCTTGCACGGGACTGCCGTCTGCCGACTGCAGCTGAAGCGTCACCACGCTCGCCAATCGCGGTTGAATTGTCACGTGAACGGTGTCGGAGCGATCGTCCACTCGGGCGGCCGTACTGCCATCAAATGCGTAGCGTTGTGTCAACTCTCTGAACTTGGCGGAGAGTTCGCGCGCGCGGGCAGCGGCGTTGGAGCCTCCTCTCGCCCCAGCGCTCATCGCAAGCCCGCATCGGATGGTCTCGCCGCCGGGCAAAACGCGCGCATGCACGTCCGCGATCCCATCGTCGCCCGTGATCCCGAAGTACCACTCACCCCGCGCCTCGACGCCGACCGCGGCACCGCCGAGCGGGGCACCATACGGATCAAGCAACTTCACACGTACCAGGACCTCTCGGGACTCCGCTTGCGGCTCGCCGCTCGAATGCTGCACGAAGCAAACTGCCGCGAACGCCAAGACAGCCGACTTTGTCATGCGGAAGATATTCATTGATCGAGCACTCCGCTACCCCAGAACGGCTTGGTCTCGCCGAGCTTTGTTCGAATGCGCTCTCGCACCAGAATTGATCGTGCCTCCGACTCCCACGCTCCCATCCCACCAATTTCCATGTGCAGGTGAAACTCGAAGGGATCACCGATCGCTGCGTTGGGATAGTCAAGTGGCTTGTCGGCGTTGCGCTGCGACCACTGGTCAACGATCAGGTCGCTGTTCGTCGGATTGAGCGGAGAAATCTCTCCTGGGGTCACCGGAACACCCGGTGCGAAGGTGAACAGCAATGCCCAGAGTATCGATTGAACCGGGTGATCACCAACTGGAATTCTCGGCGGCGGCACGCCTCAACGCTCCGGGCGGTGCCGGCTCCGAGCTGATGCACGGAGCATGATTCTCCGCCTCTCCACCCCGCGCGAGTGCTCATTTCTGCGCGCGCCGATGACATGTCCGCGCCCAAACTCGAAGAAATCTCAAAATCGCGCAACCCCCACAAATCCAAGCCTTTGCACCACCCGCCGCCGCGCGCAAGTCAACGTTTGTGCGCGCGCCCGTGACGCACACCGGGATAGGTAGAGGGCGCTCACGGGCGTCCTCCGCTCCCGCGGCCTGACCGGCCGGCAGTTCACGGGAGCCGCTCGTCACACCGATCGCCCGGCGCGCCGGGAACGGGGCCACGCCCCGCACTCCCCCGCCCCGCCGATCGGCTGGTTCCAAACGCTCGGCGAAAGCCGAGCCCAACTTGGTCCGCCCGTCGACGGGTTTTCATCAGCCGTCAGCAGTCAGTGTTCAGCGTTCAGCGTTCAGCGTTCAGCTTCAGGCCTCAAGCTCCCAGCTTCCGCCTTCCGACTTCCGACTTCCGACTTCCGACTTCCGCATCCCGCAAGCCGCACCCCGCTTCTCATCTACTACACTCGCGCGATGGACACCGCGTTTTCCGCTGAAATCACGCATGCCGAGGGCGGCGTCGTCACGCTGTCGCTTGTCGGCGATCTGGGGCTCCGCGAATCCGAACAGCTCGAACGCCGCACGATGTCGATCCTCGCGCTCTCGCCCGCGCAACTGGTCATCGACTTCGCGGGTCTGAAGTTCATCTCCAGCCTGGGCATGGGTGTGCTGATCACCATCATCCGCGCGGTGAAATCGCACGGCGGATCGTCCGTGATTCTCAACCCGCAGCCCGCCGTCGCCGAAGCGCTCGGGCGTTGCCGCATGGGCGACCTCGCGCCGATCGAGCATGGATCGGCGCGGTGATCCGCATCACCCGCGCCGGAACGAGAACTTCGTCGGCACGCTCACCGGCTTGCCGCCGACTTCGAGCAGCGGGTACGCGAGGAAATTGATCGGGCCCGACGCGGGGGCCGGGTTCAGAACGAGGTCGCGCCCGCGGCTGAGTTCGATGCGGTTCGCCGGGTGACGCCCGAAGTAGTACGACGAGAGCGGGCCGTGCTTGTCCGCTTCGCTGAGATCGACGGGCCACCACTTGCCCTCGGCGAAGAACTCGGCCCAGCAGTGATAGCCGTCGATGCCGCCCGAATCGCGCTCGGAGGGGATCGACGCGCCGATGGCGAAGCGCGCCGGCAGCCCCGCCGCGCGGCAGAGCGCGATGAAATACGCGTGGAAATCGGTGCAGTTGCCGCTCTTCGCGTCGCAGGCGCGGAGCGCGTCGCCCTTGCCCCAGCCCACGCCGTACTTCTGATAGCGGAACTCATCGATCGTGTGATCGAAGATGGCGCGGGCGCGGGCGAGTTCGCCCTCCTTGCCGGCGGTGACGCCCGTCGCCAGTTCGCGGAACAGCGGCGCATCGGGCACGAGTTTCTCCGCGCCGAGCGACGCGGCGGCGGCCCGCGCGTCGCCCGCGTAGGGCGGCTTCTCGACCCGGCGCACGCCGAAGCGCATCGAGACGGTCTTCCCGCTGTCCGCCGGCGTGAGCGCGAGTGTCATCACGCGATTGCCGAGCTGATCGGTCAGCATGGCGCGTTCGCCCGGCGCGGCGATCTCCTTGACCTCGACGGTCTGGAACTCGTCGGTGTCTGGGATGGGCAGCCACATGCGCGCGTCGGCGTCGAGCTTCGGCAGCGTGGCTTCGTAGATGAACTCGAACGAATCCGGCTCGCGCCGCACGCCGAGGAGCGCTTCGCCCGCGCCGTCGAAGGGCACGCGCTCCCAGGTGTCGTCGTCGTTCTGCTGCCAGACGTAATACGGCTGGCCGTTGAGTTTGTGGACGAGCGTCTCGGTCACGGTCATCGCCGCCGCGTCGCCCTCGAGGAAGAAATCGACGTCGTACACATTGCCGTCGATGTTCGCGAGGTCGACGCACGCGAAGTGCCGCCCGGGCCCGAGATTCGCGAGGTACTCCGTGTGCACGCGGACGAGTTTCAATCGCAGCGGCTTGCCCTCGAACTCGACCGGGAAGAATCCGTCGTTCTTCTGCTTCACGCCCGCGATGTGCCGCTCGATGCCCGCCTGGATGTCGGCGGTCATGACTTCGGACACGCTCGATGTCGCGCCGATGGCGATGCGGTGGTGATGCCCGGCGCAGCCGCCCGAGCATGCGCCCGAATCAGCGAGGCTGCTGTCCGGAGATCGGCACGCCGACACCGCGCCCGCGGCAACCAGCGCCGCGCCAATGACCAGAACGCCCGACACGGATGAACCGCCGTGCTTTCGCATGATGACCGCTTCCTCGACGCGCGCACCGACAGGCCGCTCCGGCGGCCGCTTTGATTCAAGAGAGAATAGCCCGGCCGCTCCGAATATTCCCCGGTCGCGCCCCGCGTGCGATGGCCGCGGCGAGCATGGAACCGGGCCGCTTCAGATCGCGCGCATCACCTCGACCAGCAGCGTGTCGTCCGACGGCGGGCCGTGACGGTACCGTTCGAGCGCGTCGAGCAATTGGTCGAGGATCACGCCGTTGAGTCCCGGCTCGCTGGTGGCGGCGATCATCCGCTCGAACCCCGCGACGCTGAGCATCCGCCCCTGCTCGTTCCGCGCTTCGATCGCGCCGTCGGTGTAGAGCACCAGCCGATCACCCGGCGCGAAGCGGAGTTTCTGCGCATCGGGGATGAAGTCATCGCCGCGGGTCGCGCCGAGAACGAAGGTGGTCGAGTCCATGCGTTCGACCGTGCCGTCGACCGCGCGGATGAACGCCGGCGGGTGCCCGGCGCTGGCCCACTCGACCGAATCATCATTGGGATCGATACGGCAGCAGAGCGCCGTCGCGTACACGCTGTGCGTCGCCAGCGAGTGATGCAGGTACGCGTTCAGCCCGGTGAGCAGCTCGCCCGGGCACGTGCCGGGATCCTCGCCGAACTCGCGCTCGATCTCGCCGAAGAGCCGGTTGACCGTGAGCGCCGCGGTGATGCCGTGACCCGTCACATCGACGACCACGACGTTCAGCACGGGCTTCTCGCGGTCGGAGAGCTGGAACGCGCGGGCGTAGAGATAGTCGCCGCCGATCTGGCGCATGGGCGTGTAGCGGTAGTCGAAGAGCACCTCGCCGCGCCGCACGGGCTTGGGGAAGAGCGATTCATGGATCTGCCGCGCCGAGTGGAGCTCCTGACGGATCTCGCCGTACCGGCTCTTGAGCATGCGGTAGGTGAAGGTGTCCTTGAACCGGCTCTGCCGCCACGCACAGATGCCCAGCCCCGGCATCGCCACAAGCGGCGAGAGCGCCAGACCGATGAGCGTCCACACCGGCGCGAGCGCGATGTAGAACAGCATGATCACCGCGTTCAGAAGCAGCAGCGGCACGATGGGGCGGACGGATTCACGCGGCGTCCACGGCAGGAAGAGGCACGCGAAGATGTGCGTCACGAACACGTTGAAGAGATTGCCCGCCATCACGCCCAGCGCGGTCCAGCGCCCGACGCGCGGTGCCGGCTCGTCCTCCGCCTCGTGTTCCGATCCGCCTTCATTCGGCGCCGCTGGGATGCCGGCATCGGGGGGCGGCGGCGCGGGCTCGCCCGCGATCGCGGGCTGTTCGCCCGGCGTCTCAGGAGGCTTCGCCGGAGCGCTCTCGGGCTTCGCGGCGCTCTCGATAAGCTGGTTCACCGACTTGGACCCGCCGTCCTTGGTGCGCACGTTCTCCGAGAGCGCGATCGGGGTCTGCACCAGCGTCAGAACGCCGCTCAGGACGATCAGCCAGAACACGATGCGCAAGAGCACATCGCGCTTGAGCGGGCGGCGCTTCGCGTACACGAAGGCCGCCGCGTACAGCGCGATGTTGAGCACGCTGCCCACGAGCGTGATGATCGAGCCGGTGTTCAGGGTCAAGCGGACGTCGTCGTCGCCCTCAAAATACCGCTGCATCAGGAGCATCAGGAGGATGAAGAGCACCCCCAGCGCGCTGAGCCCGAGAATCACGCCGCAGTACCACAGGAACCGGCGCTGCAGCCACGAGTGCTGCGCCTGCTCGTACTCGTGCTTGAAATCGCTGGTGAATGTCGGCTGCATGCCCACGCGCGGATGCTCCCGAGCCCCATCGGAGTCCGCATGCTACACGGCGGCGAATGCCGGTGCGAACGTCAGAAGCACCGACTGCTCAGAGCAGCAGTCGGTGGCACGGCGGAGCGTGCCACCGAGGATGCTGCTCGGATCATCCTCAATGCGGATCGGCGAAAAGCGAGTTGTCAGCGATTCGCGCCGGGCTTCCAGAGCACATCGGCCTTCCCGCCGTCGTTCGCCGCGCGGGCCATCACGAAGAGCAGATCGCTCAGCCGGTTGAGGAAGATGAGCGCCTTGATGTTCGTCCGCGCCGGCTCGCTCTCGAGCAACGCGGCCGTCCGGCGCTCGGCGCGCCGGACAATCGTCCGCGCCAGGTGCAGCTCCGCCGCGAGCATCGACCCGCCCGGCAGGATGAACGAGTTGAGCGTGCCGAGGTTCGCGTTGATGCGGTCGATCGCGGCTTCGAGGCGCTCGTACTGCGACTCGACGGTGCGCAGCTTCTTCCCCGGCTCCTCGCCCGGATCGATCGGCACGCACAGGTCAGCGCCGACATCGAAGAGGTCGTGCTGCACGCGCGTGAGTTCGTCGCGGATGTCGGCGAGCAGCGCGTCGCTCGGAGACGAAGAGCCACCCGGCTCGGAGTGCCGGGCCACCAAGGCGGCGACCGCCACGCCGATGGCGGCGTTGGCTTCATCGACCGTGCCGTACGCCTCGACGCGCGGGTCGGTCTTGGAGACGAAGTTTCCGTCGCCGAGCATGGTTGTGCCGCCGTCGCCGACTTTGGTGTAGATCTTGGTGAGCCGGACCATGCGCGCAGCTTATCCAAAAACAAGAACTCACCACAGAGAACACAGAGATCACGGAGAAGAATTCAGACAAGGATTCGGACGAGCGTGAACGATCCGCTTTCCTTCCGAGTCAACGAGATCCTGCTCTGTGTCCTCTGTGCTCTCCGTGGTGAATGACTTGAAGATCCGAATCACGCGCCGGCGGCGACGACTTCCTTCACGAGGTTCGGCGGCAGCGGGCGGTACTCGAGCGGTTCCATCACGCTCGACGCGCGGCCCTGGCTCATCGAACGCAGGCTCGTCGTGTAGCCGAACATCTCCGACAGCGGGACCTCGGCGGTGATGATCTGCGTCACGCCGCGTTCCTCGGTGTTCACGATCATGCCGCGGCGGGACGAGAGATCGCCCGTGACCGAACCCATGTAGTCATTCGGCGTGGTGATCACGACCTTCATGATGGGTTCGAGCAGGGTGAGGCCCGCCTTCTGCGCCGCGTCGATGAGGGCGAGTCGGCCCGCCTGCTCGTACGCGACCTGCGACGAGTCGACCGGGTGGGTGCTGCCGTCGACGAGCGTCGCCTTGATGTTGATGAGCGGGTAGCCGGCCATGACGCCCGAGATGGCGGTCTGGCGGATGCCGGCCTCGACGGAGGGGATGAACTCCTTGGGAATCGTGCCGCCGACGACCTTGTTCTCGAAGGCGATGTTGTTCTCGAAATCGAGATCGGCCTCCTCCGCCTGCGCCTTGGTGAAGGGTTCGAGGTGGATGGTGCAGTCGCCGAACTGACCGCGGCCGCCGGTCTGCTTGACGAACTTGCCGCGGATGTACTCGGCGCGCCCGGTGATCGCTTCGCGGTAGCTGACCTTGGGCTTGCCGACCTCGACGTTGATCTTCATGTCGCGTACGAGCTTGTTCTTGATGATTTCGAGGTGCAACTCGCCCATGCCGGAGATGATGGTCTGCCCGGTCTCGGGGTCGAAGTTGGATCGGAACGAGGGGTCTTCGCGGCGGATGGTCGTGAGCGCATCGCCCAGCTTGCGCTTGTCCTCGCTCGACTTGGGCTCGATGGACATGCTGATCACCGGTTCGGGGAACGTCATGCGTTCGAGCTGGATCATGTGGTCGGAATCGCAGAGCGTGTCGCCCGTGATCGAGTCCTTCAGACCGACGACGGCGACGATCGCGCCCGCGCCGGCTTCCTCGAGGGGGATGCGGTTCTGCGCGTGCATCTCGAACATGCGGCTGGCGATCTCGCGCTTGCCGTTGTTGGCGTTGGAGACGCGGCCGCCCTTCTGGATGACGCCCGAGTAGATGCGCATGTAGGTGAGGTCGCCGTGGGTATCGGAGACGACCTTGAAGACGAGCGCGGAGAAGGGTGCGTCGTAGCTGCGCTTGCGGGTGAGCTTCTCGTTGAAGTCGCGCGGGTTGGTGCCCTCGACGTCGCCCAGGTCGGTCGGCGCGGGGAGATAGTCGATGACGGCGTCGAGCAGGAGCTGCACGCCGACGTTGCGGAGCGCGGCGCCGGTGAAGACGGCGGTGCACTTGCGCGAGCAGACGCCGGCGCGGATCGCCTTGGTGATTTCCGCTTCGGTGATCGGCTCGTCGTTGAGCACCTTCTCCATCAGCGTGTCGTCGAAGTGCGTCGCCTGATCGATCAGCTCCTGCCGGTAGAGCTCGGCGATGTCCTTCATGTCGGCGGGAATCTCGGCCTCCGTGACCTTGGCGCCGAGTTCGCTCTCGTCGAAGTAGTAGGCCTTCATACGGACGAGGTCGATGATGCCCTTGAGGTCGTGCCCGTGCCCGATGGCGATCTGCATGGCGATCGCGTTGGCGCCGAGGCGCTCCTTGATGGACTTGAAGCTGAACTCCCAGTCGGCGCCGATCTTGTCCATCTTGTTGATGAAGCAGATGCGGGGCACGCCGTAGCGCTCGGCCTGGCGCCACACGGTCTCGGACTGGGCTTCGACGCCTTCCTTGCCGTCGAAGACGGCGACCGCGCCGTCGAGGACGCGCATCGAGCGTTCCACTTCGATGGTGAAGTCCACGTGGCCGGGCGTGTCGATCAGGTTGATCTGGTATTCGACGCCGTAGCGCGTCCACGGGCAGGTGGTGGCGGCGGACTGGATCGTGATGCCGCGCTCTTGCTCTTCCTGGAGGAAGTCCATGGTCGCGGTGCCCTCGTGCACCTCGCCCATCTTGTAGTTCTTGCCCGTGTAGAACAGGATGCGCTCGGACACCGTGGTTTTGCCGGCGTCGATGTGGGCGCAAATACCGATGTTGCGGATCTTGCTGAGGTCTTTCATGGCTTCGCTTCCAGTCGTGGGTTCACGTCGTGTGAACGATGGGTGCTTGCGTGTTCCGGGTCTGCTGCCGTCCCGGCGCGGGTGAGCGCGTCGGGTGCGCGATGAGCGTTCGAGTGTTGATCTGCTTGAACCGGCCGCGGGCGGCGGGCCGTCGCGGCGTGAAACTGAGTTGTGCGGAGAGCGCCAGCAACGGCGCGCGGCCGTCGCGTGGGGTTGTCAGAGTCCGGCGATGTCGTCCTCGTCCGAATCGGAGTCCATGGTGCAGCGCTCGCGGCGGAGCGGTGACTCGATCGGGCGAACGGACGATCCTTCGGCGAATCGCGCGTCGCACGGCCCGGAATCACCGGCTCAGCACTCAAATACTAACAAAATGCGGCGAAGGGTCAAGAGGATTGGTGATTGGTTCATGGATACCGAACATTATCCGATTTTCTTGGCCCGCACGCCAAAGATCGCTTGCGAACGCGTGGGCTTCTCGGGTGCTCCACGGGTTTCGCTCGAAGACTCGCTTCACCCGTAGCTACATTCCGACGGCCCTTCGCGCCTGAGAATGCGCATTTCAGCAGAGCCAGATGGATACGGATCAAGACCGTCGGGGGGAGGGATGGTCGAAAGTCGGAGAGGTCGATGCGTGCCGGGTTCGCGCGGGAGAGGCGTTGAACTCACGGCTCGCGCAGCGATGGCGGCGCGCTCTTCGCGATTGCTTCGAGTTGGTCGCGGATGTCTTTCGGCAGTTGCTTGAGCGGATCGAGGCGCATGTTGGCGTTGATGTCGAGTGCTCGGCGGGCGGCGACTGGGGCTGTTGGATCGTTCAGGCGCGCGAGGGTGAGCGCGAGGCGCGCGCCGGGCGAGAGGCCGCTCGGGTCGAACGTGGCGGCGCGGCGCCAGGCTTCGGCGGCACTAGCGAGGTCCGCGGCGGACTGCGGGCTATCCGCGCCGCCGGACCGGAGCGCGGCGGCGGCTTCGTGCGCGGCGGCGGCGCGGCCCCACGCCGTGGAACGGAGCGGCTGGCGACTGGCGATTTCGCGCGCGAGGTTCGTGGCGCGGTCGAGCAGTTCGTCCGTGGCGCGCGCCGCTCCGGTGGCGCGCGCGGCGCTCGCGTGGTCGATGAGCAGGCGGATGGCGCGCGACGCGGGCTGCGGCTCGGAAGGCATCAACCGATCGGCGGCGAGGAGGTGATCGGCGGCGGCGCGAACAGTGCGGTCCTGCAGTTCGAACATCGCGCGGCCGAGTTCTTCAGGGGTCGCGGCGATGTCGCGCGCGAGCTCGCGTTTGAGGATCGTGAACGCTTCGCGCCCCGCTTGCTGCGCGCCGGCGGCGTCGGGCGGCGCGGCGCTCGACAGGGCGGTAGCTCGCGCGAGGGCGCTCCGCGCATCGGCGAGCGGGCGGATCGCCGTCGATGCGGCGCGGAGTTCGGATTCCCAGTGGAGTGCGGGGCGGGCAGCGAAGACGAGGAGAATGGCCGCGTGCGCTGTGAATACCGCGGGCACGGCCCAACGGAGCGGGGTGCGCTGAGAGCCGTGTACCCCGGCACCCGGAGCGTTCTGCACGCACGACTGTGATGGTGCATTCGCACTCACCGGAGGACCGGTCAGTGGCACGGTCGTTCTCGCGCCGGCGGCCGCGAGGGCGAGAAAGGCGGCGAAGAGGGCGGCGGAGTTGGGGATGACGGGCGTGGTTTCGATCTGCGCGTGGGCCGCGAGCACGATGGCGGCGGCGAGGAGCGGGATATCGAGTGATGCCGGTCGGCGGAGCGCGAGGCGGGTGATGATGAAGGATGTCACGAGCCAACCGGCGAGCGCGACGAGGCGAAGGAGGATGACGTCAGGGGTGAGCGCGGCGCGCTCGATGAACATTGACATGGAGACGGGGAGAAGAGAGAGAAGAGACAGAACGGCGAAGGAAGAAGAAGAAGAAGAAGAAGAAGAAGAGATGGAGAAGTTCTTGGAGAAAGACAGGGAGCCCTCACCCTGCCCTCTCCCAGAGGGAGAGGGAGCCGGAAGAGGAACTTCGCGGTGAAGGGTGGGCGCGGGGTTGAGCGTGCGTCGCGCGGCGATGATGAGCGCGATGAGGATGAGCGCGAGCCAGGCCGCGCCGCCGAGGCCGAGGCGGGCGAGGAGGTCGAAGGCGATGGAGTGCGGGCTTTCGACTTCTTCCGGGCTGATGGGGAGGCGGGTGAGGAGGTAGGCGTCCTGAAAACCGGCGGGTCCCACGCCGAGGATGGGATGATCGGCGATGACACGGGAGGCACCGATGATGTAATGCCAGCGGAACAAGAGGCTGAGTTCGTTCAGTTGATCGCCGATGGCGCCGCGGAGCGCGACGGCGGCGAGCGCGAGCGCGATGATCGCAATCGGCAGCCAGCCGGCGAATCGCGAGGCGACGGCGCGACACCGAGCGCTGAATGAGAGGGCGAACACGATCGCGACGCCGAGGGCGGCGGCGGCCGTCGCGCCTTTCGATGCTGAAAAGTAGAGGCACGCGGCGGCGCTGAGTGCGCCGAGCGCGAGCAGGCCGGCTTCGCCGCTGGAGATGAGCTTGTCGCGCGCGGCGCGGGCGGCTTCGATGGTGAGCGCGAGGAGCGCGACTCCCAGCACGGCGGCGATGGAGCCGAAGACGTTCGACATGGCGAACCAGCCCGTCGCGTCGGGCTGGCGTAGTCGGCGCTCGAGCATGCGCGCGGCGGCGGAGTTCGCGTCGAGCGCCTGAGCGCTCAGCATGGCTTCGGGGTTGCGCTCGAATTCGGCGATCATCGCAGGGAGTTCGACGAGCGACTGGTACGCGCCTTTCGCGAGGAAGAGGAAGACCGCGCCGAGAAGCGCGCCGGTGAGGGCCGCGCGGGTGCGTGCATCACGGGCGGCGTGGTACAGCCCGAACCCGCCGATGACGGCGGCGGCCCAAGATGAGCCGAGCAGCAGATTGGGCAGGTGCGGCTCGGGGAAGAACGCGTGGAAGAGGATCGCGAGGAGGCCGAGGAGGAGGAGCGTTGCAGGGACGAGATCGAGTCGCACAGAAGAAGGAGGAAGAGAAGAAGAAGAGGAAAAGGAGAGAGATACCGAAGAAGTCGTAGGTTGAGTAGACGCTCGCTCACGCTTCGCGTCTCGTCCTGCCGTCTGTCGTTGCGGTGAAGAAGGAGGTTGGGGAGGTACGGGCGGGACGCCCGTGTTACTAGGTTGTCGAGAAGAGCCTGAAGATTCCCGCTCGCTATAACGCGATGCCCACACGCACGCGGCGGCGGCGAGGGTGATGATCGCGTCGAGCGTGAAGGCGAGCGAGGGGCGCAACCCGGTCTCTTCGCTCCACGCGACGGACTGGTCGAGGTCCCACCAGGGCACGCGGACGTGCGTGGTCATGGCGCGCGCGAGGAACGCGCCGAGGATGGCGTCGCTACCAAGGGTGCGCGCGAGTGATGACCAGCGAGGTGCGGGCATGCGCGAGCGATCGTACTTCAAGATCGGCGGCTCGCGCTGCGTGAGTGGTTCAGAGGCGGTGGCGCGCCCAGCTCGCGTGCTCGTAGATGCCGAGGATGATGAGTACCAGGATCACCTGCGCGCCGGCGAGGATCGCCTGCCAGCCGCTGAGACTGCCGAGGAGGATGCCGGTGATACCGGTGGCGGCGGTACAGCCGTTGATGACCGCGAGGGTTTGGCGGACCGAAAGCCCTTTGTCGCGCAGGCGGTGCGAGAAGTGCTGCTGGTCCCCCACCATCGGGCTTTTGCCCTGCGCGAGGCGCAGCAGCGTGACGCTGAGCATGTCGTAGATGGGGACGGCGAGGACGCACAGCGGCATGAAGACGGCGTAGGCGTTGCCGAGGCCGGCGGTGCTCGCGCCGGGGATCGGTTCGGCGTAGTACGTCGTGCGCACGGTGAGGAACGCGAGGAGAAAGCCGAGGACGAGCGACCCGCCGTCGCCCATGAAGATGAGTGCGCCGGATCTCCGCCACGGGAAGTTGAAGTAGAGGAAGCCCAGGAGCGCGCCGACGAGCAGCGCGAGCACGGCGGCGACGAACCATTGCCCGTTGATGAGGGCGGCGGCGAGGAAGATCGCACCGGCGGTGACGCCCACCGAGCCGGAAAGGCCGTCCATGTTGTCCATGAAGTTCATGGCGTTGGTGACGGCGAGGAACCAGAGGATGGTGAGTGTGATGCTGAGCCATGCGCCACCGGCTCTGGCGTCGAGGAGTTCGAGGAGGCGCACGTCGAAGCCGATCACCAGTACCGCGGCGGCGGCGGCCATGATGAGCATTTTGGGCCAGGCGCCGAGCGCTCGTCGGTCATCGATCAGGCCGGTGATGTGCAACACGAGCAGCGCGCCGAGGAGCGCGAGGGCGAGGGGCGTCTGGGCGCGCATGCCCGGCAGGTGCGCGGCGGCGGCGGGGGCGAGGCGGGTGAGCAGGTCGCCGTTGTTCCACCACGAGAGCGCGAGGCCGGCGAGCATGGGGAGCGCGATCGCCCAGAAGATGCCGATGCCGCCGATGTTCGGCACGCGGCGGATGTCGCGCTTGATGTGCCCGGCGCTGCCGGGGGTGTCGAGGAGCTGGCGCTTGAGCGCGACACTCCGCGCGGCGGCGGTGAGCGCGAGCGCGATGACAAAGGAGACGCCCACGAGCGCGAGGACGGCGGAAAGCATGAGCGAGAAGATACTCGCGCGAGATATGTCACGCGCGTCAACGAAAAACCGCCGCCCGTTGCGGGGCGGCGGCTGGATTGGTCGTGCAATCCAATTCTCACAGCAATCGACGGATCGATCGATCACTCGCTCGATCGATCACTTCCCGGCGAAGCCGTCGGGGAGTTTCATTCCGAGGTTCTTCACGAGGAACGCGTAGCGGTCGGCGGCCTCTTCGATGATCTTCGCGGTGGGCTTGCCCGCGCCGTGGCCGGCTTTCGTTTCGATGCGGATGAAGGTCGGCGCGTCGCCCGCTTGGACGCACTGGAGTTTCGCCGCGAACTTGAAGCTGTGACCGGGGACCACGCGGTCGTCGGTGTCGGCCGTCGTGACCATGGTCGCGGGGTACTTCGTGCCTTCCTTGAGGTTGTGGTAGGGCGAGTAGGCGAGGAGGGCCTTGAACTCGTCGGCGTTGTCGGCGCTGCCGTAGTCATCGACCCAGTAGCGCCCGGCAGAGAACTTGTGGAAGCGGAGCATGTCCATCACGCCCACGGCGGGGAGGCAGGCGCCGAAGAGGTCCGGGCGCTGGGCCATGCACGCGCCGACGAGCAGCCCGCCGTTGGACCCGCCCGAGATCGCGAGCTTGGCGGGCTTGGTGTAGCCGCTCGAGATGAGCCACTCGGCGGCGGCGATGAAGTCATCGAAGACGTTCTGCTTCTTGAGCTTGGTGCCGGCCTGGTGCCACTCCTCGCCGTACTCGCCGCCGCCGCGGAGGTTTGGCATGGCGTAGACGCCGCCCATCTTGAGCCACATGAGATTGCCGATGCTGAAGGTCGGCGTGAGCGAGATGTTGAACCCGCCATAACCGTAGAGGAGCGTGGGGTTGTTGCCGTCGAGGCTGATGCCCTTCTTGTGGACGATGAACATCGGGACTTTTGTGCCGTCCTTCGAGGAGTAGAAGACCTGCTTAGTCTCGAAGTCGTCGGGCTTCACATCGACCTTGGCCTGACGGAGGAGCGTGCTCTTGCCCGTCACCATGTCGTAGCGGTAGATGCTGGGCGGTACGGTGAAGGAGGCGAAGGAGTAGAACGTCTCGGTGTCGGTGCGCCGCCCGCCGAAGCCGCCCGCGGTGCCGAGGGCGGGGAATTCGACATCGCGCACCGGCTCGCCCGTGATGCTGAACATGCGGACGCGCGTGGTGGCGTCCTTCAGATAGCTGGCGACGAAGAGGTTGTTGACCAGCCCGACGCCGCCGAGGGTCTCGGGGGCCTGCGGGATGAGTTCCTTCCAGTTCTCGCGCTGCGGGTTGCGGATGTCGATGGCGATGACGCGCCCGCGCGGCGCGTCGAGGTCGGTCTTGAAGTAGAAGACCTCGCCGTCGTTGCCGATGAAGGAGTATTCGTGCTCGAAGGCGCCGATCAGTTCCGTCGGCGCGGCGTACGGCTCCATGAGATCACGGTAGAGGACGCGGTACTTGTCGTCGGTGCCCTTGCTGACGGTGATGACGAGGTATCGGCCGTCTTCGGTGACGCCCGCGCCGAAACCCCAGTCCGGCTCGTCGGGGCGGTGGTAGACGAGGACGTCCTGATCCTGCGTGGTGCCGACGCGGTGGTAGTACACCTTCTGGAACTTGTTGAGCGCGTGGAACTCTTCGCCCGGCTTGGGCGCGTCGAAGCGGCTGTAGAAGAAGCCCTTGCTGTCGCTGGTCCACGAAGCGCCGCTGAACTTCACCCACTCGAGCAGGTCGGGCAGGTCCTTGCCGGACGCGACATCGCGGACGTACCACTTGTTCCAGTCGCTGCCGGCGGCGGCGAGCCCGTACGCCATGTAGCGCCCGCAGTCGCTGATCGACATGCCGGCGAGCGCGACCGTGCCGTCGGTGCTGAGCGTGTTGGGATCGAGGAGCACGCGCGGCTCGCCGTCGAGCTTGTCCATGACGTTCAGCACGTTCTGGTTCTGCAAGCCGTTGTTGTAGAAGTAGAAGTAGCGCCCGCCGACCTTGAACGGTGCGGAGTACTTCTCGTAGTTCCACAGGTCGGTCATCGCCTTCTTGAGAGTCTCGCGCGCGGGGATCTGCTCGAGATACGCGAAGGTGAGCTTGTTCTGCTCCTCGACCCAGGCGGCGACATCGGGGTTGGTCTTGACGCTGTCCTCGAGCCAGCGGTAGGGATCGACGACCGTGGTGCCGTGGAGTTCTTCCTTCACTTCGACACGCTTGGTCTCGGGGTACTTGGATTTGGAGTCCGCGAGGGCGGCGCCGGTGAGGAGGCACACGCCGCCGACGATCGCGGCCAGTCGGGAGAAGGTCGCCATGAGTGAGACGCTCCTGAGGAGGATGTTGGACAGGCCCGGCGCGCACGCCGAGCGCGAGTGACCAGTGTGGGGATCATACAGACGCCGACCGGGGGTGTTGCGATTGCGTGTGTGATGCGCCAAGTTTCGGGTGGCATGCTTGCAGCTCTGGGCGAGCATGCTTGGACCGAGCCACGCGAAACACGCACGCCCAAAGCTGCGTGCGTGCTATCCGAGGCGTGTTTCAGCTTCGAATCACCGACCGAATCGCGAACGAATCCAGCCCAGCGATTTGCCCAGCGCCGAGCCGACGGCTTCCGCCGAGCGGTACAGCCGCAGGGTCATGCGCAGGCGGCGGAGGGCGTGATCCTCTGGCGCGAGGGTCAGGGCGCGGTCGAGGTACACCTTGGCCCGGCGGAAGTTCCGGTCGTTCAGGCAGGTGAGCGCCATGTTGTGCAGTGCGGGAACGAGATCCGGCGCGAGTTCGAGCGTGCGGGCGCACGCCTCGGCCCCCAAGCCCCGGTTGCCCATCTGGAAGTACGCGATCGAGAGGTGATGCCACGCGGCGGCGTCATCCGGCCGGCGATCAATGAGCAGCTTGAGCACCACCGCCGCGTCTTTCGAGAGCTTGGTGTCGAGCAGCAGTCCGGCGAGGTCGCGCACGTCGGCGTCGGTGAACTGAGTGGGCGTGCGCTTCAGGTCGCCGATCTCGCGCCGGAGGAGCTTGCGCGCCTCGGGCACGTCGTTCTCGGTGAGCATCAGGCGCGCGAGGCGGCGGCGAACCTCGGGGTACTCGGGGTCCAGGCGCAGCACGAGCCGCCATGACGCGGCGGCTTCCTTCAGGCGGTGCTGGCGTGATGCGAGATCGCCCAGATAAAAGTGCGCATCGGGGTTGTCGTTCTCGATCTCGAGCACCCGCCGGAACTTCTCGCCCGCTTCCGCGAGCCGGTTCATGTCGACGAGCAGGCAGCCGAGGTCGAGCAGCGTGTCGAGGTCGCCCGGGTTGTTCTTCAGCTCGCGCAGGTAGAGCTGGCGGGCACGCTCGTGGCGCGCGGTGCGCGAGTAGGCGTACGCGAGCCGCGCGTGCGCGCGCTCGAGGTTCGGGTTGAATGTGGTCGCTTCGCGCAGGCAGTAGATGGCGCGCTCCCACTCGTTGCGGTCGATGAGCGACTCGGCGAGATTCGCGTACGCCAGCGCCTGCTCGCTTTCCGTCGGCTCGCACTGGAGCGCCTGGTAGAAGACGACTTCCGCCTGCTCGTGATCGTTCTGCCGCGCGTGGACCTCGACGAGGAAGACGAACGGCTCCGCCTTGCCCGGCTCGAGCGTGCGGGCGTGCTCGAAGGCTCGCTTCGCGTCGGCGAGTTCGTTGGTGCGGAGCAGGTTGGTGCCGAGGAGCACCGCCGCCTGGTAGTCCTGAGGCTCGAGCCGGTGGGCGTCGCGGAAGGCGCGGGCTGCGTCGGCCCATCGGCCTGCGGCGTCGAGGGTCAAACCAAGATTGAAGTGCCACTCGGCCCGATCCGGGTTCAGCGTGAGCGCCTCGCGCAGCTCCGCCTCCGCTTCATCCCAGCGGCCGGCTTCGTAGAGCTCGTGCGCCCGTTCGATATGTCGCTCCGCGTCGAACCAGTCGCTCATCCGTCTCACCTCGGGAGTCGCCGGGCCGGTCCTCGGCCGGGGTTGACCCTGCTCGCCGCATGATATCCCGTCCGCCGGCCGCCGAAAGCCGGATCGCCCTGATCATTCGGATATTTTCACACTCGGGTTCGGTCGGGCGGGCGTGGGCCGCGCGAGAATCTCTTACGGCCGGTCCGCCCGCATCGCGAAGATGCAGGAAAGTGCGCCAACTCGGTAGACAGACGCGGGGGTGGACCGAATACTGAGAGGAACACCTCTCTCTCGTGATTTTTGACGGGGACCACGGCTCAATGCGGGACGGATCGCGGACACTCTCCCCTTGGCGGACTCTCGCCGCGGCGGCAGCGCTGGCGGGCGTGATGATTGCGCCGTTCCCTCAGCCGGCCCGGGCCGAGGCGCGCGATCGACCGGCGTCGGCGGCCCCCAGCGACTTGACGTCGCTGCTCGCGCTCTTCCAATCGTCCGCGACGTCTCCCGAATCCCGGCTGTCGGCGGCGACAGCCCTGCTGAATGACGGGCGCGTCAGCGCCAAAGCCGCGCTGCACGAGGGGCTGCTGTCGGACGAGCCGCCGGGTGTTCGCCTGGCGGCGGCGACGGCGATCGCGCGCCATCCCGCCCCGCCCCGCGACCTGGTCCCTGCGCTCGCCGCCGCCCTCGACCCGTCGGACGCCGCCAGCGCCGGGACGATCCTGCAGGCCCTGAGCAAATACCGCACGCGCGAAGCGATCCGCCCGATCATCACCCGCGTGCTGGGCGAGAACGCCGGCGCGGACGCCGAACTGCGCTTCGCGGCGATGCGCACGCTCGTCGCCCAGACGGGCAATGAGGACTTCGGCGATAGCGCGTCGCGCTGGCGCGCCTGGTGGGGCGAGGTCCAGATGTTGCCCGAAGCGGAGTTCCGGCTGCGGATCGCCGACACACTGGCGAAGCAGTCAGGCGTGCTCCGCCGGCAGCGGGATGAGCTCTCATCGCGTCTGATCGACGCGTACCGGCGCCTGCACTCATCCATGAACGAAGCCGAGCGCGGCACGCTGCTGACGGAACTGCTCCGCAGCGAGCTGCCCGATCTTCGCTCGCTCGGGCTCGACCTGACGCGCCGAGCGCTGCTGAACGCGCAGCGGTTGGGCGAGCCGGTGGTGCTAGCGGTGGCGGCACGGCTGACGGACCCGTCGGCGGGGATCCGCGCCGAAGCCGCCGGGATTCTGCAGAAGCTCGATCGCCCGGACCTGGCGCCCTCGATCGCCGCCGCCCTTGACGCGGAGCCCGACCCGGCGGCGGCGGCGGGGATGCTCGGGGCGCTGGCCCGCCGTCCGCAGCCGGGCACGCTGGACATGATCCTGCGCTGGATGAGCGCTGCTGGGCCGGCGCGGGACACGGCGCTGGGAGCGGCGCTGGCGCTCGAGCAGGCGGGGCTGCTGCCCGACGACGCGGCTCGGCGGACGCTGCTGTCGGCGGTGGAGGCGCTAAAGATCGAAGATGTCACGCCCGATTCGGTGCGTCTGCAGGCGCGCCTGGGCGGCGCGGACCGGGCGAAGCCGTACCTCGCGTCGGAGCGCGCGCCGATCGCGCTCGCCGCCGCCGGGGCGCTGGCGGATTCGCCCGCGACGCTGGACGCGGTGATCGACGCAGCCCGCGCGAACCCGGGGCTGTTCGAGCCGGCGGTGCGCGGGCTGATGCGCTGGCGGCCAACGGTGGACGGCCTGGCGCTGGCTCGCTCGCTCCCCGCGCCCGAGACGCGCCTCGCGGAGAGCCTGTTCTCGGCGTACACGCGCGCCATCCCGCCGGGGCAACTGCTGAACGCGGCGTTCGCTGAGTCCGACGAGCTGCGCCGGCTCGGGCTGCTGGCGCCGATCGCGACGAGCGACTACATCAGCAACGATGGCGACGAACGCAGCCACCGCGTGCAACTCATCGGCGAGTACGCGGAAACAAACTTCGCGCTCGGTCGCGCCGCGGAGACACTGGCGGCGCTGGACCTGATCCGCGGCGAGCCGAGCGCCGCCGGGTTCGGGCCGATGCGATTGTCGACGCTGCTGTGGCTCGGTCGCGTGGAGGAGGCGGCGGACCTCGCGCGCGAAAGACCCATGCCGGCGTACGCGTGGCTTGACGGACTGGAGAAGTCGCTGGGCACGGCCCACGCGGCGTCGGTGCTTGCGGCGGCGGAGATCGACATGCCCGGCCCGCTGACGCCGCAGAACGATCTGCGCTTCAGCACGCTGCGCGAGCGGGTGATGCAGACGAGCGCCTCGCCGCGGTGACGCCTCTCTCGACGCATGGCCGGACAAAGCCTCGGGCACGGCACGCTTCTGACGTCAATCAACCCCGGATCTTTGAGACGAGCGACTGAGCGCGGACCTGCACGCCCTTGAGCATCGCCGACAGTTGCTCGCGGTTGGGCGCGAATTCCATCGCGGTCGGGAGCGTGACGAAGTCTTTCTCCACGAGTTCCGCAAGGCTGTGCGTGAAGCTGCGCATCCCTTCCTGCGACGCGGTGGCGATGATCGCCGGCAGGTCCTCGTCCTCGGCGAGGCGGATCTTCTCCTTCACCGACGAGTTCGTCAGCAGCACCTCGGTCGCGGGGACGGTGCCGACGCCCGCGACGTCACGGTTCGCCGGCAGGAGGCGCTGGGCGCAGATCGCTTTCACGGAGTTCGAGAGGGCCGAGCGGATGAACTGGTGCTCGTGCTGCGGGAAGAACTCGACGATGCGGCTGAAGGTCTGCTTCGTATCGGCGGCGTGGAGCGAGCCGAAGACGAGGTGCCCCGTCTCGGCGGCCTGGACGGCGGCGAGCACCGTGTCGTGATCGCGCAGCTCGCCGATGAAGATGACGTCCGGATCCTGACGCACAATGTACTTCAGCGCGGTGGGGTAGTTGGGAACGTCGATGCCCAGTTCGCGCTGGCTGATGATCGCTTTGACGGGGTGCAGCGTGTACTCGACAGGGTCCTCGACGGTGATGATGTTCACGCCGCGGGTCTCGTTGATGCGCTCGAGCATGCACGCGAGGGTGGTGCTCTTGCCCGACCCGGTGACGCCCACGACGAGGATGAGCCCTTCGTTGGTTTCGTCGCTGAGCTTCTCGTACACCTTGGGGAGGTTGAGCGATTCGAACGTCGGGATGTCGGGCTTCACGCGACGGATCGCGCCGTGCATCCCGCCGCCGGCGCGGAAGACGTTGCAGCGGAAGCGCTCCTGTTTTCTCGGCAGCGCGTGCGCGATGGCGGCGGCCGGCGTGCCGGCGGCGGTGTCGCCCGGCGACGGCGCATCAATATCCTGAAACGTCGAGAAATCCAGGTCGCCCGTCTGGTCATACCGCGCCCTGAGATTGGGCGGGATGATCTCGCTCATCAGCCGATCGGTGTCCTCGGCGGTCAGTGGCCCGAGCCCCTGCGGCACGCGCAATTCGCCCGCCACGCGGAACACCGGCGGCATGCCCACCTTCAGGTGAAGGTCCGACGCCTCAACCTTCCGCATGTTGAAGAGGAGCTGCTTCATCGTCGGTTTGGCGGCCATTTGGGTGCTCCTTCGGCGTGATGGCGCCGATTTCGGTTGACTTGCCGGCCCGGAATGATACATTCCTCGCCGCACAGTGGAAGGAGAGTCAAATATGCACAGGGCCACCCGCCCATTCCGCGCTTTCAGCGCGGCGATCGTCGCTACGGCTGCGCTCGGAGTTTCATCCGCGCACGCCGGAGTGTTCCAAACCTTTGGTGATATGGATGTCCTCGGGACGAGCGAGTACGACGGCGACCCGCTCGCCGGCGCCACGCTGCTCGGGCTCGCGCCCGGCGAGACGACGTACGCCGACCTCATCACCGAGCACAGCTTTGCCTTCGACCCCGAGAAGGACGACCACCCCGGAACGGATCAGATCTACGTAGGCGCGGAACAGTCCGCGATGCACGACGGATACTCGGGATACGTCGGGCGTGACAAGGGGCCGCAGGTGATCGAGCTCGATTACACCAGTCTGATCCCCAAGGGCTCGAAGGTCGCGACGGTGACGCTGGGCATCGCCGCCGATGACTTTCAGAATGTCATCTTCGGGCAGGCATACACCGCGAAGGTCAACGGCGTGGAGTTCCAGCCGCTGACCGACGCGCTCAACGGCTTCGATCAGACCGGCCCGGTGGTGCAGTTCTTCACCATCGGCCTGCCGCTGAGCGTGATGCGCAACACCGGCATGCTGACCCTCGAGATCAACCAGGGCGGCGACGGCGGCGATGGCTGGGCGATCGACTTCCTCACTGTGGGGGTGACGTTCGTACCCGCGCCGGGCGCGACGGCGCTCGGGTTGATGAGCCTTGTGGCGATGGGTCGCCGGCGGCGCTGAGCGAACTACTCGACGTGTTCTGAGATCAAGACCCGCGCTTCGGTGCGGGTCTTTTCTTGCGCTTGCTTCGAACCGGCCCGGAAAGGGTGGGCGAGCTGCGCAATGTAACCATGACCGATCGGTTCCATGATGCCGAATCGCTCAGGCTCATGATCAGGACAGCGGTAGGTGCCGAAGAGCACGTCCATCAGCGGGGAGATGTTGGCATAGTTGCCCGCATCACGGTCGCGATCGTGGTGCCAGTGATGCAACTCGGGCGCTCCGATGATCACCCGCAAAGGGCCGATCGGCAACCGCACATTTGAGTGGATGTAGATCGCCCACAGCCCGCGGAACGCGATCAATCCGGCGATCGTTTCGAGTGGGAACCCGAGCACAAACGCCGGCAGGTTGATCAGCCCCATTGTGTAGACCGTGTCGAGTGGGTGTTCGCGGTGAGCGGCGAGCCAATCGAGATGCTCGGCGCTGTGATGAATCGAGTGAAACCGCCAGAGGAAACCAACCCGGTGCTGGAGCCGGTGTCCCCAGTAGATGCAGAAATCACTGAGCAACACGACCTCGATCGCTTGCAACCACCACGGCTGTGCCGCGACACCGGCGCGGAATCCCTCGGGGATGACAACGTGGAGCCAGCCGCCGAAGCGCCCAAGGAGCCAGAGCACCGCCCCGTTCCACAGCAGGTACTGCCCGACGAAGAAGCAAAGATCGGTAAGCCACGCCGGACGGAGCAATTTCTGTCCACGCTTGGCGGGGAACGCGCGCTCGAGCGGATAGAAGACCAGGGCAAGGAACAGAAAGCTTGCGCCGCATGCGACGATGAGGTTTGCCCAATTCATCGGCACCTCACCGTCGCGGTTTCTTGTGATCAGGTTTCGACGGCTCGGCAGGAGTTGACGACTTCGGCGTGCTCGTCGGCTTTGGTTCGAGAATTGGATTGGGCGGCGGCGGATCGGGGGGTGCGGCGTCCTTCGGCGTGAATACGATCCCGCTCTTCGAGCTCGTCATTGCCGAATCGAGTGTTTCGGATTCCGGCGCTGGCGGAAACTGAAGAATGAGGGGAACGGCGACCTCGCCACGCTTGGAACTGTGGATGATGTCACTCACGCTCGGAGCCGCGATGCGTTCGCTGTCCTCCGATACTGGCGCGCTCTGCGATGTCGAGCGGAACGCGACATACCCGCCCGCGAGCGCGACCGAAGAGCACAAGGCGGCGATCTGTCCGGCTCGCAAGCGGCGATTCATATCAATACTCTACTTGGGCCGCCGTGACAGGGTTGCAAGAAGATGGACGCAATTGCCCTCGACGATAACTCTTTCGGGCGAGGCCTTTGACGCGGGCAGATCACCGGAACACAAACCAAATGATCCCGACAGTGCTTCTGTTCGCCGCCGGCTGGTACGCGCTGATCAGCGTGATCTGCTTCGGGGCGTACGCGCTGGATAAGCGGGCCGCCCGGCGCGGCGGGCGGCGGATCCCCGAGCGCACGCTGCACGGCGTCGAACTCCTCGGCGGGTGGCCCGGCGCGCTGCTCGCGGCGGCGTGGCTGCGCCACAAATCGTCGAAGCTCGGCTACCGCGTGATTCGCGGGCTGATCATCGCGCTGCATGTGATCGCGTGGGGCGCGATCGCGTGGCTTACGTTGAGATGAACGCGTGTTGGGGGTGGCATGCTCGCAGCTTTGGGCGAGCATGCTTCGGCAGAGCGCACCGGAGCACGACAATCTGGAGGAACCGGATTGTCGTGGCACGATGATGGAGCGGGCGCCGAGCACGCACACTCAGAGCCGTGTGCGTGCCACCCGATGGTCATGCTTCGTCGAGCAGATCGACGCTCTCGAAGCGTTTGCCGCTGAGCATTTCGAGGGACGCTCCGCCGCCGGTGGAGACGTGGCTGAGCTTGTCGGCGATGCCGAACTCTTCGGCCGCCGCCGCGGAGTCGCCGCCGCCGACGATGGTGGTGGCGCCGGCGTTGGTCGCGTCGACCAGCGCCTGCCCCACTGCTTTGGTGCCGGCGCTGAACTTCGCCCACTCGAAGACGCCCATGGGCCCGTTCCACACGACAGTCTTCGCGCTTTTCAGCACGCTCGCGTACTCGCTCTGCGTCTTCGGGCCGATGTCGAGGCCCATCCAACCGTCGCCGATGTCGCCCGCGAAAGTCTTCACTTCGGCGGGGTTCTCTTCAAATTTCTGCGCGCAGACGTGGTCGCTTGGCAGATGGATCTTGCACTTGCCCGAGGCGGCGTGATCGAGAATCTTCTTCGCGTCGGCGAGTTTGTCTTCCTCGACTCGGCTCGCGCCGACGGCTTTGCCCTGCGCTTTCAGGAACGTGTACGCCATCGCGCCGCCGACGATGATCGCGTCGGCCTTGGGGAGGAGGAATTCGATCGCGGGGAGTTTGTCGCTGACCTTCGCGCCGCCGAGGACAACAACGAAGGGGCGGTTGGGGTGCGCGAGGGCGTCGCTGAGGTAGCGGATTTCTTTTTCAACGAGGAAGCCGCACACGCGCGGCTTGCCCGCCATCGCTTTGGGCGCCGCGACCATCGACACATCGGCGCGGTGGCACGTGCCGAAGGCGTCGTTGCAGTAGATGTCGCCGTGGGCTGCGAGCTTTTTGGCGAATTCCGCGTCGCCCTTCTGCTCGCCCTTATAGAAGCGGAGATTTTCGAGCAGCAGGCACTCGCCGTTCTGGAGCATGTTGGCGGCGGCGGTGGCGGCGCCGTCAACACAGTCGTGCGAGGGGAACTTCACGCCGCCCTTCGCTTTCGCGCCGAGCAATTCGGCGAGGCGCTTCGCACAGGGTTCGAGCGAGAATTCCTTCTCGAAGCCGGTGCCGGCGGGTCGCCCGAGGTGCGACATGAGGACCAGCCGCCCGCCGCGGGAGAGGACGCTCTCGATGGAGGGGAGCGCCATGCGGATGCGGAGGTCGTCGGAGACGTGGCCGTCTTTGAGAGGCACGTTGAAGTCCACGCGCATGAGGACCCGCTTGCCGGCGACGTCGACTTGGTCGATGGTTTTCTTGGGCATACCGCTATAGTGTAATGCCTTGCTCCGCCTGACCGGGAGGCAAAGGAAAGTCGATCATTCAGACCGCGCGCGGGCACTCGGTGATCACGTTTCCGGGGTCTCGCGGGTCTTCGATATGAAATGATTGCGCGTCGATGCGGACGAGAACTTGGGTGGAATTCCCTTTCGAATCAACCGAAGCGACCTCAAGAGTGAACTCGTAGCCCAGAGCATCGCCGGCATCTGAGACGGCGAGCTCCGCGATGTAGTCGTTCGGTACCGGCCCCGGCGGCGTGCACGAGAAGCGTTTGACTCCGTCGAAAACGAGAAGGGCGTCATCGATGTCGTGACCGGTGTAATAGTTCCATGTCGTGGTGCCGGGACGCAGAAACGAGAGGCAGTCAACCTGAACGATCACACGATCGCGCCATCCGTCGATGAAGATCGACTTGCATGCACGATCACCCAGGTACAGCGATTGAATCAGTTGGATCGGTTCCATAAGTGTGCATCGTTCTTGGGCTTGGATCAACGCGGTTCTGGCCGAAAGTTCGGGTGACAACATACCCTAGCCGCGTGACCCGCTTCCCCCTCATCCTCGGCCCGACCGCCGGCGGCAAGAGTGCGCTGGCTGTGGACCTCGCGCTCCGGCTGCGCGAGACGCGCGGCGTCGCCGCCGAGATCGTCACCGCCGATTCGATGCAGGTCTTCCGCGGCATGGACATCGGCACCGCGAAGCCGACGATCGAGGAACGCCGGGGCGTGCCGCATCACCTGATCGACCTCGTCGAGCCGACCGAGCCTTTCTCGGTGGACGAATGGCTGTCGCGCGCGAATCCGCTGATTGATGAGCTGCGCGCGAGGGGCGTGGTGCCGATCGTCGTCGGCGGGACGAACCTCTACATCAAAGCGCTGCTGGAGGGCTTGTTTGAAGGCCCGCCAGCGGATGAGAAACTGCGGGCGCAGCTCGCGGCGCTGCCGCGCGAGGAGCTGCGCACGAGATTGCTCGCCGCCGATCCCGCCGCCGCGGCGCGGATTCATCCGAACGATTCCCGCCGATCGATCCGCGCGCTGGAGGTCTTCGCCGCCACGGGGAAGCCGATCTCGGAGCACCAGCAGCAGTGGGACACCGGCGGCCCGCGCGAGGACGCGCTGCTCGTCTTCCTCGACTGGCCGGCGGGGCTGATCAACCCGCGGATCAATGCGCGGGTGAAGCAGATGTTCGAGCAGGGGTTGGTCGAGGAGTGCCGAGCGCTGTGGCGGGCGGACCGGCTGGGCCCGCAGGCGCGCGAGGCGCTGGGCTACAAGCAACTCATCGAGCACTTTGAGGGCCGCGCGCCGCTCGATGAGGCATTCGAGGCCATCAAAATCGAAACACGGCGGTTCGCCAAGAACCAGCGGACCTGGCTCCGGCGGATGCTGACGGCACCGAACAAGGTGGTCATCAACGCTGCGAGCGCGCCGAGCGATCAGTGGGCACAAATCGTTGCCAATTCACTGCGTACGGCAAACTGATCCCGAACGATGCTTGACTTTGGAACCCGGGCGGCATCCAATGCATAAGAGCCGGGTCGGCAACACCCGATCATAATCCGAACGTTTGACATCCTTTAGAAAGCCACCTCAACTCAAGCGGCGAAGCCCGGAATCGTCCGATAGTCGGGCGTGTCATCGTCCGATCGAGAAGTCGCATGGCAAAATCCGCCTCGACAGCCCGTTCCAAGCCCGCGAAGCACGCCCCGAGCGACGCGGATGATGCCGGCGCACCCTCCCCCAAACGGAAGTCGGCTGGCGGCGGAGGTTCAAAGTCGCGCTCCGGCGGCAACCCGGCGGGCAAAAAGCTGGTGATCGTCGAGTCGCCCGCCAAGGCGAAGACAATTAACAAGTACCTCGGCTCCGACTACGTCGTGAAGGCGTCGGTCGGGCATATCCGCGACCTGCCGAGCAAGAACCCGAAGGGCGTGAAGAGCCCCGTGCCGGGTGTGGACCTCGAGGACAATTTCGCGCCGACGTACGAGGTGCTGCCGGGCAAGTCAAAGACGGTCAGCGAACTGAAGTCGGCGGCGAAGAGCGCCAGCGAGATCTGGTTCGCGACCGACTTGGACCGCGAAGGGGAAGCGATCGCGTGGCACCTCGCGCACCTCTTGGGCGTGAAGCCGAGCGACGCGAAGCGCGTGATCTTCAACGCGATCACGAAGACAGAGATCGAGCGTGCGTTCCATAACCCGCACCCGATCGATGAGAGCCGCGTGGATGCGCAGCAGGCGCGCCGCATTCTCGACCGCATCGTGGGCTATCAGGTGTCGCCGCTGCTGTGGAAGAAGGTGGCGCGGGGTTTGTCCGCCGGGCGTGTGCAGTCGGTGGCGGTGCGCTTGGTCGTCGAACGCGAGCGGGAGATCCGCGCGTTCGTCCCGGATGAGTCGTGGAAGATGAGCGCCCGGTTCACGCTCGACGAAGCCGCGCGGGAAAAACTCGCGAAGGAATGGTCCGCGTTCATCGCGACGAAGGATGAGAAGGGCAACACCGCGACGCTCAAAGCGCAGAACGCGTGGCTGGCGTCGCGCGGCGCGATCAAGGCGGAACTCGTCACCGTGGGCGGAGAGGCGCTGGATATCTCGCAGCCCGGCATGCCGGCGGCGGGGAAGAAGCCCAGCGAGCCGATCGACCTGACGCCCCGCGTGAAGCAGCTCTGCGAGAAGGCCGGGCTGACGAACATCGCCGCCGAGACGACGATTGATGAGAAGGGCAAGGGCCCCGCACGGTTCATCCGCACGATGCACGGCGACGTGAAGCCCGGCGTGCCGTACGCGATCACCTCGATCGAGACGAAGCGGACGAAATCGCGCCCCGGCGGTCCGTTCATCACGTCAACGCTGCAGCAGGCGGCGAGCAGCCGGCTGGGCTTCGGCGCGCAGCGCACCATGCGCACCGCGCAGCGGCTGTATGAAGGTGTCGAGGTGCCGGGCGAGGGCGCGGTCGGTCTGATCACCTACATGCGTACCGACTCGACGCACCTGTCGGGCGATGCGCTCGAGATGGCCCGCAACTACATCAAGCAGACCTTCGGCGACAAGTACCTGCCCGAGAAGCCCAACTTCTTCGGCTCATCGAACAAAGCGGCGCAGGAAGCGCACGAAGCGATCCGCCCGACGTCGCTGAACTACCCGCCCAGCCGCGTGAAGAACGCGCTGAAGCCCGACGAATTCAAGCTGTACTCGCTGATCTGGGAGCGGTTCATCTCGTGCCAGATGGTGCCGGCGGAGTGGGATTCGACGAGCGTGCTCATCACCGGCGGCACGGACCCGAAGACGCCGCTGACGTTCCGCGCCACGGGGCGTGTGCTCGCGTTCGACGGGTTCTACCGCGTCAGCGGCGTGCCGATTGCGAGCGATGAGCAGACGCTCCCGAAGATGAAGGAGCACCAGAAGGCGTTCGCGTTCTCGATCGAGCCGGAGCAGAAATTCGGCTCGCCCCCGCCGCGGTACAGCGAAGCGTCGCTCATCAAGACGCTCGAAGCCGAAGGCATCGGCCGCCCGTCGACGTACGCGTCGATCATCAGCGTGATCCAGGAGCGGAAGTACGTCGAGTCGGTCGACCGGCGCTTCTTCGCGACCGACCTGGGCGAGGTCGTCACCGACAAACTCATCGAGGCATTCCCCGAGATCATGGAGCTGGGCTACACCCGCGACATGGAGGCTGAACTCGACCACATCGAGGACGAGCACAAGGACTGGCACACCGTGCTGCACCAGTTCTACGCGCCGTTCAAGAAGAAACTCGAGCACGCGCACGACGTGATGACGCACGCGAAAGCGGTGCTCACCCCCGCGCCGGCGCACATCACCTGCGCGAAGTGCGGCGCACCGACCGTCTACCGTTTCGGCAAGGGCGGGCGGTTCCTCTCGTGCTCGCGCTACCCCGATTGCGACTACGCCGCCCCGATCGACCGCGAGGGCAACCCGAAACTCATCGAGACGACGAGCGTGGCGTGCATCAAGTGCGGCCGCCCGATGATCCGGCGCGACGGGCGCTTCGGCCCGTTCCTGGGCTGCTCGGGCTACGGCGCGAAAGAGAACCCGTGCGACGGGATCCTCAAGCTCGACAAGCACGGCAGCCCGGTGCCCCCGGCCGTCCCGCCGCTGACGACCGACCTGCCGTGCACGAAGTGCGGGAGCATGCTCTCTCTGCGCACCGGCGCGCGCGGGCCGTGGCTGAGCTGCAGCGCGTTCCCCAAGTGCCGCGGGCGCGGTAAGTGGACGGAGATCCCCGAAGACGTGCGCGCGAAGTGGACAAAAGCGCTCGAAGCGCACGAGAAGGCGCACCCGATCGCTATTGTGAAAGACACGAAGGGCACGCCGCTGACGGACGCAAAGGGCAAGCCGCTGGCGAAGCCGGAGGCGGAGATGCCGACGGGCGAAGGCGGCGGCGGTTCGGCGGAGGCCGTCGAGTCGGCCGAGAGCGATGTTGAGTATGGGGAAGTGGCGTAGGCTTACCGCGTGCCTTCCGCTGCAGAGGGACATCCCCGCTTCCACTTCCGCCCGCGTCACCGCTTGACGCACGCGAACCAGTTCGACGCCGTGTACGCGGAGAAGGCGCGGAAGTCCGCCGGGCCGATCACGGTGTTCGGTCGGCTGAACGGGCTGCCGCATGCGCGGCTCGGGCTCTCGGTCGGCAAGCGCGTGGGCGGTGCGGTGGTGCGCAACAGCGTGAAGCGGCGGCTGCGCGAGGCGTTCCGGCATCTGATGCCGGAGCTCACGACGGGGATGGACCTTGTGGTCACGGCGGCGGCGCACGAGCCCCGCGAGCCGGAGCGGTATCTCGATGCGCTGCGCTCCTGCGTCGCGGGGGTGGAGAAGGAACTGCTCAAGCGCGCGGCGAGGGGTGAGTCGGCATGAACCCCGGCGCGGACACGCCGAGTTCGACCGCCGAGCGCTCCGGCTGGATGTGGCTGAATCTGCCGTTCCTCGCGCTGATCATGCTGTACCGCCTGCTCCTCGCGCCGCTGATGAGCGGGCATTGCCGATTCGTGCCGACGTGCAGCCTGTACGCGCAGGAGGCGTACCTCCGCTACAACCCCGTCCGGGCGACGTGGATGGCGCTCCGCAGGCTGGCCCGGTGCCATCCGTGGGGCGGCGGGGGGTTCGATCCGCCGATGTGACCGGGCGGGCCGATCGGCGTGTAAAGGCTGGATTGACAATGTGTTAGGGATCGGCGGAAGGAGCGTATTTGCCGTCCCACAGATCGCAGCAGCGGGAAGTTAGCGTACATTTACAGAGCACCGTTCCTTTGGCCGATGGTCTAGGCACGCATGACCCGACTCCCCGCCGCACAGCGTCGTGAGCAGCTTCTAGACACGGCGGTGGCATTGTTCGCCGAGCGCGGGTTCGGCGGGTCCACGACGGCGGACCTGGCGAAGGCGGCGGGCGTCACCGAGCCGATCATCTACCGGCACTTCGCGTCGAAGAAGGATCTGTTCATCGCCGTCATCGACCGCACGAGCGAGCGGACGATCGAGACGTGGGACCGGCAACTGCGCTCGGCGCGCGACTCGGCGCACCGGCTCCGCCGGCTGATCGGCGCGAACCCCATGGTCACCGACCGCGGGCGCGGGATCTACCGCGTGATCGTCCAAGCGATGATGGAGATCCAGGACCCCGACGTGCTCGGCGCCATCCAGCGGCACATCCGCAAGCTGCACCAGTTCGTCAGCGCGGAGGTCGAGCGGGCACAGAGCGAGGGGATCGTCAGCAGGTACTACACGCCGGAGATCACCGCGTGGACGCTGCTCAACCTCGGGCTCGGCTTCGGCATGATGGAGGCGCTCAGCATCCCGGGGCACGGCGTGGACGAACGCGGCGTGCGCGTCCGCGACCTGATCGCGCGGATGATGCTGGGCGACAAAGCCACCGACGACCACGCGCGGGCGCAGGCGACGGAGCATGACGATTGAGTCGTGCGCGTTGCGCCGGAGCGAGACGCGACGCTTGAGCGAGTGTCCTTCGCCCGACTCGTGGCCGCTCAGAGCATCGGCCACGGCACCCTGCGTTTCTCTTGCTGATTGCTGACCGCCGACGGCTGATTGCTGTCGCCTCCCCTACCATTGCTTCCCATGCCCGCGTCGCCCATCTATCTCGACAACAACGCCACCACGCGGCCGGCGCGGGAAGTCGTCGCGGCGATGCGCGCGATGCTCGAGGAATCATGGGCCAACCCGTCGTCGATCCACCGCGCGGGGCAGGCGGCGCGGCAACGGGTCGAACTCGCGCGGCAATCGGTGGCGCGGCTGATCGGCGCTTCGGTGCGCGAGATCGTGTTCACCTCCGGCGCGACGGAGTCGATCGATCTCGCGATCCGCGGCGTGCTTTCGGCGGCGCCCGGCGGGCGGCGCGCGATCATCACCACGGCGGTCGAGCACGAAGCGGTGCGCGATCTGTGCAAGGCGCTGGCGGAAGATTCGGGCGTGCGCGCGGAGGTGCGGCTGCTGCCGCTGGATTCGTGCGGGCGGGCGCGCGCGGATCAGTTGCCCGCGATGCTCGATGAGTCGGTGTCGCTGGTGAGCGTGCAGTGGGCGAACAACGAGACGGGCGTGGTGCACCCGGTCGAGGAGATCGGTCGCACGTGCCGAGAGGCGTGCGTGCCGTTTCACTGCGATGGCACGCAGTGGGTCGGCAAGTTGCCGACGGCCGTGGATTCGGGGGGAGCGGGCGGCGTGCCCATCGACTTGCTGAGTTTTTCGGCGCACAAGATGCACGGACCAAAGGGCGTCGGCGCGTTGTATGTGCGAAGGGGCGTGAAGATCGTGCCGCGCATCCGGGGGGTGCAAGAGCGCGAGCGGCGCGGCGGGACGGAGAACACCGCCGGGATCGTCGGCTTCGGGATTGCAGCGGAACTGGCGATGGCGTGGCTTTCGCGCGTCGAAGAGCGTGCGCGACTGAGCGCGCTACGCGATCGGCTGGAGCGCGGCGTGGTGGATCGTGTGCCCCCCGGGGGGGCGGTGGTGAATGGGGTTGAGGGCGGAAGTCGCAGGGCGGAAGGCGGAGGGGATGCGGCGGGCGAGAGCTGCGGTGGCGGGGCGCTCGGAGCCCCTCTCCCTGAGGGAGAGGGGGTCAGAAGACTATGGAACACGACGAACATCGCGTTTCCACGACTAGAGGCGGAGGCGCTGCTGCTCCTTCTGAGCGAAGCGCCGGGCGGCGGGGTGTGCGCCAGCGCCGGGGCGGCGTGCAGCAGCGGGTCGCTGGATCCCTCGCCCGTGCTGCTGGCGATGGGCGTGCCGGCGGAACTGGCGCACGGGTCGCTGCGCTTCAGCCTGTCGCGCGAAACGACGAGTGAAGAGATCGAGCGCGCGATCGAGATCATCGCGGCGTGCGCGGCGAAGCTGCGCGGGTCGTCGGCTTCGGCGATCAGTTCATCGGGCGCGTGACGGCGCTCGGCGTGCGCCCACCGGTGATCAGGCGGGCGCCGCGGTCGAACGTCACGTATGCCCACGCCCACTGGAGCATGACGAGCACGCGGTTGCGGAAGCCGACGAGGTAGAGGACGTGGATGAAGAGCCACGCGGCCCACGCGATGAAGCCGGTGGTTTTCAGGCCTTTCATCACGCCGACGGCTTTGGCGCGCCCAATGGTGGCGAGCATGCCGCGGTCGTTGTAGATGAAGGGTTGACGCGCCGGGGCAGCGGCGTTGCTTGAGTTTCGCGCGCTGAGTTCGCGCGCGATGAGCCGGGCGGCGTGGCGGCCCATCTGCATCGCCGCGGGCGCGACACCCGGCACGGGCTGCTTCGACTTCGGGTCGTCGATCGATGCGAGATCGCCCGCGACGAAGATCTCGGGGTGATCGGGCACGGAGAGGTCCGGGTTCACGCGCACGCGGCCGGCGTTGTCGAGCGGCGCGCCGAGCGAGCGGGCGAGGGGCGACGCCGTCACTCCCGCGGCCCAGAAGACGTTCTTCGCGCTGATGCGCTCCGGGCCGATCTCGACGACGCCCGGCGAAAGGTTGGTCACGCGCGTGCTGACCCACACGTCGACGCCCAGCGCTTCGAGGTCCGCCTTGGCGCGCCGGGAGAGGTCTTCATCGAACGCGGGCAGCACGCGCTCGCGCCCTTCGATCAGGATGACGCGAGCCGTGGTGGTGTCGATGCGCCGGAAGTCGCGGTGGATGGCGCGCCGGGCGATCTCCGCCATCGCGCCGGCGAGTTCGACGCCCGTCGGCCCCGCGCCGATGACGACGAAGGTGAGGGCCGCCCGGCGCGCGACGGGGTCCGTCTCGCGCTCCGCCTGCTCGAACGCGACGAGGAACCGGCGGCGGATCTCGAGCGCATCATCGATGCTCTTCAGCCCCGGCGCGAGCGGCTCCCACTCGTCATGCCCGAAGTACGAATGTGTCGCGCCGGTGGCGATGATGAGATAGTCGTAGGCAACCTCTCCGTCTGTGAGGATCACTTTCTTCGCCGGGGCGTCGATGCGCGTGGCTTCCGCGAGCAGCACCTCGCAGTTCTTCTGGCGGGAGAGGATGTTGCGAATGGGGGCGGCGATGTCGGCGGGGGAGAGTGACGCCGTCGCCACCTGGTAGAGCAGCGGCTGGAACAGGTGGTGATTGGAACGGTCGATGAGCGTGAGGCGCGCGGGGACGCGGCGGAGTTCACGTGCGGCGTAGAGCCCGGCGAACCCGCCGCCGAGGATGACGATGCGGGGAGTGCTCTGCAGCGATGTCGGAGCCATGCCGCAGTATCGCACGACGGAGCGGTGCTCGCCGGGCGTGATTCGTTCTGCGCGAAGAGAAGAAAGGCAGCCGGGAGCTGCAACTCTGGCGTCCCTCTCGCCGGCCCTCTTCCACTCCCAGGGGGAGAGCGAGTTTCGATCACGCGTCCGTGCGCCCGATCACCTTGAAGTGCTCGCGCTCGCCGCGGCCTCGGACGGGGTAGTCCTTGCGGAGCGGGTGACCGGGGTAGGTTTCCCAGAGCAGGATGCGGCGCATGTCGGGGTGGTTGCGGAAGCGGATGCCGAACATGTCGAAGGTTTCGCGTTCGTTCCACTCGGCGCCGGGCCAGATGTCGCACATGGAATCGACTTCGAGCGCGGGGTCGGGCTCGATGCCGCTGGTCGGCAGCGAGGGGTTCACGAACGTCTTGACGAACAGGCGGTCGGTGCGCTTGTACGAGCACAGGTTGTAGACGACGGCGAAGCGGCCGATGGTCTCGCTGGGGTAGTTGAGGTAATCGACGCCGAAGACGTCGGAGAGGAAATTGAAGTCGCAGCGCGGGTCGTCGCGGAGGAACTGCATCACTTCGTGCAGGTCACTCGGCTCGAGGATGAGCGTGGTCTGCCCGCGGTACTCCGTGGCGCGGAGCTTGCGGTCAGAGAAGCGCTCCTTCACGAGCTTCAGCACCGGGTGGTCGAGGTTCGGCTTTTTGCTGGCGGCGTCTGGCATGATTCCCCGCAGTGTATCGCGCGCCGGGGGCGGCGGGGCGGTGACGCGGCTAAGCTGCGGTGATGGCAAGCAGGGCGGCGAATGCGGCGATTCTCGTTCTGGCGGCGGCGCTCGCCGGGTGCGGCTCGACGCGCAACGTGGTCTTTGCCGTGGATTCGGCGGAGAGCGGGCGCGGAGTATCGCCCGTCCGCGCGGCGCATGTGCGCGTGGTGACGCTGGACCGCGGGGCGGTTCCCCTACCGCTGTCGAAGAAGACGATCGATGAGCTGTTCACGGGCGAACTCCCCACGAGCGGGTTCACGGATGAGCGCGGCCGTTTGAAGCTGGAACTCGCGAGCACCGTGCCGCATTTGGTGGAGGTGATCCCGCCGCCGGTGGGGCGCGATGCCGACGGGTCGTCGCGCACGGTGTGGGTGCTGAGCGTGGACGGGCGGACGCTGGAGTTGATGGAGCGCGAATCGATCGGCACACGGCTTGGGCTGCGCGTGGAGTAGCCGAGTCTCGACGCCCGTCACACGTGTTCGCGCTTACTGCCCAGGTGCGGCGGACGCGGTTTCGGCGGTGTTCTCCGCCGCCGGCTGATTCCCATCGCTCGCGGGTTCAGCGTCCGTGGTTTCGTCGGCGTCGAGCTCTTCGATTGACTCGCCCGCGGCTTCATTCGTGCCGGCGGCATCATCGGTGGTCGTCGCCGCGACGGCGGGCTTGGCTTCGCCGCCCATCGACGCGAGGACCATCTTGGGCCCGTGCTTCTTCGCGGTGTCGATGCCGAGGGCGGCGAGCACCTTCGGGTCGAACTCGCCCTTCACGACGCGCCCCGGCTCGGGGGTGCGGAGGAGGACCGCCTCGCCGCCGGTGAGGCCCGCGAGGATTTCAGCGTGCGTGTCGGATCGGCGGCCGATGCGGACGGGCTTGCGCTCGTATTTGCCGCCGACCGCCTGATAGACGTACTGCACCGCGCCCTCGTTGAAGACGGACTGGATGGGGACGGCGACGGCGTCTTTGACGTTGTCGCGGATGACCTGCGCCTCGCAGCGCATGGACGGCTTCAGGCCGTGCTCGCCCTCGCCCAAATCGATGGCAATCTTGACTTCGTACTCGCGGAGATTGGGGTCCATCCACCCGCCACCCTCGGCCATGATGCCGATGGAATCGACCTTGCCGGTGAACGTCTTGCCCTGCTTGGCATCGATGGTGACGAGCGCGGGCTGGCCCGGTTTGACCTGCGACACGAGGCTCTCGTGGACCTTGATCGCGGCGATCATCTCGGTGGTGTCGGGGAGGACGATGATCGCTTCGTTGGGGTAGACCTTGCGGCCAACCTTCATCGGGCCCTCGTTGTTGCCCCACCAGCGCCGGTTATTGACGCTCGACGCGTAGACGACCAGCCCGTCGGTCGGTGCAATGATCGTCGCGGCGGCGATCTGCTCCTTGTACTTGTCGACCTTGTTCTGGCGCATGGTCAACTGCTGGCGCTTGTTGGTTCGATCGGCGGACTTACTGGCGAGTTCGCTTTCCGCCTTGCGCTTGGCGCGCTCGAGCTCGGCGTTGGCGTCGTCGAGTTCGCTGCGGTACTTCTTCTCTTCCTGCCGGTAGGTGAACTCCTCGTAGACGCTCGACTTGAGCTTGGCGATCTCGAGGTCGCTCATCTTCTCGATGTACGCGAGTTCGTCCTTCTCGAGGTCGTTGGTCGAAACGAACTGCTTGGCGTGCAATTCGCGTGACTGTTCGAGATTCTTCTTCAGCCGATCGACCTCTCGCGTCGCGGATTCGATCTTGGAGGCGTTGTCTTTCCGCTTCTCGACGACATCGCCCTGCAGCCATTTCTGCAGCTCGATCTGCGAGATCTCCACCTTGGTCTGCGCTTTGCGGATGGTCGATTCGTTGTCGCTGACCTGGATCTCGTACGCGTTCTCCGCGGAGACCATGTCCGCCTTCGCCGACTCGAGCGCCAGAAGCTCTTCGTCGAGTTGCTTCTGAAGGTCATCAACGTTGAGTTCGCACAGCACATCGCCCTTCCGGACGTTGATGCCCTCGTCGACGATCTTGGTGATCGTCGTCTCGCGCTCGAGCGCGTTGGTCAATTCCGTCTGCTGCTTCGCCTTCAGCTCGCCGTTGGCGGTCGAGGTCATCTGGAACGACATCTTGGCGACCGTGTAGAGCTCGACGGCGGCGGTCTTGTCGTCCGACCCGCGTGATGCGTAGAGCGCGTAGCCCCCGCCGCCCACGCCCGCGAGAACCACGGCGGCGATGAGCAGCTTCACCACGGCGCCGCCGCGGCGGGAGGGGGAGCGACCGGAGCACGCGCGGGAGTGTGGCTTCGTCATGCGGACCTCGGAACTGGGCTGTGGAACAGGGGTACCAACCAACGCGAACAGACCAACAACGCTTCGAACCAACCGGGGGCGGAGATGCTAGGAACTCAGACGCCGCCGACAGCGCTGATACCGCTACAATCCCGCAAAGTTCCCCAACATTTTTTCCTTCGATCGCACGAGGATCGGGCCGCCGGCATGGCTGCCCGGTGCCGATAAAGCGCCGGAAGGCGGGCTACCGCTGGGGCGGGTTGGGCGGGCGATCCTCGACCGGCGGCGGTTCCGAGCCGGGCTCGGCGGCAGGGGGCGGCGGGGCGGGGTTCTCGGCCGGCGCTTCGCCGGCGGGCTCAACCGCGGGATTGCCCGGCGCGGGCGACTGGCTCGGAACTTCCGCGAAATCCAGGCCCGGGATGTCCTGGAACTCGCCCGTGCGGGCGACGCGGAGCAGGCCCGTCACGCGCAGGTAATCGAGGATCGCCACCTGAAGGTCGCGGATGCTGCGGTCACGCTCGTTGCGGGCGCTGAGGAGGCTGTTCTCGGCGTCGAGGCGCTTCTGCGGGTCGATCGCCGCGCCGATCCGCAGCCGTGTCTGTACTTCGTCCAAGCGACCTTCGTTGATCGAGACGGTCTCCTCCTGCAACTGAACTGAAAGTCGCGCGCGGTCGATCTCGCGCACCGCCTGACGGGCGTCGAGCACGATGGTGTCGCGGGTCAGGGTGAGTTCGCGGATCTGCCGCTGCAGCGCGATAGTCGCGGAGCGGACGTTCAGACGTTCCTCCTCGCGATCGAGCGGCAGGCCGAACGTTACGCTGCCGGTCAGGTCCGTCTGATCGATGTCGAACGAGAACCCCGCCTGATTGTCGTTCGGATCGGTGTTGAAGTTCGACGCCAGACGCACATCCAGATTCGGGAGCAGCTGGTTCCGCGCGTTGGCGACCGATCGGCGCGCGTCGGCGACGCGGTCGCGCTGGGTTTGGTAATCGAGCCGGTACTCCAGCGCGGCGGCCGCCGCTTCGGCGATCTCGATCTCCGGCTCGGGAAGCTCGATCGTCGTCGCTTCCACTTCGACGGGGTCATCGACGGGAAGCCCGAGCCGGATCTTGAAGCGGTCGAGCGCCAGGATATAGCTGTCCTGCGAGTTGAACAGCCCGTTGCGGGCGCTCAGCAGATCCTGCTCGACGTTCTTGACTTCGAACGCCGACGTGCGCCCCGCATCGAGAAATGCCTTCTGCTGCTCGAAGAACTGCTCGACGCTCTTGATGCGCGCGATCTGGTTGTCGATCGAGCTCTTCGCCGCCACCAGCGAGAGGTAATCGCGCGCGATGTTCACAAGGAATTCGCGCCGAAACAGCTCAAACGTTCGGGCGGCGTAGATCAGGTCGCGCTCCGCCTGGATCAGGTCTTCCTGCGCGATCAGCCCGGCGTCGCGCAGCAACGGGATGTTCGCCGTCAGCGCCAGCGTGCTGGACTGCGTGTACTTCTCGCCGACGATGTTCGCCAGTTGGTCGGTGGCGCGGGCGATGAGCTGCGCCTGAACGTCCCCGCCGTAAGGAAGGCGCTGGGTGACGCGCAGATCATTCATCACATTCAGCGCGGCGGAGCGCGTTCCCGTCGAGGGCGGGGAGTTCACCGACGTCGTCACGTCATCGAAGAACCGCGGGCCCCAGCGGTGCTGCTGGATGAGCAGGCGGATGGCGGCGAGGATGTACTCCTCCTCCGCGTTGATGAACTCGCGGCTGGTCTCCTGCGCCTGCCGCCACGCGTCGACGAGCGTCATGCGCCGGGCGTTCTCGGAGATCTTCGCGTACCCCTCCAAGCGCGCGACGACGTCGCGGTCTTTCGCCGCCGCCTCGTATCGAAGGTCCTGCGGGAGCGGGTTGGTGGTCGGGGGGCGCTTGTCGGTCTGGTCGCGCGTGGGGTCGCTGCCCGAGTCGGGCGAGCGCAGTCGGGGTGCGGTTTCGCCGCCGCCGACAAGAGTGGTGCGCTTCTCGACGAGCCGGTCGACGCGATCGTCGATGTCCCGGAGGCTGGCGCACCCGCCGGCGCTCGCCGCGAGAGCCAGCGCCGCCCACCGTCCGAACGCGCTGAATGTTCGCCGCATGCTGGTCCCTTCCGCGCTCGGGCGATGATGCGTCGTGCCGGGAGACAGGACGCGCCGGGTGAGTGATTCCGTCCGGGGTTCACGAGTTCCGGGCCGTTCCGCGCGAGCGAGACGTGCAAGAGTTTGCGCTGTCGTGGCCCGTTCACGCATCGCGGGCGAGTGTACCGACGCCTCTTGACGGCGTTGCGTCGTGTTGCCATGCCCCGCGCCCTCTCTTACGCTCGCCCGCAATACTCGCTGGGAGGCGCCCCTACGGATGGCTCAGGTCTCGGTCGATCGGCAGAGTCTTCTTCTCGACGGCCGGCGGGTCTGGCTCGTCGGCGGGACGTTCGACTACGCACGCACGCCCCACCCGCTCTGGCCCGCGCGGCTGCGGCTGATGCGCCAGGCGGGGCTGAACACCGTGTGCCTGCCCGTCCCGTGGGCGAGGCACGAGCCGCGCCGCGGCCACTTCGATTTCGCGGGCGATCTCGACCTGCCGGGCTGCCTGTCGCTCATCGGGGGCATGGGCCTGCGGGTCATTCTCCGCGCCGGGCCGGCGATCGACGACGCCTGGGACTTCGGGGGGCTGCCCGGCTGGCTCGGACCCATCACCGGCGGGCGCGTCCGCGGCACGGACCCGGAGTACCTAAAGGCATGCGCTTCGTGGTTCGCCGCCCTAGCCTCGAAGGTTAAGGACCATCAGGCCGCCGGCTCGCGCAAGCGATCCGGTCCGATCCTGCTCGTGCAGACCGAGCATCGCTACCACTGCGGCAGCGAGGCGCTCACGAAAGGCTACCTCGCCGAGCTCGACCGCTTCCTGCGCGAGAGCGGCGTGAGCGTCCCCGTCATCAACACCAACGGGCTGTTCACCTCCGTCGAGGGGCAGATCGACGGCTGGACCGGCTCGTCGCACCTGCACGCGAACATGCGCCAGTTACGGTTCTTGCGCCCGGACCAGCCGCGGATTCTCGCGTCGCTGCGCGTCGGGTGCGCCGACGTGTGGGGCGAGGAGCGCCGGAACCAACGCACACCCACGCATCTGCTGCGCCAGGCGGTCGAGGCTCTCGCCGCCGGGGCGCAGTTCGTCCTCGACCCCTTCGTGGGCGGCACGAACTTCGGCTTCAGCGCGGGGCGGCTCGACGACGGGGCGGCCCGATTCGTCACCACCAGCCACGATTGCGGCGCGCCGGTCAGCGAAGCCGGCGCGCCGACCCCGGCGTACTTTGCGCTCCGCCGGGCGGCCATGTTCGCGTCGCACTTCGAGGGCGTCCTCTCCGCGATCGACCCGGAATGGCAGCCCGCGGCGGCGGCGCTCGATTCGCTCGCGCCGCATGTGATCGACGACGAAACCGGCGAGCGTGCCGCGCCCGCGAAGAACGCCGCCGTTGGCGCGGCAGTGAGCGTGATCCACCAGTCCGGCCCGCAGGGCGACGTGGCGTTCGTCTTCGGGCGCGAGGGTGAAAGGAACCAGAGCGTCTCACTCGTCCTGCCCGACGGCTCGACGCTGCCAGTGGCGCTCGGGGAGCAGGGAGCCGCATGGGTGCTGCTGCGGGCGCACCTCTTCAGCAAGGCGCGGCTCGATTACTGCAACTTGAACGCATTCGCCGCCGTCGGATCGATCTTCGTCTGCTTCGGCCCGGCGGGCGCCCCGGGGCTGATCTCCATCAACGGAGCCGCGCTGGAAGTGATCGTCCCCGACGGACTCTCGCCCCATCTCGAACAACTCGAAGGCGTCACGGTCGTTGTGTGCAACGAGGACGCGATCGACGCGGTGACGGCGGGCGAGTCATCCGTCTTCATCGGCGCGATCGGCGTGAACGAGCAGGGCGTGCCGATCCCGCACCCGAAATTTAGGAGTGTCACGCGCCTCAGCGCCAGCGGCGATTCGAGCGTCATGAACGCGCCCGCGACCGGTACCGCGGCGGGGCGTGTGAAGGTCACCATCGGCCCATGGTCGAGCTCATTATGTGAAGAGCACGCGGGCGGCTCGAGCGTCCGCTTCGCGTCCATCCCAGGGCCGGCGTCGCTCGCCGAACTCGGCGCGGAGTCGGGCTACGGCTGGCTGCGCCTGCGCTTCAAAGCCGCGCCGGGCGCGGTAAGAGCGGGCCTGTTCCACGCGGGCGATCGGCTAAACTGCTTCCTCGACGGCGCGCCGATGGGCGTCTTCGGTCTTGGGCCCGGCGCCGATGACGGGCTGCTCCCGCTCGCGCTGAAGAAACCCGGCGTGACGCTCGTCGCGCTCGCGGACAACCTCGGGCGCTTCAGCAGCGGAACGGGCATGGGCGAGTCGAAGGGGATCTTCGGGCACCTCTGGGCCGTCAAGCCCTTGCGCGCCGGACCGCCCAAGCTGGCGACGGGCAAGCCAGTCTCCCCCATCGACTTCGCCGCCGTGCTCGGGGTGCCGTGCTTCGGCGTCGAGGACGGCGAAGTCACCGACGCGCGCCGGATCGCGTGGACCTTTGAGCACCGCAGACAGTCGCCCGTGTTCCTGACGATCGATCCGCCAGTCGGCGGCGCACGCCGCTCCATCGGCCCGGCGGTGCTGATTTTCAACTCCGAGCCGATCGCGCTGCTTCCCACCAGTGGGCGCGTGCGCCTCCAACTGCCGAGCGCCAAGTTCTCGAAGGGCAAGAACTCCCTTGAGGTCGCGGTGATGGGCGACGCGGAGCGCGCGCTCACGGCTCTCAAGGAAGGCGCCGCGTTCTTCGAGGGCGAATCGTGCATTTCCGAGAAAGCCGATTGGTCCTTCGCCAAATGGGAACCGCCGGCGCGCTGGGACGGGCCGAAGAAGGGCGAGGTTTCGCCCGAGCCTCGCGGCGCACGCAAGGGATTCCCGGCGTGGTGGCGCGCGGAGTTCACGCTTGACCGCGCACCGCTCGCGTCGATGGCAATCGAGCCGACCGGCCTCAGCAAGGGACAAATGTTCGTGAACGGGCACAACCTAGGGCGATACTGGGCCGCGACGCCGACCGGCAGGCGCGTCCCGCCCCAAAGCGAATACATCGTGCCCGAGTGCTGGCTCCGCGCAGGAGCAAATGAGATCGTCATCTTCGACGAGCACGGCTGCTCGCCCACGAAACTGAAGATCGTGCCGGCGTCAGCTCTTCCCGCCTGAGCAGTCGGCGTTCCAATTCAGATTCACCACCGAGATATCAGAAAGCCCAACGGCCCCGTCGCCGTCCAGATCGCCCGCCATCGGCGACGCGGCACCCCAATTCTGTACGACCACCGACACATCCGACAATCCCACCAGTTGATCCCCGTCGGCGTCGCCGGGGCAGGCGGGCACGACCGTGGCGAAGCGGAAATTGTCGGTGTACAGGTTGATGCCGAGGGCCGTGTCCCCGCCGTTCGCCGACACGAGGTAGACAAAGCCGCCGCTGGTCGTGAAGGTTTCGGTCTGCCACTCCACCGGCTGCATGCGCAGGCCGTCGATGAGCGGGCGGATCACGCCGCCGACGATGTAGAACGCATGGTCGAGAAACTCGGGGTTCTCGACGTCGCCGTCATCGACGAACCAATCGAACTCAAAGGTGCCGGCGGGGAAGTTCCGCCGAAGGATCGAGTAGTTCCCAACACTCCCCACGCCGCCGATGGACTCGTAGTACGCCTGAAGCGTTCCGGGCTCAAGCCCAGTCCACGTCTCCGCTTGAACGGGCGACATCTGCCCCGCGACCTGCAGCGACATGCGCAAACTTTCGGTCGGCGGCAAGCCGTTGATCTGCGTCATCTCAACCGTCGTCGCCAGCGACGTGAAACCGATGCTCCACATGGAGAGCCCGCTCTCGAAGCCGTTATTCGGGAACGCCGGCTCGCCCGCGTGCGCGGGGATCGTGACGAGGCTCAACAACCCGGCCGCACACAGAGTGCACGGACGGAAAGCCGAGAACAGCCATTGTCTGCGGGTTCGCATGGTTCGTTGGTTCGACGAATCGGGGGCTTCTTCTCTCTTCTCACCTCGGCGCGCGAGCGCCGCTCGACCCGTCCGATTCTAATCGATGCCCATACCAAGTAAAGAAAAAATCGCGTGTCTGCCGTGTGAAACTAGTGAGACTACTGCGCAATCATCTCCCGCAAAGCAGTTGCCGCACGCCGCACGGCACCGTCCGCTACAGTGCCAGTCCGCCGCGCGGCGTTTGTGCGTCGCGCCGACTGAGACGGTGTAGATCGGCGAAAATCCGCAGTGCATCGGCATGCCTGACCCCCGGCGCATCCTGATCATCCGCCCCAGCGCCCTGGGGGACGTGTGCCGCACGGTGCCGGTGCTCGCCAGCCTCAGACGCCGGTATTCGGGTGCTGTTATTGACTGGTTGGTTCAGGATTCCTTCGCCCCCGCCGTCGCCGCACACCCAGATCTCGACGCCGTCATCCCCTTCCGGCGCAGCGCGATGCGCGGCTCGCGCCTCCTTTCACCCGAAGGTCGCGCGGCATTCGCGCAACTGCGCCGCGCGCTGCGGGCACGCGACGGCGCAGCGTACGAACTCGTCATCGACTGCCAGGGATTGCTCCGCTCGGGCTTCTTCGCGTGGCTCACCGGCGCGCCGGCACGCGTCGGCTATGCAAACGCGGAGGAACTCGGCTGGCTGGGATGCAACCGTCGGCATCACGTCCCGCGCGATCGTCACACGGTCGACCGCATGCTCGCGCTCATCGAAGCCGAAGACGTGCCGCCGGTGCGCGATCTGCGCCTATACACACCGGAATCCGATCGCGCTGCGCTGGACGAGCGCCTGAAACACGCACGCTTCGTGCTGCTCGCGCCCACCAGCCGGTGGGAGGGCAAGCGCTGGCCCGCCGATCGCTTCACCGAAGTGGCCCGCGCCATCCTCGCCGAGCGTGCCGCCGATTTCGTCGTGATCGTCGCTTCAGAATCCGAGCGCTCGCAGTGCGCCCCGCTGCTCGAACTCGCGGCCCGCGAGCCGCGCGTCATCGACCTGATCGGGCGCACCAGCGTCGGCGGGCTGATGGCGGCGGTCGAGCGCGCCGCCCTCGTCATCGCCAACGACTCCGCCTCCCTGCACATGGCCGTCGGCTTCGACCGCCCGATCGTCTCCCTCTTCGGCCCGACGCGCGTCGATCTCGTCGGCCCGTACGGGCGCGAACGTGACGTCCTCCAGCCCGCCCCCCCCCCGCCGCCCGGCGTGTCGCACAAGGACGCCGCCGCCGGCCGCGAACTGATGGCGCGCATCCCCACGGCACAGGTCATCGACGCCGCGCTCGAACGGCTCGCGAATTCAAGCCCGCACGGGGCCGCGCGATGAACCCGCCGCCCATCTATCTGGCGTCCACCTCGCCCCGTCGGCGTCAGATTCTCAGCGAGCTGAACATCGCGCACACCGCGATCCACCCGGGCGTCGACGACGCGGCCCTCGTCCCCGGCCGCGCCTGCCCCGCGCCGTGGTGGCCCGCGGCCCTCGCGCACCTCAAGGCCCGCGCGGGGCGCGAGCAACTCCGAGCCCTCGGCATCACGAACGCACTCGTCATCGGGGCCGACACCATCGTGCTCAAGGGCGCCGAGATCATCGGCCAGCCGCGCGACGCCGCCGACGCGCGCCGCACTATCGAGCGCCTGCGCCGCGGCACGCACGAAGTCATCACGGGCGTGGCGCTGCTGCACGCCGCTCAGCGCGATCTCTTTCTCGACGCCGCGCGCGTGACGGTGGGCGACATCCCCGACACCGCGATCGACGAATACATCGCCTCCGGCGACTGGCGCGGCAAAGCCGGGGCGTACAACCTCTCCGAACGGCTCGCGGCAGGATGGTCAATCACGTTCGATGGTGACGCCTGCACGGTTATGGGCCTCCCATCGAAGCAACTCCCCGCTCGACTCGCTTGGTTTCTGGGGTATGGTTGAATCGCAGCCACAGACATGACCGACGCGCTCATCATCCCGGCGGCGTACACCATCCCCTTCGCGGCGATCTTCCTCGCCGCGCTCGCGCTGCACGCGCGGGCCGAGTGGCGCGGGCCGGGCGACCGACTCCGCCAGCGAGTCCGGCTGGCGAACGCGGCGGTCATCGCGCTCGCCGTCCCGCTGCTCACGATCGGCAGCAGCTTCATCGACCCGCAGGAATCCGCCCGCGCATGGATGCTCATCTGGCTGGGGAATCTGGGGCTGTTGCTCATCTCGCTCGGACTCGCGATGCTGGACGCGATGAACACCATCCGCCACACACGCCGAGCGAGGCGCGACGCGCCGGGTTCGATCGAAGCGCTCGCGGCTGAGATTCTGTCGGCCCATCGCGCGGACGCCGCGCGCGGGGTGACGCCCCGTGCCGACTGATCGAACGGACTCGTCCCCACCCGGCGGACCGCTGCCCCGCCCGATCGGCGCGCTCCTCGAGCCTCTCTACCGCGCCACGATATCACTGCGCAACCGCACCTTCGACCGCGGCTGGCGCGTCACGCGCCTGCCCTTCCCCGTCATCAGCGTCGGCAACCTCTCCGTCGGCGGCACCGGCAAGACGCCCATGGTCCAGTGGATCGCCCGCACGCTCGCCGAGAGCGGCGTGCACCCCGCGATCGCGCTCCGCGGCTACATGCCGCATGGAGGGCAAGACCGGAGGCCCTCCTCTACGAAACCTAGTGGGACGGGCGTCCCGCCCGTCTCTCCCCAACCTCCGTCTTCCTCTTCTCTCCACTATTCCGACGAAGCCGCGCTCTACTGCGAAGCGCTGCCGGGCGTGCCGCTCGCCATCGGCGCGAAGCGCGCCGAAACCCTCGCCGCCCTTCGGCGGGAACACGAGTTCGACTGCGCCATCCTCGACGACGGCTTCCAGCACCGCTTCGTCGCGCGCGATCTCGACGTCGTGCTGATCGACTCGACCCGCGACCCGACGGATGAGCCGTGCCTCCCCGCCGGCTGGCAGCGCGAGCCGATATCGTCACTCAAGCGGGCGGATGTGATCGTGTACACGCGCGTGGACGCCCGGCGCGGCGCGATGCTCGACGCAATCCATCAGCACGTCGAGCACGCCGCCGGGCCCAAGCCCTTCGCGGCGTGCGCGCACGAATGGGCCGAATTGCTGAGCACGGACGCCGACCCGCGCCCGGTCGAGTGGCTCCGCGGTCGGCGCGTCGCTCTGCTCGCCGCGATCGGCAACCCCGGCGCCTTCATCGAGCACGCACAGTTGCTCGGCGCGGAGCCGGTGCTGCGGATCGCGCGCCGCGACCATCACAGCTGGTCCGCCGCCGATCTCGAAGAACTCCGCGCCCGCCTCGCCGAATGCGCCCCCATCGACGCGATCGTCACGACCGAAAAGGACTGGGTGAAGCTCCGCCGGCTTGATCTCTCATCGCTCCCCTGTCCGGTCTTGCGGCCGAAGCTCGAACTCCGCTTCTACCGCGGCGAGGCAATGCTCCGAGATCGACTCCTCGCCGCAGCGAGGACGTCGGGGCACAAGACGTGAACGCTGACGTGTTCGGGTCCGGCGCGAACGCGGCACTGCTTCACTCCTTGTGGTACGTCCCCGTGTGCCGCACTCCCTTCTCGCACCATGCCTTGAGGTGCTGCCAACCGTCGATCCAGCCGAAGTCCCAGTCAACATCCCAGCCCGGCTCGCACAGACCGTGCCCTTCGTGGCTGAACTTGATGAGCGTGCCCCCGTCGCGCTCTTCGAGCTCGAACTTCACGAGATTGTCGATCGCCGCCTTCACGCCGATCATGCCGCGGATGTGCAGCGTGCGCGGACGGCGGATACATGTCACATGACCCCAGACGTAGCCGTCGCTCTCGTTGTACATCTCGCAGAAAAGCCCGCCCGGCTTCGGGTCGAGCGTGAACAGCGGGCGAACCTTGTCGCACGTGTGCGGGTACCAGCAGTCGATCTCTTCCGTCAGCGCGCGGAACACCCTGTCGCGGGGCGCGGCAATGACGATCTCCTGCTCCATTTTGAAATGGTCCACATTCGGTTTCGATTTCTGCACGGCCATGTCCGCAACTCCTTTCATCTGCTTGCCGGCCGCTGGCGCGCGGCTCAGCGTTGCTCCCGCTCGCTCTTCCCCGTCTCCGCCTGCCGCTTCAATGACACCAGCGAGCGGGCCCACACATCCGCGTAGCGGCTGACCCATCGCTCATAGATCAGCCGCAGCGGCACCGCGTTCAGGTAGTTCCACACCTGCCGACCCTGCTTGCGGTCGAGGACCAGCCCCGCCTCCTTCAGCACGCCCAGGTGCTTCATGACGGCGAACCGCGTCACCTCCGCCGCGAACGGCTCGCACAGCTGGTTCACCGTCCGCGGCCCATCGCGCAGCAGATCAAGCAGCCGCCGACGCGTGGGGTCCGCGAGCGCCTTCCAGACGGGATCGAACTGATCGACACTCCGATTCATATGTGACCAAATGGTAACACAATAGTGCGGTGCACCGCATCCAAGCCGCCCGCCATCACGAATATGCTCGGTGCATGGCCCACCCCGCCGACCCGCGCCCATCGATTCCCGCGGCGACCTTCACCACCGCTCAGATCCTGTACGTCTGGCTGGCCGCGTTCTTCGTCGCCTGCCTGCTCGTCGCCGACATCGTGGGCATCAAGCTCTTCCGCATCCCGCTCGGGTTCACTGTCGACGTGCCGTGGATCGGCCCGATCAGCGCCGTCGAGCACACCTGCGGCATGCTGACCTTCCCCGCCACCTTTCTCCTCACCGACCTGCTCAACGAGTACTACGGCAAGCGCGGCGCGCGCCGTGTCATGTGGATCGCCGCCGCAACGGCGATGTTCGTCTTCGCCGTCATCAACCTCGCCCAGGCGATGCCCTATCTCGACGCGCCGTACAATATCGACCGCGTCCACTTCGAACAGGTCTTCGGCTCCGCGAAGGTCATGTACGTTGCCTCCGTCGGCGCGTTCATCGTCGGCAGCCTGTGCGATATCGCCCTCTTCGGCATCATCAAACGCTTCACCGGCGGCAAGATGATCTGGCTCCGCGCCACCGGCAGCACCGTCGTCTCGCAGATGGTCGACAGTTTCGTCGTGACATGGCTCGCCTTTTCCGTCGGCCGCAGACTGTTCGCCGCACCGGGCGGCCCGGCAGCGATGACATTCGAGGAAGTGCTCCGCACCGCCGCCACCGGCTACCTGCTGAAGTTCTGCGTCGCCATCGCCATCACCCCGCTCATCTACGCGGGCCACGGCATCATGCGCAAGTGGTTCGGGCTGAAGCCCATGCCGCCGGAGTAGCCGCGAACGGAACGACGAGAGGCGAACCGAGAGCAGCATTCGGGCACCGCCCGCGGAGCGCGCGCTCGCGCCGCCGCATCTCGTGCCCCGCGCCTATGAAAAACGCCCCGATCATCGGGGCGTTCGAGAGTGCTTCGAGTGCTGATCGCTGGCAACAGGGAACCCTACTCCTTTTTCTTGCTCTTTTTCTCCGCCTTCGGCTCATCGCTGTCGCCCGCGTCGCCCTTGGGCTTCTTCGACTTCTTGCCCTCGCCCTCGGCCGGTGTTGGCGCATCGCCTTCCGCCGGTGCGCCCTCGGCCGCGGGGGCCGCCGCCGGAGCGGACGGCATGTGCTGATCGAGTTCGAGCGGGCGATCCGGATTCACCGCCAACTTCACCACCGCTTCAAGGTCCGCCTCGGGGCGCACATGAACCTCGTAGTGACCCACGCGCTTGATCGTCTCGTTCAGGCGCACGTCGCGCGCCTTGACAATGAAGTGCTGCTCCGCGAGCGCCTTGGAGATGTCCTGCTGCGTCACCGAGCCGTACAGGTGCCCGAGGTCGTTGCACGCGCGGATGAGCGTGATCTCGAAGCCCTCGAGCTTCTCGATCATCGCCACGCGGTCGGCCCGCTGACGCTCAAGAATCTTCTTCGCCTCTTCGCGCCGCGCGGCGAGCGCCTGGATCTTCTCCGGGCTGGGAGCCGTCGCCACGTTGCGCGGCAACAGGTAATTCCGCGCGTACCCCGAGCGGACGGTCACGACATCGCCGACGATCCCAAGACCATCGACGGATTCTGTCAGAAGCAGTTCGTACGTTTTCGGCATGATTCGCTGTCCTTTCTTCGATCACGAAAGTTGAGGAGCCTCACGCGAGGCCCCAGCGTGGAGTGCGCCTTGCGGGGGTGCGGGATGCGGCTTGCGGCGTTCAGATACGAGTGTCTTGCCGCAAGCCTCAAGCCGCACGCCGCAGGTCTTTCTCAGAACGGGATATCTTCCTCCCCCATCGGTTCATAGTTCGCGCCGGGCTTCGACGCGCCGGAACGGGCCGGCGAACCGCCGCCCCCGCCCTCGGCGGACCCGCCCCCCGAATAGCCGCCACCACCGCTCGCGCCGGGCTTCGAGTCGATGAAGCGGAACTCTTCGACGACCACCTTCATCTTCGAACGCTTCTGCCCGTCCTTGTCGTCCCACTGGTCGAGTTTCAAGCGCCCCTCCACGAACACCGGGCTGCCCTTGCGCAGGAACTTGCCCAGCGTCTCGCCGGTCTTGCCCCACGCTTCGCAGTCGACGAACGTCACCTCTTCGCGGTTCTCGCCCTCGGCCGTTCGGTACTGACGGTTCACCGCCAACCCGAACTGCGAAACCGACTGATTGCCGCTAGGCAGGTGACGCACCTCGACATCGCGCGTCAGGTTGCCCATGAGAAACACTTTGTTGAATCCTCGTGCCATGGCCGGGTTCCTCAACGCATCAGGAGACTAAGAAACGAGTCGAAGGACATCGAGCAAAGAAGAAAACGAACAATAGGTTGTTAAGAGGCGGGCGGAACCGCCGTCTCTCGAGTTCAAGCAGGACCGCACCCGATCAATCACGCGCCGGCGGCGGCGGGGACCGCCTCCGCGGGCCGGTCCGCGCCGGGCAGCTCCGTCGTGCGGCTCTTCCGCAGCTGAGCCTCGGTCTCCAGTTCGCGCTGTCCCTCCGCCGCCTGCATCTCCGCGATCGTCAGGTGGTCGGCCCGCAGGATCAGCGTGCGCATGATCTTCTCCGACAGGTTGCAGTCGCGCTCCATGTGCGGCACGTTCACCGGGTCGCAGGAGAAGTACGCGAGGATATACAAGCCGCGCTTCTGCTTGTCGATCTCGTACGCCAGGCGGCGCTCGTCCCACTTCTTCATCGCGATCAGCTCCGCGTGCGCACGGCGCATGATCTCGCGGAGGTGCTCGATCACCGCGCCCAGGTCGGCGGCGGCGGACTGGCTGATCAGGAACATCGCTTCGTAGTTGTTCTTCCGGCCTTTGGAGGTCTGAGTCATTGTGAACTGTGCCTTTCAGGCGGACCGAGAGGCCCGCGGGGTATTGTCAGGTGATTCGAGTGAATTCGATGGGTGAACGATGTGATTTGAGCTTTGAGATTTGAAATTTGAGACTTTCGACTAGCGCGAACTAGCTGCTCTCCGCCGCGCTTGATCTCGCGCCGGGCGGCTTCGCGTCCGGCGGCGCCGTGCCCGGCGGCGGCTTCGCTTTCTCCGGCTTGGGCGGCTTGTCCGGGGCGTTGAACCGGTTCATCGCCGCGTTCAGCCCGCCCGTCGCCCACACCTCCGCCGCGTCCGCCGCCCGGTCGAGCGCCGGCTCGACCAGCGACCACTGCGTCTCGCTGAAGCGCTCGAGCACGTAGTCGCTCTGCGACGCGCACGTCGGCTGATCGACGCCCACGCGGCAGCGCGGGTAGCCCGTTGTGCCCAGACACCGCTCGATGTCGGCGAGACCATTCTGCCCGCCCGAGCCGCCCTCGCCGCGGATGCGGATGCTCCCGCACGCGAGGTAGATATCGTCGACGATCACGAACAGATCGAGCGCCGGGTTGAGCTTGAAGAAGCGGACCGCCTCCGCCACCGCCAGCCCCGAGCGGTTCATGAACGTCAGCGGCTTCATGAACAAGCACCGCTCTTCGGCCACGGACGACGCCGACTCGCCGGGCTTCGACGCGCCCCATCCGCCGGAGGAGGCGCGCGGCTTCACCGGCGCTTCCACCGTGATGGAATGGAATCGCGACCGCGTCGGCGCGCCGGGGGCATGGCGGTGGACCAGTCGGTCCACCGCCATGAAGCCCGCGTTGTGCCGCGTCTTCTCGTACTGCGAGCCGGGATTGCCCAGTCCGACGATCAGCTTCACACCTCTCAGCCCTTCTTCTTGTCGCCGCCGACCTTCGCGGCAGCCGCGCCCTTCGCACCGGCGGCACCCTTCGCCGCATCGCCCTCTTTGCCTTCTTCCTTCTTCGCGGTGATGACCTCGGGGCCGGCCGGAGCGCCCTCGACCGCCGCGCCCTCGGCGGCAACCTCTTCAGCCTTCGCTTCGCTGATCGCCGCGACGATCGCGTCCGGGTCGTCCGCCAGCTCGACGCCCGCCGGCAGCGTCACCTCGCGCATGTGAATCTCCCGATCCATATCCAGGCCCGAGACGTCCACATCGATGTGGTCCGGCAGAGCCAGCACGGTGCACTTCACCGTGATGCTCACGCGCGGCGTGGTCAAGATCGCGCCGGCCTTCTTCAGACCGACCGCCTCACCCAGCAACCGGATATGCACGTGCGCCTCGATCTTCTCGTCCAAGCTCACTCGCGAGAAATCCAGGTGCACCGGGTTCGTGCCCAGATAGTCGAACTGCACGTCCTTCACGATCACGGTCTGCGTCTCCTGCTCGCCGGCGAGCGTCATGCTGAAAACCTTCTCGCCGCTGAAGAGATAGCGCAGCGTTTCCTTCGAGTCCACGGTGATGTGGACCGGCGTCTTGCCGTGCCCGTAGACCACCGCGGGCATCTTGCCGGCGGCCCGCTCACGCTTCGCGTAGCGAGAACCGATCCGGGGACGGGATTCAACTTTCAGGGTGTGTGCGACTCGCATGATTCCGTATCTCCGATGTGGTGTGTTGTGTGTTGGAACGGCTTGGGGCTTGGGGCTCGTTGTTCCGGGGTGCCGCTCGCGTCTTGCTTGAACCGCAAACCGCACCCCGCATTCCTATCTCTTCGACTCCCCCCACCGCTTCAGCAGTGCGCTGACGGACTGGTTGTGATGGATATGGTGGATCGCGTCGGCGAACAGTTTGCCGACGCACAATGTCACGAGCTTGTCCTTGATCGGGTCGAGCCTCGAATCCGCCGGGATCGTGTTCGACACGATCACCTTGCTGATCGGCGCTTTCTTCAGGCGGTCGGCGCAGTTCCCGCTCATCACCGCGTGCGTCGCCGCCACGAGGCAGTCCTTCGCCCCGTGCTCCATCAGCACGCGGGCCGCTTCGCACACCGTGCCGCCGGTCGAGATCATGTCGTCGACCATCAGCACCGTCTTGCCGCGCACGTCGCCGATCACATTGTTCATCACGACCTCGGTGCCGCTCTTCCGCCGCTTGTCGACGATCGCGAGGTCCGCCCCCAGCATGTCCGCGTACATGTTCGCGACCTTCACGTTCCCGACGTCCGGGCTGACGACGACCAGATCCCCCAGTTCCTCGCGGATGCCGAGCAGGTACTCCTCGAACACCGGCGCGGCGGCGAGGTGATCAACCGGCAGGTCGAAAAACCCCTGGATCTGCGCCGCGTGCAGGTCGAGCGCCAGCACGCGGTTGAACCCCGCTTCGGTGATCATGTTCGCGACGAGTTTCGCCGTGATGGGCGTGCGTCCGCGCTCTTTGCGGTCCTGCCGGCCGTAGCCGAAGTACGGGATCACCGCCGTCATCCGCTTGGCGCTCGAACGCCGCATTGAGTCGGCGAAGATCAGCAACTCCATCAGATTCTCATTCACCGGGCGGCACGTCGAGAGGATCACGAAGCAGTCGCGCCCGCGCACGTCCTCCTCGATGTGCACGATCAATTCGCCGTCGGGGAATTCTTCCGTGCGTGCCACGCCCAACGGCATCTTCAGGTGCTCGCACACCCGGCGCGCCAGGTCGATCGAGTGCCGACCGGCGAACACCTTCAACTCCACGCCGTTCTTCGTCTGCTGAGCCTGCGTGCTCATGCCGCCCTGCCTTTCCCTGGCTGACCAGCGCCCCCGGCACCCCGCCCGATCATGATCCGTTCCACATCCGCCAGCTGCGCCGGCGTGTTGATCGACAGCACGTCCTCCGGCGGCACCGCGTCGATCACCTCGACGCGCTTCCCCTCCGCCATCAGCAGCGCCGGCACGTCCGTGATGTAGTACTCCCCGCCCACCGGGTCGCGCTTCACTCGCTCCAGCGCGCCGAAGAGCGATTTCGCATCAAAGCAGTAATAGCTCGGGTTCACCTCGCGAACCTTCAACTGCTCTGCGGTCGCGTTCTTCTGCTCGACGATCGCGCTGAACCGCCCCGCCCCATCGCGCACGATCCGGCCGTAGCCCGAGGGATCGTCGATCACCGCCGTCGCCAGCGTCGCCGACGACGCCGTCGACCGATGCCGATCCAGCAGCGTCCGCAGCGTCGCGGGCCGGATCAGCGGCCCATCCCCCGCCAGCACAAAAACATCATGCCCCGGTTCGCTCTTCTCACGCGCAAACAGCGACTCCGCGCACCGCACCGCGTGACCCGTGCCGTGCTGCTCTGACTGCACGGCGAACTCCACGCCACGCGCCGAATTCTTGAACAACCCCCGCACCACATCCTGCTGATACCCCACCACGATCACCACCCGCGAGCACCCGGCGTCAAAGCAAGCGTCAGCCACCCACTCGACCATCGCCCTGCCGCACACGCGGTGCGCCACCTTGGGCAGATCGCTGTTCATGCGAGTGCCCTTGCCGGCCGCCAGGATGATCGCCGAGAGTGTCCGCATCGCGCCACAAACCGCGGCGGCCAAACCGAATCAAACCTCATAGTGCCCGCCGAGCCCGGCGCCCCCGAAAAGGAAGCTGGCCCGCCTGGATTCGAACCAGGACAAAGTGAACCAAAATCACTTGTGCTACCGTTACACTACGGGCCAACACGGTTGGCGCCGGCATCGCCTCCATCTCTTCAGCGGCACGACGCGCCAGCACAATCGCCGACACTCATACGCCGCCCCTCCTTGCGGAGGTCGGGACCGAACGGGCCACCATCAACAGCGGCCCTGCCCGGTCCCGCCGATCGGCTCATGCCGATCTGAAGAGCGGAACCCTGCGCGACCGCGGCCCAAACTTCCCCGGAGCGGGACGCCCCATCAGCCGCGATAGGAAAACGCCCATGCCGCGCCTCGCCGGATATCTCTCCGGGTCCGTCACGGTCGGCTCCCCAGTGGGGAAGGACGAGAAGTGTAGCGACCCCCGCCGCCGACGCAACTCACCGCCACCGATCAAAATCCAAAATACATGAAGAAGCCACGGATTTCACAGATGACTCGGATGGGAAAGTCGGAAGGGCGGAAGTCTGAAGAAGGCAGAGCCACAGACGGCACTGACATGCACAGATGTGTCACAGGATTACCCCATCCCCGTCAGTGCTTGTCTGTGCCGTCCGTGGCAACTCTTCTTCTTGTCGTCATTCGTGTCATCCGTGAAATCCGTGGCGTCCTCTTCCGCCGTCCGACTTCCGCCCTTCCGACTTCCGACTTCCGCCCTTCCGCCTCCCGCCCCTTCACAGTTCATCAAGCATCCCCTCACACGCCGCGCGGATCATCTCGTACACCTCATGGAACATCCCGTCCGTCCCGGTGTACGGATCGGGCACCTCAAGCAACTCCCCCGCCGCAAGTCCGACTGCCGGATCGAACGACCGCAGCAACCGCGTCCGTTCCCTCGGCGTGCCCATCTTCAGCAGCCGCGCCTCATTCGAGCGGTCCATCGGCACAAACCAGTCGAACACGCCGAGATGCTTCGCCGCGTCGAACACCTGCGCCCGGCTGGTGAGCTCGATGCCGTAGTGCCGCGCCGTCGCCCGCGCCCGCAGGTCGGGCAACTCGCCCACATGCCACGCACCCGTCCCCGCCGACTCGATATGAAACCGCCCGAGTACGCCGCGCTCGCGCGCCAAATGCCGGAACACCCCCTCCGCTATCGGCGAGCGGCAGATGTTCCCCAGACACACAAACAACACCCTCGTTCGCCCACGCGCGTCACTCATGCGCGCGAGTGTAAACGCCCGCGTCACCAACAAGCCCAACGGCAGCAAACCTCGCCGAACCCCTGAAGCAAGATTCACCGCAGAGACGCAAAGGACGCAGAGAAAAAAAGCAACTGGCTTCTGACTCTGCGTCCTCTGAGTCCTCTGATTCCTCTGCGACTCTGCGGTAAGTCCCTTCCGAATCTCCGCTCTACACTGACGCCGTGCTCGACACCCTCAACCCCCAGCAGCGCGACGCCGTCACCTGGGACTCGGGCCCGCTGATCGTTCTCGCGGGGCCGGGCACGGGCAAAACCCGCGTCATCATCGCGCGCATCGCGCGCCTGCTCGAAGCCGGCGCGGAGCCCGAGTCCATCCTCGGACTCACCTTCAGCAACAAAGCCGCCGAGGAGATGCGCGCCCGCCTCGCCGCGATGGTCCCCCCCGCCGTCGCCGAGCGCGTCACCCTCTCCACGTTCCACGCCTTCGGCCGACGCGTCATCGCCCGCTTCGCCGACTATCTGGGCTGGACCTCCTCCCTCGACATCGCCGACTCCGCGCAGGTCACGCGCCTGCTACGCTCCATCATCCGCGCGCACAACCTCTTCGACCACCTCGCCGCGCAGGGGCGCGAGAACGTTATCCCCGACCTCGCGAAGTTCATCGGCACCTGCCGCAACGCCGCCCGCTCGCCCGCCGATGCGCTGAAGTACGCCGAGCAATGGCGCGCACAACTGTCGCACCGCGCGCCGACCGAACCCGGCAGCTCCGCCGCCGAAGCACTCGCCGCCGAGCGCGAGCGCTGCCTCACCTTCGAGCACGCCGCCCGCGCCTTCGACCGCTTCGACCGCGCCTGCGCCGAGCGCGGCATCGCCACCTTCGACGACCTCCTCACCCGCCCCCTCGAACTCCTCGAAGCCAAGCCCATCGTCGGCGCGCTCCTCCGCACCGACATCAAGCACATCGTCGTCGACGAGTATCAGGACGCCAACGCCGCCCAGATCGAACTGCTCCGCCATCTCGCGCCAACCTCGCGCACGCCCGACCTGTGCGTCGTGGGCGACGACGACCAGTCCATCTACGGCTTCCGCGGCGCCGACACCGCCGCCTTCACCCGCTTCGCCGCCCTCTGGCCCGAGCACCGCACCATCGCGCTCACCACGAGCTACCGCAGCGCCCCTCGCATCCTCGCCGCCGCGAACGCCGTCATCACCCGCGCCAACGCGCGCTTCCAGCCCGACAAGGTCATCACCGCCGACCCCGCGTGGTGGCGCGAGACCCCCAGCTCTCTCGAAGCCGTCACCGTCGCGCGAAGCCGTTCCGAGCCCGATGTCATCGCGTCACTGATCGCGCGCGACCGCGAGCGCCACCCCGATCGCCCGTGGTCGAGCTACGCCGTCCTCGCGCGCTCGAACGGCAACGCCGCCGCCATCGCCGCCACCCTCGAAGTCGCCGGCATCCCCGTCGATCACCGCGGCGAATCCACCCCACTCGACGACCCCGCCGTGCAGGACCTCCTCGCGTGGATCGAGTTCACGCTCGACGATTCTCGCGCCGCCGCCGCCCGCCGACTCCTCGTTCGCCCGCCCCTCAGCGCCGATGTCGAGCAGGTCCGCGCCTGGCAGGACGAATGGGACCACGCCTCCCGCGCCGCACCCCTCGGCTTCGGCGAGTTCCTCCGCGCGCACGAGTCCATCCCCGCCGTCAACCGACTCATCACGCTGCTCGACCAGTTCCGCAAGTTGAGCCAGACCGACCCCGCCGACCGCGTGATCGAAGCGATCATCCGCGCCGCCGGGCTGGCCCACACCGAGCACCTCGCGCCGATCGACCGCGCCGCGCGCGTCACGAACATCGCCGTCGTCCTGCGCTTCGCCCGCGCCCGCCAGCCGCGCCTCGACGAACCGGGCGACCTCCGCGAATTCCTCGCGTACTACCGCGACCTCAGCGACGACGAACAGCAATTCCGCTTGCACGACGACGAAGCCACCGAGCTCGCCGACCCCTCCGCCGACGCCGCCTCCGGGGGGGGCGTGCGCGTCATGACCGCGCACAAGTCCAAGGGCCTCGAGTTCGACACCGTCATCATCTCGCGCGTCCGCCCCGGCAAGGGCGGCTTCCCCAGCCCTTCCGAAACGAACGATTCGCACATCGACGCCCCCGCCGACTTCCTCGGCAAGCCCGCTACCGCCGCCGACCACGCCGACGAGGAACGCCGGCTCTTCTACGTCGCCTGCACCCGCGCCCAGCGCCGGCTCATCCTCCTCGCGCAAGAGCGCAAGGAAATCACCCGCAACACCGACTACTTCAACGAGCTCACGCTCGACGCGCCGGACCTCGAGATCACGCGCACCACCGACACCGATTGGCCCTCGCCCGATTCATCAGCCGACTCCGACCCAGACCCCGTCACCGCCGCCGCCCCGCCGTCGGGGCGCGACGCGCGCCGCGCCGCGATCCTCGACCGTGCGCTCCGCCGAGCACGCCACGAAGCCTTCGCCGCCCTGCACGACGCAGGCGCGACGCGCGCGGCGAGCGAGTCATCCACGCTCGCCCACATCGAGCAATCCCTCGCGCGCAGCGCCCGCATCATCGCCGCCCTCGCGCACCTCCGCGACCACGCGGCACTGCCGCCGGACGCCGACCTCCCCGACTGGGCCCGTGCCGCCGCCGACGCCTGGCGACTCGGCGACGACGCAGACAGCGCAACCGCCGTCACGCGCCCGCTCACCCCGCCGCTCGAGCTCAGCTACAGCAAGATCACCGACTACCAAGCCTGCCCCGCCTGCTTCTACGTCAAGCACATCCTCAAGCTGGGCGAAGCGCCCACCACCGAACTCGCCCTCGGCAGCACCGCGCACGACGCGCTCGAACGCTTCTACCGCGAGTTCCGAGCCGCCGAGAGCGACGGCTCACCCACCCCCGGCAAAGCGCGCCTCCTCGCCATCGCCGCCGAACTCGCCGCCGCGTGGAAACAAGACCGCCTCGGCATCGCCGACGAGCAGCGCGCCCAGCTCCGCCAGCAACTCGAGAACCTCTGGCACAAGCTGCACGACGACGCGCTGATCCTCGACCTCGAGCGCTCCTTCCGCCTGCCCTACATCTACAAGGGCGTCCGCCACACCATCACCGGCAAGATCGACCGCATCGATCAACTCCCCACCGGCGGGTTCCGCATCATCGACTACAAAACCGGCCAGCCCCTCAAGAAGTTCCGCGAGCCGGAAGCGGGCGACCTGCAGATGGGCCTCTACGCCCTCGCGCTCCCCGCCGTCATGAACGACCCCGACGCCGCCATCGACGCCGACGCGCCGCCGAAATCCTTCGCACTCAGCGGCGTTGCGGAATACTGGCTCCTCGCCACCGGCGACCGCGGCTCCATCGACTTCTCCCGCATGAAACCCGCCAAACTCTGCAAAGACATCAACGCCGTTATCGACGGCCTCCTCGCCGGCCGCTTCGACCGCACAACGAAAGAGCGCGAGTGCAAGGGACTCTGCTGGATCCTCGACGATCACGACTAAACCGGCGCGCCTCGACTACGTGTACGCAGGCCCGGAGGGCCGCCGGGGTGTAGCCGCGGGTGGAGCGGGTCGTCGAGCGAAACCCGTGGAATGTCGGGCATGTTCGAGATTCGCTCCGAAGGCGCGAAGGAATGACGGGGAGGATTTCAGCAGAGCCATTCCATCAGTGGCAGATTCTTCTCTCCTCCGCGCCCTCCGCGTCCCCGCAGTGAATCTGATCTGAAATCACTCCACCCCGAACGGCCCCGTCTGAAGCCGCCCCGCCCGCGGCCCCGTCGCCGCGTTCTCCCCGCGAATCAATTCCCCCGCCACCGGCTCGCGCGTGAACTGCCGCCGCCGATCGTCCGCGCCCAGCCCCGCCGGCCGCAGCGTCACGCCCACGCTCGTGTCGTCCGTGATGTTGTCGTACGACAGGCTCACGCTCACCGTCCACTGCGGGAACCGGCGCGTCACGCTGAACCCGATCGCCTGGAACTCGTCAACATCAAGGTCATACGTCGCGAACGCGCTCGCCGCGTACTTCCGCGTGAACTCGTACCGCGCGCCGAAATCCAGGTACGTCGACTCCAGCGCCGGCAGATCGCGCCACTCCACGATCGAGCTGAACCCGTACCCGTGATCGAAGATCGCCCCCACCGTCGTCCGCGCGAACTCGCCCTCTTCCGTATCCACCAAGACATCGTTCGTCAGCGCGATCGTCTCCGTCAGGTTCCACAGCACCTCGTTCGAGAAGAACCGCCCGAAGAACGATTCCTCGGGCCGCGCCTCGATGAACCTGCCGAACGGCGACTCCACGTCCACCTCGCTCGTCGACCAGATGAAATCCGTGTTCACCACCAGCCAATCCACACTGCGCTGCTCGGGCGATCCGGGGGGGCCGCCGCGCATCGTCTGCCACGTGTTCCGCACCCCGCCGCGCATCACCGACCCCGCCGCCAGCGACTCGACCTCCTCGTCGTACACCGGCAGTTCCTTCTGGTCGATCGTCGTCGCCGCGCTCCAGAACGTCGCGTTCGGCTCGATCAGGTGCCGGATCCGGTGCAGATCAAAGAACCGCGACTCCACCTCGTCATCCACGCGCTGGATGGTCGTGAAGACCCGCGCGCCGCCGCCGCCCCACAGCCGGTAGTTCTCGTCGTCTGTCGTGCCGAAGGCGTCGAACTCGTTGTCCCAGTACGTGAACCGTCCCACCGCGAAGGGCACGATGTTCAGCGCCCCCGCCGCCAGCGGCACCTCGATCTCCTGCCGCGTATCGAACCGGTTCACCGCTTCGTCCGTGAACCCCTGCGCCAGCAGCACCGCCTCCAGGCTGTCATCAGGAGTCAGCCCGAACCCCGCGCCGGCCCGCCGCGCCGTATCGAACCCCAGTTCCCTCAGCCGCGGCCGCGAGAACCGCAGATTCGACCGGCTATAGCTGTAATCACTCGTGTAGCTGATCACCCCGAAGAGATCATCCGCCACGCGGTGGTAAGCCACCTCGGGGAGCTTCTCCACCTGGTACCCGCGCGACTGCAGCAGGTACTCGTTCGAGATGAAGTCGTTGAACGTGCCGCGCGCCTCGATCGTGAACGAGTTGTTCTCCTCCAGCCGCCGGATGTACGCGCTGCTGGCGAATTCGCGCCGCGTCTCCGCGAGCTCCTCGTAGAACGCATCAACAAACGTCTCATCCGAGATGTACGACCCTTCGAGGAACACCGTCCACTGATCCGCGATCCGCCAACGCTGCTCCGCGAGAAACATGCCGCGGTTGTCGTCATCCCGGTCAATCTCCGCGCCGCTCGTCAGCCGGTCCACGCCGCCGTCGTGGATGAAGTAACCGAACGCCGAACCCACGATCTCCCCCGTGTCCCAAGCGACTTCCGACCCCACGCCCACGCCCCGCGCGAAGTACCCGTCGAGCAGCAGCGTCGCTTCATTCCCTTCCTTCGCGTCGAGCCCGAAGATCGTGTACAGGTCCCAACCCGTGCGCACGATCGCGTCGCCCGCCTCGCTCTCCACCGTCAGCTTCTTCAAGATGCTCGGGCGGAACTCCCCCTGCACCCGCGGCAGCCACGCGAGCGGCAACTCGCCCGCGCGGAACGTCACATCCTTCGCATCGATCACGTTCCGCACGCGCCTACCCACCGTCTCATCCCGCGTCAGCGTGATGCTCGTCGCGCCGATCGAGAAGTGCGGCTCCGCGAACCCCACGTTCGCCAGCCGCACTCTCTCCGCCGACCATTGGTTCCGAGACTCCTGCCGGATCGCACCCGCGCGCAGGTAGAGCGGCATCCCCTTCTCTTCGTCGTACGTCCAGAACACCGCGTCCAGCACGATCGCCCGGTCCCGCGCGATGTCGTAATACACGCGGCTGCCGCGCAGCGTGTACCGCCCGTCCGTCGCGATCACATCCCCTTCGAGATAAATCCCGATCACATCCTCCGCCGCGTACCGGAACTCCTCGGGCCGCGCCGTCGCCGCCAGGAACACCACCGCGCGCTCCGCCGTCAGTTGCATCGTCCGGGCGGGGGACGACACTTGGTACTGCACCACCAGCCCGCCCCGCGCGATCACGCGGTGCTCCCCGCCGCTCGACGCATCGCCGCGGATGATCTCCGTCTCCTCCGACGAGAACGACACCAGCCCGCTCGCCGGCTCAACGATCGGCAACCGCTCCGCCGGCGGCAGCGTCCCACGATCATCGGGCGGCAATGCGGATGGCATGGGCAGCCGCTCCGGGCTGCCCGTGCCTCCTTCGCCCGCGCGCCCCGGCACGGGCGCCCCCGAGCGGCCGCCCATGCCACCCGCGCCCGCCGCCGTCACCTCTTCCAGATACCGCGCCAGCCGCCCCTCACCCTCGCGCAGAAACTCATCACCCCCGGGTGCCGGGCGCGCCCGAGTCAATACATCCGCGCGCAGCTTCACCGTCGTCCCCACAGTGATCGACGTCACCAGCAGCCGGTCCGCCTGCTGCGCGATCCCCGCCGGCCCGCCGGGGTCACGCAGATTCTCGACATACACCGCGAGCTGTTCGCCGTTCTCGCCGTTGATCTCCACCGGCTCCGACCACGCCACCGCGCGATCCGCGATGAACCCGTACGGCCCGATCGTGACCTTCACATCCCGCTCGAGCACCAGCCGCGCCGTCCCGCGCTCGTCCCACGCCCACACCCGCGCCGCGCCGAACGACACCTCGTAACGCTGCGCCTCCGCCGGCAACGTCACCCCCGCGAAATCACGCCCATCAAACCGCGACGCAGCAACTGGCGCCGCCCCATCAGCCCACGCCGGCGCCTGCGCACGCACCACCGCCGACTCCAGTCCCATCGCCAGTCCGACAACAATCGCCGCCCCCGCGCCAACCCGCCGCGCGCACCGCACCATCGGCCCGCGCCGCCAGACCCACGCACATTGTCGACCAGCAGCATCCCGCGCCATGTCGGCTCCCAAACCGCGATGGCCGGGATGCTAAACCCCACGCGCGCCAACTGCAACGAACCACCATCTCACCGTGCCACTGACCTGTTCTTGCAGGTCAGTGCGCCTTGAACGTCATCGAACGAACACACGACAACCTCTGTCCCTCAATCGACGCGGCGTGAACCCGCAGAAGATCGGAGCCACAGATGACCCAGATGGAGCCCAGGTGATCCCGAATCTGCCCATGCCAGGCGCTTGAAATCACTTGCCCTGATCTGGGCTGATCTGGGTCATCTGTGGCTGGTACTTCCGTGTTTGCAATGAACCGCTCTCGTGCGACGAAAGGACAGGCGCGAGCAGCCTCACGCACTCCCCCGCTCGCGCTCAATCACCCGCGTGCTGATCGTGTCATAGCACGTCGCCAGCAGCCCCACGAGGGGGAACTTCGCCTCCTCGAACGGGCTGGGCCCCAGCCGCCGCAGCAGCGCGTGGCTCACCGTCGGCGGCTTCATGGGCGTCTCGATCTCATCCAACTCGGGCCCCGCCTCCCAGAACTCATCCAGGCACTCGCTCAGCGCCGGCGCCGGATCACGATCGCGCAAGCCCGGCCAATCCGGCCCGCCGATCGCCCGCCGCGCCGCCGCCGCCGTGCTCCCGGGCGAGCCGAACACCGCCGCGTCCGCCGCCGCCGCCGAGCGCGCGCTCCGCAAGTCTTTCAAGCGCTCGACCAGATCAGCCCCGCGCATCCCCCGCAACGTGAACAACGTTAGCGCATCCCGCTCGATCGCGTCCGCCGCCAGCAGCGCCAGGCAGCACGCATGTCGGCACCAACTCCCCTCATGCCCGCACGGGCACGTCGTGGGCACCGCGCCCGGCTCGGGCAGCAGCGACAGCCCCATCGTGCCGAGCAACTCCTCCACGCCGGGACCCACCTCGCCCGACAACAACTTCGCCGAAAAAATCGCCTGCTCCGCCATCGCGCCGATCAGCGTCCCCCACTGCTCCTCGCTGAACGCCGGGACCGTGATCGTCACGCGGTACGCCTCGTACACGCGCCCCTGCACCCGCCCGCTGATGACGCCCGGCGAAATCTCCATCGCCCGCGTCTGACCCAGCCGCGCGTACTCGTGCCCCAGCGACATCGCCTCACCCGTCGCCGCGGCCGAAACGAACTCGAACCACTTCATCCCAGCCCACGACAGCCGCGGCGGCCAGTCCTTCTTCGACAGGCGCAAGCCCCCACGAACCCGCCGCGGCTTCGCCGTCTTGAAGTCCGGCCCACGCTGAAATCTCGGATCACCCGTCTGCAACGCTCATGCTCCGCCAAGTGGAATCGATCATCATAGACCACACCCCTGAAGAAGATTCACCGCAGAGACGCAGAGAACGCGGAGAGAATCAGAAAGCCACGGATTTCACGGATGCACGCGGATAAGAATCAAGAAATTGCCACGGACGAACACAGTCGTTCTCTGACATCCATCGCCAGAGTGATGACCCGTCAGCGCAATCTGTGTTCGTCTGTGGCAATTCTTTCTTGATCCGTGTCCATCCGTGAAATCCGTGGCTTCTTGACTCTTCTCTTCTCCGCGCCCTCTGCGTCTCTGCGGTGAGTCCTAGTCTTCATCCGCCAGCGCATCGGGCCGCAGAGTCAGGATGTCCCTCAGCTGATCCGCCGACAGCTCCGTCAGCCATTCCTCGCCCGAGCCGATCACGTCCTCCGCCAGCGCGATCTTGCTCTCGATCATCTGGTCGATCCGCTCTTCCAGCGTGCCGGTGACGATGAACTTGTGCACGCTCACCGCGCGCGTCTGCCCGATGCGGAAGGCGCGGTCGGTCGCCTGGTTCTCCACCGCCGGGTTCCACCAGCGATCGAAGTGGAACACGTGGGACGCCGCCGTCAGGTTCAAGCCCACGCCGCCCGCCTTCAGCGACAGGATGAAGATCGGCGAGCGATCCCCGCCGTTCTGGAACTGCTCGATCATCTGCTCCCGCTGCCGCTGCGGCACGCCGCCGTGCAGGAACAGCACCTCGCGGTCGAACGACTTCCGAAGCATCCCCGCCAGCATCGACCCCATCCGCCGGAACTGCGTGAACACCAGCGCCTTCTCCCCCGACGCCAGCACCTCGTCCAGCATCTCGATGATCCGGATGCACTTGCCCGACCGCGCCGCGTCCGCCGGCACCTCGAGCTCCGACTCCGACTCGACCTCCGGCTCGACCGGCGCGCTCGCGCCCCCCGCCGCCGCGCCGCTGAGCCGCGCCAGCGCCCCCTCCGCCAGCTGTGCCGGGTGGTTGCAGATCTGCTTCAAGCGGATCAGCGTGGTCAGCACGATCCCGCGCCGCCGGATCCCCTCCGCCCGCTCCACCTCGCCCAGCATCATCTTCACGCACTCTTCGTACAGAGACACCTGCTCCGCGCTCAGGCGGCAGTACTCCTTCGTCTCCACCTTCTCCGGCAGGTCGCTGATCACCGACGGATCTGTCTTGAGCCGCCGCAAGAGGAACGGTTTCACCAGCGAGCGCAGCTGCCGCGACTTCTCCTTGTCGTGGTACCGCTCGATCGGCAGCGCGAACGAGCGACGGAACTCGCTCGGCCCGCCCAGCAGCCCCGGGTTGCAGAAATCCATGATCGACCACAGCTCGCTCAGCCGGTTCTCCAGCGGTGTGCCCGTCAGCACCGTGCGGCGCGGCGCTTCCAGCTCGCGCAGCGCCTTGCTCTGCTTCGCCGACGCGTTCTTGATGTTCTGCGCCTCGTCCAGCACGATCCGCCACCACGCGATCTTCTCGATCGACTCCCGGTCCCGGTGCGCCAGCGCGTACGTCGTCACGACCAGGTCCGACTGCATCGCCCGGTGCAGCAGCGATTCACCCGACAGACGCTCGGGCCCGTGATGCACCAGCACCCGCAGCGACGGCGCGAACCGCTGCGCCTCCCGAGTCCAGTTCCCCACGATCGACATCGGCACCACCAGCAGCGTCGGCCCGATCTCCGAAGCCCTCTCCCCGGCGCGCTCCCGCTCGTGCAGCAGCATCGCCAGCAACTGAATCGTCTTGCCGAGGCCCATGTCATCCGCCAGGCACGGACCAAGCCCCATCCGGTCCAGGAACGACAGCCAGCTCAACCCCTTCACCTGGTACGGCCGCAACTCACCACGGAACCCCGCCGGCGCCCCGAGCATCGGCATCTTCCCCGACGACCCCTCCGGCCCGCCCAGCACCGTCGCCAGCCATCCCTCCGCGTCCATCCCCAGGATCGAAACCCCGGTCCGATCCCGATCCGCCGCGTACGCCATCCGCAGCGCATCGCCCACCCGCATGCTCCCCCCAGGGTTCGCGCGGATGAACTCCACCGCCGACTTGATGTCTTCCGCACGCACCTCCACCCACCGCCCGCCGATCCTCACGAGCGGCGAGCGCTGCGCCGCCAACTTCTCAAACTCCTCGATCGTCAGCGGCGTGTCGCCGATCGCGATCTTCCACTGATAGCTCACCAACGCCGCCAGCCCCAGCTTCGCCGGCGCCACCGACCCCGCAGCCCCGCCGCGACCCTCTTCTCCCGCCGACGCCTCCTCACCCGAGAAAATCTGCAAGCGCGCCCCGAGCCGCGCCGAGGGAGTATCCCACCACTCCGGCGCCAGCACGCCGAACCCCTGCTCCTGCATGATCGACCGGATCTCGCGCAGGAACTCGTACGCCTGCTTCGTGTTCAGCGACATCCCCACCGGCTCGGAGTCCTCGAGCGCCGATTCCAATCGCGGGTACAGCCGCGTCGCGCGCCCCAGCTCACCCAGCAGCAGTTCCTTCGGCTGCTCCACCCGCCGACCGCCCACCGTCGCGCTCTCCGCGCGCAGCGACCAGATGTCCTCCGCGTCGAGAATCACCTTGGGCGATTCGATCGACTGCAGATGGAACGTCAGCGACCACTCGACATCGTCCCCCGGTGCCGCGAGGTCCGCCAGTTTGATCGACGGTCCCGGCTCGCTCAACTTCAAACACAACCGCCACGAGCCGCTCCGGCCGCGCTCCTCCAGCCCCGTGATCCACCGGCGGGACTGCTTCGCAACCAATGTCCGCCGCGCCGCGTCGCCCCCGAGTTCATCAACCTCTGTCAGCAAGCCGCTGAGCCACACCACATGCGGATCATCCCGCCGGGGCGGCTCGCTCCACGCCTCGATCGCTTCGCCCATGCTCTCGCGCTGCAGCGCCGCGCGGCACTCGGCGTCCACCACCGCCGTCAGAAACTCGTCCATCACCACCGTCGGCTGCTGACCCGCCGGATCATCACCCGCGCACCGCGCCGCCGCCGGCATCGCGCTCAGCAGCGCGCCCACGCGCTGCTCCGCCGCCTCCTCACCAAGCCACGGACGCCACGCCCCGCGCGACGATCCCAGCGCCAAGACATCCCCCTCCACCGACGGCACGAACCGCTGATCCGCCAAAAGCGACAGCGCGAACCGCGACGCCACCGCGAAGAACCGCGCCGAATCACCCCGCACCACGCCCCCAGCCGCCGAACTCTCGCCCGCCGGCAGTTCTTCAAGGCGCTCCATGAACTCCGCCACCCGCCCCGCCGGCACGACGATCGCCGGCACGCGCCACGCCGAGAGCGTCAACCCCGCCCGCGCCCCGTTCGTCAGATGCGCGATGTGCCCCGTCGCGTGCGCCAGCCGCGGGCTCGGCAGCGGCCCCGCATCCGAGCTCGGCAGCCACACGCGCAGCGCTTCCGAATCCTCACCCCCCGCATCGCCGATCGCCGCGCGCAGCTCACCCTCGCTCAGCGCGAACGGATGCGCCTCCGCTGTCGCCGACGCTCCGGCAATTCCTGCAACGCCGGCACCCGGCGCGCGCTCACCCCACACCCGCACAGCCCCGCCCCACCAGTTCACATGAATCACGACCATGCCGACGAACACGCCTCCCTGCATCTCGCCGCCGGGCCGCCTACCGCGCCCAACCCGCAAGCACTTCTCAACCACATGCCGATCCGCCGACACAACCGCTCAGCAAATGAGGACGCAGGGATTCGAACCCTGGACCTACGGCTTAAAAGGCCGCTGCTCTACCAACTGAGCTACGTCCTCAACCCAACCCACGCCGACCCGCGAACCCGCGGCGCAGCGCAGAGGGGGATTGTATCTCCAATCCGAGTTCCGGTCGCGTCCCGACTCTTCCCACTTCATTGATCCCTGATCCCCCATCCCTTCTTCACTCGGTTGCCACCAGTCGCGTCTACTCTGAGACGCGACTGGTGCCGCCACCCAGCAATCTCCGCCCTTTCCTTCTTCCCTGACCCCTCATCCTTCTTCCCGTCGTCCAGCACATACCCCCGGCGCGCGCAGATTTCGTGACCTACAACAAAATCCCCCCGCCGCGCTGGACTTGCCCCGCCGCGGGCGCATGATCACCCCAAAGGCGCCTTGAGCCAGAAGGTTCATCCGCCGTCCCAGGGGCTTCTCAATGCACGAATCACACCTCGCACCACCAGACGCAACGCGCGCCGAAACGAGCTTCCCCGCCGACTACCTCACCGCCCTCCCGCCCGGCGCCGACCCGGAAAGATTCGTGGGCGAACTCTTCAACCCCGCCGTCACCCTGGGCATCCTCGCCTCGCGCTACAAGCTCGACCTCCCGCGACTCCTCGCCATCCTCGAAACGCCCGGCCTCCGCGCGCTCTGCGATCGCGCCGTCGCCGCCAACCGCTGGCGCGCCGAACTCCTCGCCGCCCGCACGCTCACCCATGCGCTCAACGCCCTCGACTACATCGTCACCGCCGACCCCGGCGCCGAGCCCGCCCGCAAAGCCGCCGCCCAACTCCTCCGCCACGGGAACTCCACCCCGCGTCGCTCGGCGAAGAGACCCCCGTGCCACGACAATTCTGCTCTGAGAATTGTCGTGCCCTCACCTCCGCCCAACACGGCGAGCCCCCCGCGCGATCCGCACGACTCGACTCGGCACGCAAGCCCCAAGCCCCAGGCCCCAAGCCCCACGCCCATCGAATCGGCGATACTCCCCCCACCATGCCCTTCGACCAATCCTTCATCCGCGCCCGTCTCGAGCGCTCCGCCCGCGTCATCAGCGACCTCGCCGCCCAGGCCGATCGCATCGAGTCCGTCGCCCGATTCATCGCCGAAACGCTCCGAAACGACGGCACTCTCTACACCTGCGGCAACGGCGGGTCCGCCGCCGAAGCACTCCACCTCGCCGAGGAACTCATCGGGCGGTACAAGCGCGACCGCGCCCCCAAGCGCGCTGTCTGCCTCAACGCCGACCCCACCGCGCTCACCTGCATCGCCAACGACTTCGGCTACGACCACGTCTTCGCACGCCAGGCCCAGGCGCTCTGCCGACCGGGCGACGCGCTCGTCGCGTTCTCCACCAGCGGCAACAGCCCCAACATCGTCGAAGCCCTGAACGCCGCGCGACACAACAAGTGCACCACCATCGGACTCCTCGGCAAATCCGGCGGCCCGGCCCTCGCCCACTGCGATCACAGCATCGTCGTCAACTCAAACGACACCGAATCAATCCAAGAGGCGCACCAAGTCATCCTCCACCTCATCCTCGAAGCCGTCGAAGCGATCGCGTAGCACCGCGCCCACGCCGCGCAGCAATAGATACGCCGCATAGGACTCATCAGTCCCATCAAGCGCACCACCCACCGCTCCGCACGGCTTCCGCCTTCCGACTTCCGCCCTCCCACTCCCATGTCCACCCGCCGCCCCCAGCGCCCGACCGATGAAGAAATCGTGAGCGCGCTGCTCAACGCCTACCGCCAGGGCGCCTTCCCCATGGCCGACCCGCGCACCGGGCGCATCGGCTTCTACTCACCCGATCCCCGCGGCATCCTCCCCCTCACGCGCGACGCGGGCCTGCACATCCCGCGCCGCCTCATCCGCCGCGCCAAGCAACAGCCCTTCGAACTCCGCTGCGACACCGCCTTCGAAGCCGTGATCCGAGGCTGCGCACAGCCCCGCCGCCGACACCCGCACCACGACGCCGACGACGACACCTGGATCAGCGACACCATCATCGACTGGTACTGCACGCTCCACCGCGCCGGCCACGCGCACAGCATCGAAGCATGGGCCACCGACCCCATCACACACGAGAGCGCCCTCGTCGGCGGCGTCTACGGCGTCTCCATCGGCGCCGCCTTCTTCGGCGAGTCCATGTTCTTCAACCCGCAACCTCGCCGCGCCGACGGCTCACGCCACCCGCTCGACGGCACCGACGCCAGCAAGCTCTGTCTCATCGCGCTCGCCGATCATCTCACCGCCTGCGGCTACACGCTCTTCGACACGCAAATGGTCACCGACCACGTCGCCCGCTTCGGCGGCCGCGAAATCCTCCGGGACGAGTACCTTGACCTCCTCACACTCGCGATCGATCAACCACCACGCTGGCGGCCGTTCAGCGCTCCCTCCTCAACCTAGTGGCACGGGCGTCCCGCCCGTGACTCCTCAACCTCTGTCTTCTTCTCCCGCTTCATCGCCGCAGCGCCGGATCAAACACACCCGCCTCCGCGAACCCTTGCGCGCGCAGCCGGCACGAATCACACCGCCCGCACGGCGCGCCCGCCGCGCCGACCGGGTCGTAGCACGAGGTCGTCAAGCCATAGTCCACGCCCAGCTCCATCCCGCGCCCGATGATCTGCGCTTTGGTCATGCCGATCAGCGGCGCGTCAATGCGCGGCCCGTGCCCCTCGACGCCCGCCTTCGTCGCCAGGTCCGCGAGGCGCTGGAACGCCGCGATGAACTCCGGCCGGCAGTCGGGGTAGCCCGAGTAGTCGACCGCGTTCACGCCGATGAAGATCCGCCGCGCGTCCAGCACCTCTGCCCAGGCCAGCGCGTACGACAGGAACACCGTGTTCCGCGCTGGGACGTAGGTGATCGGAATCTCCCCGCCCGCGCCCGCGCTCTTCGGCACGCTGAGCGCATCATCCGTCAGCGCCGACCCGCCGAACGCGCGCAGGTCGATGAGCATCACCTTGTGGCTCGCCGCCCCGAGCGCTCGGGCGATGCGCTCCGCCGCCGCGATCTCCACGCTGTGGCGCTGACCGTACGAAATGGTCAGCGCGTGGCACGCATACCCCTCACGCCGGGCGATCGCCAGGCACGTCGCCGAATCCAAGCCGCCCGAGAGCAGCACCACCGCGCGCGGCAGAGCCGAGGAACCCGAACTGTGCGCCAACTCCGCCATCCGCCGCAGGATACGCGCTCGCTCACCGCGGAGTGGCAATCGCCGCTCGGCGCGGGTATCCTCTATCCCTCGCAAACAGGCCCCGCCGACCCCCAAGCCGGCCGGGAGCCTGCCACTCCGCCCGGGTGGCGAAATTGGCAGACGCGCCAGCTTGAGGTGCTGGTCTCCGTAAAAGGAGATGGAGGTTCGAGTCCTCTCCCGGGCATTCCTTCGACAACCGACTCGCTAGGTCGCGAGCGCCCGCAGCTCGCGGCGCATGATCTTGCCCGTCGGGTTCCGCGGCAGCTTCTCCACCACGCGGATCTCGCGCGGTACCTTGTACCCCGCCAGATGCTCGCGGCACCAGTGGCGCAGCGCCACTTCATCGAACCGCTCGCCCTCCTTCAACTCCACGAACGCCCACGGCAGTTCGCCGCGCACATCGTCCATCACGCCGATGACCGCCGACGCGTGAACGCTCGGATGCTTGTCGAGGACTTCCTCGATCTCGCGCGGGAAGACGTTCTCGCCGCCGATGATGATCATCTCCTTCAAACGCCCGGTGATGAACAGGTGCCCGTCGGCGTCGAGCTTGCCGATGTCACCGGTGCGGAACCAGCACTGCTCATCGAACGCGGCGGCGGTCTGCTCGGGCAGCTTGTAGTACCCGCGCATGATGTTCGGCCCGCGCATGCGGATCTCGCCTTCACCACCAACGCGCACCTCACGCCCGGTGTTCCAGTCCACGATCCGCTGCTCGACCCCGGGCAGGGCGCGCCCGACCGAGTGAGCCTTGAACTCCGTGGGCAGGCACCAGTTGGTCACGGGCGACGTTTCCGTCAGGCCGTAGCCCTCGTTCAGGCGCATGCCGAATCGCTCGAAGAAGCGGCCCGAAACGGCATCGGGCAGCGGCTCGCCGCCCGAGACCGCGAGGCGCAGCGACGCGAAGTCCTCCGCGTGCGCGTCCTTCACGCTCAGCAGCGCGTTGTACATCGAGGGGATCGCGACGAACGCCGTCGGGCGGTGCTCGCGGAAGAGCTTCACGATCCGCTGCGGCACGAACCGCGCGCTGAACACCACCTTCGCGCCCACCGTCAGCGGCAGCATCGTCAGCACCGTGAAGCCGAAGCTGTGGAACTGCGGCAGGACGCCCAGCACCACGTCGTTCGCCGAGAAGACGTTCGCGCCGATGCACTGCAGGACGTTCTCGCGGATGTTCGCGTGCGTCAGCATCACGCCCTTGGGCTTGCCCGAGGTGCCCGACGTGTAGAGCATGACCGCGAGGTCGGCGTCGTCCACCCGCGCGGGCCAGCGCGGCTCGGGGAAGCCGCCGAAGGACTCCTTGTCGAGGTGGACGACGCGCGTCGCGCTCGGCGCGTAGCCGATCGCTTCGAGCAGCGGCGTAGCGGTGAGCACGCAGTCCGTGCCGCAGTCGTCGATCACGTACTGCAGTTCTTCCTGCTTCAGCAGGTAGTTGAGCGGGACGATGGTGCGCCCGAGCAGCCAGCAGCCGAGGGCGGCGGCGGCGAACCCGCCGCCGGTGGGCAGCATCAGCGCCACGGTCTGGGTCTTGCTCGCGCGCTCGATCAGCCCCGCCATGTGCCAGGCGGCGACGAGCAGCTCCGCGTTCCGCCAGCGGCGCTGGTCGTCGATCACGCCGACGCGGAGCGGGCGGGAGAGCAGTTGGCGCAGGATGGGGCCGTGGACGCTCATCGGGTGGTGTGGGTGACGGGGGAAGGAAGTTTGCGGGTGTTCGAGGGGGCGGGGCCGATGTAGGGTATTGAAAGTTCGGGGATCGTAACGCACTCACGCGGCCCGGCGCGACTCCGTGCCGACACTTCAAAAGGAATCAGGCAGCCATGCGCGCTCACACGGTGTTGATGATGACGGGGTTCGTGCTCTTCGGCGGGATCGGCGTCGGCGGCTGCCAGTCGCAGTCCAAGCCCAACGAATCGGCGCAGGAAGCCGTCGGGCTGTACGAATCGAAGCAGTACGGCCCGGCGTACGAGCAGGGCAAGCGCGCCATGGACGACACGGAGACGGACCTGCACTCGCGCCAGCACGCGCGGCTGATCGCGGGGCTGTCGGCGAACGAGATGAAGCGCTACGCCGAGGCGCGCCAACTGCTCGGCCCGCTGACCACCAGCGACGACACCGAACTCGCCGGTCACGCGGCGGCCGGGATGGGTCTCGCGTACATCGGCACGGAGGACTACTCGAGCGCCTCGCGTTATCTCAGCCAGGGCGGGCGCCAACTGCAGGGTGACGAAGCCGCCCGCGCCTTCATGTTCGCCGGCGACTGCGACACCCTGCTCGGGCGCGTGACCCCCGCGCGGAACAACTACCAGTCGGCGCTCGGGCTGGCGAAGGACCCGTCGCTCTACGCGCAGATCCAGAAGAAGCTGAACACCGAGGGCTTCACGGTGCAGGTGGGTGCGTACACGAACAAAGCCAACGCCGACCGCACGCTGGCGGGCCTGCGCTCGCGCACGCCGGCGCTGGGGCTGCCCGCGCCGACGATGGTCGTCGACCGCGACGCGACGGGGCGCACGCTCTACCTCGTTCAGGTTGGGCGGTTCGCCAAGCTCGACGACGCGCGAACGGCGATGGCGAGGCTGGGCCGCGAGGCGGTGGTGCGGCAGATTGTGAAGTGAGGCTTGGGGCTTGGGGTTCGGAACGAGATGCGAAGCGCGCGAGAGAGAGCGCGTTTGAGTTCGGGGCCCGGGGTCTGGCGCATCGCGCACGGCGCAACGCGCTACACGCTCCACTCCGTCCCCGAGCGCGGGTTCGGCAGGCGTGAGCGCATCGCGGTGAGGGCGGCATGATCTTCGGGGGACAGTTCTTTCGGCGCGACGATGCGGAGCACGGCGTACAAGTCGCCGGTGTCGCCGGCGCTGGTTTTGATGCCGAGGCCGCGTACGCGCAGGCGCTGCCCGCTCGAACTGCCGGGCGGGATGGTGAGTTCGACGGCTTTGGTCGGGGTGGGGACGGTGATCGTCGTGCCGAGGGCGGCTTCGGCGATGGTGAGCGGCAGGTCGAGCGCGAGGTCAAGCTGCTTCTCGCCCTCGCGCCGGAAGAGCGGGTGCGCGCCGACGCGGACGGCGAGGATGAGGTCGCCCGCGCCGGAGCCGCCGGCGCTGGGCGAGCCCGAGCCGCGGACGCGGAGCTTGGTGCCGTCGGTGATGCCGGCGGGGATGGTGACTTCGATGGACTGCGCGGACCCGCCGCGCTGGATGCGGAGCGTGTGCGTCCCGCCGCGGACGGCGTCGAGGAATCCGATGGTGATCTCGGCGTCGATGTCGCGCCCCTTGCTGGCGCGCGAGCGGGCCCGCGCGTGCGAGCCGAAGGGCGAGCCGCCCGCGCTGCTGGGTCGCGCGCTGCCGGCGCCGAAGATCTCCTCGAAGATGGAGCCGAGATCGCTGTCGCTGATGCCCTCGCCCTGGAAGGGTTCGCCGGCGATGTTGCTCCAGGTGTAGGTGCCGTGGGGCCGGCGCGCGCCCCCCGCCCCCGGACCGCCGCCGTTCCCGGCCGCGCGCGATCCTTCGACTCCCGCGTGCCCGAACTGGTCGTAGAGCTTGCGCTTGGGCGCGTCGGAGAGCGTGTCGTACGCGTCCTGAACTTCGGCGAACTTCTGTGCGGCGTCGGCGGCTTTGTTGACGTCGGGGTGGAACTGGCGCGCGAGCTTGCGGTACGCGGCTTTGATGTCGCTCTCGGTGGCGTGGCGCTTCAGGCCGAGGACGTCGTAGTGGTCGCGCTTCGTGGGCATCGGGTGATGAACTGTACGGCGGCGGCGCGGAATGGCAAGGGGGCTTGCGGGGTGCTTGTTGGGACTGATGAGACCCATGCGGCGTATCTGTTGCGGCGCGGCGGGTGGCACGCACACGGCTTGGCGTGTGCGTGTGCGGGCGCGGCGGCGAAGAGCATGCCACCCTGGGTCAGCGAGCCACCCTGTGTCAGTGGTTCGCCAAGCGGGCGGCGAGGGTGCGCGCGGCGTGCTCTGGGTTTGGCACCGCGCGCAAATCGGCGATCAGGCAGCCGGGGAAGGCGGCGGTGCTGATCGCGACGAGGTACGCGAGTTCGTCGAGCCGGCCGTCGCCCGGCGCGACTCGGCCCGCGCTGCCGAGGTCGGAGAGGCGGGCGGCGTTGACGCGCGGGGCGAGGCGCGAGAGGGCGAGCGCGGGGTCGCGTAGCCACGGGTCGGCGTCGCGCGCGAGCGCGCCGCTGAGCATGACGGCGGCGGGGTCGATGCCGATGCCGATCGGTGTGACGGGCAGCGGGCCATCCTCGGCGGGGGGCCAGGCGTGGTCGGCGAGGCGCACGCCGGCGCTGGCGGCGGCGGCGGAGAGAGCGCTCCGCGCCGCGGCGGCCGCTTCACCAACGGCGAGTTCGAGGCTGAGCGCGGGCGCGCGCGCCTCGGTCAGCGGCGTGAGTTCGGCGACGAAGTGAATCGCGTCGGCGGCGGCGGCGAGGGCGCGGTCGCTCGTCGCGGCGTCGGTGAAGTGGCGCGGCGGGATCCACAGATCGGCGCCGGAGAAGAGCAGCTCGTTGCGGCGGAGGAGCGCGCCGAGGTCGCGGCGTGCGGAGCGGCCAAGCTCGCGCGGCTTCAGCGACGCGCCGCCCGGGCCCAGGTTGAGTTGCACGGCGCGGTAGCCGGCGCTCGCGGCGGACTTGAGCGCGGCGCGCGGGTCCGTCGCGCCGGTGAGCGCGGCGAGGGCGAGCGAGAGCGGCGGCGGTTGGACGGGCAGCGCGGGCATCGGGATGAGTGATAGTCGGGCCGGCGCTCGATGTCGAGTTGGCGCGGAGTGGGAGAGGCGGAACGAGTGAAACCACGAGCATTCATCGCTCAGAGCAGCGATGCATGGCACCCGGACAGGAGTGCCGCTCTTCCGACTTGCGACTTGCGACTTCCGACTTCCGACTTCCGACTTCCGCCTTTACACTGATGCTCATGCGTTCTCCCCCGGTTGATCGTGTGATGGTTGAGGAGCGGGCGGCGTCGTTCACGCGACGGTCGATCAAGAGCGCCGCGAAGCGCGCGGGGCTGAAGCTCGCGCTGTCGATGCTCGACCTGACGACGCTGGAGGGGAAGGACTCGCCCGAGAAGGTGCGTTCGCTCTGCCGCAAGGCGATCGTGCCGGACGCGGCGGACCCGGGGTTGCCGCATGTGGCGGCGGTGTGCGTGTACCCGGCGATGGTGGAGACGGCGGTGCGCGACCTCGCGCCCTTCAACGCGTCGAGCGCGACGAAGGTGCACGTCGCGTCCGTGGCGACGGGGTTCCCCAGTGGGCAGTACCCGCTGAGCGTGCGGCTGGACGATACGCGCCGCGCGATCGACGCCGGCGCGGACGAGATCGACATGGTGATCTCGCGCGGTTTGTTCCTCGCGGGCGAGCGGGGCAAGGTGTTCGACGAGATCGCCGCGACAAAAGAGGTATGCATGAGCGGCGGGTCGAAGGCTCATCTGAAAGTGATCCTCGAAACGGGCGAGCTCGAGACATATGACCATGTGCGGCAGGCGAGTGATCTGGCGATCGCCGCCGGGTTGACGGAGCACGACTTCATCAAGACGAGCACGGGCAAGGTGCAGCCGGCTGCGACGATGCCGGTGACGCTGGTGATGCTCGAAGCGATCAGGGATCACTACCTGCGCACGGGGGTGAAGATCGGGATGAAGCCGGCGGGCGGCATCCGCACGGCGAAGCAGGCGCTGCACTACCTGGTGATGGTGAAGGAGACGCTGGGGGACGCGTGGCTCACGCCGAGTTTGTTCCGCTTCGGCGCGAGCACGCTGACGAATGACATCCTGATGCAGCTCGGCAAGGAGCGGACGGGGTGCTACATGGCGGCGCATGACTTCGCGGAGGCGTGAGGGGGCGAGTTCGAGCCTCAGCGCGAGCCGTGGGTTGCTGTGTGTCGGCTGCGCTTGTCGGCGATCGGAGTCCAAGGCCCCTCGGCTCGCGCCGAGGGCTCCATCGGATGGGTCAAAAAAGTAAGGAGGCTCTCCTGTTCGGAGAGCCTCCTGTGGATTCGTGTGATTCGGCCGCCCGATCTCTTGAGCGGCGCGATCAGTTCGAATTAGCGGCGGCGACGGAGGCCGGCCAGACCAGCGAGGCCCATGAGGGCGGCAGCGCCGGGGGTCGGGACTTCGGCGATCGCGATGAAGAGGAAGCCGGAGTCCCAGGTGCCGTCGACGTCGCCGGCGAGATCATCGAACGACTCGTGGAAGTCGAGGCGGGCGACGCCGTCCGGCATCGGGATGTTGGCGAGGCCGGCGTCGCTCAGGTCGAGGATGCCGCCGCTGGCGAAGCTCGCGGTGCCGGGCAGGTTAGTGCCGGCGCCGGGACGGAGGAACAGGCCCAGGCCGTCCGGGGCGATGTTGTCATCGAAGTAGACGCGGAGCTCGGAGAGCCAGCTCTGACCGGTGGCGCCGGCAGCGGTCAGGGTGACGTCCCAACCCACACCGGTCATGGTGACAGGGGTGCCCGACGCGAGGCCGGCGGCGGCCGCGAGGTCGAAGGCGACGACGGTGTTGCCCGGGGTGCCGAAGGCGTCGAGCGACTGGATGCCGGCGACGGGGAACGCCACGACGGTGCCGAGGGCGCCGCGCGAGACGATCTGGGGCAGCATGGTGAAGGAGGGGTCCTTCGCGCCGGTCGACGCCGGGGCGCTCACGGAGACCACGGCGGAGGCGCTGCCAGCGGCGAGCGCAATGACGGATGCGAAAACAACAGTACGAAGCATGCTTCTTCTCTCCTAAAAAAACTCTCACCCTTGGCGGGATACCAAGGGCACAACGTGTTTGGGCCTTCCCGAGGCCCGCTTCTAACTCTAACACCGGCTTCACAAACGGCAAGACGATTCCGGCATAAATCCCTACATCAGGCTTGAAAAAGGCCTGTATTCACAAGATTGGCGTATATTCGAGGAAGTACGCGAGTCTGATAATCCGATCATAATCCAAATTCTGGAGCGCCAGCGGCTCTGTTTTGGCGGTGATGGAGCGTTGAATATGCAGACCGTACTTACCGAATTGTCGCTTGTGTTAAGATGGGAAGTTAGTAATTTGTACGGATTTCGAGCGCTGATACCATCGCTTGGCATGGCGGCGGATCCGGTGCGGCAGCAGATTGAACAGCTTCGGGCTCGGCGGGTGAGGCCGGAGCGGGGAAGGGATGCGCGCGAGGTGTTCGCCGCGGCGGCGCGGGACTTCACGAAGCGCGATCGGCACTACTCGGTGGCGGCGGAGGCGTGGGGCGAGGTGTGCCCGCGCGAACTGGCGGCGCGGACGGCGATTGTGGGGTTCGCTCGCGGCGTGCTCACGATCGGAGTGAGCGATGCCGCCACGCGGTTTGAGATTGATCGCGTGCTGCGCGCGGGGGCGGAGCGTGAGTTGGTTCGGCGGATGTCGACGACGCTTCGGAAGGTGCGGCTTGAGGTGAGGCAGGGGACGGGCTTGGCGCCTGGGGCTTGAGGCTTGGGGTCCGGGGTCCGGGGTCCCGGGTCCGGAATTGGACTCTTGCTCACAGCGCATCGCGCATCCCGCATCCCGCTCATCCCATCGTTGGCGGGAGGCCAAGTGATTTGCGGATGGTGGCGACCTGGCCCATGTGCCAGCCTTCGTGCCAGATGATTTTGAAGACGGCGTCGAGGGGCGTGGTGGCGAAGCCGCCGGTTTTGTCTTTGATATCGATGTCGAGCGCGGTGTCGGGGGCGGATTCGAGCCAGCGGAGGAGCGCGGCGCGGGAGGCGTCGTAAGCGGCACGGACTTCGGCGGCGGGCGGGTACTGCTTCGGGTCGTTCGTGGGTTTGGTGCCGGGAGCGGCGCACTTGGCGACGGCGTCGGGGATGGCGCCGTTCTGGGCGCTGACGAGGCCGTTGATCCATGCATCGGTGCTGGCGAGGTGCGCGAGGACCCAGAGGGCGTGGTTCTCGCTCGGGTGATTCTGGAAGGTGAACTTGTCGTCGGGGAAGCCCTTGAGGATGCCGTCGGACATGGTGCGCGTGAATTTGAGGACGGAGATGGCGTGTTCGCGGGGGGACATTTTGTTTCCTTTCGGATTTCGAGGAACGCAGAGGGGCGCAGGGTTACGCAGAGGGGAGATCAATTGATCGAAAAACGGACTGGATCAGAGATCGCGGTGTCGGCGGCGTGATTGTCCTCGTCCGTGGCGAATCGTTGTATCGCCCACAAATCGGTTCAGCGGCGGGTCTTTCGGAATGCGGGAGTATTGATAACCAATCGTCCTGATCCCCCAACAGTCGCTCTGCGACTCTCTGCGCTCTTCGCGTTCATATCGGAAATCACACGCGGAAGATCGCGCCGAGCTTCTTGCCCATCATGATGCTGGCGCCGACGAGCGTGACAGTGAGGAGGGCCATGCCCCAGACGCCCATGGCGCTGGCGATGTTGGGGCCGTCGCCGAGGCGGTCGCTGAAGGCGTAGATGGCTTTGGTGACGGGGAAGTGCTTTTCCTGCTGGGCAAGGATGAGGGAGTCGCTGACTTCGAGCATGGCGAAACTGAAGGCGAGGAGCGCGCCGGCGATGAGATTGGCGGCGATGAGGGGCACGACCACTTGCCGCACGGTGAGGAGTTTGCTGGCGCCGAGATTGGCGGCGGCTTCTTCGAGTTCGCCGCTCGTCTGCTGGAGACCTGCGACGGTGGCGCGGACGATGTAGGGCAGGCGTCGTACCGAGTACGCGATGATGAGCAGGACGGCGGGGTTGGGTTCGGAGCCGACGATATCGACCCAGCCGGCGAGCGGGTCGCCCGGGCCGAAGGGCCAGGAGAGGCTGAGCGCGACGTAGCCGAAGGCCATCACGAGGCCGGGGACGGCGAGTGGGAGCATGGAGAGCGCGTCGAGAAGGCCGCGGCCCTTCACGTTGGTGCGCACGATGATGTAGCCGATGAGCAGGCCCAGGACGATATCGATGGCGACGGCGGCGGAGGCGAAGAGGAGTGAGTTGACAATCGAGCCGTAGGCGAGCGGGTGGCCGAGGGCTTGCTGGAAATGGTGGAGGGTCCAGTCGGCCGGGAGAACAGAGCGGTACCACGAGCCGGGGGCGGAGAGGGATGTGAGGACCACGCCCATGTGCGGGAGCACGGCGAAGAAGGTGATGAGCGTGAAGAGGGCGGCGGCGAAGAGACCGCCGAGGGGGGAGAGGGGTTTTTCACCGCCGGCGCGGCTGGCTTTGGAGTACATCGCGTACGCGCGACCGCCGAAGACGAAGCGGCCGAGCGTGTACATGCCGGCGGCGAGGACGAGCATGACGACGGTGAGCGCGTAGGGCTGGGCGCTGGTCTGGACTTCTTTGAGGCCGCTGAAAATTTGGACGGGCGTGACACGGTAGAAATCGAACATTAGCGGCGTGCCCAGCTCGGTGAAGGACCAGATGAAGACGATGGTGCCGCCCGCGAAGAGGCCCGGGCGGATGAGCGGGAGCGTGACGCGGAGGAAGCGCTTCCACGGCGGGATGCCGATGTTCTCGGCGGCTTCGTCGAGCGCGGGGTCGAGGTTGGCGAGCGCGGCGGTCGCGTTGAGATAGATGATGGGGTAGAGGTAGAGCGCCTGCACGACGCAGACGCCCCAGAATTTGGCGGCGCCGAGGACGTCGAGCTCCGTGCCGAGGACGGCGTTGAGCGCGCCCGCGCGGCCGAGGATCGCCTTCGCGCCGATCGCGCCGACGAAGGGGGGCAGGATCATGGGCACGAGGATGAGCGCGTTGAAGAAGGCTTTGCCGGGGTAGGAGTGGTTGGCGCTGAGCACCGCGAGCGGGAGCGCGATGAGAACGGCGAGGGTGGTGGTGGTGATGGCGATGAGGGTTGAGTTGATCAGCCCGCCGCGGAGGACGGGGTCTTCGAAGACGGCGATGAGGTGGCGGAGCGTGAAGCCCGTGCCGGCGGCGACATCGGACGCGAACCCGCCGCGGACGGTAAGCCCGATGGGGTAGAGCAGGAACACGCCGAGCAGCGCGAGGAGCGCGGCGAGGAGGAGATAGGAAGCGGTCGAGGCACGCTGCATGGGGCGGGAGTGTACTCAGCGCGCGGCGTCGGTCCGCTCGATCCAGCCGCCGCCCAGGACCCAGTCGGGTTCGTGCGCGTCGTACATGACGAGCGCTTGCCCCGGCGCGACGGCGAATTGCGGTTCGTCAAAGCGGATTGCGAATCGCCCGCGGCGGCCGGAGGGGGATGGCGCGTCGGACGCGGCGTCTTCGAGGAGTTGGAGTTGGGCGGGGACTGGGGGGGAGTTGTAGCGGTATTTGGCGAGGACTCGGGGTTGGGTGTTGGGTGAGTCGTGCAGCGGGATCGCCCCTCTCCCCGGCGCTCTCCCTGAGGGGGAGGGAGGAAGAATGAGCCAGTTCGCTTCGCTCACGGTGCATGAGTGGCAGGCGAGTGCTTCGCGTGGGCCGACGGTGATGGTGTTGTTTTGGGCGTCCTTGCCGACGACGTAGATGGGGTAGCCGAGGGCGAGGTTCACGCCGCGGCGTTGGCCGATGGTGAAGCGGTGCTGGCCGTCGTGCTCTCCCACGGTGTTGCCTTCGAGATCGATGATAGGGCCGGCGCGGAGTTGTTTGGCGGCAGGGCCGAGGCGGCGCTCGACGAGCCCCGCGTAGTCGTTGTCGGGGACGAAGCAGATTTCCTGGGAGTCGGGCTTGTCAAACACGGGCAGGCCGAACTCGCGCGCGAGCTCGCGGACGCGGGGTTTTTCGAGATCGCCGATGGGGAGGAGCATGTGCGCGAGCTGGTCGCGCGGCACGCCGAAGAGGACGTAGGACTGGTCTTTGCGGTGATCGAGGCCGCGGAGCAGGCGGTACGGCGTGCGGGGTGCGGCTTGCGGCTTGTGGTCGGAATTCGAGTCTTGGCCCAAGCCGCACTCCGCACGCTGCACCCTCGCGTAGTGGCCGCTGGCGACGTAGTCGGCGCCGATCTGCTTGGCGTAGTCGTGGAGCTTGCCGAACTTGAGCCAGTCGTTGCAGCGGACGCAGGGGTTGGGTGTGCGGCCGCTGGTGTACTCGTCGACGAAGTAGTCGATGATGCGGCCGAAGTCTTTCTTGAAGTTGCAGACGTAGAAGGGGATGCCGAGCTCGGCGGCGACGAGGCGGGCGTCGGCGGCATCGTTGATCGAGCAGCAGCCTTGGTGCCCGATCTTGAGTTTCGTTGGGTCGCACGCGACGCCGGCGGTGTCGTAGGGCTGGAGTTCGTCGAAGGTCTCGCCCGGGGAGCCGAGGCGCATGAAGACGCCGACGACTTCGTAGCCTTCGCGCAGGAGGAGCGCGGCGGCGACGGATGAATCGACGCCGCCGGACATGGCGACCAGCACTTTTCCCTTGCTCGCGGGCATGGGGGGATTATTGACGGGTTCGCGGGGCGACGCGCGATCGGCGGATTACCAGCGTTCGGCGTCGGTTTTGGGCGACATAGGCCAGGGGTCGACGGCACGGGCGTTGATCGTGGCCCCGCCCTGCATCGCGGTGGCGGCGGCGGTGTTCACGAAGTCGTGCGGGAAATTCAGCGCGGGCTTGGTGAGTTCGTTCAGCTTCGCGGTTTCCTCGGCGGTGAGCTTCACGTCGAGCGAGCCGAGGTTGTCCGTGAGTTGCTCCATTGTGCGGGCGCCGATGATGGTGGACTGCACGCCCGGGCGCGCGTTGACCCACGCGAGCGCGATCTGCGCGACGGAGCAGTTGCGGGACTTGGCGATGGCGGCGCAGGCGTCGATGACGGTGTAGGCGTGGTCGTTGAGATGGCGCGTGACCCACTCGCCGCGGCCCGGCTGGGTCTGCCCGGCGTTGGCACGGGTAAACTTGCCGCTGAGCGCGCCGAACTTGAGGGGCGACCACGGGGTCACGCCCATGCCGAGTTCCTGCGCCATCGGGATGAGTTCGCCCTCGACGGTGCGCTGGAGGAGTGAGTACTCGATCTGGAGGGCGATGACGGGCGACCAGCCGCGGAGCTGGGCGATGGTCTGCGCCTGCGCGCACTTCCACGCGGGGGTGTCGGAGAAGCCGATGTAGCGGACCTTGCCGGCGCGGACGAGGTCGTCGAGCGCGCGGATGGTTTCTTCCATCGGGGTGAAGGGATCCCAGAAGTGCATCCAGTAGAGGTCGATGTAATCGGTCTGCAGTCGGCGGAGTGATTGCTCGCAGGCGGCGAGCATGCTCTTGCGGTGCGCGCCGCCGCCGTTGGGATCGCCCGGGTACATGTTGCCGAGGAACTTGGTGGCGATGACGGCGCGGTCGCGCTTGGCGGGGCTTTTGCCGAGGTGATCGCCGATGATCTTTTCGGAGTGGCCCTTGGTGTACATGTTGGCGGTGTCGATGAAGTTGCCGCCCGCGGCGAGGAAGGCGTCGATGATGCGGCAGGAGTCGTCGACATCGCTGCCCCAGCCCCAGTCGAGCCCGAAGGTCATGGCGCCGAGGCAGAGGGGCGAGACGCGGAGGCCCGACCGGCCGAGGGTGAGATAGTGGTTGAGGGGCATGGGTTGCTCCGGGTGCTTGCGTGTGAAGCGGCGTGAACAGCGGATGTTACGCTCAGCGCTCTCCCGGAGGTTGGGGTATGAGCGTTGATTTGTATGTTGGGCCGCTGAGTCGGTATGTGGCGCGGGATTGGTTGACCGGCATGCAGAAACTCGCCGGGCCTGACAAGGTCCACGTCGTGCGTGTTGACCCGCGCACTGGTAGGGCCGTCTCCAAGCCTGCGTTGGAATGGCGTGAAGATCCTCGCAAGCATCACAAGGCGATGCTGAACTACATGCGGACCCTGGCACGCGGGCTTCGTCCGGCGATCAATGGCGAGCTTGAGTGGGATGAGCGGCCTGATGCGCCGTACGAGTCGGAGCAGTTGCCCTGGCTGCTGTTCGGCGCGCTCTCCTTGTGGGCCGCGTATGAAGAGGAACCGCAGCTCGTGCCGGAGAGCATTGACATCATGGAATTCGACAAGGATCCCGCGCACCGCGCGGTCACGACCCGAGCACGATCGCGGTACTCGCATCTCTACCGCCCTACCGACCTGTGGATTCCCGTCGAAATGGAGAACCTCGTCCTCGCGCCGGGACTGCTGGGCGGCGAGATGGGAATGGGCTCATCGCCGCGGCTGGTTGCGCAGCTTGAGGAGTTGAATCGACGGACCTGGCGCGCGGATACACGCGATCTGAACGCATTTCGAAAGGAAGTCACGGCAAGCACTTCGTTTGAGCAGACCGCGATCGAGGGCTTCGCGCGCCTGCTCCGGATGGCGCGGCGGGCCGTGGAGGTGCGCATGCCGATGAAGCTGGACTATTGACGCGGGGCGCTCGGCGTGTCGGCGGTCGGCAGTCTCGGCACAAGCACGACGAGCGCTTTCGCCGGCGCTGAGCCTGTGTCGGCGGCGGTGGCGCTGAGCATTGCTTGACCCAACGTGAGCGGGCGGGGGAGTTCCGGGCCAAAGCTTGGATCGTTGGTGAGGCGTTCTTCGGGCGTGTCGGTCTCTTCTCCCCAGACGATGCCCGGTTTCTCGGCGGTGATGATGTAGACGAAGCCGGGCTCGAGGGCGGCGGCGAGGGTCAGGCCGCGGAAGACTTCGCCCTCTTGCTCGGCGGGAAGGATGGCGGGCCGGGCGTAGGGGTCGGACTGGATGTCGAGCTTGGATTGTTCGAGGAGCTGGGTGGCGAGTTCGACGCGGAGCACGGGGCCGCTGGCGCTCGGGGCGCTCCACGCGCGGGCGAGGAAGCGGAGTGAGCCGGCGGGGAGTTCGCGCGGGTTGGCGTCGATGATGAGGGCGCGGTCGGGGCGGACACGCCGGCCGCGCATCGCTTCGATCCACTCGCGGGCCCAGCCGAGCCAGGTGCTCTGGATGGCGGCGATGGGCGGGAGCTGCGATTGGAGTGAGGGGAGGTGGGCGAGCGGGGCGCGGACCATGCGGAAGCCGTTGAGGTTCCAGCGTTCGGCCTGCGCGGGGGTCATGGGGAGGGGGTTCGAGATGTACGGCGCGAGGACGGCGGCGACGCGCGCGTTGGTGTCGCCCGTGAGCCACCAGCGGACTTCGAGGCCGTTGGTCCCGCCGCGGATCGAGGGGTCAAAGTTGGCGGCGGAGCGCGGGGCGGGTTTGGATTCGCAGGCGACTGTGACTGCGAGCGCGAGCATCGCGAGAGCGAGCACTATCCTGCGCGGGGCGGAGAATTGATGCAGAAGGGAGAGTAGACACGGGCGGGACGCCCGTGCCACTAGGTTAGGTAGCGGAAGCGCGCGCACGGTTTAGTCCGCCTCGAACTCGTTGATGCGGTCGATGAGCCGGCGGAGGACGCCGACGTGCCGGCGCGTGTGGCTGAAGACGATACGCGGCAGTTCGAGATGATCGGTCTCGACCGGGAAGGGGCCGCGCTGCTGGATCGTGCCGCTCTTGATGAGAACGGGGAACTCGGCGTTCAGGCGGTCGATATCGCCCGGCTTGAGCGGGCGCTTGAGTCGGAGCACAAGATCATCACCCACATACCTCGAGGAGTGATAGTTGTGGTAGAAGCGGCAGACGTGCTCGACGGCATCGGCAGGGGTCTTTGCCACGTAGAAGAGATTGAGATCTTCCGGGCTGATGAAGGCGCTGGAGAGGAGTTCGGTGCGGATGTAGTTGTCCCAGTGGCGCCAGTAGGTGCCGCCATGTCCCTCGATGAGGACGATCGGGACCATAGCGCTTTTGCCGGTCTGCACGAGGGTGAGGGCCTCGAAGAGCTCGTCCTGGGTGCCGAAGCCGCCGGGGAAGACGGCGACGGCTTCGCTCTGGCTGACGAACATGAGCTTGCGTGTGAAGAAGTAGCGGAAGTTGATGAGCTTGGTGTCGCCCGCGATGACGTCGTTGGTGGACTGCTCGAAGGGAAGGCGGATGGCGAGGCCGAAGGAGGCTTCGGCGCCTGGGCCTTCGTGCCCGGCTTTCATGATGCCGTCGCCCGCGCCGGTAATGACCTGCCACTGGCGCTCGGCCATCATGCGGCTGAACTCGACGGCGGCGGCGTAGTCGGGGTGCGTGGGGGGCGTGCGGGCGGAGCCGAAGATGCTGATCTTGTGGACCTCCGAGTACGGCGCGAAGACGCGGTACGCGTGGCGGAGTTCCTTCAGCGCGGCGGAGAGGAGTTTCAATTCCCCCGTGTCGCGGTCGTCGGTGACGAGCTTGAGCGAGGTGACGAGGAGGTCGCGTATGAGTTTGCCGTCGTAGCTGGTCGGGTCGCCGCTGCACTCGCTGATGAGCGCGTCGAGCCGCGCGACGAAGGCGGGGTCGTCGACGCGTCGATTTCCGGGGGTCGTGGGCGGGGTGGTTGTGCTGGCGTTGAGGGTCATCTCGCGGGAATTCTCCGTGAAAAGGCACGACACTGTACGAAGTTCGCGCGAAGAACGCTCCGGTTTTTCGGTTTGCCCGTCATTCTTTCGGGATGGCGGCGTCTTTCGGTCGTTCCTGGCCGCGGATAAACGAGCCGAGCATCTTCCGCGTGCCGGTGAGCGATTCGGCGCCGAACTTCGGGTCCTTGAGCGTGCCGGTGACGCGCGTGGTCACGAGTTCGTCGCGGACGGACTCCAGGATGTCGGTGAGGATGGGGATGCGCGTGCCGCTCTTCGTGCGGAACCAGAGGTCGAGGGAGGAGTCGGAGAGGCGCGTCTCGCCCTCGCCCACGATGGCAAGGGAATCGGAGAGGAGTTCGATGCGCTCGAAGACGGCGCGGTCGCCCTCGAGGAAGAGCTCGGCGGAGGCGAAGCCGAGGCGCTCGCCGACGGGAGGCTGGAAGTTTGAGAGTTCGAGGAGCGGGAGGATCCACGGGAGCTTGACGACCTCGCCGCCGCTGACGCGGAGCGTGCCGCGTCCGCGGCGTGAGTCGGGCTGGCCGGCGAGCCCGGCGAAGGAGAGGGTGCCGTCGATCTCGCCGCGGTCGTCGGCGGGGGGCGGCGCTTCGTTTGACTGCGGCGTGCCGGCGAGATCGGCGAGCATGGGCGCGAGGCGCACGCCGTTGAAATCGAGCTGGAAGTCGTAGCTGGCGGGCACGTCGGGCGAGGGGGCGGTGTTGATGCGCCCGCGCGCGGAGATGACCCCGCCGTGCGCGCTGGCGTTGATGAGCGGGAAGACGTAGAGCCCGGCGGCGTCTCCCGATCCGAGCTTGGCACGCCCGTTGGTGAGCGTCAGCCCCAGCACGTCGAGGCGTTCGGCGAGCATGGAGACCTCGACGCGCGGCTCGCTCTCCCCCGCGCGCTGCTCGACGCGCAAGCCCGCGCGGGCGGTGAGCTGCTCGATGGGGACGGCGGCGTTGAGCTTCGCGTCTTCGAGCCACGCTTCGCCCGTGAAGGTGAACGCGGGGCCGAGGGCGGAGTCGTTGATGAGGAGTTGCCCGTCGCGCAGCCCGAAGCCGCCGCCGATCATGAGCTCGATGGTGTTCAGCACGCTGTCGACGCGCCCGGGCATCGCGGCGCGGAAGTCCCGCGGCAGCCCGCGTCCTTCGAGGGTGAAGGCGAGATTGGCGGAGGGGAACGAGCCGCGCTGGAAATCGCCGTCGAGCGTGAAACCCCAGTCAGCGGCGGCGGCGCGGAGCTGCTCGACGCGACCGTGCTGCGGGCCGATGGAAATGCGCCCGGTGACCTGGTTGAACTGCATGGTCTCGCCGCGGCGGGTGAGGGTGAGCTGGCGCGGCTCGATCCAGGAGTCCATCTCCGGCGCGCGGTCGGCGAGTCGGCGGAGGATCGCGCCGGCGTCGAAGACGCCGGCGGCGTTCGCGGCGTCGAGCACGGCGGCAGCGCGGGCGTCGAACGAGCGGGCGATGGCGCGGACCATGGGGGACTCGAAGCGGCAGCCTTCGAGCGTCGCGCGGAGTTCTGACGGGGTCGCTTCGGCGAGGGCGACCGAGCCGTCGAGCTCGAGCGTTCCGACGGGCTGGGCGTCGAACGACACAGCGCAGCGCACGGCGTTGAGGAACGCTTCGCTCCGGGTGATCTCGGCGGAGCCGGACGGGTTGTCGAGCGTGATGCGCCCGCCGAAGGCGGTCAACGCGAGCTGGCGCGGGTGGCTCACGCGGGCGCGGAAATCAACGGCGTCGCCCGTGCCTTGTACTGTGACCGAACCATCGACGATGCCCGCGGGGTTGTACGACTCGCGGAGGGAGCGGAGCGCCGGACCCTGTGTGGGCGCGACCGCGCCGACGAGGCGCTCGATGGGCAGGCCGAGGTCGAGGTCGTCGAAGCGGACGCTGCCGTCGATCGTGGGCAGATCGTCGGGCGCTTTGCTCAGGGCGCTGGCTTCGATTTCGAAGGAGCCTGTGGCTCCGGCCGCCCCGCCGCCGATGGTGCCGCGGACGGCGTGGAGCGTCGCGCCGCGCTCGGTGAGGGTCATGGAGCCGGAGATGCCGGTGAGGGGCATGCCGCCCTCGATGACGCCGCCCTCGCGGATGATCGCGCCGGGCTCGGCGGATAGGCCTTGGGCGCGGACGTCAACGGTATAGCCGACGCTGCCCGGTACCCCAGCCCCTTGCGCGGTGTGGCGGACCACGGCATCGGCGTCAGCGCGGCCGGCGAGTCGCAGCCGGCGGATGAGTTCGGCGGCGGAGAGGCCCTCGTTGCTCGCGGGCGGGGGGTTTTCGTTGGGGCGTTCGAGCGCGAAGACGAGCAGCGGGTCGATGGGCACGGCGCGCCCGGTGATCGCGATGTCCGGGGCGTAGTCGGCGGCGGCGTAGTTGACGGTGCCCTTCACGCTGCCGGTCGCGCCGCTGAGCCCTTCGACGGTAGCGCACTCGAATGCAGCGGTCTGCTCGGTGATCCGGATCGAGACATCGCGCGCGATGCACGGGTACGGCAGGCGCTTCACCAGCACGCCGACTTCGGGCGCGCGGAGGGTGATGTCGGTGAGGTACTCGTGATCTGGGCCGTCTTCGCGCGTGACGCGGACCGCCATCTCCGCCACGCCGCCGAGTTCGAAGGCGGGCATGCTCACGGGGCCGGCTTCAGCGCCGGGCGGCGCGATCAAGCGCTGCTCGATGAGACGTGCGTGCGCGGCGCGGTCGAAGATCACGCCGAAGATCTCGCGCCGGTGCTCGGGGAGCGATCGCTCGAAGAGTTCGTCGAGGGGGATATCGACGACGGTGACGACGATATCGACGGCGGCGTCGTCGGTGGGGGGCCAGATGCGGCCCGACGCGAGCAGGCGAGCGGTGGTCGGTCCGGAACCGACGACGCGGACGATCTCGACGGCGTTGTCATCGAATGTCACCGTGCCCGCGAGGTCGGTGATGGGGTAACTGAATCGCTGGAACTCGGCGCGGCCCTTCTCGAACTCGATCAGCCCCGACACCTTCACGGGCGAGGAGCCTTCGGCGGTCGGATCCGCGCGGGTGACCTGCACGCGCGCGAGAACTTCCGCCGTTGGAGAGCTGAAGCGCTGGATGAGCCGGCGCGCGATTCGGGGCGCGAGCGGGAGGATGTCCGGGCGGTCGATCAGCTTGAACTTGTTGGCGATGATCTTGCAGTCGAGGGCGGAATTCAGGTCGAGCGACGATGTTCTCAGCACGACCTGGCAGGGCATTTCTTCGATCGACCCGGCAAGGTCGGCCGACAGCCCGCCGCCGGCATCGAACCGGATGGTGCCGGACACGCCGCGCATCGCGAGCAAGCCGGCGGGGGTTGCGTCGTCTTCATTGACGCGCGCGGGGACGGGGATGTTCATCGTCACGCCGTCCAGGGTGAAGCCGGCTGAGGGGCCGTTCTTGCGGTCGTAGCCGAGTTCGGCTTCACGGATGGAGCCGCTGATCGCCATGGTGCGCCAGAGGTCGCGCACCGGGGTGGGCGCGGTCTTTCGCCCCCACTCGGCGAGGTCGACGTTCTGGAGCGTGAGCTTGCCCGAGAGCAGCGCGACATCCACCTGCCCGGTGACGCGCACGCCCTTGGGCGCGGTGTTGAGGTCGATCACGTCGCCCGGGTTCGTGCCCTTGATCTCCGTCATGGCGAGGGTGTAAAGCGAACTGCCGGCGCGCTTCTGCGAGAGCGATCCGGCGAGCATGATGGAGTCGAGGACGTGGTACGAACCGGGCGCGTGCTCGCCGAGTTCGAGCGTGCCGGAGACGATATCGATGTTGGGGACGGCGGACACGATCCCGCCGCTCCCGCTCTGCGCAAGCGGCGAGACGTTGAGCGATTGATCCGGCCCGATCGAGAGTCGCACGATGGGGTTGATGAGCGTGAGGTCGCGCACCGCTCCCCCGGAACTCCCGAGAATCATGCCGAGCCAGGAGACGCCGATGCTGACCCTGGGCGATTCGAGGAAGACGCCCTCCGGGCCGCTGACGCCCGGCACGCGCAGCACCAGATCGCGCACGAGGATGACCCCGCCGAGTGAGACGCGGGCGCTGGAGCAGGCGGCTTCGCAGCCAACGGCGGATTCGATCGCGGGGACGACGAGGGCGCGCATGACGCGCGTCTGCGAGAGGATCGCGAGCGTGAGAATGATCACGGACGCGGCGAAGAGCGCGGCACGCGTTGCGCGCCGGGCGCGGTGCCGCCAACGGCTTTGATTGGCTGGTGCTGCTCGCGCGCTCGTGCCGGTGGGGGTCACTCGGGATTATTGTCGCATGTTGATGAATAGATGTGCCACTGACCTGTTCCTGCGGGTCAATGGCACGGCATACATGCATCGTTCGACGCTCAGCCGCCGCTCGCGGTTCCGCTTTCTTGCTTCGGTTGCTCGGGGGGCGGGGTCTGCTGAACCGGGAAGGGCAGGCCCTCGGGCAGTTGCCCCGGCACGGTGAGCGCGGGCTGCCCGCCGCCCTCGGCGGCGGTGGGCGGGGTCGCCTGCACGAGGTCCGCGCGGCGCGGGCGGAGGCGCTCGAAGCTCTTCGCATCAATGACGTAGTACCACTCGGCGAACTTCTTCTTCAGCCCGTCCACTTTGGTGTTCGCGTCTTCGAGCTTCTTGGAGCGCTCGGCCACATCGGCGTCGTACTTCGCTTTCGCTTCGTCGAACGCCTTCTTCGCGGCTTCGGCGACGGCGGGGTCGGAGCCTTCGGGCGCCGGCTCGGGCGGTGTCGGCGCGATCGGTTCGGGCAGCACGCTCGCGTCGACCGTTGCGTCGATGAAGACGTAGCGCGTTTCCTGGCCCTTCTTCTCTTCGGGCGTTTCACCCGCGGGGGCGCCGAGCGGCTGCTCCGCGCCCGCGCTGATGGCGGCGCCCTCGCCGAAGAGCACTTCGCCGAAATAGATGTTGTACGCGACGCCCTCGTTCGTGACGTAGCTCGCCTGCCCCTCGTTCGCGAGCAGCTGGCCCTTGGGCGAGACGAAGAAGCCGCGGGACTGGAGGTTCATTTGGTCGAGCCCGTCGAGCGCGACCTGCTCGGCGGAACCGCCGAAGAGCTTGACGAGTTTCTCGGGCTTGGGGCGCACGCCGGCGATGCGCATCTCACGGAGCGCGGCGCTGACGTCGTTGATCTTGGTGAGGTTGATCTGCTCGTTCTCGCCCGGCCCGCCGTTGCCGGATGTGCCCCCGCCGAGGCTGGATTCGAGACGCCAACCGAAGTTGGGCGGGCCGGCGCCGACGGCTTGGTCGCGCTGCAGCAGGAGTCGCTCTTCGGTCAGCTTCGTGCCGGCTTGCTCATCGATCGAGTAGCGGTCGACGCCGATCTTGGCGACCTGCTGACCGGCCATCTGCAGGAGATCGGTCTGGGCCCAGTCGCTGAACTTCGTCGAGAAGGTCTTGTTGAAGGAGACGATGTAGGTGCGCTGCTGCGCCGGCAGGCGGACGTAGCGCTTACCCACGGCGGCGCCGTCGGTGCCCGTGATCCCCGCGAGCCCCTTCGCTTCCTTGCCGACGATGACATCGACAAGTGATGAGCCCGCGGCGTCCTTGATCGTCACGCGCGTGCCGCGGCCGCTGGTGGTCGCGGCGGGATCGGACGGATCCAGCACGCCCAGCGCTTCGTGATCCGCCGCGCGGTCGGAGGCGACGACTTCCTTGTTCACGCCGATGAACGCGGCGGCGGCTTGCGCCATGTTCTCTTTCGCGTCGGCGGGGTAGTTGTGGTGCGAGGGGATCACCCACTTCTTGCCGTCGAAGTTCACCTTGAATGGCGTGTACGACGCGGTGGCGTCGTCGAACGCGATCACTTCGAGGCTCGCCGCCTTCGTCGGGTCGGTGAAGTCGGGGAAGAGGGGCGAGCCGACGTCGGCGAACCGCTCCGCCGTCACGGGGACAGGACGCGTGACGTACACGGCCCCGGCGAGCCCCGCCGCGATGACCACCATTGCTGCTGTCTTAGTCAAGTCATTCATGATTTCAAACCTCAAGCATGAACGCGGAGAGATCGGAGGGAATCAGAGGATCGCGGAGTTGAAAATGAGCTCCTGAAAGGAATCATCAGTGAAGTGGCGTAGTTCCTCGATTTGCTCCAGTGGATCTGTTCCGGTTCATACACTTTCGCTCTGTGTCTACTTCCGTGTGTCACCGTCTTACTCAGCGCGCCTCTGCGACCTCTGCGTTCACTCTTCTCAGCGCAATCGATCCTTGGAGACGCCGGTCCGCTCCGCCGCGCGCCGGTTGGCAAACACCACGCACCCCAGCAGGAACGCCGGCACGGGGGGCAGGAGGACGGCCGCCGTGCGGATCTGCATCTGCACGCGGTCGATGTTGCGCTGAGCCTTCGCCTTGGCGTCGGCGATTTCTTCCTCGCGTTTGGCTTTGATCGCGTCGGACTGCACGTCGAGCCGGCGCTGCTCGGCGCTGCGGACACTCTCGATCATGATTTGCTTGCCGGTGTCGTCGAGGTCGGTGCGCTGCTCGATCTCGCTGACGCGCTTCTGCAGGCTCTCGCCCGCCTTCGCCAGCGCGACGGTCGCGCGGCCCTCGGCGTCGTCGACCGCTTTGTCCGTTTCGATCTGCTCGATGCGGCGCGCTTCATCCAGCTTCACGAGCGTGCGGTGCGCGGGGCGGTGTTTGCGCAGATCAACCAGCGACCCCTCGCCCGCCAGCACGTCGATCGCATTGAGGACGAACGTCACGTTGTCGAACTCGAAGCCCTCCATGCCAGACTCGCGGAGCTTGAAGAACTCGGGGGAAATCATGTCGAGGTCGGCGCACACCAGCACCTCGATCTTCCTGGGCGCGGGCGGCGGCGGCGGAGATTGCCCCTCGACGGGCGGCGGCGCCGGCTCGGCGGGCAGCGTGCCCGTCACGCGCGCCGCGACGATCTGCCCCGGCTCCGCCGGGGCACCGCGGCGGCCCGGCTTGAACCCTTGGATCCCGAAGAAGGAACGCGCGAGCACTTCGGAGTACGCGATCGTTTCCGACGCGCGGCTGGTGCGCATCAACGCCGTGAATGAGAGCCCGGGCTGCTTCACCGCCGCGTCGCCCGTACGGTTCACCACGCCCCCGCCGAGCAGAACCACTTCCTGCAACCCGCTGGTGATCGAGTCGGTGACGTTGAACGGCTCGGGCCCGCCGCTGGCGGCGTTGATGAAGACGATCTCCGGCTCGAAAGGCATCTGCGGGCGCGGGTTGAAGCGGTCGCGCACGAGAATGTCGCCGCGCAGCTCGACGCCCAGCAGGTCGAACAGCTGTTTCACGTCCGCCTTCGGGCGCGTGTCGGGCGGGCGGCGATCGAAGGGGTTCCGTCCCGCGTCGCGCGACTCGCTCGTCGCGATCGTGGGGTTCACGAGCGGCAGCGGGTCCTCGAAGACCGCGGTGGGCTTGCCGTTCTTGATGGCTTGCAGCAGATGAGCAAACTCTTCGGGCGCGAGCGAGCTCGGCTGGGCGGCGATCAGCACGTCGATTTCCGTCGGCACGGGCTGTCCCTTCGGCACGCGGACCACTTCGTACTGCTTGCGCAGCTCGGCGAGGATGGGCCAGTCCTCGCGGGGCGTCATGGTCTGCATGTCGAACTCGCCGAAGAGCTTGGCGTCGGTCTCGAGCACGCCCACTTTCTTCTTCGCCGCCGCCGTCACGGCGCGGATGGATCGCGCGAGTTCGTACTCGACGGGCAGTCCCTTATAGAGAAAGGGCTGGACGAACTGCTCCGCGCCGCTGGTGAACGCGAGCCCCATGAAGATTTCGCGCGGGGCGTTGCTGCGGTCCTCGGGCGTGGGGGGCACGGCGCGCGGCTGGATGCCGAAGGAAGTCTTCGCTTCGCGGGCCGCCTCGCTGAACTGGTCCGTCTCAATAAGGTTGACCTGGATGCGCCGGCCGCCCGCCGCCGCGTCGAGCTCGCGCAGCAGGCCGAGCAGGTTTTCCTTCGTCTGCGCGTAGCTCGCGGGGACGTCCTTCGACACGTACGCCGAGATGAGCACCGGCTTGTCCGGGTCGACTGCCCGCACGATCTCCATCGTCTGCGGCGTGAGGCTCCACAGGCGCTCGGCGGTGGCGTCGGCGCGCACAGTGGTGCGGCCGCACAGGATGACGATCGCGCCGGCGACCACCACCATCGCGGCGGCGCGGACAAGTCCAAGCCCCGTCTTCGGCGCCGCCTGCGGCCCGCCCGCCCAGTGCCGCCGCCCGATCAGGAACCCGTTGAGCATCAGCCCGAAGATGGCGAGGAGCGCGAAGTACGCGGTGTTCTCCAGTGAAATCACGCCGCGACCGAAGTCCTCGAAGCGCTCGGGCAGCGAGAGGGCGAGGGCCAGATCGCCCGCCGGCGTGCCGGGCATCAGCGTGCTGAGCCAGCCGATGCCGACGATAACGGCGCACGAGAGCGCGCCGAGGATGAACGCGACGGTGAGGTTGGGCGTCACGGCGCTCGCGGCCATCCCGATCGCGATCAGCCCCGCCCCACTGAGCCAGTAGCCGAGATACGTCGAGAGCATCAGCCCCAGATCGGGCGTGCCGAGGTACGAGAGCACCGCGATGTGGCTGGCGGCGAAGAGCAGCGCCACGGTGTAGATCGTCAGGCACGCGAGGTACTTGCCGACGACGAGGTCCCAGTCGCGCGCCGGGAGCGAGAGCAGCAACTCTTCGGTCCCCTGCCGGCGCTCTTCAGCCCATGCGCCCATCGTGATCGCCGGCACGAGGAACAGCAGCAGCGCCGGGTACCACGCGTTCAACTGGTCGAGATTGGCGAGATTGCGGTCGAAGAACCCCGGCAGCCAGAACGCGGCGAAGGCCGAGAGGAAGATGAAGATCGTGATGAAGACGTACCCCGTCGGGCTGGAAAAATATGACCCCAGTTCCCGACGAACCACGGCTGAAATAACGTGCGTTTTCATGAGAGTCCTGCGTGTTGCGTCTTGCGCGATGCGCGGTGCGCCCGAAGTTCAATCCTCAAACCCGAAACCTGGAATCCGATCTTCAAGACCCGAGTGCCCAAGCCCCTCGGCTCTGCCTCCTCCTTCTCCTGCTCCTGCTCCTGCTCCTGCTCCTGCTCCTACACCTCACGTGATGCGTTGGTGGCTTGTTGCCTCGGCGCCTTCCCCTATTCCGTCAGCCGATGGAACCGCTGCTCCATCGCCGCTTCGGAATCGCCCAGCGACTCCACCGGCCCGTCATGCACGAGCCGGCCCTGATAAATGAACAGCACGCGCTGCGCCACCGCCTTCACCTCGCGAAGGATGTGCGTCGAGAGCAGGATGGTCTTCGTCTTCGACAGCGTGCGGAGCAGATCGCGCACGTGCTCGACCTGGTTGGGGTCAAGGCCGGCGGTCGGCTCGTCGAGGATCATGACTTCCGGATCATGGATCAGCGCCTGGGCCATGCCGACGCGCTGGCGGTAGCCCTTCGAGAGTTTGCCGATGGGCTTGCCGATCACTTCGCTCAGGCGGCAGTGCTCGATGACGTAGTCCATCCGCTCGCGTGCTTTCGCGTCGCCCATGCCGCGCGCCCGCGCGAAGAACGCGAGGAGGCTCCGGGGCGTCATATCGAGGTAGAGCGGGCCGTTCTCGGGCAGGTAGCCCAGTTTCTCCGCGCCGGCGATCCGGTCGTTCTGCATGTCCACGCCGCAGAGCCGCGAGCGGCCGCTGGTCGGCGCGAGCACGCCCGTCAGGAGTTTCATCGTGGTGCTCTTCCCCGCGCCGTTGGGCCCGAGGAACGCGACCACTTGTCCGCGCGGGATCGAGAACGACACGTCGCGCACGGCGTAGAAGTCGCCGTACATCCGCGTCAGGCCTTCCGCTTCGATCATCGGGGCCGCAGAGCCGGGCGAGCTCCGTTGAGGCTTCGCCCTCGGCTCAACGACCGCCTGTCCACCGCTCAAACGCTGGGCATCGCTCATGAACCGTGTCCTCTTTACTATCCGGCCCGCTCCCCGTCGGTCGGTGCGACCGATCGAGGCCCGGGGCTGAGAAAAATAGCGTCCTCCAGCCGTGCCGACAACGCCGAGTGAAGCACGAGTAGGTTTATGGTCGGGTCGCTGCCGAAGCAACTGAGGACGCCGCCGCACGATGCGAGCGTGGACGCGCGACGGGCTTGGGGCTGTCGGGGAATTTTCGCGGCGACAGTCGATGTCCCGCGATCGGAGAGAGAGTCTGGGGTTTGGGTCTGCGTGCCGGGTGCTGGAGAGTCGGGTTTGGGGTGACGGGCTTCGGGTTCGAAATCTGGCGCACCGCGCACTCCGCATCCCGCGTCACCGCCGTATCCTCTGCGGCGCTTCGCGCATCAAAGCGTTCACTCGGGAGCCGCCGCGTGACTGTTGCTTCGATCATGCTGCTCGCGTTCGGCGCGTATGTCGTGCTGGGTGTGCTCGTGGGCATCGGGTTCGTGGTGCGCGGCGTGTCGCGCGTTGATCCCGCCGCCGCCGGCGCGCCGATCGGGTTCAAGCTGCTGATCCTGCCGGGCGTCGTCGGGTTGTGGCCGATGGTGCTGATGTGGTGGCTCGGCGCGAGCGGCGCGGGTGCGCAGGGTGGCACGCACACGGCTCAGAGTGTGCGTGCTCCGGGCACCGCCGAGACGAACCGCCCGGAGGGAGAGCCCCGATGACCCGCACCCATCGCACGCGCCACTTCGTGACGTGGCTGATCCTGCTGCCGCTGTGCCTGCTCGCCGTCGGCTTGGCGCTGCGCGCGCGTGAGCCGCGCGCGAGCGCGCCGCTGCCCGCCGCCGCCGATGTGTCGCCCGGAGCGCCGCGATGAGCGTGAGCTACACCAGCGTCGGCTGGAATTCGCACAAGAAGCGGTACGACGCCGTCATGCTCGGCGCGATGGTGCTCTACCTGGGCGCGTTCGTCGGCGTCGGCAAACTCGCGCCCGGCACGCGGAACATGAGCGACGAGATCCTCATCCTCCGCGCGCTCGGCACGCTCGGCGTCTTCATGCTGCACGTTGTACTCTGCATCGGGCCGCTGGCGCGGCTCGACCCGCGCTTCGCGCCGCTGCTCTACAACCGCCGGCATCTGGGCGTCGCGACGTTCCTCGTCGGGCTGGTTCACGCGATTCTCAGCCTCGGCTATTACCACGGCTTCGGCGCGCTGAACCCGCTGGTCTCGCTGCTTGTCACCAACACGCGCGTCAGTTCGTTCAGCATGTTCCCGTTCGAGTGGCTGGGCATCGCCGCCCTTGTGATTCTTTTTCTGATGGCGGCGACGAGCCACGATTTCTGGCTCAAGAACCTCTCGCCCTCGGCGTGGAAGCACCTGCACATGCTCGTGTACGTCGCGTACGGCGCGCTGGTGCTGCACGTCGCGCTCGGGGCGCTGCAACTCGAAAAAAGCCCGGTCTACAGCGGTGCGCTGCTGCTGGGCGTGGTCGTGGTCGGTTCACTTCACCTGATCGCCGGCCGGCGCGAGTTCGCGCGTGACCGCGCGAGGGTCGGCGTCGATCAGAACGACGCTCGATGGCTCGATGTGTGCGACGTCAGCGAGACGCGCGAGAGCCGCGCGCGCGTCGTGTGCGCCCAGGGTCATGAACGCATCGCCATCTTCCGGCACAACAACACGCTCTCCGCGGTGTCCAACCTCTGCGCGCATCAAGGCGGCCCGCTGGGCGAGGGGCGCATCGTCGACGGCTGCATCACCTGCCCGTGGCACGGGTACCAGTACCTCGCGCACAACGGGCAAAGCCCGCCGCCGTTTACCGAGAAGATCAAGACGTATCAGGTCCGCATTGTTGGCTCGCGCGTGCAGCTTGACCCGACGGGCTTCCCCGAGGGGACGCCGGTGCAGCCCGCCGTGATCCCGCAGGTTCACGTTTCTGCGCACAACGACGGACCTGTTCCACGGGGAACACATCCATGAATACGCGCGCGGACGAGCATCGGAACGACGAGTTCTACGTCGGGTATCTCCCTGTGCCCGGCGGGGTCGCGCGGTTCGCGTGGGGCGTGTCGCTCGCGCTGCTGATCGCGTTCGGCGCGATCGGGGCGCTCTTCGCCGGCGCGCAGCGCGACCCGGGCAACGGCTCGTGGAACGACGCGACGCTCACCACGCTCAGCGGCACGCTGGTGATGATGCCGTACCCGATGCTGATCGAGGAATCGGGCGAGGGCGTGCTGATCGTGGAGCCAGGGAAGTTCGGCTCCGGCGAGCGCTTGGCGCCGTTCGACGGGAAGCAGATGGAACTCCGCGGCACGATGTTGCAGCGCGAGCGTTGGCGCGTAATTGAACTCGACTCGGCGGCTGAGTCGGTTGTTGGTCGCGAAGAGCGCGAAGTCGGCAAAGGCCGCGAAGACGAAGAGAACTTGAGCGCGGTTGGCGGCGCTGCGCCGGCGGTGATGGTCGGCGAGATCATTGATCCGAAGTGCTTCCTCGGCGCGATGCGGCCCGGGGAGGGGAAGACGCACAAAGCGTGCGCGGCGTTGTGCCTCTTCGGCGGCATCCCGCCGGTGCTGGTAACGCGTGACGCAAGCGGCGCAATCTCGTGCGCGATCATCATGACGGCGGATGGGCGGGAGGCGAACGAGATGACGATGCCGCTGGCGGGCGAGATGGTGCGCGTCGAAGGTTCGCTCGGGCGGATCGGCGGGTGGGATGTGATCCGCGCGGCGACGATCGCGCCGTTGCACCGATGAGATCGGCACTTCGTGCTCGGGAGGCATGACGCACGACTGGCGTGCGTGACTACCTTATGATGCCCGCGTGCGCTGGCGAGGATTTACCTTGATTGAGTTGCTGGTGGTGGTCGCGGTGATCGCGATCCTGCTGGGGGTTCTCTTGCCCGCGATCGGCGCGGCGCGTGAGGCGGGGCGCGGCGTGAAGTGCGCGGCGCAGCTGCGGCAGGCGGCGATCTCGTGCCTGGCGTACGCGAATGAGAATGATGGGCGCAGCCCGGCGCTAGGGCAGCCGTACACGGCGCTGCCCGCCTGGCCGCTGGTGGTGCTGCGCGATACGGGGCGCGACGCGGCGGGCACGCAGCTCTACTCGGGCGGCAGCGTGCTGTCGTGCCCGAGCGCGATCGGGTTCTACGGGCGCTCGATGCAGCGGACGTACGCCATCAACTGCACGGGGCACGCCGGCGCGCCGGCGACCACGGACGCGATCACAGGGGATGCGATCGGCGCTGATCCTGACAACTTTGACGCCGCGGGAACGACGGCGCACATCCGCGTGGACCGGGTCGCGCGCCCGAGCGACGCCGTGCTGCTGCTCGACTCCGCCGTGCCGCCGGGCGGGTCGGTGACGGGCGCTCCGCCGCCGACGCGGACGGTCGGGACGATCGACTTCCGGCAGGAGCCGCACCGGCGCGACCGCGTCGGGCGCTTCCACGGCTCGGGGCGCAGCTCGTTCAACGCGGTGATGTTCGACGCGAGCACGCGCGGCGAGCGCGAGGTGCGCTCGGAGTGGATGACGCCGCTGCCGTGACACGATCCGCGCCTTGCGCGCACGCCGGCACGACAATCCGGAGGAACCGATTTGTCGTGGCACGGGAACGCACTCAGTCGCGCGTGGCGGTGAGATAGAGATCGGGGTCGAAGAACTCGATCTTCGTGGCGCGGCCGTTCTCGATGATGAATCGCACACGGACTTCCGGCGCGCCGACGGGGCGGAAGACCTGGTCGCCGCGGTAGAACAGGTTGCGTGGGCTGGTGCCGGGGCGTTCGATGGTCAGCGGCGACGGCTTGCCGGGTTTGATCTCGACGCGGTCGCGCTCGTGCGGGCCGAAGGTGTACACGCCGAGGTACTTCGCGCGCTCATCATCGGCGAGCGGCTCGGCGGGCAGTCGCTGGCCCGCGTCGCCGAGCGAGAGCAGATAATCGTAGACGGGTTTCGCCGCGTCGCCGCCCGCTTCGGCGTGGGCGAGGAGCGGGATGCCGTGCGGGCCGGGGATTTTCTGAACACCGGGGGAGCCGGGCGAACCTTCGATCATGGCTTTGACGGCGGGGAGGTTGCCGAGCATGGCGAAGGTGAAGATGTCGGGGCGCGCGCCTTTTTCGATGAGGTAGAGCGCGATCTCGCGTTGCCCGGTGTGCGACGCGGCGCCGAGCGCGGACTCCCAGTCGCCGTAGGCCCAGTCCCACGCGCACTTGGCGAGCGCGGGCTGGCGCTCGACGAGCTTCTTCACGCCGTCGAGATCGCGGTGCGCGAGACCGACAACCTCCTTCACGACGGCGGGGTCCTGCCCCGGGAAGTGCGGGAACGTGGGGGAGAGGGTTGGCGACGTTGGAGTGTCCACACCCGCGGCGCACAGAGCGCTCGCGCCGAAAGCGGCGGCGGGTGTGACGAAGAGGAACGTCCGGCGGTGCAGCGGGCGCATCGATCGCTCCTTGAGGGGTGTTGTGGGGGGGTACCGGGGCGAGTTTGCGAGGTTGCGTTGCGATTGCTCGATTCAGCGCGAGTCTCGGACGAGCACGCGAGCCGCTGAGAGGCGCGACGCGGGGCTGATGAAGAGGCTTCCGCCGAATTCCCATTTGATGTACATGACTCTGCCCGCGTCGAACGCAACGATTCCTTCGTCCGGGAGGGTTGCGGGTGTTGCTTGAACCTCGTCGGATTGGTCCCAGCGCGCCAGAACAAGCCCGCATGAATCGACGTTGATCCCCTTGAGGATACGATCGATCATTGCTTCCGAGGTGGTCTCGATTGATTGAGACATATCGAGAAATCGAGCGAATGCATCAGCACCGTCGAGAGACTCCAGCCCCTTCAGGCGCAATCGCTCGCGGCGACTGGGCGATACAAAGGTAGAGAGAATGGTCTCGAGAATCGCATCCACACCCTGAGGATAATGGGTCTGCGCCTGAATGCCCGCAACCCGAGACTATGCGCAACCTCTGCTGACGCGAACACTTGATCGCGGTTGCGCCGAATCCCGATAGAGATCGTTGCTTCGCCCAGAGCGGCTCAGCGACGGCTTCTTTCGACGTGCGCGCGATGTTCCACTTGAGCTGCTCCTATGATGCACGCGATGCGCCCCGCAAGCACAAGCCCCTTCCATCTCGTCTCCGACTACTCCCCCACCGGCGATCAGCCGGCGGCGATCGGCGCGCTGACGGAGCGGATCAACGCGGGTGAGAAATACTCGTGCCTGCTCGGCGCCACGGGCACGGGCAAGACGTTCACGATGGCGAACATCATCCAGCGCACCGGGCTGCCGACGCTGATCCTATCGCACAACAAGACGCTCGCGGCGCAGCTGTACGAGGAGATGCGCGAGCTGTTCCCCCAAAGCGCGGTGTCGTACTTCGTGTCGTACTACGACTACTACCAGCCCGAGGCGTACATCCCCCAGCGCGATATCTACATCGAGAAGGACGCGCAGCGGAACGACGACCTCGACCGGCTGCGCCTCGCCGCGACGAGCTCGCTGCTGAGCCGCCCGGACTGCATCGTCGTGGCGAGCGTCTCGTGCATCTACGGGCTCGGCTCGCCCGAGGCGTACTACAACCGCGTGGTGCCGATCCGGCGCGGCGAGACGCTCGACCGGCGGCAGTTTCTCCTGGCGATCAGCGACATGCAGTACAAGCGCGCGGAGATCGAGTTCAAGCGCGGCACGTACCGTGTGCGCGGCGACACCATCGACCTGTACCCGGCGTACGAACAGTTCGCCGTGCGCGTGGAACTCTTCGGCGACACGATTGAATCCATCGCGCTCATCAACCCGACGAGCGGCGAGGTGCTGGCGGAAGAATCGATGTTCTTCGTGTTCCCCGCGGTGCACTACGTGATGCCGGAGGACCACAAGGCGGCGGCGGTGCAGTCGATCCGCGATGAACTCGACGCGCGGGTGATGAAGCTGCGGAACGAGGGGAAACTGCTCGAGGCGCAGCGCCTGCTCGCGCGGACGAAGTACGACCTCGAGATGATCGAGGAGGTCGGCTACTGCTCGGGGGTTGAGAATTACTCGCGGCACTTTGATGGGCGCTCGCCGGGCGAGCCGCCGTATACGTTGCTTGATTATTTCAATCTGAGTCCCGGCGCGCGCGGCGACGCCCGGCACGAGTCCGCCCAGAGCCGCGGACTCGTGGCACCCGGGCAAGAAGACCCGCTCGCTGCCGCTCGGGGCTCGCTTGAGGAGCCGCGCACACGCACCGCGCCGGGCAACTGGCTGCTCATCGTGGATGAATCGCACGTCACCGTGCCGCAGGTGCGCGCGATGTACAACGGCGACCAAGCGCGGAAGGGGGTGCTGGTCGAGCACGGGTTCCGCCTGCCCAGCGCGCTCGACAATCGCCCGCTGAAATTCGAGGAGTTTGAAGCGGCGATCCCGCAGGTGCTCTTCGTGTCGGCGACGCCCGCGCCGTATGAGCTTGAGAAAACCGGCGGCGAGGTGGTCGAGCAGATCATCCGCCCGACGGGGTTGCTCGATCCGGTGCTGCACGTGCGCCCGGCGGGCGGGCAGGTGCCGGACTTGCTGAAGGAGTGCAAAGACCGCGCGGCGAAGGGCGAGCGAGTGCTCGTCACCGCGCTCACGAAGCGGTTGTGCGAGGACCTGACGAACTATCTGCACGATCAGGGTTTGAAGGTGCGCTACCTGCACTCGGAGATCGAGACGCTCGACCGCATCGTGATCCTGCGCGAGCTGCGCGAGGGCGAATTCGACGTGCTCGTCGGCGTGAACCTGCTGCGCGAGGGGCTTGATCTGCCCGAGGTGTCGCTGGTGTGCATCCTCGACGCGGACAAGACGGGGTTCCTGCGCTCGCCCACGTCGCTGATCCAGACGATCGGGCGCGCGGCCCGCAATTCGAGCGGCAACGTGATCCTTTATGCCGACCAGATCACGCCCGCGATGCAGGCGGCGATGGACGAGACCGAGCGCCGGCGCGTGAAGCAGATCGAGTACAACCGTGCGAACAACATCACGCCCGAGACGATCAAGAAGGCGATCCGGCGCGGCATCGAACTGGAACTGCGGGCGCGGCAGACCGCGCGGCAGGCGTTCCGCTCGAACGAAGCCGAGTACGAGGTCGAGGAACTCACGCGGATGCTCGAAGCAGAGATGCTCGAAGCGGCGGAGCAACTGGAGTTCGAGAAGGCTGCGGCGATCCGCGATCAGGTGAAGAAGCTGAAGGCGCAGCCGGTGACGAAGTCGAAGATCAAGCGATCGGAGCTGGATGACGCGGCCGCGGGGGCTGCCGGCGGCGAGCGCGGACGCTCGCCCAGAAAGGGGAAGCCGGGCATGCCGGGCAGCCGTGCGGGCAAGCCGCGCAAGCGCCGGTGAGAGGCGGGTTTGCGCCCCGGTTCGCGGCAGTTCCCTGGGGTTGATTACGCCACCGTCGGGGCGGGAACGGCTCGCTTCCGAGCACATTTGTGTTGAGTTGTCGTGCCCCGGCGGCTAGGATCATGCACTCGCGTGGAACGCGTGATGCCCGCGCGGGCGAGCGGGGCGGCGGCATGGCGCCGATCAGAGTGCATTTCGGGGGGCCGGGGCGCATGGCATCGGGAGTGGCAGGTTCTTGGGCGGTCCGACGTGAGCGGGCCCTGTGCTGCGCGCTGGTGGTGCTCGCTCTCGGTTGCTGGGCCGCGGCGCAGCCGACGGAGAGTGAGGCGCCCGCGCCGCCCGACGCCGCACCGGAGGTGAGACCCAGCCCGGCAGGCGCGCGCCCGGCGTTGTATCTCGAAGTGCCGATTCGCGGCGTGATCGGGCGCGAGATCATCGCGGTCGGCGTGCGCGACGTGCTCGCGGAGGCGGCACGGAAGGAGATCGGGCATGTCGTGTTTCTCGTGGATAGCCCGGGTGGCGACGCGCGCGAATCGAAGGCGATCGCGCGTTTGCTCGCCGGCGCGCCGAAGGAACTACAGATCCACGCGCTGATCGAGAACGAGATGCTGGGCGAAGCGATGGTGTTCGGGGCCGGGGCGCACACACTGCACGCCCGTCCGGCGGCCCGTTTCGGCGCGGGCGAGAGCGCTGATACCGATGATGGCTCGCGCCGGGCCGGTTCGTGGGCGCGTGAACTCGAAGCGCTGGCGGAAGCGCGCGGGCGCGAGCCGCTGGTCTTCCGCGCCGCCGCCGAGCGCGGGGCGGAGTTGTACGGCTGGCGTGACGAGGACGGCGCGGCGGTCTTCGCCGACGGCAAGCCCAGCCGCGCGGATGCCGACGACCCACAGCGGATCGATTCAAAGGCAACGGTGTTGTCAATGACGGCGTCGGAACTCGCGGAATGGGGGATCGCCTCGGCGTGGGACGATTCGGTCGGCGCGCTCGGGGCCTCCGTAGGCTTCGGTGCTTGGCGGTCGGCCGGCGCTCGGGGGGTGGAACTGATGCGAAGTGCCGCCGTGGAGCGGCGGGAGATCGTCGAGCAGATCGACGCAGCGCGCCGCCGGCTGCGCGACATGGTGGACGACGCGGAATTGGGCGACCCCCGCAAAATACGATTGAAGACTGAGAAAGGCAGCTTGCTCACCGGCACGAGCCAACTCGCGTGGCGGGAGGCGGCGGACGCGTCCATCGCCCGCTGGTCACGAATCCGTGAAGAAATGGGCGAGGTTGCCAAGCTGGAGAACCGGGCGAAGGCGAACGGGGCCGAGCATCTGCTGCCCGTGATGGCAGAGGACCTGGCCGACGAGGCGGATCGGCGGATAAAATGGCTTCGCGCAAACCGCAGCAGGCATTACATTGATCTTCCGGGCAAGCCGTGAGCGGGCGAAGCCACATGCGAGGAGTTCTGGGCGCTCAATTCGGAACAGCGGGGACGTCGATGCGAATTCAATCAGTGCGTTCGGCGGCGCGGGCGATGATCGGGGCGGCGGCGATGTTCGTGCTCAGCGCGGCGGCGCTCGGCGACACCGTCATCCTCAAGAACGGGCAGCAGTACGACGGCACGATCGTCCGCGAGACGGGCACGGAGATCGAGATCGAGACCACCGTCGCTCGGATCAAGACGAAACTCAAGATCGCGCGGAACGAGATCGAGAAGATCATCCGCGGCGACCCGGCGCGGCCGAAGAAGGACGCCGAAGCACCAGCGGAGCCGAAGCCGGAGCCAAAGAAGAAGGACGCCGATGCCGAGCCCGCGGCGGACCCGTTCGAGATCGCGCCTGCGGCGAAGGAGAGCACCGGCACGCCGTTTCTCGTGATCCCGATCAAGGGAACAATCGGCGAAGACGTGGTGATGCCGGGGATCCGGCGATGCCTCGACGGCGCGAGGGCGCGGGGCGTGAAGCACGTGGTGTTCGAGATCGACAGCCCGGGCGGGCTGCTCGCCGAGACGATGGCGATCGCCAAGCTGCTGCGCGACAACGACCGTGACTTCTCCTTCCACGCGCTGGTGGACCGCGAGGCGTTCTCCGCGGCCACTATTTTCCTGGCGCACTCGAAGACGATTCACATGCGCCCCGGCGCGTCGACCGGCGCCGCGACGGCGTTCCACCGCGACCGCACAACGGGCAGCGCGGAAGTGGACGCGAAGCTGAACTCCGCGTGGGCGTCGGACCTCGCCTCCGCCGCCGATCGGAACGGGCACCCCTCGGCAGTGTTCAAGGCGATGGTGGTGCAGGACGCGCGCCTGTTCGTCTGGAAGGACGGCCCGGGCTTCCGTTTCCACGACAAGGAGCCCAACAAAGAACTGAAGCTCTCGGCGACGGAACTTGACAACGACAAGACGGTGCTGAGCTTCACCGCGGGCGACGCGATCAAGTGGGGCTTCGCCAAGAAGGCGGAGGGCGGCCCGGAGTCGATCGCCGAGGATCTGAAGTGCGAGGGGTGGCGCTCGATCGGCAACGCCGGCGCGCAGGCAATGGAGCAGGCCGCTCGGGCGCGCGAGGCGCTGGTGAAGAAGATTGAGGACCTTCGCAAGAACGTCGAAACAAACATCACGATTGCGAAAGCTGCGGACCCCAACGAGCAGGACATCAAGGTCTACATCGACAGCGGCAACTTCACCGCCGAATCGCAGCGCCGCTGGCGCGAAGCGTGCGACAAATCCGCACGGCTCTGGCGGGCGATCAAGAACGACTTCGAGTTGGCGAAGAAACTCGAAAAAGACGCCGCCGCGCAGGGGGCGGACTTCCTCGTGCCGATCTTCAATGACGAAGTCGACCTCGTGAAGCTGGTCGAGGATCGGCTCGAATGGCTGGCGAAGAACCGAAATAAGAACAACATCCGGTGAGCGCGGGGTTCAACGAGACGAGACGCGTGAGCGAGCGTGATTGGCGAGCCGCGAACCAGAATGAGCGGGCTCGTCGTTAACATCAGCATCGCACACGACGAACACCCCACACTGCCGTTCGGGGCTCGCATCGGGGCGTCACCCCCCCACCGCTTCCGCGTCGCGGTCGGAGAGCCACCCGCCATCGGCTCGCTGCTTCACCGTGCCGTCGCGCTTCCATGAGCGCTCGCAGCGCGGCTCGTTTCGCAAATCGATCACGCGGGGCTCGGTCGCTGAGCGATCGACCGTTACTCGGCTGACGCCCAGCAGGTCCGCGAGGTCTACAGGGTCGAACCGCGCGAGCGTAGTACCGTCGGGGTCGGGAAGCGCGAGCCCGGCGTCGAGCGGGTTCTCGATGGCTCCCTCACCGCTGGCGCGCACGGCTTCGAGCGCCTTCAGCGCCTCCGTGCGCGTCTGCATCACCCTCGCCCAGCCGTCGGCGTCGACGTTCAAGCCGTGCGACTGGAACGTCGCGCCAAACTCCTTGAGGTGCACCGTGGTCTCGGCGTCGCTCGGCGCGGATTTGTGCAGCGCGCGGAAAGCCTCATCCGCGGTGTGCGGCAGGATCGGCGCGAGCAATCGGCACAGCCCGTCGGTCAGGTCCCACATCGTGCTCTGCGTGCGCCGGCGGCGCTCTGAGTCGGCGCGATCGCAGTACAGGCGGTCCTTCACCGCGGCGCAGTACAGGGCGCTGAGCGTGTCGTTGCAGAAGTTGTAGATCGCGCTCGTCGCGCCGCGGAAATCGCACTCCTCGTAGCACTTCTTCACCGTCGCGCTCAGCGCGTCGAACTCGCCCAGCACCCACGCGTCGAGGCTCGTGGGCGGGTAGGCGCTGAACGCGACGCACATCCCCTCGCCGCACGAAGCGTCTTTCCCCGCGGGCGAGGGCGTGAAGTCCGCGAGATTGCTGAGCATGAACCGCAGCGTGTTGCGCACTTTGCGGTATGCCTCGCCCGCGGTATCGAAGTAGCTCACGTCGGCCTTGATGTCGTTCTCGAACGCGAGCGACGCGACCCACCATCGGCAGACGTCCGCGCCGTAGTTCTTCATCAGCGCCTCGACCTCCAGCGTGTTGCCGAGGCTTTTGCTCATTTTCTTGCCGTCTTTGTCGACGATGAAACCGTGCGTCAGCAGCGTCTTGAACGGCGGCCGCCCCGTCGCGCCGAGCGCCGGCAGCAGCGACGACTGGAACCACCCGCGGTGCTGATCCGATCCTTCGAGGTACAGGTCGATCGGGTAGTCGGTGCCCTTCGCCCCGCCGCCCGAGCGCTCGCGCATGACGGCGTTCCACGACGAGCCGCTCTCGAACCACACGTCGAAGATGTCCGGGCCTTTCTTCAACGATGCAAGGTCGAAGCCCTTCGGCGCATCCTTGTCCGCCGAGTAGTCGTAGTACCGCAGCAGCTGCGCCGGCGACTCCGTGAACCACGCGTCGGAACCCTTCTCACGGAAGACCTTCGCCACGGCGCGAACGCTCGCGGTGGTCAGCAGATAACCCTTCCCGTCCGGCGCGAAGAACACGGGGATCGGCAACCCCCACGCGCGCTGGCGGCTGATGCACCAATCCGGGCGCGATTCGAGCATGCCGCGCATGCGGTTCGCGCCCCACTCGGGGATGAACTTCACATCGCGCTCCGCCGCCCCGAGCGCGCTCTGGCGCAGTGTTCGGCCGTCGCGCTTCGTGCCGACGTCGACGCCGATGAACCACTGCTCGGTGGCGCGGAAGATCACCGGCGCCTTGCCGCGCCAGTCGTGCGGGTAGCTGTGGCTGAACTTGTGATCGTAGAACAGGTGCCCGCTCGCGCGGAGCGCCTCGACCACCTTCGGGTTCGCGTCCCAGATGAGCATCCCGCGGAATGCCTGCGGTACCGAGTCGTCATATTTCCCGTTCCCCTGCACGGGGCAATAGATGGGCAGATGCTCGCGCAGGCCGGTTTTGTAGTCGTCAACGCCGTGACCCGGCGCGGTGTGGACCAGCCCCGTGCCATCTTCGAGCGTGACATATTCCGCGCCGACCACGCGGTACACATCCTCGACCTTCGCTCCGCGCACCGCCTCCGCCGGCAGCTTCGAGAAATCGGGCCGCCCCGGCTCGCCGTGCGCGCCGGCGTACAGCGGATGCCGGTACTTCAAGCCGATCAGCTTCTCGCCCTTCGTCACCGCGAGCACGCGGACATCCTCCGCCTTGCCCGATTTCGTCACCTTCGCGACGAGTTCCTTCGCGATGACGGTGTAGTTCCCATCGACATGCACGAGCGCGTAGTCGAACGCGGGGTTCACCGCGATCGCCACGTTCGCGGGCAACGTCCACGGCGTGGTGGTCCAGATCATGAAGCTCGGGCGCTGGCTCGGCCGCGCGGTGGGCGGGTGCTGAGCTTCGAGTGCTGAGTGCTGAGTGTCGGCATCGGTCTCGAATCCCTGACCTTCGGTCCCATCCTCTGCTCCGTCTCCCTCTGCGTCCTCTGCGTTCAAGTCTTCTTCAGGCAAGCCGAACGCGTCGTACACCGCGGCCGCATCGTCCGCCTCGAAATCCACGTACACCGACAGGTCCTCGCGGTCGTAGTACTCAAGCTCCGCGTCGGCGAGGGCCGTCTCGTTGGCGATCGACCAGTGGACGCTCTTGAGCTGCCGGTACACCAGCCCCTGTTCGACGAGGTCGGCGAATACCTCGAGCGTCGCGCCCTCGTAGTCGGGCGTCATCGTCAGGTACGGGTGCTCGTAGTCCGCGAGCGTGAGCAGACGCTTCATGTTGTCGGCCTGCACCTTCTGCCACTTCTCCGCGTGCTTCTGGCACTCGCGCCGGATCGCCATGCGCCGCGTGTCCTCGGCCAGCGTCGCCAGCTTGTCCGCTTTCCCCCCCCCGGACGCGGCGAGGTCCGTCAGCACCTTGTGCTCGATCGGCAACCCGTGGCAGTCCCACCCCGGAACGAACGGGCACGCCAGCCCCGCCATCAGGCGCGTCCGCACCACGATGTCCTTGAGCGTCTTGTTCAGCAGGTGCCCGAGATGGATCGGCCCGTTGGCGTAGGGCGGGCCGTCGTGGAACACGTACCTGCCGCGGTTCTTCGCGGCCCGATCCTGCTGCACCCGCGCGTACAAGCCCATCGCCTCCCACCGCTTCATCGACGCCGGCTCGTTCTGCACGAGGTTCGCCTTCATCGGGAAGTCGGTCTTGGGCAGATTGAGCGAAGCCTTGTACTTCGCGGCGTTGGACGATTCGGCTTGCTGCGACATGGTTCGATCCATTCACCACAGAGGACACAGAGAGCACAGAGAAGAAAAGACAGTGTTTTTGTGCGGAAAGAAGGCAGGAAATGGTACTGGAAAGCGGCCTCGAGTCATCGCGTGTCGAGAGTCTCGCTCCGACTGAATTCAAACACTCTTCCCATTCCGGCTCTGCATTCCTCTCTGTGAACTCTGTGTTCTCCGTGGTGAAAAAAAGAAAAAAGCCCCGGACTGTCCGGGGCTTATGGATGATTCAAGAGTGAGCACGCGGCCCCCGGGGGGCGGGAAGGGATCACTCCGTGTGCTCGAAAATCGACTGGGTCCGCAGGACCAGGCCGCCCTGCGCCATCAGGTGATAGCTCTGAGCATGGATCTCGCGGCGGAAGCGCTGGACATCGAGGATGGTGGCGCAGCGACCGCCGTCCTCGTCTTTCCAGGCGTACATCAGCGCGTCGTTTTCTTTGCCGAACGCGGTAAGCTCGTCGAAGGTGGCGTTGTATAGGTTTTCGGGGAGCGTCTCGGTCTGGACGGTGCAGGTGAACTTCACCTTCTCGCCGAAGTCCTGATCGTGCTCGCGCTCGCCGGCGCAGGGGATGACGGCGATCACGCCGCGATCGGGCACGCCGTCTTCAAGGTCGGTGATCAGTTCGGTGGCGCAGACGCCGTCGTGCTGGAACCGCATGAGATGACTGCCGGGCATGATCCATGCCTCGAAGTCATAGCCAGCGTGATCGAAGGTCCGCCGACCCTTCACCCTGAAAAGCTCAGGGTGCAGCGCTCGCCTGTAGAGAATTAGGCGGTACGCCTGCAGACTGGTTGATTTCGAAGGCATGTTCATTGATTCACCCGAAAAATCACGGTTGGAGTAGCTGTTCGACTTCATGGTCAACCCGGTTCCGTGAAAAGAGAGTCTAGGCACGGTTTTCAGAGTTTCAAGAGTTTCTTACGGAATATGGCAGGATAGGCTCACAATCACCCGTTTGTCCACAATTGGGCACATTTTGCGCTACTCCATTTGATTCCCCCAAGTCCTAGTAGAACCGGGGTTTATGTGAAGTTGGGAGAGTTATTGGGACGAAGAACGATATGGGGTCGGCGGGCGAGTCCGGCACCCGCCACCCCCCGGAGCCCCCCGGAGTCTCGTTCGATGCCGTCGCAGTTGGAACGGGTCAGAATGTGCGTGGGTCTGGCGCCGCGCCGAGGCGTGGCGGCGCTCGCGGTGACGTTGCCGCACGCGTCGAACGACGAGCGCCCGCTGCTGGTTGACGGCTTGCTCGCGCTGGCGCGGCCGGCCCCAGGCGATTCGGCGCTGCGCGTGATCGCCGAGCATTGGCACTTGCTCGATGACGAACGGCGGGAATGGGTTCTGCAGCTCTTTGAGACGGCCGGGCCCGCGCCGCTGCAGGTGTTGCTGGCGGCGGGGGATGAACTGGACCGCCGGCTCGGCGCGATGATCGGCGTGACTTGGGTTCAAGAACGTGCCGGTCGACTGAACGCGGCGCGGGACGACTTCGCAGATGACCCGCGCGAGCGCGCGACCGCGGCGGCGGCGGACGCGGCGCTCGCCATCGCCGCCGCCGAGTACCCGGGGCACCGGGTGCCGGGATTGATCGAATCGATCGCACGCCTCGCACCACGCCCCGGGCCTGCGGTGCGCGCGTGGCTCGAAGACGATCGGCAGGCGGGGCATCTGGCGCTGCGGTCGATCCTGCGCTCGATGCCCGCGCCGGAGATGGCGCGGCTGGGCGTCACGCTTCTCTGTTTCGCGAGCACCCGCCGAATCATGATCGAACGGTTGATGACGCTCGCGGAGCCGGGCGATCGAGCGGCGGCGCTGTCGAGCGCCACGCTGCTGCGCTCGCGCGGGAGGGTGCCGGCGGCGCGGTTGATGGCGCATGAGGTTGGCGCGATTATCGGCGACGAAGTGGCGCTCCGCGCGATGCCCGAAGAAGCGAGGCGCGGAGCCGTCGGCTGGCTGCGCGCCGGCCCCCGCGAGGAAGGGCGGGCGGTTCGGCTGCGTGTGCTGACCGACCGGCTCGCCGACCCCTCGCCGCTCGTGCGCTTCGACGCGGCGACGGCCCTGAGCAATGAAACACCGACTCGCGAGAGCGATGCGCTGCTCGCCGACTTCGCGCTGGACGCTGAAGAACCCATCGCCGCGTTCGCCGCGCGGGCGATCGCGGGCGCGCGCTCGCCCGCGCGGCAGGCTTCGCTGCGCCCCGTCCTGGCGCGCCTGACGCGCAGCCCGCACGGGCGGGTGCGCGCCATCGCGGTGAAGGCGCGGCGGCTGAATGACCCGTGGTTCGAGGAAGACCGCGCGTGCCGCTGGGCGTGCCCCTCCGCCGCCCGGCGGGCGCTGGCGATCGACCAGGCGGCGTTCTGCGACGAACTCCGCCGGCGCGTCTCGGGCGGCCCGCGCAGCTTCCAGCTGCACGCGTTGGCGCTCGCGGAACGGCTGAGCCTATGCGACGCGATCGAGCCGCAACTGCTGCGGCTGTCGACCAGCGACGACGACTACCTCGCGGGCAAGGCGGTGCGGCTGCTCGCGCGCGTACCGACCGACGCGGCGGGGCTGGCGCTCCGCGCGGCGCTCTGCAGCCCGATGGCGCGGGTGCGCGCCAGCGCGATCGAATCGCTCCCGCGGACTCGTGTGATGGAGAAGGAACTCTTCGCGGCGCTCGACGATCCGAGCGCGCGGGCGCGCGCAAGTGCGGCCCGGGCGCTGCTCACGCTGCGCCCGCACAATCAGCGGGCCGGGCGGGCGCTGCTGGACATGCTGTCGCACGAGCGGGCGGACCTGCGCCGGAGCGGGCTGTGGGCCGTCGAGCGGCTGGCGCGGCGCGGGCCAGCGCTGATGGAGGCGCTGGCCGGGCGCGTCGCGGACCTGGCGCGCAGCGAGCGTGACCCGACCGTTGCCGCCCGCGCGGCGCGGTGCAGTCGGCGGCTCTTGGCAGAGATGCGGCTGGGCTGGTCGCGCGGCTCGAACGCGCTCGTCACTCCACGCGCGATCGAGCCGGAGGCGGAAATCCATGTCCGGCGCGCCGAACCCTCGGCGGGAGAACTCGCGGCATGAGCATGGCGACAATCATCCTGGCGCTCGAACCACTGCGCTTGGTGACCAGCGACGCGCCCGACACCAGCGGCGCGCTCCCCGCGGCGGCGGTCACATCGGCCGGGATGCACCCGTGGTGGTGGTGGCTGGGGATCGTCGTCTGCGCCGCGCTGCTGGCGGTTGGGGCCGCGATGCTGACCATCGAGTACCTCAGGTTCCGGGGCGAGACAGACGCCGACGCGGCGTTCCACCTGATCGCCCGGCGGCTGGGGCTGCGCCCGCGCGAGATCGCGGCGCTGCTGCGCCTGTCGCACGAGGGCGGCATCCCGCCGGCGGCGCTGGTGCTGAGCGAGGGTGCGTTCGCCGCGGCGCTTCAGGCGGCGGGGATTGACGCCGATGATGGATCGACGCCGACGCTTGGCGTCGAGTCCGGCGCGCTCGCCGCGCTGCAACGGAAATTGTTCTCGCCCGATGCCCCGAGCGCGCTGATCAGCGCGGCGGGCTCATTCACGCTGGGTTCGCTGTTCGCCCGACTTCGGAGGCGCGATCATGACGAAGCACGACCCGTTCCGCACTGAGCCATCGCTTGATCGAGAGGCCCGCCCCCGCCCCGGCCCGCCGCTGGCGTTCAACGCGCCGACGGTGCTCGACCGCTCCGAACGCCGGCGCGAGAAACGGCTGAACTACCGCAAGAGCATCGCCGTCGCGTTCTTCGAGGCGGGCGACGTGCTCTCGCGCCCGCGGCGCGTGACGGCGGAGGACATTTCGGCTGGGGGCATCCGGCTCAGCGGCGCGATACCGTTCCGCGAGGGCGCGACGGGCGTGGTGCAGCTCACGCGGGCGGACGGCACGTTCGGGCTGGTGGGCGTGTGCATCGTCCATGCCGGTGCCGTCAACAAGTTCACGCATAGCGCGGGGGCGAGGTTTGTCTCGCTGCCGAGGGAACTGGTGATGGAGCGGTTCATCCGCCCTGACGGGAAGCTGATGTCGCTCGATCCCTTGCCCGCGAGCGCGTGAGGAATTCACCACGGAGACACAGGGAGCACGGAGCTGGATGCTTGAACGCGAAGATCGCAAAGATCGCGAGGTGGAACAGCTCAAGACAGAATACTTGATCTTCTCAACGCACTTTCTTGTTCATCTTTGCGATCTTCGCGAACTTTGCGTTGAAAGTCTCCCCTCCGTGGTCTCCGTGTCTCCGTGTCTACATGGTGAGGATCCTCTGCACGCGGTAGATCTTGCAGCGCGATAGGCTGCACGCATGCAAGAAATACGGCTCATCCTGATCGGGCTGCGGGGCTCGGGGAAGTCGACGCTGGCGCGCGGGCTGGCGGCGCGGCTGTCGTGCGCGTGGGTGGATCTCGATGATTTCACGCCGAAGGAACTCGGCTGCGCGACGGTGGCGGAGGCGTGGGAGACGCACCGCGAGCCGGCGTTTCGCGCGGCGGAGGTTGCGGCGCTGTCGAGGGTGCTGGGCGGCGGCGCGCGGGTGATCGCGCTCGGCGGCGGCACGCCCACGGCGCCTGGGGCGGCGGAGTTGCTGCGCGCGGAGCAATCGGCCGGGCGGGCGCGGGTGGTGTATCTGCGCGCTTCGGCGTCGGCGCTGCGTGAGCGGCTTCGCGGCGCGATGGACGCGAACCGCCCGAGCCTCACCGGCGGCGACCCGCTGGCGGAGATGGACGAGGTCTTCGCGCGACGCGACGAGCCATATCGGCGGATTGCGGATCGGGTGATCGAGGTGGATGGGATGAGCGCGGGGAACGTGGTCGATGCGCTCGAGCAGTTGGCCGCGCAGTCGGGATGATCACGCCGCGAGTGAGAACCGCCCGCTCTGCAGGCGCGAAAGCAAGCGTTCCACATCGCCCGGCTGGACGAAGCGCTTGAAGACGCACGCCATGCGCACCGGGCCGGGCTGTTCGAGGTCGTCCTCTTCGATCCAGACGACGTTGGCGAAGGCGTAGACCGGGCGGCGCTCGGTGACGCGGAGCTGCGCGGCGCCGGGGAGCTGCAATCGGACGGCGACCTGCGTGCCGGGCTCGATGGGCTGGTCGAGCTCGAAGCGCATCCCGCCGATGCTGACGTCGTACGCGTGCCCCTTCCACATGAAGCGCTCGCTGTCGAGCGGGCGGACCTCGACGGTGGTGTACATCGAGGGGAGCACGAATCGCGGGTGCAGTCGGCGGTCGCGGCGGGAGATCATCGGGCGCGCTCCTTTCGGCCAATCAGTTGGCCGAGGCCCTCTCTCCTCTCTCTGAGAACTACTGTGCCTCAGAACGGGCTGTTCACAAGTATCGGCCCGACAATTCGCGGGCTTGATGTTCCGCATGCCTATGCGAAACCGCATCCCCCCTGCGGGGGACTGCGATGAGCCGGTACAAACTTCGGCAACGAGCCGGATCGCCAACTCAGGCGTTCACGTCCCAGTTGATCTGCCCGACGCGGGTGCCGAGGCGCTGTTCGAGCCGGTCGACGAGGGAGCGCGGCAGGGCGCTCATCAGGTCGCGCGCGATGTCGTCGGGCATATCCATCAGCCGCCCGTCGGCGGCGACGACGTGGACGTGGACTGACATGTCGGCGTCGTAACGCGCCACGCCGTCGGACATGGGGATTTTGCGGCACAAACCCGCTTCGCAGAAGGCGTCGAGCGAGTTGTAGATCGTCGCCAGGCTGGTGCCCGGCGCGATCGAGCGGACGGCTTTGTGAAGCTCCTCGGCGGAGGGGTGCGTCTTGGTCGCCGCGAGCGCGAGGTAGATTTCTTCACGCTGTCGCGTGCAGCGGATGTCGTGCCGATTGAAGAGTTCGCGAACGTCTTTGGGGTGTGTGACCATCGCCGCCGGTTCCTTGGACCCTCTCCAAAACAGAGCGTCACGCTGTTGCTAAGAGTATTGGCGCTTCGCCGACAATTTGCTACCCCTCCCGACGGGAACGTTTGCACAAACGTTAATATTGGGGTTTTGTATGGTTTTTGTTTTTGAATCAACGCTTGGCCCCATCTCTAGGTTTCTGCGACTGAGTTGCGTTTATGGTTCGCCGGGCCGATTATCCATTCGGCATGGCCAGCGAACCCGCCGTCCAATTCGAGCAGGTGAGCTTCGCGTACGCCGGGGGAACTCCGGCGCTCGCCGGGGTGTCGCTGCGCGTTGAGCCTGGGGAGTTTCTTGGCATCCTCGGGCCGAACGGCGGGGGGAAGACGACGCTGCTGAAGATCATGCTGGGGTTGCTGGGCGGGTACAGCGGGCGCGTCACGGTGTTCGGCGAATCGCCGGCGGCGGCGCGAGCGCGCGGGCTGGTGGGGTACGTGCCGCAGCGGAACGCGGCGGAGCTTTCGTTCCCCATCAGCGCGGCGCAGGTGGTCGAGATGGGCGCGACGGTGAGCTTCGCGCCCACGCGCTTCGGCGGCTCGGCGGTGCGCGAGCGCATTCGGCGCAGCTTGTCGCTCGTGAGCGCGGAGGCGCTGGCGGATCGCCCCATCGGTGAGCTGTCGGGCGGGCAGGTGCAGCGGGTGTTCATTGCCCGGGCGCTCGCTCTCGAACCGAGGATTCTCGTTCTTGATGAGCCGACGGTGGGGATCGACGTGCTCGGGCAGCAGCAGTTCGCGGAGCTGCTCGCGCGACTGCACAAAGAGCTTGGACTGACGATTCTTCTGGTCAGCCACGATGTGCGCACGCTCGCTGGAGCGTCGAGCCGGTGTGACCGGGTGGCGTGTCTGCGGCGCTCGCTGCACTTTCACGCGGCGCCGCACGGTCTCACGCCGCAGGTCTTGGCGGAGGTGTTCCAGCACGACCTGGCGAGCGTCTTCGGCGAGGTGCATGTGGATGCGCACGCGGCGGCGGAGTGCTGCGGCGACCACTCGCATCCCCATCCCCACCCGCACGCGCCGGCAGGAGCGAGCGGCACGCGCGCCGACTCGCCCGCGAAGAACGGCGGTGGTGCGTGAAGACGATTGAGTACCTGAGCGGGCCCGATTCGGCGCTCTTCTGGCCGGCCGTGATGGCGGGGCTGGCGATCGCGCTGCAGGGCGCGCTGCTGAGCGTGCCGGTGGTGCTGCGCCGGCTGGCGTTCATCGGGCAGGGCGTGAGCCACGCGGCGTTCGGCGGCGTGGGGCTCGCGACGATCTTGGGGCTGATGTCGCCCCTCGCCGGCGCGGGGGAGCAGTTCCTCGCGATCACACTGATCGGCGCGTTCTGCATCGGCACCGCGCTGGGCATTGCGTACCTGAGCGACCGCACCGGCGCGCGCGAGGACACGATCATCGGGATTTTTCTCGTCGGGTCGATGGCGCTCGGCGCGTTGTTGCTGCACCTGCACCGGCGCGGGGGCGGCGGGAGCGCCGCGCCCCCCGCCGAAGAGATTCTTTTCGGATCGATCCTCGCGGTGCGCTCGGCGGACGCGTGGGCGGGCGTCACCATCGCCCTGCTGATCGGCGCGGTGCTGTGGTGGTTCCGGCGCGGGATGCTCTTCTGGGCGTTCGATGAGCAGGCGGCGGAGGCGTTCGGCGTGCCGACGGGCCCGCTGCGCGTGCTGCTGCTGGCGCTGCTGGGCGTGTCGATCGTGGCGTCGATGAAGCTCGCGGGCGTGGTGTTGGCGACGGCGCTACTCGTCCTTCCTGCGGCGACAGCGCTGCGGTTGAGCAAGCGGCTGTGGACGGTCTTCGCGCTCTCCGCGTTCGTCTCGCTGGGCGGGATGGTCGGCGGGCTGGTGCTCAGCTTCGAGGCCGACTGGCCACCCGGGCCGGCGGTGGTCGCGGTGCTGGTGGGGATGTTCGGGGTGGCGTGGGTGCTGGGCGGGGCGGCGAGCTTGCGTGCCGCGCCCAAGCCCGCTCCGGCATGAGAAATGCTGAAATCGACAACGTTGGTCGCTTCGCGGAGGCACTACGATGCCCGCATGAAATCCATCGTGCGGACGATCTGCGAGTTGGTGCATCTGAGTGCGTTGGGCATCGCCGCCGGCGCGATGGCGATGACCGGGGCTGCGGCGGCGATCGCGTTCCCAACCATGAAGTCGCTCGCGCCGGTGCTGCCGGCGTTCAAGGTGGATGAGGCGCAGCACTGGTCGATCGCGGCGGGGAGCGTGATGAACCGCGTCTTCGGCGTGGCGGATGTGATTGTGCTCGGGGCGGCGATCGCGGCGGCGCTGACGCTGATCGTCGTCGCGTTCATCGCGCGGCGGAGTATCGCCTCGATGACGGGCGTGCTGCGCTGCGTGGCGTTGGTGACGATGTGCGGGGCGGTCGGGTTCGGTTGGTTCGGGCTCCGGCCGAGGATGCAGGGGAACCTCGAGGCGTACTGGAGCGCGGCGCGCGAGGGGCGCGTGGAGGACGCGGCGAAGTTCAAGGCGGCGTTTGACGCCGACCACCCGCGCGCGTCGATGCTGCTCTCGATGCAGTTCGTCCTGTCCGTGACGGCGCTCGGCTTCGGCGGGTGGAGCGCGCTCGGCGCGCGGGGACCGGGGGGCGAAGACACATGACGCGCGGCGCGACGAAGGACGCCCTACCGAGGGTGAGCGCGGCGAAGAAGAAGCGGGCGGCCGAGATCTTCCGGCTGCTGCACGAGCGCTACCCCGATGCGCACTGCGAGCTGGAATACTCAAACCCGCACGAATTGCTGGCGGCGACGATCCTGAGCGCGCAGGCGACGGACGCGGGGGTGAACAAGGCGACGCCGGCACTCTTCCGCGCGTTCCCCTCGCCCGGGGACTACGCGCGGGCGGAGCCGGGGGATGTCGAGCCGTACATCAAGTCGATCGGGCTGTACCGGAACAAAGCGAAGGCGCTCGTGAGCGCGATGCGGACGATCGAGAGCGACTTCGGCGGCGAGGTGCCGCGGACGATGGATGGGCTGCTGACGCTGCGGGGCGTGGCGCGAAAGACGGCGAACGTGGTGCTCGGGAACGCCTTCGGCATCAACGAGGGCGTGGTGGTCGATACGCACGTCGAACGGCTGGCGAAAAGGTTCGGGCTGGCACCGGCAGGCGCGAGCGTGGCCATGGTGGAGAAGCACCTGATGGCGGCGTTCCCGCGCGAGCACTGGTGCTTGCTGAGCCACCTGTTGATCTGGCACGGGCGGCGCGCGTGCAAGGCGCGCGGCGGGCTGTGCGCGACGGACCCGATCTGCGTGAAGTACTGCTCGAATTCGAGAGGGATGAAGCAGGCGGGGGGGTGAACCGCGAGAGCACTACAATCCTCAGAGCAGGATTGTCGTGGCACTGTGGCCCGTGGCTATTCGCACGGCGGGATCGCTGCTCTCTCCGCGAGCTGGCGCAGCGCGTCGAACGCCTGCAACGGGCTGAGCGCGGCGAGGTCGAGTGACTTGATCTCTTCAATCACCGGGTGCGGGAGGTATTCCTTGAAGAGCGTGAGCTGCCCGTTCTCGCGCGCGGGCTTTGTGCTGGCGGCAAGCGATGACGCGCCGGAGTGTGAGACGCTGAGCGAGTCGAGAAGCTGCGTAGCGCGCTTGACGACGGCGCCGGGCAAGCCGGCGAGCTTGGCGACGTGGATGCCGTAGGAGCGGTTCGCGCGGCCCTGCAGGATCTGATGCAGGAAGACGATCTCGTCGCCCCACTCGCGCACGGCGACGTGCAGGTTCATCGCGCGGTCGGAACGCTGGTCGGCGAGGTCGGTGAGTTCGTGGTAGTGCGTTGCGAAAAGCGTGCGCGGCGGGGTGGTCGGCGGCGCGGCGCGCTTGAAGGGCGTGGCGAGCTGTTCGGCGATGGCCCACGCGAGGGAGAGACCGTCGAGTGTGGAGGTACCGCGGCCGATCTCGTCGAGCACGACGAGCGAACGCGGAGTGGCGTGGTGCAGGATGTTGGCGGTCTCGATCATCTCGACCATGAAGGTGGATTGCCCGGCGTGCAGCGCATCGTCGGCACCGATGCGGGTGAAGACGCGGTCGACGAGGCCAACGACCGCGCGCTCGGCGGGAACGAAGGCACCGGCGTGCGCGAGGATCGTGATCAGCGCGACCTGCCGGATGAAGGTGCTCTTGCCCGCCATGTTCGGACCCGTGATGAGCGCGAGGGAGGGGCCCGCGGGTCCGGCTTGTCCAGAGTTGATACGGGCGATGATGTCGCTGGTTTGCGGCTGATCCGTCACTTCGCACTGCTCATTGACGGCTTGTCTCATCGTTGCCTCGTCGGCGCGCACGCCCAAACGCACGTCGTTGGGCACGAACTGGTCGCCCAGCACGATTTCGAGCACCGGGTGCCTGCCTTGGGTGATGTCGAGGATCGGCTCATCGACGATCGCTGGCTTGCACCAGCGCCGATACACGGCGACGGCGGCGAAGCATCCGAGCGCGTCGAGTTCGGCGGCGGCGTCGGAGAATTCGCTGATCTCCCGCGCGCGGGCGGCGACGGCGGCGCAGAGGTCGCCAAAGAGTTCGAGCTCGCGCCGGACGGCGCGCTCGCCCGCTGTGAGAACTTTCTCCTCGAATTCCTTGAGTTCCGGCGTGATGTACCGCTCGGCGTTCTTCAGCGTCTGTTTGCGGGTGAACTCGGCGGGGGCTCGGCGGGACTGGGCGGCGGGGAGCTCGATGTAGTAGCCGAAGACCTGGTTGAAGCCGACTTTCAGGCTGGGGAGGTCGTGCGTCTCGATGAGCGACCTCTGATAGTTCGCCATCCAGGCGCCGGCGTCGGCGCGAAGGGTGCGGGCTTCGTCGAGGACTGGGTCGATGCCGGCGCGGAGCAGGCCTCCCTCGCGCAGATGCCCCGGCGGGTCGTCGACGCAAGCAGTGGTGATGCGCTGCGCGAGGGGCGCGAGCGATTCGCGCACGGCGGCGAGGCGCGCGTGATGGGCGGCGAGGGCCGGCGCGCCTTCGCAAACGCGGAGCAGGTCGTCGGCGCGCGACAGCGAGCGGCCAAGCGCAACGAGATCGCGCGGCGTGGCCCGCGCGAGCGCCACGCGCGCGGCGATGCGAGGAACATCTTGAACCCCCCCGGCTCCCCCACTGCTCTTGCCGTCACCTGAGAGCGCCGACGCGAGCGCGCCGGCGAGCAGCGGGTCAGCGGCGAGCACGCCGACGATCGACTGGCGGGCCTCGATCGGGGCGCGCTGCGCGAGGGGGCGGCAGAGCCAGTCGCGCAGCAGCCGCCGGCCCATGGGCGTGCGGCAGCAGCGGCCCGGCTGCGAGAAGACCCAGATCAGCGAGCCTTCCGTGGTGCCGGCACCCGAGACGCCGGCGCGGAGCGTGCGCTCGACTTCCAAAGCGCGCAGGCTGGTCGCGTCGATCATCAGCGAGTCGGTCGGGTTCTCTCGCCGCGGCGGGGCGATGTGCGCGAGGGACTTGCGCCGGAGCATGAACGCCACCGCCGAGCCGGAGGAGAAGCCCTCGCTGGTGGGGCGGTCGGCGTCGTCCATCGCCTGCGTTTCGCGGAGGTAGCGGAGGATCGCGCCCGCGGCGCCGACGGCGGGGTCGTCGTCGGAGAGGCCGAAGCCGGCGAGCGATGCGACGGCGAAGTGCTCGCGCAGCGCGTCGAGCGCCTCGGCGTGGCGGAAATGCCAGGGCGGGCGCGCGGTGCCGGGGAGGGAGAGGGCGTCGAGCGCGCGCTTCACGCGCGGCGGGGCCGCGGAAGGCGTGCCCCCTGCGCCGCCGGCGGTGACGCTCGCCTCGGGGTATAGCACCTCGCGCGCGGCGCGGCGGGAGAGTTCATCGACCAGCGACGCGGCGCGGCAGTCGAGCAGCGTGAACGCGCCCGTCGAGAGCTCGACGACCGCGACCGCGACCCGCGCCTCCGGCGATTCTCCCGCATCGAGGAACGAGACGGCGGCGAGGGCGCTCGGGGCTTCGCTGTCGAGGTGGGCATCGTCGACGAGCGTGCCGGGGGTGAGGATACGGGTGACGGCTCGCTCGATGACCCCTTTGGCTTCGCGCGGGTCTTGGACTTGGTCGCAGGTGACGACACGGTAGCCGGCGGCGACCATGCGGCGGAGGTAAGCCTCGGCGGAGTGGTAGGGAACCCCGGCCATCGGGATGCCCTCGGTGCGCTGGGTGAGTGTGATGCCGAGGACGCGGGAGGCGGTGACGGCGTCGTCGTCGAACATCTCGTAGAAGTCGCCCATGCGGAAGAAGACAATGCAGCCGGGGAAGCGCTTTTTGAAGGCGCTGTACTGCTGCATCGCGGGGGTTTCTCGGCGTTGGCCGGGGGGCATGGGGTGGAGTGTAGAGGAGGTGTTGTGCGTCTTGCGTATGCCGTCTTGCACAAGACGCGGGACGCCAGGATCATCGCTCAAAAACGTCAACGCCCCGGCAAGCGGGGCGTTGATGGGCTGGGGTCAAGTGGAGCGAATGAGATTCGAACTCACAACCTCCTCGATGCGACCGAGGCGCTCTCCCAATTGAGCTATCGCCCCAACCAATGGATGTGCGAGCGGCATCGTAGCGGGCGGCGGCGAACTGTCCAGTCGGCGGGGTCGGATTGATGCAACTGAATTGCATATGGACTTGCCCGGCGGGCGGGAACGTGCGACAATCCGGGCATGGCATCACCTGACGCTCGATCGGCGGATCGCTCCAACCTACGGCTTGGGCTCGCGGTCTTTCTGCTTGGCCTCGCGTCCTTGTTCAGCGTGCAGGCGTATCTGCGGATGAATCCTCGCCCCACCGGAGCGGCGGAGCGCGTGGCGGCGGTGGTGAGTCGCGAGGAGGGGCCGCTGCGGGTGGTGGTGTCGATCCCGCCGCTGATGTGGCCCGTCAAGCGGATGGTGCCGTCGGACTCGGAAGTCACGCTGCTCATCGCGCCGGGGTCGAGCGAGCACGGCACGGAACTCACCGCGAGCCAAGTGTCGGCGATCTATCAGGCAGATCTGGTCGTGATGGTGGGGCTGGGGCTTGAGCCTCGGGTGAAGCAGGTGGTGGATGCGAGAAAGCTGCCGTGGCGGAAGGTGGTGACGTTCGACGGCATGGAGGGCGTGATCGCGGGGGAGCATGCGCACGAGCCTGGACATGTCCATGGCCCGGAGTGCGATCACGGCGAGTTCGACCCGCATATCTGGCTCGACCCGAGCGCGATGGCGGCGTTCAGCGAACGGCTGGTCGGGGCGCTCACCGACCCGGTGCTGGTGGAGGCGGTCTCGCCCGGCGCGACGGTCAACCGTGAGATGTTCGCGAAGGCGCTCGAAGACCTGAAATCACAGTGCGCGGCGATCGACGCGGAATACAAGGCGGCGCTGAGCAGTACGGCGCGGAAGACGATCGTCACGCATCACAACGCGTTCGAGTACGTGGCGCGACGGTACGGCCTAACAGTGGCGGCGGTGATCCGTCCCAGCGTGAGTGTGGAGCCGACGCCGGGAGAGGTGCAGGCGGCGGTGAGCGCGATCCGCGAGCACGACTTGCGCGCGATCTTCATCGAGCCGCAGTTCTCGCCCGCGAGCGCGAAGCGCATCGCGGAGGCGGCGAGCCGGGGAGGGGGGACGGGGAGTGTGAAGACGCTGACGCTCGACCCGCTGGGCGAGGGCGACTGGGCGGCGACGATGCGCGCCAATCTGGCGGCGCTGGTGGAGGGGCTTGGAGAATAGAGGGGTGGACTGAGGAGAAGACGGGAAACGTTTCCGGGCTGCGGGCTTGGGTCTCGGGCTGGCGCATCGCGCGCCGCACACGGCATCCCGCACGCTGCAAGCCGCGCGGTCGCGGGTGCTGTAGGCTCATCCGCACGCATGGGCCTTTCGCTGCGAACGAAACTGGTGATCGCCGCCGCAGCCCCTTTGGCAGTGTTGACGGGGCTGGCGCTGTCGATGGGCCATCATCTGGAAACGCGCGAGGCGATCAAGCAGACGAGCGAGCGGATGCAATTGGTCGCGGATTTGTACGCCGCCCGCTTTGACGGGCTGTTCCAACTGGCGGGTCAGATCGCGGACCACTCGGCGACGACGCTCTCGACTGACCCGCACATCCACGAATACGAGTTGTACGAGTTGCTGCGCGTGCTGGTGGCCGATCAGCCGATGGTGTACGGCGCGTGTATTGCGTTTGAGCCGGGAGGGTTCAAACAAGGGCTGGATCGATTCGCGCCGTATGTGTACCGCGGGCCGAGGATTGAGTCGGCCGACCCGCGCGCGCGAACGGACCCGAGGTCGCTGCTGCAGAAGGATGTGGCGAAGTTCTACGACTATGCCGACGGGTCGTGGGAGTGGTACAGCGCGGTGCGCGCGGACGGGAAATCGCGGTGGACCGAGCCGTACTTCGACAAGGACGGCGGGGAGATCGTGATGACGACGTACTCCGCGCCGATCACCCGCGACGGAGAGTTCGTGGGCGTGACGACGGCGGATGTGGCGCTGGGCGATCTCGCCGAGCGGGTCGATTCGACGGATCTGTCGAGCGGGAATTTCGCGATCATCAGCCGGGGCGGGAAGATCGTGGCGGCACCGAATCCCGGGCTGGTGATGCGCCCGCTGGACGAACTGGCGGGGCGCAACGCGGGGCGGGCCGAGGTGGACGAGATCGGCGCGCAACTGGTGACGGGCGGGCGGGGCGTTCGGCGGGTGCGCGACTTCCCCAATCCCGGCTGGAACTTTGTGTTCTTCTCGCCGATTCCCTCGACGGGGTGGACCTTCGTGGCTTCGTTGGATGAATCGGTGGTCATGGGCCCGGTGTACCGCGAGCTCTCGACGCGGGCGGCCTTCTTCATCGGCTTGTCCGCGCTGACTCTGGGGATCGTGTGGCTGGCGACGAGCAGGCTCACGAAGCCGATCGAGCAACTGGCCGGCGCGGTCGAACAACTCGGAGCGGGCCAGATCGACATGGCGTCGATCGACATACCCGCGAAGGACGAACTGGGCCGGCTCGCACACGCGTTCAACCGGATGGTGAAGGATCTGCGGACGCACATCGCGGCGCTGACGGAAGAGACCGCGGCGCGCGAGCGGATAGAGGCGGACCTGCGGGTGGCGCGGGAAATTCAGGCGTCGCTCCTGCCGAGGGAGTTCCCGAAGGGCGGGTACGGAGCGTTCGATGTCTTCGGTGTGAACGTGCCGGCGCGGCATGTCGCGGGAGATTTCTTCGACGTCTTCGAGCTCGACGGTCCGGGGTCGGGGCGGCTGCTGTTCGTGATCGCTGATGTCTCGGGGAAGGGGATGCCGGCGGCGATGTTCATGGCGGTGGCGCGCACCGTGCTGCGGCAGGTGGCGGCGGCGGAGCCGACGAACGGCGAGGGTGGCATCACGCCGGCGCGGATCGCTTCGGCGATGAACCGCATCCTTTGCACACAGAATGACAACGGCATGTTTGTGACGATGTTCCTCGGCGTGCTCGACACGCGGACCGGCGAACTGACGTACACGAACGCGGGACACCCGAAGCCGTATGTCACGGGCGCGGGCGGCACACGTGTGTTCGGCGAGGTGACGGGAACGGTGCTGGCGGCAATGACGGACGCGGCGGTGGGCGAGCAGCGCGACATCCTGCGCGCCGGAGAGCGTCTGGTGCTGTACACGGACGGGGTGCCGGAGGCAGCGCCAATGCGCGAGGTCAACGGGCGGACGAGCGTGCACGGCGAGTTCTTCGGCGAAGCGCGGATGGCGGCGTTGTTCGATGCCGTCGCCGCCGAGCCGCTCGAGCGTGCCTGCGCGACAATCGCCGAACGGATCAGCGCGTACCAAGACGGCGAACTTCGCGATGATGTCACGCTGCTGGTGGTGGAGCGGAAAGGGTAAGAACGGATTGAGGCTTGGGGGTGCGGGGCGGGAGCAGGATTGCGAGCTTCGATTCTGAGTCGCGTGCGGCGTGCATCGCGCTTCCCGCACTTCCTCGCCACGCTCCTCATCCCCCGCCTCACCCCAATGATCCATTGCAACGGCGGATGGTGCGTGTATGAATGGGGCGTGATCGGTAGGCTGATACTTGGGGGGGAGTGGTGTGAGGTGGTATGGAGCCGCAAGAGACAAGAACGCACCATGTGACGCAGTTGATCGACGCGGTGAGTCAGGGGGACTCGCGTGCGCTCGAGACGCTGCTGCCGATGGTGTATGACGAGCTCCGCGCGATCGCCGAGCAGCACCTGAGGAGCGAGCGGGCGGACCACACGCTGCAGCCGACGGCGCTGCTGCACGAGGCGTACCTGAAGCTGGTCGATCAGCGGAACGTGAAGTGGCAGAACCGGGCGCACTTCTATGCGGTGGCGGCGATGGCGATGCGCCGGATCCTGGTGAACCACGCGAAGAGCCGCAAGCGGATCAAGCGGGGCGGGGGGCGGGCACGCGTGTCGTTGGAGGACGCGATCGAACTGGCGGCGGCGCCGGACCCCGAGGGGGAGAGCGAGGTCGATCTCGAAGCGCTCGACACCGCGATGATGAAACTGGCGGAGTTCGACGAACGCAAGGCGCGGGTCGTCGAGCTGCGCTATTTCGGCGGGCTGGGCATCGACGAGACGGCGGAGGTGATGGGTATCGCCCCGGCGACGGTGAAGCGTGACTGGAACCTCGCGCGGGCGTGGCTGATGCGCGAGCTGACGAGCGCGGGCGTGCCCCCGCCCGGGATCTCGGGTGAGGGCGGGGATGGGGCTTGAGGCCTGCGCCTGGATGCAGATGCTGGTTCTCGGGGCTGTCGTTGATTTCGGATATGTGATGACTTGAACGCCGAGCGATGGAAGAAGATTGAGTCGTTGTTCGAAGCCGCGTCGGCGATGGATGTTGGTGCGCGAGGGGTGTTTCTCGATCGGGAATGCGACGGCGACGCGGGGCTGCGTGCCGAGGTGGAGTCGCTGCTCGGCGTCGAGGAGGATGAGGCGGGTTTCTCGAGATTCCTGCAGACGCCGGCGTTCGTGATCCCGACCCCGCCGCCGACGAAGATGATCGCGAGCGCGGAGCCGGCGACGATGGTGGGCCGGCGGATCGGGTCGTACCGCATCACAGGGGTGATCGGGTCGGGGGGGATGGGTGTGGTGTATCTGGCCGAGCAGGAGTTCCCGCGTCGGACGGTCGCGCTGAAGGTGCTGAAACCGTCGCTCGCGACGCCCGGCATGATCCGGCGCTTCGAGCACGAAGCGGAAATCCTCGGTCGGCTGCAGCACGCGGGGATCGCGCAGATCTACGAAGCCGGAGCGGCGCCGGACCACGAGAACCCGCTGGGCTCGGGCGTGCGCGCGTACTTCGCGATGGAGTATGTGAGAGGCCCCACAATCACGGCGTTCGTGCGGGATCGTGGCTTGCCAACCGCTGAGCGGCTGGAGCTCGTCGCGAAAGCGTGCGATGCGGTGCAGCACGCGCACCAGAAGGGCGTCATCCACCGCGACCTCAAGCCGGCGAACATCCTGGTGGATGTATCGTCGGCGTCCGTCTCGAGCGGCGGGGGGGCGCAGCCCAAGGTGCTGGACTTCGGCGTGGCGCGCGTGACGGACTCGGACCGGCGTGTGACCACGATACGCACCAACGTGGGGCAGTTGATCGGCACGCTGTCGTACATGAGCCCGGAGCAGGTGTCGGGCGATCCGGACGGGGTTGACACGCGTTCGGACGTGTACGCGCTCGGGGTGCTGCTCTACGAGCTGCTGTCCGGCAAGCTGCCGCACGACGTGTCGAACCGATCGATCCCGGAAGCGGCTCGGATGATCCGCGATGACGAGCCGGCTCGGCTGAGTTCGATGAGCCGCGTGTTCCGCGGGGAGATCGATACGATCGTCGCGAAGGCGATCGAGAAACACCGCGAACGCCGGTACCAGTCGGCGGCGGCGCTGGGGGAGGACCTGCGCCGGTACCTCGCGGGCGAGCCGATCGCGGCGAAGCGAGATTCGGCGTTGTATGTCCTGCGCAAGCAGATTAACCGCTACCGCGGCGTTGTCGCGACGGCGGCGCTGTTTGTCATCGCGCTGGTCGTCTTCGCGGTCGTGATGATCTTCCAGTCGATGGAGAACAAGCGGCTCGCGGTCGAACGTCTCGTCCTGTCGCAGGAGGCGGATCTGGCCCGGCGGCAGGCACTCTCGGCGCTCGATCAGGCCCGGGCGCAGCGCCGCCGGGCCGACGAGAGCGCGGTCGGACTTCGCAGACAGTTGTGCATCGCGAACATCGAGCGAGGGCGGCTGTTGGCGACGACGGGCAGCCCGGTCCTCGCCGAGGACTTGATGTGGGCGGAACTGCTGCGCGACCCGTCGTCGGCGCCCGCGTACTGGGCGCTTTGGGAACTCTATTCCAAGTATCCGATCGTCAAGTCGGTCCCGGGGGTCAGCGCGGCGGTGCGCGCGTTCGCCTTCGCCCCGAGCGGGCAGCGGGCGTTCGTCGCGACGGAGGATGGGCTGATCACGGAGATGACTGGGGACTTGTCGCGCGTGCTCGGCGTCACGCGTCTGCCGGCGTCGTACCTGGTGTTCCTGCAGTGCGCCGCCGACGATGATCGGCTGATGGGGGGTGACTACGACGGGAACCTGTGGCTCATCGATCGCGGGGCGCCGGCGAGGATGCTGCTGGATGCAACGGAAGCACCGACCCCCGACGGCTGGCTCTCGCCCGACGGCCTGGCGGCGGTAACGCCTTCGTCCGACGGGCTGGTGCGCGAGTGGGACCTGACGGGCGAGCCTCGGGTGGCGCGCGTGTCGCGCGTCCCGGGGCGTGCGATCAGCGTGGGCGTATCGCCCGATCGACGCACCGCGGTGGTCGGCTTGTTCGACGGCGCCCTGCACCGCGTGAGACTGGGCGAGGATGTGGCGGCCGAGGAGATCGAAGCCCGGGGGCGGTCGGCGCGGTGTTTCGCCTTCAGCGCGGATGGCACCCGCCTCGCGGTCGGGGGCGACGTGGGGAAGGTCGAAGTGTTCGACGTGACGACCGAGCCGTGGCGTGTGACCGCGTCGTTCAGCGTATCGAAGGAGCGGGTGCGGTCGCTTGCGTTTGCGGCGGATGGGCGGACGCTGGTGTCGTCGTCGGACTCGATCCAGACGTGGGACGCGCGCGACGGCCGCCGGATCAGGACCGTGCTCGGCTCCGATCCCATGCAGTACCAGTGCAAGATCTCGCCCGACGGGGGCACGCTGGTGACGCATGGGCGCGAGCGGACGCTGCGGGTCTTCGAGATGAACCCCGAGCTCCCCGTGCGCTCGGTGTCATGCGGGCTCGGGTGGATTTTCGATGCGCCCATCAGCCCGGATGGGGCCGACTTCGCGCTGGTCTCGAATGGGGAGACTGTGCAGGTCCGAGACGCGCGCACGCTGCACATTCGCCTCCAGATCTGCGGGCACGTCGGACGCGTGTACCGCGCGGACTACAGCCCGGACGGTTCGATCCTCGCGACAGGGGGGAACAACGATGGCGTGCGTCTTTGGGATGCGCGGACGGGCGAGTTCCGGCGCGCGTGGGCGTTTGGCGGCGGCACCCTGCTGTCGATTCGCTTCACACCCGACGGGACGCGGCTCGTCTGCGGCGGGAGCGAGGGGCGGATCACGGTGCATCGCGTGAGCGACGGCGTGATTGTCGCCGAGATGAACGCGCCGCGCGAGACGGCCTTCTCCATCGCGATCTCATCCGACGGGCGGACGGTGTTCAGCACGGGAAGTGATGAATTCGTGCGCTTGTGGGATCTGGAATCGGGCGGGCTGATCGGCGAGTTGCAATGCGAGTCGCAGCCACGTGCGCTGCAGCTTTCGCACGACAACGCGACACTGTACGTCGGCACGTTCGGGCGCAAAGTCGAAGAATGGGACTTGCGCCGGGTCGAGCGCGTGCGGTCGATGAGCGGGCACCAGCACGCCGTGCTGTCACTCAGCCTCTCTCCCGACGGACGGATTCTCGCGTCGGGTGCGGCGGATCGGACGGTGCGGCTCTGGGAAGTTGGCGACGAGCACCTGCTTGCAACACTTGAAGGGCCGCTCGATCAGGTGTCGAGCGTGAAGTTCCACCCGGGGGGTCGCGCGCTGATCGCTTCGGATGCGCAGTCGAGGGTCTACCGGTGGGATTTAAGCGGGCAGGAGCGGCACATCGCGGGAAACTTCCAGTACCAATTCGAGCGGCACGCGGGTATCCCGATCCCTGCTTCGGGCCTCGAACAGATGCGCCGATGGAGCACGCGTGTGCTGGGCGCGGGGCCGGCAACGCGGGCGGGGGGGCCGGGGGCGGGTGAGTGAGCAAGCGACGTGAAGTGCTGCGGCTTGGCACCAGCCTGACTCCCACGGGCGGGTTCTCCGAATCAACCTGCCGCTGCTTCGCCGACCCGCAGATCAGCCTGAACGCGTACACCGCCCGCTCCGCGTTGTGCGGCGGGACGGCGACCCTCAGCCGTGCGGGCCGGACTCCGACACGGAGATCGCGGTCCACACCGGGCCTGACCGCCCCCGCCGCGGAGTTGAGATACTCCGGACGGGTTCCCTCTTCGTTGTTCATCGCCTCGTAACGAAGGTCTGAGAAAAAAGCGAACTGTTTGAGCCTTCGAAGTGAAAGGTGTTGCGTGAATCGGTGACGGGCCGAGCGGTGTAAACGCTCGGCCTTGGCGCACACACGACTTCACAACGCCCACCATTTCCCTTGAAGGAGCATCACACATGTTCTCCCGTTCCGATCTCGGTCTGTCCATATTGAGTCTCTTGTCCCTGTCGGCCGGCGCTGGCGTTTCGCTCGCGGCGGTGACGGAGCGCGCCAGCGTGAACTCGCTCGAGTCGCAGAGCAGCGAAGCCAGCGTCAACGCCCACCTCTCGGGCGACGGACGCTGGGTCGCGTTCGTGAGCAGCGGCGTGCTGGTCGCGGGCGACGCGGGGGTCGATAGCGACATCTTCGTGCGCGACCGCGTCAGCGGCACAACGGCGCGGATCAGCATCCCCGACCCGGTGACCGGCAACGCCGAACCGAACGGCTCCTGCGGGCTGGCCCACGCCGGCGCCCGCGTGATCTCCGACGATGGGCGCTTCGTCGTCTTCCACAGCTCGGCGACCAATCTCGTCTCTGGCGACACAAATGATCTCGACGACGTGTTCGTCCGCGACCGCGACCTCGACGGCAACGGCATCTTCGACGAGCCGGGTGCGGGCAAGACCAAGACCACGCGCGTCAGCCTTACCAGCAGTGAGTCACAGGCGACCGACAACTGCCCGGGTGGCACCTGCATGAATCACTCGCTCAACGGCACCATCTCGGGTGAAGGGCGCTACGTCGCGTTCACCAGCGACTTCAACTTCACCAGCGACAGCGTGCCCTTCCAGAACGTGTACCGGCGCGACCGCGACGCGGACAGCGACGGCGTCTTCGACGAGCCCGCGAGTTCCGACACCGAACTGGTCAGCGTGCCCATCTCGTGCGTCGGCTGCGCTCAGGACGGCTTCAGCGGCTCGCCCGCCATCTCGGGCGACGGGCGGCACGTGGCCTTCGTCAGCCGTTCCACGCACATCGTCTTCTCCGACAACAACGACTCCGACGACATCTTCGTGCGCGACATGGAGCAGGGCGTCACGACCCGCGTCAGCGTCGACTCCAGCGAGGGCGAGGGGCAGAGCAGCCGCGACTGCTCGTGGCCCTCGATCAGCTACTTCGGGCGCTGGGTCGCGTTCGCCAGCCCGATGAACGACCTCGTCACGGGTGACAGCAACGGCTTTACCGACATCTTCGTGCGCGACCGCGACGCGGACAACGACGCGCTCTTTGACGAAGCCGCCAGTTCGATGACGGAGCGCGTGAGCATGGGCTACCAGCAGTTCCCGCTGCCGGGCGGGTCGTCGCAGCTCAATGATTCGAGCATCGAGCCGTCCATCTCCGACGACGGCGCGTACGTGGCGTTCACCACCTTCGCGACCAATCACCTCTGCGGCATTCTGGGCTGCGACGACACCAACGGTCAGCGCGACGTGATGATCCGTGACCGTCACTTCAACGTGACGTACCGCGTGAGCTTGTCCGGCACCGACGCCGAAATCACCACCGGCCCGTCCAGCGCGCCCTCGGTCTCGCGGTTCGGGCGCTTCGTCGCGTTCAGCTCCCCCGCGACCGACGTCGTCTCGCCAGACGCGAACGGCACCGACAGCGACGTCTTCGTGCGGGCGGGCGTCTTCGCCCCGCTCAACGACGAGTGCTCGGGCGTGTACCTCCTGCAGAGCCCGGCAGAGATCACGGGCGACACCTTCGGCGCCACCGATGACGGCGACAGCACCTGCGGCTCCTCCAGCACCAGCCCCGACGCATGGTTCAGCTACACGGTCGGCTGCTCGGGCACGCTGACCATCGACACCCTCGGGTCGTCGTACGACACCGTGCTCTCCGTTCACTCCTCCTGCCCCGGCACGCTCGCGAACCAGATCGCGTGCGACGACGACAGCGCGGGCGGCAACTCGGCGCTCATCAGCATCCCTGTCGCCGCCGGTCAACTCGTCTTCGTCCGCGTCTCGGGCTTCAACGGCGCCCTCGGCTACTACCAAGCGAACTTCGACTACACCGAAACGTGCCCGGGCGATGCCGACGGCTCCGCGCCCGTAGGGTTGGGCGACCTCGCGGTCATCATCCAGAACTGGAACACCAACGTCTTCGGCTGCGAGAACGGCGATCTCAGCGGCAACGGGTTCGTCGGGCTGGAGGACGTCGCCGAAGTCATCACCAACTGGGCCAGCAGCTGCCCGTGATTCGCGCCTCCCCTCGTCCGGTCGCACACTGAGACGTGTGTGATCGCGCCCGCCGCAGGATCGACATGATCCTGCGGCGGGCTGCTTTTTTGAAGCGGCGCCGGTTGAACCGGCGGAGTGGGCGGGATACTGTCCAGCCTGCATGAGCGAGAGAACCCGAGCGACAAACCCGAACCAGAACAACCCCGATGAGGCGCTCGGCGTCCAGATGCGCTCTCCTCAGCCCCGGGCCGCGGACGCGGACCGGGAAAGGAAATCACTCGCCTTCGCGATCGACGCGGCCCGGATGCTGCGCGACGACAAGTGCGAGAACGTGATCCTCCTCGACCTTCGCGGGCGCTCGCAGGTGACGGACTACTTCGTCATAGCCTCGGGCACGAGCGAGCGGCAGATGCGGAGCGCGGGCGACCACGTGGGCGACTTGGGCGCGGACACCGGCTTTGCGCTGTTCGGGTCGAACATCGCAGAGCGCGGATCATCGTGGCTGTTGCTGGATTTCGTTGACGTGGTGGTCCACATCTTCGAGCCAGACAAGCGGCTGTACTACGACATCGAGATGTTGTGGGGCGACGCGCCGCGGGTGGCGTGGGAGCGCGCGGGAGACCCCCCGCCGCCGGGCCTGCAGGAGCCCCCCCGTGGGGGCGCGCCGAACCGAAATCACGCGGGGCTGACGGGCGATGATGTTCTGCCCGGCCGGCGCTAACGCGCGTACACTCGCGCGATATGTGGCGCGGCATCTCGCTTGCTAACAAGTGTCAGCTCCTCTTCGGGCTCGCGGTGGTGCTCATCATCTCGGCGGCGCTGGTATTCCCCGCGTTCCGCTTGTCGAGCATCGTCGATCAGAGCCAGCTCGAAACCTCGCGCCAGGTCGCGAAGCTGTGGGCTGATTCACCAAGCCTGCGCGTCGGCGTGGGGCGGTTCACGCAGTATTCCGACGACGACCCGAAGGCCCCCGAGAGCGACCTCCAGATCAACTACTGGCCCTTGAGCGCGTGGGAGAACGAGTCGTTCACCGCCGGGTTCCTCGAGTCGGCGAAGCAGCACTTCGCGCGCGTGGACCCGAAGAGTGAGCCGATCATCGAGCACGCGTCCAGCGAGTGGGTCCGCGGCGACCGCGTGTACCGCTACGCGCGACTGCTCGAAGACGACGCGGGAAAACCCAGCGGCGTGGTCTTCGTCGAACGCCGATCGACCACCGCCGCACGACAACTGCTCATCAACCGGTCGTACCTGTTCCTCTCCGGGCTTGTGGCGGGGCTGCTCGCGGTGTTTGTCTTCTATCTCATCACCACGAAAATCATCCTGTCCCCGGTGCGAGCCCTGCGCGACACCGCGCAGACCGTGCGGCAGGGGAACCTCAACATCCGGGCCGACATCCAGACAGGCGACGAATTCGAGCAGCTCGGCGAATCGTTCAATTCGATGCTGGGCGACCTCGCCGATCAGCAAGCCCAGCTCCGCGCGATCAACAAGTCGCTCGACCTGAAACTCACGGAACTTTCCGAACGGAACACATCGCTCTACGAAGCCGCCCGGCTCAAGGGCGAGTTCCTCGCGAACATCAGCCACGAGCTGCGCACGCCCCTCAACTCGATCATCGGGTTCGCCGAAATCCTGCAGGATGTCGCCCGCTCCGACGAAGAGCGCGGCGTGGCTGACCCCGCGACGATCGCCAAACGCAAGCGGTACACCGACAACATTGTCAACGCGGGGCGCACGCTGCTCGAAATGATCAACGAACTCCTCGCAATGGCAAAGCTGGAAGCGGGCAAGGTCGAGCTGCACGTACAGACGCTGAATGTCGCCGAGACGTGCGAGGGGCTGCTCGCGCTGATCCGCCCGCTCGCCGACCGGAAGTCGATCCGGCTGACGCTGCAACTGCAATCCGAACGCGGCACGGATTCTCCCAGCGGCTTCACAAATGACCCGAGCAGAGCGCTCCTGCCCAGCATCGAGACGGACCCGCAGAAGCTCCAGCAGATCGTTTTCAACTTCCTCTCCAACGCGGTGAAGTTCACGCCCGAGAAGGGCGAAGTGACGCTCCGGGCCGAGCGGCTCAGCGGGTCGGACGGCGGGTCGATGGTCCGCGTCAGCGTCCTCGACACCGGCCCCGGCATCCCGGCAGACCAGCAGAAGATGGTCTTCGAGAAGTTCGTCCAACTCGAGGCGGGCCACACGCGCCAGCAGGGCGGCACGGGCCTTGGCCTCGCGATCGCGAAGGAATACGCCGAGTTGCTGCAGGGCGAGATCCAACTCGTGAGCGAACTGGGACGCGGCTCAATGTTCAGCCTCCTGGTGCCGTTGGCGATCGACCGCGAACTGGCGGAACAGCGCCGCGTGGACCCGTCCCGCCGCGTGATGCTGGCGGGCGGGCCGCGGTGAAACTGAGTCCTGAGAAGCGAGTGCTGAGAGAGATACGCTCCCCCGCTGCTTTGCCGAATCGTGAAATGAACAGCGGGGCGTGCCCTTCGGCCCGCCCCGCTTCGATTCCATCACGTCAACCATCACGCGCTCACGGGCACACGGCGGCCCAGTTACTCGTCACGATCGCGATGTCCGCGAGGCCGATGGAGCCGTCGCCGTTCTGGTCTGCGCCCGGGTTGCACGCCGCGGGCTGATTCCAGCAGGTGGTGATGCCGGCGATGTCGGCCAGGCCAACCATGCCGTCTCCGTTCACGTCGCCCGGGCATGCCGGCGGGGCGTCAGCCTGCATCGTGAAGTCGAGCATCGTCGGGTTCGGCATCGGGTTGCCGAGTTCGTCGCGGAATACGGGCTGCGCCACCGCCGGATCGACGGTGAACGTGATCGGCGGCTGGCCCGCGCCGGTGTCGAACGTGTCGGTCGCGATCGTGCCGTTCGGATTCAACAGCCAGCAGTACAGCTGGAGCTGGTTGTCGTTGTTGGCGAGTTCAAAGTCATCGTTGCCGACCATCGCGACCGTCTGCATGGTGCCGGGGTTGGCGGCGAGCACGTCAAGGTTGCCGTCGAAGATGCCCGTGCCGCCGCCGCCGATATCGAGCGTGCCGTTGACCGGGTCGATGTCCTCGACCAGCGTTCCGTCCGGGCCCACCGGGAACGGATCGGGCTGCAGGCCCGCGAGAACGTCGGGCGGCACGGTCTGGAACAGTCGGTTCTCGTTGCACTCGGTTGTGATGAGCATGAGCTGCGAGTTCGGATCATCCGGGTGGACCGGCACGACCGCGAAGAGCTGATCGATCTTGATCCGCAGACGATTCGGCCGCGGGCAGTGGATGCGATAGCACACGCGGAAGAACCTCAGGTTCACCAGGGTGTGCATTGTCCACGTCGGCGGCTGACCCACGACGAAGTGGTGATGGTTCGACATGAACCCCGAGAGCGCGGCGCGCGTGATCCACACGCGGTGCGCCCTGGCGGTCAGATTGAAGTGATGGCTGATAAACCACTTCCAGTGGTGCAGCCAGGTATCCATCACAAAGCGCCGATCGATGCCCCAGATGTGCCGGTTGCGCACCGCGCGGATGCAGAACTGGAAGGGCGGGAAGATGGGGTTGAAGCCGGCCTGTTGCAGCCGCAAGTTGAACTGGTTGAGTTCGGTGGCGGTGGGCGGGCCTTCCTGCACGATGCCGAAGTCAACCGGCGCCATCGTGGGACTGATCTGGTCGAACTCGTCGCGCACGGTCGGGTTCATGGGGATCGGGCCGCCGATCGCGGTGTTGGGGTCGGCTTCGCCGTCGCCGTTGAGATCCACGGGCGGGCCGACGATGATCTGACCGGGCGCCGCGCCGAGGACTTCGCCGTTCTGGTCGAGCATCCAGCAGTGCAGGTTGAGCGGTGTGTTGCCCTCGTCGAGATCGATCTCGACCTCGCCGCCGACCGGCACGCCGTTCATCGGCATTTCGATCAGGCCTTGGTGCTTCTGCCCACCCAGCACGCCGGGCGAGAGGATCGGGTCCGGCACTCCGTTCATGTCACGATCGACCTGCACATTGCCGTTCTGATCGACGAGCCATTCGACCAACACGCCGGGCTGGATCAGCGCCATGCCGGGCTGGCCGACGGCGGGGGGATCGTTGATGCGCATCAGCGCGGGCGGCAGGTTCTCGGTGCTCGCCGCGGTCGAAACGAACTGGAAGCCGTCGGGATTCTGTGCCGTGTCGGGCATCTGCTCGAACCCCGGCTCACCGAGGAAGTGCTGGATGCCGTTCTCGTCCATGATCATGACGGCTTCATTGAACGGGGTCGAGGGAATCGGGTCGCGCGGCTCCATGGGCGTCGTGATCTCAAGGTGATCCTGCACCAGAGTGAAGCGCGAATTCAGCCCGCCGATCACATTCGGCGGCGGGGCGGCGTCGCCCACCACGGGGTTTAGGTGCCCCACCCACGACACGCGGTAGTGCGCGCGGAACCGCCGGATATCAACCGCGCTGAACGTGCGCCAGATACGCCACACGCCCGGCCCGCCGGTCGGATTCCGCAGCACGCAGTGGCTGCGGCAGGTGAACTGCGTCACCGCCTGGCGCGTGACCCACACGCCCTCGGCGCGGCGGCTGAGCCAGAGACGAATATCGGTGCGCCAGTTGTAGTGCCGGTACCAGCGCGCCAACTCGCGCACGCGGAACTCGCGCCGCCACAGCCCGCCCCAGTTGAACGCCCATGCCGACACACTGAAACCGGGCAGATCGGCGTTCGCCGCCGGCTGGAGCGCCGCGGGCGACAGCAGCAGCGCGATGGCGAAGAGCATCGCAAGATGTCGCTTTCTCAGAGGATTTTTCACGGGAACACTCCTTTTCTTGATGAAGGAACAAACCCTCGCGCGGCCGCACGATCGGGCGGGGAATGGCGCGCCCGAAGACCAACCGCGACCAACCATGAACTCAGCGCGCGGCGTGTCTTCAAACCCATCACTCCGAGCCGTCACGCTCGGCATGCACGAACATCCCGCTGAACGCGGGCGACAGCCCGCGCAGCTCGGCACAACCACTGCGGAGCAGCACACAACTCCGCAAGCCATGTTGTTCGGTGCGCTTCTCGCCGCGTCTGGGCGGCGTCCTTCTCAACGAAGTCGATACGTGGGTCAGCGAGGACCCGCAGCGAGTCGGGCAGCAAAACCGGCGAAATACGACAACAGCACCGAAAAATCGCGCCCTCAAGACTTCACACTACATGAGAATCACACGCACGCAAACAGAATTTGCATACTCGCGGCTATTCTGGCGTTCCGGCGCACCGGCCTTTGAAAAGCCCAGCAAAACCCTCGGTGCCCACCGATCCCCGCTCGCCGCACACTGCAGCGTTGATCGACTTCTGCAGCACTCTGATCGGAATGATTCTCACATGAACACACTCGAACGTCCACGGTTGAACGCGGCACTGCAGCCCATCATCGCCGGGCGCGCGGTTGTCTCGCCGCGCGTCATCGACGGCTTCGACAAATTCACGCAGAAGCCCGCGGCAGCGATCGGCGTGGCGGACCGCGCGATGGTTGATCGCGCCATCGCCGCGGCGGCGGGCGCGATCCGCGCGATGAGAGCACTCCCCACCCACCGCCGGCACAGCGCCATCGACCATGTCATCCACGCGCTCAGCGCTCGGCACGAGGAATTCGCGCGCTGGCTCACGGTCGAATGCGGCAAGCCGATCCTCGAAGCCCGCGCCGAAGTGACGCGCGCGATCGACACCTTCCGCTTCGCCGCCCATGAGTGCGGGCGCGCGCGGGGCGAGGTCATGCCGCTCGACACCGTGCCGCGTTTGGAGGGGTATCACGCGACGTGGACGCGCGTGCCCGTCGGCGCGTGCAGCTTTATCACACCCTTCAATTTCCCCTTGAATCTCGCCGCTCACAAGATCGCGCCCGCGCTCGCTGTCGGCTGCCCGTTCGTGCTGAAGCCCGACCCGCGCACGCCGATCACGTCGCTGCTGCTGGGCGAGGTTCTTGCGGGCGCTGGGCTGCCCGAGGGCGCGTTCAGCGTGGTCACGTGCGTTGATGACGGGCTTGAGCTGTTCAGTGAAGACGACCGCCTTGCGCTGCTCTCGTTCACCGGCTCGTCCAAGGTGGGTTGGATGCTGAAATCGCGCGCGGGGCGCAAGCGCGTCACGCTTGAACTCGGCGGGAACGCGGCATGCATCGTGGACCGCACCGCCGATCTCGACTTCGCCGCCCGGCGTATCGCCGTCGGCGGGTTCACCAACGCGGGGCAGAGCTGCATCAGCGTGCAGCGCGTGCTTGTTCACGAATCGGTTCGGGACGGGTTCATTGAACGCCTCCTCTCCGAGCTGTCGGGGCTGCGAACCGGCGACCCGCTCGACGAGCAAACAACCCTCGGGCCGATGATCAGCGAAGCCGAGGCACGGCGCGCCGCCGAGTGGATCGCCGCCGCCGTTGCCGCCGGTGCCAGGCTGCTCACAGGCGGAAACAGGAACGGCTCGATACTCGACCCGACCGTGCTCTCCGACGTCCCCGCCGCCTGCTCGGCATGGAACGATGAACTGTTCGCGCCCGCGCTTGCCGTCAATGGTTTCAACGAGATGTCATCGGGCATAACTCAAGTCAATGCAAGTGCTTATGGATTGCAAGCGGGCGTGTTCACGAACGACTTGTCCGTCGCTCACCGCCTGATTGACGAACTCGAAGTCGGCGGCGTCGTGGTGAACGACGTGCCCACCACGCGCTCGGACGCGATGCCGTACGGCGGCTTCAAGGCGTCAGGACTGGGCCGCGAGGGTGTCCGGTTTGCGATGGACGAAATGACGGACCACAAGGTGGTCGTCTGGAATGCCGCCCGGCGCTCGCGCTGAAATGCCCAGAACTGGCAAGGTCCGACAAATGCGGCTTCAGCCGAAGCTGGGGATGGCCGACTGGTAACTTGGGTAGGCGCTGCGCGCCCGATTTCCATTGCCGAAGTGCTCCGATTACCCAGTCTGGTATCGGGGAGTCGGGGGTGCGAGAAACGGTTTGCAGCAAGTTTACTCGATTTGCCCGCAGTTCTGACGTTCTCACTTGATTCAGTGCCATCTTTCGTTTATTACCCATGATGAAGAGATCGCCCAAGTCCGGGCGTGTGTCATTGTCAACCGCTCGCGGAGGGAGCGGCACGCCCGGATGCCCAATTGCTCCAAACAAGAGGAGGTGCCTGGTGGAGGGCTGTTGTTCAAATTTCGGAAAAGTGTTCAGGCTGCTCGGTATGGCGGCCTGCATCACGGTCGTTTCGGCGGCCGGGATGGCGGACAGCGTCACGAACACGTCCCCTGCGCTGGATAAGAGCGCGGCCCGAGATGGGTCGCTCCTCCCCGGCAATTCGCGGTCCTCGACCGCGGGTCTGAAGAAGGCTGAGCCTTCGAAGGGCGGCGTGGTTCAGGGCGCGGTGACCAAGGTGGAAAAGAATGCCTTCGCCAAGCCGACCGCGAATCCCGCGTTCGGACTCGGCAAGGACGCCAGCGGCACCATCGCTATTGAGCGTGGCGGCGCTGACGGCTCCGACGCCTGCGGAACTCCTTCGCTCATCTCGGGCGCCGGAACGTTCCCGTTCAGCAACGTCGGCGCGACGTTGGACGGCATCGGGCACGGTGCGTGCCTGTCGTTCGGCTCGAATCAGATCTTCAGTGACGTTTGGTTCCTCTGGACGTCCGTGGCTGGCGGCAGCGTTTCCGTCCAGACCTGCGGCAGCACCGCGCTGGACACCCGAATCGCCGTGTACAACGGTGGCGCGGCGTGCCCCCCGTCCGATGCTGACCTCTTGGATTGCAGCGACGACGACTGCGGCGGCTCGCTGCAGAGCAACGCGATGTTCTCGGCGACCGCCGGCAACACGTACCTCATCCGCATCGGTTCGTTCAGCGCGGTCACGCAAGGCTCCGGCACCTTCTCGATCAGCGAGTCCGGTGGCGGCGGCGGCGGCGGCGGCGGCGGCATGAACGACAACTGCGCCGACGCGGAAGTGATCGTCTGCGGCGGCTCGGCGACCGGTGACAACACCGCCGCCACCAACGAAGGCGGCGATCCCATCGTTTCGTGCCGCTTCGGCGGCCCGGACCTCGGCGTCGGCACCATCTGGTACTCCTTTGTCGCCACCGGGAACTCCGCGACCGTCTCTCTGTGCAACAGCGGCGCTGCTGACACGATGGTTCAGATCCTCGACGGCACCTGCGGCGCCTTCACCGAAGTCGCCTGCAACGATGACGCGTGCGGCCCGAACGGTCTGCGTTCGCAGGCCACCGCCACCGGCCTCACCGTCGGCAACACCTATTACATCTCCGTCAGCTCGTTCGACGAGGCCGGCCGTGGCGCCATCTCGCTCGACCTGACCTGCACCAACATCGCCCCCTGCACGGACGGCACCCCTGAGAACGAGCCGAACTGCGGCCTCGATGGTCAGGGCGTCAACGGCGGCTGCAACAGCACCCCGCCGACGTTCAGCCCCATCGTCTGCGGCCAGACCTACTGCGGCAGCGGCGGTGCTGACGGCTCCTTCCGTGACACCGACTGGTACGAGGTCGTCCTCGGCAGCGGCACGGAAATGACCTTCACCGTCAACGCGACCTTCCCGGTGCTCGTTGGTATCGTCGACAACGGCGGTATCCCCGACTGCGCCGGCGTCAGCGCGTTCCTCGTCTCCGCGACCGGCGCCGAGTTCACCGACGTGTCGGTGACCGCGTGCGTCGCTCCGGGCACCTGGTGGCCCTTCGTCGCCCCGTCCGTCTTCGGCGGCGTGGCGTGCGAGTCCGGCTACGAGGCGACCCTCTCCTGCGTCCCCTGCTCCGTCACCGTCCCCGAGAATGACAACTGCACGGGCGCCATCGCCGTGACCCTCGGCACGCCGGTCTTCGGCAGCACCGCCTTCGCCAACCCCGACCCGGGTCTGCCGGCCTGCGGCACCTCGATCTCGGCGGACGGCGTCTGGTACACCGTGGTCGGCGACGGCGGCACCTTCGCCGCTTCGCTCTGCAACCCCGGCACCAACTACGACACCAAGATCCACGTCTTCTGCGGCGACTGCAATGCGTCGCAGTGGATCTGCCTCGCGGGCGATGACGACTTCTGCGGCTTCCCGCCGGGCCACAGCACCGCCTTCTGGTGCACCAACCCCGGTCAGGTCTACTACATCCTCGTCAACGGCTTCGGCGGCGGCACGGGCGACTTCGAGCTCGTCGTGACCTCCGACGGCGTCAACTGCGGCGGCGGAACCTCTTGCTCCACCAGCGGCGCTCCGAACGATGATTGCGCGAATGCGGAACTCATCGCCTGCGGCGCGACCGTCAACGGCAGCAACCAGTTCGCCACCATCGATCCGACCGACCCCAACTTCGACTGCTCCTTCGGCGGCCCGCAGCAGGGCGTCGGCTCGATCTGGTACCGCTTCGTCGCCACCCAGACCTCTGCGACCGTCGACCTCTGCGCCAGCGCCGCGGCCGACACCATGGTCCAGATCCTGCAGGGCAACTGCGGCGAACTCGTTTCGCTCGCCTGCAACGATGACTCCTGCGGCCTCCGCTCGGCGGTGACCGCGACCGGCCTCACCGTCGGCAACACCTACTACATCGAAGTGGCCGGGTTCGACGCCGCCGGCGTCGGCCCGATCACGCTCTCCCTCACCTGCACCGCCATCGAGCCGTGCGTCGGCACCCCTGAGAACGAGCCGAACTGCGGCCTCGATGGTCAGGGCGTCAACGGCGGCTGCAACAGCACCCCGCCGACGTTCAGCCCCATCGTCTGCGGCCAGACCTACTGCGGCAGCGGCGGTGCTGACGGCTCCTTCCGTGACACCGACTGGTACGAGGTCGTCCTCGGCAGCGGCACGGAAATGACCTTCACCGTCAACGCGACCTTCCCGGTGCTCGTTGGTATCGTCGACAACGGCGGTATCCCCGACTGCGCCGGCGTCAGCGCGTTCCTCGTCTCCGCGACCGGCGCCGAGTTCACCGACGTGTCGGTGACCGCGTGCGTCGCTCCGGGCACCTGGTGGCCCTTCGTCGCCCCGTCCGTCTTCGGCGGCGTGGCGTGCGAGTCCGGCTACGAGGCGACCCTCTCCTGCGTCCCCTGCTCCGTCACCGTCCCCGAGAATGACAACTGCACGGGCGCCATCGCCGTGACCCTCGGCACGCCGGTCTTCGGCAGCACCGCCTTCGCCAACCCCGACCCGGGTCTGCCGGCCTGCGGCACCTCGATCTCGGCGGACGGCGTCTGGTACACCGTGGTCGGCGACGGCGGCACCTTCGCCGCTTCGCTCTGCAACCCCGGCACCAACTACGACACCAAGATCCACGTCTTCTGCGGCGACTGCAATGCGTCGCAGTGGATCTGCCTCGCGGGCGATGACGACTTCTGCGGCTTCCCGCCGGGCCACAGCACCGCCTTCTGGTGCACCAACCCCGGTCAGGTCTACTACATCCTCGTCAACGGCTTCGGCGGCGGCACGGGCGACTTCGAGCTCGTCGTGACCTCCGACGGCGTCAACTGCGGCGGCGGAACCTCTTGCTCCACCAGCGGCGCTCCGAACGATGATTGCGCGAATGCGGAACTCATCGCCTGCGGCGCGACCGTCAACGGCAGCAACCAGTTCGCCACCATCGATCCGACCGACCCCAACTTCGACTGCTCCTTCGGCGGCCCGCAGCAGGGCGTCGGCTCGATCTGGTACCGCTTCGTCGCCACCCAGACCTCTGCGACCGTCGACCTCTGCGCCAGCGCCGCGGCCGACACCATGGTCCAGATTCTCGATGGCACCTGCGGCGCCTTCGTCGCTCTCGCCTGCAACGATGACTTCTGCGGCCTCCGCTCGCAGGTGACTGCGAACGGCCTGGTCGTGGGCAACACCTACTACATCCAGATCGCCGGCTTCGACGCTGCGGGCGTCGGCCCGATCACGCTCACCCTGCTCTGCCAGGGCGCGTGCGAAGTGACCTGCCCGGTCGGCGCGGTCACCGAGCCCGAGCCGTGCGACGTTGACACCATCTCCGGCTGCAACAGCATGCCCCCGGCGTTCATCCCGATCGCCTGCGGCGAGTCTGTCTGTGGCAAGGGCTGGGGCAACGGCTCCTTCCGTGATACCGACTGGTACCAGCTCGAGATCGTGGCTCCCAACAGCCGCAATGTCACCTGGACCGTCGAAGCCGAGTTCAACGTGCTCATCGGCATCGTTGAGAACGGCGGCATCCCGGACTGCGCGGGCGTCTCTGCCTTCCGCGTGTTCGCCACCAGCACCCCGTGCGTCCCGGTCAGCGTGAACTCGCTGCTCCCGGCCGGCTCGTGGTGGTTCTTCGTCGCTCCCGCTCAGTTCACGGGCCCGGCCCCGTGCGCTGCGGACACCGACTACCTCGCCACTCTGGACTGCGGCTTCGGCCCGAACTGCCAGGGTGACGCGGACGGTGACGGCGACGTCGACCTCGCTGACGTGGCCCGCGTCGTCGCCAACTGGGGCAACCCGGGCGGCCAAGGCGACGTGAGCGGCAACGGTATCGTCGGCCTCGACGATATCGCGCTCATCATCAAGAACTGGGGCTGCGGCCTCTAAGCTCTTGACCTGAGCATCGTCTGATACCAAAGGCGGGACGCGAAAGCGTCCCGCCTTTCTTTTTGCTCTTTCGTCGGCCCATCCGGTTTCTGAGCCATGGATGGCACGGCTCGTGCGCCACTTGGCCCCGCGCGGCGCGGCGTTCGGCGCGTCGAGCCGGTGATTCCGCGTCGCGCTACATCACGACCGGGGCCGTGCGTGACTCGACATCGAGCCGTTCCACACCTCGCGGCGCGACACTGTCGCGCCGCCGATTCGGGACGCCTCGCGGCGAAAAAACTCGCGCGGCGTGACGCAAACTTTCGCACAAGCACCCCGACCACATCGGGTGTGCGAGAGCATTCGATTGCGTGCGGCCCGCGCGTTGAGACCGGCCGCGCACGAGATTTGCTGGATGCCTGATCGTGGCGGATTCTCGCGGCGATTTGCGAATTATCAGCATGCTGCATGCTTTTCATTGGCCTATGCAGAAAATCGGAGTCATACATTGAGATGCAGGACCGCATGATTCAACGAGCGAGTCACAGCGTCCGGCATGGCGGTTTCGTGGTGCGTTTGCCGCCGTAAACACAGATTGAATCGATGTGCTTTTGTGTCGGGGCCGTGAAAGCGGCCGGTCGTGGTGTGCGCTGATCGCGCACATCCGTGGGTGAGAGTTGAACTTGGGTTGTCCCCCGTGCCGCGCGTGCGGCTCGGGTGAGTTGTTCTGCGCCCATCGCGGGCGCGTGCGGAAGAGAAAGGAGTACGACATGAATCGCCGTCTGTGGAACTCGCTGAACACCGTGCTTGCGGGAGCGGCGGGGTTGGTCGCGATGGTCTCGTTCCAATCGTCGCTTGCGGATCCGCCGCCGGACCCGCCGTCGTGCGCAAAGCTTGATGAGGACTTGTTCTGTTGGCGCGTGACGTCCATCGAGGGGGTGCCGGGCGATCCCGAGGGCGACCGGTTCAAGATCATGATGGAGTTCGTGAACTGGACGAAGGATGATGCGTACCGCATCCGCTTGGCGCGGAACATCGGCGGCGATGTCAACATGGGACCTCCGCTGCTCTTGGTGAATGCGGACGTCGACTTTAACGGCCGGCCGTTCGCCGACCCGCCGCAACCACCCGCGGGGAACATCCAGATGTGCAACACGTGGTTCGTGAATTCATTCACGCCCACGCAGGTGATCTGGGAGACGGGTGGATCGCCGATCCCGCCGTGCCCCCCGCCCAATGGGCTGCTGAACAACGCGTTCTTCGTGGGCACCCACGGCGGCACGCCGAACTTCGAATACAACGGGCTTCTCGATCCGTCATTCGACGACGGCGTCACCACGCCGGATGAGTGCCGCATCGCGCTGAACGGCATGATCCCAGGCAGCAATCTCGAGCAGATCGACATGGGCGGGATGCTCGTGTGGAAGGTGAACATCGACGACACCGAAACCGCCGACAACGGCTCGAACGTGCTCGACGGGTTTGTGCTCGAGATCGATGGTTGGGATGTGAACGACAGCTTCTCGTTCAACTGGTGGCTCGAGGACGAGTTCGGGAACAGCATCGGCATGGTGTTCAACGGCGGTTCGGTCATGGGAGATCAGTTCGGCTTCGGCACACTGAACCTCACCCGGCTGAACAGCCCCGCGCCCGCCCCGCTGTTCAATCTCAACACGGGCTTTGATCCGCCCGACACGATCGTGGGCGGCGATGCGGACGACGCCTCGTTCTGGGCCGAGGATGAAGTAAACGGCATCGACACCTACCCGATCAACCCGATCCCGGCGGGCCGCCCCGGCGCGGGACGCTGGTTCGCCATCGAACTGGGCGCGGCGGTGAGTGCTCAGCTCGTGAACCCGGCAGACGGCTGTTTGCTCTTCAACGGGCAGCCGGTGCAGACCGGCACCAACCTCGCCAGGCGCGGCAACAATTGCCGCCGACTGGGCGACGTGAACCTTGACGGGCAGGTCGATCTCGCCGACGTCGGCGTCATGATCCTCGATTGGGGTCCGGTCGAGCGCGGTTTGATCGTGGTCCCCACGCCGTGCGGCGACCAACCGGTGATCTCAACCGCGATCTGCGATCTTGACGGCGACTTCGACGTGGGCGTCGGCGACCTCGCGATCCTCGTCCGCAACTGGCGGCGGATCTGCATCATCGACGTGACCCCGGTTGATCCGGCGCAATGACCGGCAGGTGCCTGATCGGCGCACCATCCTCTCGGTTCTCTGGCTGACATCCGTGCCGTCCGGGTTGACGGCGAGTCATCGTGAATTCAACCGGGGCGAGGGCGTGCACCGGCGCGCCCTCGCCCCCGGTTTGCTCCGCACGGGCAGGAGCGAACGGGGATCGCTCGCGCATCGAGCGCCCACGAAAGGAACGCATCATGAGTACGACTGTTTTCTCACGCCGCGCCCTGATCGGGCTTAGCGCAATCGTTTCGAGTGTGGCCGCGGCGCCCTCGGCGCTGGGGCAGGTCCAGGTGGCTGATCTCGTCGCGGCGGGCGGGGCGGCGAGTCATAAGTACGGATCCGCGGTCGCGCGCAGCGGCGACTACGTGGCGATCGGCGCGCCCGAGTTCGACAACGGCGGGACGACCGACGTCGGGCGTGTCTACGTCTACCGGCGCATCAGCGGCGATACCTGGGGCAGCGAGGTGTTGCTCGCGCCGCAGCTCGCCGACCAGCAGGCGTTCGATCGGTTCGGCTTCTCCGTCGCGCTCTCGGGGACGCTGCTCGTCGTCGGCGCGCCGACGGACGACGGCCCGAACACCGACCAGGGCGCGGTGTACGTCTTCACGCGCACCGGCCCGGATACCTGGAGCACGCCCGTCCGCATCACACCCGCCGAGGGAGCCGCGGGCGACAACTTCGGGCATTCGGTGGCGATCGACGGCACGACGATCGTGGTCGGCGCGCCGTTCCGCAACACGACGCAGGCGGACGCCGGGCGCGCCTATGTCTATGTCCAGAGCGGGCCGAACTGGGTGCTCGAGAGCACGCTGAACTCGGGCGGCACCACGCCGAGCGGCACCTTCGGCATCTCGGTCGGCGTCAGCGGCGATCGGGCGGTCGTCGGCGCGCCGGCGGAGAACTCGGGCAACGGGTTCGCGTACTTCTTCGCGCGCTCGGGCGGGCTGTGGGGCACGGGGCAGCAAGTCGCGCGCTCCACCGTAGGCGGTTCGACGGTGGCGTTCGGCCGAGCGGTCGCGATCAGCGGCGACGGCGCGCTCATCGGCTCGCCGCAGGACGACCAGACCGTTTCGAACTCCGGCTCAGTGCGCGCATTCCGCTACAACGGCGCGTCGTGGATCGGCGACGCGCTGCACATCTTCAGTGCCGCGCCGGCGGTCAATGATCAATTCGGGTTCTCTGTCTCGCTCGACGGGACGCTCGCCGTCATCGGCGCGCCGTTCCGCGACGGCGGCGGCTTTCTCGACAGCGGGCGCGCGTTCTTCTTCGAGGATGTCTCGGGCGCGTGGAGCCAATTCGGTCTGATCGATAATCCATCGCCAACGGCCGGCGATGAGGAGTTCGGCACCGCGGTGGCGGTCGCCGGCACAACGGCGTTCGTCGGCGCGCCGGGCGACGCGGCGAACCGCGGGCGCGCGTACGGGTACAAGCGGGCACTGCTCTGCGACTCGCAGCCCCTCGCCGTCACCACGATCAGCCCCGCCATCGGCTCGACGCTCGGCGGAGCAACTGTCACGATTAGCGGGTCGGGCCTGAACCCCGGATCACAGATCACATTCCGGCGCGGTCTGTTTTCGTACACCGTGCCGGTGTCATTGTGGCTGAGTTGCAATTCCATCCAGGTCGTCACGCCCGCGTTCCCGCCCCTGTGCAACTGCGCCACCAACCCGAGTTTTGCGGTCGACGTTGTTGTCAATAACGGGAGCGCGGAAGTCACGCGCCAGAACTTCTACACCTACACAAGCAGCGGCGCCGCCACGGTTACGATCAATCCGCCCGGCACCACGGCCCAGTCGCAAATCGACGGAGCGACGGACGGCACATGCGTCGTCTTCACGCCCGGCATCTACCAGGTGAACCTGGTGCTCGACGACAGCGACGACCGGCTGACGCTGGTGAGCACGAACCTCGAACAGCCGCAGCTCACGCGTCTGCGCGGCGGTTCGTCGCTCTCACCAACCAACCCAACGTTCAACTTCACCGGCGCGGTCACGGATACCTCGCTCTGCGGCTTGAACATCGTGCTCGGCAACTCGGGCGTCGCGGTGGTCGGCGGAGCGAAGGCGTACCTCTTCAAGAACCGCATCGAGAACAACATCCGCACGGGCAACGGCGGCGGCGTGCGCGTCAGCGGCGCCGGCTCCTACGCGCTCATCGACGACAACGCGATCGTCCTCAACCGCGCCACCGCGTCGGGCGGCGGCGTGTCCGTCGAGATGATGGGCGAGGTCCGCATCGTCAAGACCCAGGTCACCACCAACATCGCTACCGGCGGCGGGGGCGGCGGCTTGTTCCTCAGCGACGCCAAGGCGTACATCGCCAGCAACGATTTCCTCGAGAATTCCTCGGGCGGTACAGGCGGCGGCGGGCTGTACCTCGCCAACCCCACCGACAACCTCACCATCGTCAACAACCGCATCGCCAGCAACGTCACCGGCGGCCCGGGCGCGGGCATCTTCACCACCGAAGCCGACGACCCCGGCCCCGCCTTCCTCATCAGCGTCAATGACATCTCCAACAACACGGGCGGCGGCGGCGCCGGTGCGGGCATCCACCTCGGCGCCGAGGTGCGCGCCACCGTCACCTACAACCGCATCGACCAGAACCTCGGCAGCGGCGACGGCGCGGGCGTCTACTGCTTCGACGCTACCGAGCCGCTCATCAAGAACAACCTCATCAGCAACAACGACGTTGATGCGTGCAACGGCCTCGGCGGCGGCGTCTACGTCGGCCTGTTCAACCTCGCCGAGGTGCGCGACAATCTCATCAAGGGCAACCTCGCGCAGCGCGGCGGCGGGCTCATCTGCCTGACCAAGAGCGAGCCGTATATCTACCGCAACGTCTTCGACGGGAATGTCAGCCGCAACTATTGCTCCCCCATCGGCGATGAGACCTACGGCCCCGGCGTGCAGGTGGGAGACCGCCTCTCCAACACCCCGGTCGGCCCCGCGCCGATCATCCTCAACAACACCTACTACGAGAACACCGGCGTCGGCGTCTTCATGCCGGGGCGCAACCGTCCCGCCGGCGAGGTCGGCACCGCCAGCATCCACGGGCTGCGCATCGGCCTTTTCCAGCCCAACTGGATCAACAACGTCATCGCTGATGGGCTTGGAACACGCTGGGGCATCACCACCGATGATCGGCGGAACACCGGCGTGCGCATCGACTTCAACTTGTGGGAGAATCTCTTCGACGGCACCAGCGGCGACGAGATGGACCCCTTCATCAACATCGCCGGGCAGCCGCCCTTCATCAACAACCGCGGGCCGTTCAACCCGCTGTTCCGCAACCCGGGCAACTGCGACTTCACGCCGGTCACCGGCTCGCAGGCCCGCATCTCCGCCGAGGGCGGCGGGTTCGGCGGGGCGGTGCGCCCCGACCGCGTGCTCAGCTTCGCCGGCGCGCCGCTGCTCGTCGAGGACATCTCCAACGCGCTCATCACGGGCGATGAAGAGGAGCGCCTCGCGTCGCCGGCGGCAGTGACGTTCCCCAACGGCAGTGTGCCGAACGGCACCGAGGTGTATGTACAGGTGGTTCACTACCGGCGTGAGTTCAACGGGCCCGCGTCGTCGGTGCTGACCGCCGGCACGCTGTATGCGTCGTCGCTCACCTTCCCGCACGGCGGCGCGGTGGCGGGCGGCGCGACATTGCGACTGCCGACGCGCGTGCCGCTCACCCCCGGCACGGTGCTGCGCCTGTACCGGGTCGACACCAGCGTCAACGCCGACGCGGTCTTCGCCGACACCACGATCACCGGCACGGTCGACAGCTCCGGTCTGGCGGCGAACTTCAGCGGCGTCACGGCGCTCGTGGCGCCGTCCGGGCGTCCCTGGGTCTACGTTGGCGCCGACATCGGGCCCGACTGCGACGCCAACGGCGTGCCGGACATCTTCCAGATTGAGCAGGGCACGCTGGTCGACGCCGACCTCGACAGGATCCCGGACATTTGCCAGGCGATCCCGTGCGTCGCCGACTTTGATCGCGACGGGCAGGTCGGGCTGGCGGACATCGCCGTGATGATCGGCGACTTCGACACCGAGCTGACCGACCTGACGGGCGTGATGCAGTGCGACCTCGACGGCGACGGGCGCGTCGCCCTCTCCGACGTGGCGATCATGATCATCCGCTGGGGCCCCTGCCGACCGATGGATCAACCAACGATCCCCGCCGACCCGCTGTAAATCCTGCGGATCAGCGAGTAGTTCAACCACCCAGCGGGCGGCGGAGTCGCAAGGCTCCGTCGCCCGTTTCTCTTTTGTTGGGCCTCGTAGAACCCGGGAACGAATGGCGAAGGGCGGACTCGAACCGCCGACCTGGGCGTTATGAATGCCCCGCTCTAACCAGCTGAGCTACTTCGCCAAGATTTTGGACCAACGATTATAGCGAACCGGGGCGAACCGGGAGCGAAGCGGCGCGACGCCCGAGACGCACACTGGAGAGCCGAACGCGTGCCGCCCGCCGGTCGCGGCGTGGTTCATGTGCTGAGGGACGTCGCGGTGACGATGGGCACCGCCTTCGCCGATCCGGCGGCGTGGGCGAGCGCCGCCTGCACCAAGCCGAGGAAAAACGGCTGGGGTCGCAGCGGCCGGCCGGTGAGTTCCGGGTGCGCCTGGGTGGCGATGAAGAACGGGTGGGTGATTTTCGTGCCGTCGGGCGCGTCGGTGGGCTGGTGGAGTTCGAGCACCTGCATGATCGGGTGCTTGGGGTGCCGACCCGAGAAGACAAGCCCGCCGGCTTCGAGGCGCTCGATGTAGCGCGGCTCGACCTCGTAGCGGTGCCGGAAGCGCTGGCGCACGGTGTCTTTCCCGCCGAAGAGCTTCCACGCGAGCGTGCCGTGTGCGAGTTGGACATCCTGCCCGCCGAGGCGCATGGTGCCGCCGAGCTGCTCGATCTTTTTCTGATCGGGGAGTTCGCTGATGACCGCTTCGGCGCAGCGCGGATCGAACTCGGTGGAGTTGGCGTCGCGCATGCTCATGACATTGCGGGCGAACTCGATGACGGCGACCTGGAACCCGAGGCAGATGCCGAGGAAGGGCAGCCCCGTCTCGCGGCAGTGCCTCACGCAGGCGATCTTGCCCTCCACGCCGCGGGAGCCGAAGCCTCCAGGCACGATCACCGCGTCGAGCCCGGCGAGGCGCGTGCGGACGTTCGCTTCGGTGATGTCCGAGGCTTCGATCCAGACGAGTTCGGCATCGCACTCGAGGTGCGTGGCGCAGTGCTCGACGGCTTTGGCGATCGAAGCGTACGCGTCGCGGACGGCGGCGTACTTTCCCGTCAGGCCGACCCGTACCTTGCGGCCCTTCGGTGCTTCGAGCTTGCGGACATACGCGGTCCATCGCTCGCGGGCGCGATCCTCGTGCGCCAGATCGGCTCGGTCGTGCAGTTGCAGCACACTGAGGATCTCGCGGTCGATCCCTTCTTGCCGCATCGCTTCGGGGATGACGTAGACGCTGGTTCGGTCGTGCATGCTGAAGACACGCTTCAGCGGCACGTTGCTGAACATCGCCATCTTCTGCGCGACCGTCGGCTTGATGGGCTGGCTGGCGCGGCAGGCGATGATGTCGGGCTGGATGCCCGCTTCCATCACGCGCTTGATGCCGAGCTGGGCGGCTTTGCTCTTCTGCTCGCCCAGCGCGGGGGGTTCGATGATGTAGGTGAGGGCGACGAAGCAGACCGAGTGCTCGCCTTCCTCGAATGCGAGCTCGCGGAGCGCCTCGATGTAGAAGCTGTTCTCGTAGTCGCCCACCGTGCCGCCGACCTCCACGAAGACGATGTCGGCCGGGCGGTCGCCGTCGCCGTTCATCGCGAGCTCGCGGAGCTTGCGCTTTACCTCGCCCGTGACGTGCGGGATCATCTGGACGTCGCGCCCGAGGTATTCGCCCTGGCGTTCGCGTTCGAGGATCTCGCTGTAGATCTGCCCCGCGGTGACGAAGTTGCGGCGCGAGAGATTCTGGTCCAGCATGCGCTCGTAGGTGCCCAGGTCCATGTCGCACTCGGCGCCGTCATCGAGGACGAACACTTCGCCGTGGCGGTAGGGGTTCAGCGTGCCGGCATCGATGTTCAGGTAGCCCTCCATCTTGATGGGGGCGACGACAAGGCCCTTGTCTTTCAGCAGTTTCGCAACGCTCGACGCGAAGATGCCCTTGCCCAGCCCGCTCATCACGGTGCCGAGGACGACGACGTACTTGTGCCGCCCGCGCCGGTAGCCGGGGGGCACGGGGCTGTAGAACTCGGTCTCGCTGGTGTTGCGCCCGGCGGTCACGAGCAGCGATTCCGTCGCCGGCTCAGAGCGGGAATCGGCGGGGTCGGACCAGTCCATCGCGCAGGGAGTCGTGGTCGGCTTTTGCGGGTGGGGCATGTCTTATCGTATCACGATCGGGCGCGGATTGGAAGCCTCTGTTCGAACCATGCTCGCGGGCGGATGCGAGTTACAAGTCGCAGGAACACTTCGCTCGCCCAAGCGGTTTGACCGGGTACGCTCTCTCGCAAGACTCAGCAGAAAGGCATCAGCATGACCCGTCGTTCCCGGCTCGCGTTCCCCCTCATCCTGGCGGCTATTCCCGGACTGTGCGGCTCGATCGCCCTCGCCGAGCGCCGCGGCGTCGGCGGGCTGGACTGGCTCCACCAGCACAGCGAGACGGGCGAGTTCGGCTGCCTCCACTGCCGGCTGGGCGTGCTGAGCTCGATGGGGCTGCTCGAAGCGGGCGACGAACTCCGCTACGACCCCGCCACCGGGCGCGATCGGCGGAACTTCCCGCCCGATCGGCGCGTTGATTTCCACACCATGGCGCTCGACATCGACATCCCCGACATGAACACGCCCAAGTTCCGCGCGGAGCAGACGCTGAAGTTCACGCCCCTGGGCACGGCACTGGACTCTCTGGAGTTGAACGCGCAGCAGTTGATGATCGAGAGCGTGTGCCTGCCGCACGATCCGAACTGCACCGCGACGCACGCGCACGACGACAAAAAGCTGACGATCCGCTTCGACCCGCCGCTGCCGCCCGGCAAGGAGAACGAACTCCAGATCATCTACAGCGTGAACGACCCGCCCGACGGCTTGGCGTGGACGCCCGAATCCGCCGAGTGGAAGGGCCGCCCCGCGCAGCTGCACACGCAGGGACAGCCCGAGACGAACCGCTTTTGGTTCCCCAGCCACGACTTCCCCAACGAGCGGCTGAACACGGAGATCACCGTGACGGTGCCCAAGGGCTACACCGCCAGCGCCAACGGCAGGCTCGAATCGCAGAAGACCGAGGGCGACCGCACCACGTTCCACTTCGTGCAGGACAAGGACCACGTCAACTACCTCGTGTCGATGATCGTGGGCAAGTTCGACATCAAGGACATCGCGCCGGAAGGCTCGAAGCTGCCCATGCCTGTCTACGTGCCGCCGGGGAAAGGTGAACTCATTCAGCAGACCTACGGGCGCACGCCGAGAATGATCGAGACGTTCGAGCGCCGCTTCAGCGAGCCGTACCCGTGGGACAAGTACGCGCAGCTCGTGGTGTGGAACTTCGGCGCCGGCGGCATGGAGAACACCAGCGCCACCACCATGTACGACACCGCGATCCTCGACGAGAAAGCCCTGCAGGATGAAGACCTCGACGGGCTGATCTCGCACGAGCTCGCGCACCAGTGGTTTGGAGATCTCATCACCTGCAAGAGCTGGGAACACATCTGGCTCAACGAGGGCTGGGCGACGTACTCCACCGCGCTGTGGTTCGAGGACCGCGACGGCTACGACGCCGGGTATCTCCGCTCCGTCTACGGCTCGCTCCGCGGCGTGGCGGCGAGCGACCAGATCGGCAGGGACGACGCCTCATGGCGCCCCGGCATGGTCTCCAACGTCTACAAGCACCCGTGGGAGACGTTCCGGCGCCTCAGCAACCCGTACCCGAAGGGCGCCAGCATCCTGCACATGCTCCGCATGAAGCTCGGCGAAGAACTCTTCTTCAAGGGCGTGGGTGTGTACGTCGACCGCTTCAAGCACGGCAGCGCGGAGACGGACGACTTCCGCAAGGTGCTCGAAGAAGTCAGCGGGCTTTCGCTCGAACAGTTCTTCGAGCAATGGTGCGAACGCCCCGGCACACCAAAGGTCGCCGCCAAGGCGGAGTGGGACCACAAGCGGAACGAGCTAAGGATCTCCGTCGAGCAGATGCAGCGCATCGACGCGGAGAAACCCGCGTTCGTGTTCGACCTTCCCGTCATCATCCGCCCGAACGCCGACTCCGCGGGGGCGGGCGGCGAATCGCGCACGATCGTGATGTCCATCGACAGCCGCCGGCACGAGCAGACCCTCGCGCTCCCCGCCGAGCCTTCGTTCGTGGAGTTTGACCCGGGCCTGTCGGTGCTGATGGACCTGAAAATGGACGTGCCGACGGACTGGCTTGTGCGCCAGGCGTCGCAGGGTTCATCGCTGCCCTCGCGCTTGGACTCCGCGAAACATCTCGGGTCGCGCCCGGGCGACCGCGCGACGGCGGCGCTGCGCGACATCGCGCTGAATGAAAAAGAGCTCTACCCCGTGCGCCAGCGGGCCGCAGAGTCGCTCGGCTCGCTCGGTGCGACGAGCACGCTGCTCGAATGCCTGAGCGCGAACATCAAGGATGCGCGCGTGCGGCGCAGCACGATCAGCGCCCTCGCGAGCGCCGGCGGCGAGGGCGCCTTCGACGCGCTCGCCGCCCGTGCCGCCGACACGAACGAGAGCTACGCCTGCCGCGCCGCCGCCCTCGAAGGCATCGGCAAGCTGGAAGGCATGCAGCCCGCGAGCGACCAGCCCAGCCGCGCGTTCCCGATCCTGTCGGCGGCGCTCAGCGCCGAATCGCAGCACGATCAGGTTCGGCGCGGCGCGCTGTCCGGCTTGGCGCAGCTCGGGCGCAAGGAAGGGCTCGACGCCGCGATCCCCTACACCCGCTTCGGCACGCTGAACCGCACGCGCCCGGCGGCGATCGATGCCGTGGGCCGGCTTTCGAAGCACGACCCCGAACGCGCCTACAGCGCCGTCGCGCCACTGCTGGACGACCGCGAGAACCGCGCCCGCGATGCGGCAGCCGCCGCGCTGGTCGAGATCAAGGAGAAACGCGGGCTCGACGCGCTCGACCGCGCCATCAGCGCCTCGCGCGATGACGTCTTCCGCGAGCGCGCCGCGCAGTGGCGATCACTCCTCGCCGCCCGATTGGCGAAGGAAGACTCCATCGACGCCACCAAAGCCGACCTCGACAAGCTAAAGGCGGAGGTCGAGAAGCTGAAGAAGCAGGTCGAAGAGCGCGAGAAGCAATAGCTCGCGCACCACACACGCGAAAGGCGTGATGGAGCGAGCGGATGCCCGGCCCATCACGCCCGTCGATTTTCACTCGGTGAGACTCACCGGCGGCGGCGCAGCCCGATCAATCCTCCCGCCGCGAAGAGCGCCGCAGCGCCCGGCGCGGGGATGAAGTCCGTGTCGTCCATCCACACGGCCTCTTGCCCCGGCGCGAACGAGCAGTCGGCCCATTCGATGAATGAGCGGAGGTACAAATCGCCCGCGTTGCATGGGTCAACCCACGGGCTCGTTTCGTCCGCCGCGATCGGCGCGGGGGCCGTCGAGATCGGCAGGTAGTCGATGTTGTCGATGCCCTCGAAGCTGCCGATCGTGCTCGGCGCGCTGTTGTCGTCGAAGAAGGTGCCGATGGTCGCGGTGCTCAGGTCGAAGCGGATGCGCTTGATGAAGATGTTGGGGTCGGTGCTGGTGTTGCGCAGCGTCCAGTTGGCGAGGATCGTGTGGTCGCCCACGATCTCAAACTCCCAGCCGAACCCGCGCGCGACGGCGCCGGGCACGCCGCCCGGGGTGCGCACGCCGTCGATCACGCCCGTGGTCGGCTGGCCCGGGAAGCACTGACCTGTGGCGGGATCGCGGAACTGCAGTTCGACGAGGATCAGCCCGCCGTTCAGCACATCCGCCGGTGCGAAGTGATTGACGGCGGCCTGCGCGCCGGCGGCGGCGACGGCCATCAACGCGGACGAAAGGATGAGACGATTCATGACTGACTCCGTTCTTCAACAACATCCAACGCGGCCGCATCACACGGCAACGCCGATCCGTTGCCGGAGCACTCGCCCCGGCTCATCGTGGGCACGGATGCGGCCGCCCTGTGCAGCGGCCCGCAATAAGGCAAGCGGCAGGCGCCGCCAACCGCGGCGCGCGATCGGTGACTTTGATCGGATCCGATGACGCAACCGCGTGCTGGTATCGCCGCGCCGGGAAACCTCGGATGGCACGAAATCGCGTCGGAATACGCTTACGGCTGAGTCTCGCCGCCCTGCGCATTCGTGCTTTCCCCCGGCGGCTTCGGCAGCGGCTCGCCCGTCAGATCAAACCCCGGCGGCGCTTCGAGCACACCATCGAGCCGGCGCGGGCTCGGCCCTTCGCCGCCGGAACGCCCGCCGACCGCGCCGACGATCATCGCGCGCAGGCGCTCGTACTCCTCATCATCCACGCGCCCCGCGTCGCGCATCTCGCGCAGGTCGTGCAGCGTCAGCGGCTCGCCGCTCAGTTCCGCGCCGTCGTCGCTGAAATACCGCCGGCGCACGATGACCATCCCGACCGTGCCGATCATCACGATCAGCACGATCAGCCCGATCCAGACCCAGACGCTCAGCCCGCTCGCCATCGGAGGGCGTGCTCCCACCGGCGCTCGGCCCCGGCGCGCCGGAGTTCGCCGGTGCGCCGGGGGCGATCACGCCGCCGTGATCATGTGAGCTTCACGCGCTCGCCGGCGCGCTTCGCCATCAGCTTGTTGAACTCATCGACCGGCATGTCGGTGGTCTTCGCCTTCGCCAGGATCGCGTCGAGCGTCTTGTGCTCGCGCAGCTGCTGGATGAGCATCTGACCCTGGTTGCGCTGGCGCAGCTCGTTGACGAGCTGCTCGGGCCGCACGCCGCGCTCGGCGGCGATCTGGTTGACGCGCCCGGTCAGTTCCTCCTCCGTCACCTGCACCTTCAGCGCCTCGGCGGCCTTCGCGAGGATGAAGAACAGCTTGAGCTCGCGGGCCGCGTTCGCGGCGCTCGACGAGCGCATCTCCGCGACCTTCTCTTCGACCTGCGCCGCGTCCCAGCCGCGGTAGAGCATCTCCATCCGCGCCCGCTCGAGGTTCCGTGCCGACTGCCGCTCGGTCAGCTTCTCGGGCAAGTCCATCTTGACCGCATCGCCGAGATGCTGGGCGATCTGCCCGCGCATCGCCACCTGCTGCTCAACCCGCGCCCGGTGGTCCAAGCGCAATCGCACCGACTCGCGCAGCTGCCCCTCATCCGACAGCCCGTACCGCGCCACGAGCTCATCGCTCGTCGCCGCGACGATGGTGTTCACCTGCGTGACGGTGAACGTGATGTCGAGCTTCTTGCCGCGGACCTTCGCGTCCTCGTGCTGCTCCGGGCCGGCCGCCTTGATCTTCAGCGTGTCGCCCACCTTGGGCGTGCCGACCTGAGTGCCGAAGTCATCAACCTTCACGCCCAGCACCGCGCCCTCGCCGTTCTTCTCGGCGGGCGGGATCTGGATCACGGCGCCCTGGATGTCGTGCACCACGTCGCCGTCGGCGTTCTTCATCACGCCGTGACCGATGCAGTAATCGCCCAGCCCGGCCTGCTCCTTCGGCTCGAGCCGCCCCTCGTTGATCTTGATGCGGTCGAGGAACGTGTCGATGTCCGCGTCCTTCACCTCGATGATCGGACGGTGGACCTCGATGCCCTCCAGCGACGGCAGCTCGAACTGCGGCGGGACTTCAACCTCGACGCTGAACGTCACGCTCTTGCCCGGCTCGAACTCCATCGCCTGCAGCGCCTCGCCGCCCTCCGGTTCGCCCAGCACCTGCAGCTTGTGCTCTTCGATGGCGCGCGAGTACGCGGTGGCGATAAGCTGGTTCTTCGCTTCCGTCTTGATGGCGCCGCCGAAGCGCTTCTCGACCAACCGTCGCGGCGCGCGCCCGGGGCGGAACCCCGGCAGCTGCGCCTCCGCCGACACGCTGGCGAGCGAGGTTTCCATGGTCTGCGCGATCTCGTCGCCGCTGACCGTGATGGTGATCTTCTTGCGACTGGGGCCGATGTCCTCGACCACCGCGCCCGCTGCCCCCGCCCCGCCGCCCGATTCCGCTTTCGACTTCTTCGCCATGACGATCAATCTCCGGGGACCAGGGCGGGCCGGGCCACGCGGCCTCCCACCCCCCACCCGAGTGCGAACGGAACAAGATATCGCAACACCCGCGCAAGCGCATAACACTGACATCCGAACACCCGCCAACCGCGGTTACGCCGCGGGTTTCTGGGTCTTCAGGTTCAGCATCTCTACGCCCAGCGAGAACGCCATCGCGAAGTAGATGTACCCGCGGGGGATGTGCTGATGAACGCCGTCGGCGACGAGCATGATCCCGATCAGCAGCAGGAACGAGAGTGCCAGCATCTTCACCGTCGGGTGCTTCTCGACGAACGCGCTCACCTGCCCCGCGAAGATCAGCATCACCGCCACCGCGATCACGACCGCCGCGACCATCACCGCGATGCTCTGCGCCATGCCCACCGCGGTGATCACAGAGTCGAGCGAGAAAACGATGTCGATCAGCACGATCTGCGTGATCACCGACTTGAAAGACGCGGCGGCCTTCACCTGCCTGCCGCCGGCACTCTCCGCCGCGCCCTCGATCTTGTGATGAATTTCCTTCGTCGCCTTGAAGATCAGGAACAAGCCGCCGATCAGCAGCACGAGGTCCTTGCCGCTGATCGCCAGGGACGTCTTCTCGATCAACTGAATCACGCCGTCCGCGCCGGTGACGTGCTCCTCGTGCGCGAACCACGGCACCTCGAACAGAGGTTTGGTCAGGCTCATCACCCAGGTAATCGAGAGCAAGAGCGCGATCCGCGCAAACATCGCCAGGAACAGCCCGATGCGCCGGGCCGTCGCTTGTTGTTCCTTCGGGAGCTTGCCCGTCAGAATCGCGATGAAAACGATGTTGTCGATGCCCAGCACAATCTCCATCGCCGTGAGCGTGATGAGGGCGATGCCGTTCTCAACCGTGAATAATTCCATCATGATGGGTGCATGATGTGAATCCGGGCGCTCGGCCGCAACTCGGGGCATGCCGGGGCGGCGATTTTCCCGCTGTGCCCGCGATCTTCGGTTGCCGCGGTCTCGGATCGATGTCTCTCGAAGAGCGGGGTCAATCCGGAAGGAGACCCGGTGCCATCGCTGCGCCGACGCGCCGTCGATAGCAATGGCTGGCAGAATTCGCATACTCTCGCGGCCAGTCGCGACGATTCAGAGCCGGCCGCCGAATGCTCCCGGCGTTTGCCGGATTGAACGCCATTTTCACGAGATTTCTGAGCCGAAATCCCGCCGTGGCTGGCCTACAGTTCCCGAAGCGCCGATAACCATCGGCGGCCCGTGTGTCCCGCCAGCAGGAGGCTTCGAGAGAGATGCTCCGACCACGCCTATTCAGCGCGCTCATCGCGGTGCTCGCGATGGGTGCGATTGCGCCCGCGGGCGTCGTCCCCCCGCTCGAAGCCGTGCGCGTCGCGCGGTTTCTGAGTTTCCCGGTCTTCGTGACCGCCGCTCCGGGTGATTTCGCGAAGGTCTTCATCGTCGAGAAGGGCAACTCCGGCACCGCGCGAATCCGCACCGCCACGCGCGACCCCTTCGCCATCAGCCCCACGGTCTTCCTCACACTGACCAACATCACCACCAACGGCGAGCAGGGGCTCTGGAGCATCGCACCGCACCCCGACTACGTGAACAACGGCTACTTCTGGGTCCACTACAGCGATAACACCGGCGCGACGCGCGTCGTCCGCTATCGCGCCACGGGGCCAAACTATCGCACGTCGCTCACCGCCGACACCGCGACCGCCACGCTCGTCTTCACCACGCAGAACCCCTTCACTAACCACTACGGCGGATGGATGGCATTCGGCCCTGACGGCATGCTCTATATCGCCAAGGGCGACGGCGGCGACGGCGGCGATCCCTTCAACCTCGCTCAGAATCTCAACGAGCCCTTCGGCAAGATCATCCGCATCGACGCCGACGGCCCGGACAACATCCCCGGCAACAGCGACGATGACGCCTTCCCCGCCGATCCCAACAAACACTACGTGATCCCCGCAGATAACCCGTTCGCCTCCGGCGGCGGCTTGCCTGAAATCTGGCACTACGGGCTGCGCAACCCGTGGCGGTGCTCCTTCGACCGCCAAACCGGCGCGCTCTACATCGGCGATGTCGGGCAGGGCTCGCGTGAAGAGATCAACTTCCAGCCCCCGCATATTCCCGGCACGATGCCCGGCATGCCCGGCTATGTCGGCGGGATGAACTTCGGCTGGCGCTGCGCCGAGGGCACCATATGCACCGAGGAGTGCGGCCCCTGCGCCCCCGGCGGCACCGGCGCCTTCCCCATCCACGAGTACGACCACAGCGTCGGCTGCTCCGTCTCGGGCGGCGTCGTCTACCGCGGCTGCAACATCCCCGAGCTCCGCGGCACGTACTTCTTCTCCGACTTCTGCACGTCCACCCTCTGGACCTTCGACTACTCGGGCAGCGGCGTCGTCCCGTCCGGAGATGTCATCGACCGCACCAACGACCTCGACCCGGGCGGCACCGCGGGCATCGACTCCGTCGTCTCCTTCGGCGAGGACGCCTACGGCGAGCTCTACATCATCGACATCGGCGGCGAGATCTTCCGCGTCAAATCGCAGGGACTCCCCTTCACCGCCCCCGACTGCAACAGCAACGGCCGCGCCGACGGCTGCGACATCCTCGACGGCACCAGCCAGGACGCCGATCAGAACGGTCTGCCCGATGAATGCTCGACCGGGCGCTGCTGCCTGCCCAACGGCACGTGCCAGCAGGTCACCGCGATGATGTGTTCTTCGCTCGGCGGCGACTTCAGCGGCGTCGGCTCATCCTGCAGCACCGGCCCCTGCCCCGCGATCCTGCGAGCCTGCTGCTTCGACAGCGGCGACTGCCTCACTCTCGGGCCGAACGAATGCCTCGCGCTGGGCGGCACGCCGCAGGGCTTCGGCGTGCCGTGCGCTGTCGGGCTCTGCCCCGATGTGTGCTCGGGTGATTTCAACGACGACGCGTGCGTCGGGCTCGCCGACATCGCGGTGGTCATCGGCGGCTGGGACAACCCGTACACACTGGCAGACATCGCGGCGATCATCGGCAACTGGACCCGCCGCTGCGGGCCGGACCCGTGCCCGGAGTGAGCCGCCGGTTCGTGCGGGGCGAACGTCGCCCCGCGCGGACAGAACGTACCTTTCGCGCGAACCGCTGAGAATTTCTGGCGTCTGACCCAAGAATTCTCCGCGTTCTACGCTGTCGCAAACCCCCTGCCGGCCGCATTGGCTTCGCTCGCGCCGTGCAGCAGACCGCCCATTCGTCGAGGAGGAGAGTCGGAATGCGTGTCGCGCTGGTGACTTCGGACGCTCTGCCGCTCCTGCACGAAGACGATCGGCGGCTCGCCGCCGCGCTCGCCGAGCTGGGGATTGTGGGCGAGCCGGCGGTGTGGAGCGCGGCGGGGATCGACTGGGGCGCGTTCGATGCGCTTGTCATCCGATCGCCGTGGGACTACTTCCTCCGGGTCGCCGAGTTCCGCGCGTGGCTGGAAGCTCGGCGCGCCGCCGGTTCGCGGTTCTGCAACGAGTACGAGGTGCTGGTCTGGAACTTCGATAAGCGCTACCTCGCAGAACTGGAGGCCGCCGGAGTCCCGACAGTCCCGACCATCGCCGTTCCCGCGCGTGAGCGCCCCGACATCGCCGCCCTCGCGCGAGCGCGCGGGTGGGACGACATCGTCGTCAAGCCCGCAATCTCGGGCGGCGCCTACGAGACGCACCGATTCCGGCTCGACGCCGCGGAGCAGTACCTCGATGTGGCCGCGAAGATCCTGCTCGATCGCGGGCTGCTGATCCAGCCCTTCCTGCCCGAAATCGTGAGCGAGGGAGAGCTGTCGCTGCTCTTCTTCGACGGCGTCTTCAGCCACGCCGTGCGCAAGCGACCCAAGCAGGGCGACTACCGCGTGCAGTTCCAATACGGGGGGACAACGGAGATCGCCGAGGTGCACGCGGGATGGGTTGAAGCCGCTCGCGCGTGCGTCGCCGCCGCCCCGGCGCTGCCGACCTACGCGCGCGTTGACGGCGTGATCGTCGAGGGGCGATTCCTGCTCATGGAACTCGAAGTGTTCGAGCCGCTCATGTTCCTCGCGCAGCATCCATCCGCGCCCGATCGGTTCGCGCACGCGATCCAGCGCCGACTCAACGGGCCGCCGACGTCCCCGCTGGCGTCGCCCGGCAATCCCGAACAATGAAAACTGCCCCGCCGAGCGGGGCAGAGTCGAAATCGATCCATCAACCTTCCAACCGAACGAAGATCATCGCGCGGGCGAGCCGCCGGATCATTCTTCGTCGGGGTCCTTCTTCGCGGGACGGACAACGCGGGGCATGCTCGTGAGCACCTTATCGATCAGCCCGTACTCCAGCATTTCCTTCTCGTCGAGCCACTTGTTGCGGTCGCAGTCCTTTTCGATCTGCGCGGCGGTCTTGCCGGTGGCTTCCGCGTAGATGCCGTAGAGCCGGTCGCGGAGCCGGAGCATCTCGCGGGCCTCGATCTCGAGGTCGGTCGCCTGCCCTTCGAGCACGCCGCCGAGCAGCGGCTGGTGCATCAGGTTCCGCGCGTTCGTGAGCGCGTAGCGCTTGCCCTTCGTCCCGGCGCAGGCGAGGACGGAGCCCATGCTCGCCGCCTGCCCGACGATGAAGGTGCAGATGTCGGGCTGGATGAACTTCATGGTGTCGAGCATCGCCAGCCCCGCGCTCACAGAGCCGCCCGGCGAGTTCACGTAGATGGAGATGTCGCTCTCGGCGTCCTCGTTCGCAAGGAACAGCAGCTGCGCGATGACGAGATTCGCCATGTCGTCGTCCACCGCGCCGCCGATGAAGATGATGCGGTCTTTCAGCAGGCGGCTGTAGATGTCGTACGCCCGCTCGCCCCGGCCGGACTTCTCGATGACGATGGGGATCAGTTGGTTCATGGACATGGGTGGACGCTCCGGGAGGCGTGGAATTTCAGTGTTCAGTTCGCCGTGTTCAGTTCAAACTCTGGCTGACAGCCGACCGCTGATCGCCGACGGCCGATTCACTTCTTCGCGTCGAGGTTTTCCAGGATGGTGTCGACCAGCCCGTATTCCTTCGCTTCGCCCGCGTTGAAGTACTTGTCGCGTTCCGCGTCGGCGTGAACCGTCTCGACGGTCTGCCCCGTGTGCCGCGCGATGATCTCGTTCATCTGGCGCTTGCTCTTGATGATCTGCTCCGCCTGGATGCGGATGTCCGCCGCCTGACCGTAGACGCCGCCGTAGGGCTGGTGGATCATCACCTTCGCGTGCGGCAGGATGTGGCGCTTGCCCTTCTCGCCCGCCGCCAGCAGCACCGCGGCGCCCGAGTACGCGCGCCCGATGCAGAACGTCGCGACTTTCGAATTCATGAACCGCATCGTGTCGTAGATCGACAGCGTGTCGTCGAGCGAGCCGCCCGGCGAGTTGATGTAGAAGTTGATCTCCTGACCCTTCCGCTGGTTTTCGAGATAGAGCATCTGCATGACGACTCGTGCGGCGGAGGATTGGTTGATCTCGCCGAAGAGGAACACCACCCGGTTCTCGAGCAGCAGCTCGTCGATCGTCATCTCACGCGTGCGCTGGTACTGGATGGACATCGCTGTGTTCTCCGCGAGGGTCGCCGGGCTTCTCTCCGCAGGGCGACGGATCATAGACCGCGCCCGCGCCAATTCAACCCGGCGCGGGCCAACCGCGCAGCGCGGCGTGTCTGCCATATCGGCAGATTCAGGCCCCGGCGTCAGTGCTATCGCCCGCGCCGTGGTTATTCCGACGCTCGAGAGATTCGGGCGATTCCCGCGTCTTTGACGCTCGCCCCCGGCGGCTTTAGCATTTCCGATTCGCTCAAGTGAACCGCCCGGACGGAGTCCCGACCCCTGCCCCCCCGTCCCGCGGCGCGTGGGAGTTGGTACGTGCCGACCGCGGTGATCAGCGACATCCACAGCAACGCCGAGGCGCTCAAAGCGGTCCTGAAGGACATCGACGCGCGCGGCATCACCCGCATCATCTGCCTGGGCGACATCATCGGCTACGGCCCGGACCCCCTCGAATGCGTCGATCTCGTCGCGCAGAAGTGCCAGTGGTCGCTCATGGGCAACCACGACTTCGGCGTGCTCTACGAGCCGACTAATTTCAACCCCGGCGCCGAGCAGGCCGCCTATTGGACGCGCGACCAGTTCGACGGCGAGACCGACGCCGCCGCCCGCGCCCGGCGCTATGACTTCCTCGGCAGGCTGCGCGTCCGCGTCGTCGAGACGGAGCCCGACGGGACGCGCCCCATCCTCGCGGTCCACGGCTCGCCCCGCAGGCCCATCAACGAGTACATCTTCCCAGACGATGCGCTCAACGCCCCCGACAAGATGAAGCAGATTTTCTCGCTGCTCGACGGCATCGCGATCGTGGGGCACACGCACGTGCCGGGCGTCTTCACCGACGAGCCGGACTTCTGGCCCCCCGACGAACTCGGCCCGGAGCGCAGCTACAAATTCCAGAACGGCGAGAAGGCGATCATCAACGTCGGCAGCGTCGGGCAGCCCCGCGATCACGACCCCCGCGCCAGCTACGCGATCCTCCACCCCGACCGCGTCGAGTTCCTGCGCGTGGAGTACAACGTGGAAGCGACGGCCCGAAAAATCAAAGCCACACCGGAGCTGAGCGACTGGCTCGCTGATCGGCTGTATGAGGGTCGGTAGTGCGGGATGCAGGATGCGGCGCGAGGACGAAGCACGAGCATGTCTTGCGCAGCGGATCTGCGGACACGCGCCAATTCGTTGTGACGCACACGCCGAGTGTTGATTCCCAGTAATCTTCTGTGTTCCCTGCAGTGAATCTGCCGCGGCCCGCTCATCGGCGACTCACCAGTGTTCGCCAGTATCGCCCCTCTCTTCTTCTGACCGCACGCCGCATCCCGCACCCCGCAAGCCATGCCCGCCACCCCTCCCAACAAGTTTCTCCGCATCGTCGTGCCGATCATCGTCGGCGTTGTGATGGCGTTCGTGGGCTGGGCGTTCTTCATGAACACCGCGACCCAGCCGGGCCAGCAGCCCGCGCCGAGCAGCGCGACCATGCCGCCAACGACCGCGCCCGAGATTGCCGCGGCGCCGACTGCTTCCGCGCCGAGCCCACCGGGCGACGACATCGACCCCGGCGCCAAACCCGCGCCGAGCGACAAGGGCCCGAGCATCTCCGCCGCCCCCGCGGCCACGCCGACGCCGAACGGCACGCCCGGCGCGCCGTTGACCGGTCTTCGCGCCAGGACCATCGCCGCGCCCGCCGCCGCCCCTTCGCCCATCGGCGATCTCGGCGTGGGTTCCGCCAAGCGTGCTCTCGTCACGTTCACGTGGAACGGCGCGGGCGTCGAATCGATCACGATGGCGGAGTACTTCGACACCATCGCGCACAAGCTGGCGAAGGACCCGCAGGGGCACTACGAGATCCAGCGCAAGGGCGCCGTCGCGGCCGGTGCTGGAACGTTCTCCGTTTCCTCGCTCGCCGCCCGGGCCGCGATCATCGATGGTCAATTCATCGACCTGTACTCGACGAAAGCCGCCGACGGCTCGCACCGCTTCATCTGGCGCGAAGTCTCCCCCGGCACATTCCAGGCGGAGATCGTGAGCGAGGGCGATGCGCCCATCGCGCGGATCACCCGCACCTACGAGCAGCGCGACAACTCCTTCGAGTTCAACGTCCGCCAGACGTTCGAGAATCTCAGCGGGCGCGAGCTCGCGCTCAAGTGGATCCAGTACGGACCGATCGACCTCCGCGAGGAGTTCACCGGCTACCGCATCGACGTCCGCCGCCTGCGCTTCGGCTATCTGCTCGACGCGATCCGCGATCCCTCGCAGACCTTCGTGCAGGCGGACGGCAACCTCACCGCGCGCGACACGGTGCTGAAGACGCTCGCCGCCCAGGCCGCCGCGGGCGCGAGCGCCGACCAGCGCGTGTGGCCCGACCCGCCGTCGTTCAAGGGCGCGGGGCGTTTGTCGTGGATCGCACAGACCAGCCGCTACTTCTCGTTCGCGATCCACCCGCTGATCGACCCGGCGGCGGCGAACCCGGAGCGCGCCCTCACGATCGCAGCCGAGGCGTACGCCGTGATGATCGGGCAGCTCGACCCATCGCACCCAAACGCGGGGACCGCGCGCCTGGCGATCGAGCTGCACAGCCCGTCCATCACCATCGCGCCGAGCGCGGCGCAGGACCTCAGCTTCGCCGTCTACGCCGGCCCGCTGGCGCGCTCCGAGCTCACGCCCAAGACCGACAAGCTCTTCGAGACCATCGGGCTGCGCAGTCTCGTCATCTTCAACCTGGGCGGTATGTGCGCTTTCTGCACCTGGCAGTGGCTCGCCAACCTGCTCTTCGACTACCTGCACCTCCTGCACGACTGGATCGTCTTCGACTGGGCGATCGCGATCATGCTGCTCGTGGTCACGGTCCGCACCATCCTGCACCCGATCACCAAGCGCTCGCAGATCGCGATGACCCGCTTCGGCAAGCAGATGCAGGCCCTCGCGCCGAAGCAGAAGAAGATCCAGGAGCTCTACAAGAACGACCCGGCGAAGATGAAGACCGAGCTCGCGCGCCTGATGCAGGAGGAGAAAGTCAACTACGCCGGCGCGCTCGGCTGCCTGCCCATGTTCCTTCAGACGCCCATTTGGATCGCGCTCTACGCCATGCTCTACTTCGCGTTCGAGCTCCGCCACGAAGCGGCGTACTTCGGCGTGTTCCAGGCGATTACCGCCGGCAAGTGGACGTTCCTCGCCGACCTCTCCTCGCCCGACCGTTTCGTCACCTTCGGCGGGGCGAGCTTCCACATCCCGCTCCTCAGCGGGCTGATGGGCGACATCGCTTCGTTCAACATCCTGCCCATCCTGCTGGGCGTCGTCTTCTTCATCCAGCAGAAATACCTCACCCCGCCGAGCGCCACCGCGCTCACGCCCGAGCAGGAAATGCAGCAGAAGATGATGAAGTGGATGATGGTCGTCATGTTCCCGCTGATGATGTACAACGCGCCGAGCGGCCTCGCGATCTACTTCATCACCAACTCGACGCTGGGCATCCTTGAGAGCCGCTACATCCGCGCCCACATCGACCAACTCGACAAGAACCCGCCGCCGCCGGGGGGCGCCGGCAGCGGCCCGGGCTTCCTCGGCCGAAAGAAAGTCGCCAACACCGCCGCGAACCCGTACCTCAAGAACCGCGAAGAAGGCTCGAAGGGACGGTTCAAGGAGCGCGAATAGGAGTGCGGGTCGTATGGAGCCACCCGCGCGAGCGGGCGGTCCTTTGACAAAGACGCGCGAGCAGTGAGGAGCGATCGCCAACGAGCTCCCGCTCGCGCGGAGGGCTCGCACCGTGTGCCTTCAAATCGGCCGACGCAGCGGCTCACCGGGCGTCTGCCCGCTCATGCTCCGCGCCGGCGGCGGCATCATCGGCGCGGGCTGCATCATCGGCTGTTGCGGCATCATCTGCACGGGCTGCTGCTGCTGCACCGCCTGCGGCATATATCCCGGCGGGACACTCGGCGGCATCGTCGGCATCATCGCCATGACCTGCGGGTGCTGCATCACCGGCATGCCCGTCGCCGCGTCGTGCAGCGGCTGCATGCCGATCGCCTGGTTCAGCGCCCCCACCGCCCGCGGTGCCGAGATCTGCCCCAGCTTCATCGCCCGGATTTCGCGCTCGAGCTTCTCATCAAGCTGGCTCACGCTCGTCGCGATGATCCCTGCCTCCAGCCCCGCCCGGAAGCGCAGCACCAGCGTCACCAGACCCAGCATCATCAGCATCGGCAGCCCGATGAACCGCGAGTAATACGTGAACGCGCCCGGTGCCGCGTCGCCGCCGGCGCGGAATGAGTCGGTCACTTCCGCGATCGCGCTATACGGCGCCAGCACGCCGGGGAAGGTCATCGAAGGGATCAAGCCGTTCAGGGGGACCGCGAGCAGCGCCACGACGATCGCCCACGTCGCCGCCGTCACCATCATCTCCACGCCCGGGATGTTCCCGCCGCCCGCGACCGCGACACACTGAAACACCAACAGCACCAGCAGCAGCGCCGAGATAATCCCCGCGGTCTGGATCACGCCGCCGGCGGCGCGCATCAGCACGTCGTTGGTCCCCGGAACACCGTTTACGTCGGCGGCGTCTTCGCTCGTTCGCGCGACCGGCTCCGGGGCGGCCTTCGCGCTCTTCGCCGATTTCGCGCTGTCATCGGCGGGTTTCTTCGCGCTCTCGGATTTCACGACAATCGCTTCGCGCGCCAGGTTCTCGGGCGGCCCAAGGCGCGTCTGCCGAACGTCGGTGTAATGGACGAAGCACCACAGGATCACCTGCGCCAGCAGCGCCAGCGCGAGCACGCCCGCGGCGCAGGTCACGCCGAAGCGCAGGTGGCGCAACGCCGCCGACATATGCGGTTGGGTTGGGTAACTCACGCCGCCCGTCTCCCAGGCCTTCCAAGGGCCGGTTTCCGGTCCATCTATCGGCGGGGCAGGGGCCATGCTGAAGCCCGATCGGGCGGCTATACTGTTTTCAGGATTGATTGAAAATTCGGCCGCTGCCCGCTACCTCCTGCGTCGGCGGCCGGTGCCCGACGCTCGGTTTATCATCCGGCCCTGCATTCCTGATTTGGAACCGTCCACGTGAGCCAGCCCGCTGACCCAACGCCCGATGCCCGCGCCGGCGTCCCCCCGTGGGGACGAGCGACTCTCCGCCCCGAGTTCGACCCGGTGGACCACGGGTTTCTGGCCGCGGTGGCAGCGGGCGAGATCCGGCTCACGCCCGAGCAGGGTCTCGAACTCCACCGGCGCGCCCCGCTGACGATGCTCGGGCGCTGGGCGGATGCGCGCTGCCGCAGCATCCACGGCGACACGTTCCGCACATACATCATCGACCGCAACATCAACTACACCAACATCTGCAACGCGAAGTGCACCTTCTGCGCGTTCCGGCGCGACGGCGACGAGCATGACGCGTACACCCTCGAGCCCGAGCAGATCCACGAGAAGATCGCCGAGTTGGTGGCGATCGGCGGGACGCAGATTCTCATGCAGGGCGGCATGAACCCCGCGCTCCCGCTGGAGTGGTACACGTCGCTGCTGCGCGGCATCAAGGAGAAGTTCCCGCACGTACACATCCACGCCTTCTCGCCCCCCGAGTTCATCGAGTTCGTTCACTTCTTTGACCCGCCCGGCTCGACACTCGAAGAGAAGATCCGCTGGGTGATGGTGCGCCTGCGCGACGCCGGGCTTGACTCACTCCCCGGCGGCGGCGGAGAAATCTTCTCCAACCCCGTGCGCCGCAAGATCGGGCTGGGCAAGTGCGACGCCGAGGCGTGGCTGACGACGATGTACGTGGCGCACTCGCTGGGCATGTTCACCAGCGCGACGATGATGTTCGGGCACATCGAGGGCGCCGCCGACCGCGTGCATCACATGAAGCTCGTGCGCGAGTGGCAGGATCGCGCGCTGCAAGAGGCATCAAGGCATCAAGGCATCAAGCCATCGAGTGAAGACAAGAATTCTCGGGCGGCCGGCTCTCACTCGATGCCTGGATGCCTTGATGGCTCGATGGCTTCTGCCGCCCTCTTCGGGCACTACAAGGCGTTCATCTCCTGGCCCTTCCAGCGCGAGAACACGCCGCTGGGCCGGCTCAAGGAATGGGGGCAGCGGCCGGAGGAACTCGAACAGGAATTCCCGGGTGATGCGGTCGCGAATCTCGCAGGCGATGGTGATGCGAAGGCGCACCCGGAGTTCGGCCGTCGGTTGCGGATGAGCGGCTCGACGGACTATCTGCGCACGCAGGCGCTGTCGCGCTTGTTCCTCGACAACATCTATTCGATCGGCGCGAGCTGGGTGACGATGGGCCCGCACATCGGGCAGGTGGCGCTGAGCTACGGCGCGAACGACATGGGCAGCGTGATGATGGAGGAGAACGTCGTCTCGAGCGCGGGCACGACGTACTGCCTGAACGAGCCGGTGCTGTGCCGATTGATCCGCGGCGCCGGGTTCGTCCCCGCGCAGCGCGACAACGTGTACGACATCCTGAAGACGCACGTCGGCCCGGAGTCGCCCGACCTCGCGGTCACGGATTGGTCGAAGCACCGGGCAAAGAAGCTGCACACGGAAGCGCCGAAAGAGTCGAAGGTGGAACTGAAGATCGCCGCCCCGGCTGTGTCTGATCGGGCTTGAGCCACCGAGGCACCGAGACACTGAGTTCGCGCAGAGAAGAACACGCTCTTTGACGGGCGCAAATGCTTCTTCTTCTCGGTGCTTGCTCTGCGTCTCTGCGGTCGTCCGAGATTCTTATTCCTTCGCCAGTTCGTCGAACACCACGCCGAGGGCGTTCTCGAACATCTGCTCGAAGCCCAGCGTGTCGAAGCCGGACACATCGCTCGGCTTGGACTTGACCACTTCCTCGCGCGACTTGCCGTCTTTGCGCAGAGTGGCGACGTGGTCGCGGAGCTTGGTGAAGTAGTCGCCCTGCGCTTTCAGCGCCGCGCCGTCGGTGATCGGGCCGTGACCGGGGACGACGATCGTCTTCTCGTTGCACAGCGTTTGCATCTCGCTGAGCGCCCGCTGCCAGCCGCGAGTCGTCGCGCCCGCCTTGCCGTCGATGAAGGGGTGCAGCCCGTTGAAGCACAGGTCGCCCGTGTGCAACACATTCGACTGCGGCAGCCAGATCCAGAGGTCGTTGTCGGTGTGCCCCGGCCCGCTGTGGCGCGCCTCGAAGGGTGCGCCGGGGAAATTCAGGTTCCACGACTGCACCGTCAAGCGCGGCTCGAAGCTGCCCGCCGTGAACGTCGCCGACGCCTTCTTCGCTTCTTCAGCGTCGGCGAGCACAGCGTCTTTCTGATCGGAGTCGAGCTTGCCGACGTTCGCCGCCGTCCCGTCGATGCCGTCGCGGTACCGCGCGATCTGGTCGGTGATCCGCTTCTTCGCGTTGTCGTGCGCCACGACCTTGATCATCTTCTCGCTCGTGAACGCCCAGTTGCCGCCCGAGTGATCCGCGTGGTGGTGCGTGTTGACGACGTAGCGCAGAGGCTTGCCGAATGACTCCGCCTCGCGGCGCAGCGTCTTGGCGATCGCGGCGAACTTCGTATCGACGAGCACCGCGCCCTCGTTGCCGTGGAAGACCATCACGTTCCCGCCCAGCACCTGTTGCCCGCCGGCAGGCGTGGTCGCGAAGACGCCCGCGGCGACTTCGTCCCATTTGAAGAACCACTTCGAGGTGTCAGGTCGGGCCAGCGCCAGGCGAGCGAAGCCGGGGAGCGTCGCCGAAGCGGCAGCGGCGGCGGAAAACGCAAGGAACTCTCGGCGGGAAACGTGCATGACGGGCTCCTTCGATTGCGGTGCGAGCATGGTAGCGGCGGGGACGGGCTTGGGGCTTGGGGTCGAGATTCGGGTGCCGGGTTTCGGGTTTCGGGCATGAGTTGTTACTGGGGCTCATCATCTGCCATAAGCGTCGCCATCCTCGAACACCCCAAGCCCCAAGCCCCAGGCCTTAAGCCCAACTCCCTCCCGAGTGGAAAACATCCGGAAAACCGATAGAATCGGAATCCGATTCGGTCGATCCCCGATCAGAATCCTTCTATCGAACCCTGTTCTGCGAGGCTGATGCTGTGAAAGCGACCGATCTTCGTCCCGGTTTGGCGTGCCGCATGGACGGCAAACTCTTTGTCATCACCAAGTTCGAGCACCGCACGCCGGGCAACCTGCGCGCGTTCATCCAGCTCAAGCTGCGCGATGTGTCGAGCGGCTCGTACATCGAGAAGCGCCTCGGCTCGGGCGACGACATCGATGTCGTCAGCCTCGACCGCGCGACGATGGAGTACCTCTACCAGGACGGCGACGACTTTGTCTTCATGGATTCCGCATCATTCGAGCAGTACACCATCGGCGCCGACGTCTGCGCCGAGGCGATGAAGTACCTCCGCCCGAACTCCAGCGCGATCGTGCTGGTGTACGAGGGCAAGCCGATCCAGATCGAACTCCCCTCGGCGGTGGAACTCACCGTCACCGAGACGCAGCCCGGCATCAAGGGCGCGACGGCGACCAACCAGCTCAAGGAAGCGACGCTCGAGACCGGCCTGAAGACCCGCGTCCCCTCGTTCATCGCGCAGGGCGAACTGATCAAGGTGTCAACTGAGGACGGTTCGTACATGAGCCGCGCGAAGGAATAAGCTACGGATTGCGCGTTGCGCTGTACGCCACGCGCCGGACGGGATTGGCGCATCGCGCCCAGCGCACCGCGAGGATCCATGGCGAATATCACCATCGACCGGATCGACCCGAAGGACCTGGCGCTGGTGACGCATCTGTACAACGCGCTCTTCCGCCCGCAGCGCAACGAGGACTGGATCCGCCGGCGCATGCGCGGCAGGCACAACATCCTGATCCTCGTCGCCCGTGCCGGCAACGACGCCGTCGGGTTCTACGCCGGGATGGAACTGAAGCCAAGCGTCCACTTCACGTGGATGGTGGGCGTGGTGCCGGAGATGCGCCGCTCGGGAATCGCGACGCAGCTGATGCACACCGCCGAGGACTGGGCCCGCACCGATGGGTACAAGTCGCTCCGCTTCGAGTGCGACAACCAGATCCGCCCGTTCCTGCACTTCGGCATCGCCGACGGGTACGACATCGTGGGCATCCGCTGGGACCCGGACCGGCTGACGAACCTCGTCATCTTCGAGAAAATGATCGGGGAGATGCTGGGGAATGATGATTCGAAGGTGGATTAGCTCACGTTTGAGTCGTGCGGCTTATCTCGGCGTGTAGTTCTTCAATGTGTTCAGGATGAGCTCAAAGACCCTGCGGGCCGCGAGTTCGTTCGCCGCGGCCCGGTCCGCGCGACGATCGATCGCTTCCTGCAGCGCCGGCCAGACAACGACGGAATAGCCGGAATCCGGATCGGGCACCGCCCACCAGTTGCGATGCCATGTCACTCCTTCAGCGGTGGCGGCGAGGCGTGCGGTGTCGATCAGCCCCTTGTTGATGACCCTGAGACGGACCTCGCGCGACGCTTGCCCCGATGTCATCGCCTCGCGTTGAAGCGATCCGATCTCGACCCATGTTTGCTCGGCACGCTGCATCGACTCCAGAAATGAGTCGCGTGCGCGCGAGAGTTCGGGCCATTCGGTCTTGCTCACCGGCAAGGACTTCGCGTGCGCCGCCATGGCGCGAACCATGCCGCCGACGTCAAGCGGCAGCACATCCGCATTCGCCTGTCGCGCCGTGACGATGTTGATCACGCGCGTGAGCATGACCGCCGGCTGGTAATCGTCCGTCACGACCATGCGGTACCACTGCAGGTTGTCGTAGATGGAGTGGTAGCTGGTGCCGCGCGCGCCGCCGCTGCCGACGGACATCGACGGGACGCCGAGCCATGAATAGAAGGGCACATGGTCGCTCCCACCGCCGAGTTCGCCCACCTTCGGCTCCGTCGCGTCCTTGCCCGCGCGCGAGAGCCAGTCGTCGTACACCGTTTTGGTCGGGTCGCCGCTCTGCGGCACCGAGCGTGCCGCATTAACAATGAGCCGGCGGAGCACGGGCGCGGCGGACGCGCCGAACTTCGGGCCCATCGTCGCCATGTCGAGATTCATGTAGCTGATCGCGTTCGCTTCGAGGTCCGCGCGGTGCGCCTCGACCCATTCCGTCGAGCCGATGATGCCGTGCTCCTCCGCGCCCCACGCAGCGAAGACGATCGAGCGATCGGGGCGCGCGCCCTGCTTCGCCAGCTCCGCGAAGCAGCGAGCGGCTTCCATGACGAGGATCGTGCCGCACGTCGGGTCCGCCGCGCCGAAGCCCCACGCGTCGTGGTGGCAGCCGATGATGATCTTCTCATCGGGGAACTTCGCACCGCGCAGAGTGCCGACGACGTTCGCCGTTCTCGTGATCTCGCGCTTCTGCTTGACCATCAATCGCACGCGCGGGCCGTCGCTTGCGCCGCCTGTATCGCCGGTCAATCGGTACGTGAACGGCAGCCCGCCCTGCCAACCTTCCGGCACCGGAGCGCCTTTCATGCGCTGCAGGATTTCCTGGGCCGCGTCCCAGCCGACCGGCTGCACGGGGATTTTCGGGAACGCGAGCGATTCGGGATTGAGGCGTTCCGCTTGCTCCGTCGCGGGATATCCCGGCGTGAGCGGGTCGCCGGTGCGTTTGTCGTCGAGCGTGAGCAGCGAGCCGCGCTGGATCTGCTGCGCCGTGGACCATCCGCCCTCGGGGTACATGAGCCCCTTCGCGTATCCGCTGTCACCGGGATCGGTGTAGATGACCAGTCCGATCGCGCCGGCTTCTTCCGCGAACTTCGCCTTGAAGCCGCGGTAGTTCCCGCCGTAGCGCGCGATGACGATCTTGCCGGCGCAGTCGATACCGAGCGACTTGAGCTTCTCGAAATCCTCCTTCGTGCCGAAGTTCGCGTAGACGACCGGCGCGGTGATATCCCCCGAGCCGGAATACGCGTTCCAGCCCATGTGCAGCAGGCGCGAGCTCTGCGAGAAGGGATCGCCCGCGAGCGCCGGCTCGATGGTGGTCAGCGGCTTGGCGATCGGCGCGACGAGTTCGAGCCGCGCTTCCTCGGGCCAGCTGAGATACGGCCAGATCCACTGCACCTCGACCTCAAGCCCCATCTCGCGGAAGCCGCCGGCGATCGTGTCGATGACTTTGTAGTCACCCTCGGTGCCGGAGATGTGCGGTTCGGACGCGAGCGCGTCGTGCCACGCGCGGAGTTTCTCGGGTGATGCGGCCGCGTTGAGCTTTGTTTCCCACGCGAGCTGCGCGTCGATCCGCGCCGGCGCAAAGCAGGCGGCGATGGAGTCGCGGATCGGGTCCGGCGCAGTCGGCTGCGCCGTCGCGAGCGCGGCGAGAGTGATCGCACAGAACACACCGATCGTTCGCGTGAGATTCATGCTGGGAGTGTAGCGGTGGGTGCGATCCGCGCGGCGAGCGTCCCTCGGCTTGCGCCGAGGGCTCCATCGGACCGCGAGGATGCGCGCGGCGTGCGGGTTCGCTACGCTTTCGCCGCCATGCCGCGATGTCCATGGGCGAAGAACGAACTGGCCGAGCGCTACCACGACGAGGAGTGGGGCGTGCCGGTGCGCGATGACCGCACGCTGTTCGAGTTCCTGATTCTGGAGGGCGCTCAGGCCGGGCTGTCGTGGGACACGATCCTGAAGAAGCGCGAGCACTACCGCGCCGTGTTCGATCAGTTTGACGCCGAGCGGGTGGCGCGGTTCGACAAGCGGAAGATCGAGAAACTGCTCGCCGATCCGGGGATCGTGCGGAACCGGCTGAAGGTCGAGGGCGCGGTGAAGAACGCGCGGGCGTTTCTTGCGGTGCGCGATCGTGAGGGGGCGTTCGCGCCCTTCCTCTGGTCGTTCGTCGGCGGATCGCCGATCGTAAACCGCTGGTCTTCGATCAAACAAGTCCCCGCGCAGACCGCCGAGTCGGACGCGATGAGCAAGGCGCTGAAGAAGCTCGGCTTCACGTTCGTGGGTTCGACGATCTGCTACGCGATGATGCAGGCGGTGGGCATGGTGAACGACCATCTGATCGACTGCCCATGGCACGCGGCGGCGCTGCGCTCGAAGCCGTGAGGCGAACGATTCGTTCGATTTTTCTCTTGCCACATGCGCGCACCGGGAGTACGTTGCGATCGGCGGCGGACGATCGCGCGATCGTGCCGCGGACCGGCGATCAACATGGGGCTCCGCCATGGCGAAGAAGACAAAGAAAGCGTCGACGAAGAAGAAGAAAGTCACACGCAAGAAAGCCGCCAAGAAGACGGCGAAGAAGGCCCGCCGCACCGTGCTGTACAGCAGCAAGGGCAAGAAGCTATACGCCAAGCGCGACGCGGGCGGGAAGTTCAAGGACATCCAGTCCTACGCCCGCGCGCACGCGGCGGACATCAAGAAGAAGTCCAAGGACGAGTGAGCAAACTCGTCGCCGCCCTTCCGAACGATCCGTCGGGGCGAGCTTGACCCTCGGAGCCTCTCATTCAAGCCGCCGCAGCCCGGGGGCTCGGGCAGGGGCTTTTCGTCGGGCGTGGCGTGGATCGCGCCGTTCCGCCGCGTCATTTTCGGACGCGGCACGGCTGCCAGGGTGTCCTGCGACGTGACCCGGGCTCGTTCGTCGGCATGAATCCTCGCCGTCTCGCTGCAATTCCCGCTCTTGTTGAGCCGCGCGCGGGCCGATTGTTGCGTTGACTTTGTTGAGCCGCTCTAGAAAGGCACTGCATGGACGCCGCACAGGTGGAACGGATCCGGATCAGCTTCGACGCTGTCTCGCCGCGCGCTCATGCATTGGTTGAACTGTTCTACGACAAGCTCTTCGCGAACTACCCGCAGGTGCGGGCGATGTTCCCGCCCGACATGTCGAAGCAGAGAGAGCACCTCCTTTCGGCGGTTGCGCTGGTGGTAAAGAACGCGGACAAGTTCGAAACACTTCGCCCCGCGTTGATGGACATGGGCGCGCGGCACGCGGGCTACGGTGTGAAGGAGTCGTACTACCCGATCGTGCGCGACACGATGCTGGGCGCCTTGGCGGAGATCGCCGGCCCGGTGTGGAACGCGCAGCTACAGCAGGACTGGGCGGCGGCGCTGAACGCGGTGGCGTCGGCGATGATCGAGGGTGCACGGCGGACTGTGCCGCAGACGCAGGTGGCGTAGATCGAGGGGTTTTCTGGCTTCTGATCGCGCCCTGTTCGGGACAGTCGGACCGCGGTATTCGCTACACTCGGGCGTCAACGGCGTTCGCCTGGGAGGTTGATGAGCGTGGTCCGCATCACGGCGTTTGAAGATGATTTGGCGCGCGGGTTCCAGGAGCTGCGCGCTTCCATTCGCGAGATGATGACGGCGGCGGGGCTCTCTCCGACGGACTCCGGCGGCGTTTCGCGTTCCGCGCGGATCAACCGCAATCTCACCTGGAAAGTGATGAAGGTGCTCACGGAGCCGGACCTGTACACGGCGATGCAGCACCTCCCCGGGTCGGAGGGCATGATGATTCTGGCGACCGCGATGCGGAACGCCGGCGCGGGCGAGGAGCTTGTCGGCAACTTTGAGCGTGCGCTCGAGAGCTTCGAGTCGACCATCGGGCTGCACGCGGGCGACCGTTCGACGCTCGAACTGATCCTCGACAGCATGGCCGGCGCGGGGACGCCCGACCGCATGGAGCAGAGCCGCAAGCTCGCGTTCCGCGGGAACAGCGGCGTGTGGGGCGTGCAGGCGCGCGTGCGATCGACCACCGTGTTCGTGGCGCCGTGCGCGAGCGACCCGAACCTTATTGACATGGCGATGGTCGGCGGCGTGGTGGATTTCCGGCGCCTGCGCCCCGGGATCCGCTGGCCCATTCTGCGGCCGCGCATGTATCTCGATGACGGCACTCCCATCGCGCTCGGGCCGAACGAGGAAGCGATCGACCCGCGCTTCGCGACCAGCGCGGGGCCGAAGCTGATCGGCGATTTCTGCACGAACCACATGCCGCCGATCGAAGCGGTGAAGGGCAAGCGCGGCTGGGTGTATGAGCTGGGCGAAGGGCCGGTCGGTAACACCGGCGCGTTCACCTGTTTCTTCGGCGTGATCCAGCGCCTCGGCGCGCCGCGCTACCGCACCGAGAGTGACTCGTTCGCCGACCTCTTCTCGCAGGTCACGATGCCCGCGGAGTTCATGCAGTTCGACCTGATCGTGCACCGCGATCTCCAGTTCATGATGTCGCCCAGGGTGCTGGTGATCGGGCACAGCGACATGCACGAGCCGGGTCTGAGCCATCAATCGATCCCGTTCGACGATCGCCCGTTGGAACTGGTCGGTCGGCCGCCGGTGATGTCGTCGCCGCTGATCCCGCGCTACGGCGAGCTGGTGTCGCGCGTGTTCGAGCGCGCCTTGTGGGACGCGCGCGACTTCCGCGCCCTGCGACTCGTCGTGAAGTACCCGCCAATGCATTCGTCGGTGGTGATGCGGTGCGAGTTGCCGGAGAGGTAGGGCTTGAGGCTTGGGGCTTGGGGCCGGAAGGGTGTCGGCGCGCGCGATGCGCGGTGCGCGGTGCGCTTGAGAGCGTCTTGCAGCTTGCGCTGGAGTTTGCTTGATTCGCGCTCCGTTGGTTGGCTGATCGCTGGTCGCAGAACGCTGAGAGCTTGATGCTTGAAGATCGAAGCCGGGCTTGGTGTTCGCTACGCTTGTGGCTCCACTGGAGATTCCGCCATGACTGACCCCGCCGCCGGCGCTGCGAGTGCTGGACCTGATGATGCCGAGGAACAATTGAAGCGGGCGCTGACGGCGTTCAAGAAGCGGTTCAAGCTGACGAAGCTGGATCATGAATCGAAGCTGGGCGGGATGCGCCCGATGACGGGGAAGCCGCCGCCGCTGACGGGGATCGTGCCGCCGCGGGAGTTCCCGATGAGCGTGTGGCTGGAGCTGGCGAAGCAAGGGAAAATCAAGGACTCCGGCGGCGGGTTCTTTCGGCTGCCGTGAGTGGGAGGGCTTGGGGCTTGGGGTTTGGGGCTTGGGGTCGGATTGTTGTGCTGCGTGTGTTGTGTCGGATTGGTCTGCGTGAACTGACTGAGAAAACCCGCCGGCGGGCGAATCGAACTTGGGCCGGGCTTTCGCCCGGCGTCGACACTGGTGATCGGCAGCGAGCGGAAGGGTGTGACCCTGAACCGGTTCGCCGGGCGATCGAGCACATGCTCTGACTCGCGCGGGGTCGTCTGCAGCCGAGCCGCGGGAGTGGCGGGACCCGATGTGCGGTCCCTCCGTAGAACGGGGCTAGCGTCACCGGCGCGCGCACAAACGAGGACTTGCGGGTCGGCGGGGCGGTGGTGGGACAGGCGCGGATGGGCGATTCTGCGGGGGATCTCGGGAATCTGCGTCGGGCTTTGAGAATCTTTCGGGATGGGGGCAGGACATGTCAGCGGCGCGCGCACAAACGGGGACTTGCGCGCGAGGCGGGCCTGACGGCTTGGTCGAGCGCAGGTTGGAGGATGCCGCCCATTCGGCGGTAGGCTTGTGCGCGCGTGCGTTGAGGGACGTCTCAGCGCCGTGCGAAACTCGGGAGGGATCGACGCGATGAAGTTGCTTTCGCTGCTCGGCTTGTTCGTGCTTCTGATCGGCGGCTTGTACGTTTTGACTCGCGTGCTTGAGCAACGGAAGAAAGGCGCGGGCTCGGCCGCGGACGATGTGCCGCGGGCGGCGGAGTTTCCCTATGAAGAAAGCGGGCCGCTGTTGAGCGAAGGGGAGCGCGCGTTCCTGCCGGTGCTGGAAGCGGCAGCACGAGAGGTCAGCGGCGGTGAGGCGCGGATCGCGGTGCAGGTGCCGGTGTCGAAGCTCATCAAGGTGCGCGGGGGCGTGCCTGCATCGGAGAGGGCGAAATGGCACAACCAGATCGATCGTAAGACGATCGATTTCGTGCTGCTGGACCGGGAGTGGCGGGCGCGGATCGCCGTGGAGCTGGACGACAGGTCGCACGACGCTGCGAAACGGGTGACGCGCGATGAGTTTGTCGAGGCCGCGTTCCGCGCGGCGGGGGTGCGGCTCGTGCGGGTGCGGTGCGCGGCGGGGTATGAGCGGGAGGCGGTGGCGAGGATGTTGAAGGGCGAGGCGGTGAGTTGATAGGGATGTGGTGATGGAGACGTGCCCTCAACCATCGCTTTGGATGGTCGGTGCTTCGCTACGGGGCGGAAGACACCGACCGCTCAGAGCCGCGGTCGGTGGCACGGCACGGGGAATGCAATTGATCGGTGCCACCTGCCACGCCACGTAGTTCACGGCGTTGGGTGCCACCTGCCCACTCGCCACTCACAACGGGGGAAGCCCAAATCGGTTCATTGGTTGATTGGTCGGGGCATATAGATGCGTTCTAAGCAGATCCACGACTAGGTCCACAGCCGGGTGGAAGTCATTGTGGTCGAAATCGTGTGATCCATCGGATGTCAGATGCGCCGTGGCCTTACTGCCAGCATTGAAAAAATTCGCTAGTAGCTGAAGCTGTTGAGCATTCAGGATTGTGCGGCTGAGGTCGACGAACTGCCCACCAAGGTCAACGACCTTGACTTCGTCCACGACGAATCGACCATCGCCGAAGTATGAGCGACTTTCGATGAGCGTGGGTGGCCGCCGTGTCAAGTCAATCGCCAAGCCCAAGAACTGCATGAACATCCTGCCTGCAATCTGACCGGCCTCGTAGGCACAGGCGTGTAAATCAGGTGTCAAGCGAGGCGCAGGAGGTTGGTGATAGACACGAGCAGTCAACATGCTCAGCCTGTAAGGAAGATGAGCACGAAAGAAAGTCGCGACCTCATCCGAAGTCAACGGCGCAGTTCGCGGCATTTATCGGATTCCTCGGCGTAAATTGCGATCGTGGATGGCCGTCACCTCACCACTCCGGCCCGCCGGTGTAGCGGCCGTAGACATCCGCCATGGCTTGGACCATCTCGCCGAGGGTGCAGTTGGCGAGGGCGGCGTCGATGAGGGCGGGCATGACGTTGGTTGCGTGGAGGCCGCTGTTCTGGTGTCCCTCTCCCCCGCCCTCTCCCAAGGGGAGAGGGTGTAAGAGTTTGACCGGCTTGCCCTGGCATGCCGCGCGGATGTTGTCGAGGGCTTTGGCGACCGCGCCGTTGCCTTCGCGGCCGGAGGTGCCGCCGTCGCGACGTTTCTTGAAATTGGCGAGGCGGTCGCACTGGTCCGTCTCGACCTTGTGCGAGATTTCGAGGATGTCGACGTTGCGCTCTTCGCTCGGGTCCATGTACTCGTTGACGCCGACGATGATGCGGTCGCCGGCTTCGCATTCCTCGCTGAAGCGGTAGCTGGCTTCGGCGATGGAGCGGCGGAAATAGCCCTTGTTGATGCCGTTGATGACGGAGCGGCCGAAGCCGACACGCGGCTCGTACGCCGCGTGGAGGCTTGGGGCTTGGGGCTTGGGGCTTGGGGCCGAGCCCGCATACTCGCCCATCGAGTCGATCTCGGCGAGGAGATCGGCGGCGCCTTGCTCCATTCGGTCGGTGAGGTCTTCGATGAACCAGCTGCCGCCGAGGGGGTCGGTGACGCGCGTGACGCCGGTTTCGTGGGCGAGGATCTGCTGGGTGCGGAGCGCGATCGTCACGGCTTCTTCGGTGGGCAGGCCGAGGGTTTCGTCCATGGAGTCGGTGTGGAGTGACTGGCACCCGCCGAGGACGGCGGCCATCGCTTGGTACGCCACGCGGACGATGTTGTTGTAGGGCTGCTGCTCGGTGAGCGAGCAGCCGGCGGTCTGCACGTGCGTCTTCATGAACCAGGAGCGTTCGTTCTTCGCGCCGTAGCGATCGCGCATCACGCGGGCCCAGATGCGGCGGGCGGCGCGTAGCTTGCAGATTTCCTCGAAGAATTCGTTGTGGCTGTTGAAGAAGAAGCTGAGGCGCGGGGCGAAGGACTCGATGTCCATGCCACGGTCGAGGCAGGCTTCGACGTATTCCATGCCGTCGCGGAGCGTGAAGGCGAGCTCCTGCACGGCGGTGCTGCCCGCTTCGCGGATGTGGTAGCCGGAGATCGAGACGCTGTTCCACTTCGGGCAGAAGCGGGACTGGAACTCGATGGTGTCGACGACGAGCTTCACGCTGGGCTCGGGCGGGTAGATGAATTCGTTCTGGGAGTGGAACTCTTTGAGGATGTCGTTTTGGAGTGTGCCGCCGAGGGTGTCCCAGGGGATGTTGCGCTGGAGCGCGTGGGCGAGGTACATGGCCCAGATGACGGCGGCGGGGCCGTTGATGGTCTGGCTGACGGTGACTTGGCCCACGGGGATATCGGCGTAGAGGCGGTGGATGTCTTCGATGGTGTCGATCGCCACGCCGCAGCGGCCGACCTCGCCGACGGAGAGTTGGTCGTCGGAGTCGCGGCCCATGAGGGTGGGCAGATCGAAGGCGGTCGAGAGGCCGGTGTTGGCTTTGGTCGAAGACTTCGCTTGTTCGAGGAGGTACTTGAAGCGGTTGTTGGTGTCGTCGGCGGAGCCGAAGCCGGCGAACTGGCGCATGGTCCAGAGGCGGGTTCGGTAGCCCTGCGGGAAGAGGCCGCGGGTGTAGGGGAACTGACCGGCTTCGCCGTTTTTGCCGAGATCGCGGTCGATGTTCTTGAGAGATTCCGGCGCGTCCGCGGGAGCATATTGGGGGTCGAGGACCAGGCCGCTGATGGTGACGGCGTGGGGGTCGACCTTCGGGGTGGCGGAGGGTTTGATGGAAGTCGGCGAGTGGCTGGGGGTGGTGGTCATGTGGGGTCCCGCGATTGAATGGCTGGGGAATCGTGGTCATTGTAGGACATTCGCGTCGGTGAATTGAAGAGTCAGTGCCCGTGCATTGCGCGAGTGCCGCGTGTAGCGCGATCGTTATTCTTGGCTTTTGGAAGGGGTCCCTCTTGACCGATTTGCGCGAAATTGAGGTGACATACACGCTGACGCCGGAGGATGTCGTGGCGTTCTCGACGATCGCATTGAAAGGACTGCCGGAATACCGGACAGGCCGCCGCCGATCGATCCGGATGCAACGACAAGCGCTGTTGACCGTGGGACTCTTAGTCTGTGCGGCTCTGTATGGAGCCTGGCAGCTCATGTCGTCGGGCAGTAGCGGCGCAAGCGTGCCTCTCGTCACGCTCGCCGTGGTGCTGTTCTTGTCCTTCGCGCGGCTTGCAAATCCGAAGTGGTATGACCAAGCCAGCACGGAGTTAGCGAGGAGCGCCGCGTCGCGGGGTGAGCTCGATTGGATTCGCGGCGAATATCGGCTGAGCGTGGATTCGTCCGGCGTGGCATCGAGCGGACCGCACGGCGAGGGTCGCACGAAGTGGAGCGGCGTGGAGCGTGTACTCCGGGACGAATCATTCACGGGGATCGTGCTTCGATCCGGCATTGCCCACATTGTGCCGGCCCGAGCGTTTTCTGATCGCGCGGAAGCTGAGCGATTCTTCGAACTTTGTGACGACCTGTTGCGCGCGCACGGGGCGCATCCGGCCTCGCTCGCAACGGAATATCTCGATGAGCGAGATGCGTTGTGCGCGTCGTGCAGCTACAACCTCCGTGGGATGAAAGTCGATCGCTGCCCGGAGTGCGGCGAGTTGATTGACATCAACGAACTGAAAGAGCGAGAGCGCCGAGAAAGCTCTTGAATACTTCTACAAATGCGCCCGCGACCACACATTCGAGACGTCTGCAAGACAGGAGTATCGGAGCGGCGCGCTAGAACGTGCCGAGTGTGAATTGGAGCGCGATGGCGAAGGCGTTGTAGGTGCCGTGGATGACGATGGCGGTGATGAGCAGGCTGACGCCGCGGGTGATGTCGGGCTTGAGGTGGTGGCGCATGGCGTGCGACCAGGCGCGGGCGAGGCCGAGCGACGCGACGATGCTGCACGCGACATGCATCGCGACGCAAACGGACCATCGCCAGGCGATGATCTCGGGCGACGGGTCTTTGATGTAGACGTGGATGTAGAGGAGATTTTCGACGGCGCTGAACCCGAGACCGGAGCCGGCGGCGACGAAGATGATCTGCCATCGCGCGCGGAAGAGATAGGGGTGTGCCTCGACGATGTATGAGGGCGCAGCGAGCTTCATGACCTCTTCGATCATGGGCCCGAAGAGGACGAGGAGCAGCACGCCGCCGGAGGCCGGATCGCCCGCGATGAGGGTGGCGAGGACGGCCAGCAGTCCTGACACTACGGCAAGCAGCGCGCATACAGCGAGGGAGATGAGCGGGCCGACAGCGGCGCGGCGTTGTGCGAGCCAGTCGGCGTAGCCCGGCCCGTGCTGGTCCCGGGGCGTGGAGGGTTCATCGAAGACGGAATGACCGGGCTCGAGGGACTCGGTCGAGACGGGGTCGGCGAGATCTTCGCCCGGGGCGGCGGAGTTCCGAACTTCGCGCTTGAACGAGCCGGTGTGCTGAGGCTCATTGAAGACGGAGTCTTCGGGCCGCCCGCGCGGGTTCATTTTGGATCGCCCGCGTCGGTGTGATAGGCGGTGCCGTAGGCGATGACGGCGACCATGATGACGCCCTTCTTCTGCGTGGCGCCGTTCTTTCCGGCGATCGATGCGCCTTCGAGGCGGATGCACGTGACGGCGTTGTAGCCGGCGCTGCGGGCCTGTTCGAGAAGCCGGACGAGCGCTTCGCGCCGGGCGCGATCCATGAGCGAGCGGTAGGAGCCGAGCTCGCCGCCGATGATTTTGCGGAGCTTGGCGACGAACGATTTGAAGTAGTCGGAGGAGATGACGCACTCGGCGGCGACGATGGAAGCGCCGGGCGCGGCGACGGCGGGGAGTGACCGGGTGTCGATCGCGAGCATCGATGCGAGATCGCGCTCGCGCGCGGCGAGGCGGGCGAGGTGACGCTTCTCGGCGATCCTGCCGGCGAAGAGCCCGAGCATGAGCAGCGCAAGACCGATCGCGAGCGCGATCAATTGGAAGATGAGATCGATCGTGTCACTTTCCATGGTGCCCCCCCGCTCAGGCTTCGTCCTCGACGACGGCGGCCGTGCCGTAGGCGTAGAGCTCGGAGGCGCCTTGCGTGATCGCGCTGGTGGTGAATCGGATGCACAGAACGGCGTTGGCGCCGAGCTGCTGCGCCTGGGCGAGCATGCGTTCCATCGCCTGGCGGCGGGACTCGGTGAGCAGTTCGGTGTAGCCCTTCAGCTCGCCACCGACGATGTTCTTGAGTCCGGCGGCGATGTCGCGGCCGACGTGTTTGGACCGGACCGTGTTGCCCTGGACCATGCCCAAGAGCTTCACGACCCGCTTGCCGGGGATGACTTCGGTGGTCACGCAGATCATCAGAACCCCCACTGAGTTGGTCGAACGGCGAGCGCCGGCTCGGCCGCGATCTGCGGAGAATACCCTGATCCGCGTTTACGGATCAAGGGGGATCACACCTTGACGGCGATCCGTCCGGTGTTGTCCATCCGGTTGAGAAGCAGTGGCAGCTTGTGCTCGGTGATGTATTCGTCGGTGGCGTCTTTGGCGCCTTTCCAGTGGCCGTAGTCGTCGACGATGAGCACGCCGCGGGGGGAGAGGCGGGGGTAGAGGTGCTGGAATTCGTGGAGGGTGGACTCGTACCAGTCGGTGTCGAGGCGGAGGATGGCGATTTCTGAGGGCGCGTTCGCGGGGAGGGTTTGTTCGACGGGGCCTTTGGTGAAGCGGGTCATGCTCTCGGGGTAGCCGGTGAGGCGCATGTTGGATTTGACGTGATCGATATCGACCTTGATCCACTTCTCGCGGCCGTCTTTCAGGCGTTCGTTCCAGAGTTGGACGGCGTCGGCGTTGTCGCGGGTGCGGATGTCTTTGGCGGTCGGGGCGTTCATGCCCTCGAAGGTGTCGAAGAGGTGGACGACGCGGTCGGTGATGTTGAGTGAGAGGAGCGTGCGGGCCATGAGCATGGACGAGCCGCCGCGCCACACGCCGCACTCGACGAAGTCGCCCGGGATTTTGTTGTCGATGACGTAGCGGACGGCCTGCCAGAGGCAGTACATCTTCTGCACGCCCGTCATGGTGTAGGGCTTGCAGAAGTTGTAGATCTCGAGGAACTCGGGCTCGAGGTCGTAGTCGAGCAGTTCGGACTGCTTGATGACCGCGTAGCCGAGGGGCTTGAAGATTCGGTTGAGGGTTCGGCTGAGGCTTCCCACGCGGCGATTCCTTCGTACTGGTGTGCGCCGGGCAATTGTATGGGTTGCGAGAAGATTCGCCGTACACTGGTGGGATGGACCTGAGCGCTGCCTTTGGTTCGCTGGGCATTTCGCTTGCGCTGGGGCTGCTGGTGGGGTTGCAGCGTGAGCGTGACTCCGGGCACATCGCGGGGATCCGCACGTTCCCGCTGATCACCGTGCTGGGGGCGCTGTCGGCGGCGCTGGCGGCGGAGCACGGCGGGTGGATTGTCGGGGCGGCGATGCTGGGGGTGGTCGCGTGCGCGGTGATCGGGAACCTGTACAAGCTGCGCGGCGGGGCGATCGAGCCGGGGATCACGACGGAGATCGCGATGATCGTGATGTTCGCCGTGGGCGCGATCGTGTGGCACGGCGCGTGGGCGATGGGCGTTGTGGTCGGCGGCGGGGTGGCGGTGCTGCTGCACGCGAAACCGATCCTGCACGGGTTCGTGAATCGTCTGGGCGAGAATGATGTGCGCGCGATCATGCAGTTCGCGCTGGTGTCGATGGTGATCCTGCCGGTGCTGCCGGATGAATCGTGGGGCGGCCCGCCGTGGGACGTGCTGAACCCGCGGCATTTGTGGTTGATGGTCGTGCTGGTGGTGGGGATCGGGCTGGGCGGATATCTCGCGTACAAGTGGCTTGGGGCGCGCGCGGGGCTGCTGCTGGCGGGCCTTCTGGGCGGTGCCGTGTCGAGTACGGCGACGACGGTGAGCTACTCCCGGCGGGCGCGCGAGGCGCGGCACGTTCCCGGCGCGCTGACGACGGCGGCGGTGGTGATCGTCGTCGCGTCGACGGTGGTCTATGCGCGGGTGCTCACAGAGATCGCCGCGGTGGCACCCGCGCATATCGAGACGATCGGCGCGCCGATTCTGTCGCTGGGGGCCGTTTCAGCGGGCGTGGCACTGGCGGCGTGGGTCTTCTGCCGCAAGAGCGCGGGGCAGATGCCCGAGCAGGGGAACCCGGCGGAGCTGAAGTCGGCGGTGTACTTCGCGCTGTTGTACGCGGTGGTGCTTCTGGCGGTGACGGCGGCGCGGCAGTACCTCGATCAGCGCGGGCTGTACGTCGTCGCGGCGGTGTCGGGTCTGACGGACATGGACGCGATCACGCTGTCGGTGTCGCGCCTCGCGCAGGAGGGGCGGCTGTCGCCCGAGACGGCGTGGCGTTCGATCGTCATCGCGTCGATGAGCAATCAGGTGTTCAAGCTCGGGATCGTGGGCGTGATGGGCGGCGCGCGGCTGATGCGCGTGGTGGCGATTCTCTTCGCGGTGAAAATGGCGGCGGGGATCAGCGTGCTGCTGTGGTGGTGAGGCGCTCGCCGACGGGGCCCTTCGCTGCGCGAGCGCGTGCGTGTGTCGAACAGTATGCTGTGCGGAACATGAGCGGGTCGGCCGGCTGCCGAGGCGCGTTTCGGGACGCGCTTCGGCATCGGCGAGCAAGGATGCTGCGGATCGATGTCTGTCCTTGTTTCACAGAAACGCCCGCGCGACCTGTCGTGGTATCACGCCGGGCCGCTGCTCTTCGGCGATTGGGGGACGAGCCGGCTCTATGTGCTGGGGCTGGCGTTCTTCTACACCGGGCACGCGTCGCTGGTGTATCTCGTCGCGATGTCGCTGCTGATGGTGGCGGTGTCGTGGGGGTACACGGTTGTCTGCCGCTGCTTCCCGGACGGTGGGGGCGTGTACGCGGCGGCGCGGCAGCTCAGCCCGCTCCTCTCCGTCATCGGCGCGACGATGCTGCTGTGCGGCTACGTCATCACCGCGGCGCTCTCGACCATCGAGGCGTTCCATTACTTCGGCTGCCCCGAGGGGCCGGGCGGGTGGATCATCGTCAGCGCGTCGATCGCGGCGATGGTCCTGATCGGCGGCGTGAACTGGCTCGGCGCTCGGCGCGCGGGGATGGTGGCGGGCCTCATCGCGGTCGCGGCGATGGGTGTGTCACTCGTTTTGGCGATCGCGGCGCTGCGGTTCATCCCCGAGGGCATCCGCACATTTCACTTTGACAGCGACCCGCCGCTGCAGCGGTGGGAGAACTTCGTGCATGTGGTGCTGGCGCTTTCGGGCGTTGAGGCCGTCGCGAACATGACGGGTGTGATGAAGCAGCCCGTCGAACGCACGGCGAAGCGGACCATCTGGCCGGTACTCGCGGAAGTGGCGATCCTGAATCTGGTCTTCGGGCTGGCGCTGAACGGGCTGCCCGAGCTCGCGCACATGACGACGCCCGACGCGGTGACGTACGCGGGGGTGGATCAGCACTCAATCCCCCAAGAAGTGACGGCGTACCGCAACACGGCGATGCACGTGCTGGCGGTGAGCGCCACCACGCCCTTCATCGCGTCGATCTGCTCGTTTGTCTTCGGTCTGCTGCTGCTGTCGGCGACGAACACGGCGATCCTGGCGTCGGCGTCGGTGATCTTCGCGATGGCGCAGGATCACGAGCTGCCGCGCCCGCTGGCGAAGCTGAACTACAGCGGCGTGCCGTGGATCCCGCTCATCATCGCGATTGTCATGCCCAGCGCGGTGCTGCTGATCGAATCGAACATCAGCCGATTGGCGGATCTGTACGCCGTGGGCGTGGTCGGCGCGATCATGACGAATTTCCTGTCGTGCGCCGCGAACCGCAAGCTGCAGATCACGCGCACCGAGCGGACCGGCATGGCGGTGATGGGGCTGCTGCTGCTGGGCGTGGAGGTGACGATCATCTTCAGCAAGCCGCACGCGACGGCGTTCGCGTTCGGCGTGACGGCGGCGGTGCTGGCGCTGCGCTGGGTCGTGATGTCGCGCCGCACCGCGGGTGAAGAGAAGATGCCCGAGCCGGTGACGGGCTGGCTCGCGGAGATCAACCGCACGCCGCCCGAGCTCGACCCCGCGAAGCCGCGCATCATGCTGGCGGCGCGCGGCAGGTACCAATCAGAGTTCGCGGTGGACCTGGCGCGCCGGCGCGGCGCGATTCTGTTCGCGATCCACGTGCGCACGCTGCGTGTGATGGAGTTCAACCCGAGCCAGACGCCGCGGATCGAGGACGACCCCGAAGCCGCCGAATCGCTGGGGACGACGGCGATGCTGGCGCACCAGAACGGCGTGCCTTTCGTGCCGATCTACGTCATCAGCCCGAACATCGCGGAGGAACTGCTGGACTACACGGTGACGTTCGGCTGCGACACGCTGATCATGGGCAAGACGAGCCGACTGAAGGTGAGCCGCGTGCTGTCGGGCGATGTGGTGTCGCAAGTGGCGGCGCACTTGCCGGAGGGCGTGTCGCTGCTGCTGCGCGAATCGAAGCCGCACGTGCCGGGAGAGGGGCGGGGGATGGTGGTGGAGGTGAGGGAGTAGGGGGTCGCGGTTGGTCGGTTTCTCGATCGAGATTCCTCGATCAGAGTTTCTCGCTGAACACCCGCGAAGAGCTCGCTCGTGAGGATTAGCTCACCTTCGCACTCGCCACAGATCAGCGGGGTATCGGCCGCCCACACTCTTCGCCCCAACGGGGCGCCGGGTTGTAGCCACGGGTGGAGCGAAGGTCGCCGCAAGGCGACCGGAGCGCAACCCGTGGAAGAGAGTGGATATCTCGATCCTGCCCCAAAGGGGCAGCGGGAGCACGGAGTCACTTAGCGGTCCAATCGAACACGTACTTCTCGTCGAACTCGATGCCGTGAGCGCGGAGGGTGCGAAGAAGTTCGGACTTGAAGTCTTCCTTCTTGTGATGCTCGGCTTGACCCGCGATGTACTTCTTGACGGCCTCTTCCTGCGATTTGCTGACCGAGAAGACGCTGAAGCCTTCCTGCCATGCAAACTCTCGCAGGGACGAGAACTCGCCGTGAATCCACTTGCTCGACCGCGCCTTCACGGTGCGCATCAGATCAGACACCGATCCATCTGGCCGCCACCGCAGATAGAGATGGACGTGGTCCTCGACGCCGCCGATGTCGTAGAGCACGCCCTTTTCCGCCCGGATGATGCCGCCGATGTACGGGTAGAGGCGCTCTGCGAGTTCAGCGCTGATCCACGGCGCGCGGCCCTTGGTGGAGAAGACGACGTGAAGGAGGAGTTGGGAGTACGTGCCCGGCATGCTGAATCCTTCGCCCCTCTAGGGCGATAAAGATTAGGACGGACTCGTTCCATGGGTTCCGCGTCGGCGGGCGACCGGGGTCGCCCACCGACGCTTCACCCGTGGCTACAGTCCGGCGCCCCGTTGGGGCGGGGACTAGCGGCACAGATGAGAGAGTGTCGGTCACTCCCTGTCATCTTCCGACTCGCGCGGAAGTGGCTGTGGGATGCGATCGGGTGGCCAGAAGACAAAGTCGTTGCCCGCGTGGGTGTCCTTCGAGAGAATCCGTTCTCGAACTTCAGCGGGGCGTTCGATTCCGCCATTGTCGATCGCATCAAATCCAACCGAGTATAGAATCGCGCCGGTCGGCGGTTCGCTCGATGTGGAAGTTGCGGGCACATAGCCAAATCGTCCATCGGAAGCGAGTGAGTCCGTTGGGAGGCGGTTGAAATACCGCGGCACAAGTTCGTTAAGAGTGCGTGGCAGCGCGCCGCCATGATCTGCCCGATGCAGCTCGATCGCGATCGCGAGTCGGGTTCCGCCAATGAGCGTTTCGCCCGATATGAAGACGGCATGTGCCGTGGAGATGGCGGGCAGCAGTACGCCGAGCGACCGGTGTTTTCGAGCCAATTGGGTCGCTTCCATTTCGAACACGCTGGTGTTTAGGCGGCCACTGGTCGGCGAAGACTGCGCCGCAGCGATCAAGCGATCGAAGAACAGATCGACATCTCTGGTGGTGTTGGCGTGCGTCGATTGCAGTACCCATCGCGCCTGACCGAGTGTCATGTCAAAGACGGACTTGCGGTAAATCAACTGGATCACATCGTGCAATTGAAGCCGCTCACCTTCGAGAGCTCTGACATACGACGGCGCTGACGCATGCTGGTTCAAAGTGTCGTGAAGCGCTTGCCAGAGGTTCCGATCAAACGTGCGTGAGTTCAACGCATTCTGCACCTCTTTGACACCGGCTGCGGCGATACTGCCTGACACCAGCCCGCCAATCAGCGATGGCTCGACCGCCATCAACTTCGAGAGGATCAGAATCTGTTCGAGCGAACGGGCGGCGGTGACCGCATCGCCGTTGGCGAAAGCGCCGCGGAGGTGCAAGAGCAGAAAACGGGAGATTCCGCGGCTCTTGCCGACAACAGGATCATGGTGCTCAAGCAGTGCCCCGGGCGGGTCAAGGAAATCGATGCGGAGGTGCCGGGGCAATTGATTGCACTCAATAAAGAACCCAGATCGCTCGAAGTCGTTCCATTCGCGCTCGGCGAACTCAAGAACTTTCGAGTCGTCGGACCGGCGAGCGGCTTCAGCAAGCGTTGAGATGCTCTCGTGCTCGTACTGACTAAACGCCTCGCCTTCGGCTTCAAGAAACTCGCGCAGCCGATCGCGCATGTGCTGATCCGCTTGCGCGATTCGTCCATGGAGTGATTCAATCAGCGCGTACGCATCCGGGGCTGACGGATCGAGTTGAGCCGATTCGATGAGCGCAAGTCGTTTCGCGTGATAGTCAACAACTGGGAGCCGAGGCCAGTAGAAGCGCAGGACGACTGGAGCCGCGAGCAAACAAAGGACGAGTGCAACGCCCACAACTGCCTTCTTGAGCATTCAGATCTCCCCAGAACTCTAAGAGGCCTTCGACTTCTCGCTACTTCTGCCCATACTCAAACACCCCACGCCCGCTCTTATCCCCCATCCGCCCCGCCGTCACGAGTTGCTTGAGCAGCGGGCACGGCCTGTAGCGGTCGTTGTTCAATCCTTCGGCGAGGACGTTCATGATGTGGGCGCAGGTATCCAGCCCGATGAAATCCGCGAGGCGGAGGGGGCCCATCGGGAAATTGCAGCCGAGCTTCATGATGCCGTCGATCGCTTCGGGCTCGGCGACGCCCTCCATCCATGCATAGAACGCCTCGTTGATCATCGGCATCAGCACGCGGTTGGAGACGAAGCCGGCGCGGTCGTTCGCTTTCAGCGGCGTCTTGCCGAGTTTCGTCGCGAGCACGATGGTGCGCTCCGTGACTCCCGGGCTGGTCTGGATCGCGGGGATCACCTCGACGAGCTGCATGATCGGCACGGGGTTGAAGAAGTGCATGCCGACGACGCGCGACTGGCTTTCCTTGCTCCCCGCGGCGGTCGCGATCTCCGTGATCGAGATGCTTGAGGTGTTGGTGGCGAGGACGGTGTTGGTATCGGGGAACATCGCCGCGAGTTTGGTGAAGAGGTCTTTCTTCACCTTCACGTCTTCGATGACGGCTTCGACGACCCAGTCGGCACCCTTCAATCCTTCAAGGTCAGCCACGTAGCTAATGCGCGCGAGGGCGGCGTCCATATCCGCCTTCTGCATCTTGCCCTTCTCGACGGCTTTGGACATGAATTTCTGGTGCGTGGCTTTGCACTTGTCGAGCGCGCCGGGGAACGAGTCGAAGACGCGGGCGTTCAAGCCGGCGACGGCGGCGACGTGGGCGATCCCGCCGCCCATCTGACCGCCGCCGAGGACTGCGATTGTGTTGATCTGGGACATTGATGAACCTTTCACCACGGAGACACGGGAAGCACGGAGAAGACATTTTCACCGCGGAGACGCGGAGAGCGCGGAGAAGAAGGTTGGATTGTAAGAGATTGGGCGGGCGGGTCAGATGAACGCGGCGGGCCGGATTGTGCGCGCTTGCGGTTGTTGTCGGCGGCGATTTCACGCCGCGCGAAGAGCGGCTGGCGGTATGACCACCCGGCGGCAGATACTCCCCCACTCTTCTCAGGAGGTTGCGCATGACTCTTCGCTGCGGATGGCTTGGCACGCTCGCCGGGGTGTTTTCGATCGTCGGGATTTCGGCCTTTGTGTCGGCGCAGAACGCTCCGCCGCCGAGTACGCCAGCGCCGGCCCCCGCGAGCGGCGGCGATGCGAAGCCCGCCGAGCCGGAACTCGCAGGGGCGGCGAAGGTGCGGGCGGAGGCGGAGAAGCTGAAGCCGATGGTGCGCTCGGAGCTGGCGCGGAAGTTCCTCGATGGCGCGAAGCTGCTGCCCGAGACGAAGCCGATCACGTTGTACAACAAGCGGGCGGAGCGCCGGTGGGCAACCGAGGCGCAGTACCGGTCGCTGAGTGAGCCGGAGCAGCAGGGCTTCGAAACACGCCAGCTCAGCGCGGACTTCTACTACAGCACGCGCTACGGCTCGCCCGTGACGTACGCGCGGGCGCTCGACCTCATCGCGCCCTCTGGCGCGAAGCCGCCCCTGCTGTCGCTCTCCGGCGCGCGGGTGATGGACTTCGGCTGCGGCAGCCTGGGGCAGGCGCGGATGATGGCGGCGAGCGGCGCGAAGGTCGTCGGCGTGGACGTCGACCCGATGCTCGCGGCGCTGTACGCGCGGCCGGAGGATCAGGGCGCGATGCCCGCGCTCGACCCGAGCACCAGCGGGCACGTTTCACTCGTGATCGGCAATTGGCCCGAGCAGGCGGCGGCACGCGACGCCATCGGCGGGCGGTTCGACCTCATCATCTCGAAGAACACTCTGAAGATGGGCTACGTTCACCCGTCGCAGGAAGTGGACAAGCGGATGCTGCTGAACCTGAACGTCAGCGACGAGGAGTTCGTAAGAGCGGCGTTCGACGCGCTTGCGCCGGGCGGGCTGCTGGTGACCTACAACCTCTCGCCCGCGCCCGCGAAACCGGGAGGGAAGTACATCCCGTGGGCGGAGGGGAAATGCCCCTTCGCGCGCGAGCTGTTCGAGAAGGCCGGTTTTAAGGTGCTGAAATTCGACGAGCCGGACCACGACGCGGGCCGCGCGATGTTCGAGGCGCTCGGCTACGCGGCGAAGAACGAAGCGGGCGAGGTTGACCTCTTCGCTGAGTACACGATCGTGCAGCGGCCGTGAGGCAACATTTCCCCGCGGCGAACTTCGCGGCCCGATTAGGATGCGAAGCCGATGCCCTCCGCCGCTGACCCGCATCCTCTGCCCGCCCCGCCACCCTCGGTTTGGGGGATGTTGTGGCGTTCGCGTCCGGCGGCGGTGGGGTCCGTCATTCTTCTGGCGCTCGTGCTCGTGTGCCTCGGGTCATTGCCATTCACGTTGGGGCGGGCGGAACAGAGGGGGGCGGGCGGGCCGGCGCGATACGCCGCGGGCGAGTTGGACGGGCTGCTTTTGCCGCCGGCGTGGGCACCGAAGCGCGAGGCGGAAGCCCGCCGCGCGACCGAGCTTCGAGCACGCGGCGCGGCCACCGGCGGCGTGATGGGCACCGACCGGCTCGGGCGCGACCTGTTCACGCGCTGCCTCGCCGGCGGTGGCGTCTCGATCGGCATCGGGCTGGCGGCGGCGGCGATCAGCGTCATCATCGGCACGCTCTACGGCGCGCTCGCCGGGCTCGTCGGCGGCGCAATCGACGCGTTCATGATGCGCGTCGTCGACATTCTCTACGGCTTGCCGTACATCCTGCTGGTCGTGCTGCTCGCCGTCGCGGGCGATGCGCTCATCGACCGCTTCGGCGAAATCTCCCCCGGTGCGCGGTCGGCGATGGAGATCGGCATCCTGCTCATCGCGATCGGCGGCGTCAGTTGGCTCACCATGGCGCGCGTGATCCGGGGGCAGGTGCTGAGTCTGCGCGAACAGCCCTTCATGGAAGCCGCCCGCGCCATCGGCGTTCCCTTCCGCGCGCAGTTCTTCCGGCACCTGCTGCCGAACCTGATCGGCCCGATCATGGTCTACGCGACGCTGACGGTGCCGCAGGCGATCCTGCAGGAATCGTTCCTCAGCTTCCTGGGCATCGGCGTGAAGCCGCCGCTGCCCAGTTGGGGCAACCTCGCCGCCGAGGGATTGAGCGAGTTGAACCCCGTGCGCGTGCGCTGGTGGCTGATCGTGTTCCCATGCCTGCTGCTGGCGGTCACGCTCGTCTCGCTGAACTTCGTGGGCGAGGGTCTGCGCGAAGCGGTGGACCCGAAGCGGAGGAAGTGAGGCTTGGGGCTTTGGGCTTGAGGCTTGGGGCTTGAGGGTGCCGCGAGATGGCTTTGCATTGCAACTCGTGCTGCTCAATCTCGTGTTGCTGCTTTTCCCCTCACGGCACCAGCACGCACACCCGGGGCCGTGTGCGAGCCGCGCGAATTCACGGCGGATCATCACGCCCCGAGCGATTTCGCCTGACTCGGCGGAACCGAGTTGAGACACCAAGCCGCGTGAATCGTGAGTAGCATGATCGGGCATGACCGCCGGGCGTTGCCCGGCCGCCGCGATCCGCCCGAGCGAAGAGGCCGCCGCATCATGAACAACCGCTTCGGCTTGAAAGACTTCGTGCTGCTCGCGCTGGTGCTGGGCGTGGGCGTCTCGGTGTTCCTGAGCATGGTGCAGGAAGACCGGCGCTGGACCCGCATGAATGAACTGGCGGGCAAAATCGAGTCTCAGGAGAACCAGATCGGTCAGCTCATCCGCCGACTGGACGAGCGCGAGAACGATCTGCGCGAACTGGTCTCCGCGGTGCGCGCCACGCAGCAGCAATTGGGAGACGTCGCCGCCGCGCTGAAGGGCGGCGCTATGATCGCGCCGCCGTCCGGCCCGCGCGCGGGAGACTCCCCCACCGTCATAACGCCGCCGAGTGCGCGCGGTGATGAATCGTGGGCGCGCCCGGGCGTGCCGGTCACGCGGCCAAAAGACCGCTACTCGAAGCTCGACTCGAGCACGCTCCCAGGCTACGCGGAGGGGGGCAGCTTCACCGAGATTTTCGAGGCGCAGCCGCCGCGGATCATGCCGTACACCTACGCCGACACCTACGGCCGGCGGATCACCGAGATGGTCGCGGAGTTCCTCGCTGACTTCGATAACGACGGCAAGATTCTGAAGGGCGTGCTCGCCGAGGCGTGGCAGTACGACCCCAACGGCCTATGGCTCCGCGCCAAGCTCCGCCCAAACGCGCGGTTCAGCGACGGCTCGCCCGTGACCGCGGAGGATGTTCGCTACACCTTCCACGACTACATGTTCAACCCGGAGATCGAAGCCGAGCGCTTCCGCAGCGTCTACAACCCCATCAAGAAAGTGAGCGTCATCGCGCCGGACGTGGTGGAGTTCGAGTTCGTCGCGCCGAAGTTCAACAACGACCAACTCGCGCTGCGCCTCGCGGTGATCCCGAAATCGTTCTACTCAAAGCTGACGCCCAGCGAGATCAACGGTGCCACCGGGCTGCTCGTCGGTTCCGGGCCCTACAAGCTGGCGACGCTCGACCCCGCGGCACAGTGGCGGCCCGGGCAGGACATCGTGCTCGTCCGCAACGAGCAGTACTGGGGCCCGCTCCCCGCGATCCGCGAGCTGCGCTTCAAGGTCATCACCGACGGCGTGGCCCGCATGGTCAACTACGAGAACGGCGAGGGCGGCATGATCCGCCCCACGTTCGAGCAGTACGCGCGCAAGAAGACCGATCCCGAATTCGTCAAGAAGCACACCATCCTCGCGTGGCCCAACATCCGATCGGGCTACGCGTTCATCGCGTGGAACTGCGGCGAGCGGCTGGGCAAGCTGACCCCCTTCCACGACGCGCGCGTACGCCTCGCGATGACGCACCTGCTCGACCGCGAGCGGATCAAGCGCGACGTGTACGAAGACCTGGGGCTGGTCGCCACCGGGCCGTTCAACCCTTTCGCCGAACAAGCGGACCCGGAGTTGAAGCCGTGGCCCTTTGATCTGGCGCGGGCGCGCGAACTGCTCGCCGAGGCGGGCTGGCGCGACACCGATTCCGACGGCGTGCTCGAAAACCCGCGCAGCGACGAATTCACTTTCGAGTTCACCTACGCCACCGGCAGCGAAGCGGGCAAGCGCATTGCGGCATACCTGCAGGACCAGTGCGCGAAGGTGGGCATCCGCTGCACCACCCGCGTGATCGACTGGTCAGTCTTCCAGACGGCGCACAAGTCGCGTGACTTCGACGCGCTCACCATGCAGTGGTCGCCCAACGACCCCGAGATCGACCCCTTCCAGGTGTGGCACTCGAAGTCCATCGCGAATCAGGGCGACAATTTTTCCCAGTGGCGCAGCGAGCGGGCCGACGCGCTGATCGAGCAGGCGCGGCTCGAACTCGACCACGACAAGCGGATGAAACTCTGGCACGAGTTGCACCGCGTAATCCACGACGAGCAGCCGTACACCTTCCTGTGCAACCTGCCGTGGCTCCGATTCGTCGAAACGCGCCTGTCGAACATCAAGACGTACCCGATGGGGCTTGATTTCCGCGAGTGGTACATCCCGGCCGACCGGCAGTGACGCCCCGATGACGACCTACCTGCTCCGCCGACTGCTGCTGATGATCCCGACGCTGATCGGGATCACTTTCGTCGTGTTCATGCTGATCGCGCTCTCGCCGGGGGGCATCGGCGCGGCGCTGACCGCCGCGGGAGTGGGCGGGTCGGATGCCTCCTCGCGCGCCCAACTCGAAGCGTACCTCGAGGACCGCTACGGGCTGAACGATCCGCCCATCACGCAATACGCCCGCTGGCTGGCGCGTGTCTCGCCGGTGAAGTTCGGCCCGCGCGATCAGGTGGACCCGCGCGGCGAGCTGGTCCGCCCGCCGAGGGAACTCGCCCCGCCGATTCTTGCGGGGCTTTGGTACGGCGAGTCTTCTGTGAACAGCATCACCGAGATCGCCGAGCCGACTTTGGTGGCACGGGAGAGCGCGACCGCCGAGGAGCGCCATGTGGCGTACCGGGCCGCGGCGCGGCGCTCGGCGGAGGCGCGGGCCGCGTTCATCGGCGCGCGGGTGCGCTTGAATGAAGCGCTGGCGCTGTACGCGAGCGCCGCCGAGCTGCGCGGCGTGCTCGACGCGGAGGGCAAGCCCAAGCCCGCGGCGTTCGAGCGCATCACACCCGATCATGCGCGCCCTGAGTTCGCCGCCGTCGAAACGACGGGCAACGAAGCGCTCGCCGCGTGGCGCGCCGCGGAGCGGGAACGCTCGAACCTGATCGGCGTCTTCAACACCAAGCCCTACCCGCAGGCGGGCGTGCCGATCATCCCCGGCGTGCTGAGCCTCGCGAAGCCCGATCTCGGCTCATCCTTCAGCCGCTCGCGCCCGGTGAGCGAATTGATCGGCGAGGCGCTGCCTGTGACGATGATGCTGAACCTGATCGCGTTCCCGATCATCTATCTGATCGCGGTGCCGAGCGGCGTGCTCGCCGCCGTCAACCGCGGGAAGTGGTTCGACATCCTCAGCGGCATTGTGTTCGTCGCGCTGTGGTCGATCCCCGCGGTGGTCGCGGGTGTGCTGATGGTGGGGTTCCTCGCTGGGAAGAACTACCTCGGCTGGTTCCCCGCGGGCGGCTTGAACTCGCGCGACGCCGCCGAGTTCCTGTTCCTGCCGTCGTTCGATCCGTCGGGCGCGTTCCAGCGCGGCTGGCTGCTGGACCGGCTGTGGCACGTCGCGCTGCCGGTGGCGTGCCTCGTGTACGCGGGGTTCGCGGTGCTGTCGAAGCAGACGCGCGCCGCGATGCTCGACAATTTCGACGCTGATTACGTGCGCACCGCGCGGGCGAAGGGTTTGCCGCCGAGCGATGTGGCGCTGCGCCATGTGCTGCGCAACAGCCTGCTGCCGGTGGTGACGATGTTCGCGAGCATCTTCCCCGCGATGCTCGCGGGCTCGGTGGTGATCGAGCGGATCTTCTCGATCCCGGGGATGGGGAGTTTGCTGATCGACGCGATCAACCTGCGCGACCGCGAGCTGCTGCTGGCGAACGCGCTGATGATCGGCGCGGTGAACCTGCTGGCGCTGCTGCTCGCCGACCTGCTCTACGCGGCCCTTGATCCGAGGATCACCTATGAGTAGCGCCCCCGCGCCCGCCGGCGGCGAGGCCGGCACGATCAGCGGCATCCGCGCGTTCCACGGCGAGGGCGCCGCGCCAGCGCAAGGATTCTGGGCCGAGGCGTGGGGGCGCGTGATCCGCCGACCGCGCGCGATTGTCGCGCTCGCGTGGCTCTCCATCGTCGCGTTCTTCGCCGCCTTCGCGCCCCTCATCGCCAGCGGGCACCCGTGGCGGTACCGCGAGATCACGCCGGGCGGCGAGCGCTCGGCGTGGACCAGCCCGCTGATCGATCACCTCGGCGCGACGGACTGGCTGCTGATGCTCGGCGTGTTCATTGCGATACCGCTCCTGGCGCTGCCGATGAAGAAGTGTTCGCGCGGGGCGCGGCTTGGGCTGCTGCTGGCCGCCGGTGCACAGGCGGGGGTGACCGTCGCCGCCGCCGCGTGGGTCGCGTCGTGGGTGAAGAACCCGGACGCTTCCGACGCCGTGCGCGTGATGGAGCAAAGCCCCGCGTTCATCCCCTCCGCGACCGCCGTCGTCACCATCGGCGCCGCGCTGCTCTTTGCGTGTGTTACGAGCACGAAGCGATTCGCAAGCCGAGCGCTGCTCGTCGGCATCACCGGCGCGATCTCCGGCGCGGTGGTCTTCGGCACGTGGCGCTCGCCGCTGGAAGTGTTCCTCTACCGCGACGAGGTCGCCGCCAGCCGCGCCGAAGCCCATTTCACGCTCATCCCCTTCTCCCCGAACCAACGCCGCGGCGACCTCGACCTGCTGCCGCCGGGCACGACGCTCACCGCCGAAGGCGAAGCGGTCCGCGCCGGCGACGAACAGCACTCGCTGACGCGCGAGTCTCTTTCCGCCGTGTTCCACCTCGGCACCGACTCGCTCGGGCAGGACGTCCTCTCCCAGATGCTGCACGCGTGCCGGTTGTCCATCTCAATTGGGCTGGTCTCGACGTCCATCGCCGTTCTGATCGGCGTGTCGATCGGCGCGTTGATGGGCTACTTCGGCGGGGTCGTCGATCTCGTTCTCTACCGCGTGGTCGAGATCTTCATGGCGGTTCCGGTGCTGTTCCTGCTGATCGTCGCGGCGTCCGTCCTGCCGCGGAACACGTATGTGATGATGGTGATCATCGGCTGCTTCACGTGGACCGGCGCCGCGCGCTATACGCGCGCCGAGTTCATGCGTCTGCGTGGGCAGGACTTCGTCGCCGGCGCGAAGGCGCTGGGCTTGCCGCTGCGTTCGATCCTCTTCCGGCACATGCTGCCCAACGGCGTGACGCCCGTGCTGGTTGATGCTTCCTTCGCCATCGCCGCCGCCGTGCTGGTTGAAGCCACGCTGTCGTATCTCGGGCTGGGCCCGGAGGGGCAGCCCTCGTGGGGCCGGTTGCTGAGCGACGCGACGAGTTCGGTGGGCGATTTCGTCTGGTGGCTTGCCGTCTTCCCCGCCGTTGCCATCTTCCTGACGGTTCTGTCGTACAACATGCTGGGCGAATCGCTGCGCGACGCGATTGACCCGAAGAGACGAGGGCGATGAGCTCGAAGTCCTGAGTTTTGAGTTTGGAGTATTGAGCCGATCGCTGACTGCCTTCACCGCAAGCCGCACCCCGCATGCCGCACCCCATCCCCCCCACTCCCCTGCTGACCGTCACCGACCTCGCGGTCTCCTTCGCCGGCTCCGCCGGGCCGCGCGCGCCGCGCGTGCAGGCGGTCGACGGCGTGTCGCTCACCATCCACCCTCGGCAGACGCTCGCGGTCGTGGGCGAGTCGGGCTGCGGCAAGTCCGTCACCGCGATGACCACCATGCGCCTGCTGGCAATGCCGCCGGCGCGGGTGGACCGCGGGTCGATCATCCTGAACGACGCCGGCGCGTCGCTCGACCTGCTGAATCTCCCCGAGCGCGGCATGCAGAAGGTCCGCGGCGGGAAGATCGCGATGATCTTCCAGGAGCCGATGACCTCCCTCAACCCCGTCTACACCGTGGGCGAGCAGATCGTCGAAGCCGTGCTGCTGCACCAGAGCGTCGCGCGCGAGCAGGCGATCGACATCGCCTGCCGCGCGATGACGGACGTGGGAATCACGAACGCGCGCGAGCGGATGAACGCGTACCCGCACCAGTTCTCGGGCGGCATGCGCCAGCGCGTGATGATCGCGATGGCCCTGGCGTGCGAGCCGTCGCTGCTGCTCGCCGACGAGCCGACGACAGCGCTCGACGTGACGATCCAGGCGCAGATCCTCGACCTGCTCCGCGAGATCCAACGCGCCCGCGGCATGGGCATGATGCTCATCACCCACGCGCTGGGCGTCGTCGCGGAGAACGCCGACGTGGTGTGCGTGATGTACGCCGGACGCGTCGTCGAGTACGCCACCGTCTTCGAGCTCTTCGATCACCCGCTGCACCCCTACACACGCGGGCTGCTGCGCTCCATCCCGAGCATGAGTCATCGCCGCGACCGGCTCACCACCGTGCGCGAGATCACCGAGAATCCGGGCGAGTTCGGCGCGCTGGAGCGTGACTTCCCCGGCTGCGTCCCCTGGTGGCCGTGGCACGACCCGCCGAAGTCGCTCCAACGCCGCACCGACCCGCCGCGTGATTACACACTGCGTGAGATCAAGCCCGATCACTGGGTGGGCCTGTGGCGGACCGAGGCCGCCGCGCGGGACGAGAGCCGCCGGCCCGATCTCTCGTTCCGCATCGCGGGCGCCGCGGCGATCGGCGCGTCGACGTGAAGTCAGGGTGGCACGCACACTGCTCTGGGTATGCGTGACCTCGCGCCGCAATCGCGTGCCTCACACCTTCTGCACCTCGAAATACAGCAGCGCGTGATCGGAGTAGTCCTTGATCCACTTCTTCTTCGCCGCGTCGGTGGATTCCTCGGGCCAGCCTCGGATCGCCATATCGAAGCCGCCGATGGGCTTGAACTGCAGGTGCTGCGCCGCGATCGCCTGATCCAGATTGCTCGGCGGCAGCGAGCCCCCTCCGTTCCACCACGTCGGCCCGGACTTCGTCAGCCGGCGCATCTTGAACTTCGCCGACTCTTTGTCGAGTTTCTGCAGTTCGGTGTCTGCGCTGATGCTCTTCTGGAAGGGGTATTTCATGCCCATCGTGTTCAAGTCGCCCAGGAACATGTAGTTCGCCGGTCCGCCCGACGCCTTGTCGAGCACTTTTCTGAAATCAAGCGACCGCTCGAACATGTCGTCGCGGATGCCCAAGCCCAGCGGCGAAGTCATGCTCTTCGTGTGCAGGAACAGCAGGCTGTAGTCCGCATCGTCGACACGCACGCTGAGCAGCGCGCCGGGCCGGAGCGTGGGCACGCCGCTCTTGAATTCCGTCTTCTGCGTGAAGAACGACGTGATCGTCTTCTTCACGCCCACCAGGATCTCCTGCACCTGCTGCCCCTCGGTGATGTGGAACTGGTAGTCGGGCATCCGTTCCACCAGCGCGGTGTAGACGTGCTTTCCCTCGACCTCGTAGAGCGTGACGATGTCGGCCTTCTGCGCTTTCAGAAAATCGACCACCCGCTCGACGCGAGAGAGGTCATCCTTGAAGTGCTCGACATTCCACGATGCGACGGAAAACGCTTTGGGCATGGCAATACTCCCGGCGAAGGCCTGAACCACACGGGTCCGGAGCGCTGAACATGCACCGAGAACACACAGAGCAACGATCGAGCGCACGCCCGACCGTGCCGGTGCCGCCAGAAGTATGCGATACGCGCCCTCGCGATGTCGAGCGAACCGATGAAGTTCATCGCTGCCGATGATTCTGACGCCGGTTCGCGCACCCACGGCTTTGGGTGTGCGGGACTCCCGGTGTTCACTCCACCCAATCAGGCCCGCGCTGCCGCCACGAGCGCTTCCGGGAACAGCCCGTCAAACGCCTGTTCCCACCGCCCGCGCAGCGACGCGATCGTCGCCGCGTCCACGCCGTACGCGTTGAGGCGCATCTCGCCCTCGCGGTGCCCCTCGGCATGGGAGACCGTCCACGTCGTCACGCGCAGATACGCGTGGTTCAGTTCGGGGATATCAAACGCCGCCGCCTCGCCCGGCTGGAGCGCCGCAACCTTCGCTTTGTACGTCGCGCCGATCGCCGTGCGCAGTTCGACCGCGTCGCCCTCCTTCAACTGGTCCACCGGTTTCTGCGCGCCGATGCACCCCGCGCCGACGAGCCGCCCCCACACCCTGGCCATCGGCATCGCGACCTTGCGGTGCGTGCAGATGAAATCACGGTCCTTGCCGCGGTGATATTCGAGGTAGTGCCGCAGCGAGCCGAGCTCGTGGTTCCACCCGGTGCGGACGCCGTCATGGAGCGTATCCCACTGCGCGTCGCCCGCCGGCCCGAAGCCGGAATGGACGAGGCGCAGCGTCGTCGAGCCGCCGCACGCTTCGATCTGGTAATCGATCATCAATCGGTGCTGCTGCGCCCGCGGGTCGCGCCCCGCGTCGGGCATGTCGGGCCAGCGGTCTTCGACCGTTAGTCTCTTCCCCGGCTGCCATACTTCGATTTTCATGGGCCAGTCGCCGCACAGGTCCGCCGGCCAGTGCAGAGTGATGCTGCCGCCTTCTCCGGGGGTCACGTCCGCGCTCGCCGCGAACCAGCGTCCGATCTCCTTCGCGTCCGTCAGCGCTTTCCACACCGCCTCGGGCGGCACATTCACCGTGATGCTCCGCTCCACCGAGCGCATCGCAGCGCCGGGGACCCCGGCTGCCGATGACTTCGAACCGCTCATGCCCGATCTCCTTCAACAGTTGGATTCGTGCCGTGTGATGAATTGGTGTTGAGTTCGCCGTCGCGCTTCAGCGCCGGGTGCCCGCCGACAACAAATCGGAACGAGCGCCCTCCCGGCGTCGCCGCGTCGTGGTACTTCTCAACCAGCCGCGCCACTTCGTTCGTGAGTTCCTCCGCGAAGCGGTGCTGCGCCGCCGCGTCGGCGAAGCGCACTTCGGTGAGCAACGCCAGCGTCGCCAGCCGCTTCCCCTCGGCATCCGCCCGGCGGCGAAGCTCGCCCAGATCACTGATCACCCGCCCGGCGAGCGCGAGCAGGTACGCCTCGCTGAACCGGTCCTGCACCGTGTCAGGATCGCCTCCCAGCGTGCCGAGCACCTCGGGGCTGATGACATACGCCGACGCGGAAGCTTGAAAGACGCGCTCGACGCAGTTCCCACGCCGACGCTCCTCAACGAAGCGGATCAGCCCGGCCTTCTCGAGTTCCCGGAGGTGGTAGTTCGCCTTCTGCCGGGGCAGCTTCAGCAGCCGCGCCGCCGAACTGGCGGAGTTGGGAGTCGCCAGAACCCGGAGCATCTCTCGCCGAATGGGGTCCAGCACCGACCCCGCCGCTGCCGGATTGACGAGAACCATGATTCCTTGCCCGACGGTCATGTTTGGAGTCTACTACCGACCAATTTATTTGTCAAGATGATTTTGACCAACTGGTTTTGAGATCTAAGAATTGAAATTTCAAACCTCAGATCATGCATTCCGTTCTAGAGATAGTAAAATGTTTGGTATTCAACCCGATTTCACTCCGATCCCGTTCGTCCCGGAATCGTCCGATCCATACACTTTCAGTTGAGGACGGGCTGGGTGGAGTGCGGCCATTGGACTGGCGGTGCTCGCCGATTCGCCAGCGGTTCTGTCGGGGCGTGGGTGCGCGGAAATCGATGAACGGAACGATCACGGATACAGCCCGAACCATCACCGCCGACGCCGCCGAGGGCGGCGAATCGGAGCCTCCCGAGCGGGTGGCGGGTGCGCTTCCCATCCGGGTGGAACTGGCGATCGAGGCCGCCGGGCTGCCGCCTGCGATCCTGATGTGGCTTGAGGAGCACGCGCGCCGAGCTGTCGATCACTTGGGGGTCGGGGGCGTACTGCGGGCGACATTGGTTGGCGATGCGCGAATGGCCGAGGCTCACCAGCGGCACTGCGGCGTGGCGGGCACCACCGATGTCATCACCTTCAGCTACTCGAACGAGCCGGGGGTGCTCGATGCGGATTTGCTGGTGTGCGCGGATGAAGCCCGCCGACAGGCCGCCGCCAGGGGCATTCCGATCGAGCACGAACTCCTGCTGTACATCGTCCACGGCGTGCTGCACTGCCTGGGGCTTGACGACCACACCGACGCCGACGCGGAGGAGATGCACCGACGCGAGGACGGCGTGTTCCGCGCGCTGGGGCTGCCGCCCGCGTATTGCGCGCCGGAGCGCGGCTCGACCGATCAATGAAGTCTGAACGACTGACGCTGACACCCGACGCATGATCCTCGCGCTGTTCATCACGATCCTCGCCACCCTCGCGGGCTTGCTGCTGTCGAGCCTGCACATGGCGCTGCGCGATTACTCGATGATCAAGTTCGAGGAGCTGGCGCAGAACAACGGCGGGATGGAGCGCGTCGAGCCGATCCTGAAGGACGTCTCGGGGCATGTGCTCGCGGTCGGGTTCCTGCGCGTGCTGTGCACGGTGGCGATCACGGTGGGCGTGATCCTCGCGTTCGGCGTGTTCCGGGTGGAAGCCGAGCCGCTGGTCGTCGGGCCGGTCGCGGATGCTGCCACGCCCGAGGTGGACGCCGGCGCACACCTCACGGTGAGCTATGGCCCATTGATCGGCGCGTTCGTGGTCGCTTCGGGGCTAATCTACTTCTTCTGCACCGTGCTGCCGATGAGCATCGCCGAGCACGCGGGGGAGCGGCTGATCTACCGCTTCGCGCCGTTCCTGCGCGCGATCCACTGGCTGGCGGCACCGATCCGGGTGGTCACGCTGCTCGACGGCGGCATCCGCCGGCTGGCCGGGGCGCACCACACGACCGACCAACAGGAGATCGAGGAGGAAATCCTCTCCGTCGTCTCGGAGGGCGAGCGTGAAGGCTCGATCGGCGAGACGGAGCGCGAGATGATCGAGTCGGTGGTGGAGTTCCGGCAGCTGTCGGCGAAGGACGTGATGACGCCGCGGACGGAGATCGTCGGGCTGGAACTGACGGACGACCTGCGTGTGATCCGCGATTTCGTCAAGGACTGCGGGCACAGCCGCATCCCGGTGTTCGTGGGCGATCTTGACCACATCGTGGGCGTGCTCTACGCGAAGGATCTGCTGCGCTACATCGCGGCTGACACCACCGGGTTCAAGCTGAAGCCGCTGCTGCGCCCGGCGGTGTTCGTTCTTGAAACCAAGATGCTCAGCGAATTGCTGCACGAGCTGCGGGCCCGCAAGGTGCACGTGGCGATGGTGATCGACGAGCACGGCGGGACCACCGGGCTGGTCTCGTTCGAGGACATCCTTGAGGAGATCGTGGGCGACATCCAGGACGAGTACGAGCCGACGGAGCCCGAGCAGCCGGAGATCGTCATCGATGCGGAAGCACGCAGCGCCGAGCTCGAAGCCCGCGCCTATATCGAGGACGCGAATGAGGCGCTGGCGCCGATCGGCGTGACGCTCCCCGAGGATGCTGAGTTCGACACCGTGGGCGGGTACGTGCTTGATGCGCTCGGGCGCATCCCCGTGCCGGGCGAGAGTTTCAGCACCGATTCGTACACCGTAACGGTGCTCGACGCGGAGACGACGCGCGTGACGCGGCTGCGGATCGAGGCGAAATCCGACGGGGACGACGAGGAAGAAGAAGCCGGGTCCGATCTGTCGGAGAGCAAGCACGCTTCGGTGCGCGCCGGAGAAGCCGAGAGCGCCGGCGCGAGTTCCGAATGAGCGCCGCCGTGCTTACTTGGCGGGCGTCAGCTTGACCACGCTGTCCGGGTCATTGAGCACGACATAGATCGCGCCCTGCGGCCCGCAGACCACGTCGCGCACCCGGCCGCTCTTGTACAGCAGTTCCTCTCGCTCGACGAGCACGCCGTCCTTGAAACGGACTCGATCGACGTTCATGCCCGACAACCCGCCGGCGACGAGGTCGCCCGACCAGTTGGGGAATGCGTTGCCGCGAACGCAGTCGAGCCCGCACGCGCCGATCGAGGGCAGCCAGACGTAGCTCGGCATGGCGATCTCCTGCGTGACGCGCTGCACGTCGGGCCACGGCGTCTTAAATGGGGAGCCGTTGTAGTTTATGCCGAAAGAGACGAGCGGCCAGCCGTAGTTCGCGCCCTTCTTGACGAGGTTCACTTCGTCCCCGCCGCGCGGGCCGTGCTCCGTGTCCCACAAGTTGCCGGCGAGATCGAACGCCAGCCCCTGCGGATTGCGGTGGCCGTAGGACCAGATCGATGGGTACGCGTCTTTGTTGGAGATGAATGGGTTGTCGCTGGGGACTGTGCCGTCGTCCCGCAAGCGGTGGACCTTGCCGTTGGGGCGCGCGAGCTCTTGCGCGTGATCCATGAGGAATCGCTCACCGATGCACCAGTAGATGTGCCGGCGGCCTTGCTCGTCGGGGTTATCGAAGACGATGCGGCAGCCGAAGTGCAGATCGGTGCGGACGTAGTGCTCGGGCTTGGCTTCAAAGATGGTTTCTTCGTCGGTCCAGGCGTTGTTCTTGATGCGCCCGCGGACGATCTTGGTCATGCCCATGTTGCGACCGTCGATCTCTTTCGAGTGCGAGAACGACAGATAGATCCAGCCGTTCTTCGTGTAGTCCGGGTGCGGGGCGACGTCCATCAAGCCGCCCTGACCGCGGTTGCGCACGGCGGGGGTATTGGCGATCGGCTCGCTCAGCTTGCCTTCGGTGAAGACGCGCAGCTTGCCGGATCGCTCGGTGACGAGCATCGAGCCGGCGGGCGGGCCGGCGTCGCGCGTGCCGTCCGCCGGGATGAAGTCAACCGACCACGGCACGCTCAGTCCCGATGCGACGACGGTCTCGACGGTGTACGAGTGGTGCTTTGAGGTGTACACGCCGCCGGTGCCGGGCTTGGCACCCGCGCCGCGTTTGCGTGCGTCGATGTCGCGGAGCTCGTAGACGTACGCGACGAGGGCCCAGATTTCCTCGTTGGTGAGGGTCTGGCCGAAAGGCTCCATGCCGGCGTCTTTCATGCCGTTCTTGATGTTGTCGAACATGGCGCGGGGCGTACTGCCTGCTGGGCCGTCGTGCCACTCGTCATCGAGCAGCGTGCGTGTGCCCGCGCCGCCGCCCTGCCCGCGCTCCCCGTGACATTTCTGGCAGTTGGTGGCCCAGAGGCCGGCTACGCCGCCGGTGCCGATGGCGAGTCCTTGCTGCGCGAGCGTGCTCTCGCACGACGTGAACACCAAAAAAATGCACGATGCTGCGAGAGATGGAATTGATGAGCGCATGGCATCATCGTAGCGAGCACGATCGGCGTTTGCGAAGCGTATTGATGACGCGTGACGATCTGCGCTGACCCGCGAGATCGCTCGGCTGCGCCGTCCAACGCGCTGGTTAGGTCGAGAAACCCTCGGCTCGCGCCGAGGGCTCCATCGGAACGCGCGCCGGGAACGAGCTCAATCCTCGTCAACACCCATGAACTTGTGGCCTGATTCTTCGAGCTCGTGAAGCTTGGCGTAGGTGGCTTTCGCCTCGTCGGTCTTGCCAGCGGCGATCTGCTCTTCGAGGTCGATCGCGGTGCGGAGGACGGCGATCAGGCGGGAACGGAACTCTTCCGCGATTTTCTTCTTCGCCGGATCGTCGCCCGCTCTCGCGTGCTCGTACATCTTGTCCGTGAAGGGCGCGGACTTGGCAAGGACGATCATCCGCTGCAGCTCGTTGACGGTCTTGAGGTTGTCGTCGCGCTTCGCCGCGTCAGCGACGTTCTCCTTCAGCATCTTCATGGCGCGGTTCATGCCCTGCATGGCACCCTCGACGGTCGGGCCGCGACGATCACCGCCGGGACCTCCCGGCCCCCCCGGACCGCCAGGTCGGCCTTCACGCGGGCCGGCGGGCTGAGCGTTCGAGGGCTGCGCGCTGGCGGTGAACGAGGACGACGACCACAACACGCCGCCGACGACTAGAGCTGCGACGGCAAAGACCGGGACCATTCGAGTTCGAAGACTGGGCATGACCACTCCTTCAACGGTGAAACCGAACTGCGATGTCGCCCGGGGGGGCGGGGCTTGCGGGGCCGTGAAGTTGTACCGCGAGATTTGCCGATCTGCCCCGGGTTCACGAACTGATCACTCGCCCATTCTTGGGGTTGACTGTTTTTCGGCGGCGGGCGAGACACGCCGCACCGTCGGGCGCGCCCCGGATCGGCCCAGCTCGGGCACGGGGGAGAGGTGCTCCATGGCGGCGTGCAGCGACTTCACCACGACCACCTGCACGCCCGGAACCTTCGGAAGGTGCTTTGCGGCGGGCGCGAGCAGCGTGGTGTACCCGAGCCTGGCTGCTTCGCGCACGCGGCTTTCCATCTGCGGCACGGGGCGGACCTCGCCGCCGAGGCCCACCTCGCCGACCGCGGCGGTCCCCGGCGCGAGAGCCCGTCGGAGTTCCGCGCCGGCGATCGCCAGCCCGAGCGCCAGGTCGCACGCGGGTTCGGCGACGCGGATACCGCCGACGGATGACGCGAAGACGTCGCGGTCGTAGAGTCGCAGACCCGCGTGCTGCTCGAGCACGGCAATGAGCATCGCCAGCCGGTTCGCATCCAGCCCGGAGCTTTTGCGCTTCGTGGCGCCGGGGAAACCGGTGGCGGTGAGCGCCTGCACCTCGACCAGCACGCAGCGCGAGCCGGTGACGACCGGGCAGACGACCGAGCCAGGGCGGGCGTCGTCGCCGAAGGCCCCGGCGGCGACGCTGGCGCCGTCGGGCACTTCGACCATGCCCCCGCCGCTCATCTCGAAGAGACCGATCTCAAGCGTGTTGCCGAAACGGTTCTTCACGGCGCGGACGACTCGGTGCGCGTGGTAGCGATCGCCCTCGAAATACAAGACCACGTCGACCAGATGTTCGAGCAAGCGCGGGCCGGCGAGTTGGCCGTCTTTCGTGACGTGCCCGACAAGCACGATCGCCACGCCGGCGCTCTTCGCGAGGTACACCAGTTCAGTGCAGCAGCGCCGGAGCTGCGAGATCGAGCCGGGCGAGGCGTCCAGATCGGCCTTGTAAATCAGCTGGATCGAGTCGATCACGATCACGGCGGGCTCGACACGGCGGGCCTGCTCGACGATCCGCGCGAGGTTCGTGTCGGCGAGGACGAAGAGATTTTCGCGCGACGCGACACCCAGTCGCTCGGCGCGGAGGCGCACCTGCTCGGCGGACTCCTCGCTGGTGACGTAGAGGCAGCGCACGCCGCGGGCCGCCATCGAGCCGAGGGCCTGCAGCGCGAGGGTTGACTTGCCGATTCCCGGATCGCCGCCGAGGAGGATCGCGGATCCGGGGACGAGCCCGGCGTTCTTACATCCCTCTCCCCCTGGGAAAGGGCCGGGGAGTGGGACGCCGGCCGCTCCGCCCAGCACGCGATCCAGCTCACCGATCCCGGTCGAAATCCGCCCGATCGGGCCGCTCGTGTCGCGTGCTTCGTTGATCGGTACAGCTCTCGGCGTGCCGCCGGCGCTGACCGCGCCGTCTTCATCGCTGGTGGCGAGCTTCCAGTCCTGCGCCAGCCCGCGCTGCGGGTCGCGCTCGGCGGCAGCGGCGATCTTGTGCTCTTCGAGCGAATCCCACGAGCCGCAGTCCGGGCACTTGCCCATCCAGCGGTGCTGGACCGAGCCGCAGGAGCGGCAGAGGAAAGTGGTGCGGGATTTGGCCATGCGCGGAGTGTACGTCGTGCCGGAGCATCACCCGATGCGGACGAGCGTGCGAGGCGTGAGCGATTCGAGCGCATTCAAGAGCATCGGAACGAGCGGGCGGAGGTCATCCAGCTTGCTCGATTTCGCGCGCAGAAGCACGACGGCGACCGGGAGCGCTGCCGGGCTGTGCTCGTGCTGCACGCCCGAGTCCTGTGTAAGGATCGCGTCGAAGCCGGCGTCTCTCGCGTTCTTCAACAATGCCCCGTTCTCGATGCCCGCCCACTCCCTGTAGGCAACCGTGAACACTTCGTGTCACGCGATGAAGTGTCGCAGATCGTGCGGCAGCTTCTCGTCGAGAAGCAGTTTCATCCCGCGATTCGGCGCTCGTCAAGCGGGACGCGCTTCTTGGCCATCTCGAGCACCGCATCGACGAGTTCTCGTTTTACTGTCGGGAACTGCGAGATGAAATAGTCAACGGTGTAGCCCGCGCGAAGGTGATCGAACATCGCATCAACCGGAACGCGCGTGCCGGCGAACACGGGCGTACCGCCGAGGATATTCGGGTTGATCTCGACCGCGTTCATGTGCCAAGTGTAGCGCGATTCTTTAGCCGCGACGAAATCTTGCTCCTGAGCGACAGTCGGGGCACTTGCCCATCCAGCGGTGCTGGACCGAACCGCAGGAGCGGCAGAGGAAGTTGGTGCGGGACTTGGCCATGCGAGCAGTGTACGTGTCGTCTGCTCAGCTCTTTCTGTGTCCCAAAATCCGCAAACTATTCGCCACCACCACCAGCGTTGAGCCCTCGTGACCCACGACGCCCAGGCCCAGCGGCATCTTGCCCCACAGCGTGAAGAGCACGAGCACGCCGATCACGCTCATCGCGAAGATCAGGTTCGCCAGCATGATCGCGCGGACACGCTTCGCAAGCCCGATCGCCCACGGCACGCGGCGGATGTCATCGTGCAGCAGCACCACGTCGGCGGCTTCGAGTGCGGCGTCGGAGCCGATGCCGCCCATCGCGAGGCCGACATCCGCGACGGCGAGCGCGGGGGCGTCGTTCACGCCGTCGCCGATGACCGCGAGCCCGGCGGTGGGCGATGTGAAGCGGGGCCCGCGCTCGCTCACGCTCCGCGTCTCGTTCGGAGTCTCGTTCGACGGCGCGAGCGAGGCCTTTAACTCCAGTACGCGGTCGACTTTCTGCTCGGGCATCAGGTCGGCGTAGACGATGTCGATCCCCAGCTCCGCGCCGAGCTTGTCCGCGATGATCTTGTTATCGCCGGTGAGCATGACGATCGTGCCCACGCCCTCGGCGTGCAATTGCCGCGTGAGGTCGCCCGCGCCCTCGCGCGGCTGGTCCGCGAGCGCCATGACCATCGTGCTGCCGTCGTGAACGATCACCGTGCTGATGACGCCGTCGCGGCGCAGGCGATCGACCGTCCCTTTCGTCCACGCGCGGAAGCACACCGGGATCAGCGGCTCGCAGAACTCGAAGGTGCCGATCCGCACGGGCTTGCCCTGAAAATCAGCCTCGACGCCGCGCCCCGCGACGTTCGCGAGCGACGCGATCTCCGCCGGCGTGACGCGGCGCGAGCGCGCCAGGCGCACCACCGCCGCGGCGACCGGGTGTGTCGAGCGCTCCTCGATGCCGAGCGCGATGGAGAGGAGCGACGATTCGTCCGCTGCCCCGACGGGGACGAGGCGCGTGACCTCGATTTTCCCTTTGGTCAGCGTGCCGGTTTTGTCGAACGCGACGGCTTTCACTCGGGCGAGGCGCTCGAGCGCGTCGCCCCCCTTGATGAGCAGCCCCGCGCGGGCAGCGCGCGACAGGCCGCAGAGCGTCGCGGTGGGCGTGGCGATGACAAGCGCGCACGGGCTGGCGACGATCAGCAGCGTGATGGCGCGGTATGCCGCGCCGGCGAAATCCAGCCCGCCGACGAGCATGAACCAGCCGAACGCCGCGAACGCGAGCCCGAAGATCGTGACGGTGTAGGGCGTGCTGAGCCGATCGATGGTCCGCTGCATCGGCTGGCGCTGCGACTGCGCCTCGATCACCAGTTGCAGGATTTTCTTCAGGCTCGACTCGGCGACCGGGCGCGTGACGCGCACTTCAAGAGCGCCCTGCTGGTTCATCGTGCCGGCGAAGATCGCGTCGCCCTCCGCCACGCTGCGCGGCAGGCTCTCGCCCGTCAGCGAGCTTTGGTCGAGGTCGCTCCGTCCCGAGACGATCACGCCGTCGGCCGGCACGCGCTCGCCCGGGCGCACGAGCACCACGTCGCCCGCGGCGAGCGACTCGGGGTCGGCCGCGACCCATTCGCCGTTCTCGCGGCGCATGGCTTCGCGGGGCATGATCTTGTGCAGCCGGCTGACGGCGTCCTTCGCCCGCGACAAGGCGCGCGACTCGAGCGCCCCCGCGAGCGTAAACATGAAGAGCAGCAGTGCGCCCTCTTCAGGGTGCCCGATCGCGGCGGCGAGGAACGCGCCGACCACCATCAGGATGTCGATGCTCGGGCGCAGCTCGCGGAGCGATGACCACGCGCTCTTGATGCCGTGGATCGAGCCGAGGGCGAGGCTGCCCCACTGCAATCCGTGCCCGGTCCATCCGATCGTGCGCGCCGCAGCACTGGCGTCACCCGCGAGCGGCGCGAGCCACTCGAGCGCGTAGCCGACGAGCAACGTCGCGCCAGCGCCGATCGCGATCCCGAGCCGCCACTCATCGGAGACAACGCGCGCGATGAAGCCACCTCGATCGCGCGGTTCTTCGGCGGCGCGATCGTCGTTCGACGGCGCGCCGGGCGCGCGGATCGCGCGCGCGGCGTTACCCCGCCGGTCCACACTTTCATCAATCTCGCTCGCGATCGCGCTCATGCTGACTCTGTGAACGGTATGCCATATCGGCCGAGCGTGCGTGAGACTCAGTCGCAAATCGCAACTTTCCGCGGCGGAAACGTGCTACGCTCCGCGCGATGCTGGGCCTTGTGCTGTTCCTATTGCTCGGATTGCTGCTCGCGGAGTTGCTGGCGGTGTGGATGACGGTACGCCGGCTGCGCCGCCCGCCGCGGCGCTCGGCGGCGTGGGCCGTCAGCCGAAACCAGCCCACCGACCCCAGCGAGATGGTCCCCGCGCGGCGATTCGAGAACTACACGCTGCGCCTCGATCCGAGCCGCCCGCGAGAAGAGTCGCCGGTGTGGGACATCGCGGGCGACGCTGCCGCGCCGGATTCGCCGGTGTTGATCCTGACACCCGGCTGGGGAGATTCGCGAGTGACGATGCTGGGGCGCGTTGCGGCGCTCGCGCCGTTCGCGGCGCGGGTGGTCGTGTGGGACCCGCCGGGGCACGGCGAGTCGCCCGCCGGCAGCGTGTGCGCGCTCGGCACGCGCGAGCCGGCGATGATCCGCGCACTCATCGAGCACGCGGCGGCGACGCACGCGCGACCGATCATCCTCTACGGCTTCTCGCTCGGCGCGGGAGCGTCGATCGTCGCCGCGGCGGAGTTCAACTCTGGGTTGTCCTCACACCCCGCGCCCCAAGCCCCAAGCCCAATCACCGCCGTCATCGCCGAGGCCCCGTACCGCCAGCCGTGGACCCCCGCGCGGAATGTGTTGCGGCTGGCGGGGTTGCCCGAGCGGTCCGTTGTGCCGGTGGTCTTCGCGGTGCTGGGCATTCGCTTTGGCGCGGGGCCGCGCTGGCGCGGGGCGCACGGCGGCGCGAGCTTTGATCGCGCCATCCACGCGGCGCGGTTGGACGTGCCGCTGATGGTGATTCACGGCGGGAGCGACGAGATCTGCCCCACCTCCGACGGCGAAGCGATCGCCGCCGCCGCCCCGCGCGGCCTGTTCGCGCGGATCGAGGGGGCCACTCACAACGAGATGTGGCGCGATACCGCGACTGCGAAACGGGCACGCGAGACGATCGAGCGCTTTCTGCAACAGGTGACGGCCCCCGGCGTCGGTTGAATACACCCGCAGGGTCACTCGGTGTTTGGTGTCCCGGCGGCAAACGACCCGCATTGACGGGGCGGCGGCAGCCGATACCCTTCCGAGCCTTGTGTGTGCCTCGGGCAGCGCGACCGCGGTCGCCCATGCTTCACGTCTCGCTGTGCTGCCGTGCGCGATGGGCTTCGCCCCAAACTCGTCAAGCCACGGCTCCCGTCTCGACCTGATACCTGAACCGCTCTGGCTCTCGCTCTTTCACGATCTTCGAGTCCCGCCCGATGTTCAAAGTCGCCCTCATCACTCTTGCGGCGCCCAGTGAGACTCAGCCGATGCTGGGGGTGTACACGCGCCATCAGGCGTACGCGATGAACACATGTGGCTACCCCCCGTCGGGCGGCTCGCGCTGCGAGGTGTTCATTCCGTCGCTCTCCTCGCCGCGATGGGTGGAGCGGATCATCCCGAAAGCGAAGAAATTCAACGAGCGCCCGGATCGGTACGAATACCGGGGCGTGGCGTTCAACGTGGTGCGGGGCTACTTCCCGCACCCGGTGTGGCTCCGGTGGAAAGTGGCACCGCGCGTGCCGCGGCTGTGCGAGAAGATCATCACATGGAGCATCGAACCAAAGATGCTCGCGCGTCTGCGGGAATACAAGCCCGACGCGCTCCTGATCCACGACGGGATTCTGTTCGGCCCGATGGGCGCGCGACTCGCTACGAAACTCGGTATCCCCTACGGCGTGATCGAGCACGATCCGATCGATCTTCAGCCCACGACGGCGCTGGGCGCGTACTACACCTCGAAATCGGTGAAGACCGCTCGGGCAGTGTTCACGGTCGGAGCGCCGTGGCTCGGGCACATGACGGGCACGCTCGGGCTGAAGCAGACGCGACTGATCTCCAACGGCACGACGTTCCCCACGCCGGAGCACTGGACCACGCCCCGCCCCGCGAAGTGGGCGGGCAAGAAGATCGTGATATGCGTTGGCGCGTACATCCCGCGCAAGGCGCACACGATGCTGGTCCGCGCCTTCTGCCGAGCGAACGTGCCGGGGTCGCATTTGGTGATCGTGGGCCGCCCGCCGGCGCATGTTCAGGCGGTGGTGGATGAACTGAACGCGCACGACCGCGTAGAGTTCACCGACCACATGTCGCAGGACGAGGTGTTGCAGCACATGGTGTGGGCGGACCTCTTCTGCCTGCCGAGTTGGTGGGAGTCGTTCGGACTGGTCTACGCCGAGGCGATGGCGGGCGAGACGCCCGTGATTATGACCACCGACTGCGGCATGACGCACTACATCACACACGGCGTCCACGGCTGGATCATCGACCATCACAGCGAGGACGCCGTCGTCGCGGCGTTGACCGAGGCGCTGACGAAGGCGGACCTGAAAGCGATGGGCAAGGTCGGGCGCGCGATGGTCGAGAAGCGACTGACGTGGCGGAACAACGCCCTGCAGGTTCTGGCGGGACTGCGCGGCGAGCCGGAACCCAGGTTTGACTAACACTTTGCCCGGGGCGGCACGGCGGGCAGTCGAATGAATCAAGCGATTGACCCTGTTTGGGCGATGAATGCAGGGTCGCGTCGTCCCCGCCGCCGGGTGTTGGGAGCGCGCCGTTCACGCACCCGCGAGCCACCCATGATCGACCACTCCACGCACACGACCGTGATCGCCGGCGATGTTCAGATCCGCGGCGAGGTCACGCTCGGGGCTTCGTCGCGCATCCACGGCAAGATCGACGGCACGATCCAAGCGAGCGGCGAGGTGACGCTGGGCAGCGAGTCCACGTGCACCGCCGACATCACGGCGGCGAGCGTGATCGTCGAGGGGAAGGTCGAAGGTGACATCTCGGCTCGGCAGATCATCGAGCTGCGCGGGAGCGCGGTGGTGAAGGGCGACATCGCCGCCAGCGCGATCAGCATCGCGGAGGGGGCCACGTTCAGCGGGCAATGCCGCATCGGACCGGGGGCTGGGACTCGCGCGGAAGCGGGCGAGGCGCGTACGGCTGCCCCGGTGCGTCCGAGCACGTCGAACATCGGCGCGTCGATCAGCACGCGGCCGCTGCGGGTCACGGGCACGACCGCCGCGGCGGTGGGCGTGGGACCCGGCGAGCGGAAATCGGATGAACTGATGCGCGACCCGGACCTGGCGCGGCTGCTCGGGCAGTAAGCGAATCACGGCGCGCTGGCCTGCGGGGGCAGGCCGGTGACTCGGCTCCATCGCATGTTCAAGAAGATCGAAGTGCCGCTGGACCGCCGATGCCGCTGCTTCGCGTGCGGCGGTGAGATTCTGGCGACGGCGAAGGCGGTCAGCGCGCGCTGCGCGGGGTGCGGGCGGAGCGTGTCGCTGCAGGACGTGATCGTGCGCGGGGCGCAGCGGCTGGGCAAGGTGCAGACATGCGGGCGGCTGATCGTCGAGAAGCGCGGGAAGCTGATCGCATCGAGCATCGACGCAGCCGAGGGGGTTGAGGTGCACGGCGCGATTGAAGCGAAGGTGTCGACGCTGGGGACGGTGACGCTCGGCCCAAGGGCGAAATGGAAGGGCGACTGCTGGGCGGCGGGGGTCGTGGTCCAGCCGGGCGCCGTGATCGAGGCGGGGCGGTTTGAAATCTGCTTGAAGCTGGAAGCTTGAAGCTGGAAGCCGAGGTGCACCTTCCCCCAACGAACCTGCTCATTGGCCGTGCAAAATGCCGGCTTCAAGCTTCAAGCTTCAAGCTTCGAGCTTCCAGCTTCAAGCTCCTGCCCGATTGAACCCCCGCCCGGATCGGCGGATACTAATGGAGTGATGTCTCCCGACGTGGAGGGCTGGTTGAACGAACGCAAGGCCGTCAGGACGGTCCTGTTTGTCTGCTCGGGCAATACCTGCCGAAGCCCGATGGCGGCGGCGATCGCGCGCCACCTGATCGAGGGCGCCGGGAAGAGCGCCAAGTCGGGCGTGCGCGTGCTTTCCGCTGGCACCTTCGCCGGGCCGGGGCAGCCCGCCACGCGCGAGGCGGTGCGGGCGCTCGGGAAGATGGGGATTGACCTGGGCCCGCACCGGTCCACGCCGCTGACGAGGGAGATGCTGCGCGACGCGGACGCGATCTACGCGATGACGGCGTCGCACCTCGATTCGATCCTGCGCCTCGACCCTTCATCGCGCGACCGCGTTTACTTGCTGGATGCGGATGGCGCGGATATCCCGGACCCGATCGGCGGGCCGCAGAATCTGTACGATGACACCGCCGGGTGGATGAAGCGCGCCATCGAGGCGCGGCTCGACGAGATCCTCCAGCGCGACGACAGCAAGGAGTCCGGCGGATGAAGCTCATCATCGGCGCGGATCACCGGGGCAGCGAAGCGGCGGCTCGGTTGGCGGAGAAGCTCCGCTCGCTGGGGCACCAGGTCGAACTCGTCGTCCCCGGCGCGGGGCAGGCGTCGGATTATCCCGACGCGGCGTATCTCGTGGGCAGCGATGTCGCCGCCGGTCGGAGCGAGCTGGGCGTGCTGATCGACGGCTCGGGCGTCGGCATGTGCGTGGCGGCGAACAAGGTGAAGGGCGTCCGCGCGGCGCCGGTGCACGACGAAGTCACCGCCGAGATCAGCCGGGCGCACATCGATGCGAATGTCGTGTGCCTGTCGGCGGACCTGCTGGGGCTGCGGCTGATGGAAAAGATCATCGACCTGGTTCTGAAGACGGCTTTTCAAGGCGGGCGCCACACGCGCCGGCTCGACAAGCTCCGCGCCATTGAAGAAGGCAAGGACCCGCGCTCGATCGCCGGGCCGAGCCACCCGAATCTGCACGATTCGACCGGGTGAGCGGCCCGGGCCGATACACTCGGCACCCTATGGCACAACGCAGAACCACTCCCGCATCGCGCCAGTCACTGTTCGTGGGCGTCGATCTGGGCGGCACCAACATGCAGATCGGCGTCGTCGCGAACGGGCGGCGCGTTCTGGGGCGGTCGAAAAAGAAGACGCCCGCTGACAAGGGCGCCGCGGCGATCGTGGACCGCATCGCCGAGGGGATCCGGGAGGCGTGTACCGATGCGGGCGTGCCGCTGACGCGCGTGCGCGGCGCTGGCATCGGCGCGCCCGGCGCAATCGATCACAACCGCGGCGTGGTGCTTGAAGCGCCGAACCTGCGTTGGAACGACTACCCGCTGGCGCGCGAACTCGCCAAGCGGCTCGGGCGCGTGCCGATTTTGATCGATAACGACGTGAACGTCGCGGTCTGGGGCGAGAGCCAACTCGGCGCGGCGCGCGGGGCACACGACGTGCTCGGCGTGTGGGTCGGCACCGGGATCGGTGGCGGGCTGATCCTCGACGGCAAACTCTACTCCGGCGCGTTCGGCTCGGCGGGCGAGATCGGGCAGATGGACGTGTTCCCCGGCGCCACGCTGGGCAATCGGCTGCTTGAAGAACACTGCTCGCGCAAGCACATTGCGCGGCGGCTGGCGCAGCTGGTGGCGACAAATCGCCCCTCGATCCTGCCGAAATTGGCGAAGGACGGCGACATCGCCGCAGCCGGGGCGTCAACACTGGCGGCGGCGTACAGGAAGAGAGACGCGCTCACCCGCGAAGTGATCGACGAATCGGCGGACGTGCTCGGGCGCGCCATCGGCGGGTGCGTCACGCTGCTCTCGCTCGGGATGGTGATCCTCGGCGGGGGACTCTCCGAAGCGATGGGTGCTCACTACGTCAACCGCGTGGCGGCGGCGGCGCGCTCGGTCGTGTTCCCGTCGTCGCTCCGGCGCGTGAAGTTCGTCGCCACCACGCTGGAAGACGACGCGGGCCTGCTCGGAGCGGCATTGCTCGCACGAGATCGTCTCGGATGAAGATTCACCGCAGAAACACGGAGATCACGGGGGAGTGAGTTCTTATCGCGAAGGCCGCCAAGAGTTGAAGGTCGCGAAGTTGGAGAAGTGTGATCAAATTCGTGAGTCATGTGCGCCCGAGCGTTCACCGCTCTGAGCAGTGAATTTCTTTGCACTCTTCGCGTCCTGGGCGACCTTCTCGATCAAGAATTCCCCGGCTCCGCGCTCTCCGCGACTCCGCGGTGCGTGCTTACTTGAACAGGGTCGTGCCGCAGAGTTTGTACAGAGCGCGGGCACCGACGTTGGCGTCCCACTCGTCGCTCGGGTAGTCGCTGGGTGAGACTTCGTTCAGGTCGAAGCCGACGACGCGCCGGCCGCTGCGGGCGAGCGTTTCGAGCAGCACGCTCATCTGGTTGAACGACAACCCGCCCGCGACGGGCGTGCCTGTGTTCGGGCAGAGCGATGGGTCCAGCCCGTCGATATCGAACGAGATATAGACATTCCGCGGCAGGGCATCGATAGCTTCCTGGCAGATTTTCTCGAAATGCTCGCCGCGCATGAGCCGCTTCGCCCAGTCGAGGTCGTAGTGCGTGACGACGCGCCCGCCCGATTCCTTCGAGATCGTCATCTCTCCTTCTCCGAAGTCGCGGATGCCGACCTGCACCAATCGACGGACGCCCGGGATGTGCTTTATCACATTGAACATGATCGACGCGTGCGACCACTGGAACCCTTCGAACGCGTCGCGCAGGTCCATGTGCGCATCGATTTGCAGCACGCCCAAACCGTCCGCGCCGACGTGCTCGGCACAGGCGCGGATCGCGCCGAAGGGCGTCGAGTGATCGCCGCCGACGAGCCCGGGGAGCCTCCCTTCGCGCAGCACGCGCGAGACGCGCTCGAAGACGAAGCGGTTCACGGTCTCGCACGCGGCGTTCACTTCCATCAGCGGGGCGCGGAACTCGGGATCGTCCGGCTCCGTGCCGCCCGCTTCGATGACGGGCTTCGCCGCCTGGCGCGCTTTGAGCGAGAGGTGCAGGATCGTCTCGTCGATCGGCTCCATGAACAGGCCCGCTTCGTACACGCGCCCGAACTGAAGGTCGTAGAGATCGACCTGCGCGCTGGCGTTCAGTATCGCCGCCGGCCCGCCCGACGCGCCCCCGCCGTAGCTGGTGGTGGCGTCGAAGGGGACGGGGATGAGGACGAGGCGCGATTCCTCACGCGTGAACGGCAGGCCGAAGATTCCGGAACCGGGCTTGGCGGCGGCGTCAGGGTCGAATGGCATGGCGCGAGTGTAGCCAGAAGGAGATTCACCACGGAGACACGGAGAGCACGGAGTTGGAGTGTTGTTGTCGAGCAGGTCTTGAGATGACGTGGCAAGGACTGCCGGCGACGGGTCGCTCCTCATCAACTCTTTCCTGTCTTCTCCGTGCTCTCCGTGTCTCCGTGGTGAATGCTCTCTTCCGGCGTTACTCTACGAGCGTGACCGTCACGCACGACCATGCCGGCAAACTGGAAGTCCCGCGCGAGATCGCGATCCCGGGGACGCACGACGCCGCGATGCGCGTGCTGGCGAAGCACCTGCCGCCCACCTCGCGCGGGCGGGTGCTCGATGTCGGCGCGGGGGCCGGCGCGCTGTCGCTGAAGATGCACCGCGCCGGCTACGGCGTGTGCGCGTGCGACCTGTACCCCGAGCTGTTCAAGGTCGCCGACGTCGAATTCCGCGAGGTCGACGCCAACGGCTCGCTGCCCTACGAGAAGTCTTCATTCGACGCGGTGGTCGCGGTGGAGGTGGTCGAGCATCTCGACGCGCACCGCCCGCTGTTCAGCGAAGCCTGCCGCGTGCTGAAGCCGGGGGGGTATTTCCTGTTCACGACGCCCAATATCTCGTCGCTGAAGTCGCGTTTGTCGTTCCTGTTCACGGGGTATTTCTACTCGTTCCCGCCGCTGGACCCGAAGGTGGACAACCCGGTGCAGCAGCACATCGCGAGCTTCACGCTCGACCGCTACCGGTTCATGCTGGGGCGCTGCGGCTTGGAGATTCACGAGGTGACGACGGACAAGATGCAGGGTTCGTCGCGCCTGCTCTCGCCGCTGTGGCCGATCATCAAAGTGGCGAGCGGCATGAAGTTCGGCGACACCGAGAACACACGTCTTCAGAACAGCCCACCAGTCCTCTACGGCCGCAAGCTTATGGTCGTAGCGCGCAAACAAAAGTAGAGCCTTTCGCAGTTCCTTGTCTTCCCGCAAGCCGCACACCTCCCCATGCCCGACACCTACTGGCTCAACGGCTCATTCATCACCCGCTCCGACGCGAAGCTCTCCGCGTTCGACGCGTCGGTGCAGCACGGCGTGGGTCTTTTCGAGACCATGCACGGCGCGAAGGGTCGCGTCTTCCGGCTCGAACACCACATGAAGCGCCTGCGCGATTCGGCCCGCGAACTCGGGCTGTCCGACTCGCTGCGCGATGATCGGCTCGCCGAAGCGGCGCAGCTCGTGCTCGATGAATCGGGGCTGGCGCAGGGCGATATGCACGCGCGCGTGCGGCTCACGATCACCGGCGGCGACCTGAACCTGCTGAGCGGCGCAGGCGCGCCGGCGGACCCCACCATCTTCATCGCCGCCACCCCGGCGACGCGCTACCCGGATGAGATGTTCGAGCGGGGCGTGATGGCCGTCATCGCCGACACGAAGACCAACCCGCTCGACCCATTCGCCGGGTACAAGACGATCAACTACTGGCCACGCCTGCACGAACTGCAGAAAGCTTCGGCGAAGAGCGGCGCGGAGGCGATATTCCTGCAGGTGACGAACCACGTCGCGGGCGGCGCGGTGAGCAATCTGTTCGCCGTCAAGGATGGCGCGCTCGTCACGCCCATCGCCCGCGGCGAGGAACAGCCCGGCGCGGTGCCCAGCCCCATCCTGCCGGGAATCACGCGCGGGTTCGTGATCGAGTCTGCGAAGGAACTCGGCATCGGCTGCGCGGCGCGGATGGTGACCGTCGCCGACATGCTCGACGCCGACGAGGTGTTTCTGACGAATTCGAGCTGGGGCGTGCTGCCGATTGTGCGCGTCGAGGGGAAGCAGATCGCGGGCGGCACACCCGGTGATGTCTCGCGCCGACTGCGCGAGCGCTGGCGCTCGGCGTTGATGGAATCAGACTGAGCATGTCCCGCGCGACCACGGCGAACGAGTTCACCCCACGAGACGCACGGACGAAAGACGGGCGCGCGTTCGTGATCCGGCGCATCACCGAGCCGGATGTCCCGAGCTTGTTCGCGTGCGAGCGCGCGCTGCTCGAAGCGGGCGAGGGGCAGGTGCGGGCCATCGACGAGATGAAGGACACCGCCGAGGAATTCGCCGAGGGCATGCGGTCATGGGTCGAGGGAGAGCACGCGGGGTACAAAGGGCTGCAGCTCGTCGCGGTCTGCGCCGGGCGCGTGATCGGCGAAGGGCGGCTCCGCCGGTACGCGCTGAAGCGAATCCGGCATAACGGCACGCTCTCACTGGGCGTTCACCCGCTGTTTCAGGGGCAGGGTGTCGGCCGTGGGATCATGGAAGCGATGATCGGCTGGGCGCGCGAGCGATCATTCGTCAGCCCGAGCACCCGGGCTGGCGGCGTGACGCGATTGGAATTGTGCGTCTTCGCCGACAATCACCGGGCGATCAGGCTCTACGAGTCGCTCGGCTTCCAGCGCATCGGCACCCGGCACGGCTACATCCGCAATGATGACGGCTCGGTGCTGGATGACTACGCGATGGAACTGTTGCTCTGATCGCCGCATCTCTGAACCACCGAGGTACCGTCCTGCGTCTTGCGCAAGACGCCTGACGCGCCCTACTCACTCATACGGCAAACCGGTATCGCGGATGCGCCCGTCGCCGTGCTTGATGCGGACGTTGCGCCGGAGCGTGTCATCGCTGGGGCTGATGAACCGGAGATAGAGCAGGCGGAAGCCGATCATCGCCCCGATGACGGCGAGGGCGATCAGCCCCACGAACAGCCCGGCAGTCAGCAGCAGGATCACCACGCCCAGCAGCGCCACGCCGATGACGACCGCGACCACCTTGTGCAGCACCGACGGCTGCCTCCCCCACACCGCCCGGACCTGCTCGGCGTGGTACTCGGCGCGCTGCGACCAGCCAGCCTCCCCGGGCTGCGCCCCCCCACCCGCGCCGCCGCCCGACGAATCGGGCGAGCCGTCGCTGGTGGATTGTGGATCGCCGGTGGTCATCATGGCATTGTAGGGATCGTGCAGCGATGAATTTCTCGTGCTGCGTACACTCCGAAGGTGGCCCGGCACTCCGTGACGGGTTCTTCTGATCTGTGAGCACCGATCGGACCCGGCACGGAGTGCCGGGCCACCTTCGAACCGTGGAACGGACGCCATGCCCGAAGCTCTTCCTTCTGCCGCGAGTGTCCCTGTCATCCCCCGTGAGCAGCAGTTCGTTCACCTGCACCTGCACACGGAGTACTCGCTGCTCGACGGCGGGAACCGGATCGACAAGCTCATCGCGCGCGTGAAGCAGCTCGGCATGACCGCCGTGGGCGTGACCGATCACGGCAACCTGTTCGGCGCGATGACGTTCTACGCACAGGCGAAGGAAGCCGGCATCAAGCCGATTCTCGGCGTCGAGGCGTATGTCGCGCCGGGCGCGCGGCAGGATCGCACGCACACGGGCGTCGCCGACGGCGGGCACCACCTCGTGCTGCTCGCGGAGAACGAAACCGGCTGGCGGAACCTGCTGTACCTGTCGTCCGAGGCGTACCTGACAGGTTTTTACTACAAGCCCCGCATGGACCACGCGCTGCTGGAGAAGCACGGCGAAGGCCTGATCGCGATCAACGGGCACCTCGGCAGCGAACTCGCGTTCCACCTCGAACAGTACGAGAACACCAAGGAAGAGCGGCACTACGACGCCGCGCGGAAATGTGCCGAGTGGCACGCGCAGGTCTTCGCGCCGGTCGAGAGCGGGCCGCGCTTCTTCATCGAGCTCCAGCGCCACATCGACCTGCAGAACCGCGTGAACACGCACCTCCTGCGCCTCGCCGAAGAACTCGATCTTCCTGTGTGCGCGACGAACGACTCGCACTTCCTCCGCAAGGAGGATCACGATGCACACGACACGCTCATCTGTATCTCGATGGGCAAGCAGAAGAACGACCCGGACCGCCTGCACTACCCGACGCAGCTCTACGTGAAGTCGCCGATGGAGATGCGCGAGGAGTTCGAGAACACGCCGCGCGGGAAGGAGGCGTGCGACAACACGGTCGCCATCGCCGAGCGGTGCAATGTTGATCTGAAGTTCTCGAGCCAGGCGCCGGTGGTGAAGGTGGTGCGCCCCGAGTCGCCGCGCAAGTACGCCGGCGAAGCGAACCTGACGGAGTGGTTCAAGTCGTTCTGCGCCGAGTATCAGTTGCAGCCGTACGACGCGAACACCGAGAGCGTGTCGGCGGCGCACTTGAAGAGCGAGTGCGACCGGGCGCTGCGCGAGTTGTGCGAAGCTGGGTTCGTGTGGCGGTACGGGCCTGATCAAACTCCCTCCCCCTCTGGGGGAGGGCGGGGGAGAGGGGCCGCGAGCGCGGCCGATGCGAGCGGTGATGATCCGGGCAACGCACCCCTCTCCCCAACCCTCTCTCAGAGGGAGAGGGAGCCGGAAGGGCCCTCGCGCGCCGAACTCCGCGCCCGGCTCGAGCGGGAATTGCAGATCCTTTCCGACAAAAACATCGCCGCGTACTTCCTGATCGTGTGGGACTTCGTGAACTGGGCGCGCCAGCGCGGCATCCCGGCGCTCGCGAGAGGCTCGGGCGTCGGCACGATGGTCGGCTTCACGCTGGGGCTCTCCAACGCGTGCCCGGTGCGCTACGGGCTGCTCTTCGAACGATTCACCGACCCCGACCGCTCCGAATACCCCGACATCGATATCGATCTGTGCCAGGACGGGCGCGGCGATGTCATCAACTACGTCCGTCAGAAGTACGGGCACGTCGCGCAGATCATCACGTTCGGGACGCTGAAGGCGCGAGCCGCGATGCGCGACATCGGACGCGTCTTCGGCATGCCGCTGCCGGAGGTTGACCGCATCGCGAAGCTGATCCCCGAACAGCTGGGGATGACGCTCGACAAGGCGCTGGATCAAGAGCCGGAGTTGAAGAAGCGGTACGACTCCGAGCCGCAAGTGAAGACGCTGATCGACACGGGGCGCGTGATCGAAGGGCAGGCGCGCCACGCGAGCGTGCACGCGGCGGGGGTGATCGTGGCGACGCGCCCGCTGCACGAGATCGTGCCGCTGTACAAACCCTCGGGCAGCGAGGACATCGTCACGCAGTGGGACGGCCCGACGTGCGAGAAGGTCGGCCTGCTGAAGATGGACTTCCTGGGGCTGCGCACGCTCTCGACAATCGAGCGCGCGAAGCGGCTGATTCGCGAGACGCTGAGTGAGGACGCGATCCGCGGGGCGATCGGATGGAAGGCACCAAGCCACCAAGCCATCAAGGCATCAAGTGAAGACAAGCCCTCTAAGTCATGCTCTTCACTCGATGACTCGATGGCTGGATGCCTCGATGCCTTCCGCGCCGATCCCCTCGATCTCGACCGCCTCACCTTCGACGATCAGCGCGTCTTCGAACTCTTCCGGCGCGCGGATACCACGGGCGTGTTCCAGTTCGAATCCGGCGGCATGCGCCGCCTGCTGACGGAGATGAAGCCCGACCGGCTCGAGGATCTCATCGCCGCCAACGCGCTCTTCCGACCGGGACCGATGGACCTCATCCCCGCGTACAACAAGCGCAAGCACAAACAAGAAGAAGTGCCGCGGATCCACGAGATCGTCGAGCGCTACACCGCCGAGACGTACGGCGTGATGGTCTACCAAGAGCAGGTGATGCAGATCGTCCACGCGCTGGGCGGCATCCCGTTGCGCGCGGCGTACTCGCTCATCAAAGCGATCAGCAAGAAGAAGATCAAGGAAATCGAGAAGAACCGCGAGCTCTTCATCGCCGGCGCAGGCGAGAAGGGGCTTGCGAAAGCACGGGCCGAAGAACTCTTCGAGATGATCCTGAAGTTCGCGGGCTACGGCTTCAACAAGAGCCACTCGACCGGCTACGCGATCGTCGCCTACCAGACCGCGTTCCTGAAAACGTACTTTCCGAACCAGTACATGGCCGCGTTCCTCACCTTCGAGAGTCAGGCGCAGAAGGTCGAAGACTGGATCAAGTACAAGGACGATTGCCGCAAGACGGTCTTCACCGACGGCAAGGTGGGCGTCACCATCGCGCCGCCCGACATCAACCTGTCGGACGCGGATTTCACGGTGGTGTACGACGAGGGCGAGCCGCGCGACGCGCTGCACGGGCATGTCCGCTTCGGCCTGAAGGCGATCAAGGGCGTCGGCGCCCGCGCCATCGACGCGATCGTCGCGGAGCGCAAGAAGAAAGACGGCGGGCGCTTCCGCTCGCTGCACGATTTCTGCGAGCGCATGCCCCCCGGCAGCGTGAACAAGGCGACGATCGAAGCGCTCGTCGTGTGCGGCGCGTTCGATTCGGTGCACGGCGCGGAGAACCGCGCGTCGATGGTCGCGAGCATCGAGGGGGCCGTCGCCGCGGGACAGACGCTCGCGAAGGACCGCGCCAGCGGGCAAGCCGCGCTCTTCGGCTTCGGCGGCGATGAACCCGCCGCCGCAACAAAGAACGGTGCTGCCAAAGCCGCCGGAGGGGCTGAACCCGCGCTCGTCCGCGCCAAAGCTTGGGACACCCCCACCACTCTTGCCAAGGAAAAGGAAGTCCTCGGCTTCTACGTTTCCAGCCACCCACTCGACGAGCACGGGCGCGACCTCGAACTCTTCGGCACCGCCGACACCGTCAGCGTGCGCGAGATGACCGGGGGGCAGGACGCGAAGATCATCCTCGGCGGCTTGGTGAAGAGCGTGCGACCGATCGTCACACAGAAGGGCCGCTCCGCCGGGCAGCGCATGGCGATCGTCACGATGGAAGATGCCCGCGGCACGATGGAAGCCGTGCTTTTCGCGGAAACCTACGGCAAGTTCGGCGAGCATCTGATGGTCGATTCGATCGTTTTCCTCGTCGGCAAGCTCGACCTCTCACGCGGCGACCCGCAGATCATCGTCGACCGCGTCGTCCCCATCGCGCAGGCGGCGGCGCAGCTCGCCACCCGCGTCGAAGTGCGCATCGACGAGCGCGTCATGAACGGCGCGGGCAAGAGCATGCTCGACCAGGTCGCGGGGCTGGTGCGCTCGAACCGCACCGCGGGCGGGCTCGACGGCGGCTCGCCCGGCGTGCCGCTGGCGATCGTCGTCCGCACCGAGGCGTGCCGCATCACGCTCGAGGCGCCGAGCACGCGAGTGGCGCTGACGGGCGAGTTCCTGAGTTACCTCGGGCGCGTCGTCGGGCCGCAGAATGTCGTGGTCTCGGGGCAGGGTCGGCGCGCGGGTGACGCGCGAGCGACCATTCCGAGCAGCCCGACACTCAGCGAACCGCCGCCAGTCCCCGTCTACGCGGGCGAGCCGGAGTTCGACGAGAGCGAGTGGCGCTGAGAGCCGCCTGAAACGGTGGCACGCACGCCGCTCTGGGCGTGCGTGGTTTCTGCGTCGTGGCGCGTGACGTCAAAGCATGCTCGCCCCCGAGCTGCGAGCATGCGACACGGCGCAAGGCTGGCGGAAACCCGACATCAAGCGGTACGTATGGAATAGTGATGCAGCGGTCAATCGACTTTGCAGTGGTTCTGAACTTAACCAGCGGGTGGCGCAAGTATGGAACAGAGCCGCGGGCAACGATGGTGGCCATTGACGCGAAAGCGGCTCGCTCACCCCGTGACCTCCGTGCTGAGCATCATTGTGCTGCTCGCTCTATGGCAGGCGATGCCGAGGTGGCGATCGACTCTCGCCGATCTTCGGCCATGGAACCGATCGCAGCGCGTGAGTTTTGCGCCTGACTATTTCGCTGAAGTCACGCGAACCCCGTCCGGGTTTGAGGTCTACGACTCCCTTGACGACCATGAGCCGAGTGATGGAACCGTCGTTGGCTGGGTCAGTTGGCGATGCACCGCAATCTCGCGGGGCTTTGCCTTTCCCAACTCAAGCCGGATGAGCTATCGCATCGTCTTCCTTCCGGCAACGGGATCACAACCACTTTCCCAGAGCGAACAAGATCAAATTGACTCTGCGGTCATCGCCCGCATCGAGTCTGTGTGGAAGGACCCGGCGCTCGGCACCAAGTTGCGCGCGCATGCCCCAGATGAGATCACGGTTCTTTGGTCGAACGTCGTGCTGAACTGTCTTGGCGCGATCACGCTGGGCTGCTTCCTGCACTCACTCTCTTGGGTGCCGCGTTTTCTTCGCGCGCGGTCTCGGCGGGCGCTACAGGCCGCGGGCCGCTGCCCGAACTGCCGCTACGACATGCGCGGCCTGACTTCAAACCGTTGTCCGGAATGCGGCGGGGAATCCGGAGCATCTCGATCCTGACGGACGCCACTGCTCGCTGGCAATGTGTGGACGCGCGCCGCCCCTTCCCAAATTCGGTCATCCACCCACCCCCAAAATCCCACCCGCCATCGGGGACGTACCCCCTCCCGATCCCGCGGCCGGAGGCACCGTCGCCCCGGCTGCCGCAGCGGTTCGAACACCACTGTTTCACGCATTCAGGAGGAGCACTCTCATGGGTATCTCTGCGCGCACTCTTCTCGTCACCGCCGGTCTCGCGGCCGCGTCGCTCGCCGGCGTGGCGAACGCCGACACTGTCGTCGCTCTCACCACCGACAACCGGCTGCTGAGCTTCGACCACACCAACGCCCAGACGCTGTTCACCAACGTCCAGGTCACCGGGCTCGCGCCCAACGAGTCGCTGCTCGGCATCGACTTCCGCCCGCAGACGGGCGAGGTCTTCGGCGTCAGCTCCGCGAGCGTCGTGTACCGCCTCGATTTCATGAGCGGCGCCGCGACCCCGATCGCCGGCGCGTTCTCCACCCCGTTCAGCGCGGGCGTTGAGTACAGCATCGACTTCAACCCGACCGTCGACCGCATCCGCGTGGTCAGCACCGACTCGGGCAACCGCCGCCTGAACCCGATCACGGGCGCCGCCGTCCTGCCGGTCGACACGGCTCTGAGCTACGGCGACGGCAGCGGCCCGGTCCGTGCCGCCGGTGTCGCGTACACCAACAGCGTCGCCAGCGCCCCGCTCGGCTCGACCCGCCAATACATCCTCGACTCCGCCCGCAACCTGCTCGTCGAAACCGGCTCGCAGGCGGGCGGCAACCCGAGCTTCAACGGCGGCGTCGTCACCCCCGTCGGCCCGCTCGGCATCGACATCAACGACATGACCGGCTTCGACATCTCGGGCGTCACGGGCGTCGCCTTGCTCTCGTTCAACGACGCCGGCTTCCGCGGCAGCGTCACCGAACTCCGTCTCCTCAACCTGGCCGACGGCAGCAGCAGCAGCCTCGGCCCGATCGGCGGCGGCACGGTCCGCGATATCACCCTCATCCCCGCGCCCGGCGCGGTCGCGATGATCGGCGCCGCGGGCCTCGTCGGCCTCCGCCGCCGCCGCTCGAACTGATCCGCGATCTCTCCCTCTCTTTCAACGAGTGCTCACAGCACGTCGGAATCCGCGCTCCCTCCGGGGCGCGGATTCTTTTCATTTTGAGTCTTGGTCAGCGACGGGCACCATGGCCGAGGCTCTGCTCGGCCATGACGCTCGACGACTCGTGGCCGATCAGTGCATCGGCCACGGCACCCGGATCAATCATCGCTCGATTTCGGGCTTCGGTTTGGGCTTCTCCGACTCGCGCAAGCGCTCAACATGAAAACTCAGCCGCTCGACGAGCTTCCTCTCCAGCTCCGGCTCGCCGAACCGCCCCAGTTTCGCCGCCGCCGAGTAGCTCGCTCCCCCACTTCCCTCGGTCACATCCACCCGAAGCCACCCCTCGCGGTCGAACGAGTCCATCACGGAGTACAGCCGTCCGCCGTTCTCGATGTCGTACGACGCGAGCGGCGCGAGCCCGCAGTCTGACATCGCGCACAGCACCGCCGGCTCGAGGTCGCGCCGGGGCGACTTCTCCCCCACTCCAACCCCCGGCCCGAGCGACGCCGCAACCCCGCTCGGCGCGTCACCCGCCGCGCACGCGCCGAGCGAAATCGCGCCTGTACCAACGCCGCAAAGCAAAAGGACACGCAATAACCCGAACACTGACCAACTATCACCCGACATTCGGCCGATAAGCCCTGTTCTCTCGCGCATAGACTGTCGAGCATATTCAACGGGCCCGGTCGGCCCGGCGGCCCGCTGTCCACGCCGTCGACTCTGAAGGACGCTCACGCTCTTGGAAGTCACCATCCGAGTTCCCCAATCCGCCGACCGCGTCTCCGTGTACGGAGCGGCGGAGCGGAACCTCAAGATGATCCGGGAAGCCCTCGGCGTCAATGTGACCGCGCGCGATGAACTCATCCGGCTCCGCGGCGACGAGGACGCCGTCCACGCGGCCCGCGCAGTGCTCGACCGGCTGATCGACTCGTCGACCGCGCGGCGCGAGCCTCTCTCGCGCCAGCAGGTGATGGACGCGATCGCGGAAGCAGGCTGGCAGGCAAGCTCGGACGCCGCCCGCCGCGCGGAGCACGAGGGCGAGCCGGGCGAGTTCCGCGCCGATCGGCTGAACGTCTACTCGGGCGGGCGCCCCGTCTCGCCCCGCACGCCCAACCAGGCGGCGTATCTCGACGCGATCGGTTCGAACGATCTCGTCTTCGGCATCGGGCCGGCGGGCACAGGGAAGACGTACCTCGCCGTCGCCGCCGCCATCCAGTTCCTGAAGAGCGGGCGCGTGAAGAAAGCGATCCTCGCGCGCCCGGCGGTCGAAGCGGGCGAGCGCCTCGGCTTCCTGCCGGGCGACCAATTCGCCAAGCTCAACCCGTACCTCCGCCCGCTCTTCGACGCGCTGCACGACATGATGGACTACGCGACCATCAAGCGCTTCATGGCGAACGATGTGGTCGAGATCGTCCCGCTCGCGTACATGCGCGGGCGAACTCTGAACGACGCGATCATCATCCTCGACGAAGCACAGAACACGACCAAGGGCCAGATGCAGATGTTCCTGACCCGCATGGGGCAGCGCTCGAAGATGATCATCACGGGCGACCCGACGCAGATCGACCTGCCCGACCCGCGCGAGAGCGGCTTGATCGACGCGGTGCGCCGGCTCAAGCGCACACCGGGCGTTTCGATGTGCGGGTTGGACAAGAGCGATGTGGTGCGGCACGAGTTGGTGCAGCGCATCATTGAAGCCTACGCCGACGACGATCTGGCTCGCCGCAACGGCATGGACCACACCGATGCTTGACGCGATCCGCCGAGCACTGGGTTACGGCACCGCGCGCGGCGCAACGCTCCGCCGCGCGGATCTGAAGCTCGCGCCGAGCGGAGGGATCGCCGGGGCGCGCGAGCTGGTCGTCCACCCCGCGTTCCTGCCCACGCTTCTGATCGCGCTGGCGCTGGTCGCGGTCACGAGCGTCACGGTGTGGTGGTCGCGCTCGAACCTGGTGATCGCGCCCGGGCGCGTGATGGACGAAACCCGCGCCGTCCGCGCCGAGTTCCGCGTGGTCGACGCCGAGACCACCGCGCGCGAGCGGAATGACCGGCGCTCGCGCTCGCCGCGGCTGTACGACGCGGACGAAGCCCTCTTCCAGGCGCTCGAACAATCCCTGACGACCCTGCCGGCGGCGCTCGCATCGGCCGCGACGCTGAACGAGGTTGCCCCCGAAATCCGCGAGGCGTTCGGGCTGACGGAGGAATCTCTCGCCGCCGTCCGCGCCGAATCGACCGACGGCGGTGTGAGCGATCAGTGGCAGTCGCGCGTGCAGCGCCTCATTCGCCGGCTCGAGCGCGAGCCGCTGCTCTCCAACGAGGAATACCAGCGCGCTCTGCAGGGCAGCACCGACCGGCTCGAACTGCGCCGGAAAGACAGCATCGACAACGTGCTAAAGGACGCTGCCATCGACCTCGACAGCGCGACGATGCCCGAAAAAGTCCGCGGCTTCGCGGAGACGGCGGGGTTCACCGGCCCGCGGCTGGACGCCGTCGTCAACCGCCTGACGCACAAACCGCGCCCGCTCTTCGTCTTCAACCGCGACGCGACCGAACAACGCCGCGACCAAGCCGCTCGCGCCGTGCCCGACCAGTTCATCACCTTCCGCCCCGGCGACGTGATCTTCCAGCGCGGCGAGGTGCTCACCGAGGAAGACCTCGCCAGCGCCCAGCTCGAAGACGCCGAGTACCAGAACCGCATCCCCGCGTCTTCGCGCTGGCTGCGACACGCGGGCGTCGCCGGGCTGATGTCCGTCATCATCTTCGCGCTGCTGGGCTACCTGCGTGTCTACTACCCGAGCATCGTGCGCAGCCCCGCGCGCCTCGCCGGTGTGGCCGCGCTGCTGGGCGTCACCGGCGCGATCACCTGCTGGCTGGGCGTCAGTTGGCCCGGCGCGCTGTGGCTCATCGCCGTCGGGCCCGTCGTGCTCGCCGCCATGATCCTGATCGTCGCGTACGACCCGCGCGTGGCGATGGTCCTCGCCGCCGCCCTGGGCGTGGTCATCGGCATCTCCTTGCGCATGCCCGTCGGCTACTTCGCGGTGATCGTCACCAGCATCGCCGTGGCGGGGTGGCGCCTGCGGGAGATCCGAGGGCGGAACGACGTCATCGCCGCCGCCGCCCTCGTCGCGTGCACCGCCGCGATCACCACGCTCATCATCGGTCTCCTCGACCGTCCACTCGGCGGAGACTCGCACCGCGCGGTGCTGATCGAGATCGCGGGCGACGCGGTCCGCGCGGGCGTCGGCGCCTTCGCCGCCGGAGCGCTCACGCTGGTGCTGCTCCCCGCGGTCGAACGCGTCTTCGATGTCGTCACGGGAATGACGCTCAGCGAATGGCGCGACCCGCGCCGACCCCTTCTCCGCGAACTGCAGCAGCGCGCGCCCGGCACGTTCAATCACTCGCACACCGTCGCCACCCTCGCGGAGTCCGCCGCCGAGGCGATCGGCGCCAACGGCATGCATCTCTACGTCGGCGCGCTCTACCACGACATCGGGAAGATGATCAAGCCCGAGTACTTCGTCGAAAACCAGGGCGGCGGGTTCAACAAGCACGCAAAGCTCAGCCCCGCCATGAGCCTGCTCGTCATCGTCGGGCATGTGAAAGACGGCATGGAACTGGCCCGCGAGTACGCGCTCCCCCGCTCGCTGCACCACTACATCGAGAGCCACCACGGCACCACGCTGGTGCAGTATTTCTTCGACGCCGCCAAACGCCAAGCAGCCGAGGACCGCAACGACGATGAACCGGAGGAAGTCGAGTACCGCTACCCCGGTCCGCGCCCGCGCACGAAGGAAGCCGCGATCCTGATGGTGTGCGACGCCGTCGAGAGCGCTACCCGCGCGATGGCGGAACCGACCCCGGCGCGCATCGCCGCGCTCGTCCACTCGCTCGCCAACAAGCGCTTGATGGACGGGCAGTTCGACGACTGCGGGCTCACACTCCGCGAACTCGCGGCGGTCGAGGACGCCGTCATCAAGGGCCTCTGCGCCATCTACCACGGGCGGATCGCGTACCCCGCCGAAGCGGCGACCAGCGATCTGAACGACACCATGCAGCGCACCGCCAAGCAGGCGGCGGAGCGGATGGGGTGAGCGCCACGCCATCTTGGGGGCTCGCGCCGGGCCGTTCGATCACGCTGGCCCGCCCCCGCCTCATCGCCATCCTCAACATCACCCCCGACAGTTTCTCCGACGGCGGGCAGTTCCTCTCGCCCGACACCGCGCTCGCGCGCGCCGTCGCCGCGATGAACGAGGGCGCTGACGCGCTCGACATCGGCGGCGAGTCCACCCGCCCCGGCGCGCCGTCGGTGCCGCCGGATGAGCAGATCACGCGCGTGGTCCCAGTCATCCGCGCCATCCGCGCCGCGGGCATCGACGCGCCGATCACCATCGACACCACCAGCGCCCGCGTAGCGTCGGCGGCGCTCGAAGCCGGCGCGGACGCGATCAACGACGTCGCCGCCGGACGCGACGACCCCGCGATGCTCCCCCTCGCCGCCGAACGCCGCCGCGGCATCATCCTGATGCACCGGCTCCGCGCGCCGGGCGACGATCACTACTCGACCGACTACGCCGCCCCGCCCGACTACTCCGCGCTGGGCGGCGTGGTCCGCGCGGTCCGCGACTTCCTTAAATCCCGCGCCGCGGCAGCGCTCGCGGCGGGAGTCCCGCCCGAATCCATCTGCATCGACCCGGGTCTGGGCTTCGGCAAGTCCGTCGCCGACAACCGGGCACTCATCCGCGCCATGCCGGAGTTCGTCGCGACGGGCTACCCGGTCCTCTTCGCCGCCAGCCGGAAAAGCTTTCTCGCTCGTCCCATCGGCCCAAACGGCGAACGCGAACCGCCCGCGCAGCGTGTCGAATCCTCCGTCACCGCCGCGCTCGAGGCCCTGTCGGCGGGAGTCCGGCTGTTCCGGGTCCACGACGTGGCCGCCCACGCCGCCGCGTTCCTGCACGCCGTCTCAGTCCGGGATCGATAGAACAACTCTCGGTAGCCGCTCAGAGGAAATCATCGAGATTCGCCGCCCGTTCCACGCGCCGGCGTCGCTCGCCCGGATGTCATCACACCGACTGACACACCTCCCGCCACCTCCACGGCGATCTCTCTTCTGCACCACAGGCCCGCGCCGAATCCCAGACCGGCGCGGGCCTCTGGGTTATTGAGCGCGACGTGCGGCGGACCCGTCGCCGCGTGCTGATGTGGTTGGGCGATGGTCTACTTGGTTGCGACACTCAACAAGAAGCACCGGCCGGGGAAACAGATCCGCAGAACGCGCAGTTGATATCCCGCGCGCCCGCGGGGCGAATCCCGCCTACGATCCGCGCCCAATCGCGCCTATCGCAGGCGCGGGTTCGTTCCGACGCCCCGCGGAGACTGATCGCGTGCTGAATTCGTCCCGAGTCGGCGTGATGGCTCGTTTCGTGATGGTGTTTGGATTCCTCGCGGGCACATCGGCGGCGAGCGCGCAGGTGGCGCCACCCTCAGAACGGCCGGCGCGCCCGATCCACCCCGCGTTGCCGGGAGCGCATGTTGCGCCCGAAGGCCCGACCTCCGCCGAGGTTCTGAGAGCGACGCAGGACCAGGTGATTGCGAATCTGCGGGCCCAGCCGCTGGGACTGGCGACGGCGGAGTCACTGAACATGCCCGAGGAGTTCCTCCGCCGAGTGGCGAGCCGCATTATCCGCCAGTCGTTCGCGCAGAGCTTTCGGCGCGTGGAGCCGACGCCCGAGCCGAAGGGCTTCGGCGCCGGGAGCGCGACGGAACAATCGAGCATCGTGCAGTCACGCCGGCGTGAGATCACCGCCGACCGGCTGGCGATGTGGCGCGGCTTTCCGGTGCAGCCTCCCGAGGTGCGCTCGTTCCGCGCGCCGGTGAACACGCCGGTCGAGGAGCTGATCCCGCTGCGCGTGGATGACGCGAAGTACACCGACGCCGAACGGACGGCGGCGGAGCACATCGCGAAGCGGCTCGCGTTCGACGGGCTGATGCCCACCCTCGTCCGCGCGCTCGCGCTGCTCACGCCCGATCAATGGCAATCACCCACGCCGGTGCAGATGCGCCGACTGTCGGCGATGGGGCTGCCCACCGACCTGTTGCAGGGCGTGGCCCTCCCGGGCAATGAAACACCCAGCACCACGGACATCGTCGCATGGGCGGCGGCGAAGTTGAAGAGCGGCATCAGCGCCGAGGACGCAGCACGCGAAGCGGCGGCGCTCGAATACCGCTTCCGCGCCACACAGCAAGGCTTCGTCGCCGCGAGCGAAACGGGCGAGTACGGCGTTGATCTCGTCCGCGCTCACATCAACACCGACCGCATGATCGGCGGCGTGGGCGGCGGGGGCGCGATGGACCTTCTTCGCCAGGTGTTCCCGCTCCTGCCGCAGGCGAAGTTCATCGTGCATGTGCGCCAGGAGCACGCGGAGATGTTCGCGGCGCTGGTCGGGTCATGGGCGATCGGCGATCCGTCGCGCGTGCTGCTCTCGGTCGAGAACATGCCCATCGCGCAGTGGGCGCAGGACAACGGCAAGCCGGGCTTCATCCAGCGCGAGGGCGTCGCACGCGAGCGCGCGACCATCATGCCCCGTTACACGGGCCGCGGCGAGGCACCACTCAGCTTCATGGCGGGCGAGTCGCAGGCGATGGAGTCGCTCTCCGAGTTGGGCGAGCGCGTGATCCAGTCGCGGCTGATCTTCGAGGGCGGCAACCTCATCCCCGTGCGCGACCCGGCGAGCGGGAAACGATTCCTCTTCGTGGGCGAAGCGGAGATCGCGCGGAATGCGGCGCTGGGCCTGAGCCGAGAGCAGGTGCTCGGCGCGTTCGCAGCGGAGTTCGGTGCCGACCGGGTGGTGGTGCTCCCCGCAGCATCCTTCCATATCGATTTCGAGGTGACGTTCCGCGCGCACGACGGCAAGCTGCTCGCGTTCGTGAATGACTCCCGCGCCGCGCTGCGCCACATCCTGACGGCGGCGGGCGATGCATTCGAGAAATCGGGCACGATCACCCCCGAGGACGCCGACAAGCTGCGCACCGTGATCAGCGATCTCCGATTTGATATCGCGGTATCGGCGCTGAGCCAGGTGGTGTCGTCGGGCTTGACCCCTGGGAACGCCGTGAGCGCGGACCTGATCCGGCGATTGTCGCCCAGCGACGACACGTGGGCCGCCGACAGCATGCGCCGGCTGCTGCTGGCGCTCGACATGGTGTCGGCGAGCTACGACGATGCGCACGCGACGGACCAGGACGCGCGGGGCAGGGCGTACTTCGCGGCGCTCGTCGAGCAAGAGCGCGACCGCTTCGCCATCCGGCAGCGGATGATCGAGCTCGGGTTCACCGTGGTCATGGTGCCGAGCCTGTCGGCGGACGGGCTGAGCCTGAACTATTTGAACGGCGTCCACGCGCCGGGCGTGTACCTCATGCCCGCATACGGCGGCGTGTTCGCGCGCCTCGATTCCGCCGCACGAGAGACGATTCAGACGGCAATCGGGACCGGGGCGACGGTGTATCCAGTCTTCAGCGCGGAAACCATGCACCGCGAGGGGGCGGTCCACTGCGCGATCAGCCTGTACCCCTCGGCCCCGTAACCCCACGCCGCCTTCTCTAAACCACCACAATCGGACGGGCGATTGATTCAACAACAGTCGATTGGTATTCAGTTATTCAGACCGCCGATATGCCGGACCTGACCGCGTCAAACGAGACAGGGTTTTTCAAACGATCCCGGAAAAAAGGCTCGACGGGCGTTCAAGTTGGGTTATCATCCAAAGTGGAGTTTGTGTGTCCGCTCGGGGACTTTCGCTGCCGTCCACCGCGCCCGATGGAGTGTCGTCCGGCAATGTGCCATCGGTGTTTGTGTGCGGCAGAAGAGTCGATCTGACTCGTGTGGGGCGAAAGGATTCGAGGAGATAATGAGGTCTGCGTCACGGAATACCGGTCTGCTCGTATCAATCAGTTGAATTCTGGTGTGTGATGTGTTGGCTCGGCCGTGCGTCGCGGCTCGGGCCTTTGAACGTGTGTGTGTCGGTCCCCTGTTTCCCATCCCGCTTGTGTTGATGTGGGAGCGTTGGAGGTTCACGGATGTCTCAAGTGAATGCGATGAAAGCGTTGCTCGCCTGTACGGTTCTCGCCGCCGGTACCACGGCCGCGATCGCCGAGACGAGCTTCATCCCGACGACGTACCGCGTCTCGGGCGATGTGACCGTTGACCTGCTCGGCCCGGTGGCCGGCGTCGACGTCTTCAACGGCCTGAACCCCGGCTCCGAGAGCATCAGCGCCAAGTTCGGCGGCGGCGTGCTCGTCCAGGGCTCGATGAGCGGCTTCAGCCTCACTGAGGGCAAGGTCGCGCTGCAGGGCGCGCTCCTCGTCGTCACCGGCGAAGAGACCGACCCGATCCAGATCGCCAACCCGATCGTCACGATCGACGGCACCGGCGACGGGCAGATCCTCAGCAGCGACCTCGAACAGTTCACCCCGTTCTTCGACCTCCCCGCGTCGCTCCGCACCAGCGTGATCGACCCCGCGGGCCAGATGCAGGTCGTCAACGGCATCACCATCTCGCGCGAGCTGGCCGAACTGCTCGGCATGCCGCAGGCCGCCGGCCAGTTGGTCGGTCAGATCACGATCAACATGGATGACCGTGACGATCTCAGCCGCCGTACGGTCGAGGACTTCTCCTCGCTCGACGCCGCCGACGCCAACGAAGTGACGGGTGACGTGGTCCGCGTCTGCGGCGCGGGCTCGCCCTTCAACCCGCCGACCACCGGCCCCGACGTGATCGTGGGCGATATCAACGGCATCTCGAACTACACCGCGGTCGGTTCGATCAAGGCGTACTCGATCGGCACCACCAGCTGCAATATCGGCACCGTCAACCTCCAGTGGTTCGCAGCTCAGAACCGCCACCCGGTCATCCCGCAGGACATCTACCGCTTCACGCCGGGCACACTCGGCGCGAATCAGGACACCAAGATGCGCCAGTTGGGCCAGAGCTTCCTGAAGCACGGCTTCTTCGCGCTGAGCGAATCGCTCTGCTGCCCCGGGCAGTGCAATACCGTGCCGGCCGGCGACTTTCTCGGCACCGGCTGCTCCGACCCCTACACCGCGGCCCGCAACGGCACGCAGGCCAACATCGGCCCGAGCTGGGAAGTGAACACCTCGACCGGCTTCTACCCGTACCCCTGGAGCGCCCCGGCCGCCGCGGCGAACATCGGCCGTCGTCTGCAGGTCAACACGGCTGAGCTGTCGAGCCAGCCCGCCGGCACCATCTACTTCGCCGAGTGCCAGTACGTCAGCCCCGACGAGTCCTCCTTCGGCGGCTTGATGAACGACAACAACAACGCCTCGCACCGCCGACTCACGATCGGCGCTACCTCGCCGTGGAACGCCACCCTCGCCAGCACCACGCAGCGCATGCGCCCCGCCATCCTCGCGTGGCAGGACAACGACAACACCGTCGGCGTCAGCATCGTTGACAGCGTCCAGAGCGGCGCTCACGACGGCCGCTACTACGTCGCATACGACACCACCAACATGGGCCCCGGCGTGTGGCGCTACGAGTACAACGTCTACAACCTCAACGGCGGCCGCGGCGTGCAATCGTTCAGCGTCCCCATCCCCGCCGGCGCGGTCATCACCAACACGGGTTTCTGGGACGTCAACGCTCACTCGGGCGACGGCGTCAACGACGTGACCCGCAGCGGCACCGACTGGGCCATCAGCGTCGGCTCATCCAACGTGACTTGGTCCACCGACCTCTGCTCGACCAACGCGAATGCGAACGCCCTCATGTGGGGCACGATGTTCAGCTTCTGGTTCGACTGCAACCTCCCGCCGGAGAAGCTCGCCGGCACGCTGACCCACTTCCGCGGCAACGGCCCGTACCTCCCGCAGCCGGGCGGCTCGAACTGCGGCACCGGCACCCCCGGCACCTCGAGCGCGCAGCTCAACGTCCCCGGCCTCGACTGCAACGGCAACGGCGTCGCTGACAGCATCGACATCGCCACCGGCGCGAGCCAGGACGCCAATGTGAACGGCGTCCCGGACGAGTGCGAAGTCCCGCCCGCCTGCCCGGGCGACGTGGACGGCGACGGCTCCGTCGGCCTCTCCGACATCGCCGGCGTGATCACCTGCTGGGGCCAGCCGGTTGTCGGCCCCTGCGCCAACGCGGACCAGGACGGCGACATGCAGGTCGGCCTCTCCGACATCGCGGTCGTCAGCAACAACTGGGCGGTTACCTGCCCGTAATGTTGGCTCGATTGTGAATGATTGAATCGAACACAGACGCCGACCGGAATGGTCGGCGTCTTTTTTTTTGAGAACCTCGCCGCACAACGCTTCTGCCCTGCGTCAAAGCGGTGTACCTTGAAGCTGGCACCTGTGGGGTTGGTGTTGAACCTGTGGGCCGAGCGGCTCGCCGCGGCGTGGCGGCGAGAGTTGTTCGGTCCGGCTTTGCCGGAGCGTGGGCGCTGCCGCGACCGGCGACCGAGAAGAGAAGGAGCTTTGGCCATGGTGCAGAAGAATTGGACGCCGCGGGTGGCGTCGGCGGTCGGCGTATTGTGCTGCGCGGCGGGTGCCGCCGCGGCGGTCGATGCGCCCGTGTACCGTGTGCGTGGGTCGGCGAGCGTGCAACTCGCAGAAGCCTCGCCGCTCGTGGGCGTGTTCCTCGCGTCCGATCCAGGTGCGCGCTCGGTTGAAGTGCCCTTCGAGGGCGCGATCGATCTGCGCCGCGCCACGTCGGGCGCGTACGTGATCGAGCAGGCGAAGCTCGGGCGCTCGCCCATGTCGCTGATCGTCGCGTCGGATGAATCGTCGGCGACGCTCGAGCAGGTGCAGTTCACCTTCTGGGGCGACGGCGGCGACGGGCTGAACATGGGCGACGGCGGCGTCACGCGCGTCTTCGACCTGCCTGGCGAATTGATCTCATCGCAGCTTGATCCGGGCGGGGTGATGCGTGTGAGCGCCGGGATCACGCTCTCGGCGGACGCGGCGGCAATGCTGGGCGTGCCGCAGGCCGCCGGGGCGTACCTCGGCGAAATCACGTTCGCCGTCGAAGACCGATTCGATTCGCGCGATGAAGCGGCAAATCTCGCGGTACTTGATCTGGATGACAGCGGCTCGGCCGGCTCGGGCGTCGAGCGCATCTGCACCCCCGCGACCGTCGGGCCCGACGTGATCGTGGGGGATCTTTCCGATACCGCGAATTACGGCGCGGTCGGCGGCATCCGCGCCTACGCGATCGGCACCACCAGCTGCAACGCGGGTGATGCTCTCCTCCAGTGGCAGGCGAGCGTCAACCGGCACCCCGTCATCGGGCAGCACCTGTACCGCATCAAGAACGGACGCATCGAGCAGATCGGCATCAGCTTCTTGAAGCACGGCTTCACCGCCCTCAGCGGCACGCTCTGCTGCCCCTGCTCTTCCGGCGGCGGCGGCTCGACGCTCGGGCTCGGCTGCTCCGATCCCTACGGCGCGGGGCTCAACGGTTCGCAGTCCAACATCGGCCCGCGCTGGGAGATCAACACCTCGACCGGCTTCTATCCCTACCCCTGGACGGCGCCGGCGGCGGCGGCGACCATCGGCCGCCGACTGCAGGTGCTCGAAGCGGACATCAACCCCGCGCTGCACCCCGGCGCGATCTATCTCATCGAGGGTCAGTACGTCGCGCCGGACGAGTCGTCGTTCGGCTCTCTGATGAACGACAACAACAACGCGTCGTACCGGCGCGTCAACGTTGGCTCTTCGCCGTTCAATCTCAGCATGAACGGATTGACCGTCCGCCAGAAGCCGGCGATCCAGGGCTGGGCGGATCTCGATAGCGCCGTGGGCATCTCGAACGTCGACAGCGCGCCGGGCGGCGTGCACGACGGGCGGTTCATCGTGGGTTACAAGGTCACGCAGCCGACGCCCGGCGTGTGGCACTACGAGTACGCGGTCCACAACCTGAACTCGGGGCGGCTCGGCAAGTCGTTTGCGATCCCCCTGCCGCCGAACGCGACGGTGAGCAACGCGGGCTTCAAGGACGTCTTCCACCACTCGGGCGACGGCGTGGGCGACGTGACGCAGGACGGCACCGACTGGGCGATCGCCGTCAACGCGAATCAGATTTCGTGGTCCACGGTGGATTGCGTGCAGAACGCGAACGCCAACGCGCTGCACTGGGGCACGCTGTACAACTTCTGGTTCGACTGCGACAAGCCGCCGGCGAAGTTGAGCGCCAGCATCGGGCTGTTCCGCGGCAACGGGCCGTACAGCATGCAGCCGGGCGGCACGCCCTGCGGCACGGGTGAGCCGGGCACACTGGTGCTGGCAGCGAACGTCCCCGCCGCCGACTGCAACGGCAACGGGATCGCCGACGTGACAGACATCGCCACCGGGTTCAGCCAGGACCTGAACATGAACGGCGTGCCGGACGAGTGCGAAGAACCGCCCGCCTGCCCCGGCGATGCCGACGGCAGCGGCACGGTCGGGCTCGAGGACATCGCGATGGTCATCATCAACTGGTTCACTCAGGGCTCGCCCGGCACGCTGGGCGATCTCGACGCCGACGGTGATCGCGATCTCGAAGATATCTCGGTGGTGTCGATCAACTGGGCGACGATCTGCCCGTGAGTTGAGCGTGCGCGAATGTGAAGCACCCATGAACAGCCGGCTTTCGGGCCGGCTGTTTTTCATTTCGCGATCGTTGCGTGTGAAGTTCAATCAATGACGCGGAATGCAAGGGCATGCCTTGCGGTGTGTCCCGATGGATTCCTTGGATTCGTGCTTGATTGGGGTCGTGTTGGGTGTAAGGTGAAGGGCGTGATTTGATGTCTCGTTCGGCGCGGAGGAGGAGAGCAGCGGTGATGCGAGCGACATTCGTCCGTCGGCTATTGGGCGTGGTTGCGGGTGTTCTGTGTTGCGGCATGGGGGTGCATGCACTGCCGCCGAACGTACAGGACACCCAGATCGCGCCCGGGCAATGGAACCAGGCCGTGGGCATGCTTGTCGGGCCCGACGGCCGGCTGTTCGTGTGGGAGAAGGGGGGGCGGGTGTGGAATGTCGAGGGGGGCGTGCGCGGCGGCTCGCCGCTGATTGATATCCGTGAGGAAGTGGGCGACTGGCGCGACTACGGCTTGCTGGGCTTCGCGATCGATCCGAATTTCGCGACGAACGGCTACATCTACCTGCTCTACGTCGTCGACTATCACCACCTGATCAACTTCGGCACGCCGGCGTACAACCCGAATGTTGACCAGTACTTCACCGACACCATCGCGCGTCTCACGCGTTACACGTGCAACCCGGCGGACGGGTTCCGCAGCGTGCTCCCCGCGTCGCGCACGATTTTGATCGGTGAATCGATCTCGACAGGCATGCCCATCGCGCACCAATCGCACGGGCCGGGCGCGCTCGTGTGGGGCGAGGACGGCACGCTCCTGATTTCCTGCGGCGACGGCGCGAGCTATGAAACCGTTGACACCGGCGGGCCGACCAGCGGGTCAAGCAATACCGCGCTCGCCGACGGCATCATCCGGCAGGCGGAAGATGTCGGCGCGATGCGCTCGCAGCTCGTGAACGGGCACAACGGGAAGATCCTGCGTATCGACCCAGCGACGGGCAACGGCGTGCCGAGCAACCCGTTCTTCGACCCCGCGCAGCCGAGAAAGCCGCAGTCGCGCGTGTGGGCGCTGGGGCTTCGCAACCCGTTCCGTTTCACGCTGCGCCCGGGGACCGGCAACGCGAACCCCGCGGCGGGGGATCCGGGCACGGTCTACATCGGCGATGTGGGATGGAACGACTGGGAGGAAATCAACGTCGCCGCCGGTCCGGCGGCGAACTTCGGCTGGCCGATCTTCGAGGGGTTCGACCTGCACCCCAGCTACAGCGGCGCGGGGACGCAGAACCGCGACGCGCCCAACCCGCTCTTCGGCATCGGCGGCTGCACGCAGCAGTTTTTCACCTTCCGAAACCTCATCGTGCAGGACACGCTGCCTTCGCCGAGCTGGCCCAACCCGTGCTCGGCGCTGCAGCAGATCCCGGCGACGCTGTTCCGCTTTGAGCATGTGCGCGCGCGGGTGGACTGGGGGCATAACGGCCCGTCGCGCGTGCCGACGTACAGCGGGTCATCGGCGGCGGCGGCGCTGATCGGCGCGCCGGGATCGCCCTGCGCCGGGCCGCAGTTCGAGGGGAACTCGTCGACGGGCGGCGCGTGGTTCGCGGGCGTGGGCTGGCCGGCGCAGTTCCAGAACAGCTATTTCCACGCGGATTTCCAGGACGGCTGGATCAAGCAGTTCATCTTCGACGCGAACGACAACTGCACCGAGGTGCGAGATTTCCTCGACCCGTTCCAGTACTTCGTGGTGGATATCGAATCATCGCCCGCGGGTGATGTGCTGTATTACGTCGCGTTCGATGCGCAGGGCGGGTCGAGTGTGCACGAGCTGCGGTATGTGAACAACCTCGCGCCGACGGCGATGGCGGCGGCGAATCCGATCTTCGGCCCCTCGCCGCTGCTGGTGCAGTTCTCGAGCGCCGGCTCGACCGACCCGGAGGGGCAGGCGCTTTCGTACGTGTGGGACTTCGGCGACGGCAGCCCGGTGAGCACGCTGGCGAACCCGTCCCACGTGTATACGCCGACGGAAGACGTAACGGCGCTGGGCGCGTTCACCGCGCGGGTCTTCTCGCTCAGCCCGCCCGAACCGACCGGCGGCGGGAACCACAACCCGGAAGTCATGCGCGACGGCGACTACCCGCCCGTCGGGAATCAGGATTCATTCCGGCAATACGACACGTTCCATAACGGGCAGCAGGGCACGACAGACTTCGTCGGGTACACGTTTACGAGCGCTCGCCAATTCGTGCGCGTGGCGTTCCAAGAGGGCATTCATTTCTTCGACGGAGGGTGGTGGGACACTCTCGCGGTGCAGTACCGCGTGCCAGGGTCAACAAGTAATTGGCAAAACGTCCCGGGCGCGGTGATCTCGCCGACCTATGCCGGGAATGATGGCGAGACGTTCGAGACGTACGAGTTCAATTTCCCGCCCATCAGTGCGACCGGCATCCGCATCTTCGGGAACCCCGGCGGATCGGCGAATTTCATCTCGGTTGGCGAGTTGCGCGTGTATGCCGAACCAACGACGCCGCCCGGCCCGCAGCGGCATGATGTCACGCTCACGGTGCGCGACCCGCTGAACGCGACGGACACGAAGGCGCTGATCGTCTCGCCCGACAACACGCCGCCGATGGTGGAGATCACCAGCCCGGTGGACGGCTCGACGTACCCGCCCGACATGGCGATCACCGTGCCGCTGAGCGCGACGGTCAGCGACACGGAGCACGGACCCGCTCAGCGCGCCTGCGCGTGGGCGGTGACGCTGCATCACAACGAGCACATCCACCCGGAGCCGATCGATGTGAATTGCGAGTCGAGCGCGGTTGTCTCTCCTCACGGCGAAGCGGGCGATACGTTCTTCTATGAATTCCGGCTGACAGTGATGGACGCCGCGGGGCTCAGCGCGAGCGATACGGTGTTCATGTTCCCCGCGCCGACACCGGCGTGCCCGGGCGACGCCGACGGCGACGGGTCGGTCGGCTTGTCTGACATCGCGGTGGTGATCAACAACTGGGGAGCGGTGGGAGAGTCGCCGGGCGATCTCGACCACGATCACCTGGTCGGCCTGTCGGATATTGCGATCATCATCAACAACTGGGGAGTCACGTGCCCCGGCTTCGCGCGCGTGAATCACAACTGCCCGCTGTGCCGCGGGGTGGTGCAGCGCTCGCCCGCGGTGCAGAACTGGCGCGGCACGCCGGTGCGGTTCGCGACCGAGTCGTGCCTGAATGACTGGCAGGGATTGAGTGAGCAAGAACGCGATCGGCTGGTTGGCGAGCTTCGACGGGCCGAGCAATGACGCTTAGCCCGCCGCCACGTTGCCGCCGATTTTGCCGATGACCGTGGGCTGCTCGGCGAGCTTCTGATCGGCGAGTTCTCGCCGCAGGACCATGATGTCCTTGGGGAACTCGAGCGCCACGCGCACGCGGTCGCCCTTGATGCCGGCGATGCGGATCACACCCAACGGGTTGGCGGGATCGCCAATGACGATCTCTTCGCCTTCCTTACGCGTCACCACCAGCATGGAACACAACTCCTGTCCGGCTTCCTGCGCCACAGGCCCACCGCATCTCAGGATATCACGGGTCGGGACAAAAGCGACTGTATTCTTGTCAGACGGCACCCGGACGGATGGCTGACATGGGGTATACACCTTAGCCGGGCCGGATCGGTCGGTGCCCTCAACCGGCGGCGGACGGGGGCGGGGGTTTGGGGGCTTTGGTTTGGGGGCTGATAGCAAGATCGGATCAGTCGATTGCTTCAACGCCCTTGATCTCCGGGACGTGGTCGCGGAGGTTGCGTTCGATGCCGACTTTGAGCGTCATCTGGCTGGAGGGGCAGCCAACGCACGCGCCGTGCAGGCGGATGCGCGCGACGTTGTCGGGGGTGATATCCACGAATTCGAGGTCCCCGCCGTCGCTCTGCACGGCTGGACGGATCAACTCGATGATCCGGCGGACCCGCTGGGTGAGGTCGGTCGGCGGCGGCGGGGCTGATGGTTGAGCAGTTGGGGGCATGGATGAATGTCGGCGTGGGTCGACGAAGCCCATGATCGTAACCCGCTGATGGGCCGAAGGCGAGCGGGTTCAAAGTCGGAAGGACGGAAGGGCGGAAGGGCGGAAGTTGCACGTTAGCGGAAAAGAAGCCACGGACTTCACGGGTGGCTCGGACTGCACTGACATCCGAGAAACTTGTCTACATTGTCCGTGGCTGATTCTGGTTCTGACTCACTTCCGAGTCCGGGTCGATCCGCGCCTTCTTGGCTGCGATACGCTGCCCACATGCTCGCCCGGCTCAGCGACCGCCTGACCGCGTTCTTCCGCGCCACAGCGCCCGACCCATTCGTCATCGCCGTCCTGCTCACGCTCCTCACCGCCGCCCTCGCGTTGTGGCGGACGGACACCACGCCCCAGCAACTCATCGATTCCTGGTCCGGTTCCTCCGGCGCGTTCGGGAAGGACGGCGTGTGGCGGCTGCTCGGCTTCGCGATGCAGATGTGCCTCATCCTCGTCACGGGGCACGCGCTCGCTTCCACGCGTCCGGCGTTGTGGCTGATCGATCTCATCGCCGCGCGGCCGCGCACCGGCGCGCACGCCGCCGCCCTGGTCGCCGCCGCCGCGTGCGGGTTGGGGCTGATCAATTGGGGACTCGCGCTCATCGGCGGGGCGATCCTGGCGCGCCGCGTGGGCATCGCGCTGCACCGGCGCGGCATCGCGGCGCACTACCCGCTCCTCGCCGCCGCCGGGTACATGGGGCTGCTCGTCTTCCACGGCGGGTTCTCCGGTTCCGCACCGCTGAAAGTCACGACTCAGAAAGACCTCACGGAACTGCTGGGCGAAGCTGCGATCGGCATGCAGCCCATCCCCCTCACGAACACACTGCTTTCCCCGATGAACTTCATCATCACCGGCGGGATGTGCGTCCTCTGCCCGGTCCTCTTCTACTTCATGCACCCGAAGCCCGGTTCCGCGCTGCGCACCATTGACCGCGTGATCCTCGACTTCAGCGCCGACGAGCCTTCAACCACCCCAAGCACGCTCAATACCTTCGACGGCGAGCGCCCTGGTTTCATCCCGCGCCTGCTCGAAGAGACGCCCATCATCAACTTCACGCTCGCCGCCATCATCGCGTGGTGGGCGTGGGGCTATTACTTCCCGGGCGGCGGCAGGCCCAGCGGCGTATGGAGCCTCACGCCCGACAGCGTGAACCTCACCATGCTCATGCTCGGCTTGATCCTGCACGGCACGCCGCGGCGCTACCTCGCCGCCGTCGACGACGCCGCGAGCGGCTGCGGCGGGATCATCATCCAGTTCCCCCTCTACGCCGGCATCATGGGCATGATGCAGTCGAGCGGGCTGACCGCGCTCATCGCCAGCGACCTCACCAGCACCAGCACGCCCGCCACGCTCCCGGTACTCACCTTCATCGCCGCGATCATCGTGGGCCTGTTCATCCCCAGCGGCGGGGCGCAGTGGGTTGTGCAGGGCCCGATCGCGCTGAAGACCGCCGCCGACATGGGCGTCGAACCCTCGAAGATGGTGATGGCGATCGCCTACGGCGACGAACTGGCGAACATGCTGCAGCCCTTCTGGGCGCTGCCCCTGCTCGCGGTGACGGGCGTAAAGGGCCGCGAGATCATCGGCTACACGGCGATCGCCATGCTCGCCAGCGCGGCGTGGATCGCGGGGGTGATGCTGGTCATGTGATGTCGCCGGCAAGAACTCGCTTCACTCCGGCCTCAAGCCTCAAGCCCCAAGCCCATCCTCACTTCCCCACATACACCACAACATCCGCCCGCCCCTTGTCCTCCTCGCGGAGCGCCGCGCTCGCCGCGTCGATCACGCTGATCGTCATCACATACGCGCCCGGCTTGAGCGCCTTCACGCGCTCCGTCAGCCCGCCGTTGTGGTCGGTGTGGAACTGCCCGACGACGTGGACCACAGGGCGGTAGCCCGAACCCAGGCCGCGCACGATCGAGTCCGCCATCGTCGCGTCCCACAGGTTCTGCGAGCGGAAGAAGCCCTCTTTCTTCGCCTGCGCCTCCGCCTCGGCTTTCGCTTTCGCCTCGGCTTCCGCCTTCAGACGTGCTTCTTCCTCGGCAGTCAGCGCCGCCGCCGGCGTGCTCCCGTCCGCGGCCTTCTCCTCATTTGCCGATTTGCCATTTGCACTTTGGCCATTTCCGCCGTGCCCATCCATCCCGCCCATCATCTTCATGAACTCATCGCGATACCGCCCCTCGCTCATCGTGCTCGGCGGGGTGAACAAGCGCTGCTGCTCGGGGGTGAGCGTGTCGAGTTTGCCGAAGCCGTCGGTCCGCGCCAAGCGCACGTAGCGGCGTGGCGCGTTGCTCGCGATCACCGGGCGGCGGGCCGATTTCGCCAGCTCCACCATCGCGCGGTGCCCCGCGGGGTAGTTCCCCTCGCTGCGCGCCGTCGCCTTCTTGAACGCGGCCTCATCGATCAGCCCCGCGAGATAGTCATCGAGCGCGGATTGCTCATCGCGCTCGAAGAATTCCAGGCTCAGCGCCGCCGGGCGCGACCCGCCGCTGGACCAGGTGGTCCCCGTCGCGCCGCCCTTCAGCACGTCCTCCCACAGCGCCGCCGCGAACGCCAGCCCCAGTTCGTGCCCGTGCGTCTCGCCGACGAGCACCACGTCGCTGCCCACCGCGCGGGAGACAAAGTCGCCCCACGCGATCGTTTCGCCCCCCGGCCCGAAGAGTGTCAGCGTGCGCGGGTCGGGCAGCGGCTCTTTCGGCGGGGCGGGCGCCGCGAGTTCGGGCGCGATCGCCGCATCGCTCCGCACGGCGGAACCTGCCTTCACCTCGTCGAGCGGGATCGAGCGTGTGCGGCTCGAGTCCAGCCGATCGCTCGCCGTGCGGCAACCACCAACGCCCGCCGCCGTCAGCCCCGCCAGAACGAGCATGGAAACCGTCGAAAGCCGTGGGGTCATCATGACCAAAGCGTCCCCGCCCGACCCCGCCGAGTCAACTGGTACACTCCGCCCGCTCGCGTCGGATTGCGCGCGAATCCGCCGCCGCGGCGCGCTAAGGAATCGTCATGGCTTCAGTCGTCTTCTACTTCCAGGTCCATCAGCCGTGGCGATTGCGCCGCTACTCCGTCTTCGATTCCGATCCCTTTTACTTCGAAGACGCGAAGAACCGCGAGATCCTTCTGAAAGTCGCCGACAAGTGCTACCGCCCGGCGACGCAGCTCATCCTCGACCTCGTCCGCAAGCACAAGGGCAACTTCCGCGTCAGCTACGCGCTCACGGGCGTCGTGCTCGACCAGATGCTCCAGTGGGCGCCGGACGTCATCGACCTCTTCAAAGCTCTCGCCGACTCCGGCTGCTGCGAGTTCATCGGCGAGACGTACCACCACTCGCTCTCGTTCCTCTACTCGAAGGACGAGTTCCGCGAGCAGGTCGAGATGCAGACCGCGAAGGTGAAAGAGCTCTTCGGCTACACGCCCACCGTCTTCCGCAACACCGAGCTGATCTACAACAACGAGATCGCGCAGTACGTCAACGCGCTGAAAAAGCCCGACGGCACGCCGCGGTTCCTCGGGCAACTTTGCGAGGGCGTTGACCGCATCCTCGGCTACCGCTCTCCCAACTACATCTACCGCCCGCCCGGCACGGGCGACGGCATGATCGCCGGCCGCCCCTTCGGAGCGCTCCTCAAGAACTACCGCCTCTCCGACGACATCGCGTTCCGCTTCTCCAACCGCGCCTGGGCCGAGTGGCCCCTCACGACGGAGAAGTTCGCGCAGTGGGTCCACCAGATCAACGGCGACGGCTACCTCTGCAACCTCTTCATGGACTACGAGACCTTCGGCGAGCACCAGTGGGCCGACACCGGCATCTTCAACTTCATGGCGAAACTCCCCGAAGCCATCTTCGACGTGAAGAAGGGCGAGAACCACTTCAACACGCCGAGCGAGGCGCTCGAAAACTTCGCGCCCGTCGGCACCTACGACGTGCCGCACACGATCAGCTGGGCCGACACCGAGCGTGACCTCTCCGCCTGGCTCGGCAACGCGATGCAGGCGAACGCGCTGCAGGAAACCTACAAGCTCGAGAAGCCCATCAAGGACAAACTCGCCGAGGAAACCCGCAAGGGCGACGAAACCCGCATCAACGAAGCCCAGCACCTGCTCAACGACTGGCGCAAGCTGACGACCAGCGACCACTTCTACTACATGTGTACGAAGTACTTCGCCGACGGCGACGTGCACAAGTACTTCAACCCCTACGACTCGCCGTATGACTCGTACATCAACTTCATGAACGTGCTCGACAACGTGCGCTCGAGAATCGAGCGGTAGCGACCGTCGCCTCGCCCACGCTTGAGCCTCGAGTTCGAGCATCGCGTCGCGTTCCGTGAAGATCATGTAAACGCGTTGAGCCACAGTATGATGCATGCGCATACTTGCGGCATGAAACCCATCGACACCGCACTTCGGCACGCCGTGCTCTGCATGGCGCTCTCATCAGGATCGATCGCAGCCGCCGCCGTGCCGCAGCCGGGCGACTATCTGGTCGCGTCGCGATCCGTCGGCGTGATCTTCGCCGTCGATCCGGCGACCGGGCAGGTGCGCGGCTCCGTCACCGGCCCGGAGTTCGTCATCCCCGCCACGCCGCCCGTCGGCGTGGGGCCCGCAATCCCCAGCTCATTCAACACCGCACTCGCGACGCTCCCCGGCCGATCGATCTACGCGCGCTTCTGCACGGCTTCGAACTGGGGGTTGATGATCGTCGACCCGGCCACGGGCAACCGCGCCCTCGCTCACAGCGGGCCGTCGGTCCCCGCGTGGAACGAGTGCGGCGAAGTGCTCGCGCTGAACGGTCGAACACTGCTCACCACCGCCGATGATTTTCAGGATGAGTTCAACGCCCGCGGCCGTCTGCTCGCGTACGACGTGATCTCCGGTCGCACGACCATCCTCTCGGGCGAGACGCGCGGCGACGGCCCGCTCTTCGACCGCGTCCGCGCCCTCGCGCTCGTCGACTGCACGACCGCGCTCGTCGCCGAGTGGAATCTGCCGAGCGCCGGGCCCGCGGCCGCCACCGCCGGGCTGTTCCGCGTCGATCTTCTCACCGGCAACCGAACCTTTGTCTCTCGGCTCTCGCCCGCGCCGCTCGTTCGCCCGCTGGCGCAGGGCGGCGTGGTCATCGGCTCAGTCACGCTCGGCGACGACGAGGGCGGCAGCGGGCCCGTCCCCAACATCCAGACGCGCTCGATCACCGTGCTGAACGGCACGGTCTACGCTGGCTGCTCAAGCCAGATGGGCTCCTCTAACTTCTTCGCCGGGATTTTCGAGATCGAGCCCGACGGCGACCGCATCCTCCGCGTCGGCACCGCCTACGCCGACGACGGCTCCGCGACCACCACGGTCGCCGTGCCGCCCGCCAGCGGCGATCCGACGCCGCTCGACGCGATCCAAGGACTCACCGCGACCCCGACCGGGCGCCTCGCGTTCGTCAGTCTCTTCGGCCCGGAGCGCATCACCGAGTGGGACCCGGCAACGAACGCGCTCGTGACCGTCTCCGACATCCGTGCACAGTTCACGCGCTCCGCCCCGGCGATGAACTTTTCCGGCCTGACCATCTTCCGCGCCGCCGACGCGGTCATCGCGCAGTGCAACCCGCTTTGCCCGGGAGATGCCGACAGCGACGGCTCGGTCGGGCTTGCTGATATCGCGCTCATGATTGCCAACTGGAGCGCCACCGAGCCGCCCGTCCCGCCGGGCACGCTGGGCGATCTCGACGGCGACACGCTCGTCACGCTCGCCGACCTGTCGATCACGATCCAGTATTGGGGCGTTCAGTGCCTGCCCCCGTAAGCTAAACTCCGCGAGATGAGCGCTCCGCCGCCCAGCACGACTCTCATGGTCCGCCGCGCCGGGCTCGAGCACATCAAGCTGCTCGCCCCGCTCTTCGACGCCTACCGCGGCTTCTATCAACAGCCCAGCGATCCGCGCGCCGCCGTTGATTTCCTCACGCCACGCTTGTCGCGCGATGAGTGCGTCGTCTTTCTCGCGTTCGACGATGAAACCGCCGTCGGCTTCACGCTGCTCTACCCGCTCTTCTCTTCCGTCAGCGTCCACCGCCTGTGGCTGCTCAACGATCTGTTCGTCGCGCCGCGCGCCCGCCGCGGCGGCGTCGGACGCGCGCTCATGCAGCACGCCATCACCTTCGCGCGCGAGACCGGCGCAGGCCGATTGAGCCTCCGCACCGAGAACGTCAACACTCAGGCGCAGGCGCTGTACGTCTCCCTCGGCTTCACGAAAGACGAGAAATTCTCGACCTACAACCTGAAACTGTGATCGCGTGCACAGCGAACTCACTGCCCGCATGACCAACGAGCCGCCGATCAAACTCGCCCCGCCCGGCGCGGGCATCCCGCTGTATCAGCGCGTGGCGGCGAAATGGGTCGTGATCCCGTACTGGCGAAAGTCCGTGCCTTGGGGGCGAGTCGCCGAGCGCCTGCGCGAACAGGCTGATCAGTTCGACGCCATCGTGAAAGCCGCCAATCGCCGCGCGCCCGAAGCGCTGACGCGGCGCGTCCTCATCCCGCCCGCCACCGGTCTCGAAGACGACTCGCGCTTCTGGTCGCTCGCGATGGTCGCCGACCATCTCGCGCGCGTGAACCTGGGCGTCGCGGATGTGCTCTCGGTGCTCACCGCCGCGAGCGCGCCGGGAGGATCGCTCCGCGATGTGCGCATCGTCGACTACAAGCCCGACCCCGGCGCGGACCGCGCCGCGCTCGGCGCGATGCGCCGCTCGATCGACGCGGTCGAGCTCGCGCTGCGCGAGGGCAAAGCCAACCAGCGCACCAACGCCACGCACCCGCACCCCTGGTTCGGCCCGCTCCCCGCCCGCACTTGGGCCGTCTTCCCCGCAATGCACCAGTCGCTCCACCTCGCCCAGGCCCGCGCCATCGCGTCCCGGCTGTAGCGCACGTTCGCGTTTGTGCGCACATCGGCGGACCTGTTCCACGGGGAACAGGTTCAGATTTGTGCGCGCGGTCAAGGCGCGGATGCCGGGGTCGGCTGGGTCGCTGCGGGCACCGTAAGTTCCACAAGGAACTGGCTCCGCCCGTCGTTGGTCCAGGCGGCAAGCAGCTTGGTCTGCGACGCGATGAACTCCGCGACGAGTTCGGGCGTGAGGCGCGGATCGAGGTACTTCGATTCCTTCAGGCGGCCGAGTTCGTTCATGTTCACGAGGATGTGCGTCACGCCCTGCGCGCGGAGCGCGTCGGCGGCGGCGCGCGGGTCGTTGTTCGACGCCGACAGGGCCTCGGCGAGGAGCGAGCGGTCCCACGTCGTGCCCCACAGCACGGGGACGTTGAGGTAGTACGGCGTCGAATCGCCCAGCAAGTACAGCAGTTTTCGCTCGCCCGCGAGGCGCGGCAGCATGAGGTTCACGTACACCTCGGGCGGCTGCTGGCCCATGACCTGCTCCTGCTCGGCGGGCGGGAGCTTCGGGAGTTCCTGGCGCTGGAGCGAGCCGTTGAGCAGGCTCACGCCGCCGAGGAGCGCGAGGTTGGGGTTGCCCGAGTTCTGCGACGCGAAGATCGCGCCGCTCCAGCCGGCGAGCGCGAGCGCGCCGACGGAGCCGAGCGAGATCGCGGGCATGCGCCAGCGCTCGCGCGAGCCGAGCGCGACGATCGCCAGCCCGATCGCTGCCGAGCCGGGGACGGCGATGGGGATGAGGAACCGCGCCTGCAGGTGCCCGACTCCGAGCCACGCGCCGAGTTGGATCAGCAGGATCACCGCGAGCACGGCGGCGGCGCGGTGCGTGGCGCGGTGCAGCAGCGCGATGACGAGCGCGACGAGCACGAGCCACGGGAAAATCGACCACTGCGGATGCAAGAGCCCGCGATCGGCGGAACAAAGCAGCATGAAACGATCAACGACTGTAGCGTTGCTGTGGTGCGCTTCGTGGAATCGTTGCGTCTGCTCGGCTGACCAGTGCGCTCGTCCGAGCCAGTCGGTGGCGAACGGGAAGAGCCCGTTGCCGCAGGAGATGTGGTTGCGGGTGAGCCACGGCAGCATGACGAGCAGCGCGGCGGTCGAGCCGACAAGCGTCATCGCGCCCCAGCGCCGGGGCGGTGCGGTGATGAGGAGCGCGACGCCCACGGGCAGCGCGGCGGTGAAGATCGCGGTGGGCTTGCACGAGCAGGCGGCGCCCATCAGCACGCCGCAGATCGACGCGCGGGCGACGGGCGGTAACGTGGGTACCGCGGAGACAAGCAGCGCGCCGGCGAAGAGCAGCAGCACGCCCATCTCGTTGTACGCCAGCGAGCCGACGACGATCGTCCACGGCAGCGCGAGGAACACGGCGGCGGCGATGACGCTGGCGTGACGCATTGCCGCGCGGGCGCGATCGTCGGCGTCGCGGCGGGCGGCGAGGGCGCGCACGAGCCGAGCGACGAGCAGTGCCGCGCCGAGCGCGAGGCCCGCGTGCAGGAAGTGGGCGGCGAAGGTGCCGAAGCCGCGAGCTGACGCGGGAGAGTTTGGCGGGCCGCCGACCATCGCGCCGAGGTGCGTGTACGCCGACTCGATATACGAGGGAAGGAACGAGTAGACGTTGTGCTCGAGCGGCGTGATGCGGCTGCGCGCGAGCCATTCTTTCGGCAGTTGCAGGTGATACGAGAGCGTGTCGAAGGCGCGGGCTTCGCTGTGCCAAAGCGTGCCGGGCGGCTGGCACGCGGCGACCACGAGCAGCGCGATCGGCGGCACGATCAGCAGCGACGTGAACGGCGCGGTGGCGAGGCGCTGCCCGCTGACGGGGCGGGCGCGGACCTGCAGCGCGAGCAGCACCAGCCCGAGCATGACGGGCGACCACGCGAGCCACACCGCGCCGGACGAGCCGAGGCGCAGCGCGCCGAGCACGCCCAGCAGGTGCGACAGTGTCAGCATGATCGCCACCCCGCCGACAAATTGGATGGAACTGGCGTGCGGCGCGGGCGGGGCGGTTGCCGGGATGGCGGCGTGCATGAGCCTGCCAAAGCCGAGCGCGGCGAGGGGATACGCGAGCGCGATCGGCGCGGCGAGCGCGAGCGTCTCGACGACGGCGGCGAAGCCCGCGAGCGGGAGGTCGACGCCGATACTCGACAGCACGCCGACCAGCGCGAGCAGCGCGAGCGCGGCGGCGAGCGGGAGCGCCCAGCGACGGATGATCGGGCCGACGGCTGACACGCGGGGAGTGTAGGTGATGCGGTTTGCGGGGTGCGGCTTGCGGGATATGGGGCGCGGAGTCTGCTGCGCGATCGCACCGAGGTCGGTCAGAGCACCGACCTCGGTGGCACGTTCGATGGGCTGCGTCGCTGGCGTCCCTCTCCCCGGCCCTCTCCCAAGGGGAGAGGGAGTTGAATCACGCAGCGATCGCGCGAGTCTTTGCCGCACTCTGCTGTTCGCGCGCCGGTGCGTTGTTCGCGTCGAGCGTCGCGCTCAGCATCTGCGGCAGGCGGTGCTGCCAGGTGTGGGCACGGCGCCAGGCGTTGTGCATCGCGTCGGCGAGCGATCGGCGGCGACGCGGGTCGGCGGCGAGTGAGCGCACGGCGTCGAGCAGCTCCGGGCCGCGGGTGAAGGAGATCACTTCTTCCCCCGGCTCGAAGACGCGCGAGAGGTCGAGCGTGTCGTGATGCACGCACGCGCTGTGCGCGGCGGCGATCTGGAATGGCTTGTGCGTCAGCCCTTCTTCATCGTGGGCGGCGTTGATGTTGAGCGCGACGGCTCCGCGGGCGTAGATGCGGGCCTGGTCGCGGTAGGGGACTTTCGCCGCCGCCCCGTCGGGCTGCGCGAGCCCGAGCGCGGCGCTGGACGAGCCGTACACACCGAGGTTCACGCGACGCCCGAGCCACGCGATCCAGAAGAACCGCTTCCAGCGCGCGACGGACTGCAGCGCGCCGACAGCGTCGTACCACAGCGCCGGGTCGGCGCCGAGGCGTTCGAGCGATGCCCGGTGGCCCGCGGGAAGGCGCTCGGCGAGGCGCCAGAAGCTGAGCAGCGGGCGATCGATCTTGAGCGCGAGCCAGGCGTGCGCGAGTTCGTGGAAGGGAGTTTGATCGAGCCCCGTGATGCCGGCGCGGGCGAGGGCGGCGCTGAAACGGTCGAGCGCTTCGGGGATCATGGCGGCGGAGAGGTCAGTCGGGTCCGGGTCGTCCGCTGCGAGCATGGGTTCGAGTGGCGCGGGGACGGCGGTAGCGTCGCTGAGGATGACTACCGCGTCGTGCATCGGCTCGGTGCTGGTCACGGGGGGTGGGGCAGAGTCGAAGGCGCCGGGCTGCTCCGCCATCGGCGTGCCGTGGCAATTGGGCCAGTCTAGGATCACGCCGGCTTCCTCGGCGGCGGAGCGCGACTTTAGCAGGTGCGTGTGCAGCGGGTGGGCTAACGCCTCGCGCATCCACGGCGCGAAGGCGGCGCGGCTCGACGCCCAATTGGGATGATCGGTCCAGAGGAGCATGTGCCGACAGCCGGCGCGGGTGAATGGGCTGGAGCGCCGCCCGCCCTGCGCGGGGTCGGGCGCGAGCCCGAAGCTGGTCACGCCGTTGAAGACGTAGGAGAGGACATGGGTGATTTTCTCGGTTCGGCAGAGGGTGTAGGCGCGCTTGTACCAGTCGGCGGCGGCGGCAGCGGCGTTGGGGTTGCCGGCGCGGGTGTCGTGCCAGACGGGGCCCAGTTCCACGGCGGTCGCGGGGATGCCCGCGCGGTCGGCGCCGGCTTTGATGCCCAGCAGGTAGTTGCGGCTGACGTCGCCCGGGTTTAGGAGGATCAGGAGGCGGGGATCGGTCATGGTGGTTTCGGTCCTCCCGTCGCGCTGCCGCGTGCTGTTCAATGTCGGCTCGCGCGGGATGCGGGCTTGATCGATCGGGTTCACTTCAAGCGGGGGGCGGGCTATGGTCTTCGCTCGTGTGTGTCGCTGGCCTCTTGGAGGTGGTGCTCGTGCAGTTTTCGGGTTGTCAGTTCGGGCCGCTGGGACTGCGCCGGGTGCTGCGCCTGAGGTTCGCGCCGGGGGAGCATCTCGTGGGGTGGGCGGTGCTGATGCACGAACCTCGGCTGCACGAGGTGCTCTTCAGCGTGGGGCTGATGGTGATCCCGGTGGCGCACGTTTTTGCGCACTCGGCGACGGCGAGTCTGCGCCGGTTCGTGGTGCTCACCGACCGGCGCGTGATCGTCTTCGTCACCGGGAAGCGGGCGCTCGAGGCGCGCGGCACGGGGATTCTCGGCGAGTGTTCGATCGGCGATCTTGAACTTCACCGCGTGAAGCGCGGGGAGTACCGGCTCCGCGTCCCGGGGATCTCACGGCGATTCATCGCCAAGCTGCCCATCAAAGCGGATGGCGGGGCAGGGCGTCTGGCGCGGGCGCTGGAGGCGATGAGTGCGGTGTGAGCGGGATCGCCCCGCCTCGCGCCGGGTTCGTGATCACTCGCACGCGGTGGCGAAATTGATCAGCACTTCGGCGATGTCGGCGATGTCGACCGTGCCATTGGCGTTCAGGTCGCCGCGTCCGCCGGCAAGACCGATATCGGCCCAGTTCTGGATGATGATCGCGATGTCGGCGAGGTTCACAAAGCCGTCGGCGTTGGCGTCGCCCGCGCAGGGGGGCGGGGCGATGACGGCGAGGAAGGGCACCGGGATCCCGCCGTTGAGCGAGGCGTTGCCGCTGATCTTGGTGCCGTCGTTCGAGACGTCGAGCGCGTCGAAGAGCACCCAGCCCGTCATGTCGACGCCCTCGCTGATAAGGACATCTCTCAGGAGGCGCGCGCCGTGGGACGGATTCCAGACGAACGCGCCGGCGTTGTCGTCCGCGCCGACGACGACGCGCCCGCCGAGCGAGGCGCCGTGCGCCCGGGCCGCGAACATCGGCGCGGTGATGATGCCCAGGTTGCCCGAGAGGTCCGCGCGGTACGGAACGGTGAGCGCGCCCGAGTTGATCATCGCCAAGCCGACAAGATGCGTGCCGTCGGCGGAATAGGCGAGCGGCTCGCCGAAATCGATGGCGACGCTGCCCGAAATGAGATCCGTCGCGGCGCCGGTGGTGCTGTTCCAGACGGTGGCGTAGGTGTTCGCCGGCGCGCCGATGCGGTAGCCGGCGACCGCGCCGCCCGACGGCGCGGCGGCGAAGACGTAGTGATCGTTCGCCGAGTCGAGCGGCAGGACCGAGCCGTCGGAGAATCCGCGGAACCCGGAGGCTTCGGTCTGCCCGTAGCGGTAGAGCGCGATGGTCGCGCCGTCGTCGGAGATGCCGCGGGCCTCGCCGAAGAGGGAGAAGCCGGCGACCGAGATGTCGAAATCGAGCGGCGTGAACGCCGGGCCGCTCCAGAGGCACGGCGTGGCGACGGGGAAGAACCCGCCGGGAAGGATGCGCCGCCCCAGGATGATCGACCCGTCGGGCGAGCACTCGGTGGCGACGCTGGGCAACGTATCGACGATCTGCACCGAGCCGTCGGGACGGAAGACGGCGGCGATGAAGTCGGCCGCTTCCTCGTTCGTCACCGCCCCCATGATGAACGAGCCGTCGGCGGAGAGTCGCGTGGCGACGGCGTCGAAGCCCGGCGCGAGCGGGACGAATGAAGCGCTCAACGCCGAAGACGAGAGAAACAGCGCGGGCACGAAAGAAATTGAACAACGCGGCATGATCGCTCTCCCCGCGCGGGAATCGACTCTCCGCGCGACACAGAGACGCTAGCACACGTCGGGCATTGAATCCATCAAAGCCTGGAAAAAGGCAGATGTGCGGGTTGTCGCGGGGGTTCTAGGGCGTTGAGGGCGGACTTGCCGTCTCGTTTCTACTTCGCCGGGACAACAAGGCGGACCCGCCCGTCGCAATTTCCCTTGGCATCCGCCCCGGTGCAGGAGATCCAGAACAGGGCCTCCTTGTCTCCGGCGACGGTGAAGGAGAATTCCGAAGTGCCGCCACCCTTCTCGTCGATGTGCCGCACCTGCATGCCGGCATCTCGGACATCGACGCCGAAGGTCATGCAATCGCCGGTGTTCTCGACGGTGCCCTTAACGGGGATGGCTTCGCCGCCGCGGTTCATGACGCGGTAGCGCAGCTCGCGCCCCGGATCGCTGCAGGCCATCGGGGTGGAGACCTGATCTCCCTCGGCAAGAACCCACTCGCGCAGACGATCGGGCGCGTCGGCTTTGCCCTTGCGCTGCGCGACGAAGCGGAGCGACCCGCCGCACGATGTGGCGTTGGCGTTGGCGGGGCATGAAACACGGAGCGTGAAGTCGCCGCGGTTTTCGAGGCGCACGAAGGCCTGCTGCATGCCGGGGACGGTGAAGCGGTCGACCTCTCGCCCGTTCGGCGATTCGCGGACGATCTCCATCGGGCAGCCGCCGGTGTTATCAAGGTCGAGGAACACCGCGATGTCATCGGGCGACGACGCGTACGGGAACGGGATGCTCCGCCCGTCGCACGAGATCGTGCCGATCTGCTCCCTGCCCTGCGGCACGGCGAAGTGCGTCGGCCCGCACGAAGCGAGCAGGCACGCGGAGAGAATCCCGACGGCGCCATGAGTCGCGTTCGGCTTGAGCATGATGTGATGACCTCCACGGGGTGTGATGATGGTGCGCACCATCCGCGGGCGATCTCCCTGTGCTGATGGGACAGAATCCGCGGGTAGTCTTGAGCAGAATGCTCAAGCATCACTGTAGGGCCTCTTCGACAGCGGAGCGCTGCGCGCTACCAATAACGGCGATCGCTGTGTTCAAAGAGCGGTTTTGTGCGGTTGTTGCTCAGATGCCCATCGCGGCCGCCATCGCGCGGCCCATGTCGGCGGGCGTCTCGGCGATGGTGATGCCCGCGGCCTGGAGCGCGGCGATCTTCTCTTCCGCGCCGCCCTGCCCGCCGCTGATGATCGCGCCGGCGTGGCCCATGCGCTTGCCAGGGGGCGCGGTGCGCCCGGCGATGAACGCCGCGACGGGCTTCTTCACGTACTGCTTCACAAACGCGGCGGCGGCTTCTTCGTCGGTGCCGCCGATCTCGCCGATCATCAGGATGCCGTGCGTCTCGGGGTCGTCCTGGAACAGGCGGAGGCAGTCGATGTGCGACATGCCGCGGACGGGGTCGCCGCCGATGCCGACGCAGGTGGACTGCGCGAGCCCGAGGTTCGACGTCTGCCACACGGCTTCGTAGGTGAGCGTGCCGGAGCGGGAGACGATGCCGACGGCCTTCTTGGTCTTCGCTTCGCTGATGTGCTTGTTGATGTAGCCGGGCATGATGCCGATCTTGCAGCCGGCGCTGGTGTAGGGCTTCGATGGCGAATCGCCGACGCCGGTTTTGGGCCCGGGGGTGATGACGCCCGGGCAGTTCGGGCCGATGAGGATGAACTGATCGTTCGCGGGTCGGCGGAGGTTCATCTCGTCGAGCGCGGCGCGGACCTTCACCATGTCCTGCACCGGCACACCCTCGGTGATCGCGACGATCACTTTGATGCCAGCGTCGGCGGCTTCGAGGATCGCGTCGCCGCAGAAGGGCGGGGGGACGAAGATCATCGTGGCGGTCGCGCCGGTGGCGTCGACGGCGGCTTTGACGGTATCGAAGATAGGCAGGCTGTTGTCGTCGCTATGCCCGCCCTTGCCGGGTGTGACGCCGCCGACGAGCTTGGTGCCGTAGTGGTAACAGCCGCGGGTGTGCATGGCCCCGAAGGAGCCGGTGATGCCCTGGCAGATGACGCGAGTTTCGGCGTTGACGAGGATGGACATGGGGGCAGAAGGATACGGTTGACGGCTGGGTGACACAAGATTTGTCGGCATAGCGTGGACGCCCGGTCGCCTGTCAAACCTCTACTCAGGCCTTAGGATGGCGGCAGGAGACTCTGCTTATGCGCGCGATCGTTACCGGTCAGGTCGGGATGGACAAGAAGGATTACCTCCGCGGGGCGATTGATTTCGCCGGGCAGCAGGGGGAGACGATCGACGCGTACCACGTCGGCGACAAGATGTACGCCGAGGGGCGCGACATTCGGCCGGGGCGGATTCTTGACCTGCCGTGGTCGCGGCTGAACTCGCTCCGCCGGGCGGCGATCAAGGACATCATCGCCGACGCGCGGGGCAAGAAGAACATCATCGTCAACACGCACGCGACGTTCCGCTGGCGGCACGGGCTCTTCGCCGCGTTCGATTTCGACCAGATCAAGCTGCTCGAGCCGGACCTCTTCGTGTGCCTCGTCGACAACATCGAGGTGGTGCATCACCGGCTGCACCGCGACCACGACATCGACGCGACACTGAAGGACTGCATGGTGTGGCGCGAGGAGGAAATCCTCGCGACGGAGCTGATGGCGCAGGCGCTGCACAAGCCGTTCTTCATCCTGAGCCGCGGCAGGCACGAATCGACGCACCGCACGCTCTTCCGGCTCGTCTGCCGCCCGGACATGAAGAAGGTGTACCCGAGCTTCCCCATGAGCCACGTCGTGGACATGCCGGAGGTACTGGCGGAGATCGATCACTTCCGCGCCGAACTCGCGAAGCACTTCGTCGCGTTCGATCCGGCGGATGTGGACGAGAAATTGCTGCTCGACCGCGCGGTGGCGGCGGCGAAGGAAGGGGCGATCGACAAATTCCTCGATGTCACGCCGCACAGCTTCGGCGGTTCGAAAACGGCGACGGACCCGCTCCGCGTGAGCGTGCGCGAAGTCCTCGACATCGCGGGCGACATCGACGGGCAGATCTACATGCGCGATTTCAAGCTCATCGACCAGGCGGACATGATCTGCTCGTATGTGCCCGAACTCGCCGGCGGCATCCCCGGTCTTTCCAGCGGCGTGGAGCGCGAACTCCAGCACGCCTTCGAGCACACCAAAGAGGTGTACGTCGTGTGGAAGCCGAAGAAGAACCCCTCGCCTTTCATCACGGAGACGGCGACGAAGACCTTCAAGTCGGTGGACGAGGCGCTGAGTTTCTTCGAGCGTGAGGGGATGTTCTCGCCGACGAATCTGTTCGGGCACTGAGCGGCGTGCGCGGAGCGTGTACCATCTCGCCCTGAGCGAGAGGAACCGCGCGATGATGCGTCACCGACCTGATTTCATGCATATCCCGCCGGGGCCCAAGATGCCCACGGTCGTCAACTGCATTGTCGAGATCCCGAAAGGGAGGCGGAACAAGTTCGAGCTCGACAAGAAGACGGGGATGATCAAGCTCGACCGGTATCTCTACTCGTCGAGCCACTACCCGGGCGACTACGGCTTTATCCCGCAGACCCTCGCGGACGACGGCGACCCGCTCGACATTCTGGTGATGGTGAACGAGGCGACGTTCAGCGGCTGCCTGATCGAGGCGCGCGTGCTCGGCATGTTCAAGATGCGCGACCGCGGCTCGCTCGATGAGAAAATCCTGGCGGTGCCCAACAGCGACCCGTTGTTCAAGGAGTTCCTCGATCTGCCCAACGTCCCGAGCCACTACCTGCGCGAGGTCGAGCATTTCTTCGTGACGTACAAGCAACTCGAGGGGGTGACGATCGAGCCGCTTGGCTGGGAAGGCGCGGAGGCGGCGCAGGCTGAGGTACGCAAAGCGGTGAAGCAGTTCACCGAGAATCTGCTGAAGAAGGGGTTCTAGCGAGCGATGAGCGGCTTCTGGCCTGTCCTCGGGATGTGCGTGCTGATCGTCCTGGCGCGCGTGGCGGATGTGTCGCTCGGCACGCTGCGCACCGTCGCGGTCGTCAACGGCCGGCGCACCACCGCGTGGATGCTCGGCTTCTTCGAGGTGCTCATCTGGGTGCTCGTGGTCTCGCAGGTGATCTCGCAGGTCCAGCAGGAGCCGGTGTACGCGGTGGCGTACGCGTTCGGCTTCGCGATGGGGAACTACGTGGGGATCACGATCGAGCGCCGCATCGCGTTCGGCGATCAGGTGGTCCGCGTCTTCTCACGCAAAGGGCACGAGATCGCGACGGCGCTGCGTGCGAACGACTTCCGCGTGACGGAGTTCGAGGGCAAGGGGCGCGACGGCGCGGTGTCGATGCTCTTCATCGAAACGCAGCGCAAACGTACCCGCGAAGTTTCAAAGATCGCGCGGCAGTACGACCCGAAGTGCTACCTGGTGATCGACGACATCCGACACTCCAGCGTGGCGAGCGAGCCGATGACCGAGCCGACGGGGTGGCGGGCGAAGTTCCAGAAGAAGTGATCGGCGGTGTTCCCGCGAGTGACGACAACGAGCCCGTCCAGCACTTAGTCGGATCGAGGTCACGCCGCGCGCACCTGCGTCGCCGACGACCTCGGCGGCGGGACCGGCTCGCCGTGCTCTTTCAGCACCTCGATATGCCCGCGGATCGCCTCGGCAATGTTGGCGAGCGCTTCGTCGCGCGTGTCGCCGTGCGAGGTGCAGCCCGGCAGGTCAGGGACCCAGACGCAAATGCCGCCGTCGTCAGCAGGTTCGAGCACGACCGTGTATTGCATACTCATGATTCTAGCAGCCCGGCTTGCCTGAGAATCGATCGGAGCGTGCCGGGCGCGACGTCACGATTGTCCTTGCCGCCGCCTGGAACGGTGACGACGCCCGGCTTCGTCGAGTGCTTGAAGTGCAGGTGACTGCCCGTGGTCCGCACATGCACCCAGCCATCGTTACGGAGTTGGCGGAAGAGGTCCCGGTACTTCAAGGCTCACTTCGCCTTCTTCCCCAGCACCTTCGCGATATCAAAGTCGATGAAATCCGCGTGGTGGAAGATCCAGCTTTCGATCGTGCGTTCGACCTTGTCGCCCTCGTGGCTGTGAGTGGCGACGATGTGCATGACTTCCGCCGGGATGCCGTGCTTGTAGCAGAGCGCCACGCCGCTGAACGGGTGGCGGAGCATGTCGCCGTAGAACCCTTTGATCACGCCGCCGCTCGCGTCCTTGTCGAACTCGAGCATCTTGCCCACGTCGGCGAGCAGCGAGCCGGCGATGAGGTGGTCCAGGTTTACCGGGATGCGCGAGCCGAAGACCTCGTTCAGCACGCGCGTGATCGCGATGCACTGCTTGCAGCACGAGTTCAGGTGCTCGACGAAGCGCAGGTCGATCTTCCCCGCGAGCAGCGTGAAGGGGATGGCGCGGATCTCCTCGAAGGTCCAGCCCTTCCCGCCGCAGCCGGTGGTGAGCGCCTCGTTCCACACGGCGGCGACCTTCTCGCGCAGCCCGGCGTCCTTGATGTCCATCAGATTCGGGAAGAGTTGGGCGATGTCGGACGTGCCGTAGTTCTTGGTGGTGCTCATGCGCCAAGTGTATCGGCGCTCCCCGCGTCGTTGTGCGATCGCGGGCTACCATGTTCTGGCGCGTGCCCACCATCCAAGACGAAGCCGTCGTCCTCCGGCACTGGGAGTTCTCTGAAACTTCCCAGACCGTGTCGCTCTTCACCCGCGCGCACGGCGTGGTGCGCGGGCTGGCGAAAGGCTCCCGGCGCGAGCGATCGAACTTCTCGGGCGGGTTCGAGTTGCTGACGCGCGGCGATCTCGTCGCGATCATCAAGCCGGGCAAGGACCTCGCGACACTCACCGAGTGGGGCTTGATCGAGCAGTTCCGCGGCGCCAGCCGCGTGCTCGGCGCGTACCGCGCGGCGATGTACCTCATCGACCTCACGCACCACGCGATCACGGACCACGACCCGCACGCTGCGCTGTACGACGAACTCGTGCGCGGCTTGCGCGAGCTCGAGTCGCCCGATGCGCGGGCGCGATCGGTGCTGCGCTTCCAGTGGTCGGTGCTGGTTGAGACGGGGTACCGCCCCGCGCTCGACCGGCACGCGGCAAGCGGCGCCGAATTGCCGACGGGCACGACGCTTGGCTACTCGCCGGCCGCCGGCGGCGTGGTCGAAGACCCCGGCACGAGCACCCCCGGTCCCCCAGATCCTCCCGGCTCGCCCGGCCCAACCGGCCCATGGCGCGTCAGGCGAGCCACCATCGACTTGCTCCGGCGTCTGTCGGTCGATCCTACCTCGCTCGACAGGGAGCGGCGGGAGGATGTCGACCGGGCCGGTAAGTTGCTCTCGCTCCACCTCCGCGCGATCCTTGACCGCGACCTGCCGACCCGTCGGGGGTGCTTCGCCGCACACGGGCCTGAAGCCAGAGATTCGGCTTGAATTCCTAGTGTGCGATGGGTGAAATTTGACGGAGGTTGAACGATCTCACAGGAAAACCGTATCACTCTGAAAGTAATATGACCACTAACATGATTGTGCGATGCGATCCAGACCGAGTCTGGGGTTAGGCTGGACGGAAAGCCCTCAACGGGCGGCAGAGGAGCTTGAGGATGACGAGCATGCCGCGGGACACAACTGGAACAGCGGCGGGCGGCGGTTCGGGCGTCACGCCGATCACTCGGCTCACGACTGACCGCGTGACGGGCATTGATATCCGCGTCGATCGTGTCGGCGCGGGGCGGCCGATTGTGATTTTGAACGGGCTGCTGGGGCTGAACCAGCATTGGTTCCCGTGCCTCGGCCAGTTGTCGACGCGGGGCGAGGTGTTGCTGCTCGAGCCGCCGCTGCTGGAGATGAAGGGTCGCGGGCTGACGGTCGAGGGTGTGACGGACCTGGTGGCGAGCGTGATGGAATCGCTGCTCGATCAGCCGGCGATTGTCGTTGGGAACTCACTGGGCGGGCACATCGGGCTGCGGCTGGCGCTTGAGCGGCCGCACCTGCTGAGCGGGCTGGTGCTGGTCGGCTCGTCGGGGTTGTTCGAGCGGACATTCGAGAAAGACGTCGAGCACTCGCCGTCGCAGGACTGGCTGGACCGGAAGATCGGCGGCTTGTTCTTCGATCGCTCGCGCATGCTGCCCGGGATGGTGGAGATGGCGCACGCCGAACTGTCAAAGCGCAGCGCGGCGCGGGCGCTGGTGAAGCTGGGGCGGAGCGCGAAGCGCGATCACCTTGGCGAGCGGTTGCACGCGATCAAAACGCCCACGCTGCTGGCGTGGGGGAAACAGGACATCGTCACGCCGCCCGAGGTGGCGGAGGAATTCCACACGCTGATCCGCGGGTCGAAGCTGGTGTGGATCGACCGCTGCGGGCACGCGCCGCAGGTCGAGCGCCCGGACGAACTGTCGGCTGCGATCGCGTCGTTCGTGGATGAACTCTCGCACGGGTCGGCCGGCGTGAATGCCGCGTGAGTAGGCACGGGACATCGCTCCGCATGGGCATCAGTTCACTTATCGGCTCGGGGCTTCGGGCGTGGCAGTCACGCCGGATCACGCGTCTGTCGGATGCGCGGTTTTGGTCGGCGAACACACGCCGGATTCAGATTGCGCAACTGCGCGGCCTGCTGCGGACGGCGTCTCTGACGGAGATCGGGCGCGCGTCGAACTTCGCGCGCCTCTCGGAGCGCCCCGACGCCGACCTGGTGCGCGCGTACCGCGACACGCTGGCACTTGGAGACTACGAAGCATTCCGCGCGCGGCTGGCGCGGATGCGCGAGAACGCCGAGCGCGATGTGCTGTGGCCCGGCGTGGTGATGGACTGGGCGCAGACCAGCGGCACGACGGGCGGGCAGAAGTACATCCCCGTCTCGGATGCGATGATGCAGTCGAACTTCCGCGCGGCGCTTGACATCTTCTGCCACGCGGCGCGGTTCGGCGTGTCGTTGCCGCGGGTGTATTCCGGGAAGCTCTTCTTTCTCGGCGGCTCGACGGCGCTCGACACCAACGCGCACGGCGTGCGCACGGGCGACCTGTCGGGTCTGGTGACGCGGCTGGTGCGCTGGCCGCTATCGTCGGTGTACCTGCCCGGACCCAAGGTCGCGCTGATGGACCACTGGCCCAGCAAGATGAACGCCATGAGCGAGATCGGCGCGCGCGAGAATGTCACATTCGTTTCAGGCATGGCGTCGTGGTCGCTCATCCTGTTCCAGAATGTCGTCGAGATCGCGTCGAAGAAAGCGGGAAGAAAACTCACGCTGCGCGACGTGTGGCCCGACTTCAAGCTCTTCGTCCACGGCGGGGTGAAGTACGCGCCCTTCGATCCCCGCGTGCGCGATATCTGGTCGGGCGGGAACGAGGATGTGCCGGCGCGGCTGGAGGTGTACCCGGCGAGCGAGGGGTTCATCGCGATGCAGGACACCCGCGGCGAGCCGGGGCTGCGCCTCTCGACCGACATCGGGATGTTCTTCGAGTTTGTGCCGCTGGAAGAGATCGACTCGCCGGACGCGCGCGCGTTCACCGCCGACGAGGTGGAGAAGGGGCAGCGCTATGTGGTGGTGATGTCGACATGCGCGGGTCTGTGGCGGTACGTCATCGGCGACGTGGTGCAGTTCGACACGATCCCGCCCGAGGGGCCGGCGCGGCTGCGGATCGTGGGCCGGCACCGGCACTTCGTGAACGCGTTCGGCGAGAACCTGATCGTCGAAGAGATCGAGAACGCGGTGGCGGCGGCGGCGCTCCGCGCCGGCGTGCGGGTGGGCGAGTTTACCGCGGCCCCGGTGTACCCAGGCGAAGGACGGCGCGCGGGGCTGGAGTTGGCGGTTGAGGTCGAGCGTGAGGAGCCCCTCTCCCCTGCTTCGCCCGGACTCTCTCAGAGGGAGCGGGAGTTCGGCGCCGCGTTCGATGAGACGCTGAAACAGATCAACGTGGACTATCACACCAAGCGCACCGGCGACTTGGGGATGGCGGAGCCGACCATCACCGTGCTGCCGATGGGCGCGTTCCATCGGTGGATGGAGTCACGCGGGAAGCTGGGCGGGCAGCACAAAACGCCGCGGTGCGCGAATCACCGGGAGATTCTCGACGCGGTGGTGGCGGCGGCGGCGCGCGGGTGAGTGATGGAACCGCCCGCGCGAGCGGGCGGGCAAGCCGGGCAGCGCCCCCCCGCTGGCGCGGGGGGCTCCATGGGAGAGCAATCACTTCCGCAGCATCTTGAGCTGGAGCAGTTCGTTCACCGGCTCGGTGAACGAGCAGCTGCCGAAGCTGATGGCGAAAGTCTCGCGCACTCGCGCCAGGCGCGTGTTATCGAGCTTGATCGCGCGCCAGCCGATGCCCTGATCGTCAACGGTAAACGCGCTGATGTTCTGCTCGCTCAGGAGCGCCGCGGCGTCGGCCGGGGTTATCCGCGCGGCGCGGACGAACGCGGCGGCGAGGAACACGTTGAGGAATCCGAACATCACGCCGCGCGGGCTGTCGGGCTCGTAGGTCAGCGGGTACTCTGCGCACACCGGGTGGTGCAGCCCGGCGGTGGCTTTGAACGGAACATCGGCGGCGGAACAGGCGGCGATGAAATTCGCCAGCGCGTCGGGCGCGGGGAAGGCGTCGGGCGTCACGCCGCCGGTGCGGACCTTGGCCCGCGCGCCGGTGCCTGAAAGCGCGGCCACCACGCCGCGCGGATCGCCCGCGAGCGGGAGCTCGAAGAAGGCTTCGAGCTGCTCGGGGATGATGTTGAGTGCGCGGTCGATCTCGGCAGCGGTGCTCGCTTTGAGTTCGATGGTGTCGACGACCGCGAAGCCGTTGCGGGCGGTGCCCTTTGACGGCGAGGGCGGCCCGGCGTTCGGCGCACCCGGTGCTGAGCCGGGTGCATGTGAACCGCGGCCGTAGGCTTCCTCGCCGCCGCCCTGGGCGTCCCCCTCAGCGTGGAGCTGGTTGAACGCGAAGATGCGGTCGATGTCGGTGTTCAGGTCGCCGTCGATGAGGGCGCTGATGCGCCAGGGTTCTTCGTCGTCGATCTGCGGCAGGAGCTTGGCGGCGTCGCGCTCGAATTCGCTCAGGCGCGAGACGGGCACGATGACGCGCCCGAGCATCCACGAGTGATCGCCTTCGAGATACTGCGCGTAGTTGGCGGCGGCCTGCGGCATGGGCAGCTTCGCCGGCGGGAACAACCCGGCGTAGTCGATGATCCCCGCCATCAGGGTGCGGATGCTCTGCACGAAGCGGTCTCTCCTGCGTAAAGCACGAAAGGGCGGGCGGCAGCATGTCGCCCGCGTCGAACATGGTACGGGGAAGCGGTTCGGCGTGGATCGTTGGGATCAGGTGGGTGCGCCCGGAGGCACGCCGTGCGATCGCAAGTGCGCCGAAATCTGCCCCGCGGTGTCGCCCGCATGGTCGATGCGCTCGGCCCGCCAGCCCAGCGCCCGCGCCGCGTTTACATTTTCTTCAAGATCGTCGAAGAAGAGAATCTCGTGCGGGCGAGCGCCGAGCGCGGATTCAGCGAGCCGGTAGATCGATTCGTGCGGCTTGGCGGCGCGCATCTCGTGAGACACCAGATAATGGTGCAGGCGCGGGATCGCGTCGCTCGGCTGGTCCGCGTGGGGTGCGGGCGCGCGGCCCGTCAGGATGCCCCAGTGCGCGTTGTTCGTGTTGCTCAGGCACGCGGTGCGGACGTTCGGCAGCGCGTTGAGGCGCGCGATCAGCGGCGCGATGCCGGGGTAATCGCTCATTGTCCACGCGAGGTGGATGCGCTCGACCTCGGGCGGGCTGTACAGGCCGGCGCTCGCGCCGGCGATGGCGCCAAAGAAAGCCGCGTCGTCCATCGCGCCGGTCTGGTGCTGGTGGACGATCTCGTGGCGCTGGCGCGCGAGTTCCGGGTCGCGGAAGCGCGGCATGTCGCGCACTTCGACCCCCGCGCGGAGGCACGCTTCCTCCCATGTGCGGCAGATGCGGATCACCACGCCGCCGAGGTCGAAACAGATGATGCGGGGTGTGCTCATGCGCAAAGCGGGCTCAGGGGCGTTCGGCAACCGGAGACGACAGGCCAGTTCTGGGGGCGGCCGGTCGTCTCGGCGGCGGCGCGGTCGACTACAGTATCACCACCCATGACCGACCCCGGCGACCACCCCACTGCTCCGACCCCCGACGCGACACGCGCTCGCGCTGACGACACCGGCCCGATCCCGCTCGAGTTCGAGCCCGAGCCGCCCAAGCTGCCGGGATCGGTGGTGGTTCGGAAGGAAGCGGAGGATCTGCACTCGGCGATGGGCGCGGACCTCTTCATCCACGCGATGAACTGCGTGCGCACCTTCGGCGATTTCCATCTCGCGCTCTCGGGCGGATCGACGCCCCTCCCGTTCTATCAGCGTTTGATGGTGGATCCGATGTTCCGCGCGCTGCCGTGGACGCGGACGCACCTGTGGATTGTCGATGAGCGGCGCGTGCCCTTCGAGGATGAACGCAGCAACTACCGGCACATCGAGGAGATCATCGTCTCGCACTCCGACATCCCGCGCGAGCAGGCGCACCCCATGCTCGCGGTCGAGCGCGACGCGGACTTACGCTACGAGCGCGAGCTGCGCGAGGCGCTGGGATGGCGCGAGAAGGGGCAGGACCGGCTCGACTACGTGCTGCTCGGCATGGGCGGCGACGGGCATACCGCGAGCCTGTTCCCGCGCTCGCCGGCGCTTGAGGTGAAGGACCGGCTGGTGACGATTAACGCGGGGCCGAGTGTGACGCCGCCCGAGCGCGTGACGATGACGTACACGCTGATCAACTCGGCGCGGTTCATCGGTGTCTTAGTGACGGGCGAGGGCAAGCGCGCGATGGTGCAGCGGGTCGCCGACGGGCGAGATTCGGCGAGCGAACTGCCGATCCTGGGCGTGAAGCCGCTTGGGGGCGTGCTGCGGTGGTACGTTGATGAGGCGGCGTGCCCGCGCTGATCTTCAGCCGCGCAGATCCAGTTTCGATCCGACGGATGGCTGCTGCGGCTGATAGCCCGGGTGCGATTCGTGATCTTCGCGCGCGTCCTCGGTGTCGTTGGCGCTGACGCCGCGGGTCGCCTCAGCGGCTTCGGCCCGGTCGACGTTCAGTTCCGCCTCGTCTGCCGCGCGGGCGAAAGACTCGCCCGGCTTCTTCGCCGGCACGCCAGCGCGCACCGGACGCTTTTCACGCTTCTCGATGGGCGTGGTCCCGACGGGCACGATGGAACCGATGAAAGGCATTCCCCCTTCTATCGGCTCGACGCGGCTTGTTGCTTTTACTCTTTGTCAATTCAGTACTTATGACTGGATTGAAGTACTCGCGACCGGTCAATCCAGCCGCCGACGTAGGTCTGATAACAGCGCGGCGTGCTTCACCGGGTCAAACTGGTTCGCGGGGTCGTTCCACGCTTCGGGCGGGTAGAGCCAGATGGCTTTGGTCCGTAGCGATTCCGGCTCGTCGTGATAGCGCGGGATGATGTGCGCATGCAGCGCCGGCTCGAGGTTGCCGAGGATTTCGTAGTTGATCCGGCGCGGTTGGCAGAGTGCCGTTACCGCGTCGCCGATGCGGACCATGTCGCTGAGGTACCGAGTTCGCGCGTCGCCCGTGAGGTCGTTCAGCGCGCCGACGACCGGGTCCGGCAGCAGCAGACAGTAGCCGCGCATGAATTGCGCCTCGGCGAGGATGACCCATCCGCTTGTCACCCGGCAGACGGCGTTCGGAAGCTCGCCCCGCCGGGCGGCGTCGACTTTCCGGTGGATCGCGGTGCTCATGCGTCCGCCCGGCGCGACAGCAGCACCACGACATGCACCTCAACGGCTCGGCCTTCGCCCACGGCATCCACCTTCTCGTGCGTCTTGCCCTTCAGGTTGATGCGCGATTCGCTCACAGCGAGGTGCCGCGCGAGGTTGGCGCGCATGCGGTCTTTCTCCGGCGAGAGCTTGGGTTTTTCGAGGATCACTGTGGCGTCGAGATTGACGAGCTCGAACCCCAGCGCGCGCATGCGTTCTGCCGCGGCGTGGAGGTAGGTACCGGAGTCCTCGTTGTCGTGGCGCGGGTCGGTGTCGGGGAAAAGCTGTCCGATGTCGGGCTGCCCCAAGGCACCAAGGATGGCATCGACGACGGCGTGGTACAGCGCATCGCCGTCGGAATGCCCCACCGGCCCGACGGGGTGTTCGAGCCGAACCCCGCCGAGCGTGAACGCCCGGCCCTTCCCGGCGGGCGGGGGGGGTTCTAGGCGGTGCAGGTCGTAGCCGTGCCCGATGCGGAGGGAATCAGACAAGGCGGGCAGGTTGTCGGGGGCTGGGGGCAAGCGGTTGATCTTGAGTCGGGGTGCGGTTCGGGTCGATGAGCGATGGTGCCGCGGGCGAACATTGCCGGCGGTGCTGTGGTATTGAACCGTCTTCGGGAGCGTATCTTACGCGCGACCTGGACGATGCCGACGACTTCTCGACCGACCGCGTGCCGAGGCACGCTGGAGCCGCTGACCATGCTGAAGCGATCGAACCCCAATCACTCGAAGGTATCCGCCGCGTGGCGCGCGGCGGCCGTGTCCGTCGCCGCGTTGCTTGGTGCGAGCGGGCTTGGCGGTTGCTACAAGGACGGCGGGATGGGGTTCTCGTCGGACACGTACTCGTACAGCTCGACGAGCTGGCAGCCGTGGACCGTGTCGCTGGTGGACACGCGCACGGGTGAGAGTCTGTGGTCGGTCGATGTGCCGGTGGGGAAGCGGCTGATCGTCGGGTTCCGGGAGGGGAGCGGGCCAAACCGAGTGAAGCCCGACATGATGCGTTGGGGCATCCTGGAGGGGAACCGGACGGTGGGGACGTTCCAGAATCAGATGCCCGTCCCGCCGATCACATCGCGCCGATTGGAGCCGACGCTGCGCGCGGTGCCCGAGATGCCGCAGGCGCCGCTGCCCGGCTCGCCGTATGAGGATGTGAACTGGTCGCTGCAGAAGCAAGGCGGGGTGGGCGACGGCAAGGCGGACACGATGGGCGCGCCGAAGCTGCCGCCGGTGCTCAAGCGAGAGGATCCCGCGCCCGCTCCGGCCCCGTCGATGGAGCCGGAGACGGTGAAGCCGAGCGACGCGCCGCCCGTGGAGCCCGCGCCAGCCACCGAACCCGCGCCCGCCCCGCAGGAGCAGCCGAAAACGGAAGCGCCGGCGAAGCCCGAAGAACCGCCGGTCGATCTGCCGGGGCGTTGAAGAATTCAGCTTTGACCGGTGTTCGAGAGAAGACGCGTCTGGAAATCCGCCGTGTGTGCCACGCCGCGGATGGTTGTGACATCGAACGTATGATGCCCCGAATAAGATAGGGGATTCGACGGGCATGGAGACTGTGAATGCAGGAACAATCGAACGGCGGTTCCCAGAACATCGACGCGACCGCCGCGTGCTGCGCCGCGCTGCTTGTGCAGTGCGAGCGGTTTATCGGCGTCCTCCCGGCTGGCGTGTATTCCAAGCCGTGCGCAGAGTTCTTCGGCGGGACGATCGGGCAGCACGTGCGCCACGCGTTGGATCACTTCGCGGCACCGGTGCATGCGGGCTCGACGGGCGTGATCGATTACGACCACCGCGAGCGCGGCACGACCGTGGAGACAGACCCTCGCGCCGCGTCGGCGGAGCTGCGCTCCCTGCGCCGGCAGGTGGAGCAGCTTGATGAGCGGGCCGCCGCCCGAGCGGTGCGCGTGCGCGTCATGCTCAGCGGCGACGGGCAGGAAGTGGAGTTGGTTTCGACGCTGGCGCGCGAACTGGCGTTCGCCGCGCACCACGCGGTGCATCACCACGCGATGATCGCGGTGATCGCGCAGCGGTTCGGCATCACGCCCCCGGCGGAGTTCGGCAAAGCGCCCTCGACGATCAATCACGAACAGTTCGCGGCCCGCGCGGCGGCGTCGTGAACAGGAACGCAGGCGGGACGCCTGCACAACCGCTCTCTTCGCGCTCGATACTCACGACCCAAGACTCACGACTCCATGTGTACCGTCACGATCATCCCGCTCCACACCGGTGGGTTCCGGCTGGTGACGAACCGCGACGAGCGGCGCTCGCGGCTGGCGGCGCTGCCGCCGAGGGTGATGCCGATCGGCGTCGCCGGCTCGGCCACGGTGCGCTGCGTGTGGCCCATCGACGGCGAGGCGGGCGGCACGTGGATCGGCGCGAGCGAGTGCGGCACGGTGCTCACGCTGCTCAACGTGAATGATGACGCAGCACGGGCGGCGACGCCCCCGCGCGAATCGCTTCGCTCGCGCGGCGGGATTGTGCTGGAGGTTCTGCGCGGGCTTGCGATCGGCGAAAGAGGCGCCTCCCTGCCGGCCGGGGCTCGCTTGAGTGCCGTGGCGCGTTTGATTGAACGGATGGAACTGGAAGTCTATGCGCCGTTCCGGCTCGTGGGGGCGTGCGATGATGGTGTTGTTGAGTTCCGCTGGGATCGCGCGCGGCTGCAGTCGCGACGGCTGAATCTCGTGCCGGCGTGCTTTGTCAGCAGCGGGCTAGGGGATCATCGCGTCCAGCCGCGGCTTGCGTTGTGGGATGGATGGCTCGCCCGGCACGGCGCGACGCCGGAGGCGCAGGATGAGTTCCATCGGCACCAGTGGCCCGAGCACCACGAGATCAGCGTGCTGATGAGCCGGGCAGATGCGCGGACGGTCTCGACGACAGCGGCGGAAATCGGGCCGCGCCCCCCATTGGGCGAGGCGCGGTCGGTCGTGATGCGTTACCGTGATGACGGCGGCGATCGGGTGGTCTCGCTCGACGGCGGGCCGATCGGCGCTTCATCGGCGGTGCATGAGCGGGCGCGATGCTGAAACGACTCTGGGCGTGGGTGCGCGGGCTGGCGTCACGCCGGTGGTTTCAGGTGTACGCCGCGCTGTTGGTGCTGTCGCACCTGGTGATCGCGATCTGGAACCCGAAGCCGTGGAGCGGCGGGTGGATCGCGGATCCGACGGAACGGATCGGCGTCACGGTCCCGGCGATGAGCGATGCGGGGCCTGTCGGCGCGAGAGAGATGACGCTGTCCGCGCTGCGCTGGACGCCTTCGAACGCTGAGCCGTCGAAGCTGCCGGTCATTCTGCTGCACGGCAGCCCGGCGAGTGGCGCGCTGGATTTCAAGAATCTCGGCAAGCGACTCGCCGAAGCGGGATACACCGCGATCGCGTTCGACCGTCCCGGGTGGGGGAAATCGGAGCGGTACCCGCCGAGTTTCTCCGTGCTGGCGAACGCGCGCGCGGCGCTGGCGGCGATGGACGCGCTGAAGATCGAGCGGGCGCATGTCGTCGGCTGGTCGTACAGCGGCGCGGTCGTCGTTCACATGGCGGACCTCGCGCCGGATCGACTCGCATCGATCACGCTGCTCGCGGGGATGGGGATCCAGAAGGCGGAAGGCTCGGGGGATTACTACTTCGAGCACATCAAATACGCGATCGGGTACTTCGGAGCGGTGATGCTGCCGGAGGTCGTGCCGCACTTCGGGCTGCTGGGCGAGCGAGATGCCCGGCACGCGTTCATCCGCGACTTCATGGACACGGACCAGCGCCCGATCGAAGGGCTGATGCGGCGCGTCCGCGTGCCGACCCTCGTGCTCCACGGCCGCAACGATTTTCTCGTCCCCGCGTGGGGCGCGGAGGAGCATCACAAACTCATCGGTCCCAGCCAGCTGGTGATGCTGGATTCGAGCCATTTTTTCGGGTTCGGCCCGCCGGTGGCGAAGAGAGAATCGTTCGAAGCGGGGGCCGGCGCTCTGCTGGTGTTCTTGGCGCAGACCAACCCGCTCGGCGCGACGATCGCGCGTTCGCGTGCCGACTTCAAGCCCGACCCGGAGACGGACGGGGCGGCAAAGATCGGTCGCTTCAGCATCACCCATGACACGCACTGGGCGATCGTCATACTCGCGATCATCGTACTGACGATGGTGAACGAGGACTTGTGCGTGATCCTCGTCAGCCTGCTCATCGTGCGCGGGCACATCGACATCGGCGTGGGGCTGCTGGGCTGTTTCATCGCGATCGCGCTCGGCGACATCGGGTTGTGGGCGATCGGGCGGTTCGTCGGGCGTCGGATCGTGCACTGGCCCTTCGTCAACCGCTGGCTCAACGAGGATTCTCTGGACAAATGGGGGCGCGTCTTCGACAAGCACACGGGCAAAGCGGTGCTGATGTCGCGCTGCATGCCGGGTCTGCGCCTGCCGACGTACCTCGCCGCCGGCATCCTTTGCAAGAAGACCGGGCAGTTCTTTATGTGGGTCGCGCTCGCGGTGTTTCTGTGGACGCCGTTCCTGTTCCTGCTGACGGCGATCGTTGGTCAGCGCGTGCTGGGTTTTTTCGAGAAGGTCTTCCACGGGCCATGGGCGATTGTGGCGGCGATCTTGGTCATCGTCGCGATTATCCGTTTCGTGACGTACGAAGCCGCACCGATGGGGCGTGAGCGGCTGAAGGCGGACATTCAGAAGCTCGTCAGCGCGGAGTTCTGGCCCGCGTGGTTGTTCTATCTGCCGCTTGTGCCGTATGTGCTCTGGCTCGGATACAAGCACCGAAGCCTGACGGTCTGGACCTGCGCCAACCCGGCAATCCCGATGGGCGGCGGGGTCGTGGGCGAGAGCAAGGCGGAGATCCTCCGCCTGCTCGAGCCCGGCGCGCGGGGCTCCGTGGCCGACACCGAGCTGATCGCCGAAGCCCCGGCGGCGCAGCGTGCTGAGCTCGTCAAGCGGCTCGTTCGCGTTGACCCGCGCTTTGCCGGCTATCCCGTGATCCTCAAGCCCGACCACGGATTCCGCGGGCACGGCTTAAAGCTCGCGAAGAACGACCACGACGTTGAGGAATACTTCAAGGACATGACCCGCGCGGCGTTGCTGCAGCGGTACATCGCGATGCCGAACGAAGTCGGCGTGCTGTGGTCGCGCGTGCCCACGCCCGGGAAGCCGGTGCACGAGTGGCCGGGCGAGATTGTGTCGATCACGCGCAAGACGTTCCCCGTCATCGCGGGCGACGGCGTGTCGACACTCGAACAGCTCATCTGGAAGCACCCGCGCTACCGCCTGCAGGCGAAGACCTTTCTCAAACGCCACGGCGGGAAGACGGACCTCGTCCTCGGCACGGGCGAGACGATGCGTCTCGCGATCTCGGGGAATCACTGCCAGGGGACGATGTTCCACGACGGCGCGGACCTCATCACGCCCGAACTGACGGCGGCGGTGGGGCGCGTGCTCCACGCCGTCCGCGCGAAAGACGGCACGGAGGGCTTCGACTTCGGACGCTTCGACCTGCGCTACGAGAGCGACGAGAGACTCCGACGCGGCGAGGGCTTCGGTATCGTCGAACTCAACGGCACGATGAGCGAATCCACCAACATGTACGACCCCGCGAAGAACCTGATGTGGAAGTACCGCGTGCTCTTCGGCGTGTGGCGGCGGCTGTTCGAGCTCGGGCACGCGCGCCGGTTGGCGGGGGGCAAGCCGATGAGCATCGCCGACATCCGGGCCGCGATCCGGGAGCACTACCATGGCCGGCCCGGCTCGCCGGTGGCGGATTGAGCGGGATGCGCGGTGCGCGATGCGCCGTGCGCCAGACCGCCAATCTTCCCTTCTGGCGCAGATCGCATCGCGCACCGCGCATCCCGCCCCTTGACTTCCTCCCCCCGCGCGCCGACGATCTTCCGCCGACTGTCGGCGATTGCGAGGCCCCGCGGATGAACGTGCTGATGGAACTGTCGCGGATCCTGATCCGCGAGACCAACGACTACCAGATCATCGAGCTGCGCGAGGTCGACGGCGAGCGCACGTTCCCCATCGTCATCGGGCTGCCCGAGGCGCAGGCGATCGAACGCCGGCTGAAGGGCATCGAGATCCGCCGCCCGCAGACGCACGAATTGCTGATGAACATCATCGAAGCGTTCGGCGCGGAACTGGAGTCGGTGACGATCAACGACCTTTCGGAGCAAACATTCTTCGCGCAGCTCAACCTGCGCAAGGCGGACAGTGACACGATCGATATCGACTCGCGCCCGAGCGACGCGATCGCGCTGGGGATTGCGAGGGGCGTGCCGATCTACGTGGCGGAGAAAGTGCTCGCCGAGGCTTCGAATGGGCAAGCCTGACACGCCGCTCGCGGCCGCCGCTGCCCGCCCCCTCGCGCGCTTCGAGCCCTGGTCCATCTACGCCACCGGCGCGCTCCCCGGCATCGGAGGCGTGATCCGCCAGCGCGATGAGGATTTCCTCGTCGAAGAGATCCCGCTCTACGAGCCATGCGGCGAGGGGGAGCACATCTACCTGCTCGTCGAGAAGAAGGGGATGGCGACCAGCGACGCCGGACGGGTCCTCGGGCATCACTTCGGCGTCACGAGTCGCGGCATCGGCTACGCGGGGATGAAAGACAAGCACGCGATCACGCGCCAGGTCTTCAGCATCCACACGCCCGGCAAGAAACCCGAAGATTTCCCGCAGATCCGGCACGATCGGCTGAGCGTCTTGTGGACCGACCTGCACACCAACAAACTCCGCCTCGGGCACCTGCGCGGCAACCGCTTCTCGATCCGCGTCCGCGCCGTGTCGCCCACCAGCGTGCTGCACGCGAGCCGCGTGCTGAACGAACTCCGCCGCGTCGGCGTCCCCAACTTCGCGGGCGAGCAGCGCTTCGGCTACCGCGGCAACAACCACATTCTCGGCCAACTCCTGCTGCAGAACAACGAGCAGGGACTGCTCGATGAACTCCTCGGCCCAGACGCGGCGCTGCCGGAGTTGAACCCGGAGATGCGCACCTGCTACGCCGCGGGCGATTTCGAGGGGGCGCTGGCGCACTGCCCGCGCGCGTCTCGGGCCGAGCGCGAGGCGCTGCGCACGCTGGCGAAGGGCAAGACCGCCCACCGCGCGATCAAGTTCATCGACGAGATCACGCGCCGATTCTGGCTCAGCGCGTTCCAGTCCGCGATCTTCAACCGCGTGCTCGAGCGCCGGCTCGTCGGCGGCACGCTCGCGACGCTCGCGCCCGGCGACCTGGCGATGAAGCACGAGAACGGCGCGGTCTTTGCGGTCGATGACGCCATCGCCGCCGATCCCGGCACCGCGGAGCGGCTGAAGAATCTTGAGATCAGCCCGAGCGGCCCGCTGTGGGGCGCGAAGATGATGCGCGCCTCGGGCAGCGCCGGCGCGATGGAAGACGCCGAACTCGCCAGCGCGGGTGTGAGCGACGCGGACCTCGCCCGCGCCGCCGAGTCGTCAATCGGCCTGCCCGGCGCTCGGCGGGCGCTGCGCGTGCCGCTGATCGACCCGGAGGTCGAGGGCGGCGTGGACGAGCACGGGTCATACGTGCGATGCGCGTTCGATCTGCCCCCCGGCGCGTTCGCGACGGTGGTGATGCGCGAAGTGATGAAGAGCGGCGGTGAAGAACCGCCGACCAGTGACGCGGCGGATGGGGAACCATCAGCGGAGTAATCGCGATGTTCGCGGTGCGTTCGTCGCCGCGATCAGAACGGCGCTGGCTCGTCGTACCCGCCGTCATCGCTGTCGCGGTCTGGGCCGCCGCCGTCGCGGAAATCGCCGACGGGTCCGGATTTGTTGCCCGGCGCGAAGCCGCTCGGGCGCGGGAACTGGTACGCGGGCGGGGCGCTGTTGCCACCGCTCGGCGGCGTGGCACGCGAACCGCCGCCGTTGTCGCGCGAGACGTTCCCGCCGCCCCCGCCCGTATCTGCACGGAACTCGCTCCGCCCGCGCGCGAGATTCTTGAAGCGGGTGGTCTTGGAGTCCCACGCGAGTTCGACGGTGCCCGTCGGCCCGTTGCGCTGCTTGGCGATGATCAGCTCGGTAACACCGACTTTCTCGGGGTTTTCCGACGCCCAGTTCGGCTCGGACTGGTGGTAGTACTCCTCGCGGTGGAGGAGCATGATGGTGTCGGCGTCCTGCTCGATGGAGCCCGATTCGCGCAGATCCGCCATGCGCGGCTTGTGCCCTTCGCGGCTCTCCGCTTCGCGGTTGAGCTGCGAGAGGCAGATGATGGGCAGATCGAGCTCGCGCGCCAGCGCCTTGATCCCGCGGCTGATCGCCGACACTTCCTGCTGACGCCCCTCGCGCGACGAGCCCGGCGCGGTGAGGAGCTGGAGGTAGTCGACGAAGATGCAGCGGATCCCGTGCTGCTGCTTCAGGCGGCGGGCCTTCGCGCGCAGGTGCATGACCGACAAGCCGGGGGTGTCGTCGATGTAGATCGGCGCCTCGGAGAGCTGGTTGCACGAATCGATCAGGCGCTTGAACTCGTCGTGCCCCAGCATGTTGCGGCGCATGCGCTGCGAATCGACGCCCGCGTGCGCGCAGAGCAATCGCTGCACGATCGCCTGGCGCGACATTTCGAGCGAGAAAATCGCGACGGGCGTCTTCGGCCCCTTCTCGTTGTAGGGTGACCCGCCGAACGCGACCTGCTCCGCGAGGTTCAACGCGATGGCAGTCTTGCCCATCGACGGACGGGCCGCGAGGATGATGAGTTCGCCGCTCTGCAGGCCGCTGGTGATCTCGTTCAGCTCGTAGAAGCCCGAATCGAGCCCGGTGAGGCTGCGCCCCTCGTTCTCGATGAGCATGTCCATGAGCTGCTTGAGCAGGTGATTGAGCTCCTCGCCGCTGGCGCCGATGGTCTGGTCCGCGATGTCGAAGATGAGCTTCTGCGCGTTGTCGAGCACGCTCTGCCCCGCGTCGGCGAACAGCTCGCCCGCGTTGTACGCGTTGTAGAGAATCTCGCTCGATGCATCGATCAGCCGGCGGAGCATCCATTTCTCGCGGACGATCCGCGCGTAGTGCACCGCGTTCACCGAAGACGGCACGCCCTCCGCCATCTGAACCAGGTACGGCAGCCCGCCGACTTCTTCCAGGAGGGACTTATCCTTCAGCGCCTCGCTGATCTGCACGAGGTCGCCCGAGCGGTGTTTATCGTAGGTGTGGACGAGTGCGTCAAAGATCGCGCCGTGCGCCTGGCTGTAAAAGCAGTCACCCGATGACACCAGCGGGATGATCTCGTTGATCACCTTGTAGTCGAGGAGCATCGACCCGAGGAGCGACATCTCCGCCTCGGGGGAGTGCGGCGGGACCTTATCGAAAAGCTTCTGGTACTCCATCCGGCGCGGGGCACCGCGTCCGGGGGCGTCGCCGCGTGGGCCTTTGAATTCGGTGGTGAAGGGCAGTCCTGCCGTGCTCATGGGTAATCCGCATCCTACGAGAGCGCAAGAATTGTCCCCTGCCGGACGGACGGATCAACAGCGGGAGACAAGTTTTCCACTGGGAGAAGGCACCGAGCCACCAAGCCATCAAGGCGCGGAGCGGACGAAATGGGACGCTCTGGTCTTTCACTGGATGGCTTGGTGCCTTGATGCCTTGATGCCTTGATGCCTTGATGCCTTCCTCCTACCGTTCCCGCATGGCCACCTCGACCAACTTCGACCAATCCGACGCCTTTGCCATCGGGCAGATGCTTCCCGACCCCATGCCGAGCGAGCCCTTCTCGCTCTTCCGCGGCTGGTTCGATGAAGCGCACCAGAAGCGGGTGCAGCCGAACCCGAATGCATTCTCGCTGGCGACGATCGACGCCGACGGGCGGCCGTCGGTGCGTGTGGTGCTGTGCAAGGACTTCGCGCTCGGGCCGAGCGAGGGGTACCTGGTGTTCTACACGAACTACGAGGGGCGGAAGGGCCGCGCGATGGAGGCGAACCCGCGCGTCGCCGCGTGCTTCCATTGGGACGCGCTCGATCGGCAGGCGCGCTTCGAAGGCGTGATCGTGAAATCACCCGCTGCGGAGAGCGACGCGTACTTCCGCTCGCGCCCGCTCGAGAGCCGCATCGGCGCGTGGGCGAGCAAGCAGAGCCAGCCGGTGAACTCCCGCCGCGAGCTGCTCAACCAGGTGGTGCACACGATGAGCCGCTTCGGCGTGCGTGATGTGCGCGAGGCGGAACAGCAGGGCATCGAAATCCCGCGCCCGGATCATTGGGGCGGGTACCGCCTGTGGATCGACGCGGCGGAGCTGTGGGTGGGCGGGCCGGGGCGCGTGCACGACCGCGCGCGCTGGACACGCCTTCTGCCGCCCGGCGGCACGGGCGGCTTCAGCCCGGGGCCTTGGAATGTGCAGCGCCTGCAGCCGTGACGATCCCTCTGCCGATCACGCGGCAAGAATTTAAGCGCGAAGGTCGCGAAGAGCGCGAAGGAATTGTGTGTTTGGATTCTCTTCGAGCATTCTTGAACGACTTGGCGCTCTTTGCGATCATCGCGTTCAATCGTCTTGCTCGTCGCATTCCGCGGTGAATTCATGTCTCCGCAAATCGTCGAAGCAGTTCCGTCGGCACGCCGATGTCGCCGACCGAGATTTCGCCGACGAATTCGCCCGCGCGCTGGTTGACGAACCCCTTCTTCATCCCGGCGAGCGTGACGGTGCGGGTCGCGCGGATGACCGAGCCGCCGAGCGGTTCGCCGCTGTCGCAATCAAGCCCCGTGGGGATGTCGACCGCCAGCACCGGCGTACCGGCGGCGTGTCGCGCGTTGATCCACCCGATCGCCGAATCCATCGGCGGGGCGACGGGGCGCGTCTGCCCGGTGCCCAGCAGCGCGTCGATGATGAGCGCCGGCGGGTGCGCAGCCGCCTCTCGATCCATCGCTCCACGCGCGCCGGGCCACTCGGCGATCTCCAGTGACATCCGCTCCGCGATGCTGAGATGAATGCGCGCATCGCCGGCGATCTTCGCGTGGTCCGCGCACAGCACGATCGTGACGACGCGCCCGAGGTTGTGGAGTTTCCGCGCCGCCGCGAAGCCGTCGCCGCCGTTGTTGCCGGGGCCGCAGAAGATGAGAATCGAATCGGCACGGAGTGCCGGGCCGCCGGCGCGCATTTCTTCCGCGATCTCGGCGATCGCCCACGCCGCGTTCTCCATCAGAACGATCGTCGGGATCGCATACTCTTCAGCGGCGGCGCGATCAATCGCTCGCACGCCATCGCGTGAGAAGACCAGCCCCTCCCTTCGCGGCTCGTGCAGCCGGCGCACGATCAGAACTCCAGCACCTCGCCCTCGACGAGCGTGCGCATGTCCGTCGAGTGCGGGTCGAAGTCGTCGATGATGTGGGTGATGCGGATCTTGGCGCGGAGTTCGTCCGGCAGCGCGTTGAGCAGTTCGATGTGCGTGTGCGCCGGGCCCAGGTTTGCTTCGTGGACGATCACCTGCGCGTCGCTCAGCCAGTTGATGTGCTCGACGTCGAAGACGGTGTCGCCCGACCAGCCGAGCGTGGACTTGCCGTCAGTGATCTTGAGCCCGATGGTGGGGATCGGGTGTCGTGTGTGCCGGCACTGGACAGTCAGCCCCGCGATCTCGGCGGGGGTGCCGGGTTTGATGAGGCGCAGATCGAAGTAGTCCCCGAGAGTGCTTTTGCGCCCGCCGCGGGTGAGCGGGGCGTCCATCGCGGGCGCGAGGCGCTCCCACATCCGGGCGGCGGCTTCTTCGTGCGTGTGAATCCTCGGCAAGGGCGCGCGCTCGCCGCGCAGGCGCTGCACCAGCCGCGCGAAGCCGAACGACTCCAGCCCGTTGACGTGATCGCCGTGCAGGTGCGTGATGATGATGTCGTCGATGCGGTTGATGTCGACGCCCCAGCCCGCTTTTCCGGCGGCCTCGTGCACCGCGCGGTGGATCAGGTCCGGGCAGTCGATGAGCACATAGCCGCGCGGCGCCTGGATCACGGCGGAGGTGCCGAAGCTGTGCCGGGTAAAGGCGTCACCGACGCCGAGGATCAGGGCGCGCATGGATGAATGGTAGCTCAAGCGGGGGCGATCGCGGAACGAGTCACGCGAGCCCCGAACGGCAGTCAGGGGGCCTCCGTGGCCGGAGCCGAAGTCGAGCCGAAGAGACCTCTTACTTGTGTTCGAGGCTCGTTGGCTGCTCACAGCCGCTTGACGAGTTGCAGCGCCGGGTTGCCGGGCCAGAGGGTCTTGAACTCCTCGAGCGCGACGAAGCCCATCCCCTCGTAGAACCGCCGCGTGCGGTCATAGCACTCGCACGGGCGCGACGGGCCGAGCGTCTTGACTTGAAGAAACTCGACGCCCCGCCCGCGCAGCAGGCGCTCGGCGTGCTGCACCAGCGCGCGACCAACACCGGATCGGTGATGCTCCCTCAGTACGGCGATGCAGTGAATCTCCGTGGCGTGCGGGAAGTGATGGTTCAGGGTGATGAACCCCACCGGTGACTGGTTCACCTCCGCGATCCACGACTCCATCGCGGCGCTGTCGCGCACGTACTGAACCAAGGACTCCTCGATGCCGAACCAGTCGGGCAGCGCGCGGAGGATGTGCTCGACGATGGCTTGATCGCTCAACACCGCGGCGCGGATGATCGGGGCGTCGCTCACGCCGGCTTGCCGATCAGTTCGACCTTGAGCGTCTGCTCCTCGCCCTCGCGCTGGATGGTCAGGTCGATGGTGTCGCCCGGCTTGTACTCGCCGAGCGCTCGGCGGAGGTCGTAAATCCCGTTGATCGGCTGGGTGCCGATTCTCACGATCACATCGCCCGGCACGAGCTGGCGGTAGCGACCGCGCACTTCCCATCGCGCGGGGCGCAGCCCGGCGCGCTCCGCGGGGGTGCCGGGCTGCACGTCGCCCACCATCACGCCGCCCTTGATGCCGAAGAGACGCTGGGTCTCGTTCGCTTCCAGGCGCACGACGCCCAGGATCGGGCGCGAGCGAGCGCCGGGGTTGATGAGGTCGAAGACAATCTCGTTGACGAGATCGATGGGGATCGCGAAGCCGATGCCGGCGGAGGCGCCACTGGGCGAGCGGATCGCGGTGTTCACGCCGATCACGCGCCCGGCTGAGTCGATCAGCGGCCCGCCCGAGTTGCCGGGGTTGATCGCCGCATCGGTCTGGATGCAGTTGGAGATGTCATCGCCCATCATGCTGGGCAGCGAGCGCCCCAGCGCCGAGACATTGCCCAGTGTGAACGTCTGGCTCAGCCCGAAGGGGTTGCCGATCGCAAAGACGCGCTGCCCGACCTGCAGGTCGTCCGACGTACCCAGCGGCAGCGGGCGCAGCATCTCTGCCGGCGCGTCGATCTTCAGCACCGCGATGTCTTGGTCCCCCAACGCGCCGATCAGCGTGGCGTCGAATGACTTGCCGTCCGCCATAACCACCTGCACCGTGTCGGCGTCCCTGACGACGTGAAAATTCGTGACGATGTGACCCTCGGTATCCCAGATGAACCCCGAGCCCGCACCCTCGACCGCGAAGCGGCGCGGGCCGAAGAATGTTTGCTGCCCGCGGATTTCTTTCGTCGTGATCGCCACCACTGACGGTGACGCCGACTTGAACAGATCGACCACCGCCTGCTCGTCGGCGAGCAGCGGCCCGCGCGCCACTGGCGCGCGCGGCTCGGGCTTCGAGTGCGCGAGCGCGCTCACCACCCCGGGAACCCCCGGCAAAGGCGCGATCGCGCCGACTGCGAGGGCCAGCAGAGCGATCAAGGAAACTCGGCGGATCTGAGGACGCACGTCAGCATTCATGCGAGTGTTCATTGCTCCGTTCTTCCTCTGTGCCGATGGCGCGCTCGGCGGCGGGTCATCGGGGTCAACGTCATCAGGGCGTATGGCTAGCGGGCCGATCGGTTTCGCTTCGGCTGTTCGCCCGTCGTTTGGATGCGCTAAACATTGATTATTCGCTTGCCATAGGGCCGGTCAATCTGGATGCTAGGGTGGCAATCGTCGCTTGGATGGGGTGGCTGCGCCGCGAGGGGGCAGCGAGCGTATGGGCGGCGGCGGTGGTGGTGGTGTGTGCCTGGAGAAGTTCGAGATGTGCATGATGAGTGGTCGTCTGTGGCGCGACGCGGCAATCGTTCTCTGCGCCGTGTTCGGGGTGGCGAGCGGTTCAACGGCCGGCGCCCAAGTGATCGCCCCCGCCGAGCGCGGCGGCATCGGCGAAATGTGCGAGACGGCGATCCTGCTCCCGATCCCGCAGTTGGTCCCGACGTTCCGCATCGTTGACCTGGCGCAGTGGAACAACGACCCGCCCTTCGAGACGCCTTGTGCCGCGCTGCCGCTGGCGTCGCTGATCCAGGATTCGTGGTACCGCTATGTTACCGCTCGCGCGGGCATGCTGATCGTCGATTCTTGTGGCATCGGCGGCGGCGAGGACATCCGAATCGAAGTCTGGGCCGGCGGCACATGCCCGCCCGACGTGCTCGTGGCGTGCGACGACAATTCGTGCGGGCTCGACAGCCGGGTCGCGTTCCCGGTCGGCCCGGATGAGACATACCTGATCCGCTTCGGCGGGTCGTCCGTCGCGGGTATGCAGGGCGGCGGGGTCTTCTCGTCGTTCGGCGTTCGCGTCGCGCCGTTCAATGATGAGTGCGACATGCCGGAGCCGATTTCCGGCATCGGTAGTTTTTTGCTCGATACCCGCAACGCCACCGATAGCGTCGTGCTTGGCGACACCAACCCGACCACCCGCGACCTCTGGTACCGATGGACAGCGCTCGAGACCCGGCGCTTCGCGGTCCGCACATGCACGAGCATCATCACGCGCCCGACACGGCTCACCGTGTACGCCGATGTGCCGTGCGCCGATGTGCAGACAGCGATTGTCTCCGATCCGGATACGGGAGTCTGCTCGCCGCGGTCAGAGGTGGAGTTCGACGCCATCGCCGGGATGCAATACCTGATCCGCGCGGGCGAGAATCCGGACCTGGCCGGCGCCGAGGGTGACACGCTGTCGTTCACGATCCTCCCCGTCGGGCCAACGCTCGAACTCTTTGTTGATCCGAATTCCCCCGGCGGCGACGGCTCATCGTGGGACCGCGCGTTCACGGCGCTGGAACCGTGCATCGAGCTCGTCACCTCCGTCTCGACGATCGTGCCCAGCGTCCACGTCCGAGTTGCCGACGGGACAATCCGGCCCGCCCAGCCATCGTTCCTTCTGCCGGCGCGGAACACAACCATCGAGGGCGGCTTCGCGGGGTTCGGCGCGCCGAACCCGTTCGCGCGCGACATTTTCTCGACCAGCATCAGCGGCGACACGCTCGGCAACGACGGCCCAGGCTTTGCCAACCGGGCAGACAATTTGCCGGGCATCTTCTCCGTCGAACTACCGCCGGACCACTCGATCGCTTTCGACGGCGTCGGCTTCAACGACTCGGGCGGGCCCGATGGCAACGCCAGTGCGATCTCGGTGTTCCCAAGCGGTGTGACTGAGGGTGTGCTGTCGCCGTCCTTGTCGATCCGGTTCTGCAGGTTCGAGCGCAACTTCGGGCAAGACAGCTTCGGCAGCTCCAACGGCGCGGGCGTGCGGATCGAGGATTTCGAGGGTGGCGCCGCGATCGACGTGCTCATCAACAACAGCGCCTTCGTCGGCAACTTCGCCGACGGTGCGGGCGGCGGGCTGGCGATCTTCGGCAACCACAGCGTCGAAATCTCCGAGACCGTCTTCTGGAGCAACTCGGTGCGCGACGACGACGGCGCGGGCCTCACCCGCGGCGGCGGGCTGTACGCCGAGCAGGCGTCGCTCGACATCAAGGGCTGCGATTTCTTCGATAACGAGGTCAGCTCCGCGATCTCGGGCGAGCGCGACGCGCACGGCGGGGGCATCGCCATCGCCAACGGCGCAACCCTGCGCCTCAGCCGCAGCAAGCTCAGCACCAACCGCGCGCTCGGCGGGGTGGGCGCGGGTCTGTATGTCAACAGCGTGAGCGGCACGCCGGTGCGCATCGCGAACACCGCGGCGTACCTCAACCGCGCCATCTTCGGCGGGGCGATCCATCACAACTCGTCGGACGACCTCGAGCTCACCAACGTGCTCGTCCGAGCCAACGAAGCCCAGAGCGGCGCGGCGCTGCTGATTCGCAATACCGACAAACAGTCGAACGACGTGACGCTCTCCCACTGCACCATCTTCGGAAATTCAAACTACGGCTCGACGGCGAGCGCTGTCCTGATCGATACGCCGGAGACACAGCTCACCGCGACGAACTCGGTCTTCTGGGGCAACACCAACGATGCGGGCAATGCCGGCGCGGCGCAGCAGCTCAGCCCGCTCGACCGCTTCACGCTCTTCCGCAGCATCATCACGCAGCCCGAACTGGTCCCGGGCGAGGGGCTCTCCAGCGCCGACCCGCGGATCGTCGAAGGCCCCTACCGCCCGGGCGCGGACGGCGTGCCGGGCACCGCCGACGACCTCGGCGTGCGAAACGATCGGTATCTCATGCTGCCGCGCTCGGGCGCCACCGACGCGGGCGATGCGTCGCTCCGCCCGCTGGACGCGCTCGATCTTGACGCGGACGGCAACATAAGCGAAGCGCTCCCGGTGGATCTGAACGGCTCGCCGCGCGTCGTCGATGACCCGTTTTCTCCAAACGACGGGCAGCCGTTCAGCCTGCCGTTCATGGACATCGGAGCGCTCGAGCGCGATCCGAACAACCCGGCGTTGCGATTCCGCACCGCTTCGGGATTGTTCGACGAGCCGACGTTATGGTCCCCGGAGGGACTGCCGGGTTCCAACGATGTCGCGGTGATCGACGGCACCACGTTCACCAGTCTCGGCATCGATGCGCCGCGCTCGGTCGGGCAGTTGATCGTGAGTGACGGGTTTGTCGCCCTGAACCCTCAGACGCCGACCATCGGCGGGCTGACGGTCCTCCAGCAGCGGCCCGACGCGGTTCTCATCGGCCCGTGGGCGAACTCGTCCGCCACACTCGAGCTGAACGAAGACCTGACCGTGCCGAGCGGCGGCGTGCGCGTCGGGACCGCGGGCCTGAGCACGCAGGCCGAGTTGCAGGTCATCGGCAACGCCGTGCTGGAAGCACCGGCGGGCATCTCCGTCGCGGGCGGCGCGCTCCGGCTCATCGACGGCGGGACCGCCGTTTCCAGCGCGATCGATGTCGGCGAGGAGGGCTCGATCGCCGTTGATGGCTTCGGGTTCATTCTCGGGGGGGTCACGAACATTGGCTCGCTCGATTTCGTGACTCCGTTCTCCGCGCTTCGAGGCGGCATCGATCTTCCTGCTCGACTCGAACTCCCCAACAACTACTCGCAAACCAGCATTGTCGCGGGCCGGGCGCGCGCCGGCGTGCTGAACATGCGCGTCGGCGGCACAAATCCCGGGGAATCCGACGAGTTCATTGTGCGCGGGTCACTCGAACTCGGCGGCACGCTCAACATCGAACTCATCAACGGCTACTCGCCGCCCGCCGACGCTCCACCCCTTACGCTCATCACGCCGATGATCGGCGCGCGGGACGCCGACGATTCGCCGCGAGGCATGATTGGCCGTTTCGAAGTCGTCAACATGCCCGGTTTGGCCGGCGGGCTGTTCTACCGCGCGATCTACGACACATCCGAAGGCACCGTGACGCTCGCCGTCGAACTGCTGTCGCGCCTCATCGGGCTGAACCCCAGCGATCCCGAAGCCACCCCCGGCACGCCGCGCAACGCCGCCGTCGGCGACCTGAACGAAGACGGCTTCCCCGACGTCGCGGTCGTCATCCCCTCCGCCGCGCCGGGTCAGCAGGGCGATCTTGTGATCCTCTACAACGACACCATCGACGGTAATCCCTTCGCCGGGTTTACCGCGGGCGTGCAGATCCCCGTTGGCGTGGAACCGGTCGCGGTCGCCATCGCTGATTTCGACGGCGTGAACGGCAACGACATCGCCGTCCTGAACCGCGGGAGTACCGACATCACGCTGCTCCTCAATGCCGGAGTGCTGGCGCGCGGCGGGCCGCGCCCCTTCAATCCCACGCCGCGCATCCCCGTCGGCACGCGGGCCACTGACATCGCAACGGCCGACCTCGACGGTGACGCCCGTTCCGATCTCGCGTGGGTCGCCGTCAACGACATGAGCGACGGCGCGGTCTTCTTCGCGCTCAATCAGGGCGGAGTCGGTGCAGCGTGGATGGGCATCGGAGGATCGCAGACCGTCGTGGTCGAAGACGAACCAACCTCCATCGACCCCGCCGACGTCGACGACGACAAGGACCTCGATCTCGTCGTCGGTGCGCGGGACGCTTCGCGCGTCATTATCATTCCCAACCGCGGCTCCGGCGGGGGCGCGCTCCGGGGGTGGAGCGGATTCGGCTCGACGATGGACGTCCCCGCCGGGGATCAGCCCACGTCTATTGATCCCGCCGACCTCGACGACGACAAGGACCTCGATCTCGTGGTCGCCAACGGCGCCACGGGCCGGCTCGCCGTCGTTCTGAACGACGGCGGGATGACCTTCCGCCCGCCCGGCTTCACCCGCGTCGGCGAACAGCCCAACTCGGTCGTCTCGCTCGACCTCGACGGCGATACGGATCTGGACGTGGCGCTGCTCGCCGCGGTCGAGGGCGAGCGCACGCTCCAACTGCTCCGCAATGACCTGACCCCCGACGGGCAGGTGGTGCTCACGCCCGTGCCCGCGCCGAACATCGGCGACAGCCCGCTGGCGCTGTTGAAAGACGACATGGACCGGGACGCCGACGAAGACCTCGTCGTCATCAGCGAAGAGACGCCCATCGCGCGCGGTGTGCCGCCGACGGGGGGGCGCGTTGTCGTGGTCATTTCGCGCCCGACGTGCCTCGCCGATCTGGATGGTGACGGCACGGTCGGCAAGGACGACGTCGCCCTGATCCTCTCGAACTGGGGCACCGAAGTCCTCCCCGGCACGTTCGGAGACGCGGACCGAGACGGGCGAGTGACCCTCGCCGACATTGCGGCGATCATCCTGCAGTGGGGCGAATTCTGCGGGCGGTGAAGATCGGTCGGTGAATCAGCGGATCGGTTGCAGCGCGCTCGTGTTCGCCACGATGTCGATAGGGATCACCGCCTCGGCCGTCGCGCCGCCGGCTCGGTCGCGCAGCGTCACCTTCAACCGGTAGCTGCCCACGCTCAGGGTCTCGGGCAGTTCGATCATCTGCACGACGAAGAAATCGCGCCGCTTGTGCCGCGAGAAGTCCGTGATGTTCTGGTCGGGCTTGCGCCACGCGAGCATGTCACCGCCGTCCGGGCTGGTGGCGTAGAGCGCCAAGTCCTGCGTGAGTTCAACCTGCCACCCCTCCGCGCCGTTCTTCGCGGCGGGCTTCGCGCCGAATCGATCGAGTTCGACATATACCACCGCGCGCTGACGCTTGCCGGCGAGGAACTTGTAGGTACTGTCCGAGCGCCGGAACTCCTCGTAGTCGCCGAACGTCTCGACCCGGCTGCACAGCGCCGAGCTCCGGATCTCGAACCCGCCGCCCGAATCGAGCCGCGCCGCCGCCTCGCGCACGCCTTCGACAAACGCCGACGCATCTCCCGCTGCGAGTTTGGATCCCGTCTCCGCCGTGAACGCCGACCACGCGCCGAGCAACTCGGATTCCCTGGGCGACAGCTCGCCCGGCACCCGTCCGCCCGACGCGCCCGGCTCGATCAGGTCGAGCGCCGCGAGCTTGACCCCCGCCGCCAGGGGCGATGCGCCATTTGCCGATTCCTCGCGAAGCGCGCGGGACAATTCGCCGATCGCCCGCTGCCGGCGCTCGGCGGCGGTCGGTTCCGGTGCCGCGACCGCCGGCGCGGGCGCCGGCTGAATCACGGACGCGCTCTCCTGCTCCGCGGCTGCGATGGCGCTGTTCGCGCTCGCATCGCCCGTCGCCAGCTGCGCGGCGGGCGGCTTCGACTTCGTGATTCTGATCGGCGCGCGCCGATCATCGGGGATCGGCTTCAGTTGATCTGCGATGCGCTTCTTCGCGAGCTCCTGCTCGCGTGCTTGCGTCGCCTGCTGCGCCTGATCGATCAGCTCCAACCGTTTCTGGGCGTCGAGCAGTCGCTGGTCCGTCTCGCCCGGCGCCTCGTCCCCGGCCGCCACACTCGCCGGACTGCCGGCGCGATCCGCGCCAGAATCCGTGGCGCACGACGCCAGCCCGATGAAGCTCGCCGCCGCCCCTGAGAGAAGCACGATCGTCGTGATGCCCGCGCGTGAACCCGTGTGCCGCGTCGTCATTGCTTCGGCCTCCTGCCGCCCGCTCGTCGGCGCTCCGCGCCGCCCCCCGGTGGGTGGTCGTTCAGCAGTGACTATCGGCTACGCGGCCACCTGCCGTGCAAAGCGCAGGGTCAGGATTTCCAGGGCGATCACCTCATCCCCCCGCCCGGATTTCCCGCGGTAGTCCGCCTCTACCGCCTCGCTCAACAGCGCCGCCCACACGCCCGGCCGGCGTTTGCCAGCGACGTCGAGGATCACCCGGTTCCGCTCGTCGTCTGGACGTCCCCACAGCTTTGCCGCCTTCGCCGCGTCCCACGGGTTGCCCCGCGCCGTCAGCACGCTCGACGCCGAGTGCAGCTTCCGTGCCAGATCCGCCAGCGACCACCGCAGCGGCACCATGTCCACCCGCGACACCTCGATCAGCTCTCGCAGCTTGCCCAGCGCCTGTTCGGGCCTGCCGCTCAGGATCGCGCGCTGGATCTCCCACGCTTCTTCCTCGCGCGACAGCCCGACGAGTTTCCGCACCAGATCGACGCCGATGGGCTTGCCCGCCTCCGCCGCCGCGTGGAGCTTCTCGAGTTCCGTCGCCAGCCGCCCGACGTGCGGGCCGATCCGCTCGACCAACAGTTCCGCGGCGGGGGCGTCGATGGCGCGCTGCAGGTGCTCCTTCGCCCGCTTCATCACGAACGCGACGGCGTCGCGCTCGCTCGGCTCATCGCACTTCACGATCACGCCGCACTGCTCGATCAGCTTGTCCACCTTGCCGGGGCGCCAAGTGCCGGAGCGCAGGATCAGTGTCACGCCGTCGGTCGGGGCGGCGGCGTAGCGTTCGAGCAGTTCGCGCGGCGAGAAATGCCGCGGCCCGCCGCGCGGCTTCCGACCCACCGCCGCCGGCGCGTCGCCCGCGTCGTCTTCCTTTTCCTTGATGAGCTGGTCGGCGTCGTCCACGAGCACGACCTTCCGCTCCGCCAGAAGCCCCATGCTCCGGCACTCATCGAGCACATCCGCGATCTGTGCCGACAGCCCATCAAACCGCGCGACCTGCACCGGCCCGTTCTTCGCTTCGATCGACGCGATCAGCCCGCGCGAGTGCATCTCCCGCAGGAACGGCTCGGGCCCGGCGAACACCGCGATCCGAACGTCAGCGGTCGGCGGCGGCGAGGCGGCGGCGGACTTCTCAACACTCGATCGGCGCGGCGGCATGACGACAGGATACGCGGAGCGCCCCAGACAAAGAAAAACCCCGCGATGAACGCGGGGTTGGGAGAACATTCGAGATAGCAGCCAAACTCAGCGCTTCGAGAACTGGAACCGGCGGCGGGCGCCAGCCTGGCCGTACTTCTTACGCTCGACCTCGCGCGGGTCGCGGGTGAGGAACCCGTTGTCGCGCAGAACGCCCTCGAGCGTCGGATCATAGTCGCGGAGCGCGCGGGCAATGCCGAGCCGGATCGACTGGGCCTGCCCCATGTACCCGCCCCCGCCGCAGCGGGCGACCACGTCGAACTTGCCGAGCGTGTTGGTGACCTTCAGCGCCGCCTGCACGTCGTTGCGGTCGCGGATCTCGGAGAAGTACTCCTCGATCGTCTTGAACTTCTTGTCCGTGATCTGCACTTGCATCTTGCCCGTGCCGGGCTTCAGGCGCACGCGGGCGACGGCGGTCTTCCGCCGACCCGTGCCCCACCACCACCCGTGCTTGTCCGGCGCCTTCGCTTCGCACAGCGGACGAACGGCGTTACCAGAAGCGGGCGGCATTATCGGGTCGGTCGAGGTCATGGTCGTCATGGGTTGGCTTTCGGCGGGTGGCGATCGGCGGTCAGCCGAGGATCAATCTGTGAAGTCTTCAGTTCGCGGGACGCGGTTGGAAGTTCGACGATTCACTCAGACGGCGAGCGGCGTGGGCTGCTGGGCCGCGTGCGGGTGGTTCGGCCCACGGTACACGCGCAGCTTGGTCAGCATCTGCCGCCCAAGCCGCCCCTTCGGCAGCATCCGCTGCACCGCGTCTTCGATCACAAACTCGGGCTTGTTCTTGATGAGCGTGCCGTAGGGCGTCGTCTTGATGCCGCCCGGGTGACCCGAATAGCGCGTCTTGAATTTCTGCGTCAGCTTGTTGCCCGTCATCGTGATCTTCTCGGCGTTCGTCACGATCACGAACTCGCCGGTATCAATATGCGGCGTGTATTCCGGGCGGTGCTTGCCCATTAGCACGGTCGCGATCTCCGTCGCCAGACGGCCGAGGCGCTTGCCCTCGGCGTCGACGATGTGCCAGCCGCGCTGGAGTTCATTCTGCTTGGCGAAGAAGGTCTGACGCATGACTCAAGTCTCCGAAGATGCGACCCCGATCGGCGAACCCATCGAGGGGTAAACAAACACACTCGCCCCGCCTGTTCCGTTCGCGGAACCGCGGGTCTCTCGGCCCTGCCTTGGCGTCATGCCGCGGCCGACCGTTGCCCACCGCATTCAAAATGCCGACGCGGGCACGAAATCAGATTGGCACCCCGGCTCGGCCGAAGTGGGACGAAGAGAATAGCGGATCGGCCGGGGGAGTCAAACGGGCTGAGTCCGACGCCGAGCGCGCTTCCGGTTGCTACTCTGCCCGCTCCCCGCCGCGGCCGCACCCCGCACATCCACCAAATGCCCGACCCCCTCCTCAGCATCATCGCCCCGGCTCACAACGAGGAGGACAACGTCCCTCGCCTCGTTGAAGAAGTCGAGCGCGCCGCCCGAGCCGCCGTCTCCCGTGCCACTGACCTGTTCCCGCAGGTCAGTGCGCCCACGGATCAGCCCTTCACCCAAAGCACTGACCCGAGGAACGGGTCAGTGGAACCATTCGAATTCATCCTCGTCGACGACGGCTCCACCGATTCCACCCGCCGCCGCGCCGTTGAGCTCGCCCGCTCGCGCCCCTGGCTGCGCGTCATCGCGATGACCAACACCCCTCCGGGCAAGGGCAACGGGCAATCCGCCGCGTTCCACGCCGGGTTCCGCGCCTGCCGCGGCGAACTCGTCGCGGTGCTCGACGCCGACCTTCAGAACGACCCCGCCGACCTCGCGCGCATGATCGAACTGATGCACCGCGAGCACGCCGACATGGTGCAGGGCGACCGCTCGGCGAACCGGCGCGACAACCTCGTTCGGCGCGTCGGCTCGATCGTCGGACGCACCTTCCGCCGACTGATCCTCGCTGACACGATCCGCGACACCGGCTGCTCGCTCCGCCTGATGAAGCGCGAGATCGCGCTCCGCCTGCCCCTCGAATTCCGGGGCGTTCACCGCTTCATCCCCGTTTCCGCGCGCCACATGGGCTACAAGGTCGTTGAAATGCCGGTGACGCACCGCCCAAGAATCGCCGGCGAAACCAAGTACGGCATGGGCGTCCTCACCCGCGCGCTCCCCGGCCTGATCGACTGCTTCGCGGTGCGCTGGATGAAGCACCGCCGCCGACCCGTCACGAGCGAGGAAATCAAACCATGAAGTGGGAACCCGTGGCGGCGATGATCGCGGTCTTCCTGCTCGGCGCGTGGCTCGCGCTCGGCCCCTACTGGCGCTTGAAGATGCCGCGCGTCGAGAACCTCGCCTACGCCGTCGATCTCCGCGTGGGCGACGACCGCGGCGCGCTCGCCGTCATCGAGAAACCCGGCGGCGAGTTCGCGTACCGCTTCATCTTCCGCGGCGGCGGACTCGGCCCGGAGATGTCCAAGGGCGACCTGATGAACGTCCTCCCCGAGGAAGTCGTCCGCCGAATCTCAACCACGCGCCCCAACTGGCTCTACCGCGTTCTGAACATCACCAACCCCGCGAGCTTCTGGTGGGTGCTCGTCGGGTTGGCGGCCCAACTCGCATTCTCCGCGCGCTTCCTCATCCAGTGGTTCGTCAGCGAGCGCGAACGCAAGACCGTCATCCCCGAAGCCTTCTGGTGGATCAGCCTCATCGGCGGCGCCGGGCTTTTCGCCTACTTCGCCTGGCGACAGGACATCGTCGGCGTCCTCGGCCAATCCAGCGGGCTCGTCATCTACGCCCGCAATATCCGCCTGATCCACAAACAAAAACGCCGAGCCGCGCGCAACGCCGAAACACCCGCGCCGACCCCCGCGCCCGACGCGCCACCGCCCACGCCGGACAACCCGCGCCCGTTCCCCACCGAGCCCACTGAGAAATCAACCTGAATTCCCGCGGGTGCCGGGGCACGGTGCTCTGACCGTGCCCCGCCGCGCCGCGTGAGCAGCACGCGATGCGAATCACCGCTCATCCTCGCGCATCTCTGAAACACCGACGTGCCACGACAATCCTGCTCTGAGGATTGTCGTGCTCCTCGCGGCATCCACAAACCAACAAACGCGGGCCGCCTCATCAGGCGGCCCGCGTCACAAGTTCATCAGTTCCGGCCGATCGCTGACAGCCGACCGCCCACCGCCTTACCGCCGCCGGCGCAGAACCGCCAGCCCCGACGCCATCATCAGCGCCGCCGCGCCGGGCGTCGGCACGATCGCGTCAATCACCTCCACCCGCAGCGCGTACCCGCCCTCCACGATCTGAAGTTCATCCAACAAGCGGAACGTCAGCGATTCGCCGCCCGTGCCGAGGAACACCGGCGCCGAATCGAGCGTGATCGTGTTGATGTTCGGGAAACTCGCCATCGTCATCACGTCGAAGAACTCGCCCACCTGCGACTGGAACCCCGGCAGCAGATCAAGCTGCAGCGAGCCGCCCAGCATCGTCGTGCCCAGCACCGACAGGTTCGAGTACGTGACGCCCGCGCCTTCCGAGCCGTGCGATCCGATGGAGCCGCCGAGCGCGATGTCGAGAATCACGCCCGCGCCCTGCTCGTAGTCCGCGTCGATCGTCAGCGTGCCGACCTCGAAGTCGGGCGACCCGCCGCGCCCCGGCGTGAGCGACGTGCCCGGCTTCACCTTCGTCACGTCATCCGTCGTCTTCGTCGCCTTGACCTTGCCCTTCGCGTCGGTGCTCTTCACCGTCAGCGCGCCCTTGCCCTTCAGCGTGCCCTTCTGATGATCGAAGAACGCGTCCGCCGCCGTCGTGTTCTCGACCGTCAGGCTCTTCCCCGCGGCGATGTCCACCGTCCCCGTGTTCACGAGCTGCCCCGCCTGCGTCATGTCCGTCGACACGCGCCCGACGTTCAGGTTCGCCTTCACGTTCCACGTCCCCGCGCTGCTGACATACGCGCGCATCGACGAGTCCTTCGTCACATCCACCGTCACAGCGGCGGCGACGTTCACCTTCTTCGTGTTATTCCCGAATCCGTACAACCGCCCGCCGTCGAGCTTCACCGTGCCCTGATTGAAGTTCAGCCCCGTCGAGTTCCCGTGCTGGCTGTTGAAGCGCAGCTCGTTGCCCGCGGGGATATCCAGCGTCGCCATCGGGCTGTCGAAGTTGAGGTCGAAGCAGCCGAAGCTGCCGTCCACCGTCACGGTGAACGCGCCGGCCTTCTTGATCTCCACGCTGTTGTCGGGCAGCGTCGAGTTGGGCACCTGGTTCAGCTCCCAACTCGCGCGGGTGCCCCAGTTGCCATTAGCGGCGGCCTTCCAATCAAAGTCCGCGCCCAGCGCGCCGCCGGCCAGACCAACCACGACACCAATCACCACGCCGGCGCGCGCCGGCACGCTCACCAGACCATTCGAATTCTTCATGACGTGCTCCTTCTGCGTAAAGGGTTCACAGTCAGAGCGATGAATGCTGGCTTCGCTCACGCCATCACTCAGATTTGCACTGGAACGCTGGGCGGCCCATCAAAATCACTTGCCCGGTCGGTATTCGCGTGTAGAGTTCATGACGGATGGGGTGTGCATCACCCGCAAACCACGCTGGAGCGAATCATGAAACTGATCAGGATGGCGTGTGGAGCGTTGCTCTCAACGGGCCTGGCATCGCCCGCGTTCTCTGGCGGGCCGGCATTCTTCTTCCGGGACATCATTTTCAGCCCGAACGTCGTGTCGGGGGTAACGCCCGATCCCTTTGCGACCAGCGACGGGAGCGGGTTCTTCGTTCACAGCAGTCAGAACTTTGGAGATGGCACACCCGACGTCTATGCGCCGTCGTTCGCAGAGTTCAGCGGAGCACCAGAGGTCGAGTGGTCCACGTACTACTCACCGGACCCGCTCGGCCCGACCCGTCAAAGCGACACGCCGAACAATTCTGCCGACGATTTTTACATTTCTCGCGGGGTGTACGATGACGACTTCAGTTCTCGGTCCGCGCTTCGGGCGAACGAGTTGTTCAGCTTCCACGCTGAACCGCCCGGTGCCGCACAACGCCGCCGGGATGTTGTAGACGCTGGCCGATTCGCCGGATTCAGCTGCCCTGTCGCTCCCGAGCTCCTTGGCGTGGGCCCCGAGGTTGATGGGCTTCCGGCAGCATTCATGGGCCGGTTCACAGTGCGGCGGGGGACGCTCCTCACGGGTCGCCCGTTCTTCTTCTCGGTCGAAGATTCGGATGGGAACTATCGATCCACATACCTGACGCTGAATGGACCAACCTTCGGAGACAACGGAGCATTCGCGTTCGTGCTCCGCTCATACCTAGTGGCTCAACCAAACATCAGCGACGACGGATTCGATACTGACGGCATGCCGTTCGGTCCCGCAGATGTTTACGACGTGTGGTTCACACGCGTCGCGGTTCCCGGCCCTTCGACGTTCGCTGCGATCGCGTTGTGCTGCCCCCTCGCACTTCGCCGTCGCCGATAGCGATCGAACCGTTCGCTTCAACTCTCGGTGTCCCCGCGCAGCGCCTTCCGCATCGCGCGAGGCCGCGGGATCCCCAGCTTGTCCATCCGCGACAGCAACGTCTGCGGGTTGATCCCGAGTTTCTCCGCCGCCCCCCCCGCCCCGAACACGCGGTAGCCGCGTGTTTCGAGCGCGTGCATGATCTGCAGTCGCTGCAACTGGTCGAGATCAAGATCGAGCAGCACGTCGCGTGGCATCGCGCCCGTGCCGCTGCCCGCCGCCGCGCCGTCCGCGCCGCGATCGAGCACCGGCCCCGTCGGCGGCTCGATCTCCAACTCGGGCCCGTTCGATAGCAGCGTCGCCCGCTCCACCGCATTCTCCAGCTCGCGCACGTTGCCGGGCCAGCGGTAGCTGAGCAGCACGCGCATCGCCCGTTCGCTGATGGGCAGCACCGGGCGCGCCATCCGCCGCGCGTGCTTCTCGTGGAAATGCTCGACCAAAGCGCGGATGTCCTCGCGCCGATCCCGCAGACTCGGCACATCGATGCGGAACACATTGAGCCGGTAGAACAAGTCCTCGCGGAACCGGCCGCGCTGCACCTGCACCGCCAGATCGCGGTGCGTCGCCGCCACCAGTCGCACATCCACCCGGATCGTCTCGCTCCCGCCCACGCGCTCGAACGCGCCCTCCTGGATCACGCGCAGCAGCTTCGCCTGTGCTTGAAGTGAAAGTTCCGCGATCTCGTCAAGGAACAGCGTGCCCGTGTCGGCGAGCTCGAACTTGCCCAGCCGCTGCCGGTCCGCGCCGGTAAACGCGCCGCGCTCGTGCCCGAAGAGTTCCGATTCAATGAGCGTCTCGGGCAACGCCGCGCAGTTCACCGCCACCATCGGCCGCGCACGGCGTTTCGACCCGCCGTGGATCGACCTCGCCACCAGCTCCTTTCCCGAGCCGGATTCGCCGTGGATCAGCACCGTCGCGTCCGTCGGCGCCACGCGCTCCACCTGCTCGAGCATCCGCAGGATCGGCGCGCTCGCGCCGATGATCGTCGGCGCCGCGTCCCCGGCCGACAGCTCCTGCTGCAGCACGTCCATCTTCGACCGTGCCCGCTCCGACTCCGCGAGCGCCCGCTGCAGCCGCGCGATTTCCTCCTGCTGCGCCACGCGCCCCTCCGCGTCGAGCAGGTACAGCGCCCACCCGTCCGAGTTCGGCTGGATCACAACATCCATCACCGCCGCCCGCCCGCCGTGGCGCAGCTTGACCGACTGCACCAGCGCGCGAGGCCCCGTCGCCGCCGCCGATCGCACTCGCGCGGCATCCGCCTCACCGCCATCAAGCAACTCGCCAATCGGCATCCCAACCAACGACGCCACGCCAACGCCCAGCCGCTCAGCGGCGACGGGGTTCACCCAGTCAAGAACCCAGTCCGATCGAACCCCGATCAAACCAAACGGCACCGCGGCAAGATCAATAGCTTGAAGCTGTCCCAAGGGAAACACGGCCTTTCACGCATGATTGTTGAATGTCACAATCAAGAAATCAACTCTTGAATATCGTCATATTGACTATTGCTAATCACAATCAAATTTCGAATGGCGTGATGAAGCCCGATTTTTCGCGTCAGAGTCGTGGTCGGCCGTCTGGCACGGGGGTTGCCATTCCCTTCGTATCGCCGGAACCGTCTGGCGAGGGGAAAAAGACGGCTGGAACGAGCGAAAGCAGCGAGCCAGCCGTTTCTGACAAGTGAATACCGCCGCGAGATTCCTCGTGAACGCTCGCGGCCCCTCCGATCGCCGGATGAACGCGGGTTCGATTCCCAGAGGGCGCGGCGTTCCGGTGATGAGGGTCGAGTGACCAGGTGGGCAGGTCATTCTTCCCTCGTCACCGGGACGCCCCGCCAAAATCCCCGTGTCGTGCACGCTCGATTGTTCCTGCAAGCAATCGCGCTCGAACGAACATCCGTGCGAGTCTCTTCTCTCCGGCCGGTGCTCGCGTCGCGAGCACCGGACCGACTGCCACACGAGCCGAACGATCGGCGACGCCCGAGCATTCTTCCTGCGACGGCGCGACCGACCGCAAGGCCCGTTTCCCCAGACCCTCTCGTCCGCGGCAGCACAGGGCCGCGGCCGAGTCAAAGGTCCATAACCCTACAGCCCGCTCGCCGCTCCTCCACACGCACACGCAGGCGGCGAGCGAACCCGCTGGAGGAGAGAAACCCGAGCGCCCCGCTCCATACGGACTATGCCGATGGAACGGGGCGTTTGGCGTTTTTGGAGTTCGCTCGGCGCGCGGCATGCCCGTGATCGGGCGATGGCCCGCTGTTACGGGGACGATCGATACCAAGACTCCGGGTCGCATCGCTGATCCCCCACTCCCGCGCGGGGGCGCTTGCCGTTCGTCGCGGCGCGCAGGGTCGCGCGAAGCCCGAGGCGCAGCCCGTCCACTTCTCGTGCCAGCCGGCGGAGCGCCTCGTCCGCACCGTCTTTCATGAGTTCGGCGTGCGCGATGGGCGCGCCGAGTTTCACCGCCACGCGGTGCCCCCACAGACGCGGGAACCCCGTGCCGCGCGGCCAAGCGTCGAACGCCCCCTCGATCGCCGCCGGGATCACCGGGCATTTCGCGCGTTTGACCAGAAGCGTCACGCCGCGCATGAACTCCTTGATCGACCCGTCGGGCGAGCGCGAGCCCTCGGCGAAGATGAGCACCACCTCGCCGCGCGCGAGCCGGGCGAGAGCCTCGCGGATGGCGCCGAGGTCCGCCTCGCCGTCCTCGTTGATGGAGATGGAGTTGAGCGCGGTGATGAAGCGCGCGAAGGCGCGGTGCTTGAAGAGCCCCACCCGCGCGATGAAGTGCAGCGGGCGCGACGGTGAGAGTGTCGCGATGAGCGGCGGGTCGAGGTGCGACTGATGGTTCGCCACGATCAGCACCGGCCCCGTGCTCGGCAGACGGCGCATGCCGAAGCGGCGCAGGCGGTAGAAGAGCGTGCCGAGGATCAGCACGGCGGTCCAGCAGAACCAGTAGATGAACGAATCGCCGACGCGGCCACGCGACGTCTCGCCCCGCGCGCCTGGAGCGGTCGCCGACGGCTCGCTCACCCTTCGCCCGCCTCCCGGCGGACGATGCGGGCCAACTCCGCCACGACCTGCGGCTGGGTCATCGACGAGGTGTCAACAAGGATCGAGCCCTCAGGGCGCACCAGAGGGCCGACGTCGCGCGTGGAATCGCGCCGGTCGCGTTCGATGATCTCGCGCTCGATCACGCAAACGTCCGCGGGCTGCCCGGCGGCGCGGAGCTGCTCGGCCCGGCGCTGGGCGCGGACTGCCGGGGCGGCGTCGAGGTAGATCTTCACGTTCGCGTCGTGGAAGACGACGGAGCCCTGGTCGCGCCCCTCGGTGACGAGGCGCGGGTGGATCTCGCCAATGCGGCGCTGCTTCTCGACGAGCACACGTCGGACCGCGCCGAGCTTCGAGACGGGGGAGACCGCGGCCGTCACGTCCGGGTCGCGCAGGCGCGCGGTCATCGCGGAGCCGAAGACATGCAGCGCGGGCGGATCGCTGCCGAAGTCGAAGCGCATGTCGCTGGTCCGCACGAGTTCGGCGATCGCGGCTTCGTCGGAAAGGTCGACGCCCTTGTCGAGCGCCATGGCGGTGGCGCCACGGTACATCGCGCCGGTGTCGAGGAAATCAAGCCCGAGCGCGCCGGCCAGTTCGCGTGCGACGGACGACTTGCCCGTACCCGCCGGGCCGTCGATGGTGACGATGAGGCGGCGCACGACCGAGCCGTGCGACGATGCGCCCGCGTGGTGCATGCCCGCCTCTGCCTCGTGCAGTGCTGCGCCGCTCATTCGGTCGGCTCCTGGGAAATGGTCTGGATCACTTCCTTCGCCGCGAGAATCGTCGGCGCCGGGTCGCCCTCGCCGCGGTACTCGAGCATCATATTGCCCTCGTACCCGACGGCGGCGACCGATTCCACCAACGCGGACAGATCGTAGGCGCCTCCCTTCTTGGAGGTCTTGGTCCCGGTGAGCGAGACGCAGATCGCCGAGGCGTACGGCGCCAGGCTGCGGAGGTAGGCCGCCGGATCGGGCGTCGCCGCCGCGGTGGTGAAATCGGGGAACGAGCCGATGCGGAAACCGCCGACCTTGCGGATCAGCCCGGTGAGTTGCTCGGGCGTGGCGGTCTGCCCCGTGCCCGGCGCGATGAGTAGATTCACTTCCATCCGCTCGGCCTTCGACACCACTTGCTTGAGGCGCGCCGCCGCCGGCTCGATGAGACTGATGCCGTCGGGGTCGAGAATCGAAAGCGCCACGCCGCTGCATCCCAGCCGGTGCGCCACGCGCACGACGCGATCGAGCCGCGCGACAGCCGACTCGCCGACTGCTTTGTCCGCGTCGGCAAGTGGCTGGGGCTGATCTTCGATGAGCAGCAGCACAGGCGAGCCGGCTTTGTCCGCGCTGTCGCGCAGCTTGTCGATTTTGTTCTCGTCCCACCCTGCGAGCAGCGACGTCTGGATCACGATCCCCTGAAGATCGAACTCCTCGCGCGCGATTTTCGGTAGGTCGAAGAGCGACATCGCCCCCTTGCCGGGGATGAGCTTGCTTCGGTATGACTGGGCGGAGAGCGTCAGGAGCATGATCGGTGTTCGTGATCCACTGTACCCGACCCAGTTTCACACTCCAAACACGCCGAGGAGCGGTGCTGATGCCCGACAAGCCGTCCACAACACTGATCGATTGGAACGTCGGTGTCCCGCTGGGGGATCGGTCGCGCGTGGACGGGCCGCGCGCCGGCGCTCTCGCGCGATTTGCGCCATCGTTCGCGCTTGCCGTCGCCGCGTGCTTCGCGCTCGGCGGCCTTCCGGCGTGCCGCAGTGCTCTTGACCGCGCCGGCGCGCGTGAAGTCACGAGCGCCACGCCGGCGCGATTTCCCGGCGACTGGCTCGGTCACTGGTCGGGCCCGGCGACGATCTTCTCCGCCGCCGGTGAGCGGGCGTTCCTCATGGAGCTTGTCATCTCGCCGTCCGACGAACCCTCGCGGTTCAGCTGGACGCTCATCTACGACGCGCGCCCCGGCACGAAGCGCGACCCCGGCGCGCCGCCCGCGCGGCAGGAACGCCCCTACGCGCTCATCATCAACGACGCCGACAAGGGCGAGTTCACCATCGACGAGGGTAACTCGATCCGCCTCCCCGCGCGGCTGCTGGGCGGCACGCTGTGGAGCCTGTTCACGATCCAGGGCAACCGGCTCACCGCGTCGTACGAACTCCAGGGTCGCGGCACGCCCGCCGAGCGCCTCGTTGTCGAGATCGTTTCTTCGCAAGACGGCAAGAACGAGATCAGCACCGGAGGCGCGGGCGGTGTGCCGCCCGTCACGGGAGTTACCCCCACCAGCCTCCAGCGCGCCGTGCTGACGCGCGTGAGATAGAAAGCCCGATTCATGGCGGAGCCGCGGAGAACGGGTTGTTTGAAGTCAAGCGCGTGTTCTTCCTGAGGTCCCTTCGGCTCTGCGGTGAATCTGCTTCCGGGCAGGTGTCCGATCGATGACGCCGCGTCGTGCTGTTTGAGGAGATGCGCCGCAATCGCTCCGCGCGATCGAAGGCCCATGCACGCACACGCCGAGCGGCGCACGCCACTCTGCGCGAACGACGTCGCGTTGATTCTTCTCCCCGCCTGTCCCATCCACTTTGACTTCTGCCCGATCCAATCACACCATTCCCGTAGAGATATGCCCCCCGCTGACGCCGAGACCGCTGTTCCTACCGGTGCCGCCGCGCTGCATGATTCGCGTCACATGCCCGCGCCGAAGCTGTCGGTAGCGATCATCTGCTGCAACAACGAGGCGACGATCGCGCGCACGCTCGGGAGCATCCGCCCGCTCGACGCCGAGATCGTCGCGATCGATTCCGGCTCAACCGACGGCACGCTCGACCTGCTCCGCCGGGCGGGCGCGCGGGTGATCCATCAGCCGTGGCTCGGGCACGTGTCGCAGAAGCAGGTGGCGCTGGAGCGCTGCCGCGGAGCGTGGATTCTGTCGCTCGATAGCGATGAATCGCTCGAGCCGGACTTGCTTGCGAGTGTCGTCGCCGCGATGGCGAAGGACGATCCCGGCGTCGCGGGGTACGAAGTGAACCGCAAGGTGTGGTGGGCCGGCGCATTCCTGAATCATGCGTGGCAGCCGGAATGGCGGCTGCGGCTCGTCCGCCGAGGGAACGCATGCTGGGGCGGGTATGACCCGCATGACAAACTGGAGATCGAGGCATCAAGCCATCAAGCCATCGAGCCATCGAGTGAGAGACCATCGAGCCGCGCGGGGCGCGTCGAGCGGCTGTCGGGCACGCTGCGGCACGACACCATCGGCACACTCGCGGAGTTTCTGCGCCGACAGGTCAGCCACGCGGAGATCGCATCGCGCAGTTACAGGAAGCTCGGGCGCGCAGGGAGGATCAGCGGGCTGGTCACGTCGCCCGTTGGCGCGTTTCTCAAGCAAGTTGTGCTGAAAAGCGCCTGGCGCGACGGGTGGCGCGGCTGGCTCGCCGCTGCTTGCGTCGCCAACGCGGCACTGCTCAAGCACATGATGCTGATCGAATCGGATCGGAGGTTCACCACGGAGGACACAGAGAGCACACAGAAGAAATGAGGGAATGATGAAATGAAGAAGAGACTGGCAAGAGTGTGGCACGAGCACGCCTGTCTGTGCGCGCCCGGCGATCCATCCGAAAAGAAAAAAACACAGTCCTTTCTTCTCCATCCAAACTCTGTGCCCTCTGTGCTCTCCGTGGTGAATATGCAGAAATGACCCAAGCCCTCGCGCTCATCCTCGCGTACCTCGCCGGATCGATCCCCTTCGGTTTGCTCTTCGGCTTTGCCCGCGGCGTCGACATCCGCCAACACGGCTCGAAGAACATCGGAGCCACAAACGCCGGGCGCGTGCTTGGCAAGAAGTGGGGCCTGCTCGCGTTCGCGCTTGACTTCTTCAAGGGGCTGCTGCCGGTAGTGATCGCGGGGTTCGCGCTCGGCTGCATTTCGCGCTCGCGCGATGGCGCTCCGCCGAGCGCGGCGAATGCTTGGTGGTGGATCGGCGTCACCGCCGCCGCCGTGCTGGGGCATGTGTTCCCGGTGTGGCTGAAGTTCAAGGGCGGCAAGGGCGTCGCCACCGGGTTCGGCGCGATGCTCGGGCTGTTCCCGTTCGTGACGTACCCCGCCGGCGTGGCGCTCATGGTGTGGATCGTGACGGTGAAGCTGACGCGCTATGTGAGCGTAGCGTCAGTCACCGCAGCTCTCGTGCTACCGATCGCGGTCGCCGGGTTCGCCGCCGCTGGGCTCACCACAACCGGGGAAACGATCGCCGAACGGCTGGGCGGCTCGGCGCCGTTCCTCCTCACGACCGGGCTGCTGGGGATTCTCGTGATCTGGCGTCACCGGGCGAATCTGGCCCGGCTGCGTGCCGGAACGGAGAATAAGGTCGGCGCCGCCCATCCGCCGCCGCCCGATAACGCCTCACGTCCGGAGTAACCGTTCAACTGTGCCGAAGGGATCGATCGGGCCGATGAAGACCGTGTCAATTCGAGCCACCGAAGGCTGTTGCCGCACGAGGCACTGAACTCCGGTTGCCCGCACGCCGATGCCACTGAGCCGATCACGGATTGATCGGCAGGAAGGCAGGGCGAGCCATGGAAGGTCTGAGGCTGCGCATGGACGATTTCAGCACCGACAACCAGGAACCGGAGTCCTTCCCGTTCCCCGCCGGCGGCGTGTTCGGTCCCGACACGCACAGCGCCGCCAGCACCGGCGACTTCGTGCTCCGACTGATCGACCGGATGCACGGCCAGTTGAGCAATCTGAACGACGACATCAACGACGCCTTCGCGATCCACCCCAGCAACGACGACACCTGGCCGCCGTACGCGGCGTGAGGTGGTCGGCACGCGACTTCTGAAACGCTCCGGTCACCCGGAGCGTTTTTTCATTTTTTGGATCAGCCCCGGGGGCAGCGGAGCGCGATGGCCGCGGCGATGCTCGGATCCATCGCACGCCCCGTCTCCCACGGCTGCTCGAGATGATCGAGCAGGAACGCGACCGCGTCGGCCGGGTTGTCGGGCAGGCGGATGGCGCCGATGTTGTTCATTGCCGGTTCGGCGAACTGGGGCTGGACTCTGCCGAAGGGCCAGCGCTTGAAGAGGGTTTCCGCGCCGGTGGCGAGATCCCAGTCGATGGCGCGGGGGAGCTTCGAAACCGCGGTGAGTTCGATGTCGTGGAGGATGATCCACGCGCCGGGCCGGAGCACATAGAGGAGCGCGAGGACGTCGAGCGTGGGCGTGGGATGGCGGTGGTCGCCGTCGATGAAGGCGAGGTCGACCGAGCCGACGCTGAAACAACGTGCGGCGTCAATGGCGGTGCGCCCAGGGTTCAAATGGACCCGGCCGGCGAGGTGCGGGACGCATTCTCGAACCGCGGCGCCAACGCGCCTGGTGACGTCGAAGTAGCACACCGAGCCGATGTCGAACGTATGAACACTAGGCTGATCGGTGCGCGTTCCGCCGAAAAACTCGCTCGCCGCAGCCAGCGCGCTGGTGGAAACGCCCGAGGCCGTACCGATCTCGACAACAGTATCCGGGCGAACGGCTTCCATGACATCCCACAGGAACAGCGCGTCGCGATAGTTAACGAAGCCCTTCACCCACTCGGGGGTTGCGATGCGGCGCGCAAACTCGGCGAGCCACGGGCGATCGGTCGACAGCCCGAGAGAGGAGCGATGCGGTGCTGTGCCTTGGAGCGCGCCGATATCCACGCGCTTCAGCCCGCTGGCCGGTTGGTCGGGGATCAGCATGTCATGTGATTCGTCGTTGGGCGGCAACTCGGTGTACACGCCGAAGACGCGGACCCGATCAGATTGGCCGTATAGTTCGCGCGCGCGTTTCAGGATCGCCGCTTCGTGCGCGTCGGACGAGGGGAGCACCGCCGTCACGCCGCGGAGCAGCGGCGCGGCGTCGGCGGGGGTAACGACAGGGATGCCTGCGATCTCGGGCGACTGCGGCGCGTCGTCGATGACGGCAGCGATCGTGATGTCTTGGGCATGCCATCCGTGTTCGAGCAACCACCGCGTGTGATTGCCGGCACCGAAGAGAGCGACCCGCGTGTGCGACTCGCGCCGCAGACGCTCGAAGACCCCGCGCCAAACGCCGTTACGAACCTCGGGCAAAACGCTGGCTCCAGCGTGTGCCACGCGATCATGGCGCGGGAACTCGCGGCGGACGAGCGACTCCGCAACCAGATCGCGCAGGACGCGGTCGGCGGGGATCGGGCTGTCGGCCGGCCGAGCCATGGCGCGGAGCATCTCGCACCACGTCGGGGTCACGTACATCCCGGCGCTTCCGCGTGAGTTCGCCCAAGCTTCGTAGGCGCGCGCGTGTCGGGTGAGCTGCTCGACATTGCCCAGGTACGACGCATGGCGCGCGGCATGTCCATGCACGAAACCCGCGGCATCAGGTCCGACGCATCCCGCCCAGTACGACTCCACTTCGCGCCAGACTTCGCCCGCACGGGCCGCATTCCCGCACGTGAAATCGCGCCAGACTTCGTCGACACGCTTTGAGGGATCAGCAATGCATTCGAAGGCGACGGTGCACGCGTTCCGGATGACATCAAGAGGGCGGAAGACATCGCGAAGCTGCCACATGTGGAGCGGCAGCCAGCAGGTCTGCGAATCAAGGAAGTCCTGCTGGACCAGCACCGAACCGATCTTCATGTGGCGCGCGAACGCGCGCAGGATTGTGAGATGCACCCCCCACGATTTCGCGGCGTCGACGAACAGCAGGTCGATCGGCGCCTGCTCCGGGTAGACCCGGCGCTCGCCCGCGCGGTCGATATTCTCGGGGAGCCAGCCCTCACGGATCGCGATGCGGTCGAGCCGGCTTGCATGCAGCGCCTCGTATCGTGCGCGGAAGTTCTCTCCTGCTTTCAGCCCGTACGAGCGCATCCACCAGCTGTTGACGATCTCTTCGCTGTCGGGCGCGATGAAACCGTCGTACACCAGCACCGGCGGGTAGTCGCGGCCCGAGCTGCGCATGCCTTCGACGATCGCCGCCGTCGACCCGCCGAGGAAGCATCCGAGCTCCACTGCGCGCCCCCCGGCTGGCAGGCGGTGCCCGAGCCAGTGCAGGTAATTCAGCTCGCGCGGCACGAGCATGGTCGGGACGGAGTGTTGAGCCGGCATCGGGAGCGCGTCTCCCGGGTCAACCCGGCGGCCCGCGGAATCCAGCACATCCCGGCCATTGAGGCGCTCATTCAGGGCGGCAGGAGCACAAGCAAGAACGGCGTTGGACATGGATGCTCCGATGCTTCAAGTGGCCGCGATCAGCGTCCGAAGGGACCTCGTTCGTGAGATATCGGTCCAAGGCAGCGCCCGCTGCGGTCAAAGCGCTGAACCGACCGAGATTGGCTCGCTGGATTTGGTAAGGCCCAAACGCGCCCGCACAGGAGCGTTCGAGCCCGACCTTTGCCCGCCGTAGAGCCGGATGACCCGGATTCCCGCGTCGCGGTGCCGGGCGGTGCGGTCCCACAGCAGGTCCTCGACCGAGTTCGCGCTCAGGATGATCGCGTCGAGATTCAGCGTGAGGGCGGCGTCGGGCGAGACGATCGGGTACCCCCACAGTCGCGTGCCGTGCCGGCGGGCGTCGTCGTCGATGATGGCGGCGATCTCGATGTCAGGCTCCATCAGCACCTCGCCGACGGCGCGGGTATGCGTGCCGGCGCCGTAGAGTGCGACGCGCTTCATCCCCAGCGCCGCGCACGACAAGAGTTCGCGACGCACGGCCTGCGCCCAAGTCGCCGCCGGCGACTGGTACGCGGACCCGAGCCCCCAGGTGTCGATCAGGTTGCTGAGTAGATCGAACACATCGACCGATGCGGCCACGGAGCGGCCGGGCTGGGGCGGAACAAAGCCCCAGCGCGCGCTGGCCCGCGCCGGATCGGCGCAGCGGACCTCACTGGCCAGCAGGCACGCGAGCCGACCGGCGGCCTGGCGCCCCGGGTGATGGGATGGATCATCAACCAAGTCCCACTCAACCGTGATCCGAGCCTCGACCGGCAACCAGATGGTGCGCAGCCATAGGATCGGGAGAAGACACGCCGACGGGCATCCGCGCAGCATGCAACTCGTGACCGGCGACGGCATCGACTCGATCATGCGGGCGAGCAGGTCGATCGCCCCGGTCGCGGGCAGATTCCAGCGTCCGAGGAGATTCGCCCAGCAACTGTCGGGCGAGAGCGGCAATGCGAGCTCGCGAGCGCCCGCCGGCCCAGCAAGGGTGATGTGCAGCAATGATCCGTTGCTCATGCGGCGGCCTCCGTTCGAGCGGCGCGGCGGGGCAGTTCGTTCATCGTGCGCTCGATGTCTTTCCACATCGCCAATGGGATGGTGATCCGAGACGGCTTCAGCCGTTCTGACATGTTTGGTCGAGACTCCAGAAATGGCTCAAGCCCGGCGTCGGCGTCGAACATGGCACGAACGTCTCGCGCCCACGCCGCCCGCTGCTCCAGCGTGGCGCTCGCAACGGCGCGCAGGCATCGCGCGAGCGAGCCGGCGTCGCCCCGTTGGTACACGAGCCGCTCGCGGAGTTGCGTCGGCACAAGACCGCTCAACGGTGAACCATCGTCCACGATGCAGAGATGTCCGCACCGGATCGCGATCCGGCAGGCGACCGGGTCCCGCTCGTGCCCTGTCGGTGCGTCTCGATCGGGCGGCGGCGCAATAAAGACGACTGTCGACGATCCCACGATACCCTGTCGCGAGCCTGCTTCGCTTCCGGGCCGCAGCATCCAGCGGCTCATCCCCTTGGCGCACGCCAAGACCCAGTCAGCGATGGAGGGGGCCGCGCGCTCGAACGCGCTGATAATGAACGATCGAGCACACGCGCCGGTGGGAGTTGGGACCACGAATTGCGGGCCGGAAATGTCCGGCATCCACAGGACGCCGCTCTCGGCGGGCACGGGAATCATCGGTGCGTCGCCGCGGGTTGCGAGGCCGCGCGCGGGGCCATCACACACGCACAACTGATCAGCGACGCGGTCGGCGAGCCGGTCCATCGCACTGTCCGCCCACCGCGTGCGGACGGCCGTCACACGGAGCCGATGCGCGCCCGTCGCGCGGGCCAGCACGCCCAGCGCGGTGCACCACGGCGCATCGAAACACTCGATCGCCGCGCACGCTTCGCGAGACACGATCTCGCAGGCCCGTTCCACGGCGCGCGCGGCGAAGCCAGCGGGGGTGTTCCGCGCCGGGGCGTTGACGCGGTGCAGTTCGATCGGGCCGTCGCACTCAAACTCCGCGCCGGGGCTTTGCCCGTGCGGGCAGAGCACGAACACCCGGTCGCCGCGCCGGACGGCGGCGGCGGCGAACGCCCGCGCCGCCAGGGCGCGGTCATCGTCCGGCTCCTCGAAAAACGGCGCGATGATGAGGCGCGTGTTCATGCGGGCGCTCCGTTCAGCGGGCGCGCCGGGGTGATCCACCGCGCGATCGCACCGCCGAGCGGCGGCATCGCCATCGTGCCAACGTCGCCTTGCAGCAAGTCCTCGCAGCGCTTCCATTCGGCTTGCACACCGGCGCCGGAGCAGCCGGCGCGCTCGCGACATCGGCGGATGGTGTCGCGATATAGGTCGATCCGCGCGTGCGCTACCGCCGCCGGGTCGCACACGTGGCTGATCCGCTCGCGCCCCGCACGTCCGCGCGCCGCGCGCGTCTTGGGGCTTTCGTTCAGCATCGCGATCAGCGCGCCCGCGAGCGATTCGGGTTCGCCGGCGCTGAACACCTCGCCCGCGCTTGTTCCCTCGAACATTTCCGCCATCCCGCCTTTGTCGGAGACGACCACCGGGCGCGCGTGCGTCAGCGCCTCGATGCAGGTGTTGGGGAAGTTCTCCCACAGCGACGGGACCACGCACACCGACGACCACGCGTATTCGTCCGTGAGATCTTCCGGGCGCAGGCGTCCAGTGAACTGTACTGTCGCCCGTTCGGATTCGTTGAGTTGCGAGAGAAGAAAAGCCTTGAGCGATCCGCCGTCGGGGGCGCCGGCGGTGTCAGCCCCGGCGAGCCGCAGCCGCGCATCGGGATGACTGCGGATGACCCGCTGCCACGCGCGCACCAACGACTCGACCCCTTTCCGCGGCTCGATGCGCCCGACGTAGAGCACGTTCTTCTCACGCGCCGAGGGCGGCGGCGCATCGTCCAGCGGCCCAATCGCGTACGGGATCACCGCGGGCAGTTCGCCCAGCGCGTAGTGCTCCAGTGCCCAGAGTGCAATAAATCGCGACGGTGCGCCGACCCGGTCCGCTAGGCGGATCGCCAAGCGTTCGCCCTGAATGTACGCCCCGAGCGACGGGTCCAGCGCGCGGACGGACAGCGAGCGGAGCCCGAAGAGCAGTTCGGAGGGTGTGTGCAGGTGCACGAGAGTGGGGACCGGCGCGCCCTTGCCGCGCATCAGCAGCATCGCCGCTGCGGCCCCTTCGCACTCGGCGAACTCCGCCACGTCGATCTCGCCGCGGCCGGCCAGCTCGCTGACGCGCCGGCCGGCGTTGATCGCGAACCGAGCCGCTGAGCTGGTCCACCCGCCGCGGCCCATTGAATGCCGGACGCGGTGGACGGTGACATTGCCGTGGAGTTCCACGCGCGGGCACGCTTCGTCGCGCACTTCGGTGATCACATGAACCCGGACGCCCGCCGCCGCAAGCGCAGGGACGATCCACCGCGCGTAGGTGCCGATCCCCCCGCCGAAGAAGGGCGGGTACTCGCGGCTGACGAGTGCCAGCCGGAGCGTTGTTGGGTCGAGCGATCCGGTGCTCACGCGGCGACCCCCGCTGATGCTGGCGCGGGCTGGTGGACACCGCCGCGCGCGATGCTCGATCCAACCAGCCCGATCAGGCGTTCGGCGAAACGGCGCATGCCGACCGCGTCCTGCGCACGGGCGGCGATCCCCGATGACACCTGTGCGCGCCACGAGCCGCGTTCCGCCGCCAGCAGCACGCGCTCACGAAGTTCCCTCTCCGTGGAAAAGACCGTCTCGAACATGTCGCCCAGGATCGAGTATGGGCGCATGTGGGCCGGCGGGACCGGCGCGTCGTACGGCTTGGCGCAGCCGTACTCGACATGCGCGTACAGCCCGTGATAGCACTCGTGGTCCCACCCGCCTGGCTTGCGGACCATGCGCTGCCGATTGCGCACGAGTTGCATCAATCTGGGGTGATTCGCCACCGTGTGCATAGGCCAGCGAGGGTTGTTCCGCCACTCGTCGGGCGGCAGGCGCTCGAGAACGAACTCACGCGAGACCATCCAGTCGTGGAAGTACATCTCGTCCCACGATCGTCGGCTCAGCGGCACGCCGCCCGACATGGCGCACTCGTAGACGCGCTGATGCCCGCTGCCGACCGTCGACGCATGGAGGTGGCACGCGGCGTGCTTGTAGCACGCTCGCAGATCCTCGCCGTGATCGAGCGGTCCGGCGGCGAACTCACCCAAGGTCGAGTGAGACTCCCACCCTTTGCCGAAGATTCTGAGCTTGAGCTGTTGATCGCGCGCGATCGCCGCCGCCCACTCGAGTGTTTCGTGCCGCAGCATCTGCTCGCACAGCGGGACGACGTATTGATGGTGCAGCAGCTCGATGACGCGCGCCTCGCCCGGTTTTCCGAAGCCGGCCGCCAGTTCCTCCGACGCCTGCCGGAGCGCGGCGTTGCCCGCTTCTCGCGGCCAGCGCGCGACGATCTCGCTCACCGTCTCGCGGCATCGCTCGATCGCGCCGACGGCGGATCGCGGGATGCCAGGGTCGGCCAAGAATCTCGCGTGGAACACCGCGGGCGTCTCCGAGCGGTGGCTGACGTACGCGATGTCGCAAGTGAATCGCGCTTCGCGCTCGCGGGAGGTGACGCCCGGGTGAAACTTCGCCGCCGACACGGGGACGAAGTGCTCGAGCACTTGGTGCGGCGCATACCCCTGCCGAGTGATCATGCTCGGGTACGCGTGCCCCGCGACGAAGTCGAGCGCCGACGCACGGGCCGCCGCGGCGAAGAGGTGCGGCATCGCGTCCTGGATCCAACAGACGTAGGGGATGCCCTCGGGCAGCGCGTTGCCCATCGCCCCGCGGGGGTAGTTGATGCCGACGATTAGGTCCGGGTCGAAGCGTTCGATTTCATCGAGGTAGTAGCACGACGTCAGCGTCGCGTGCGCGTCCGGCTCCATGAGCACGCGCGCCTGTTGCCCGATCTCGCCCAATGCGCCTGCAAAGTCCTCGGCGGCGTGGCGCACGAACGTCGAGTAGCGCGAGGTGAGGATCAGCACCCGCGCCGGCGACTGTCCGTCGGCGATCAGGGAATAGCGCCCGCGCCAGTGCGTCATGCCGCGCGCGAGTGAACGCTGGTTCAGTCGCGCACGGAGCACGCCGTCGAGCGCCACCTGTTCCGCCGCCAGCGCATCAAGTCCGGCGCGGAGCGTCTGCATAAGCGGCGCACCCGCCGCGCTCGCGCTCGTGACATACCTCGGCAGCGAAAGCCCGATCGCCGATCGCCGATCCGCGAGGAACCGCGCGACGCACTCCGGGCCCGCGAACACCCGGACGCGCTCGGAGGATCGCACGGCGTCGGCGACCGCGGCTCGCGTGTCGAGGACGTACACGGGAGTTTCGTACCCATCCGCGAGCGGGGGTAGAGCGCGGAGCAGCCGGTCGACGAAGCGTTGATCGTCCAATCCAGCGACGACCACGCCCCGCACCCGCCCGTCCAGGGGGGGCGTGAAGCCCGGGATCAGCGCGCTCAATGGGTCCGGGGCGGCAGGGACCAGCGGAGCGGCAGCGCGCGATTTGGCGACGATGGCGGACACCCGATAAATATCGGCAGAATCAGTCGTCGCCTCGCATCTGCTGACGGCGGAAAGAAGATCCCGCCGATATCGCTGGTTTGGTTGGCGTCCGGACAGCTGTCGCGTGACCGTGCGAACCCATCATCCGTGCACCTGAGCATCCTCATTCCGACTTTCGGCCGACCCGAGAAACTGCGGGCCTGCCTCGATGCTCTCGCACGGCAAACTGACGCGGGCGAATTCGAGATCATCGTCGGCGTCGATGGCGGCGAAGGCGGGCTCCCGGATCGGGACGTGCCCCCCCGGCTTACGGGCCGCGTCAGGTTCGAGGCGTTCCCGAAGATCGGCTACATCGCGGTTCGGCACCGCCTGTTGCGGCGGGCGCGCGGTCGGATTTTTCTGTCGATGAACGACGACGCCTACGCCGAGCCGGGGCTGCTGCGCGCTCACCGGGTCGCGCACGTCGGCACCAGCGCGAGGGTAGTCGCGGGCGCGGCGAGATGGATGTCCATCGACCGCCCGAACCTGTTCGACGAGATCGTGCAACGGACCGGACTGGTGTTCCATCCGCCGCCGACGGATCGCGCGCCCGGCTACCGGGACTGCTACGGTCTGAATTTCTCCGCGCCGGTTGGCCTGGCTCTGGAGTTCGGCGGATTCCCCGATCTCCGGGACGCCTACGGCTACGACGACATCGAACTCGCACACCGGCTGCGACAGCGGGCGGGGACGGAGATCGCCTATACGCCGGACGCCGCGGTGGTCCATGACCATCGCTTCACGCCGGCGGAGGTGCTGCACCGCGAGTACCGGCTCGGTCGCTCGGCGTGGGCGTACGCGGGGTTCAACCCGGAGTTTGCGCGCGAGATATTCGGGCGGGACGTGCGTTCGCCGGACGAGATCGCTTACGCGCGCCGCATGGTGGAGGGCGAGCGGCGCGACGCTGAGCGGATCGAGCACCGCTTCATCGCGCTCGCGGATCAGCCGGGCGATGAGCGGTCGCAGTGGATGCTCGAAACGCTTGCGGATTCGTGGCTGCTGCTCAAGCGATACCTGTGGCGCTGGGGGCTGGTCGACGCGGCGGACAGCACGCCCGATCGCTGGCGGCTGCTCACTGCTCCGCCGACCCACTGACTACTCGTCGAGCACCACGAAGTACTGGATGCTCCGGCGGCGGCTCGGGCGATCCACCTGCTTCACCGCGTGCCAGGAGTTCGATCCCACGGCAAACGTGAACATCGTGTTCGCCAGGAACGGAGCGGTGTACGCGATGTCATACCGGGCCCAGTCGTGCGGATTCATGGCCTCAGCGCCGGGCCTTTGAACGAGAACGCTCGTGCCGAATGGTTCGTTCGAAAGGTCGTCGATGTCGGGCAGATAGAACACCGCGGTGATGATCTTCGCCGCCACATCGGTGTGCGGGGCGATCTGGTACCCGCACCGGTCGAGCGAGAGGTGAATGAGCGATCGGCTGCGGGCCAGGTAGCGATCGGCGTAAGAAGGGCCGCCAACGACCTCGAGCAGTGCGCGCCTGAAGCGCTCGGAGCTGAAGTCGCGGATGAAGGACTCCCAGAACACTCGTTGCTCATCATCAAGCCGGGCTCGATCATCGGTGCCGTCGGCGCGATGGGTCAGGAATAGAGCGCCGCGGTCGGGATGGTACTGGTTGAGCGGGGTAAACGCGCCGTCCTCTGGGAACGCGCTGAGCAGCCGGTCGTAGTACCACGCAGGGAAGATCGGGCGGACCACGGCGTGCGCGAAGGGCCAAGTCTTCACGGGCGCGCCGCGCAGCATGTACTCGGCGTGAACGACCGGTGACTCAACGAACGAAGGGGCGGCGGCCACCGGTGAAGGGGCTGTGCTGAGCGTGGTCATGGTCGTTCTCCTCGGGCTGGGCGGGTGAACTCAAAGTTGAAGATGCTGGCGTTCACGGATTCATCGACAAACGGCGCGTGACGCTTTGCGATAAAGCGAAGCCCGGCGGCGTGCATCCGCGCGGTGATGCGCGCGATCAGCTCGGGACGCGAGTCGTCAAGCTCGACCGACACCGATTTCAGGCGCGGATTCGCCAGCGTGGCGGCGGCACCCGCGATGATCTGCTCCTCGGCGCCGTCCACATCGATCTTCAGCCGATTCGGCGCGGGGACCCCGAATCGTTCGACGAGTTCATCGATCGACAGCCCGACGGCGGCCTGCTGGAAGACCGGCTCGAACGTCTCGCCGAACTCGCCCACCGGTTGCCCGAAGCTCGAACCCGACCCGGCGGGGATCACGTGGCGCATGTGCAGCGGCGCCGCCGCCGCATGACCAGTCACGGCGATGGAGTACGCGCGCACGCGCGCCGACAGCCCTGCACGACGGATCTGCTCCGCCAGAACCCACGAATTCCAGGGCGATGGCTCGAACGCGATGATCTCGCTCGCGCGCCCCGCCGCCGCCGCGTACATCACATAGGGTCCTGTATTCGCGCCGATGTCCCAGAAGATGTCGCCCACGTCGAAACGATCGATCCAGTCGAGTGTCTCCGGCTCCTTTGACGCAAGCGTTTCGGCGCGCCAGCGGGCCGCGTCGTTGGGGCAGAAGAAACGGATCGCACCGTGACGCGTGATCACATCTACCTCGTCGCTCGCCGGCGGAGTCAGAGCGTGCCGGCCGCGAGCGCTACCCGGTAGCTGCGCAATCGCGATCAGGAAGTCGGGGGTGCGCCCCGAACCGTCGGGCGCCGAGAGGGAGCCGCGCGCCGGATCGAGCCGCCACATCCCCGGCGGCAGATCGGGCGCGAATACATCATCCACCGGCGACTGCCCGATCAACTCGATGACCTCGAAGCTCGGCGACAGGGCGGCGACAAAGCCCGCCAAGTCGAAGTCGTGCACGTGAAAGGGCGTCGGCCCCAGCTTGTTGGGCGTGCTCACGACAAGACAGCCGTTCGGCCGCAGCACGCGGGCATACTCCGCGACGAGCGACGCCGTATCGCTGATGTGCTCGATGGTCTCGAAGCTGGCGACCAGATCGGCGCTGCGGTCGGCGAGCGGCGTGCTGGTCGCATCGGCGCAGTGGAATGACCGGTTCGCACCGCCGTGGCGCGAGTTCGCGTACTCGACCGTGCGCGCGTCGATGTCGACGCCGTGGTACGCCACGCCGGGATCCGCGCCGAGCAGTTCGGCGCCGTACCCCGTCCCGCAGGCGAGGTCGGCGACGCTCCGGCCGCCGATCCGCGCGAGCAGTTCCACGGCCAGTTCATAGCGTCGCAGGTGGAGCTCCGTGCGCGCCGGCGGGAGCATCGGCAGAGTCGCGTCGTGGCGCTCGCCGCGATTTTCAACCAGCCATCGCGCATCCGCGGCGGAGAGCCCCGGAATCTCCGAGAGCCTCTCAAGAGTCGCGCTCGACTCGTACGCGTCGTCGTTCTGCGAGTACAGCCGGATGATCGGCACACCTGAGCGCGCATACAACTCGCGCGCGCGGCTGAACAACTGCTGCTCGTAGCATTCCGAACTGATGACGATCGCGCCCACTCCCGGCGGCAGCGGCGCGTCGCCCGCGCGGGCGACGCGCACCCCGCCCAGCACGTTTGTGCGCGGGTTGTCGTCAAGAATCACTTCGACACGGATGCCGAACGCGGCCCAGGGTTGACGAACGATCGGGCGCGTGTGCCGACCGGCGCCGAAGAGTGCAATGCGCCGGATGCGGCGAGCCGCGAGCGACTCCGCCGTCCGGGTGAGCACCTGCCGCCGCAGCGCCTCGAGCGGTGCGAGCACCGGCGAGCGCGGGCGATCCATCGCCGCCGCGAATCGATCGTCGGCGGAGCCGGCTCTGGCTGGGGCTTCCATGGTCATCCCGCTGAATATCGGACGGATGGAACGTCCGATTCAGAATTACGCCTTCGCGGCGGAACAACTTCTGCGGGAGTCGAGTTGCTCGACCGTTGCGTACAGGGGCAGAACCCTCACCCCCAATGCTCGGGCGGACGCCGTGCGCTCCCACAGCTCCGTTTCGAACCGCGTCGAAGAAAGGATGATCGCGCCGATTCGCGCGATCGCCGGATCATCGGGGCGTACGACGGCGATTCCCTGAATCCGTTGCCCCTCGCGCGCCCGGTCGTCGAGGATGCACACGGGCAATCGCGCCGGCCGAGCGTTCTTCAGCAGCCGCTCCGTATGCAAGCCGCCGCCGTAGATCGCATACGGCTGGTGCGCGGGCAATGCCCCGATAAGATCGGCGAAGCGTTCGGGCGAGGAAAGCTCGGCGTCGGGCCAGCAGAGCGAGTGAACCGCCGTTCCGCGATCGCGCCACGCCCGTGTCGATGCGTAGATATCGAAGTCGATCTCCTCGCCGCGGAGTACCAACACATCCGGGCGGGGCGCGATCATGAGGTGTGCCGGGTCAATCACCCCCGCGGCGGAGTCAAGCCCTTGCATGGTCGTGACCACGCGATCGCCCCGCGCGATCGAGTCTGCCACGCGATCGAGCACCGCGTCGATGTGCGCACGGATCGCGGCATCATCGGGCACCACGGAGCACCGAGCGCCCGAGCATCGCAGCGGGTGCGTCGCCGCGTACCCCGGCCACCCCGCGCACACCACCCCGTCGGGCCGAGTGTCGCTCCACGCGGCATCCGCCACGGTGAACGCGGGCACGCCCATCAGCGTCGATCCGGGCACGGCGAGATGGTGCGTGAAGCCGAACAGCCACTCTCGCCGACGCTCCGCGAGCCATTCGAGCACGGCCGGGAGCACCCGCTCATCGGCATGCACCGCGATGCGCGAGCAGCCCGCCAGCCTGAGGTTGTCGAACGCGCGGGTGATGTGCTCCGAAGGATCATCAGAGAGCGTCGGCTCCACCACCACGCCGATGCCCCGGCGTCGCCACTCCGCAATCCGCTCGCGCCCGGGATGCTCGTCGGTCGCGCGAACAATCACCGCTTCCCGCACACCACCGAGTTCGTCGGACGATTTTCCCCGGGAAATCCGCTCAAATCCGGCCTCCCGAAGATGGCGCTCGAGTTCTTCCTCGAACGCCGCCGCCCCGGAGGTGTGCGCCGTGCCCGGCGCGCGAAGCCCTAGATCCGTCGCGAGCGGCCCCGCGTTCGCCCGCGTCATGACCCGGCGCAGCAATGCCGCGTACGCCTCCGCACAGTGCGCGATCGTGTAGCCGCCGCGCTCGATCGTGCGGCGTGCTTCCCCGCCGCACCGTTCGAGCAAGTCGCGATCCCGCGCGAACTCCGCGATGCGGCGCGCCATGCGCTTCATGTCACCCACCGGCACCACGATCGCGTTCTCGCCGTCGCGCAGCAGGGCGTCGATCGACTCATCCACCCGCGTCACGCACGGCAGCACCCCCGCCGCCATCGACTCCAGCATCGCGACGCTGGTTCCCTCGGCGTCAGAGGTGATCACGCTGACATCAAGCTCGCGGTAGAAGTCGCGCACCCACTCGCGCGAACGCGCGCCGTGGATTCGCACGCAGCCCGGCGGCATCGAACGCCGCTGCGCCTCCCGCTGCCACTCGTCGAGCGCGTCGCCGTCGCCGACCAGGTCGAACTCGAACGGCACGCCGAGAGCGTTGAGTTCCTCCAGCACGATCAGTAGATTGCTCACCCGCTTCTGCTTCTCAACCACGCGCCCGATGTACGCCAGCCGGATCGGGGCAAGAGCATCTCTCGCGCGATCCCGCGCTCCGGGAACTGGCACGCCGTAAGGAATTTCGGCTACATCACGACCGCGCGCCATCTCGCGCACCCAACCCGCGCACACGGGGCTGACCCCGACGGCGGCGTCCCAGCGGTCATACGTCGAGAGAAGTTGCCCGTAGACCTCATCGTTCGTGTGCGCGATCGCGATCACCCGCGCCCCGTCGGCGCGCCGGTGCATCGCCGCCGCGTGACTCAACTCGCCGTAGTTCGGGATGATGACCGCAGCGCCGACCGCGCCCATGGCGCGGGCGATCGCGCCGACCTGCGCGGGAACGGAGTCCGTGGGATCGACCACGCAGACGTGCGCGCGTGGGCGCAGCTCGACCCGCTCGCCCGCCGACGGCGAGGTCGCCCCGATGAACAGCGTGCGCCAGTCGATCCCCAACCCCGGATGATCGGCGAAGTACCGCTCCATCCGCGCACTCCAAGACGCCACCCCGCCGATGGAGGACGCGTGCGACTCGATGCAACTGACGACGCGAAGCGCGTCACCCGCGGGCACCGGTTCGACCGCCGCGCGCGGCGTCGGGCGGCGCTCGATCCCCCGCCGCGCGACCGACGCGATCGCCTCGGCCGCGCGACGGACCGGGTCGCGCCGGGAGCACCGCTCCAGCGCCGCCTCCTGCTGCGCCAGTCGTGCCGCGTCAGGCCGGAGCAGCGAATCGAGCAACTCGTCGATGCGCTCCGTGCGCAGCGGAGCGCGCCCGACCAGCGCCACATCGACCGACTCGCCCGCCGCGGTGTTCGCTCGCCCGGCCAAGCCGCCCACGGCGTCCGCGCGGGCACGATCCGCTTCGTCGCGGCCATCTGGCTCGCCCATCCACACCCACGCGCTCGGCAGCCACAGCGGCCACGGGTGCGGGTGCAGGATCGCCGTCGGCCGACGCGCCAGCATCGATTCGATCGCGAGCGTCGACGCGGTGGTGATCGCCGCGCGGGCGCGCGCTAGGCTTATCTCCAGCGACAGATCGTCAGGCTCGACCCCGAGCAGCGCCGCAAAGTCGCGCGCGATCCGCCAGCGCACAGCCAGCGAGCGCCGGGCAGCAGCGTCCTTCAGGCGCGACAGCGACGCGAGCACGCGCTCACGTCCGCCGAGGGTCATCGTCGGCTGATTGGCGGTGGCGACCAGCAATTCGCCCGGCTGGTCGCCGAGATCCGCCGACTTGAGCCGCTCAGAGAACGCCGCCAGTCTCGGCAGTCCCGCCGCCACAGCGCGGTTTCCCAATGCCCGCAGGATCGCGCGATCGTGCAGCCCGCCCGCGATCACAAGATCGGCGGGCGCCGCGCGCAGGAACCCATCACCGCCGCGCGGGTTCAGAAACGTGTTGGCGAATTCCAGCACGCCGTCCATCAGCAGCACGACCGGCTTACCCGCGCGATCCGCCGCGGCGCGGATGCCCGCGGCCCGCGCCCCTACCCCGTCGGCATGGACAAGCACGTCGCACTCCGCCGCCATCCGCGCCGTCACACGGAGCGGCGCCGACGGGCGCAAGCACTCCAGCCGGGCGCGCACGCCGAGCGCCGCCAGCGCCTTCTGCAGGCCGTGGAAGTGGTGTGCGCCGCTCGGCGGCGCGAGCAGCAGCGCCGTGCGGCCATCGGCACCGGGATGTTCAGTTTCGCGCACCATGATTCGGGCCGTGCGAGTCGGCGCGACATCGCGCCCGGTTCGGCGTCTGGTCGGATTCCATGCGATCCATCGACCCAAAGTTATCGGTTGCAAAATGGTCCCGGCGATACATCGAGCCGAAACAACTGTGACGGCACGCCGAACGCTCCCGCTTGTCGAGCAACGGTCGTTCATGTGGTAAGGAAAGGGATCGGATGACTGCGGTTCTTGGATTGCGTCTCGGTCCTGGGCATGACACGGGTGCCGCGGTCGTCTTTGAGCAAGCGGGCGAGCTTCGGTGTGTCGCGGTCGCCGAAGAGCGCCTCTCGCGCCGCAAGTATTCGCGCGAGTTCCCGTCACGGGCGATAGGCGCGTGCCTGGGTGAGCTGGGGATCAAAGCGAGCGAACTCGACGCCATCGTGTTCGAGAAGACCGTCTGGCCGTACGGCGCGACGTGGTGCGAGCGCGTGCCGGGATCTTCATGGAAGCACTTCGACGACCCGGCGGAGAGACAATTCTTCGCATCCGCCGAGGGCGTGCCCGCGCACTACATCAATCACCACCTAGCGCACGCCTGCACGGCCTGGCACACCACCCCCTGGCCGCTGGACAACAAGCCCGGGGCGTTGCTGGTCGTTGACGGACGCGGCAGCACGTGGCGTGATGGGCGCTCCGGTGAAGGCGGCCCGCTGCATGCGTTCGACAAACACGAAGATGACGGCGGCGGCACCCACACCGGCGAGGGCCGCCGGCTCCAACGGATCAACCATCGCGCCGAGACCCAGTCGATCTTCCGAGCCTGCGGCCGAACGATCGAGCGCGTCGACGTCTCATTGCGGAGCGGCATCGGCTTCTTCTATGCCTGGCTCACCCAAGCGGTGCTCGGCTTCGGGCACATGCATGCCGGCAAGTCAATGGGCCTGGCGGCCTACGGGAACCCGGAGACCACGCACTTCCCCGCGATCCCAAGCTCTGTGCTGCAAGGCATCGATACCGACCTGACCGAGTACATCCTCACCCAGTTCGATGGCGGGATGGCGTTCCGTCAAAGAAACGAAGAGCCGCCGACCGACCGGTACTTCGCTGATGCCGCCGCGTGGGGACAACGCGAACTGTCCCGAGCGGTCGTGCATCTCGCCGAACTGGCGATCACGCGCACCGGCGCGCGACGGCTGGGATACTCGGGCGGCGTGGCGCTCAACGTCGTCGCGAATCGAGACGTGCGCGATCGACTCATGGGCCGCGGCGTGCTCGACGACATGTTCGTCCAGCCCGCCGCCAGCGATACCGGCCTCGCGCTCGGGTCGGCACTCTTCGGATACTACAACATTCTCAAGCGAGATCTCCCGTTTCAGTCGAACCAGGTTTTTCTCGGACCGTCGGCGTCCGCCGCCCGGTGCGCGGATGTTCTTGTCGAGCACGGCGGATCGCGCCCCCGGCGTCTGATCGCCCGAACAACAGAGCTGCTGCTGGCGGGCAAGATCGTGGGCTGGTTCCAGGGTCGATCAGAGCACGGACCTCGCGCGCTCGGCGCGCGCAGCCTCCTGTGCTGGCCGCGGCCGCGATGGATGAAGGATCATCTGAACGAGCGGGTCAAGCACCGCGAGGCATTCCGCCCATTCGCGCCGATCGTGCAGGAAGAGTTCGCCAGCCGCTGGTTCGACGCCGATTTCCCGGTGCCGTACATGCTGTTCAACACCATGGTGGAAGAAAACGCGCGGGAGAAGCTCCCCGCGATCACCCACGCCGACGGCAGCGGGCGGCTCCAGACCATCGCACGCCGCGATCAGCCGCTCCTGCACGCGCTCCTCGACGAAGTCCGCTCGAAGGACGGCGTCGGCGTGCTGCTGAACACCAGCTTCAACGACAACGGCGAGCCGATCGTCGAAACCGTCCACGACGCGATCCGATGCTTCCGCTCGACAAACATCGACGCGCTGGTCTGCGGCGACGCCCTGCTGGAGAAGCCGGCGTGACCGCCCCGTCCCGCTCGGAGCGTGATCTGTACCGGGTTGATCCCGCGATGCTCCCACCGGACATCCAGCGCGATCTCATCGCCCGGTGCCTGCGCTCGTGCCGTGACCAAGGACTGACCCGCGCCGTCGTCTACCCTGCCGGCGGGCACAGCGAGCGCGTCGGCCTTGAGCCCTTCGAGAGCGCCGGCGTGACCCTCGACGCCTTCGCTGACGATGCCCGCACGGGGCGCATGCACGGCCGCCCGATTCATCACCCCGAGTCGCTCCTCCCCGGCCCGCAATTCGTCCTGATTTCGAGCGATTCCGTCGAGCATCGCTGCGCCGCCCGCGCACGCCAGTGGGCCGGAGCTCGCGGCATCGAAGTCGTCCGCCCGTACGCGGCGCTCGACCGCGAAGGCGCGGAGCGTGCCCTCGCCGGGCGCGAACAAGCCATCGCCAGGCTGCTCCGCGAGTCCAACGGCAAACTCAACTTCGGCTGCGGCTTGAACCCCCTCCCCGGCTGGACCAACATCGACGGCGGCGACGGCACCTGGTGGTCCGCCCCGGACCTGCCCGGCGTCATCCCCCTCGACGCCTTCGACGCGCTCGCCGCTCTCCCCGATCATTCCTGCACCCGCGTGTACTCCGAGCACTTCTACGAGCACTTCACCCTCGACGACGGGCACCGCATGGCCCGCGAATGGGCACGCCTGCTCGTGCCGGGCGGAGTGGTCCGCATCGTCATGCCAGACCTCGAACGCGAGGCCCGCATGTATCTGGGCGAGCAGCTGCCGACGACCGCCGAGCGCCTCGAACGCCACAAACGCCGCTGGCTCGGCACGCGTCATCGGGCCGAAGCAAACCGCTTTCTGACGCCCGCGATGGTGTTCAACTTCGGCGTGCGCCTCGACGGGCACCAGTTCGTCTACGACTTCCCGACCGCCAAAGCGCAGCTCGAATCCGCCGGGTTCGTCGAAGTCGTGCGCTGCCGCTTCGGCGAAAGCCGGCACCCCGACCTCCGCGGCATCGACCACCACCTCGGCGGAGAGACCGGCGGCGGGTGGACCAAGGAAATCCAACTGGTCGTCGAGGCGATCCGCGCCCCGTAGCCTACGCCGGGCGCGACGCGCCACTACCCCCAAAGCACAACACCCGCGCCGGAGCGCGGGTGCCGTGGGTTGAATCATGAAGCCGAGGCCGATCGCGCGTCGAACGCGGCGATCAGACCATCGACTTGAGGTTCTTGAGGGCGCGGACGCGGACGATGCTGCGGGCGGGCTTCGCCTTGATCATCATCGGCTCGCCGGTGAAGGGGTTCTTGCCTTCGCGGGCCTTGGTGGCGGGCTTGTGGACCTTGACCACGCGGAGCAGACCCGGCACCTGGAACTTGCCGCAGCCCTTCACGAGGTCAACGGCCATCACGCTCTGCATCGCGTCGAACACCGCGGCGACCTGCTTGCGGCTCAGTTCGGTGTGCTCGGCGATCGTGCCGAACAGGCTGCCCTTGGTGCGCGGCTTGTCCTTGGCGGGTTCGATCTTGGCGGACTTCTTCGGGGCGGCTTTCTTCACGGTCTTCTTGGCCATACGGGACTCCATTTCCAATGGTTCGAGTGGCGCTCAGGGTCGGGTTCACCTCCGTGAGACCCTGTAAATCACGAGCTTTTTCTACTTCAAAGCCCGGCGAGGCACAAGTCATTTCGGCTCGATGTGGATAGTTTTCTGCGTTTTTCTTGGTGTTTTTTGGCACAGGGCCGCTCCTATGCGTCACATATGCCAGAAAACCCCGAAAAAACGAGAGTTCGTGCGGGCATCGCTCCGACGTCGCGCCGCCCATCACCCCGCGCCGGGACCGGGGGCCGTGCTCGCTCCCGTACCAAAATGCGGCCGAAACCGCAAAGAAGTCGCTGGAGAGCCGCACCCGCGAGGAGTATCGTGACAATGTGATCCTGCGCGACAAGGACGCCAACTCGGGCTGGACTTCCGCCGCGGACTCGACCCGCGAGGAGCGGAATTACTACTGCCAGAACTGGCGCGGCGACGTGGTCGCCCTGCTCACCAGCGACGGCAAGCTCTTCGAGCAGTATCGCTATTCGCCCTATGGCGTGCCATTCGGCTCGCCATGTGGTGACGAGAACTTCGACGGCACCGTGGACAGCCTCGGCGACTCGCTCGATCTCGACTTCGCCATCAACAACGGGCCGTACCACGTCAAGTTCGACCTCGACCTCAACGGCGTTTTGAACGGCTACGACGAGGACCGCCGGGCCGCCTTCGATGGGCAGTCACTCGCCCGCTCCAACCTCTCGCTCGGCCCCAACACCGTCATCTCGGGCGGCTCCGGGGGCAACCGCTTCGGCTACGCGGCGTACCAGTGGGACCGGTTTGTCGATCGGTGGCATCTGCGGAATAATGTACTCAACTCCGAAGTGGGGCGGCGGAACGAGCGCGGCCAACTGCTTAACGAGACTGCAAATGAATATGCCGTGATTTCTCCGTATCAAGCACGAGGAATCGTGTTTGGATCATACTTAGCCGCGATGCAGTATGCCGCGGAGTTCAATTCCGGAGCAAGAGTTAGCGTACCCAGACCGGCCAACTCGGCAAGCGATGCAACGCTAGATATTTCAAGCGCCATGTTGACGCCAGTATTCTCATGTGAGCAAGGGTGTGCATTCTTGGTCAGTATAACTTTACAAGGAATAACAAGCACTGATTTCACAGAGATATCGCAGTGCCAGTTCGATCTCTTCTATAATTTTGTCACTCAGGCGGAGGCTAGGATTCGAAGAAATTTCGCCACTCAATGTCCAGTCGAATGTCCATGCGCAGCCGTTGCGGGGTCACCGATTGTTACTTTGCCCGGAGTTGTCGACATTAGATTGCCGCTAGGCCACAGAACCCTCAAGGCCGCATGTGCCGATGGAGGTACTGTTTTCATCGAGGATCCAGTCGCTTCTTTTACAATTCAATCGCAAGACGGCGCGTGTTCAGGTCGAATCGCAGCAACGAGGTGATAGATGAACGTTGTTTCAAAATTGGCAATTTCGAAGACGCTGCTCGTATCATTATGTGCTGCCTCGGATGGAGGGGCGATAGACTGCTGCCTTCTCTCTGCTGATCAGCCAATGATAATGAGTTCAGATATACCTCAACTTGAAATGCAGGATGGGGTATGCACGGTCGAATTCGACAGTATCGACTGTGTTGTTCTTGAAAAAATCATTGTAACCAATGATTTCCAGAGTGATGTAGTGTCTTTTTCAATAGTGTTGAAACCAGCAACAAAATCGATATCCACAAATCGCATCATTGCACTAAGTGAATTTATGCCCAGTATTCAAGACGGAGATGATCTGTCCATTTCCGCATGGCCGAAGTGGGGAGCGGGCAGGACCATAGTTGGAGGAGCTGGCTGTAGAATGTATAAAATTGAAAATTTGCCTGGCAATAGTGCGGTACCTGTTGCGGATGAAGGCGAGGATAGCATTTGGGCGGTGCAGTGCACGTGGGCCATCCGCTCAGCCTCCGCGAGGGAGTTTCTCTCAAGTCTTAGGGCTGAAAATTCACCCGAGTCAAGATTCTTGGTGTTTTCTAGCAGGTGCGGCAATGAAAATCTCGGCAGGATTTGTACGGATTTCTCCGCAATTTCTTCTAGAAACGCACTGCTTAGTGTAGTTGACGCGAAACCGAGGTAGTCACAATAACGCCCCAATCATGGCACAGATTTTGAGTTTAGATTTCTGTGGGATCAGCTCTCCGCCTCCGGAAGGTGGATTCAGATAGATCCCTGTTCGGCGGGTAGTGTGGTTCCCACTTGGCGCATTGAAGAAGGTAGAATGAGATTGGGTGGAATGCTTCCGCTCTGGGAAGCATGCTCTTGTGCGAGTATGACGCTTGAATTGCTCAAATCCGTATCCTCTCAATCTCAACCAGCGTGATCTCGTCGGAAGTGCGGTCGTACAGCTTGGTCGTCCGCGGCGACTCGTGGGCCGCGATGGCCTGAGCGTTCTCGATCGTGCCGTGGTTCTCCAGGTACACCGTGATCCCCGTGGCCCGGAACGTGTGGCAGCACGTCGCCAGCGGCACGCCCTCGCCATAGCTCTCGGCCCTCGCAGCCCGCCCCCGCCGCTTCACCATGCGGAGCGCATCATTCCGCGTCATCGGCGTTGACGCCGCGCGCCGGTCGCGGCTGATTGACGGGAACAACGGCGCTTTCGCATCGACGCCAGCGCCTTCGCCCGCTTGATGTTGTTCCCGCGCCGCGAGCCACGCACCGAGATACGCCTCGGCGTTGTGGTGTACCGGCAAGTGATGCTCCGTGCCGCCCTTCTCGCGCAGCCGCAGCCACCAGCGCTGGCCCTCGGAGTCGTCGTCGCCGACCTGCATGCCGACGGCGGCGGAGACGCGCGCGAAGCTATAGAACATGACGGCGATCACAGCCCGAAGGTGTAGACCCTTCGCCGTGTGAGTGCCACCCGAAGCAGGACCTTACTGGTCGCGTGGAGCGAGTTCGGCGCGTGATAACGATGAGGACGTTGATCGCCGCGGATCGCGCAACAGGTGCGCGACGAAACTGTGGGCGCGATGTGGTCAACCGCGATTCGGCGTGCGCGTGCCGTTGTGCGACCGACAGTCCGGAAATCTTGGCGGCAAGCGGTTCTTGCGGCTCCCCACCAATTTGGGTTTGTTTGCGGCAAATAGGGGAAGATTGCGGAAGGAATGTGGATATCGCGGCCGATAGCACATCACCCGATGAGGCGAGGGTGCTGAGGCGGAAACGCCCGGCGCGGCTCAAACGCATGGAGGCGTGTGTGATGCAGACTGTCGGCAACCATGATCGTCGCCGTCATGAACGGAAATCCCAGGTCCGCGCGTGCAAGGTGTGCGACTCGAAAACGCTGCACTTCTCGCCGGGGCAGACCAGCGACATCTCCGAGAGCGGGGCGCTGATCCGCGTCGACCGAGCCCGCCTGTTCGGGCCGGGAGACGAACTCGAAGTGGCGATCTCCGAAGGCCGCGGCGTGGTGCTGCAGCGCGAGAGCATGGTCCGCGCGATCGTCCGCCGCGTGCTGCCCATTGACTACTTCAACCAGGCCATCGCGGTGGAATTTCAAACCCCCGCCCTCGCCCTCGCCGCCTGATCCAAGCGGCGCGATCCCGGCACGATGGATGAAGACCCCGCCCTGCGCGGGGTTGTTTGTTTTTTGATTCACCACTGAGACACGGAGGGCACGGAGAAGAGGTTGTTGAACGCGAAGTTCGCAAAGGGCGCAAAGACAGGAAGGCAGAAGAGAGGGAGAGAGAAAACAGAAGATCCAGAACGAGCGAGTCCTGACGTCCTCGCTCTTTCCCTCTTCGCGCTCTATGCGATCTTTGCGTCAAAAGTCCGGCTCCGTTCCCTCCGTGTCTCCGTGGTGAGTGTCAAGCCTCGGAATCGCCGTCCGTGCGGCTGTGCCGCAGTTTGTTCAGCCGGTCGGCGATCGACATGCCGTGCTTGACGCGGTCGGCGGGGACGAAGCGCATCAGGATCAGCCCGAACTCGAAGAGCCCGTACATCGCCACGGTCAGGAAGATGAGCGACCACGGGTCTTGCGTGGGGAAAATCGCGGCGACGATCGCGCAGCCGAAGAGGATGTGCTTGCGGTACGGCGCCAGGTCGCCCACGCCGATCACGCCGATCCACGACAGCAGCATCAGCACGACCGGCACCTGGAAGCAGATCGCGAACACCAGCGCCAGCCCGAAGACGAGCGAGACGTACTCGCCGATGCGGTACTGCTGCGCGATCGCCCCGCCGCGGAGCAGCGGCACGCCGACGACCTTGTCTTCCGGCAGCTTGAATCGAAGCTGGTTGAGATCCTGATTCAGCCACATCGAGCCGGGCGGCAGCGGCTTGAGCTCCGGATCGCCGGCCAACATCGGCACCGTCGGGAATGTCATTCCGGGCGGCACGTCGGCGGTGCGCACACCCTCGCCGATCAACCCTGCTCCGAACATGATCAGGAAGTACAGCGAGAGCGGCAGAACCACCTTGTACAGAAACAGCATCGCCAGCGCCGTCAGCGCGGCGGAGAGCGGCAGCAGGAAGTACACGAACCGCCGCTCGGCGGCGTACAAGCCCGGCGCGATGAACAGCCATACCTGATAGATGATCCACGGCATCGAGACGATGAACGTCACGATCGTCGCCACCTTCAGATACGAATTGAACGACTCCAACGGGCTGGTCGCGAGCAGCGTGGGCGGCTCGCCCGCCGCGCGGAGCTGGTCGAGCAGCGGCGCGCAGAGGAACGTCAGCAGCGAAGAGCCGAAGACCAGACAGACGATGAAGATGGGGATCGGCCCGGCGAGCGCGAAGATCAGGCGCCGACGCAACTCGTCGAGGTGGTCGCCGAAGGACATCAGCAGGGATGGTTGATCGTCGGGCTCGAGCATGGGCTGGATCAAAGGCACGGTAGAGGCCGCGTGTCAGGCGGTGTGCGGCGAAACGCAGCGAAGGGTGTACCTCATAACCGATCGGCGCAGCGTTGCACCCGCGAGCGCGTTGTAGTCTGGCGCATCTGATCGGCAGGCAACGGGGCGGCGGCATCGATCCGAACGCGCTCCAACAGTCCTCGATTGGGTTATGTTCGGATGGCGGGGGGTTCTGACAGGAGCGGCAGCATGGCGCGTCCTGATGAGTGGATGACAGTCGTGGAGGAACAACGATTCGCGGCGGGCGCGATGGCGGGCGATCAGGACGCCGTCAGGGCGATCTGGCATGCGCACCGCCGATGGGTCGCCGCCATCCTGCTGGCTCACAAGCCGCGGGAGGCGGACCTTGAGGACCTGCTGCAGGAGGTCGCGATGACGCTGGTGCGTCAGGTGCAGTCGCTGAACGATCCCGCCGCTGTGCGCCCGTGGCTGCGGACGGTGGCGATCAACGCGGCCCGAACGGCCGGGCGGAAGCAGCGTGTCCGCCGGCGCGTCATGTCCCCAACCGGCGGCGACGCGGCGGAGCAGCAGGAGGATGTGTCTCTCGACCCGGCGCGGGTCGATGCACGGGAAGAGGGTCGGCGGGCGCTGCGCGTGGCGCGCGGCTTGCCGCCCGAGTACGGAGAGCCGCTCATCCTCCGCGCCGTGCGCGGGCTGAGCTACAAGCAGATCGCCGACATCCTCGGCGTGCCGGTGACGACGATCGAAACGCGGCTCGCGCGGGCGCGCCGCATGGTGCGCGAAGAAATGATGCGCGAGGAACAGTCGGACTCAGCAGGCAAGATCGGGCCGGGCGGGATCGAGACGGCGGGAGCGCCGGCGACAGAGGAGCGTGGATCATGACGAACGACACTTCACGGATTTCATTCCTGCCGTCGCGCGAGGATGTGCTGATCTGCCGCGTGACCGACGGCGAGGCGACCCCTGCCGACTGGGCCGAGCTTGAAAGCCTGGCCCGTACGGACCCGGCGGTGTGGCAGCGCCTGGCGGCGAGCCAGCAGGCGCACGCGCGGTTTGAGCACGCCGTCGAGGATGAGATCGCGATCTGCGAACTGGTCGAAGCGCCGGACCGGCGCGTGCTGGCGCGCGGCGCGTTCGCGGCGCGCGTGCGCGAGTACTCCGGCTGGCTGGCGGCGGCGGCGGTGGCGGTCGCGTGGCTGGGGATCAACCGCGCGCCGGTGCAGCCCAACCTCGGGCCGTTCACGCAACAGGGCGGGATCGTTCCCGAGCTGACGGGTACACAGCCGCTGCTCAACGTGCCGGCGGATCAACTGCTCGATCAATACAAGCGCTCGGGCATGGCTTCGGGAACGTTCCTGACGGAACTGCCGCTGCAGTTCGTCGAGAGCCGCGCCAGCGCGGACAACACCGGCGAGCAGGAAGTGATCTACATCCGCCCGATGCTCGAACGCGTGCGGGCGAAGGACGTGAACGTGGTGAACTACAAGAAGGACGAGAACGGACTGCCGCAGAAAGTGGAGACGACACCGCTGATGCAGCGCACGCCGACGGCGTTCTGACGGATTCTCTTGGGAAACTTGGCGGAGATCATCGTGCGGTGCGTCCGGGTGTGTGACGGCACGAGTCAACAACGAGGTGTGTGATGAACAGCAAGGTCTTTGAAGTTCGGGGCGTGAATCGGGGCGGGTTGGCCGCGGTGGTCGCGGCGTGCGGGCTGGCGGCGAGCGCGGCGTTCGGGGAGGCGCAGACAGTCGCTCCGGCGGCACCGACGCCGCCACCGGCGATGGGCTCGCTCGAACGCATCAGCGCCGAGTACGACACGGACGGTCCCTTTACGATCGAGAAGAAGGTGGGCGAGAACCCGCCGACGATCGACGCGGAGGATGTCGAGGGCAACAGCTCCAACATGTTCATCACGATCAACCAGGACCTGCGCGTGCGGGTGCGGATGGTGGATGATGAACTCCGCATCAGCGTCAACGGCCAAAAGCTCAGCACCGAGACGATGACCGACGCGTCGTGGTCCGAACTCCGCGTCAAGGACGCGAAGGGCAACGTGGTCGCCACGCTGCTCAAGAGTGATGAGGGACGGCTCGAAGCGGTCGCGGGCGACTGGACCGAAGAACGCAGGCGCGAGCGCGAGGAGTACCGCAAGCAAGCGTCGGAACACCACGAGCGGGCCCTGGCATACCAGCGCGATGCGCTGCGGATGCAAGAGACCGCACGGGCCCAGGCGCGCGAAGCGCTCGGGCGTGCGTACAGCTCGGGGCGCGGCGCCTCGGGTGGGGGCGGGACGTGGAACCAGAACAATCTGGGCTTCACCGCGCCGGCGGTCGTGTCGTTCCATTCGCCGCGGGTGATGATGGGCGTGACGATGAGCGAACCCTCCGAGGAACTCGCCCACCAGGCAGGGATTGATCCCGACGAAACCACCGTCATCACGGGCGTGACGAAAGACCTTCCCGCCGCGAAGGCCGGGCTGAAGCGCTACGACATCGTGGTGAAAGTCGATGGCGAGACGCCCGCCGACGAAGAAACGATCCGCGAAAAGCTCCGCGAGAAGAACGCGGGCGATCAACTGAAGTTCGAGGTGCTCCGCAAGGGCGAGCGCCAGGAAGTCACCATCACGCTGGAGGAGTACGACTCGGAGCGCCTGAACTCGTGGACCACGCAAGGCTTCGCGATCCCGCCGGAGAACTTCGGCGGGCAACTCGGCGGCGCCCTCGGCGGCTGGCTCGGCGGAACGGCCAATCCGTTCGGGTCCATTGACGAGCAGCGCGCATTCGAAGCAAAGCAGCAGGAACTCGCGCAGCTCGCTCAGAAGCTGCAGGAAATGTCCGTGAAGCTCCACACCGAGCGCGGGGCGGCCGCCGAGAAAGCGGCGAAGGAAATGTCCGAACTGGGAGAACGGCTCAGCGAACTCGGCGCACAGATCGCGGAGAAGTCCGCCGCCCGCGCGTGGATCATCGATTCGACCGGGCAGGGGCGCGCCCTCTCCCCGCGCGCCCGCGTGCGGATCGCGCCCGCGCCGCCGGGTCAGCCGGCGGACGTGATCGTCCTCCCTCCTGACGCGCCGGCGGAACCGAGCGACCCGGTCGACATGTCCAGCGGCGGCACGCGGCGCGACCGCGATCGCATGATCGACGAGCGGCTCGAACGCCTGGAAAAACTGCTGGAAAAGGTGATTGAAACCCAGGCGAAAGACAGCGGTACCAAAGACGAACAATGATGCGGACACCCCCGCGCCGGCCCCTACCGGCCCGGGTCTCTCTCTGACCGCGCGGAACATCGTTCAAGGCCGACCCTGCCATGGGCCGGCCTTGAGCGTTTTTGCGGCGTGCATCGGGTGGCACGCGCACGGCTCGGAGTATGCGTGCCGGCTCGCGCGACCTCGCGGCGGAGCATGGTCCGAGCACCATGCCCCGGCACCCTTGAATGGAATCCCGCCCACGCGCTTGCCGCGCGGGTACGCTGACGGCTTGTTCGCGTGAAACCTCACACGGAGGCGGCGGCTATGGTGCGATTCGGGTTGTTGTTCGGCGCGGTGATGCTCGGCCTGTTCACGCCCGCGCGATGGGCCTCGGCACAGAGCGTGAGCATGGCACTCTCCGTCGACGCGACGGACATCGGGCGGAACCTCGTGAACTCGCGCCTCTCGCTGCCAGTGCGGCGAGACCCCTCGACCGGAACGATGGAGATGCGCTATATCGTTTGGACGCCCGGAAATCACACGCCCAGCGGGCCGGCCGAGAACATCGCGTCGCTCGTGTTCAAGGCGGACGACGCCGCATCGCCTCTCGCGTGGGACCGAGACCCGGCGGCGGTGGAGCGATTCACGGTCCGCGTTCCGGAGGGTGCGAAGACGCTGCGCGTCGAACTCTCGTACATCGCCGGGCAGCCCAACGTGAACTCACGCACCAGCGATTCCTACGGGCGCGGCAACTTCGGGATCGTGAACTGGAATACCGTCCTGCTCTACCCCGCGGGCGTTTCAAATCAACAGATCGAGGTGCAGGCGACTCTGGCCCGCCCCACAGGATGGCGCTTTGCCACCGCGCTGCAGTCTTCGCGCGGCGACGAGACGACGACATACTTTGACGCCGTCCCGCTGGCGCAACTCATCGATTGCCCCGTGATCCTGGGCGAGCACGTTGAGAGTTGGCGCATGGACGTGCCCGGCGAAGCGCCGCACTTCTATCACACCGTGGCGGCGGAGGCGGAGCAGGCGAAAGTCCCCGAGTGGGTGCGCGCGAAGCTGAACGCGATGATCGCCGAGGGCATGGCGGTCATGCCGATCTACCCCGTGCCCGGCTCGCCGCGCGATCCGCGCCTGCCCTTCCCGCGCGAGCGCTACCACTTCTTGCACTCGGTCGGCATGCCGGGGTTCACGGGAGGGCTCGAGCACTCGACCAGCACGCTCATCGGCTCGGGCGCGAAGGTGTGGGGCGAACTTGAGAAGAATGATCTTCAGGGCGGCGGGGCGGCGGTGCTCGTCATCCCGCACGAATACTTCCACGTCTGGTGCGGCAAGCTGCGCGCGCCCGCTGGACTTGTCCGGCAGGACTACTCCACGCCGCCCGACACCTCGTTGCTGTGGGTGTACGAAGGGCTGACGGACTATTACACCGACATCCTCGGCGTGCGCAGCGGCATGATCTCGCTCGACGAGTTCAAGCAGACCTTCGCCGACCTGCTCAGCGTCTACGAGATGCGCAGCGGGCGGCTGTGGCGCAGCGTGGAGGACACCGCCCGCGCGGCCCGGCACTTGCGCAACCCCAGCATTTACTGGGCCGCCATGCGCCAGGGGCAGGAGTACTACGGGCAGGGCGCGATGTTCTGGATGGAGGCGGACCTCCTGATCCGTCGCGCCAGCGGCGGTGCGAAGTCGCTGGATGACTTCTGCCGGGCTTTCTTCGACGTGCCCGTCCGCGCCATCGGCGATCAGGCGACCTTCACACGCGAGGATGTCGTCGCGGCGCTGAAGGCGCTCGAACCGAAGACAGACTGGGACGCGCTGATCCGCGCGCGGATCGAATCACCGGCGTCGACGCTCGACCTCTCGCCGCTCGCGGCGCTTGCGGGCGTGAAGCTCGAGTTCACCAGCGACCCCACGCCCCTGCAGAAAAAGCAGTCGGCGAAGGACGGCGAACTCAATCTGCGCACCTCGCTCGGCGTGCGATTGAACAAGGACGGCGAGATCACCGACCTCATCCCCGGCAGCGCGGCGGATGTTGCCGGCTTGGCGTACGGCATGAAGATCATCGCGGTCAACAACTTCGCGTGGAGCACCGAGCGCATGAGGGACGCGGTGAAGCAGTCACCCGAGCGCGGGGCGGTGGACGTGATCGTCTCGTTCCAGGAGCGCGTCGAAACCAAGCAGGTCGCGCACGCCGGCGGGATGCGCTGGCCCAGGGTCACGCCCGTTGAAGGGGAGACGGACTGGTTGGCGGCGATCGCCAAACCGCTGGTGCCGAAGCCCGCGCCCGAGCCCGCGAAAGAGCAATCGCCTCGGTGACGAACAGCACCCGGACGCGCGGGAATCCCGCGCGAATCGGTGGCATCGAACATGGAAGCGTCCGATGTAGGAGCGTGCTAGGATTGCGGCCCCGGTCGGTGCGGGAAACGGCGGCGGTGAAGGACGCCCTGAAGCCCGCCGATGCACCGACGACGACAGCGCGGACGGACCCACACGCGAGGACACACGACCTATGGCCAGCGAGAACATCCACCAGTTCACCGATGCGAATTTCCAGGCCGAAGTGATCGGCTCGAACGTGCCCGTGCTCGTCGATTTCTGGGCCGAGTGGTGCATGCCCTGCCGCATGCTCGCGCCGACGATCGACGAGATTGCGGGCGAGTTCAAGGGCAAGGTGAAGGTCGGCAAGGTGGACACCGACAAGAACCGCAACATCAGCCTCGAATACAAGATCACCGCGATCCCGACCGTCATTCTGTTCCACGGCGGGCAGGTGAAGAAGAAGTTCGTTGGGCTGACGAGCAAGGGCGATCTCCAGAACGCGCTGAACGAACTCGCCGGCGCGGAGGCGTAAGCTCGGCGGGGATTCGTGCCGCGGGCGGGGGCACTGATTCGGAAGAAGAGCAATCTCCGGTCGGTGCCCGCGGCGTCTGGTTCCTCCCTCGAACACCTCGGCGAATGTCGGAAGCGCCGTCGATCTCGAAATCGCGGAGCGTGCCGAGCGTCAACACATCATTAACCGCGAACACAGCCCTTCCGCGCCGAGGGGCTGTACATCGGTTCCGGGATCGGTTCTAGACTGCGCGCATGATCGTGCCAAGCGGCGAGCGCGTGCGCGTGGTGAAGTCCGCTCCGTCGGTGCGCGATCCCGGCGCGCTCCCGGCCTACATCGCGTCGCGCGCGTTCCTCGACTCCGCCCGCGTGCTGAAGGTGGAGGATGAGCGGTCGTGCGTGCTGGTGGGCGAACTGCCGAACGAGTTGGCGGCGTGCGGATTCGCCGGGCCGGGCGCACCGAACGGCGGGCACGACGCCGACTTGCGCGCGCGCGTGGTGGTGAAAGTGATGGCGCACGATCGGCCCATCAAGCACTTCTTCCAGCGCGCGCTCGGCACCACGCGGCACCTGCGCCAGTGGCGCGGGGCAGAACTGCTCATGAAGCACGGCTTTGCCGCCGCAAGGCCGATGGTGGTGTTCCGGGCGCGCGGCCGGTTTGCAAGTGTCGAAGCGGAGTCGAGGGTGTCCCTCTCCCCGGCCCTTTCCCAGGGGGAGAGGGGGGCAGAGGCTCGCCGCGCGGGGCTGGTTGAGGTGCTGGTGCTGGAGTGGCTGCCGGGGAAGACGCTGCTGCAGCACATGGCGGATCGTGATCTCACGCTGAAGCAGGAGCATGCGCTGGCGGACGCGGTGGGAGTGCTCGCGGGGACAATGCTCGACAGCTCATTGGCGACGCGCGACTTCAAGCCGTCAAACATCGTGGTGTTGTGGCATGAGGGCGTGCCGCGGATGGGTTTGGTCGACACGGCGGATATTGGGCGTGTTCGCGGCTGTGCAGCGCGACTCAGTATGGCATTCGCCCTCGCAGTTGAGCCGCGAGGGTTGAGATGTCTACCCCGCCGAGCGCTCTGCTGGCGGGCGGTCAAGGCCATGATCCGTTCGTACATCAATGAGCCTGACGACACCGCCCTCGAACGGGACGTCCGATTCGAGACTCGCGAATTGTGGCAGGAGCTTCGCGAGCCGTTGTTCATGCACGGCTCGGGGGTGCCGAAGGTGAACCCTTTGCGTTTTGGCGTCCGTTGACGCCGACCATGCTCGCCCAAAGCTGCGAGCATGCCACCCCGCAAACAGCGAGCGCGATCACCCCGCCTTGCCGTTCCGTAAATCGAGCATGCGGGCCAAGCCGCGCTCGTACGCCCGGCCGAAGTCGATCTGCGAGATGTCGTCGAGCATCAACGCCCAGTGCCCGTCGATCGAGCCATCGGTGCTCACGCACTCGGCGACGACCGCGTCACCCTCGAAGCGGATCGCCGTACCGATATAGCACACGCCCGACTTCTGGTCGCTCAGGTGGAACGTGATCAGCCGTTCGTGCAGCGCAATCGAAGAAATGATCGATCGCCAATCGCTCAGCGCCACGAACTCGGCCCGACGGGCCGTCTCGTGCTGGTATTGCAGGGCGCTCGACCATGCTTCGAGCGCGTCGGTCCCCCAGCGTACGAACTCCACATCCTCGGCACGGATCACCGCGAAGCCGTCAAGCGTGACGTTGTCACCCGCGACGGCGATGAGCAGGAACTCATCGGTCATCGCTTCGATATAGCCACGGACGTCAGTCTGCCGCTCGCGGCGGAGATCGACAAGCTTTCCGTCGGCATGGAGTTGGCGGAGCAGCGCAGCATCCATCGTGAGGCTCCAAAGTGCATCCCACGATACCCGCGATCCATGCTCGCCCAAAGCGGCGAGCATGCCACCCGAGAACGAACAAACACACTTTCCCCTCCGCGCTCTCTGTGTCTCCGTGGTGAACTTCTTCAACGCGCCGCGGCACCGGCGAGCAGCGAGTTCACCGCCGCCACCACGTCGCCCATGCCGATGCGGTCGATCTTGCACCGTTCCGGGTGATCGTTCGCCACTTCCTCCGCCGGCAGGTCGGGATCGGCGGTCAGGATCACTTCGTCCTCAAACGGGATCGTGGTCCAGCGGTGGTCCGTCGGGCCGAACATCGTGACCACCGGCGTGCCGACGGCGGCGGCGATGTGGCGTGGGCCCGTGTCGTTCGTCACCATCACGCGGCAGCGCTTCACCAGCGCCTTCAGGATCGACAGCGAGATGCCCAGCTTCGGCAGCGCCACAACGTGCCGACCATCGCCCTGCGCGTCGCGCACGATCGCATCGACCAGATCGCTCTCGGCAGGCGAGCCGTTGACGAGCACCGTCATGCCGTGCTTGTCGCTGAGGTACTCGGCGAGCGCGACGAACCGGTCGGCGGGCCAGCGCTTGCTCTCATGGTTGCCGCCCGGGTTCAGCATCGCCATCGGCGCTTTGCGGAGTTCGTGCGCTGTGAAGCCCGCATTTTCAAGCAGTTCCTCGGCGGCGAGTTCCTCCTCGCGCGTGACGTTCAGCTCAAGCGGGCCAGGACGCCCGACCTCGATGCCGATCGAGCGCAGCAGGTGGCGCGCGAGATTGAAGTAGTAGTCCACCGCCGGGATCGGCGCCCAGTCGTTCGGCGCGGTGCTAGAGCGTTTATACGGCTCGATCTCGCGCCGGCGCGGCGGGTGGAGTTTCTCCGTCAGCAGCATACCCCGCGCGTCACGCTCGTAACCAATGCGGCGCGGGATGCCCGCGAGGCGCGTGACGAGAGCCGTCGAGAATGAATTGGTCAGCAGGAGCGCGGCGTCGTAGCGCTGGTGCCGAATCTTGGCGGCGACTTTCTTCGGCCCCATCATGCCCACGGCACGATCGACGTGGAACTCATCAAGGAAGGGCGTGCCCGCGAGAATCTGATCGATGCCGGGGCGCATCAGCCCGCCGATGAGCGAGCCGGGGAGCAATTCACGAAGGACTCGGAGGGTGGGCGTCGCCATGACCGTATCGCCCACCCACGAGGGGAGCACGACGAGCAGCCGGTGCGGCTTGCCGGGGTGGTCGATCGGAGAGTGAGGGTCGGGCGGAAAGGGCACGATCGTTGAACGGCAGGTGAATAATCGGCGAGTGATGGAGCTCGGCGCGAACCATCGCAACCGCAGGCTGCCGAAAGCATATCCGCGCCGGAATCACGATGACGATCCCTGCGCAGAGTCAACCCGAGTCAGCCGGATATCTACCTCCCGGTCGACGAACTCCCACTCCTTTGTCGCGCGGAGCCGGCGGACGAGTTCCTCGAACTGATCCTCGTGCTCCGGCGCGTACTCGAACCACGTCAGGAAATCGAAAGGCTCATGCAAATCGCGGCAATGATGCAGCCGGCGCGCGATCGCGGGGAGGTACTCAAGGCCGATCGTGGTGTGGCGCGACTCCGCCTCGAAGATCGCTCGGCGTTCGTCCTGCGCGAGGGCCCACCAAGCTGGAGATTTTCGGATCGGGATCAGCGCCGCCCGCGTCGCGCTCGGCCGATGGAGCCCCGCTTGGCGCGCGGTGAGTGTGTCGGCCTCGGCGCGCGTGGTGTACCGCGAGTTGCTCGTCACCCCGCGGAGCGACCAGACCGATCCAGCGGGCGTTGAGTCGCCACGCCCCTCGCGCACGGCGATCGACGCGGCCGGCGCGAGCGACTCGCCAACCACCGGGCAGATCCGATCGACACTCCATTCGCCGCCCACGCAGGCAACAAACGTGACGAGCAGCGGCGAGCCTGAGTATGCATGGGCGGTTGCTGGCATTGGCGTGTGACATCCCGTGCCGTGGTCGGCGCGCCCGGGGCTTTGAATCGGGCGGCGCTCGCTCGGCGAGTCACTTTGATGGCGGGCCAGCTGAGAAGGTTTCTAGATCATCGGGTCGTAGTGATCAGGCTCCGCCGGCGGGTGCTCGCCCCACAGGCTCGGCACGCCGAATTTCTGCGAGTACCAGCGGTTGGTCAGCCGTCGCAACTCGGCGGCGAACCCGATCGACGCCAGCCGATCCAACGCCAGCGTCGCCACCACTCGGTCGGGCTGAGCCGCGATCGCCAGCAGCTTCACATTGTTCCGCTCCGCGATCGAGTGAGCCGTCGCGACCACCATGTCGCGGATCTTCTCGTTCGCCAGCGGCGCGCCTTCGAGCGCGCGGAGAGTGACCGTGTTGCTCGGGGCATGGGTCATCGCTTGGATTCTCGCAGGATGATGCCCGCGGCGGAAGAGAGATCCGGCGCTCGGAACTCGGCGGCGGAGTCGATGATCAATTCTGCCGCGCCTAGCCGGATGGTCCGGCAGCCGGCGGCACGCCCCGCTTCCACGTCGCGCTCCATGTCCCCCACCGCCCACGAGCGCGCCACATCGATCGACAGCGCGCACGCCGCATCGAGGATCATCCCCGGCTGGGGCTTCCGCCACGGGTGCTCGCGGCTGAACTCGGGCACCACGCCCTTCGGGTGGTACGGGCAGTAGCGGAATGCGCTGACCGCGCCGCCCAGAAGCTCGTTCACGCGCGCGTTCACCCGCTCGACCGTTTCGACGCCGTACTTCCCGCGCGCGACCCCGCCCTGATTCGAGACGACGACCAGCAAAAACCCGGCGCATCGGAGGCGTTCGCACGACTCCAGCGCGCCGGGCCTCAAGCGCACGAGCGTGGGGTCTCCAAGATCGCCGTCGGCAGTGACGTCGATGCAGTGGATCAGCGTGTCGTCGCGGTCAAAGAAAACGGCGGCGTTCATCACGCCGCCGAGGGTATCACGTTAGTTGTCCGCCGATGCCGCCGCTTACGGCGTCATCAGGTCCTGCGCTTGCTGCCACAGCTCGGCGCCGTCGAGGGCTTCGTTCCAGATCTTGACGTCGTAGATGCGGCCCTTGAAGGGGCGGTTCTGGGTCTGCTCGTTGCCCAGCAGGAAGTGACGGTTGCTCCAATTGCCGAAATCACCCTTGCTGGTGCTGTCGGTGTGGACGAGCCGCCCGTTGATGTAGATGCGGAGCAGGTCGCCCGTATTCGCGTCATAGGTGAACGCGTAGACGACCGGCTGGTTGCGATCCCAGCAGTCGTCCGGGCCGTCGGAGAAGGTGCCGGTGTTCGTGCGCAGGCGGGTCCAGTTGTCGAAGCCGACCATCTTCCCGTTCACATAGCGCGGGTCGCCGATCACGGAGAAGTTGCGCGAACTGAGATTGGTCTCGCTGGAGAAGGTGACGATGCGGGCACCGCTGCTGCTGCCGCCGTCCTGCTTGAACTGTACCTGGACCGTGATGGCGTTGGTCGCCTGGAGCGCCTGGCGGAGGCCCGACGCAACGGAGGTGCTGGTGGTCTGCAGGCGGGCCGTGCCGCTGCTGGTGGACTGGTTCAGGTAAACGCCCGTGCCCGTGGAATCATTGACCCACGAGATCGAGCCGTTGCCGCGCTTGAACTGAAGATCAACATCGCCCACGCGGTCGTTGACCCAGCTGCCGTTCTGCTCATCGAAGTCGTAGTGCAGGACGGCGTGGTAGTGCCGGCGGCACACGGGGCGCGCGGTGAAGATCCAGTCGGACGACGGGCGGTGCACGGCGGGGTCGCGGTGATTCAGCCAGCCCCAGCCCGACAGCCCGTCGAAGCCGCGGTGACCGTTGTCGTTGTCCTCGTTGCCGAAGCGGAAGGTGTAGCCGAAGTTCCCGGCGTAGTCGTAGATCGGGATGATCTCGCCCGTGTTGACCCAGGTCACGGTGCCGGAGTTGGTGCCGTTGGGAGTCACGACGATGAGGTCGTCATCGCCCGGCGCGCCCGCGACAACCGTATAGGTGAAGTCGATGTCGATATAGCCCTTGTACGCCGGGTCGTAGCTGGAGCCGACATCGCGACCGCCGAATGCGCGGCCGAAGATTCGGATGCTCGCGCCGTCGTAGTCCAGGAACACGGCCGTGCCGGGGGCTTCGAAGTCGAAGGTGAAGATATCGGCGGCGCCGGGCGTCACATCGAAGAGTTCATCGAGGCGCAGCCCGTAGTGCGGCGAAGCCGCGTTCCCGTCCGGGTGATTCGCGAGGCGGTACGTGCCCGGCTCGCCGAGGTGCGCCGGGGTGCACTGGATGCCGTCGCCCTGGTACTGCCCGTGGCGCGCTTCGCAGTCGCCCTGCGTGAGCACCTCGCACGAGCCGCTGGGCAGGCAGCAGGCACCGGTCCGCTGCGGCGGGATGCACAGCGGGCGAGCGGTGAAAATCCAGTCCGAGGCGGCGACGTGCAGGTCCGGGTCGCGATGGTTGAGCCACCCCCAGCCCGAAAGCCCGTTGAACCCGCGGTGCCCCGCATCGTTGTCTTCGTTGCCGAAACGGAAGGTGAAGCCGAAGTCGCCCGCGTAGTCGTAGATCGGGATGATCTCGCCCGTGTTGACCCAGGTCACGGTGCCGGCGTTCGTGCCACTCGGGGTCACGACGATGAGGTCGTCATCGCCCGGCGCGCTCGCGACAACCGTGTAGCAGAAGTTCAGATCGACAAAGCCGCGCCACATCGGGTCGTAGCCATCGCCGGTATCGCGCCCGCCGAAGGCGCGGCCATGGATGCGGATCTTCGTGCCGTCATAGTCAAGGAACACGCACGCGCCGGGTGCTTCGAAATCGAACGAGAAGATGTCGTGCCCGTCGGTCACGTTGAAGAGTTCATCGAGGCGCAGACCGTAGAACGGGGCGGCCGCGTCGCCGTCGGGATGATTGCCGAGCTTGTACGTGCCGATGCCGCCGAGCTGCGTCGGCGTGCAGAGCGTGTTGTCGCCCTGGTAGCTGCCGCCCTGCGCCGCGCAGCTCGGCGCGGTGGCGATGATGCACTCGCCCGTCTCAAGGCAGCACGCGCCGGTACGCGCCGGCGTGGGGGCGATGTTGCCCTTCGCTTCGCCCGCGAACGCGAGCGTGAAGTCACCCGTGAAGGTCGACATCTCGCTGGTGACGGTCATGCCGATGTCGGAATTCGCCGGGTACAGCGCGGCGAGCGCGCCGCCCGTGAGCGTGAAGCGGAAGTTGTATTGGTCGGTCGAGATCACGCCGTCGGTGTTCTCAAAGCCGAACTCGACGACCTCGCCCGTGAGCAAGACGCCGGCGAAATCGATGTTGCCGTCGCCGTCCTGATCGACCTGCCCGATGACGACAAGGTCGTCGCCCGACCCGCCGCCGACGAGATTGCCGGAGGAATCAACCAACGCGCGGACGGTGACGGACCGGATCGCCGGGTCGCCCGTGACGCCCACGACGCGGGGCGGCGAACCGCCCGTGAAGCGCACCGCGAGCGGGCGCGCATCAATGTTGAACTGCTGGGTGGCGGGGTCGTACGCGGTCGTACCCTGGTTGTCGTAGGTCGTGAGCGGGAAGCCGAGATTCAAGTCGAGCAGTTCGGCGCTGGCGGCGGCCGAACATCCGAGCGAGAGCGCGAGCGCTCCGAGGATCAACGAACGGTGGGACATGAGGGTTCCTCCGGGCGCGCGGGACAGCGCGCCGATCAAGATGGAAGTGATCGGGACCGATTCGTGCGTGAGAGGTCCAGAACGAAAATCGGCCGCGCCGGGGTGGGTAACTCCGGCGAGGCCGAAGAGTCAGAGAAAGATCAGGCGGAGCGACGGCGACGGACCGCCGCGCCCGCGAAGAGAGCCAAGACGCCCGCGCTCATCGGGGCAGGCACGAGCGGAGCGGTGTCGGCGTTCCCGCCGCCGGTCCCGGGTTCGTCGTCATCCAGGTTGCTCCAGCTGCCGGCCCAGGAACCGGGGAACTTGGAGCCGGTGAGGATCGTGCCGGCCTGAGCACCAACGCCGCCGTACAGACCAGCCGCATCGCCGCCGGTGATCTGCCAGAGGAATTCGAGGATCGTGCCACCGCGAGTGGCGGTGAACCCGAAGTCAATCAGCGTAGCGCTCAGCAGCGTGCCCGAGCCGAAGCCCAGGCCCGCGACCAGCCCGGTAATGGTCAGCGAGCCGATGCTGGCTTCGCCCATCTCGTCGATGCTGGCATCGATGGTGAAGAGCGCGTCGCCGGTGATGGGCAGCGCCATACCGACGCCATCGTCATCGATTTCGAGGGCGAAGCCGTCAACGAACAGGTCGTTGCTGTCGGCGTCGTACACCACGTCGATGAACCCGGCGACGATGTCGGGATCATTTTCAAGTTGAAGGTTGAGGGGGGCAGCCACAGCGGTACCGGCCAAGCCGGCGACGCTACAGAGCGCAGCAATGCGCGCGAACACACAATTCTTCACGGTCTAACTCCTCCTGTGCTGAGACCGCCCGCGCGGGCGGCTCTTCCCTGTGAATGCAGGAGGAGAATAGCCGGTATTTAACCGGATGCAAGCATGAATCGCCTCGTGAAACCCCCTGCGAGAATGAACCGAGCGAGTTTGCCGCCGTAAGCGACTGTCAAACATGTACTTATGCACCAGCGGTGCATTTGTGAAGGCTGTGAAAGAAAAGTGTTTGCCGAAACACATCGTCCGGGAACGAACGATCCGCCGCTGAGCCCTGGGCGAGTTCGGCGGCGGATCTTGATGGTTACGGGGATATATCGCGGCGGAAAGGCGGTCAACTCTTCTTCGGCGGCGGCGGCGGCGGGGGCTTGCGCGAGTCCTTGTTGCCAACGAGGATCAGACCGAGATCGGCGCGGCGGCCGTGCACGCCGCCGCCTTCGGCGGCGCGGACGCCTTCCGCACCGCCGCAGTCAGATCGAACGCCCTCGATCCCCCCGCCGCCGGGCGCGGTGAGTGTGCCGAGCGAGAGTCCCCACGCCGCGACTGGAACGAACAGTTGTTTCACGAGGATGGTTGCAGTGAGCATGGTTACAGGTCCTTTCGTTCGCGGGTGACAAGCAGGTCAGGCGCGATTGAATTCCAGTGATTGAAAACGAGTGTGAGTGATCGCGTCCGCAGAGTCGACCACAGGCTGGGCGACGGGTTGCTCTTCGCAGTTTTCGCGGCGAGGGCCGACCAGCGCTCCGCGTGCTCGGATTCCATCGTGAACAGGCGCTCCACGAACGCGAGCGTATCGGTCCAGAAGCCGTCGTCTTCTTCCTTTGATCGGCGGCTGGAGTCGATCAGGCGCGTGCCGCCCGCGTCGATGAGCTTTGCATCGCCCACGAGCGCACCGATCTGCCCGAGTCCGCAGCCGACGGCGTTGATGATCCGGTCGCGCACCAGCGGGTTCTCGCACGACTCGATCGCGCCCAGCCCCTCGCGCTCGAGGCGGAGGAGCCAGTCCGCCGTGCCGCGGAGCGCCCGCTCGCTGACGGCGTCGGGCGCGACACGCTCGAGCGCGCTGGCGAGCGTGACGGCGGCGTTGGCGCACATCCGCGACCGGTAACGCACCGGGCCGCAGCACGCCATGCTGACGATCACGCCCGCTTCATTCGGGATCGCCGCCGGCTCGGCGGAGCGGCGCAGCGCGTGGTTCAGCTTCAGGTGATAGTTGTAGAGCGCGGTGTCCTCCCACCCCTCGCCGCGCGCGGGCAGTTCCTCGGGCGGCAGCTCGACGATGTCGTATGGCGAAGCGCAGGCGCGCTCGATGCCCTCGAGGATTTTCATCATCTGCGGACGCGTGGCGCACGGCTTGTAGTCCGGGTGCTCGTTCAGATAACGATTCAGCGCCGTGCGGTCCGCGCCGACGATGTTTGCAAGCTCCTCCTGCGTGGTGCGGTGGGAGTCGAGCCACTCGTTGGCGAGGGTGATCGAAGCGGTGTACCGGGCGGCGAGCGCCAGCATACTGCGCTCGCGACGCCCCTTGGCGGAAACCCGAAGAGCGCGCGGCTCCATGGGTGGTCACTCCAAACGCCGCAGCGGTGTGCGAAGTCACTCTCGTATGGCCGGAGGACCAATCGCTGCGGACGTCATTACTGATACGGATACTTCATGGGCGAGATTTGTCCTACACATCCATTGTGTAGGACACGTCCGAAGACCAAACCCCTGCACACATGGGGAACTCAGGCGCGATTCCGGCACGCTGAATGTGCGTGGAACCGCCCTCCAATGCGCGTATGACATAACGACAGAGCCGGGAACGTCCCGGTTCAGCAAAAAGTCGTGAGGGAAACGTTCTCTCTCGGAGAACGCATTGGAGGTTCACATGTTCGGCTTTGGTCTTGGCGGTCGCGGCGTTCGGTCCTCGTTCTTCCGCTCGGGCCTCTTCACCTCGGGCGTCATCGCGGCGGCGCTGCTTGGCGGGTGCGTCCACAACTGCTGCGCGGCTCCGGCTTACGGCGGCTCGCGGGACAGCGGCGGCACGTTCAGTCTCGGGCTGCACCTCGGCGGCGGCGAGCCGCGCGGGCATGTCGGCGCGACGCACGAGGTGGGGCACGGCGTGTGCGATGACGAGTGCCTGCCGACGTACGAATTCAAGGGCAGCGCGTGGATCCGCGACTCGTGCGGGCGACGGCGCTGCGTGTCGATCAGCGGCACGGTGCGGGCCGCCAGCTACTCCGCCGCCCGCGGCGAAGCGCGCGAGAAGCTCCACGACCGCGTCGCATGCAGCTACCCCGGCGCGCGCATCCGCAACATCTCGCTCAGCGTGTGGCGGACGAGCGTCAGCGATAAGGGGTACGGGTGGTAATCGAAAATGGGTGGCATGGGTGGCGCTTTGCCACCCGTGCCGCATTCATCGGGAGCGGACGGCGCGGGGACGGAGGAACCGTGCCCATGCCACCCGAGCACCACGCTCCAAGTTGCGGCGCGCGTGTGTGAACTACAATCTCTCGATGCCCACCGCGCCCGCTGTTGTTGCTCCGAGCCGGATTTCCGCCGGCGCTGACCTCTCGAAAGTCACCGCCATCCGGCGCGAACTGCACGGGAACCCCGAGCTGTCATTCGAGGAGAAACAGACCAGCGAACTGGTGCAGCGCGAACTCAGCGTGCTGGGCGTGAAATTCAAAGCGGGCTTAGCGAACGGCACCGGCGTGCTGGGCTTCATCCCCGCGACCGGCGACCCGAAGCGCTCCCCGACCGTCGCGCTCCGCGCCGACATGGACGCGCTGCCCATCACCGAGAACACCGGCGCGGCCCACTCGTCGAAGAACCCCGGAGTCATGCACGCCTGCGGGCACGACGGGCACACCGCGATCCTGCTCGGCGCCGCTTCGGCGATCAGCCGAGCGCCGCAGCGCCCGAACAACTCCATCCTCGTCTTCCAGCCCGCCGAAGAGGGCGGCGCCGGCGGCGACCTGATGTGCAAGGACGGCGCGCTCAGCGGCACGCACTTCGGCATCGGCCCGGTCGATCACATCTACGGCCTGCACGGCTGGCCCGATCTTCCCGTCGGCTGCGTCGCCACCCGCACCGGCCCGCTGCTCGCGTCCACCGACGACTACCACGTCACGATCCACGGCAAGGGCGGGCACGCCGCCTATCCGCACAACTGCATCGACCCCGTGGTGGCCGCGGCGCACATCATCACGGCGCTGCAGACGATCGCGTCGCGCCGCGTCTCACCGGCGGACAGCGTGGTGATCACCGTCGCGTCGCTGCACGCCGGGAACAGCGCCAACAATATCATCAGCGACACCGCCCACTTCATCGGAACGCTGCGCACGCTGAAGCACGCCACGCGCACGCTCGCGGAGCAGGAGTTCAAGCGGATCGTCTCGCACACCGCCGAAGCGCTCGGCGCGCGGGCCGAGATCGTGTGGCACCGGGGCTACCCGGTCACGGAGAACGAACCGGCGGCGACCGACCGCTTCCGCGCGATCGCGCGGCGCACGCTCCCCGCCGACCGCGTGCTCGAACGCGACCACGCAACAATGGGCGGCGAGGACTTCTCCTACTACGGCGAGCACGCGAAAGCGTGTTTCTTCTTCCTCGGTTTGAAGCCGGCGGGGGCATCAAGCACGCCGGGGCTGCACACGCCCGAGTTTGATTTCAACGACGACGCGCTGCCGGTGGGGATTGAGATGATGAGCGCGCTGGCGCTGGAGCCTCTGGAACGGTAGCCGCTGTTAATTCCCCGGAACTCGCGCTGCCCGGGGCACGAATACCTCCGACACGTTCCCGCCCACGAGCCACCTCAGTCGTGAATCGCCATGCGCATCTCGTTCGCCATCCCGGCGCACAACGAAGAGGCATCGCTGCCCCGCACGATCGACGCGATCCACGCGAGCGCCCGACCGCTCGGCGTGGACTACGAGATCGTGGTTGCGGACGACGCGTCGACCGATGCCACCGCGCGCGTGGCACGGGAGCACGGGGCGCGCGTCATCGGCATCGAGCGCCGCCAGATCGCCGCAGCGCGGAACGCCGCGGCCCGCGTCGGTACGGGCCAGATATTGGTCTTCGTGGACGCGGACACCGCGATCAATGAGAAAGTGCTGCGCGCGGCGCTCAACGCGCTGGAACACGGCCACGTCGGGGGCGGCGCTTCACCGCGGTTCGATGAGCCGGTGCCGTTCTATGCGCGGTTGCTCCTGCCGTGTTTGAACGCGACTTTCCGCGCGCTGCGGCTCTGCGGCGGGTGCTTCGTGTTCTGTCACCGCCGCACATTCGAGGCGGTCGGCGGATGGGACGAATCGCTCTTCGCCGCGGAGGAGATCGCCTTCGCCGGCGCTTTGAAGCGGCAGGGGCGCTTCATCACGCTCAGGGAGAGCGTGCTGACGTCCGGGCGGAAACTTCGGGCCTACTCACCCTTTGAACTGCTCATGTCGTCTCTCGGGATCATCCGTCGTGGCCGAGGGGCGATTCAATCCCGCGAAGCGCTGGGCATGTGGTACGGCGAGCGCCGATCGGATCCCGCAGATCGCCGGACCATGAAATGAAAAACACCCGGCTCAACACCGAGCGTCTGGACAAAGTTCCCTCTGCTCGCTTCGTGCTCTCTCCGAGCAATCGTTCGTTATGGCACGATCAGCACGGTGCTCTTCCGCTCCGTCAGCAGTTCGTAGATCATCTCCACATCGCCCTCGGCCATGCGGACGCAGCCCATGCTCTTCTGCTGACCGATCGACTCGGGCTCGACCGTGCCGTGGATGCCATAGCCGGTGAGCTTCTCGGTGTCGGGCTCGGTGCCGACGAGGCCGATCCAGCGCTCGCCGATGGGGTTCTTCGGGTCGTTCGCGTCGAACTTCTCGCCCGTGCGCGGGTTCACCCAGTGCGGGTTGATGAGCTTGCTGCCCTCGCGGACGAGGAACGCGCCGACGGGCGTGCTGTTCAACTCGCCCAGCCCCACACGGAACGACTTAATAAACAGGCGGTTGCCCTCGGGGTCCTTCGCGTCAGAGTAGAGGTCGAGCCGGTAGTCGTTCTTGTGCACGACGGCGTGGAACGGGCCGCGCACGAGCTTCAACTTCTGCCCCACGCGCAGCTTGCCGGGATCACTCATCTTGTTCACGCGCTGGATGAAGCGCCAGTCAACGCCCAGGTCCTTGCTGCGCGAGATGCGCACCAGCGAATCGCCCGGCTCGATCGCGTACATCTCGCTCGTCGCATCGCCCGGCGTGGCGACCGTCGAGAACGTCAGCGAGTCGCTGATCTGCGACATCTTGCCGCGGATCATCTCCTGATCAGCACGCCCGGCTTCGGGGTGGTGCAGCGCGCGGTTGAACGTCGCGCGGGCTTCGACCATCTTGCCCGACGCGAGTTCGGACTCCGCGATCGTCACCATCCGCTCAACGGCGGCGGCGCGTCCCGACGACGGCATCGACTGCGGATCGGTAATTGTGTTGCTGCCCTCCATGCCGCCGCCGGGGTTGGCGGCGGCGCCGGTGCCGGGCGCGGGCTTGGTCGGCGCGGGTGATGCGCCGGGGGCGGGGGTTGAAGTGTTCGGCGTGGCGCTCGGGCGCGTCAGCGGCGTCTCAACCCCGGTGGGCGGTGCCATCGTGCCATGGACCGTCGGCAGACCGGCCGTGGTGCTCGGCGACACGCCCGGCTTTTCACCCATCGTCAGCGTGGGAGTGTTCGACACCGGGATGGTCTGCGGCGTGGTGACGGGCGAACGCATCGGGTTGTTGGAATTCGCAGCCGTCGTCGGCGCGGGCTTCTTCTCCGGCGCCGGAGACTTCAGGCTGGTTGGCTCGACGGATGCGCTCGTGCCGCCCGGCTTCGAGCCGTCGCGCAGGAACATGGCCCACACCGTCGCGCCCAAACCAGCGGCGACGACGACCCACAGCGCCACCAGCCCGATCTTCCCGTTCCGGCTGCGGGGCGACTTGGCTGCGACGACTCGGGAACTGCGGGGCATCTGAGAAGGAAGCGTCATGTGATGTCTTTCGCTTTCGGTTGAACCCGGCCGGGCGGCGCGCTCCGTCGCGGCGCTCGGGTCGGAACATGTCTGGGAGGGGGAAAACCGACTCAATTCGGAGAGGTCACGATGATAAGCCGCGACTCCGTCGCCAGAGCGTCGAGCCGCGTGTCCCCTTCTTCCATCGGCACAACGCCCCCGATTTGCCCTTCAAATGCGACACCGATCGCGCACGAGCCGGGCACGCCCAGCCGGGCCGCCCGCCACCGGCCGATGAAGCGGTCATAGAACCCCGCCCCGCGCCCCAGCCGCCCCCCACTCTCATCGAACGCCAGCCCCGGCACGAGCATCACGTCAATCGCGCCGAGTTCAATCAGCGCGCCATCGGCGGGCTCGTTGACGCCCCGGTTCGGAATCATCGCCACCGGCGTCGGCGCGGTGATCTCCACCGCAACCAGCGACCCCGAGTCCCAGTCCGTCCGCGGCGCACCCACGCGCTTCCCCGCCGACAGAACCGCGGCGTGAATCAGCGTGACATCCGGCTCGCTCGGCATGGGCAGAAACGACATCAACACCCTGGCCGCTTGAAACTCGGGCCAAGCGAGCAACCGATCACACAGGGCGCGCGATCGAGCCACCCGGTCGGCGGGCGAGAGTGTCGCCAGCCATGCCTTTGCGGCGGTGCGGCGCTCGGCTTTCTGAAGTTGGCACGGGCGGTTGCTCAGGTGATGCGTCTCATGCAGATGTCCGTGCGCACCGTGCGAAGAATCCGTTACTGGGCCGCTGACCGGAGGGCGGGCGACGTGACGCATCGCTCGGGTGCGCGTTCACGGCAGCGGCGTCTGCCACTCATCCGGGATCTCCGCGTGCGACCCCGCGCCGCCGTCATACGCGACGAAGGTGAACTCGGTGTTGTTGCGATGGAAGCGGCCCATCCGCTCGGCCCGGTGCGCCGGCTGCCGATAGTCAACCTCGGCGTAGGCGATCGGCAGGCGGCCGACGTCAGGGTAGATCGGGGCGTCGAGGCGCTGGGCCGCCTCGCTGACCATCGGCAGGACGTTGGCCCGGCTGATCTGGCTCATGCGGACGAACGCAGGGCGCTGCGCGTTGTTGTAGTCGCCACGGTCTGGCCGCGAACCGGGGTGGAGCGCCCCTGCCGCCAGCCCCGCCAGCCCGGTCGCATTCATCGCGTAGGAGTTGACGGTTCCGTCGCCCATCGCGCGTTTCGAGTTCGGACAGATCAATACATAGTTGCCGGGCCGAATGCGCCCGCGCGTTTGCCCCTCCCCCTCGTGCGCCAGGCTCACGATGTACCGCCAATTGGGCGCGACGATGTACGGCTGCCCGATCGCCGGGCTGACCGCATCGTTCTCGTTCGCGTACGCCCAAAAGACGATCCCGATCTGCCGGGCGTTGTTCGCGCACTGCATATCAGCCGCCCCGGCCCGCGCCCGCGCCAGCGCCGGCATCAGCAGCCCGACCAGCGCCGCCAAGACCGCCACAACGACCACCACTTCAATGAGTGTGAAGCCGGGCATTTTGGAGCGTCGCGGCTGTTCGCGTGGGATAGCGTGAACCCGGAACTGGTGCGGCGGTCGTTCCATGCCACCAGTCATCGAACAATCGTAGAGCGTTTCCGCACCAGCAGGCGACTTGGATCGCCCGACTATTTTTTCAACATCGAATATGACTACCCATTTTAGGGCGTATTGCGCGTTTGTGGCAACGCTTTGTGTGACGCGGCGCGGGGGTTCGGTTAGCCTGCCGCTGTGTCGGGGTTCCCCCCGGTTTCGGCGCGCGTCGCTGCGTAAGCCACGCCCGCCGGAACGTGCGCCGACGACAGGAGAAGCTGGCTATGGGTCTGCTGAAAGAATTCAAAGAGTTCGCCGTCAAAGGCAACGTCTTCGATATGGCGGTCGGCATCATCATCGGCGGGGCGTTTGGTCCGATCGTCGGCTCGCTGGTCAACGACATCATCATGCCGCCGATCGGCATGGCCCTCGGCAAGGTGGATTTTTCCAAGCTGATGCTGACGCTGCAGGAAGCGGACGCTGAAGGCAAGGGCGGCGTCTTCATCAAGTACGGCGCGTTCATCAACACACTGATCAACTTCATCATCGTGGCGTTCGCGGTGTTCATGCTGGTGAAGGTCGTGAACCAAATGAAGCGCGCCAGCGAGCCGCCGCCGGCGCCGCCCGCGCCGCCGAAGCCGACGCGCGAAGAGGAGCTGCTCACCGAGATCCGCGATGTGCTGATGCGCCGCGGGTGAGAATCCGTTCTTCGTATTTGAGAATCTTCGACGCGCCGCAGAAGTGTGGCGCGTTTTTCTCTTTTTGAGCACAGTTGGCGAGCGACTGTGCCCATACGCTCGCTCACGCTTCGCGTCTCGTTCTTCTTGCTATCCGCGGGTGCTAGCGAGGAGTTCTCTCGGCTTCGTGCGCGACACGCGCAGGATCATGGGCGTCACCACGATCAGCGTCACGCCGATGAGCAGCGCCCAGCCCGCGCCGATCGGCAGCAGTGGCGGGCGGAGGCTCACTTTCAGTCCCGCGAGCAATTCCCACATCCGCATGGCGGCGGCCGAGCCGTGCAACCCCAGCGCGGTGCCAAGAACACTCGCGGCGAGCGCCATGATGAGCGTCTCGCTGATGAGCAGGCGCGCGAGCAAACCGGGCGGCGCGCCGATGGCGCGGAGCACGCCGAACTCGTGCCGGCGGGCGTCGATCGCCGCCAGAATCACGCCCGCCACGCCCAGCGAGCCGATGAGCATCGCGCCGATCGCGATGGCACTCGCGGCGGACATTCCCGCGAGCGCCATCGTCTCGATCTCGTTCTTCACGAAGCGCCCGGTGCCGACCGTCAGCGTGGGCAGCCCGAGCGCTTTCTTGATCTTCGTGGTTGCTTCAAGGTCGCTGATCCCGGGGATCATGGAGAACTGGATCAGGTGGATCGCGTCCGAGCCGAAGACCTTCTTGAGGTCGTCGCGCGAGCCGAAGATGGACCACACCGCCTGCTCGTTGTAGTCGCGCCCGATATCCATGTACGCGCCGACGACATCAAGCCCGGGCGATGAAACCGCGCCGACGATCTCGAAGGTGTGCGCCGTGCCCCGGGTGGTCACGCTGAGCGTGTCGCCGATCTTGAAGCCGCGCCGGGTCGCGAGGAACTCTTTCGCGACAATCGCCGCCCCGCCTTCCTTGATGCGGCGCTGCGCGTACGCGGGGTCGCCCGCTTCCCAGTGCAGCTTGACCATGCGGAAAAATGATTCCGGCTCAAACGCGATGAAGAAGCTGGGCGGGTTGCGGACCTCTTCGAGGCCGAATGCTTTGGTGTCGATCTTGTAGAGCGTCGTCGCGCAGGTGTCGGTGACAAACGGGAGTGCGGCGAGTTTCTTCTGCGCGTTCTCGTTCAGGCCGAACCAGGCGTGGACGAACGCGTCGGGGAACTGAATCGCGCCGAGCCAGTCGCGCAGGACCGCGTTGCCGTTGGTCCAGATGGTGGTCATCATCGCCAGCCCGACCATCAGCGCGCCTGCGGTGAAGCCGTGCCGATAGGGCGTGGCGCGGACGGCGCCCGAGAGCATGCCGCGCGGCAGGCGCAACACCAGCGACAACACCGGCGCGATCACGCGAGCCAGCGCCACCACCAGCGGCACGCCCAGCAGAAAATAGCCCAGAAACGTCAGCGGCACGCCCAGCGTGATGTGCGTCCAGAAGACGACGCTCGGGTCGGTGGGCACGCTGATGATGAAGAGGTCGAGGGCGATGAACGCGGCGCCGATGAGACCCGTGATGATGATGCCGCGGGCGCTGGCGACGCGAGCGCGGGCGCCGAGCGAGCGCAGAGGGCTGACGCGCGACGCTTCGAGCGCGGGCATCAGCGCGCCGAGCAACCCAGAGAGGATCGCCCCGCCGCCCGACGCGAGGAGCGATTCCCACGGCACGCGCTCGGCGCGGGGGACCTGGTCCGGCACGAGGGTGAAGATGAGTTCGGCGAGGGCCATGCCGAGAGGCACGCCGACCATCGCGCCGAGCGCGCCGATCACGCCGCCCGTGATGAGCTGCATAAGCGCGAGCTGGGCGCGCGTGCCGCCCACGGCCCGGAGGATGGCGAGCTCGCGCTGCTGCTCGAGCAGGTTCGTCGTCAGCCCCGTCAGGATGATGAACCCCGACGCGATGTACGCGAGAGTGGTGACGAGCGAGAAGATCATGGTGTTGGCGCGGATGTTGACGTCGATGCCGCTGGTCACGCGCGCCGTCTGCAGGACCATGAGATCGGCGGGCAGCTCGCGCTCGAAGTCCCGCGCGGCGGCCTCGGGGTCGACCGACTCTCCGAGCTGCACGCGGATTTCCTGCAGTGGCGGGGTCTCGCCGATGAGGGCCGCGAGGCCGTCCATCGTCAGCGAAGCGTTGGGCTTGCCGCGGATCTTGATGGGATCGGGGAAGAGGACGCCGACGACGGTGACGGGGCGCTCGACCGCGGCGGGTTCGCCGTCTTTCGTCGGCGCCTTTGCCATCAGTTCCGTGCCGACGACGGCTTCGAGCTTGCTCGCCGACTGCGGGTCGAGAACGATCTCGCGCGCGGCGCGGGGCTCGCGCCCTTCGCTGTAGCGCGGCTCGACGAGCGCGGCTTCCCGTGCCGGGTCCCCGCCGTAGGCTTCGACGGTGACGGACACCCCCTTCAGCGGGTTGGAGAGCGCGACCGCGCCGACCGCGCGCGGGGCGGCGAGCGCCACGCCCGGCAGCGCCTCCACGCGCGCCAGGACCGCGGGGTCGAAGGGCGCGCCGGCGGCGTGCTTCACGCGCAGGTCCGCGTTGCCCAGCGTGGCGGCGACCTGCCGGCGCAGCCCGTCGTTCAGCGACCCCATCATCACCGCGACAACGGTGATCAGGGCGGTCGCGAGCGCGACGGCGGCGACGATCAGCACCGTGCGCTTACGCCGGGCGGCCAGCGCGCTGGTACTCAAGCGCCACAGCGCCAGCATCCAGTCCCTCCGTGGTGAATGAGCCGGTGATGCGCCCGTCGTGCAGCACGAAAGCGCGCCGGCAGTGCGCCGCCGCCGCCGGCTCGTGCGTGACCATCACGATGGTCATGCCGTTCTCCCGCGCGATCTCGGCGAGAAGGGTCCACAGCGTTTCGGCGGAGCGCGAGTCGAGATTGCCGGTGGGCTCGTCGGCGAGGAGCACGCGGGGTTTGAAGAGGAGCGCGCGGGCGATCGCGACGCGCTGCTGCTCGCCCCCCGAGAGCGCGTCCGGGCGGTGGGTCGCGCGCGGCCCGATGCCCAGCCGCTCCATCAGCTCGCGGCTGCGCGACGCGAGTTCCGCGTCGGGCGTGCCAGCGAGCCGGCCCGGCAGTTCGATGTTGTCGCTCGCGCTGAGCGTGGGGATGAGGTTGAACTGCTGGAAGACGATGCCGACCTCGTGCCGACGAAAAAGCGTGAGTTCTTTCTCGCTGAGCCGGTCGATGCGGCGCCCGGCGATCTCGACCTCGCCCGAGTCGGGCACGTCGAGGGCCGCGAGGAGATGAAGGAGCGTGCTCTTGCCCGAGCCGCTGGCGCCCATGATCGCGTAGAAGCCGGGTTCGTCGATGGACAAGTCCACGCCCGTCAGCGCGGCGACAGGCCGCTCGGCGGCGGGGTAGGACTTGCGGACATCGCGGCAGCGGATCATGAAGGGGGCATGGTAGGCCGACGACGCTCGGAACGGCTCAGTATGGGACGAATAGGACACATCGCCGCGTGCTCGCATGCTCAGATACGGCCGACGCACCAATCCGTTTCTCAGATTGAACGCGCTCGGCTACGCGGCGCGCCTCGTTCAGGATCGCCGGACGCGATGCTTCACGCCGGGTACTTCGCGTCATACGCCGCCGCGTCCATCATCGCCGCGAGCCCGGCCTGGTCGCTCACCTTGATCTTCACCAGCCACCCGTCGGCGTAGGGCGAGGAGTTCACCAGCGCGGGGTCACCTTCGAGCTTGGTGTTGATCTCGATGATCTGCCCGGCGATTGGGGCGTACACGTCGCTGGTCGCCTTCACGGACTCGACCTCCGCCACCGGATCGCCCGCCTTGACCGCCGTGCCCACCGGCTTCATCTGCGCGTAGGTCACGTCCGTCAGTTCGTTGACGGCGAACTTGGTGATCCCCAGAGTGGCGATATCGCCCTGGATGCGGATCCACTCGTGGGTCTGGGTGCATTTACAGTCGGCTGGGGTGGTGGGCATATGGGTTGGGATTGTAGCGAGGCCCGATCGGCGGTTCGGAAGTGTGGATGACCCGCGAATCATTCCAATACGCCGCCCTATCGCATAACCGGCTTAAACTGGGGAACCTGGAGATCGCGGGCGGCGTATTCTCCTCCGCCGGGCGCGGCACGCGGCGCTTGCCAGGGACGCAAAGCGCCGTGATAATTCCAGCCAGATATCCGAATTTTCTTCGGGGCCTCGCGCCCCGACGTCACCCGATTCTTTCTCCCCTCCAGACGGTCTGGCCACTCAAGGTCGACCGTCTTTGTTGTTTTTGTGGCGGCCGCCTGCAAGCGATTGCAATGCCGGCGGCCCGTGTGTCAGCGATGGGTGCGGATAGACTCGCGGTGTTGATTCGTCTCGCCGATGTCAAGATGGAGCGAGCACCGCTGTGGCCGACCCCGTGATCCGCGTAAAGAACCTGGCGAAGATCTTTGACGGGCGCCGGGTGCTCGACGGGTTGACCTTGGACGTATTCCCCGGCGAGACGATGGTCATCATGGGCGGGTCGGGGTGCGGGAAGAGCACGTTCCTGCGGACGATGATCGGGTCCTTCCAACCGGAGGAGGGAGACGTCGAGATTTTCGGGCAGAACGTGTCGCGCGCCAGCGAGAAACAGCTCAACGACATCCGCAAGAAGTTCGGCATCCTGTTCCAGTCCGGGGCGCTCTTCAATTCGATGACCGTGGCGGAGAACGTCGCCCTGCCGCTGCAGGAGCACACGGACCTGTCGCCCGAGATCATCGAGATCCAGGTGAAGATCAAGCTCGAACTCGTGGGGCTGCGCGAGCACGCGGACAAGTACCCGGCGCAGATCTCGGGCGGCATGAAGAAGCGGGCCGGGCTGGCGCGGGCGCTGGCGCTCGACCCGCGCATCCTCTTTTACGACGAACCGTCCGCGGGGCTCGACCCGGTGACGAGCGCGGAGATCGACCGGCTGATCGTCGATCTCTCGAAGAAGCTCGGCGTCACGAGCGTGGTCGTCACGCACGAGATGGACTCCGCGTTCACCATCGCCGACCGGATGGCGATGCTCGACAAGGGGCGTATGCTGAAGGTCGATTCGCGCGAATGGTTCGACCAGCTCCGCAAACTCCCCATCGAAGAAGCCCGGCAACTCGACGAGGAGCAGCAACTCATCCGGCAGTTCCTGCGCGGCGATGCGGACGGGCCCATCACGCGCCGCAAAGAAAGCAGCAATTATCAGGAAGACCTGCTGGGCGGCCCGGTCAACATGGTGGACATGACGCTCGGACACCCGTCGGTGGTGACGACGCGCTCGAAGGCGCTGATGTAACGGCGCCGGAGAACTTCAGGCGGCGGCCCGCGCGGTGTGCTGCTTCAGCGGCAGATACCGGAGGCACACCGACCGCAGGTCGCGCTGGTCAACGGGCTTCGCGAGATACTCATTGCATCCGGCGGCGAGGCACTTCTCGCGATCCCCCGTCATGGCATGAGCGGTGACGGCCACGATCGGCCGCACATAGCCGAGCCGGCGCAGTTCCCTGGTCGCGTCGTAGCCGTTCATCTCGGGCATCTGCATGTCCATGAGAATGAGATCGAAGAAACTGCCTTCCGCCTCGGCGCGTTCGACGGCTTCGATGCCGCGCACGCCGTTGTCGGCGACCTCGACGTCAGCGCCCCACCGACGAAGGATGAACGCGAGCAGGCGTTGGTTGTCCGGGCCGTCTTCGACAAGCAGGATTCGCCCGCCGAGTTCGTGGGCCGGGACGCCGATCGGGGTGTCGTGCGCGGTGGTCGGGTCGGCGAGTTCCGCCGTCAGCGTCAGGGTGAACGTGCTCCCCCCGCCGGGGCGGCTGTTCGCGGTGACGTCGCCGCCCATCTTCCTGGCAAGCTGGCGGGAAATGCTGAGCCCCAAGCCGGTGCCGCCCGCCCGCCGGCTCATTGAGTCGTCGATCTGCGAGAACTGCACGAACAGCTTCGCGGCTTGCTCCGAGTCGAATCCAATCCCGGTGTCGATGACGTCGACCCGCAGCACCGCGCGGGGTGGCGCGTGGGGATCGCCGGGGGCACGCTCGGCGGAGAGGATCATCTTGATCGTTCCTTCGTCCGTAAACTTGATGGCGTTCCCGGCCAGATTCAACAGAATCTGCTTGAGACGCAGCGGGTCGCTCTTGAGCCAGGGGAGCTTGCCCCGCACTTCGACCTGCAGTTCGAGACCCTTGGATTCAGCCTGAATGCGCAGCTGCGACCGCACTTCGTGCGCGAGCTCGGCGGGATCGCAGGCGACCGCATCGACTTTCAGCGTGCCGGCTTCGATGGCGGCGACATCAAGAATGTCGTTCACGAGCGAGTGCAGGTGAGTGCCGTTGCGCCGGATCGAGCGGATGAACTCCATCCGCTCGTCTTCCGTGAGATCCGGATTCAACATCAGATCAGAGAACCCAAGGATCGACACAAGGGGAGTCCGGAACTCGTGGCTCATGTTGGTCAGGAACGTGGTCTTCGCGGCGCTGCTGGCGCGCGCGATCTTCAGGGCGCTGTGCGCGAGTTCCTGACTCTTGCGGAGCGCGACGGCGGTCGCCTCCAATTCACCCGTGCGGGCCCGAACAGACTGTTCTGTTTTATCTTGCGCGTGCTCAAGCCGCGCCCGATCCGATGCCATGCGGCGCAGCTCCGACAGGCCATGCCGGATCGACACCACCAGCATCACATCCTCGAACAGCACCCACGCGGTGTGCTCCATCCACCGCAAGTGATCCGGCTGCGTCAGGCCGAAGACGGACTGCGGCAGGAAGACCCCTCGGATCATGTGGTCGAGCGCCGTGATGGCGGTCGCGATCCCCAGCACCGTGAAGTCCCGGTAGAACGCGAGGAACGCGAGCGAGCCGAACACATGAAAGTGCGTTTCGATGCGCCCCCCTGTGAGATGGATCAGCATCGCGGAGTAGAGCGCCTGCGCGGCGGCGATCGAGTAGCGCGTCGTGCGGTCGTTCGGGCGCTTGATCGCGAGAATCACCGTCGGCACGCTCAGCAGCCCGCCGAGCAGCAGCGCGGCCCAGACGTGCGCGTGCACCGCGCTCGTGGCGCCGATCCATGTCTTCGGCGTGACCAACAGCGTGATCAGGACCGCGCCGGCCCACTGCGATATCATGAGCCAGGCGAACGCGCGCCCGGTCTTGACGCGCAGCACGCCAAGCTCCTCGCTCACCAGCTCGCGCGACCGTGAGTCGATGCACTCCGCGGACTGCGGTTGAGCCTTCGGGATCATCGGTGAGCGCTCCTGCATAGCGGGCAGTTACTGGGCGAAATCAGAGGGCAACCAAAGACGGGCGACGCTCGGGTGGGCAACGCCGAGGCGTCCAAGGGCGATGCGAAACCGGCGATCAACCGATCCCGTCCGAAACACGGGCCGGCTTCGCCGCGCAGGGGCGTCACGCCGCCGCTGAACCACAGACGCCCGTCGGCGTCGTACGCGAGCACGTGTCCCGAGGTGCGGAGTCCGAACCGTGCCGACAGCGCGCCGCCGCGATCACGGACCACCCGCGCGCCGGAGAAATCGTCAGAGAGACCGAGCGAGGCTCGATCGACAGCCCACTCGGCGGATGGCGCTTCGGGCTCGCTGACGAGGAAGATGATGTCGGCGGAGGAACCGGCGGCCGCGTCGACGCACCGCAGCGCATCGAGCGTCGCCCGGCTGCACGGGCATCGGGGGTGAAGCGCGACTAGCAGCGTCTGCCCACCGGCACGGCGCTCGACCGCGAGATGATCCGGCCAGGCATCGGGCGGGTTTCCCGTGTCACCCGGCGTTCGCGCGTAGTCCAAGTGCCACGCGAATCCCGCGGTGACCGCGATCGCCCACACGAGCACGGCCGCAATGCGATGTCGGTGCTTGGGAACCATGAGGCCTCCGCAGTGCAGCTATCGAACGTTTTGCGCACGCCATGCACTCGCAGCGATCGATTCTCGCGCCGGCCGATGCGTCGCACCGCGATCCACCGGAGACGGTCGCCGACTCGTGGCCCGGACAACCCAAGAGGCCTGCCGGATCACGGCCCCCTGTCGGGCGGGACCGATCCCGGTGGCCCTCGGGAGTGACATTCCGTACATTGCCGACATCACACCGGTCGGATCGCGATGGATCATGGTTCACGCGGCCCGGCCTTGGAGTACTGCCGACCCATGCGAGGCGCGCGGAACAATGTGCTGGCGGGCGGGCTTGTCCTCGCTGCCATCGTGGCGACGGTGATCGTGGTGATCCTGCTGGGCGGCGCGACCGAGTACATCGGGCAGCGCTCGTACCGCGTCGAGTTCTCCCTCGCCGACGGCGTGGCGGGGCTGGAGCGCGGCTCGAAGGTCCGCATCGGCGGGCTGAACGTCGGCGCGGTGAAGACGGTCCAGCACGAGTTGTCGCCTGCGGGCGATATCGAGCGTGCCATCGTCACCATCGGCATCAAGAATTCCATCACACTGCGCCGCGATGCGGTCGCGTATCTCCAGTTGCCGCTGCTCGGCTCCTCGGGCGTGCTGAATTTCCCGTCGCTCGGCTCGGGCGAGGCGCTGAAAGACAACGAGTTGATCCAGGGGCGGATCGCGGCGCCGGGGATCCTCGCATCCGCCGGCTACGGCGATGAGGAAGCGCAGAGACTCAAGAACATCATGGCGAAGGCGAGCAGCGTCGCCGACCGCTTCGAAAAGATCTCGGCGGAGGTCGAGAACTCGATCGTGCCCGACGTGAAGACGGTGGTCTCCGACGTCCGCGCCAACTGGACCAAGGAGAACGGCTGGTCGAGCCGGGTCGAATCGATCACGAAGAACGCCGATGAGATGGTGGCGAAGGGGCCGAAGCTCGCCGCAGACCTGGAGGCGCGGCTCGATCAAGTGAAGCAAACGCTCGAAACAGCGCAGGGCTACCTCGACGAGAACCGCGAGAACGTCAAAGCCACGCTCGCGAACGCGCGCTCCGTCACCGAGAAGGGCGACGCGTTCATGAACCGGCTCAACAACGAGCTGGTCGACTCCGCCAAAGGGTTCCTCGAGCAGGGGCGCGAGGCGTTCGCGAAGGGCGAGGAGGCGCTGGGCAAACTCGAATCGTTCATCAGCGAGGAGAAGCCGGGCCTGCGGACCACGCTGGCGAACCTGCGACTGTCGAGCGATCAACTGCGCGACACGCTGCTGGAAGTGCGCCGCTCGCCGTGGCGTTTGCTCTACCGCCCGGACAAGCGCGAGCTTGAGTATGAGCTGCTGTACGACTCCGCCCGCTCCTACGCCGGCGCGGTCACCGAGCTTCGCGCGGCGACGGACGCGTTGAACGCGGTCGCCAGCCTCCCCGAGCAGGACCGCGCCGAGCGGCGCGAGACCATCCGCCGGTTGATCGACGAGATGGAAGCCGCCATCAAACGCGTGGGCGGGGCGGAAGAAGCGTTCCTGAAAGAATTGACGAAAGAGCAGTGAACTCGGAATGGCCTGAGGCTTCGGTCAAGCGCGGGGCGTTGGGCCGTGACCCGCGCCGCTACACTCGCGCCGATGACGTTCCCGCAACGCTCGAACCGTGCCGCGCACTGGTCGCTCGACCCGGGCGTGGTGTTCCTGAATCACGGCTCGTTCGGCGCCTGCCCGGTGCGCGTGCTCGACCGCCAGCGCGAGCTGCAGGCCCGGATGGAACGCGAGCCCGTCCGCTTCATGGTGCGCGAGCTCGAGTCGCTGCTCGATGAATCGCGCGCCGAGCTGGCCCGATTCCTCGGCGCGGATCCGCGCGACCTGGTGTTCGTGACCAACGCGACCTTCGGCGTGAACGCCGTGCTGCGCTCGCTCGACTTCAAGCCGGGCGATGAACTGCTCACGACCGATCACGAGTACAACGCCTGCCGCAATGTGCTGGATTTCGTGGCGGAGCGGGCCGGTGCGCGGGTGGTGGTGGCGAGCGTGCCCATGCCCGTGAGTTCTGATGATGAAGTGATCTCGTCTGTGCTGTCGCGCATCACGGCGCGAACGAAGCTGGCGATGCTCTCGCACATCACCAGCCCCACGGCGATCATCTTCCCCATCGAACGCCTCGTGCGCGAGCTGAACGCCCGCGGCGTCGACACGCTCGTCGACGCGGCCCACACCGCGGGGATGGTGCCCATCCATCTCGACGCGCTCGGGGCGGCGTACACCACGGGCAACTGCCACAAGTGGCTGTGCGCGCCGAAGGGCGCGGGGTTCCTGCACGTGCGGCGCGACCGTCAATCTGCAATCCGCCCGACGGTCATCTCGCACGGCGCGAACTCGCCGCGCACCGATCGACCGCGCCTGTGGCTCGAATTCGATTGGACGGGCACGCAGGATTTCACGCCTTGGCTGTGCGTGGGCGACGCGATCCGAGAGGTCGGCGCGATGACCGAAGGCGGCTGGAATGAAGTCACGCACTCGAACCGCGCCAAGGCCACGACGGGGCGGCGCGCGATCATGGATACCCTCGCCCGCGCGGGGATCGAGTCGCGCCCCACCGCGCCGGACGAGATGACCGGCTCCATCGCTGCCTTCACGATCCCGACCAGCCGCGAGCGCTACCCGCACGGCGACCTCGACCCCCTCAAGCACGCGCTGGAAACCACGCACCACACGCAGGTGCCGGTGGTGCTGTGGCCCTTCCCGCCCATGACACCCAACCGCCTGATCCGCGTCTCGGCACACCTCTACAACTCGGCGGCGGAGTACGAGCATCTCGGCGCGGCGCTGGTTCACGAGTTGAGCTAGGCACGCGCCCGATGGAGCCCCCCGCGCGAGCGGGGGGTCGCGCGACTCAGCCACACCCAACGACCCCCGGCTCGCGCCGGGGGCTCCATGTCATCAACTCGCCCGTGCCGAGATCATGCTTGACCAACGCCGCGATCACGCCGCCCGCAGCGCTCCCCACTACACTGCGCGGCTCGCTCAGGAATCCATCCCCAAGCCCCAAGCCGCTCATGGACCTCCGCATCATCAGCATCGGCTGTCTCGACGCTCATCCCTTGTGGGACGAGCGCACCGCCGCGCGCACCGGGCACGCGACAACCACCCTCATCCGGCTCGGGTCGATGGTGCTGCTGGTCGATCCGGGCTTGCCCTCGACGATCCTTGAAGCACGCCTGTCGGAGCGCGCGAACCTGAAACCCAAGGACGTCACGCACGTGTTCCTCACCAGTTTCCGCCCGGATGTTCGGCGGGGCTTGCCGCTCTTCGAAGGCGCGACGTGGTGGGTCAGCGAAGCCGAGCGCGAGAGCGTCGGCGTGCCGCTGATCGACGCGATGAAACGCGCCCACGAAGTGAGCGACCGACAGCTCGAGGACCTTCTCCGCCAGGACATCGCATGGCTGCACCGCTGCGAAGCCGCGCCCGATCGGCTGGTCCGCTCGGGCGGCTCGCGCGTGGATCTCTTCCCGCTGCCGGGCGTCACGCCCGGCTTGGCGGGGCTGGTCGTCGCCGAGCCGACGCGCACCACCGTCATCTGCGGCGACGCGATCCCCACCGTCGAGCACCTCGAACGCGGGCAGGTCCTGAAGAACGCGCACGACGGCACGAAAGCCCAGGAGAGTTTCAGCGAGGTTCTCGAAATCGCGGACCAGATCATCCTCGGTCGCGACAACCTCGTGATGAACCCGACACGGCGGATGGTGTGAGAAGTCCGGATGGAGCCCCTCGCGCCAGCGAGGGGGCCTTTGACGACGGGATCGGCGCCCGGCCGCACCGACGCCCGCTCCTCAGCAGGCCGCCCGCCGCCGCAGCGCGGTTACGGGCAACTCGTGTTCCAGTTTGAGACAACGATCGCAATGTCTCCCAGCCCGATCGTGCCCGAGCCATCAAGATCGAGTTCCGGCGCAGCCGGCGGCACGGTCAACGTCCACGAGCCGACAAGCGCCGCGATGTCAGCAAGCGTGACCGCCAGATCGCCGTTGACATCGCCGCGGCGACCGACAAACGCCGAAACGGCCCTGCTGGCCCGCGTGCCACACTGGTTCGTCGCCGTGCAGTCGTACATCCCCGTGTCACCAACCTGCGCGACGGTGATGGTCAGCGTCGGGGTCGCGGCTGAAGGATTCGCCATCGTGTCGATCGGCACGCCGTTCTTTCGCCAGCTGTAGCTGGACGCGGTCCCGGATGCAGCGACGGCGAACGCGAGTGTGCCGCCCGGGCACACATCCGGCGCATTGACCGGCCCGGAGAACATCGGCCCGACATCCGCGGTCGGCACACCAAACGCCGGCGCGCCGACGAACGACGCGTCGCGCCCGTTCCCGGTCATGTCGGTTGTCGTCATGCCGTCGAACACCCAGTTCGCGAGCAAGCCCGCTTGTGGGCCGGACAACTGGCACCCGGCGTTCTGAGCGATCTCTCCCGCCGTGCGCGCCACGCTCCAGACTCGGACATCGTCGATGAGTCCCTGCCAGCGGCGGGTGAAGCCCGCGCCGAAGTTCCCGGCGCCGATGAGGACCGGCTCGTTCGCGTTGTAATACACCGCGGATGACCCTGCGATAATGGAACTCTCAAGCACGCCGTTGAGATACAAACGCGCGGTCACGCCGTCGAACGTGAACGCCGCGTGCGCCGTCTCGCCCACCTCGACCAGCCTCTGCGAACTCAGATTCAGGCCGCTCGACCCGAAGACGTGCGCGAGCCCGCTCTCGACCCGTCTCGTCGTCGGATTCCACAGCAGGTACCACGACTGAAGGAATGAACCCGTCGAGCCCGGGCGCGGCTTCGCGACGATGATGGCCCCGTTCGAAGAGCCCCCGTACCCCGGCCCGTCGGGCCGGAACGAAGCCTCGATCGTGAATTGCGGCGGGGAGATCGCCATCACGCCGGTCGTCGCCGTCGTCAAATACGTGCTACTGACCAGCGACGCGGACTGCGGCTGGGCGATCGCTTGGGTCGCCAGCAACAACGTGGCAAGACCGCCCGCTCGCCGTAACACATTCGAGATCATGCTTTGACTCCTCCGACTTGCTCGATCGCATTCAATATGCTCCAGAGCCGCGAAGTTTTCAAGGCGAATTGAAGAAAGCCTGCAGGATAGCGCGCCTCTCTTCAAGAAGAGGACTCCGACATGGGGAGGATGACGGTGCGGCCCCAGCCGCATGCATTGGCTTCCCTTACAATCCCCCCATGCTCGACCTGATCTTCCCCCTCTCCGCCCAGACCTTTGTCAGCATCGTCATGGTGCTGATCGTCATCCACGCGATCCTCGGCACGATCCCGCTGCTCATCTACTTCGAGCGCAAGATCTCCGCGTATATCCAGGACCGGCTGGGCCCGAACCGCGTCGGCTTTGATCTCGGGCTGCCGATCCTGCAGAAACTCTTCCGCGGCTTCGGGTTCTGGGGACTCGGCCAATCACTCGCCGACGGCTTGAAGTTCGTCTTGAAAGAGGACTACACGCCCCGCGGCGCGGACAAGATTCTGTTCACGATCGCGCCGATGGCGGCCGTGATTCCCGCGATGATCGGCTGGGCGGTGATCCCTTGGGGCGGGTTCCTCGATGTCGGCGACATCGCACTGGGCGAGCGGCTGTTCGTCGAGGGCGGGCGCGTGATGGTCGCCGCCGCGGACCTGAACATCGGGTTCATCTACCTCCTCGCCGTCGCCGCCATGGGCATCTACGGCGTGACCCTCGGCGGGTGGGCCAGCAACAACAAGTACTCCTTCCTCGGCGGGCTCCGCGCCAGCGCAGGCATGATCTCCTACGAAATCCCGATGGGCCTCACGATCCTCGTCATGCTCCTCACCGCGGGCAGCGTGCATCCGGGCGTGATCGTTGAGAATCAGGCGAACGGGCTGTGGTACGTCATCGCGCACCCCGTCATCGCGATCCTCTTCTACACCTGCGTCCTCGCCGAAGCGAACCGCGCGCCGTTCGACAACGCGGAAGCGGAGCAGGAACTCGTCGGCGGGTACCACACCGAATACTCCGCGATGCGCTTCGCGCTCTTCTTCCTGGGCGAGTACGCGCACATGATCACCGGCTCCGCGTTCTTCATCGTGCTGTTCCTGGGCGGCTACCACCTGCCGGGCGTGGCGCTCACCAGCCCGGAAGCGACGGGCCTGCTCGCCGCCATCGTGAAGTTCGTCGTGCTGTTCACGAAAGTCGTGCTCTCCATCTGCTTCATGATGCTGATCCGCTGGACCCTGCCCCGCATCCGCTACGATCAGGTGATGCGTCTGTGCTGGCAGGCGCTGATCCCGCTGTCGCTCGCCGCCGTCGTCGCGACGAGCGTGATGATCTACCTCGGCTGGACGGCGTGGTGGCAGATGCTGCTGATGAACGCCGCCCTCGCCGGCGTGCTGATGGTCATCTCCGTCAGCGTGCCGAAGGCGGCGATCAACAAGAAAGTCGCCATGCCCGGCTCGCGCTTCAACCCGCTGCCGGGAGAACGCGTGATCACCGGCGTGCCGGGCGGCTTGCACCGCGCCGATCACCCACTGACCGGCACGGGCGAGCATCTCGTCAGCGTGAGTTGAAGAGGTTTACCACAGAGCACACAGAGAGCACTGAGGGAAGAAGAGGTAGAGATTGCGATTGAGTGATGGCGTCTTCGATTCCTTGGGCTTATTTTGATTGTGTTGCGACCCCACTACTTGATGTTCACGCTGCCGCTCGTCCGCTCGCCCCCTTCCAATCTTCTGTTCTTCACACTCTTGTTCTCTGATCTGTGATCTCTGCGCCCTCTGTGGTGAACTGTCTTGAAATTCCTGAGCATCGATCTCGGCGACCAGCGCACCGGCCTCGCGGTTGGCGAGGAGGAGTTCGCGCTCGTCACGCCGCTGGAGGTGCTGGCGATCCCCGCGGCACAGGAAGCGCGGCTGATCGAAGCGCTGCGCGCCGCCGCCGTGAAGCACGCGCCGGATGCGCTCGTCATCGGCCTCCCGCTCAACATGGACGACGACAGCGAAGGCCCGGCGGCGAAGAAGTGCCGGGCGCTGGGCGACCGCATCGCCACCGCCCTGAACCTGCCCGTTCACTACCAGGACGAACGCCTCACCAGCGCCGACGCCGAGTGGCAACTCGCCGGAAGCGGCCTGACCCACAAGCAGAAAAAAGAAAAACGCGACGCCCTCGCGGCGGCAACGATCCTACGCGACTTCTTCGCCCGCCGATCGAGTTCATAAAGAGAACCACAGAGACGCAGAAACGCAGAGGGAGCACAGAAGATGAAGAAGAAGAAGAAGAAGGGTTGTGCTTGTCCTTCTTCAATCAGCACGTCTCTTCTGTGCCGTCTCCGTGCCTTCGTGCGTCCATGCCTCCCTGTCTCTGCGGTTCAAAGCCAACCCAAATCACATCACCACGCGGAGCCGATCGCGCGCCAGCGAACTGGGCGACACGATCTCGTGCCGGACTTCTTCCAGCGCCCGCTTCTGCCCGGGCCACATGTAGTCCTCATCCCGCGCCGTCCAGCGGTACGCCGAGTGCTCATCGTTCAACCGGGGCGTCCAGTCCGGGCGAACCTCCGCCGCGAAGCGCGGCGAAAGCACGATGCAATCGATCTCCGCGATGAAATACGGGTGAACCTGCTCGAGCGCCCAGCACCCCAGCAGCGCGGCGTCGCCCGCGCCCAGCCCCACCTCCTCGTACAGCTCGCGCGCCGCCGCCCGCACCGCCGATTCCCCCGGCTCGATGTGCCCCATGATGGGCTGCCATGTCGCGTCCATCGGCGGCCCGGCGCGCAGCAACTGCAGGAACTCGATCGTCTCTCCGATCCGCCGGAAGACGTACACGTCCACGATGTCCGAGCGCACGCGCGACCCGCCGACCGGGTCGAGCCGGTAGCCGTCAGGACGCGGTTCATCACGCGGCGTGCTCACGCGATCGGCTCCAACGGCGCGGATCGCGCGACGAGTGAAGCCGCCGATCCCGCCGCCGTGCGACGCCCCGCTTCGATCGCTGCGCGGAACGCCGCCGCCTTGTCCAGCGTCTCGCGCCACTCACCAGCGGGATCGCTGTCTGCGACGATGCCGGCGCCGACGCTGTAGCTCACCTGCCCGCCCTCCACCACCGCCGTGCGGATCGCGACATTGAACGCCGCGTCGCCGGCGTCGGAAACAAACCCGATCGCGCCGCAATACGGCCCTCGCGCCGATCGCTCGAGCTCGTTGATGATCTGCATCGCCCGGATCTTCGGCGCCCCCGTCACGCTGCCGGGCGGGAACGTCGCGTGCAGCAGGCCGGCGACGCCCACACCGTCGCGCAGCGTGCCGGCGATCGTCGCCACGCCGTGGTGCAGCTCGCGCGCGTGCTGCTCGATGGCGCGCGATTCCTCCACGCGCACCGAGCCGAACTCGCACACGCGTCCGAGGTCGTTCCGCATCAGGTCAACGATCATGACCAGCTCGGCGGCGTCCTTCTCGCTGCGCGACAGCGCCCCCGCCGAGCCAGCGCCGCGGCGCGTGCCCTTGATCGGGCGCGTCACTACGCGCCGGGTCTCGGCGTCAACCGAAAGAAACAACTCCGGGCTGATCGAGCACACCGCACGACGCGCACCGCCCGCCGCCGAAAGGTCAAGATACGCGCCGTACCAAGGCTCGGCGCTCGCCAACATCGACAGGAACAAGCCCCGCGGCTCGCCCTCGAACGGCGCGCTGAGCCGGTGAGCCAAGTTCGCCTGGAAGATGTCCCCCGCGCGGATGTACTCGATCACCCGCGCCACGCCGGCCTCATACGCCGCCCGCCCCGTGTCGCTCGTCAGCTCGCCGACAGTGAAGCGGTGCGCCGCCGACGACGCCGGCGCGCCGACCAGCCGACGCCGGAGCGATTCGCGCCCCGCCGGATCACCCGTCAACCACCAGCAGTCGCGCTGAGCATCATGCACCAGCGCCGCATCGCAGCGCCGGAACTGAACGGTCGGGGCCGAGCTCGCGCGTCCATCGGCCGCGCGCGAATGCCGCGCCGACGGCTCGATCGCCGCACCGGCTTCGTACTCGACCACGCCGATCCAGCCCGACTCAAACGGCGGCGCGACCCCACTCTGAACGAAACGCGGCGCGCAAGCGAGCGCGCCCAGCCCGCCCGACGCCATCGCCGACAGCCCATCCAGCGAGTCAATCACCCGCCCCGCCGGCTCCGCGAGAACCGACCAGCGCGACCACTGCGCCGATCCCGGCGCGCTGACCAGCGCCATCAACTCGCGGTCCCGCGGCCATGATGCCGCAACCAACGCGGGCGATACGCCCGGCGCATGCACCAGTTCGGGCGGCGAATTCACCTCTTCCAGCGCGGGCATCCGCGGATGGTACGCGGTTGACGCACCCGAAGCCGGGCGTCTCACCCGCGCACCGCCCGTCGGCGAGGAAGTCGAAAACGCCGCCGCCCCACGCGATCCGCGCCCCTCCCCGCCGCGCGAACACGCTACACTTTCCCCCCCTTCGGGCCACGCCCGAAAGGACAGTGCCGAACATCGCACGCCCACCACTCGCGCCCGTTCGGGCGATCGGCGGCGTGATTCTCGAATCTCTGCCGATCCAGGAGCAAGCCATCATGCCGGCGACCGCCGTCAAGCGTAAGAAGAGTGCCGACCGTTCCTCCCGCAAAGCCGCGCCGCTGATCGAAGCCAAGCCCTCCGCCGGCAAGTCATCAAAGCCCGCGCTCAAGCTCGGCAAGATGGTCTATTACTTCGGCAAGACGAAGACCGAAGGGCGCGCCGAGATGAAGCTCCTCCTGGGCGGCAAGGGCGCCAACCTCGCCGACATGACCTCCATCGGCCTGCCCGTCCCGCCCGGCTTCACCATCACCACCGACACCTGCGCCGCGTACTACGCCGGCGGCAAAAAGCTCCCCAAGGGGCTGATGGACGAAGTCCTCCGCAACGTCCGCACCCTCGAAAAAGAACTCGGCAAGAAGTTCGGCAGCACCACCAACCCGCTGCTCGTCTCCGTCCGCTCCGGCGCGGCGGTGTCGATGCCCGGCATGATGGACACGATCCTGAACCTCGGGCTCACCGACGCCGCCGTCGAAGGCCTCGCGAACGCCACCAAGAACCGCCGCTTCGCCTACGACGCCTATCGCCGCCTCATCAACATGTTCGGCGACGTCGTCATGGGCGTCGATCACGAGCACTTCGAGCACGCCTTCGAAGAGATCAAGCGCAAGTACAACGTCACCACCGATACCGAAGTCCCCGCCGAGGGCCTGCACGAGCTGTGCGTGCTCTACAAAAAGGTCTACTACGAGCACGTCGGCAGCGACTTCCCGCAGGACCCGATGGAGCAGTTGCGTCTCTCCGTCGAAGCCGTCTTCAAAAGCTGGAACGCCGACCGCGCCATCAGCTACCGCCGCATCGCCAGCATCAGCGGGCTCAACGGCACCGCCGTCAACGTGCAGGCGATGGTCTACGGCAACATGGGCGACGACTCGGGCACCGGCGTCGCCTTCACCCGCAACCCCTCTACCGGCGAGAACAAGTTCTACGGCGAGTTCCTCGTCAACGCGCAGGGTGAAGACGTCGTCGCCGGCATTCGCACGCCGACGAATACCGACGAGATGTCGAAGTGGAGCAAGAAGTCCTACGAGCAACTTCTGAAGATCAAGAAGAAGCTCGAAAAGCACTACCGCGAGATGCAGGACATCGAGTTCACCATCGAGCGTGGCAAGCTCTTCATGCTCCAGACCCGCACGGGCAAGCGCACCGGCGCCGCCGCCGTGAAAATCGCCGTCGATATGGTGAAGGAAAAGCTGCTCAACGAGAAGCAGGCGCTCCTCCGCATCCCCGCGGGCGACCTGATCCAACTCCTGCTCCCGAGCTTCGACCCCAAGGCGAAGAAAACCGCCGACGTGCTGACCCGCGGCCTCCCCGCCTCCCCCGGCGCGAGCGTCGGCAAGCCCGCCTTCACCGCCGCTGAAGCGGTCGAACGCCACATCGCGGGCGAGAAAGTCATCCTCGTCCGCAAGGAAACCAGCCCCGAAGACGTCGACGGCATGCACTCCGCCGCCGGCATCCTCACCAGCACCGGCGGCATGACCAGCCACGCCGCGGTCGTCGCGCGCGGGTGGGGCAAGTGCTGCGTCGCCGGCGCGGGCGAAATCCAGATCGACGCGAAGGCCGGGCGCTTCACCGTCAAGGGGCGCTCCTTCGGGCGCGACGACGTGATCTCCATCGACGGCTCGACGGGCGAAGTCATCGCCGGGGCCGTTGCTACGGTTGAGCCGACACTCTCGGGCGACTTCGCGACGATCATGAAGTGGAGCGACAAGCACCGCACGCTGAAGATCCGCACCAACGCCGACACCCCGCCCGACGCGCAGCGCGCCCGCGGCTTCGGCGCGCAGGGCATCGGCCTCTGCCGCACCGAGCACATGTTCTTCGAGGGCGACCGCATCATCGCCATGCGCGAGATGATCCTCGCCGAGACGCGCGAGGACCGCGAGATGGCCCTCGCCAAGCTCCTCCCCTTCCAGCGCGCCGACTTCGAGGGCATCTACACCGCGATGGACGGGCTGCCCGTCACCATCCGCCTGCTCGACCCGCCGCTGCACGAGTTCCTGCCGCACGATGAGAAGAGCCAGCGCGAAGTGGCGAACCGGCTCGGCATCTCCGCCGAGAAGGTCGCCGCACGCGTCAGCCAGTTGCACGAGCTGAACCCGATGCTCGGGCACCGCGGCTGCCGACTGTCGATCACGTACCCCGAAATCCTGACGATGCAGGTCCGCGCCATCGTCGAAGCGGCGATCGAATGCCTCCGGCGCGGCGTGAAGGCGATGCCCGAGATCATGCACCCCCTCGTCGGCACGCGCAAGGAACTCACCATCCTCCGCCGCGAGACGCAGCACGTCATCGACACCGTCCGCGCCGAGCAGGGCTGGAAGAAGCAGCTCGACATCCCCATCGGCACCATGATCGAAGTCCCCCGCGCCGCCATCACCGCCGACGAAGTCGCGCAGGACGCCGACTTCTTTAGCTTCGGCACCAACGACCTCACGCAGCTCACCTTCGGCTACTCACGCGACGACTCGGGCACCTTCCTCCCGCACTACGTCGAGCGCGAAATCCTCGACATCGACCCCTTCCAGTCGCTCGACCAGACCGGCGTCGGCGCGCTCGTCACCATGGCCACCACCAAGGGCCGCGCGGTGAAGAAGAACCTCAAGGTCGGTATCTGCGGCGAGCACGGCGGCGACCCGAAGTCCGTCTGGTTCTGCCACAAAGCCGGGCTGGACTATGTCTCGTGCTCCCCGTTCCGCGTCCCCATCGCCCGCCTCGCGGCTGCGCAGGCCGCGCTCCGCACCTGATCGACCTCCACGCTGGCAAGCCCCGATCGATCGGGCTATACTCGTCGCCCCGCCCGGCTCGCCGAGCGGCTTGACATCTCGGGCCTATAGCTCAGTTGGCTAGAGCGCACCCCTGATAAGGGTGAGGTCACACGTTCGAATCGTGTTAGGCCCATTTCGCCGAGCGCGGCTTCATGTCGCGCGAGAGCGAGCACTGAATTCATCGCGTTGGCTCTCGGCGATCGGCTGTCAGCGATCGGCCCGACAATACCACGCGCGCCCTCGCGCAGTCAGGCAGAACGCCGACCGCTGAAAGCTGATCGCCGACCGCCTTCCCGCGCTACACTCGGCCCGATGCCCGCCCCCATCACCCTCACCCTCGCCCACTCCGCCGACGCCGATGATGCGTTCATGTGGTGGCCGCTGGGCGATGCCACCGCCTCGCCGCCCATCGCGCCCGCCATCGACACGCACGAGTTCCGCTTCATCCCCATCGCGGGCGACATCGAGGAGTTCAACCGCCGCGCCGCCGAGCGCGCCGACCTCGATATCACCGCCATCTCCATGCGCACCTACGCCGATGTGCATCACCGCTACGCCCTCACCAACTGCGGCTCCAGCATGGGCGACGGCTACGGCCCGAAAGTCGTCGCCCGCCACGCGATGCGCTTCGAAGATCTGCTCAACCCCACGGTCACCCTCGCCATCCCCGGCGAGCGCACGACCGCCTACCTTGCGCTCCGTCTTCTGCTCACTTCTTGCGCGCCGCAAGCCGCCCCGCACGCCGTCCCCATGCCGTTCGATCACATCATCCCCGCCGTGCGCGCCGGCAAAGCCGACGCCGGGCTGGTGATCCACGAGGGACAGGTCACGTTCGCCGACGCCGGGCTTCATCTCATCGCCGACCTCGGCGCGCTCTGGAAGCAGCGCACCGGTTTGCCGCTGCCGCTCGGCGGGAACGCGATCAAGCGCGACCTCGACGATCGCTTCGGCCCCGGCACGCTCCGCCGCGTCGCGGGCATCCTTGAACACTCCATCCGGCACGCGCTCGAGCACCGCGCCACCGGCATCGAGCACGCCCGCCGCATGCACGGCGGGATGTCCGGCTCCATGCCCATCGAACTCGTCGACCGCTACATCGGCATGTACGTGAACCCCCTGAGCGTGGACGCGGGCGAAGCCGGCCGGACGGCGATCGAACGCCTGCTCCGCGATGGTGCCGCCGCCGGTTTCTGCCCCGATCCCGGCCCGATCCGGCTGATTTCCGCGATGTCCCAGTGAAAAGTCGGAAAATCTCTTGGATTGACGGGGCAATCCAGCTAGGCTAGGGAAAGAGGGCGGGGAGGGGCGGTGTTCCACTTCGGCCCGCCGGTTCAGAGCCGTGGAAGGATTCCGCGCAATGAGTCAGTCCGCTTCGTCGAACGAGACGACACTCAGCTACAGCCCGCCGAGCGTCACGCAGTTCAGCGTGTTCCTCGACAACCGCGTCGGGCGTCTCCTCGAATTGCTCAAGATGTTCGACGATGACCCGGGCAGCATGATCTGCGCCTTCGCCGTGCAGGAAGCCTCCGACTACGCCGTCGTGCGCCTCATCACCAACTCCGCGAAGAACGCGCAGAAGATCCTCGAACAGCACGAACTCGCATTCAACATGCGCGAGCTGCTCGTCGTCGAACTCGTCGGCGATCACACCATCTCGACGCTCTGCCAGAACCTCCTCCGCGCTGAACTGAACATCCACTTCGCCTACCCGCTCATGCTCCGCCCCAACGGCACGCCCACCATCGCGCTCGCCGTCGACGACCTGACTCTCGCGGGACAGATCCTCCGACGCAAGGAGTTCCGCCTGCTGGGCGAAGCGGACCTGCCGAAGCGCGGCGGCTGAACCGCTCGGTTCCATCCCAACGCGCCACCGAAGCCCGCGGCTCTGCGCGGATTGTGGTGCCGCCCACACCAAACACGCCGCCCTCTTTTCTTCCGCCTTCCGACCTTCC
>CAYMNQ010000002.1:0-670606 GCA_964391865.1 uncultured Phycisphaeraceae bacterium
ACCGGGCAGTTCGAGGGGTACGAGATCGTCGGCTCACTGCAAGGTGGCGGCTCGGGCGGGCGGCTGTACGTCGCCAAACCTGACGCGAAGAAGCAAGCGATCTACGCCCGCGCTGGTCAGCGCGACGTCACGCAGGTGGTCATCAAGAGTTTCTCGCTCGCCGACGGCTCGACCCTGCCGCAGATGGTCCGCGAGAGCCGCGCGCTCGAAGCGGCGCGCAATCTCGGGCTGATCCTCGACCACGAGCTCACCGACGAACGCTTCTTCTACGTGATGCGCTACATCCCGGGCGAGGACCTGACGACCATCACCAAGCGCCTGCACGCCGAGGCGGGGACCGAGGGGCTCACCGGCTCGACGCTCAGCGCCGCGCTGGGCTACGCCGCCGACCTGCTCACCGAGCTCGACGTGTACCACCGCGGCGGGCTGTGGCACAAGGACGTGAAGCCCGACAACATCATCATCTCGGGCGATCGCGCCCACGTCGTCGACTTCGGGCTGGTCACGCCGCTGCGCTCTGCGATGACACTCACGACCCACGGCACCGAGTATTTCCGCGACCCGGAGATGGTCCGCATGGCGCTCCGCGGCGCCAAGGTCAACGAGGTCGACGGGGTGAAGTTCGACCTCTACGGCGCCGGCGCGGTGCTCTACTCCGTCATCGAGAACTCGTTCCCCGCGCACGGCGCGCTCTCACAGATCAACAAGAAGTGCCCCGACACGCTGCGCTGGATCGTCCGCCGAATGATGGCGGACATGCACCATCGCTACCCGAGCGCCCGCGCGGTGCTCGCCGACTTGCGTGTCGTGATGGCCGCCGCCGACCCCTTCGCGCTCAAGCCGATCGACCTGCCGAGCGTGAGCGGGCAGAACGCCGGCGCTCCGTTCGAGGAGCCGCGCGTGCAGCCCTTCGAGATGCCGCGCGTCGAGCGCGCCGCGCACGCCGCCCCGCCCGCGGGCAGCGCCGCCGACGCCGATCGTTCCGGCTTCGTCTTTGATGCCACCGTCGGCGCCGGCTCGAAGGTGCGCGAGTTCCACGTCGGCCCCGCGCCGCACAGCGCGCCGGGGCCGGGCGGCGGGCGCACGCGCCCGAAGCTCGTCGTCACCGATTGGCTCACCGGGCGATACGCCGCCGAGGGCGGCGAGTCCTTCCCGCACCCGAATCCGGCGAGCGCCGACCGCTACGGCAGAGCCGCCGAGCAAGTCGCGCGGCAGGTCGCCACCGGGTTCGGCGCCTTCGCGCGCTCGAACTTCGCGAAGGACGCCCGGCAGAAGGCGGAAGAATTCGCGCGCAGCGCCGAGCCGCACGCCCGGCGCGCCGCCGGCACCGCCGCCGAGCAGCTCGCGCGGGCGCAGGAGCGCATCCGCCGCGCGCAGGACCGCGCCGCGCAGCGCATGGGGCGCAGCCCCTCGCGCGGCTACGCCGCCGCCCGCGAGTTCAACACGCGCCCGAACCCGGGCGTCGTCGCGTCTGTCTTCCTCTTCCTCGCCGCCTGTGTCGGAGGCTCGTTCCTGATCATCAGCAGCGCGCTGAAGAACAACCGCGGCGATGAGCAAAGCGTCGCCGCAACCGAGTCGCCCATCGAGACGATCGCGATCGATATCGACAACGGTCGCGGGCAGACCGAGTTCAGCGTCAGCGCGCCAAGCCTGCTCCCCGCGTTCCCGACGCCGCCCGCCAAGCCGCTCGGCACGATCGAGATCGGCGCGTTCAAGATGGAGATCCCCGATCCCTCCGCGCCGCGCGCGAGCGCACCCGCGACAGTCACGGTGAGCAGCGACGGCAACGGCGAATCACCCGCCGCGCCGCCCAGCATCGACCCGATCGAAGACCCGCAGGGCGTGATCCTTGTCGTCGATACGCAGCCCGTCGACTTCAACCCCGACACGCGGCGGAAGCTGGTGTGGACCATCGAAGCGCTGAATCACGACGACTTCCGCATCCTCGGCGTGGGCGACAGCGAGAACGACATCCGGCTCGTCGCCGCCGCCAAGGGCATCATCGGCCTCGGCGGGCCAAACGACAAGGACACCCGCGAGGCGCTCCGCGCCTGGCTTAGCGACAACTCCAAGAGCGAGAGCGTCGACGCGATCCTCTGGGCGTCGCAGGAGGACGACCGCCTGCGCTTCATCACGCGGCGCGGGTTCGATACCAGCCTCATCGAAAAAGCGCTGCGCGACGCGGCGGAGTGAGCGCGGGATTCGGGTTCCGGGTTCCGGGTGTCGAGTTCCGGGTGCCACTGGTTGGCTCTGCAACCAGTGCTCCCCTCCCTACTTCTTCTCCCTACCAGTCCACCGCCCCACCCACAAAAACCCACGGCCCGCGCCGATCGAACCACTCCCGTCACCCCGACAGGAGTTCACCGATGCCCCGCACCACCCCCGGCGCGCAGACGCCGTCGCCGCGTCATCACCGCGCGATCAACACTCGTATCGGCTTCACGCTCATCGAACTGCTGGTGGTCGTGTCCGTGATCTCGCTGCTCCTCGGCATCCTGCTGCCCGCGATCGGGCGGGCGCGCGACGCCGCCCGCTCCACGCAGTGCCTCTCGAATCAACGCCAGATCGCCACCGCCGCACACATGTACATGAACGAGAACCGCGGCCACTTCTTCCACCACCACGAAGGCTGGGTGCTCGACGACGGCTCGCAGGTCGACGATCTCCCCTCCTCCATCAGCGCCGTCACCGGCGGCGGGGTCGGCAGCAGCCACGCGGAGAAGCCGTGGTCGATCTTCCTCTACCCGTTCCTCGAAACGCGCCAAGCCGGCTTCTGCCCCAGCGACCCCACGCCGCGCTCGACCACGCTCGCCACCACGCTGAAGGAGTACCACGGCGGGATCGAGCACCCCGACGAAGACCCCGCGCCGGGCAGCGAGCTCGCGCTCGCGGAGGAGAAGCGCCTCACCATCACCAGCTACATGCTCAATTCGATCTACTCGCACAAATCGGCTCGCTATGCCCTCGAGGGCGCGATCCGCGGCTTCGCCACCCTCGCCAACGTCAAGAACCCCAACACCATCATGTTCTCCGAGCGCAACAGCGAAGCCATGAACGCCGAGGACAACGACACCTTCGGCAGCATCGGGCAGGACGACTACGACGCATGGGTCGGCGAAGCCGCGCTCGTCCGCTGGGGCGAGGGCAACTACGACGACCAGGGCTGGCTCCGCAACACTCGGCACAACGGCCGCGCCGCGTACATCCACCACGACGGGCACGCCGACATGCTCAGTTGGTCCGAAGCCCGCGCCGACCAGTTCCCCGACCGCAAGATCCGCGGCCCGCTCACCGACCCGCCGCGCTGAGCGGCTCGCGGGTTGTCGGGTATCGCGTGTCGAACTCCGGGTGCCACTGGTTGGCTCTGCAACCAGTGTTCCTCCCCCTACTATTTCTCCATCGTTGATCGACGATGACGCCGTGCCGTCCAATTTCACCAGCGCGCCAAACCACTCCGGTCGCCAGACCCACCCTTGTGCGGCACGACAAAAGAACTCCGCTGATCGGGATTCGTGCGGTTCCGCCCGGGTCCGCTCACGCCGCCCGCGCCAATCGCCGAAGTAAGTGCGATATGCGGACGTACCTCGACGGCGAACTTCTGGACCCGCCCGTCTCGACGCTGGGCGAGGCGCTGGCCGCCGCGCGCGACCGCGCCGCCGGGCGGCTCGTCGTCGAGGTCCTCGCGGACGATCAGCCGATCCCCTCCGAACACCTCGAAGACCCGCCGCGCACATCGCCCTACGCGGATGTGCTGCGCGTGACCACCGCCGCGGCGTCGTCGCTGGTGAAACTCGCGCTGCTCGACGCGGCGGCGATGATCACCGAGGTCCGCCCGCGCCAGATCGAAGCCGCGCAGCTCCTGCAGTCGGGCCGAACGCCCGACGCGATGGACGCGCTCCGCGAGATTCTCGAAGCGTGGAACTCGGCGCACCTCGCGGTGCAGCTCGCCGATGAGTCGCGCACGATCGAGTCCGGCGCGGCGGTCGAAGCCGCCGCCATGCTGCAGGAATCGACCGCCAATCTCACGCGCCTGCTCAACGACGTGAAGACACGCTTGGCGATGAAGGACTGGTCCGCGCTGGCGGACGTCCTGGAATACGACCTCTCCGAGCACGCGGACCGCTGGTCCGAGTTGTTGGGCACGCTGGCGGACGGCGTCGGTTCGGTAGACTGATCGCCCGCACGGGCCGATGTACCCAAGATGCCCGTGCCGCAACCGATCGCTCACGCCGTGGAGGGGATGACGGTGTCGCCCGCTCAGCCGAAGAAGCCCACCGCTTCAAAGATCGACGAGCTGATGGAGAGCGCCAGCGAGGCGCTCGCCGCCACGCGCTATTTCGAAGCCGACGCGCTCGCGCGCCAAGCGCTCAAGCTGGCGCACGAAGCCCGCGACTACGACCGCATGGCCCGCATCATCCTGCCCCTCCAGGAAGCCCGCCGGCACAAGCGCCAGCTCGCCATCGACACGGGCAAAGTCGTCACCATCGACTCGTACGACCTCGTCGAGAAGTACGCGATGGGCAAGAAGAAGTTCGCCAGCGGCTGCTACCTCGCCGAACCGCCGCTGGTCGGCGCCGACGGTCGCGATCTGCGCGACAAGCTCGACGAGCTCGGGATGCCCGCGATCGTCATCGTGCGCGAGCCGCAGACGCAGCTCGGCCTGTGGCCCGTGGTCATGATCGGGCCCGTGACGGTGCGCACGAAGGTGCGACCGCCAAGCAAGAAAATCGACATCAAGTGGCTCCTCGCCGCGAGCGAAGCGCTGGGCGATGAGGCGATCTCGACCGTCGACGCCCGGCAGCCGGCGAGCGTGCGCGTCGATCAACTGATGGACCGGCTCGCCACCATTGTCGACCACGAGAAGCTGTTTCAAGCGCTCGCCGACACCTGCCGCGAAGCCGAACGCGAGGCGGCGGAAGACGCCAAACGCCCACGCCGAGCGCCGGCGAAGGCCGCCGCGGAAGAAGAGGACGACGGCTTCGGGGAGTTTGAAGAAGAGGAGCTGTAGTTCGGGCGTGCGCCGTACGCCAGAATTCCGGCGCACCGCGCATCCCGTGCTTACCAGTCGCTCCGCCGCCGCTCGTTGCGTTCGTTCTGATCGCCGATCACCGCACCGCCGATGCCGCCCGCGACGGCCCCGATCACCGCGCCGGTGCCCGCGCCGCCCGTCACCGAGCCGATCGCCAGCCCGCCCAGCGCACCGAGCGCCGCGCCCGACAGCGCACCTTCGCCCGCATTATTGCAGCCGCCCAGACCCATCCCGACACCCGCGAGCGTGAGCACGAGAGCCGCAACCCTGCCCCGACCATCCCTACCGATCGCGCGATTCGTAACAGCCGACATCGTGGTGCACTCCTGAAAATTGGCCCGCCCGACCGAATCCGCAGGCGAGGCACGATCCTATACCGCTCACTTCGGCACGCCGTCGTGCTTGGATCGATTCCGCACAGGACGTGTAAGACTAACCGACCCTTACACAATACAAACTTGCAACACCAGCTTTCACGGCCACGCTTGAGTACAGCGGGCGCCCCGCCCGCACGGTCTATAATCGCCCCTGTGTCCTGTATTCGTCTGATTGGTGTCATGGGGTCTGCGGGATGTCGAGCCGCGTATCGAGATTCTGGGGATCGGGCGACGATGTCCCCCCGCCGGAGGCGGTCCGCCGAGCGCACGAGCGGTGGCTGAACCGCGCCCTCGAGCATCCGGAGTGTTTGCCCCGGATTCCCGTGCGCCGGCACGATGAAGGGGGCTTTGCTGAACTGCTCCGCCAGCCGCAGGGCCGCGCGTGGGCACGGTCGTGGTGGGAGTCCGCCTTTGCCGCGGTGGATGACGGATGGTAAGAGGGATGCCGCTCTCGCCCTCCCTCCGCTGATTTGAAGCGGGTCCGAGCGCGCGATGAGCCGATGTTCTTGTGTTGAAATAGCCGTCGCGTTCGCGGCCCCCCTTGGGGGGCCGCCAAGGGCGCGACTTCTCAGGAACTCACCGACCCATGTCGAACACCGACTCTTCATCGACCCCGCCACCTGCCGCAGCCCATGCACCGGGAGCTGGGGCGCGCCTCTCAACCACGATCAACGTTCGCAAGTGGCTCGTCAAAATGCTCATCTTCGGCACCGCGCTGCTCGTGCTGGGCGTGTGGGGATACGTCGACGCGACGATCATCTACCCCAAGCGCGGCCGCGAGTCCGCCGAGCACGCGAAGCTCGCGTACCTCCGCACACTCTCGAAGGACGGGCAACTGCTCTCCGACCGCGTGGAAGACCCCGCCGCCGAGTTCAAGCGTCTCTCCGACGTGCCCGAAATCGCGATGAGCGACATCGACCGCGCCCGGCTGAACTGGCTGACCGCGCTCTCGCGCATCCACTCGCTCAGCGCGCTGACCGCGGAGAACAATGCCGCCGCCATGACCCCGACCGACACGACCACACTCTTCAAAGACCCGAACGGCGCGCTGGCGGCGCTGGAGCAACAACTCTCGACGAAGAAGCAGCCCTCGCCGCTGTCGGCGTTTGATATCCCCGTGCAGTGGCTCTTCGTCGTCATCGGCTTCGGCGGGGCGGCGTACGTCGCGTTTCTCATCTTCAAAGTCGCGCGCACCAGGTTCCACTACGTCCCCAGCGAGCACCGGCTCATCCTTCCAGACGGACGCGAGATCGTGCCCAGCGACGTCAAAGAAGTCGACAAGCGCAAGTGGCACAAGTTCTACAGCTCGTTCATCCTCAACGACGGAAGCGTGGTGGAACTCGACCTCCTGCGCTTCGTCCCACTCGAAGAGTGGTTCCTGGAAATGGAAAAGCGCACCCCGGGCTACGTGCCCCCGCCGCCCGAGCCGACGGAAGAGGCTGTCGAGAGTGACGAGAAAAAAGAAGGGGAGTAGGGTTCCGTGTGTGCGGTTTGGAGTTTCCGATTCGCCCGCGCCGGGCTCGGCCGCCGTGCGCGTTAAGCCCGATTTCAGACCCGATTCACGAGAATCAAACCCGACACCTGGAACCGAGCCGCGCCCTCCTGCTTCCGACTTCCGGCCTTCCCTTCTTACGCCTTCCTCATCCTCCGAAACCTCGGCTCAAGAATCCCCAACACCCTCCCGAACCCATGAGCTACCTCGCGGCGAGTCTGGTGGTGCTGGCGTGCGTGATCGGCATCGCGCTGACGATCCTGAGCCTGCCGGGCATCTGGCTGATGGTCCTCGCCGCCATGAGCGTTGAAATCTGGCAGCGCGGCACGTTCTCGCTCTGGACGCTCGGAGCGGCGGTGGCGATCGCGCTCGTCGCCGAAGTCGCGGAGATGGCGTCGAGCGCCGTCGGCGCCAAGAAAGCCGGCGCGTCGAAGCGCGCCATGATCGCGGCCACCGTCGGCGGAATCGTCGGCGCGATCGTGGGCACCGTGGTCATCCCAGTCCCCATCGTCGGCACGATCCTGGGCGGCGCAATCGGCGCGGGGATCGGCGCCGCGGGACTTGAACTCACGAAGCGCGAGACGGATACGTCCAAAGCCGCGACCGTCGCCGCCGGCGCGTTCGCAGGCCGACTCGTCGCGACAGTTATCAAGGGCGGCTTCGCGGTCTTCGCGGCGCTGATCCTCAGCATCGCCGCGTTCGCATGAACAACACGCATCGGGTGCCGTGGATCGGCCGGCTCTGAGGACGATCCACGCTCCTGCTTCACTCGGTCTTCGGCTCCCGAAATCCTTGCAGCGAAAGGTAGCGACGAGAAGGGGTAGACGACCCTGAAGCGTGCATCGCCCAAAGCGGCGTTGCTCGGCACCCACCGATCAGAGCCTCAACCACGGACCCGCGGCCCCGATCCGCGTACCATGCCGCGCGATGTTGACCCTCGCCGCTTGGATGCATGATCTCTCGCCGTTCGTGCTGCGCTTCACGCCGACCTTCGGCATCCGCTGGTACGGGCTGGCGTATGTGACGGGGTTCATCGCCGCGTGGTTCATCCTCTCGCGGCTGGCGAAGCGCGGCTCGATTTCAATCCCCGCCGAGCGTGTCGGCGATTTCATTCTCGGCGTCGTGGTCGGCACGATTGTCGGCGGACGATTGGGCTACGCCCTTATCTACCGCCCCGATCTGTTCACCGAGTTCTCGAACGCCGCGCCCTGGTGGGGGCTGCTGGCGATCAATCAGGGCGGGATGGCGAGCCACGGCGGGATGGTCGGCATCATCGCCGCGTGCGCGCTGATGGCGCGCTGGTGGAAACTGCCGACGCTGCACCTGATGGACTGCCTGGCGCTCGTCGCGCCCGTCGGCGTCTTCTTCGGGCGGCTCGCCAACTTCATCAACGGCGAACTGCTCGGCAAGGTCGTCAGCGGGCCGGGCGAGCGCGGCCCGTGGTGGGCGGTGAAGTTCCCGCAAGAACTGCTCGAGCGGCGCGAGCTCGAGCAGATGAAGCGCCTGGCGGATGCCGCCCCAGAACTCGCGGTGCGCCTCGATGCCGAAACGATCATCCAGGACGACGGCAAGGTCGCGGACGCGATCGACCGCATCCAGCACGGCGACCGCGAGCTCGCCGCACTCATCGAGCCGATCCTGAACTCGCGCCACCCGTCACAGCTCTATCAAGCGTTCGCCGAAGGGATCGTGCTCGGGTTGGTGTTGATGTGGGTGTGGCGGCGGAAACCGGCGCCCGGCGTTGTCACGGCGTGGTTCTTCATCGTCTACGGTGTCGGGCGCGTCGTCACCGAACTCTGGCGACTCCCCGACGCCCAATTCGGCGCCAGCGGGAAAATCTACGGGCTCAGCCGCGGGCAGTGGTTGAGCGTGGGGATGGTCGCCGTGGGCGTGGCGATGCGGTGGTGGGTTGGGCGAACCAAGAAAACCCCGGCGAGGGCGGGTGATTCGACTGTGTGAAGAATTTCCGCAAGCGGCCCGAAAGGCCCCCGAAAGGACTTGAAACCTCGGGGTAGGTGGATAGTCTGATCCAACGGCGCGAGGACGCGCCGCGATGGTGGTGCTGATGTCCCGACGCCAAGGGCGTGGGGCAGTCGGCGTGGGTTCCCGGCGGGCATGGAGAGAGTGAGCGCCGCTCGTTCTCTCGCAACAACGAAGGGCTGGTGGCGGATGCGCACTCTCGGCACGAACGGTCTGGCGGTGACGTGTGTTCTGGCGATCGCGTCGGCGGCGGGGAACGCGCTCGCGGCGGTCGAAGCCGCCCCGCCCCGCGGCGCGCTGGCGATGACCGCTGACGCCGGCACCGGCGTCGCGAAGTTCTTCGTGAAGGACGCCGGCGCGCGGTTCAGCGACGCGTGGCGCGACAACACGGACCTCGCCGACAAACGCGGCGTGATCCCGCCGCCCACTCCGGGCTACAAGCTGACGAACCGCGTGATCGTGCGCGCCGCCGCCATCGAGGAAGTCGCGGATTCGTTCAAGGAGGCGTACCCGGGCGGCGCGGAAGCGCTGGATATCGGCGACGCGTTCGTGCGCGACGTCCGCGCGGTGCCGGGCTTCTACATCGTCGAGATGCCGACAATCGCCGAGGCGGCGATCGTGGTCGAGCTGATGAAGGAAGACCCGCGCATCGAAGAGGCGTACCTCGACATCGTCCGCCCGCGCCAGGCGCTGGGCAATCCCGGGTCTGATCCGCGCGGCGCCGGCGCGATCGGCGGCGGCGGCGAGGGCGGCTCGGGTATCGATGCGCCAACCCCCAGTCCCGCGCTCCCCACCGACCCCGGCTTCCCGAACCAGTGGCACCTGAACAATACCGCGAACCCGATCGCCGACGCGAACGTGCCCGCCGCCTGGGCCGCCGGGTACACCGGCGCGGGTGTGACGATCGGCATTCTCGAAGGCGGGTGGCAGATCAACCATCCCGATCTGTCGGCCCGGTACAACCCGACCGCAAGCCAGCCGTTCGTCGAGTATTCCGACCACGGCACGAGCTGCGCGGGGGTGTCGGCCGCGACGGCGAACAACGGCATCGGCGGCTGCGGCGCCGCGCCGGGCGCCGAGCTTTCGCTGCAGTACTGGGGATCGTCCAGCCAGATCGCCGAAGGGTTCGCGTTCCGAAACGACCTCAACGAGATCAAGAGCAACTCGTGGGGCTACGCCGGGCCGGGTTGGCTCATCAACCTCCCCAGCGTCGAGCGCGAGGGCATGCGTCAGGCGGTGCTCACCGGTCGCGGCGGGCGTGGCACGGTGCTGGTCTTCGCCAACGGCAACAGCGGCACCTTTGAGCGCTCCGACATCGGCGGGCACTCCGCCACGCGCTGGGCGATACCCGTCGCCGCCATCGGCGATCGGGACCGCTTCTCCTGGTACACCGAGCAGGGCTCCAACAACCTCATCGCCGCCCCGTCCAACGGCAATATCCGCGGCATCTACACCACCGATGTCACGGGCGAGCCGGGATACTCGAGCGGCGACTACACCGATTCCTTCGGCGGCACCTCTTCCGCCTGCCCGCTTGTTTCCGGCATCATCGCGCTGATGCTTGAAGCGAACCCGAATCTCACCGTGCGCGACATCGAGCACATCCTTGTCCGCACCGCGCGCCGCTGCGACCCGAGCCACCCGCTGTGGGTCAAGAACGGCGCGGGCCGTTGGGTGAACTATTACTACGGCTTCGGTGCCGTCGATGCCGGCGCGGCCGTCAACCTCGCGCGCGTGTGGACCAACCTCCAGCCTGAGTTTTCGATTTCGACGGGGCGCGTCAACGTGCTCGAAGTCATTCCCGACCCCGCCGAACTCGGCGAAGATGGAACGCCGGTGGTTCGGACCGTCACAGTCACGCAACCGGTCGTTGTTGAGAAGGTCGAGCTCGTCATGAACGTCGAGCACACGTGGATCGGCGACTTGCGGATCGTCCTGACCTCGCCGAGCGGCATGCAGTCGCTGCTCTCGGAAGTTCGCAGCGACCCGCAGGACGACCTGGTCCGCTACACCTTCATGACCCGTCGCAGCTGGGGCGAGTGGGCGGCGGGGAATTGGAAGGTCCAGATCTCTGATCATTACCCCGGCGACGAGGGCCGCTGGTTCGACTTCACCCTCAACATCCACGGGCGTTACGCCCCTCGCGGGCTCGAAGCCGACGACGGCACGCCCACCCCGGACCTGAACCTCGACGCCGACGCCGACGGCACCATCACCATCGAAGAAGCCAAGCGCGCCATCGACGCCGCCGGCAAGTAACGCAACCGCTTCACACAACTTCGATCCCGACCATTCAGGGGATAGGGCACACATCGGTGTCGCGCACTCGGTGGGCGGCGGGTGGTCGTTCGCCGCCAAGTGGCTCGAGTTCGCGACAAGACTCTTGATCTTTCCCAGACTCGCATTATGTTCTTGTGATGTGTCCATCCGTGGCGGTCGTGCCGCGGACCCGTGAACCCGGTTGACTCGGGCCGATCGTGGGATGGCCCTCCCGTCAGCCGGTGAGCAGGCCCGGCACCGCCGCCCATCAACATTGTGGGTTGGGGTACGGCTGCCGCCGCTCCCCGCAGCAAGAAAAGGAAGGTCAGCAAGATGAAGAACGGATCCGTGATTCACGGCTGGTGGTCGCGCGCGGTGGTTGTTTCGCTCGCGTCCGGGTGCGCGATCGGTGTGTCGCCAGCCCTCGGCGCTGATGCGAAAGCCCCGTCGCTCGACACCGCGGCGCTGATGAACATCGACGCGGGGGCGGCTGGGAAGACGTTCCTCGTCGCCGACCCGGCGGCCCGCGAGAGCATCGCGTGGCGCGATTCGGCGGACCTCGCGGGCAAAAACGGCGTGGTCCCGCCGCCTGTCTCGGGCTACCGCGTCAGCAGCCGCGCGATCGTGAACGCCGCGAGCATCGAAGAGGTCGTCCAGACCTTCAAGGACCTCCGCCCGGACGGCGACGAGGCGATTGTTCTGGGCCACGCGGTGATCTCCGCGATCGAAGCGGCGCCGGGCTTCTATACCATCGAGCTGCCGACGATCGCCGACGCGGCGCTGCTGGTCGAGCAGCTCAAGCTCGATGCGCGCGTGAGCGAGGCGTACCTGGATGTCGAGCAGCCGCGAGTGCTCCGCGCCCTGCCCACCGACCCCGGCTTCGCCAGCCAATGGCACCTGCGCAACACGACGAACACGATCGCCGACTCGAACGTCGAGGGCGCGTGGAACGCGGGGTACACGGGCACGGGCGTCGTGATCGGCATTCTCGAGGGCGGCTTCCAGACGACGCACCCCGACCTCTCCGCGAACTACAACGCCACCGCCAGCCAGACCGGCGGCAGCAACACCGCCCACGGCACCAGCTGCGCGGGGGTCGCCGGCGCTCGCGGGAATAACGGCGCGGGCGGCGTCGGTTCCGCGTACACCGCGCAGATTTCCAAGCTGCTCTACGGCACCAGTTCGCAGACCGCCACCGCCTTCGGCTTCCGCAACGACCTCAACTTCGTGAAGAGCAACTCGTGGGGCCCCGCCGACAACGGCGCGATCACCTATCTCTCCAGCACCGAACGCACCGCGCTGCAGAACGCCTACAACACCGGGCGCGCCAGCAAGGGCACGCTGGTCCTCTTCGCCAACGGCAACGGCGGGACGGCCGACCGCTCCGACTATGACCCCTACGCCTCGTGCCGATTCATCCTGCCGATCGGCGGCGTGGGCGACAACGACACCCGCTCCTCGTTCCAGGAAACCGGCTCCAACCAACTCGTTTGCGCGCACACCAGCGGCAACGTCCGCTCCGTCTACACGACCGACGTGACCGGCGCGGCGGGCTACTCCAGCGGCAGCTACACCAACACGTTTGGCGGCACCTCCGCCGCGTGCCCCCACGCCGCCGGTGTGGTCGCGCTGATCCTCCAGCGCAACCCCAACGTCCGCGTGCGCGACGTCGAGCACATCCTGATCCGCTCGGCCCGCAAGAACGACGCCGCCAATGCGCAGTGGGTGCTCAACGGCGCCGGCCGCTGGGTGAACTACAACTACGGCTACGGCGCGATCGACGCGAGCGCGGCGGTCACGCTCGCGGGCGCGTGGACCAACGTCGCCGCCGAGGCTTCGCTGACAACGGGCGTCGTTTCGGTCGCCACCGCGATCCCGGACAACAACACCACGGGCGTGTCGCGCAGCGTCACCGTCTCGCAGAACTTCCGCGTCGAGAAAGTGGAGCTGGTGATGAACGCCACCCACACCTACATCGGCGACCTGCAGATCACCATCACCTCGCCCAGCGGCACGCAGTCGCTCGTCTCCGCGATCCGCAACGACGCGCAGGACAACCTCAGCGGCTACATCTTCCTCAGCCGCCGGCACTGGGACGAACTCGCCGCCGGCACATGGACCATCAACGTCTCCGACCGCGCCGCCACCGACGCGGGCACGTGGACCAACTACACCCTCAACCTCTACGGCACGAACGTCGCGCCCGCCACCAGCGACCCGGTCGGCGGCCCGCCCGATCTCGATGCCAACGGCGACGGCACCATCACGATCGACGAAGCAAAGGACGCCGCCGAATCGATCGGTCAGTGAGCTGAATTGCTGAGTACCGTGATCCCGCCGCGGCGACACACACGCGGCGGGTGAGCGACACACGAACGGCGCCCGCCTCGCGCGGGCGACGTTTTTTTTTGCTCCCGTGCCACCGAGGTCGGTGCTCTGACCGACCTCGGTGCGGTCGCGCCAAGTGCGCGAGTGAGCACTCCCGATTCCGGGCTGTCGGCTCTCGGCAATCCGACACCGGCCAAACCTCTGGAGAGCCGTTCTCGATCCGCGGCGGTGCGTTCCCACACCCCGAAAGTGCGAAACATACCGCGGCACTTCCCGTACAACTAGTGCCGGCGAAGACTCGGTCGCGCTGATGACGCGCCCGCAGGCCGAAGGTGGAGGTTGAACGATGGGCCAGGTCACGCGTGGCGGTCTTGGGGTTGGGTTTGTGCTCGTGCTCATCACCGCCGCCGGCGCGCCCGCGCGGGGCGGGGAATCCAAGTCCGACCAACCGATCACCGCGCCGGCGGCGGAAGCGGCGGCGCTCACCGCGCTCGCGGCGTACGAGCGACTCACCACCTACGGGCAACGCGGCATCACCACGGAGTACCTCGCCGACGCCGAGCGGGTCTTCAACGAGGCTGCGAAGGCTCAGCCGAAGGACGCGCGGTGGACACTCGGGCAGGCACTGGTCGCGCGGGGTCGCGGCGAGCGCGTCAAGGCACGCGACCTCGCGAAAGCGGCGACCAAGCTCGACCCCAGCTCCGCGCTCGCGCACGCGTACTTCGGCACCACATGCTTCGAATCGATCAACGAGGCGGGCATGTTCGAGAAAATGGGGATCGCCGACGACGGGAAAGCGGCGTACGAAGCGTCGCTCAAGCTCGACCCGAATCAGACACACGCGCGCATCGGGCTGTTCCAGTTCTACCTCCGCGCTCCCGGCATCGCTGGCGGCAGCATGAAGAAGGCGCGCGAGCAGGCGGAGGCGCTGCTGAAGCTGCCGGGCAGCGCGGCGCACACGGGGCACATCTGCCTGGCGCAGCTCGCCGCCGAGGATGAGGAGTGGAGCAACGTCGCCGCCGCCTGCGACGCCGCCGAGAAAGCCGCCACCACACCGGCGGAGGCGCGCCAGGCGCGCACGACGCACGCGAGCCTGCTCCTCAACGCCAAAGAAGACCCGTCGGCGGCGATCGCGGTCCTCGAACCGGTCATTGCCAAGACCACCGCGAAGGAAGACTCCTCCGCGTTCTACATGCTGGGCGTGGCGCACCAGAAGCTGAAGCAATGGCAGCCCGCGCGCGGCTACTTTGCGCAGGTCGTCGAAGCCCAGCCCGGTGCCGCCAACTCCCGCTTCGCCCTCGCCGAGTGCTGCGAGCAGCTCGGTGAGCTCGACGCCGCCGTCACGCACTACGAGGAGTTCGCGTCCCGCTTCCCCAAGAACGACCGCGCCAGCAAGGCCCAGTCGGCGGCGAAGAAACTGAAGAAGAAACTCGCCAAGAAGTAACCCCGCCCGGGTGAATGCGTTTGCCTGCCGCGACGTTCGGGTCACCCGAACGAAAATTCCCAACATTCTCAGAAGACCCGGAATAACACGCCGCGGCCCTCGGTTCATTGAGGTGCCGCGGCGGACGCACATGGACCGCGGATATGTGATTTGTTCAACTTTGCCCCTCACGAGACGCCCGCGGTGCCGCTTCGGCTGGTACCGCGGGCGATTTTTTTGTTCGCCCATGCTTCATGGAGCCCTCCGCGCGAGCGGAGGGTCGCTGGGCGCCGCCCGGCGTTTTGTGCGTGCCTCGGGATGGACGCGCCGCTTGACGCTCGGCTCGCACCGAGGGCTCCATCGACGAAGGCGCTGGCATGCGCGGACCCGCGCGGGTACACCTGACCACCGCGTATGTCGCTCAGCCTGATCGCGCTCGTTGTCATGGTCCTGCTCGCCGCGGGGTATCTCGTGTACGGGCGATTCCTCGCGCGGCAGTACGCGCTCAGCGACGACACCCCCACCCCCGCGACCCTGCGCAACGACGGCGTGGACTTCATCCCCACCCGCCCGTTCTATCTGATGGCGCAGCATTTCTCCGCGATCGCCGCCGCCGGCCCGATCGCCGGGCCGATCCTCGCATGCATGGCGTTCGGCTGGGGGCCGTGCCTGCTGTGGATCGTCTGCGGCGTGATCCTCATCGGCGCGGTGCACGACTTCTCCGCGCTGGTCGCGTCGGTGCGCCACGGCGCGAGCTCGATCGCGGAGATCGCGCGCCTGTACCTCGGGCGGCGGGCGTACCTCGCGCTGGTCGCGTTCATCTGGATCGCGCTGCTGTACGTCATCGTCGCGTTCACGCAGATGACCGCGAGCAGCTTCGTGGGCAAGGCGGAGGAATTCGAGGGACTCGCGGCGACGTTCAACAAGGGCGGCGCGGTCGCCGCGTCGAGCCTGCTGTACCTGCTGCTCGCGCTCGCGCTGGGAATCGTCCAGAAGTTCTTCAAGCCGCCGCTATGGCTGGTAACGCTGATCTTCGTGCCCGCGACGCTGGGGTGCGTGTGGGCCGGGGCGCAGCTGGATTCCGTGCTGAATTTCCCGGCCCAGACGTGGTACGTCGCCATTCTCATCTACTGCTTCGTCGCGTCGATGCTGCCTTTGTGGTTACTGCAACAGCCGCGCGGGTACCTCGGCGGGTTTGTTCTGTACCTCGCGATCGGCGTCGGCGCCTTCGGCATCTTCTTCGGCGGGTTCGAGATCAAGCAGCCCATGATCAGCACCACCGCGCGCGAGATGCTCAACCCGCTCAGCGCGCTGAAGCTCGCCGACGCATCGAACGCGCCGCCCATCAACACGCTGGTGCTGCCGTTTCTCTTCGTCACCATCGCGTGCGGCGCGTGCAGCGGGTTCCACGGGCTCATCTGCGGCGGGACGACGAGCAAGCAGATCGCGAAGGAGTCGCACTGCCACGCCGTCGGCTTCGGCGCGATGCTGCTCGAGGGCTTCGTCGCCGTCATCTCACTCGCCACCATCATGATGCTCGCCCCGAGTGAAGCGCAGGGCCTGCCCCCCGCGCGCATCTACGGCGACGGGCTCGCGCAGTACCTCACGCTCATCCTGGGCAAGGACGCGTTCATCTTCTGCGCCACCTTCGGCGCGATGGCGTTCTCCACCTTCGTCTTCGACACGCTCGACGTCTCAACCCGCCTCGGGCGCTACCTGCTGCAGGAACTCTTCGGCAGGCAGAGCACGCTCGCAGGCGTCATCGCCGCCGGGCTGACCGCGGGCATCCCGCTGGTCATGCTCCTGACCGCGGACGCCAACGCGTACCTGCTCTTCTGGACGCTCTTCGGCACGTCGAACCAGTTGCTCGCGTCGCTCACGCTGCTGGGGATCACGGTGTGGCTGAAGCGCACGGGCCGCCCGTGCTGGTTCGCCGCCGGGCCGATGGTGTTCGTGATGACGATCACGCTCTGGGCGCTCGGGCTGCAGGCGTTCGTGGGGATCCGCGATCTCTTCGCCGGCGTGCTGCAGACCCCGAACGGGAACGTGAACCCCACGGTGCCGAACGGGATCGTCTCGCTGATCCTGCTGGCGCTGGCGGGGGCGTTCATCTACGAAGCGATGCGCGCGGTGCGCAAGCCCAGGATCGCGTGACGCGCATCACCGCACACCGCGTCGGCGGCGCAGCGCGCCCGCACTAAGAATGCACATCGCACCAATCCCCCCCGGAGAAGGGATCGGCTCGAACACCGTCACGCGGAAATTGTCCGCCCCGCTCGACACGTTGATCCGCAGCGTCGATGTGCTGGTGCTGCGTGAATAGAAGCCGAAGGAGATCGGCTCGCCGCTCAGCGAGAAGTTCGGGCTGCCCGTGGGCTCGCCGATCAGGTCGAACGCCGACGCGCTCAAGCCGTTCCCGAAGAGGTCGTGCCGCCAACCCGTGCCCGCGATCGCGGTGTACGTGGGCCCGACGTACGTCATGCCCGACTGGAACACCACCAGCCCGAACTCGGCGGTGTTGGTCGCGCCCGCGGAGCTGAACACGTTCACCTGCAAGGCCATGTCGATCGCGCCGATCGCGCCCTGCGTCGACGGGGTCCACCGCAATGAGTGCATGTGCAGCACGTACCCATCGGCGGGCCCGAGCGAGCTGTTGTGGAAAATGGTGCGGTACGCGCCGGGGTTGCCGCCCGTGGGCGAGCGCCCGGAGCCGAACCCGAACCCGCCGTGCGTCAGCGTGCTGATCGCGGTCCAGTTCGCGGTATGCATGTCCTGATCGTTGATCAAAGAGAATGCCGCGGCGTTCGTGTTCGAAGCGAACGCGAGCGGCGCCAAAGCGACAATGAGCGCGCGACGATTCATGGGATGACTCCTCCATTCGCCGCAAACCGCGGCGATCCTGTGCAGGTTCACACTACCCCATAATCAAGCGCGCGCGATGAAGAATCCCGAGAGAATATCGGCAAAATATGCCGACCCGGAGCGCTGGAAGTCTTAGGAGACGCTAACTAAGTTGGCAGTTCTACGGTTACCGAACCATCGCAGAGTTATCGGTCGTCAGCCGTCTTAGAACATCGCATTCTTCGGCGTGCGCGGGAACGGGATCACGTCGCGGATGTTCTGCATGCCGGTGCACGCCAGGATCAGCCGCTCGAAGCCCAGCCCGAACCCCGCGTGCGGCACGGTGCCGTAGCGGCGGAGATCGCGGTACCACCAGTAGGCTTTCTTGTCGAGCTTCATCTCGTCGAGGCGCCGATCGAGAACATCGAGGCGCTCCTCGCGCTGGCTGCCGCCGATCAGCTCGCCGATGCGCGGCAGAAGCACGTCCATCGCGGCGACGGTCTTCTCATCGTCGTTCACGCGCATGTAGAACGCCTTGATCTCTTTCGGGTAATCACGCACGATCACCGGGCGCTTGAAGACCTCCTCGGTGATGAACCGCTCGTGCTCCGCCTGCAGGTTCGCGCCCCACTTCACCGGGTACTCGAACTTCTTGCCCTTCCGGATCGCGTCCTCGAGCAGCTTCACCGCGTCGGTGTAGGTGATGCGCTCGAAGGGCGACTCGATCACGTGCGCCAGCGTCGTGATCACTTCCTTATCGATTCGCTCGGCGAAGAACTTCATGTCGTCCGCCCGCTCGGCGAGCACCGTCTTGAACAGGCTCTTCACGAACTCCTCGGCGAGGTCCATGTCTTCCTTCAACCCCGCGAACGCGATCTCCGGCTCGATCATCCAGAACTCGGCGAGGTGCCGCGCGGTGTTGGAGTTCTCCGCCCGGAACGTCGGGCCGAAGGTGTACACGTTCGTCAGCGCGCACGCGTACGTTTCAACATTCAACTGCCCGGAGACGGTGAGGTACGACTCTTTGCCGAAGAAATCCTCGGCGAAGTTGATGTGCCCCTTCTCGTCACGCGGCAGGTTGTGCAGGTCGAGCGTGGAGACGCGGAACATCTCGCCCGCGCCCTCGCAGTCGCTGGCGGTGATGATCGGCGTATGAATCCACGCGAAGCCGCGTTCGTGGAAGAAGCGGTGGACGGCCATCGCGAGGCAGTGGCGCACGCGCGCCACCGCGCCGAAGGTGTTCGTCCGCACGCGCAGGTGCGCGTACTCGCGCAGATACTCGAACGAGTGCTGTTTGGGCGAGATCGGATACGTGTCGGGATCGTCGACCCAGCCGATGACCTTCACCTCGTCGGCCTGCATCTCGACGGTCTGCCCCGCGCCCTGAGAGGCGACGAGTGGCCCGCTCGCTTCAACCGCGCAGCCAGCGGTGAGCTTCTGCACCTCGCTCGCGTAGTTCGGGAGCGTGCTGGGCGCGACGACCTGGAAGGTGCCGAAGCACGAGCCGTCGTTGAGGGCGATGAACGAGATGCCGGCCTTGGAATCGCGCCGCGTGCGGACCCAGCCGCGGACGGTGGCGCGCTCGCCGGCGGGCTTTTTCAGCAGTTGATCGATCGATGGGAAACTCATGACGGGGATAATACGGCAACCCCGTGCCACTGACCTGTGCCTGCAGGCCAGTGCGGCGGCCTTGGCAGCACTGAGACAATCGAGCTAGCGCGCCGCCAAGTGTTCGACGACGCGGCGCAGACCCTCGACCGCGACCGCCATGCGTTCGTAGTCGAGCGTGTCCGGCGTATCGGTCTCGCGGTGGTAGTTCGGGTTTCGGAACGGAGCAGTGTCAGTGACCATCACCGCCGGGTAGCCGCACTGCCAGAATGACCAGTGATCCGACCAGTCGACGCCGGGGATGAAGGACGGCAGCGCCCCGCCCTCGCTCGCAACCGGTGTGCCGTCGCGGAAGACGCGGACGCAGTCGCGCACGATTTCGCGCGAGCCAAAGTCACCAACGAATGCGACAAAGTTTCCGGTCGAGGGGTACACAACCCCGAACGGAGGCGGGTACTTCTGCGATCCCGGCGCATCACTGAAGTAGCCGAGAGTTTCAAGGCTCAGCATCGCGACGATGTTCTCGTTCTTCGAGCGACACTCGCGCGCATACACAAGCGACCCCATGTCGTCGGTCTGAAAGGTCGGCGGCTCCTCGTTCACGAAGAAAACAAATCGCACTGTGCGCGGCTGGGCCGAGTGCTTCATGCGCCGAGCGAGGGCAAGACACGCCGCGACGCCCGACGCATTGTCGTCAGCGCCTGGCGTGCCCTGAAATGAGTCGTAGTGCGCACCCACGACCACGATCTCGTTCGCAAGACTCGCGCCGGTGACGGTCACTTCAAGGTTGGGCGTCGGGGCGCCGCGCTCGACGAACACTTCACGCGGCGCGTCGTACCCGGCGGCGACGAGTTGATCGCGGATGTACGCAGCGGACTCCGCGAGTCTCTTCGGGTAGAAGATGCTGCGCCCGCCGATCTCGGCGCCGATCACCTCGACATCGCGCCGCAGTTCCGCCGCCAGCGCGACCTGCTCTGAATTCAAACTCGGCTTTGGTCCCGAGTAGCTCTCGCCCGGCATGCGCACCATGACGAACCACATCCAGGCGCACGCCGCGGCCAGCACCACGAACAAGATCAGCAGACGCTGCAAAGACCCGCGCGTCACCAGCCGCAGGCGCCTGGAGTGCGCCCGAGCTACAGGAGCACTCCCGTTGTTCGCGCCGGTCATGTAGTCGCTTCGCACCTCATCGGTACGCGGCGAAGATGGCCCGGTTCCGGGCATTCTCGCTACGCCTTGTGTTCCACGCGGGAGTTCGCGCTCGCGTCCGCGTGCTCCTCCTGCGCGCTCCGGTTGACCTTGCCGAGTGCCGAAGGCAGCTCGATACCCGCCTGCTGCGCCAGCTCATGCAATCGCGGGAGCGTATTGACCATTCCCGCGATGAACTCGCTGGTGGTATTCCGCCCGCTGCCGTTGACAGCGCCCGTATCCCACACGGTGATCTTGTCGATCTTGAGGTTCTGCACCGCCTTGACCTGCTCGGCGACGAGCTGCGGCAACTGCTCGATGAGCAGCAGGGTGGGCCCAACCTGCGGGTTGCTACCGCACGCGGCGATCAACTGGCGGTACCCCTCCGCCTTGGCTTCGAGCACGCGCCGGGTGCCCTCCGCTTCGGCGGTGAACTTCGCGAGGATCGCGTCCGCCTCGCCCTGGGCTTCAATGCGGCGCTTCTCCGCCTCGGCGGCGGCGGCGATCTCGATGCGCTTCTTCTCGATCTCCTGCGGGGCCAGTTGCTCCTTGCCCAGCCGCGCGAGTTCCTGCTCGCGCTGCGCCTGGAGGATTGCCTCCTGCGCCTTCGCCGAGGCGATCTCCGCGCGGCGCTTCGCTTCCGCCTGCACCTCGCCCAGTTTCGCGCCGCTGTCGGCCATCAAGGCGCGGGACTGGTTCTCGCCCACGACCGCGGCGGCTTCCGCTTCAGCAACCTTGATGCGTTGTTCCTGTTCCGCCAGCTTGCGGGCCGCGGCGGTCTCCGCCTCGCGCTGGGCGGTCGTGATCTCCCGGTCGCGCTTCGCCTGCACCTCGCCCTTCACCGCCTCGGCTTCGAGGGCGGCGACCGCGACGCGCTGCTGCTGCTCCGCTTTCTTCTGCCCTTCCACGCCCGTCGCCAGTTCGCGGGCCACGCCGACCGTCCGCTCGCGGACAGCCATCGCTTCGCCGGTCGCGCCCTCGCGCTCTTGCTCCGCGACCTCGACCTTCGCGCGATTGATCGCCTCCGCCGCAGCGCGCCGCCCGATCGCCTGGATGTACCCCGACTCGTCGGTGATATCTCGGATGTTGACGTTGATAAGCTCGAGCCCGATCTTGTTGATCTCCTGCCCGACGTTCTCGTTGATCAGCTTCATGAACTTCTCTCGGTCCTTGTTGATCTCCTCGATCGAGAGCGTGGCGATCACAAGGCGAAGCTGGCCGAGGATGATGTCCTGCGCCTGCTCGCGGACCTGGTTTACTTCCAGATTCAGCAAGCGCTCGGCCGCGTTGTTCATCAGCACCGGGTCGGTCGAGACGCCCACGGTGAACGTCGCGGGGACATTCACACGGATGTTGTTCAGCGAGAGAGCGCCTTCGAGGGGGATGTCGATGACCAGCGGCTCAAGCGCGAGATACGCGTAGTCCTGGATCAGCGGCACGACGAACGCGCCGCCGCCGTGGAGACACTTCGCGGCCTTGTTCGTTCCTACGCGCCCGTAGATCACCAGGATCCGGTTGCTCGGGCACCGCTTGTAGTACTTCACGATGATGACCGTGAAGAACAGCAACAAGAGAAGCACCGAGCCGATCAGCCCGAGCCAGATCAACGGCACCCGTTCGAGTTGCTGGGACTGCGCGAGCGCGCTCAGTGCGATCGGTGAACCGGTCATGAGTCATCCTCCGTCAATTCCGAACCATCGAGTACGGCAGCGAGTCTCGAAAGCGCGCCCATCATTTGGGCGCGACAGTCAGCGTATTGTCTGTATTCACCGCGACCACGCGAACGCGCGAGCCGGTCGGGATCGGATCACCATCAGATACAGCGCGGTACAAGCGCTGACGATTCTCGATCGTGATGCGCACTTCACCCGTTCCACGCCCGGACTCCGGCACGGTGACATACACATCGCCGACGGCCCCGTGCGCTGAGACGATCGCGATGTTCCCCGAACTCTGGAGGTCGTGCAGCGCCTTGAGCAGCAACCCCAGGAGCCACACCATCGCCACGCCGCAGAAGATGCCGAAGCCGGCGCTCACGAGATACCCCCAGCCGGCCCCGCGCAGCCCGCCCAGCCCGCCCCAGCCGAAGCCCATCATGAATGCGAGAACGCTCTGCAGCGACAGCGCCTTGAACCCCTGCGAAGAGTCCGCATGGTGATCCCCCGCCCCCGCGGCCGCGGTGTCGTGCAGATCGTGCTCCACCCCGTCCCCGGCGGCGAACAGCCGCAGCAGAAAGAACGCCGTCCCGATGATCGCCGGCGCGCTGAACCAGCCCGCATGGCTCCCGAAGAAAAGGTCCATCATGTGCCGCCTCCGGCCTATTGTTACGCGCGGTGATCGCTGGATTTCAGCTTTGCGACCCGCTGCGCCCTGCAAGTCTAGAATCGATGTTCGCGGGACACGTCTACTTTACTGCGCCAGCAATCGATCAAGCGCCGACCCGGGGTCCTCCTCGCGCATCAACGACTCCCCGACCAGCACCGCGTTCACGCCCGCCGCGCGCAAACGCTGCAAATCACTGGGTGAGCGTATCCCCGATTCGCTCACCAGGACCGAGGGATCATCCACAAGATCGACCAGCCGCAGCGTGTGCGACAGGTCCGTCGTCATCGTACGCAGGTCGCGGTTGTTGATCCCCAGCAGGCAGTAGCTCCGCGAGGGGAACCCGATGTGCGGCCGCACGCGCAGCAGATTCTCCATGTCGTGCACTTCGATCAGCGAAGTGAGTTGCAGCTCGCGCGCCAGGATCATCAGGTCGATCAGATCGCTCTCGCTCAGGCACTCCGCGATCAGGAGGATCGCGTCCGCGCCGGCGGCGCGGCTCTCCCACACCTGCCACGGGTCGACGATGAAATCCTTGCGCAGCACCGGGATCGGGACGGCGTCCTTGACGCGGTGGATGAACTCGAGCTTGCCGCCGAAGAATGGTTCATCGGTCAGGCACGAGATCGCCGCCGCTCCGGCGCTGTGGTACTGGCGCGCGATCTTCGTGGGGTCGAAGTCGTCGCGCGCGTACTCGGGGCGGATCCACCCGTCCGCGCTGCCGCGCTCCCCGCCGCTGCGCGCGTGCTCGGCGGCGACGGACGGGCTCTTCCGCTTGATCTCCGCGATCACCGACGTGTGATTGCCCTTGTGGTGCTTGGTGACGGCGGCGAAGAAATTCCGCGGGCGACCCAGCTCGCCGATCAGCTCCTTGAAGTGATCGACGGAGCGGAGCCGTTTCCGCTGCTCGACATCGCGGCGGGTTTGCTCCACAATCTGCTGCAGCGTGATGCCCGGTTCGCCGCTCATTCCGGTGTTGGTCCTCGCGGTTGCGGGGGGTGCTGGGGTCCTGAGCGCGCCGCTCGCGCCGGGCGAAAGAGTAGCCGCCGGCGGCGATCGCGCCTTGTGCCGCACCGCGCTCGTCATCGACCCAACGGAACCCGCACCGAACGCGAATCTTGTGCTCTCGGTTGCGCAGCCTCATTCCCCGATCGAATCCGCCGCGCCCCGAGAAGCCGAACAAGCCGTAGTTCCCCCCGCGTCTCCACCGCCGCCGTCAACGGCTGAGCGATTGCGCTTTCTTGCACTGATGCTCATCCCCGCCGCCGCCGCGGGCGTGCTCGCGTGGCACCTGGGGCTGCTGAAGCCCAAGACCGTGCGCCTCCCGCCCGACGAGGAGGCGCGCCGCGAGCAGCACGCGCTGTGGCCCATCTTCATCCTCGCCGGGCTGATCGTGTACCTGAGCCAGATCCTCGGCTCCGCGTCCGCGCGGGCGCTCTTCTCACTCTCGAAGGAGGAGATCGCCCAGCCGCGCGGCGCGGCGCTGCTCTCGTGGGGAACGTACGCGGGCTGTTTCGCTGGCCTCGTGGTCGTGCTGCTCGCGTTCCGCGGCCTCGGTCGCTCGATCGGGCTGCGCGCCAGATTCGCCGACCTGCCGCTCGGGGTGCTGGGGTTTGGGCTTGTGTATCCGATGGTGAGCGCACTCGGCGCGCTACTGACCCTCATCGCGATCTGGCTCTCGCAGCAACGCGGCGGCGCGCCCCCCGAGCAACTCGCCCACGACACGCTGCAGATGCTCTTCAACCCGCTCACGGTGCGCGACGCGTGGTGGTGGGCGATCGTCGCCGCCGTCGCGATCGGCGCGCCGATTGTCGAGGAGATCATCTACCGCGGGTTCCTGCAGACGGGCATCCTCCGCGCCACCGGCTCGCCGACGGCGGCGGTGCTGGCGACGTCGCTCGCGTTCGTCCTGCCGCACATGACGGTCGTCGAGCCGCACGCGCTGCTGGTGCTCTTCGTGCTGTCGGTGGGCATGGGCATCGCGACCGAGCGCACGGGCCGGCTCGGGGCGGCGATCGTGATCCACATTCTCTTCAATGCCACGAATCTGGCGATCGCGTCGGTGGCGTGAATCAACCGGTGGCACGCAGCGGCGCATCACCTGCTACTCCCCCACCGCCGCCATCATCTCCGCCGCGATGCCGTCGGCGAAGAACATCCCCTCGTCCGTCAGAATCCATCGATCGCCCTGCCGCGCCAATCGCCCGCTGTCGATCTCGCGCCGCGCGATCCGTTCCAGCGCGAGCGTGGCGCCGAAGCCATCGGCGGCGGCGAGCACGTCGCTCGCATCCACACCCTCGCGCAGCCGGAGCCCCATCATCAGCCGCTCGCGCAGCGCGCGGCGCGGGTCCGGCGCTTCGAGGTCCACCACGGGACTGACGCCGCCGCGGGCAACGCCCTCGAGCCAGTCCGTCAGCCGCGGCACATTCTTCCATCGCCAGCCGGCAATATGCGCCGACGCGCTCGGGCCGGCGGCGAGCCATTCTCCCTGCCGCCAGTAGACGAGATTGTGCCGGCACTCGGCGCCCGGGCGCGCGTAGTTGCTCACCTCGTAGCGCTCGAACCCGGCGGCCCGCAGGCGTTCGAGCGTGGCGCGCTGCATGTCGGCCTCGAGGTCCTGATCCATCGGCTCGAACTCGCCCATCTCCAGCCGCTTGGTCATCGCGGTGTTGGGCTCGAAGGTAAGCGAGTAGCAACTGAGATGATCGGTCGCCGGTGCACCGCCGTCCCCCCGGCTCACGCACAGCGCGAGCGCGCGATCAAGGTCGCTCATCCACTCGTCCATCGTCTGCCCGGGGATCGCGAAGATCAGGTCGATGTTCCGGCGCGCGATCCCCGCCGCCGCAGCGAGCTCGAGCGCGCGTCCAACATTCTCAGGGTCGTGCCAGCGCTCGAGCGTTTTGAGATGGGCCGGGTTGAACGACTGCGCACCGATGCTGACGCGCGTCACGCCGCCCGATACGAAGATCGCCATGAGTTCCGCCGTCACCGTTTCGGGATTGCATTCGACGGTGAACTCGTCGAGCTCGGAAAGATCGAACGCCGCATGCATCTCGCCGAGCAGCCGCACCCACAACTCGGGCCGTAGCAGACTGGGCGTCCCGCCACCCACGAAGATCGTTGAGAGATGCAGCCGCCCACCCGAATGTTTCACGAACGATTGCTGCTCATCGACCAGCCGATCGACGAAAACCCCTTGCCGGTCAGCGGTATCAACGAAGCTGTAAAAATCGCAGTAGTGGCACTTGTGGAAGCAGAAGGGAACGTGGACATAGAGAGACTTCACGGCGGAATGGAACGACTCAACCGGCAATACGTCGGTTGAGCGTTGCCCCTGCACCGTGAGGTCGATACGCTTTGTCACGTGAGTTTCGGTCGGAGCTTGATCGGTTGAGTTCGGCGTTCGCTCGCAACCTCTGCGGGCGGCTCGGACGATATGGACTATAGAGCACCGCCGGGCGGGCGAGCGTGTGGCGCGTCGGGCACGCGCTAGAAAGGTGCGGACAGGGTGGATGACGCCGTGAACGTGAAGTTGCTCGTCATGCTGGCGGATGGGACGCGGCGGGAGATCCCGCTGGACCTCGGCACGTACGTGATCGGTCGGAAGACCGACGCGTCGCTCCGCGTGCCGCTGGCGAGCGTATCGCGCGAGCACGCCGAACTCGTGGTCGAGCAAGAGCGCGTGAGCATCCGCGACCTCGGCTCGAGCAACGGCACATACCTGAACAACAAGCGCGTCTCCGCCACCGATCTGCACGCGGGTGACGTGCTTGGCATCGGCCCCGCGTGCAAGTTCGTGGTCGAGATCGACGGCAAGACCGGCTCGGTGAAGCCGCCAGCGGCTCGCCCGGCGCTCGACGAAACACCCCCCGACGGCTCCCCAGCCGAGGACGAACTGACGGACCTCGACGAAACGGTGACGAAGCCCTCGCCGAGGGCCGCCGCCGCTCCGGGCAAGCGCGGCGACGAGAGCAGCATCTTCGATTTCGATTTCGATTTCGAAGACGACGAAAACCCGAAGCTCTGAGCCCTCGGGTGCGCACCGGTCGTTTCGCAACAAGAAGCACTGCTCCGCAACACGACGTGACGCATGAGCGAGCGTTCCACGCTCGTGGTTCAGCCGGCCTTCTTCGCGGGGGCCTTGCTATCAGCGGGGTCAGCGACAGGCGCGAGCTTCGGCCCGTCGTTCTTCACCGGGATCTTGATGTTCATGCCGCAGTTTTGGCAGCGCACCAGCCGCCCGCGCGCCGCGTCGGGCACACCCAGCACCGCGCGGCAGCGGAGATTCGGACACATCACTCGGATCGTGCTGCTGGAATCGCCCATGAGTTGTGGTCCCAAGAACGCGGGGTGTGCTGAAGGAACAGAGTCCCTTGAAGATCGGCCCACGCCGCGCGCCGCTTGATCCACCGGCGCGGCAACCCGCTACACTGCCGCGAAGATCACCGGTGAGCTGACCAATAACCAAAGCGCGGGAGCCCTTCGGACCATGAGCACGGCTGGGAGCGGGATCAATGCGGCCGTCGTGGGGCTTCAGTGGGGCGACGAGGGCAAGGGCAAGGTCATCGACCTGATCGCGCCGGGCTTCGCCGCCGTTGTGCGGTACAACGGCGGGGCGAACGCCGGGCACTCCGTCGTCATCAACGGAAAACGCCACGCGCTGCACCTTGTCCCCTCGGGCATCTTCCACCCCGGCACGCGCGCCGTCATCGGCAACGGCGTGGTGATCGACCCGGACGTGCTGCTGCGCGAACTCGACGGGCTCACGGCGCAGGGCGTCGAGTGTTCCTCGCTCGCGATCTCCTCGCGCGCTCACGTCGTGATGGAGTATCACAAAGCAGAAGACGGGCTGCGCGAATCGCTGCTCAGCACTTCCGCCACGGGCGGCGCGGACCTCGAGAACACCGCGACCACCGACCGCAGCATCGGCACCACCAAGCGCGGCATCGGGCCCGCCTACAGCGACAAGGCGCAGCGCTCCAGCGCCATCCGCGTGGGCGACCTGCTCGACGCCCCGCGCCTCCGCCGGAAGATCAGCGAGAACTGCGAGTTCAAAAACCGCATGTTCCGCGCGCTGAGCGCGGATGTGCCGAGTTTCAGCCCGGAGAAACTGCTGAGCACCGCGAGCGCGTGGGGCGAGCGCCTGCGCCCGTTCGTCACCGACACCGTATACCTGCTTCACGACCTGCTGCGCGAAGGCAAACCAATTCTCTTCGAGGGCGCGAACGCCACGCTGCTGGATGTCGATCACGGCACGTTCCCGTATGTCACCTCGTCGAGCACCAGCGTCCTGGGCATCCCCTCGGGCACGGGCGTGCCGGGGAAGCGCATCGGGCGCGTCATCGGCGTGATGAAGGCGTACTCGACCCGCGTCGGCGGCGGGCCTTTCCCCACCGAGCTGCACGACGCCACCGGCACGCGCATCCGCGAGCGCGGGCGCGAATACGGCACCACCACCGGCCGCCCGCGCCGCTGCGGCTGGCTCGATCTCGTCGCCGTGCGGTACAGCGCGATGGTGAACGGCTGCGATGAACTCGCGATCATGCTGCTCGACGTGCTGGCGGGCTTCGACGAACTGAAGATCTGCACCGCGTACCGCGTGAACGGGCGCGTGACGGACCGCTTCATGCCCGACGCGGAAGAGCTCGCCCACGCCGAGCCGGTGTACGAGACGATCCCGGGGTTCAGCGAAGAAATCACCGGCGCGCGCACGCGCGCGGCATTGCCGGCGCGGGCGCGCGAGTACGCCGAGCGCGTGGAACGCGCGGTGGGCGTGCCCGTGACGATCATCAGCGTCGGGCCGGATCGGTCGCAGACAATTGTGGGGTAGTGGGCTTGGGGCTTTGGGCTTTGGGCTTTGGGCTTTGGTTGGATTTTGGTGACTTGTCTGGTGTGTGGTGTCGAACTGATCTGCGTGAGGTGATTGAGAAAACCCGCCGGCGGGCGCATCGAACTTGGGCCGGGCTTTCGCCCGGCGTCGAGACGGGTGATCGGCGGCGAGCGGAAGGGTGTGACCCTGAACCGGTTCGCCGGGCGATCGAGCAGTGCTCTGACTCGGGCGGGACCGTCTGCAGCCGGCCGCCGGAGCCGGAGGAACCCGACGTGCGGTCCCTCCGTACTATGCGCGCTGCGTCACGGGCGCGCGCACAAACGTGGATGTAAGCGGGTGCTGACATTGCGCAAGTGGCTGGGTTTCCTGGGTTTGTGGATTTTTCTGCATTGTCGTGACTTTTGGGCGATGGGCGTCATCGGCGCGCGCACCAATCGTGAACTGCAGCGCGCGGGCGGGTTCGAGGGGACCAACGTCGCCCGGTGATGATGTCGCGGCGAGCGAATGCGCTGCTTGCCGATCCGTCGGATGCGCGATGCGATTCGCCGAAGCACATCGAAGTTTCAAAGCAGACTTCTATGGCACGACTTCGATGACACAGGCCCAAAGTCACGGAAAAAGCACCGACTGCGCAGAGCCGCGGTCGGTGGCACGATTTTGGGTAGTACGGATCGCTTACTTGATCCCGTCCTTCGCCGCCATGAACTTGATGAGGTCGACGCAGCGGGCCGCGTAGCCCGCTTCGTTGTCGTACCAGCTCACGACCTTGAAGAACCGCTTGTTCAGTTCGATGCCGGCCTTCGCGTCGTAGATGGAGCTGTGCCGATCGCCGATGAAATCGCTGGAGACGACTTCCTCGTCGGTGTAGCCGAGGACGCCCTTCATCGCGCCGTTCGCGGCCGCCTTCATCGCGGCGTGAATGTCCGCGAGCGTCGTGTCCTTCGCCGTGCGGAAGGTGAGGTCGACGCACGAAACGTCAGCGGTGGGAACGCGGAAGCTCATGCCGGTGAGCTTGCCCTTGAGTTCGGGGATGCAGAGCGTGACGGCCTTCGCGGCGCCGGTGCTGGCGGGGATGATGTTCTGGTAGGCGTTGCGCCCGCCGCGCCAGTCCTTCTTCGAAGGGCCGTCCTGCGTCGGCTGCGTGGCGGTGGCGGCGTGGACGGTGGTCATCAGGCCCTCTTCAAGCCCGAAGTTGTCGTTGATGACCTTCGCGACCGGCGCGAGGCAGTTGGTCGTGCAGCTGGCGTTGCTGACGACGGTGTGCTTCGCCGCGTCGAATTTCTCATGGTTCACGCCCATGCACAGCGTCGGCACCTGGGCCGGCTCGCTCTTGGTCGGCGCGGAGATCACGACGCGCTTGGCGCCCGCCTGTACGTGCAGGTTCGCCTTCTCGAACTCGGTGAAGAGGCCGGTGGACTCGAGGACGTAGTTCACGCCCATGTCCTTCCACGGCAGCTTCGCCGGGTCCTTCTCGGCGGACGTCTTCGTCACGCGACCGTTGACGGTGAAGGAGTTCTCGGTGGCGGAGACGTCAGCGGGCTTGCCGTCAAGCATGAAGCGGCGGTGCATCGTGTCGTACTTCAGGAGGTACGCGAGGTTGTCCGCGGGGACGAGGTCGTTGACGCCGACGAACTCGATGCCCTGCTCGGCGCCGATGCGGTAGACCAGACGCCCGATTCGGCCAAACCCGTTAATCCCAACACGAATCGCCATGAGGAACCGTCCTTTCCCGATGATTGATCGGCCGCGATGCCGAAGAGCGGAAGTTTATTCTGTTACGGGCGTGGGAGCAATAGGGTTCATTCGCCCTTCAGCAACCCCGCCAGCACATCCAACCCGCGTTCCAGCACGGCGTCAGGGCACGCGAAGCTCATGCGGAAATGGGTGTCGCGATCGCTGAAGACGTTGCCGGGGATAATGAGGAGCTTCTTCGCGAGGGCACGCTCGAAGAACTGCTGCCCGGTCAGCCCGAGGCGCTTGGGGATTTCGACGAACGCGTAGAACGCGCCGCCGGGCTTGATGATCTCCGCGACGGGGCCGAGCTTGTCCAACACGAGGTCCCGCCGCGCCTGGTACGCCGCGATGTGCTCGCCGATGTCGGCGTTGAACGTTTCGAGGCAGCCCCACTGCAGGGGCGTCGGCGCGCAGACGAAGCTGTACTGCTGCATCTTGCTCATCGCTTCGATGAGCGCGCGCGGGCCGGCGGTGTAGCCCATGCGCCAGCCGGTGCAGGCGAAGGTCTTGCCGAAGCCGCGGACGAGGAGGACGTCTTCCCACGCGCGGTCGAGGCGGGCGGGGCTGGGGCACTTCGGTTTCTGGTTGTCGCGCCCGGTCGCTTCGCGCGCGTCCTCGAAGGTGAACTCGTCGTAGATCTCGTCGCTGATGAGCAGCACGTTCTTCGCGCGGCAGAGGTCGAGCAGTTCCTTGCATTCCTTCGAGCTGCTGACCACGCCCGACGGGTTGCCGGGGGAGTTGAAGAGCACCGCTTTCGTGCGTTTCGTGATCAGCGGCTCGACGCGCTCGGCGGTCATCCTGAAGTCGGGGTACACGGGGCAGCGGACCGCCTTCGCGCCGCAGAGTGTGGCCATGTGCGGGTACGCGACGAAGTATGGGTCGGGGATGATGATCTCATCGCCCTCGCCCAGGATCGCCAGCATCGCGATGTGCAGCGCGCCGCTGGTGCCGGTCGAGATGATCAATCCGACGTCGCTGTGCTTCTTGCCGGAATCGGCGGGCCAGCCGAGGTCGTCGGCGAGGTGCTGCCCGACGCGCTGATGGAGCTCGGGCACACCCTGCGTGAGCGTGTAGCCGTTGCGGTTCTCGAGAATTGCGCGGATCGCCGCGTCCTTCACGACGTCGGGGACAGGGAAGTCCGGCTGCCCGATGGAGAGGTCGATGCGGTCGGGGATGTCTTGCCCGAGCTGGAAGACGCGCCGGATGCCCGAGGCGTCGATGGCGCGAGTCCGGCCGCAGATGATCCGTTCGATATCCATGCCTCAAGCCTAAAAGAAATCGGCCCGCGAGGTGGCGGGCCAATTGGGTGACGGATTTGGATCAGAGCGGGCGAAGAAAGTTCCGCCCAAGGCTTGCAAAGAGAAAACAGGGGTTGTGGAGACACGGGCGGGACGCCCGCGCCACTAGATTGAGGAGGTGGGGATCACGCGCCCTTGCGGACGAGCGTCTTCTTCAGTCCCAGGACGGGCTTCTTCTGCGGGTCAAAGCCGACAGTTTCCTTGAGGCGGTCGATGCGCTCGTTGCGCTTGAGGACGCTGCGGTTGGTCGCGAGGTTGCCGCCGGTCTTGAGAGAGGGGTCGAGGCTCATGGTTGTCTGTCCTTCTTCCGTGGTTTGGAAGCAAAGAGGTGTCAGGCAGCCGGAGCCGATGGCCCGGCGAACGGGAACGTGCCGAGGTCGAACAGCCGACCGCGGCGGGATCGCTGCCGAGCGAGCGCGAGCCGCTCACTCCCGCCGATGCTTCTTTGGGAAGAGGTCGGCGAAGTCGGTCGGCCCCTTCTGGTCCCGCTTGTACTCACGGCCGATCGAACGGAGGCGTTCCTTGTACTGGACGCACTCCTTCGCATCGAGCGTGCCGGCGGGGAAACCGCGAAGGGCGACCACTTGGCAGAATCCACGATTATCCGCGGGAGCGAGCATTGCTGCAACTCCCTTGCTGACGAGGAACTGCCCGGCCCGCTCAGATTCCGCCCGCGGAAGGTTTGCCACGATGAAGTAATTCAGCCCCGGCTCCCGGGGATCGTCGGCGTTGGTCTTGGCGATGACCAGCCGAAGCTCGTGCCGAGCGCCGTTGATCATCGCGTCCTGATTGGGTGGTGTTTGGGTAATGAGACCTGGGTTGACGGGCGCTTTCGTCGTCGGCGATGGAGCGTTTGTGGGATCGACCACCCCTTCGAACTGCTGCTGAGATTCCTGAGACTGCGCCTCGCGGGCCTCGCGTTCGTGCTGCTTGTAGCCGATCACGTAGGCCGCAATGAGCAGGAGCACCGCCGCCGCCGCCGCGATCCAGAAGTAGCCAACAGGAACGGCGATCACGCGCCCGGGACCGGCGAAGAGCGGGCCTGGCTCGGTCTCGGCGCCAGCGTCCATCGGCTGCGGGCGCGGCGCGGAAGAAGGCGCTGCGCGAGCCGCGGGTTCCGACGGCGGAACAGCCGGGACACTCGGCGGGGTCGCCGGCGGCTGGGTCGCTCCTCGGATCAGTTCATAGAGGGCGGGTGCCCTTCGATCGCGGCGCATGAGGATTGATTATCGGGTGAGAACGCGCGGCGGGGCAAACTATGGGTGCATGTCGCGGCGGGCGGTCACGCGCCGCCCAGCGCCAGAACGGATGCGATCGCCATTGATTCCGTGTGGCTGAGCGAAACGGCCCAAGAGCGAATCCCCAGCCGATCAGCGGCCTTCGCGGCTTCGCCCGAGAGCGAGATGGTCGGCCGCCCGCTGGCATCGTTGACCACTTCGATGTCGGTCCACACGATGCCGTGGCGCAGCCCGGTGCCGAGCGCCTTGAGCACCGCTTCCTTGGCGGCGAAGCGGGCGGCGAGGTGCTCCGTCTCGCGCGCGCTCGACTTCGCGTACGCCTGCTCCGCCGGGGTGAAGCAGCGCTCGCGGAATCGCTCCGGATGATCGGCCAGTAGGCGCGCGATGCGCTCGACTTCGACCAGATCGATGCCGTGACCGACGAGGTTCATTGCCAGATGCTACCCGCGCATCGCCCTGATCCCACGCCGCTTGATCCCGGCACCCGAACCCCGCCGACCGGGCCGTATGCTGGCGCGGATGGGCGCGGACGTGTCGGGCAAGTTGAGGCAAGCGCGCGAGCATCTCGCCGCCGGGCGGCTGGCACCGGCGCGGGCGGCGCTCCGGGCGGCGCTGCGCGATGCGCCGCGCGATCCGGCGGCGAACTCGCTGATGTCGCTCGTGTGCCATCAGCAAGGTCAGGCGGCTCAGGCGGAGTACTTCGCGCGCCAGGCGCTCGCCGCCGCGCCCGACAAGCTCGAGCTGCTCGCGAACCTCGGGAATCTGCTCTGCACGGGCGGCACGCCTGATGAGGGTCTCGAGTGTCTGCGCCGTGCCGCCGGGAGCGCGCCGGATTCGCTGAGTTTTCAGCAGGATTACTGCCGGGCGCTGGCGAGCCTGCGCCGCCCACTGTCTGCGGCGCGCGAAGCTCGGGCCGCGCTCGCGCGATTCCCCGGCGATGAACAGCTCGCAGACCTGGCGGCGACATCGCTGCTCGCCGCCGCGAGGATCGAGGAGGCGGTCGACGTTCTGCGCGATGCGCTGGCGCGCTCGCCCGACAGCGTTCTGCTCGCTTCGGCGAATGCGTTCGCGCTGAACTATCTGCCCGGTGCCGCGCGCGAAGATGTGTTCGGCGCGCACCGGCGCTACGGCCAACTCGCGTCGCGCGGCACGGAGTTGCTTCCCCCGCCGCCCACGCTGTCGCGCGAGCCGGAGCGCCCGCTGCGCGTTGGCTTCATCTCCCCCGACTTCCGCACGCACTCCGTCGCCTACTTTGTCGAGCCGATTCTCGAACATCTCGATCGCGTCGCGTTCGCGCCGGTCCTCTTCGCGGTGGGCGGCGCAGCGCCCGACACGACGACTCAGCGCCTGAAGTCACTCGCGGCGGGGTTCCACGACTGCTCCGCGATGCGTGGGCCGGACATCGCGGCGCTCGTGCGGCGTGAGCGGATCGACATCCTGATCGATCTTGCTTCGCACACCGATCAGCATTGTCTGCCGGTGATGCGATTGCGCCCCGCGCCGGTGCAGGCGGCGTACTGCGGCTACCCCAACACCACCGGGCTGCCGGGAGTTCAGTGGCGCCTCGTCGATGCGCTGACCGATCCGCCGGGCGGGCCATCCGCGGCGGACCGATTCGCGACTGAGCGTTTGGCCCGTATTACGCCGTGTTTTCTGTGCTTTCGGCCGGACGCCGACCACCGGGCGGCGGCGGTGGGTGAGGCGCGCACGGGCGCCGACGATGAGGCGCGCGCGATCACCTTCGGCTCGTTCAACGCGCTGCAGAAGATCAACCGCCCGCTGATCGCGCTGTGGGCGCGCGTGCTGGGCGACGTGCCCGGCTCGCGCCTGGTCTTGAAGAATCTCGCGCTGCGATCGGAGGAAGTGCGCGAGGACATCGCGGCCCGGTTCGAGTCGGCGGGCGTGCCGCGCGATCGGCTCGAACTCATCGGCTGGACGCCGACCACCGCGGAACACCTGGCGTTCTACTCGCGCATCGACATCGCGCTCGACACGTTCCCCTACCACGGCACGACGACGACCTGCGAGGCACTTTACATGGGCGTGCCGGTGGTCACGATGGCGGGGTCGGCGCACGCGGCGCGGGTCGGGGTCTCGCTTCTGCACGCCGCGGGGCTGCCGGAACTCGTGGGTGACGATGAGGCGGGCTACCGAGGGATCGCGGCGGGGCTCGCGTCGGATCCGGCGCGATTGGCGGCGTACCGGCGGACGCTGCGAGGACAGTTGACGCGCTCCGCTTTGTGCGATGCGCCGGGGTTCGCGCGGTCATTCGGCGCGGCGGTGCGAGGGATGTGGGCCGAGCGGTGCGCGACGAGCGCCGGGGAGCACCAGTCGTGAGCTCAGTGCGAGAGATTCTGCGGCGGGCGCAATCGCTGCTGAGCGCCGGCCGGCTTGGGCCGGCGATCGAACTGATCCGGCGCGAGATGCGCGGCAAGCCGGACCACGCCGACGCGTGCGGGTTCCTTGCGCAGTGTCTGTTCGCGAGCGGCGAGCTGGAGCAGAGCCTGTACTACATCCAGCGAGCGGTTCAGCTGCGCCCGGATGTCGGTCTGTACTGGTCGCTCCTGGCGGGGATGCTGAACACCGGGGGTCGCGCTGCGGAAGCGGAGAGCGCCGCGCGGCGGGCGGTCTCGATCGATCCGCGCACACCCGGGGCTCTGCTCGGGCTGGGCGTCGCGCTCATGGCACGAAGGGAATATGACGAGGCCTCCGACCGGCTCATGGAGGCGATCGCGATGAACCCCCGGGATCACGAGGCGCGCCGGAACCGGGCGCGGATTCTCGCGGACTGCGGGATGGCCGACCGTGCTGCGGCGGAGATGCGGGCGGCAATGGAGCTTGCGCCGAACGAGGCGGTGGTGCGCGGGGAACTGGCCTTCTACCTCAACTACAGTCCTGCGGCGGGCCGCGAGGAGGTGTTCCGCGCTCAGGTCCACGCCGCGGAGCTGTTCGAATCGGCGCATCCCGTCGTGCGGACGCCGCGTGCTGAACTGAACGCGGAGCGGCGGCTGCGGGCCGGATTCGTGTCGCCTGATTTCCGGTCGCACTCGGTCTCGTTCTTCGCGGAGCCGGTTCTCCGCCACATCGACCGCGAGGCGTTCGACGTGGTCCTGTACGCGACGCACCCGGGGGTCGATGACACGACCCGGCGTCTGCGCGGGCTCGGGCACGCGTGGCGGGAGTGCGCGATGCGGAGCGACGCGGAACTGGCGGATCTCGTGAGGAGCGACCGGATCGACATCCTCATCGATCTGGCTGGGTGGACGGCGGGCACCCGCCCGGAGTTGTTCGCGATGAAGCCGGCGCCGGTGCAGGCGACGTGGTGCGGGTATCCCAACACGACGGGGCTGCGAAGGATGGACTGGCGGCTTGTTGATTCGGTGACGGATCCGCCGGGCGAGTCAGAACGGTTCGCGACGGAGCGGCTGGCGCGGCTGGACCCGTGCTTCCTGTGTTACAGCGCACCCGCGGATGCGCCGGTGCCGTCGCGTGCGCCGGGCGACGTGCTGACGTTCGGCAGTTTCAACGCTGCGGCCAAGATCAACGACACCCTGATCGGTACGTGGTGCCGCGTCCTGCGATCTGTGCCCGGGTCGCGGCTGGTGCTGAAGAACTCGGGGCTGGGCGTCAGGATGGTACGGCAGAGGATCAGCGAGGCATTCGAAGCGTGCGGCATCGGCGTGGAACGTCTCGAACTCATCGGCTACGTACCGGATCCAGAGGATCACCTGCGGTTGTACGGCACGATCGATGTCGCGCTCGACACATTTCCTTACCACGGGACGACGACCACCTGCGAGGCGCTGTGGATGGGGGTGCCGGTGGTGACCCTGGAAGGGATGATGCACGCCGGGCGGGTGGGCGTGTCGCTGCTGAGCGCGGTCGGCCTGCGGGAACTGATCGCGCGGAGCGAAGACGGATATGTGTCGCTCGCGGCGTCGCTGGCGCGTGATTCATCACGGCTGTGTGACTATCGGCGCACGCTGCGAGAGCGCATGGCGAGCTCGGCGTTGTGCGATGGTGCGGCGTTCGGTGCTCGCTTCGGCGCGGTGCTGCGCGAGATGTGGAGAGATCACTGCGTCACAAAGACGTGAGGAACGGCCGCGTCATTCCTCTTTGGGCGCGGTCGAACGGCGAGACTTCGGACTCGCCGTCGATGCTTTGGGCGAGACCTTCGCGGCTCCAGGATCGGGCTTCGAGTCCGCGGCACCCGATGATGCCGCGCCGGACGACCCCGCCGCACACTCCGTCTTCGTCTTCTGCCCGCAGGCACACGAGTTGGTGTGCACATGCCCGCTCGACGCCTTGCCGTCGGCCTCGGCGGCTTTCTTATATGAGTCGCTGCGATAGTCGGTTTCGTAGAAACCGCCGCCCTTGAAGATGATCCCCGCGCCGAGCCCGATGAGGCGCTCCAGCGCGTTCTTGCCGCACTCGGGGCACTTCTTCAGCGGCTTGGCGGACATCGACTGAAATTCCTCGAAACGGTGGCCGCAGGAGGAGCATTCGTAGTCATAGGTGGGCATGTGAAATTTCCAAACTGCAAATTGGCAAATGAGCGAATGAGGAGCGGCCATTGATCGGCGGTCAGCAAACACACATCCGACAGTTCATCCAGTTCTTCTTCGCGCTTTCTGCCTCTCTGCGTTCAATCTGATTTCTTATTCTGCCGGCGCGACCGAGACCTTCGCCGGGCGGAGCACCTTGTCTTGCACCATGAATCCTTCCTGCAGCATGGCGGCGACACGGCCCGGCTCGACGCCTTCCGCCGTGGCCTGCATGATCGCTTCGTGGCGCGCGGGGTCGAATTCGTCGTTGGGCTTGGGCGCGATCGCGGTCACGCCGTGGCGGGCGAGGACTTTCAGCATCTCGTCACGGATGACGCTGACGCCCTGCATGACCTGCTCCGCGCTCGTCTTCGCGGGGTCGACCATCAGCGCGAGCTGGAAGTGGTCGAGCACCTGCACGAGGCTCGAGACGACTGATCGCGTCGCCTGCTCTCGGGCCTGGTCTTCATTCGCGAGGGAGCGGCGCTGGTAGTTCTGGAAGTCGGCGGCGAGGCGCGTGAACTTGCTCTTCCATTCGTCGCGTTCGGCTTCGAGTTTGCCGATGGCACCGGGGTTGTCGCCGTCCGCATCCGCGGCGACGGCGTCTGGGTCGATTTTGCCGACGGGGCCGCCGGTGTCGCCGAACTCGTCGGCGGGTTCGCGTGATGCTCCCGGCTCGCCATGACAGCCGCAGCCGTGCCCGCACGCACCGGCGGGCTTGGGCTCGGCGCTCTCGGCGGGGGCGGGATCGGGCTGATTCTTTGCTTTACCCCACATGGCTGGTACTCATCGTGTGGTGTGGAAACATAGGTCATACTGTCAACGCAAATACACTCGATCAAGGCTCATCAACGCACGCCGCCCGAGTTCGAGCGCGCCGTGCCTGATGCCTGCTCCCCGATGCCTCTTTTCGCCGTCTATCCCCCGATCATCTCCTTGATTTTCTTCCAGAACGAATTGGTCTCGGGCAGGATGCCGCCCTGCTTCTCGGTCTCGGCGAGTTCTCGCAGCAGTTTTTCCTGCTTTTCGTTGAGTTTTCTGGGGACCTCGATCTTGATAACGATGAGCAGATCGCCGCGTTGCCCGGTGCGGAGGTTTGGCATCCCGGAGTCGTCGATGCGGAGGACCGCGCCGTGCTGCGTGCCGCGGGGCACGATGACGCTCGCCGGGGTGCCGTCGATCGTCGGCACCTCGAGGTGTGCGCCGAGCGCCGCCTGCGAGTAACCGATGGGCATTTCGAGAATGAGATGATCGCCCTCGCGCTTGAAGAATTCGTGCTCCTCGACGCGGATGACGACGTGCAGATCGCCGCGCACGCCGCTGCCATCCGGAGAAAGCTCCGGCGGCGGGGGTTCGCCTTCGTTGCTCACGCGCATCGCCTGCCCGTCCGAGATGCCGGGCGGGATCTTCACGCTCAGCTTCCGCGGCTTGGGGACGCGGCCCTTGCCGCGGCACGAATCGCACTTGTCGCGCACGACCTCGCCGCGCCCGCGGCAATTCGGGCACACGGTCTGCATGCGGAACATGCCGCCAAGACCCGTCTGGATGACCTGCCCCTGCCCGCCGCAGGTGGTGCAGCGCTCGGGCTTGCTGCCGGGCTTCGCGCCGTTGCCCTTGCAGGTTGTGCAGACATCAAGGCGCGTGAACTCGACTTCCGTCTCAACACCCTTCGCGGCGTCTTCGAGATCGATCGTGACTTCGGTCTCGAGGTCGTAGCCGCGGGCCACGCCGCCGCGGGTGCGTCCCGCGCCGCGCCCCCCGCCCCCGCCGCCGAAGATGTCGTTGAACATCGAGAAGATGTCGTCGACGTTCATGCGGCTGAAGTCGTGCCCCGCCGGCGCGCCGCGCGAGCGGAAGCCCTCGTGCCCGTACTGGTCGTAGATCTTGCGCTTCTCGGGGTCGCCGAGGACTTCGTACGCCTCGGCGCACTCCTTGAACTTGCCCTCCGCCTCCGCGTCGCCCGGGTTGCGGTCGGGGTGATACTTCATCGCGAGCCGGCGGTAGGCGCGCTTGATCTCCTCGCCGTCCGCGCTGCGGTCGATGCCGAGGATCTCGTAGTAGTCGCGGGTGGTCGGCATCGGATTTCACCACAGAGAACACAGAGAGCACGGAGAAGAGAGATACTTAGTTATCAGAAGGAGAACAAACCGACAGAAACTGCTCAATCCGGAATCGGGATCACCGCCCTTGGGCGATGAGACCCGTTGTGTGAAGAACTCGGCATCTCTACCCTGTGCGCCGCGGCACTGATCATCTCATCGACTCTCCATGCTTCTCAGAGCAGAAGCATGTCACCCGGACTGCTTCCGTCACAGAGTCCCAACTCCTTCTTCTTTCTGTGTTCTCTGTGCTCTCCGTGGTGAATATCTTCAAGCCACCGCGCCGGCGACCGGCTCGGCGTCTTCCTTGATCTCCGTGATCAGGACGTCGGTGGTGAGCATCAAGCCTGCGACACTCGCGGCGTTGACCAGCGCCGTCTTCGCGACCTTCGCCGCGTCGATGATGCCCGCTTTCACCATGTCCACGTACTCGCCGTTCAGCGCGTCGTAGCCCTGGTTGGTCGGCAGTTCCTTGACCTTCTCGACGACGAGATCGCCGTCGACGCCCGCGTTGTCGGCGATCTGCTTGAGGGGCGCCTCGACCGCCTTCATGACGATCTCGAAGCCGATCTTCTCATCGCCCTTCGCCTTCTTCGCGCCGGCTTCGAGCGCCTTGAGCGTGCGGAGCAGCGCCACGCCGCCGCCGGGGACGTAGCCCTCCTGCGCGGCGGCACGGGTGGAGCGGAGCGCGTCGTCGACGCGGTCCTTGCGCTCCTTCATCTCGACCTCGGTGGAGCCGCCGACGTTGATGATGGCCACGCCGCCGGTGAGCTTGGCGTGGCGCTCCATCAGCTTTTCCTTGTCGTAGTCGCTGGTGGAGCGTTCGTGCTGCGACTTGATCTGCTCGGCGCGGGCGGTGATCTCCGCCTTCTTGCCGGCGCCCTCGATGATGGTGGTGTTGTCCTTGTCAATGACGATCTTCTTCGCGCGCCCGAGTTCCTTCAGTTCGATCGATTCGAGCGAGCGGCCGAGGTCCTCGGCGAAGAACATGCCGCCGGTGAGCACCGCGATGTCGCCCAGCATCGCCTTGCGTCGATCGCCGAAGCCCGGCGCCTTGACGGCGCAGATCTTCAGCACGCCGCGGAGACGGTTCACGACGAGCGCGGCGAGCGCCTCGTTCTCCACTTCTTCAGCGATGATGAGGATCGGCTTGCCGCTCATCGCCACCTTGTTCAGGAACGGCAGGAAATCCGCGAGATTGCTGATCTTCTTCTCGTAGATCAGGATCTGCGCGTCTTCGAGCACGCACTCGGCGGTCTTCGGGTCGGTCATGAAATAGGGCGAGAGGTAGCCTTTATCGAATTGCATGCCCTCGACGTATTCGAGCGTCGTGTCGGAGGCTTTGCCCTCCTCGACCTCGACCACGCCGTCGGGGCCGACCTTGCTGATCGCTTCGGCGATCATCTCGCCGATGGCGGCGTCGTGGTTGGCGGAGACAGTGGCGATCTTGCGGTAATCGTCCTTGCCCTTGCACTTCGTGGCCATCTCATCGATGGCGGCGGCGACGGTCTGCGCGGCGTCGTTGATGCCGCGCTGGATCGCCACGGGGTTCGCGCCCGCGGTGACGTGGCGCAGGCCCTCGACGAAGATCGCTTCGGCGAGCACGGTGGCGGCGGTGGTGCCGTCGCCGGCCTGGTCGTTGGTCTTTTTGGCGACCTCGATGACCATCTTGGCGCCCATGTTCTCCAGCGGCTCGGGGAGCGAGACTTCCTTCGCCACGGAGACGCCGTCGCGCGTGACCGACGGCCCGCCGTAGGACTTCTGGATCGCCACGTTGCGCCCGGTGGGGCCCATCGTGACCTTCACGGTCTTGGCAAGACGCGTGACGCCCTTCTTCATTTCGAGGAGTGCGGCGTCGGAAAACATCATTTGTTTCGTACCCATTACTTTTGTCCTTTGTCACCACAGAGGACACAGAGATCACAGAGCAGGACATTGATTTCAATCAGAATCAGATCAATCGCTGCTCTCTATGCTGCATAATCGCAATTCCTCTCTGTGCCCTCTGTGTTCTCTGTGGTGAAGTTCTTGATTAGCCTTCGATGACGCCGAGCAATTCCGACTCGCGCAGGATCAGGTGCTTGGTTCCCTTGATCTCGACTTCGCTGCCGGCGTACTTGCCGTAGACGACGGTGTCGCCCTTGCGGACGCTCATCTCGCCGCGCTTGCCGTTCTCGAGCCGTTTGCCGGGGCCGACGGCGACGACGGTGCCCTGCACCGGACGCTCCTTGCTCGATTCGGGCAGATAGATACCGCTCTCGGTCTTCGCTTCCTTCTCGACCGGCTTCACGAGCACGCGATCTTCAAGTGGTTTCACGCTGGGCATTGTTTGATTCTCCGTTGTAGCGATTCTCTTCTACATGAACTCGTGGCATGGGCGTTCTCGCCCGTGACTACTGATGTCTACTCTTTCTTATGATCCACGCTTGTCGGCGTCGCTTTCAGCGCACGGGCGGCGTCGCGCCTGGCACTCCAGTACTCGAACACCATCGGCAGTACCGACACGATGATGATGCCGACCACCACCGCCTCGAAATTCTTCTTGACGAACGGCAGGTTCCCGAAGAAGTACCCCGCGCCGACGCAGACGCCGATCCATAGGATCGCGCCTGAGATATTGAACCACACGAACTTGCCGTAGTTCATCGCCCCCGCGCCCGCGACGAACGGCACGAACGTGCGCACGATGGGCACGAAGCGCCCGAGCACCACGGCCTTCCCGCCGTATTTCTCGAAGAACTTGTGCGCCTTGTTCAGGTGATCGCGGTTGAGCATCTTCTCGAAGCGGCTGGCGTTCGGCGAGGGCTCCTTGCTGAAGACGCGCGGGCCGATGAACTTGCCGATGTGGTAGTTCACCGCGTCGCCCAGCACGGCCGCCACGATCAGCACGGCGGAGATCACCCACACGTTCATCGTGCCGCGCGCCGCGATCGCGCCGACCGTGAACAGCAGCGAGTCCCCCGGCAGAAACGGCATGATGACCAGCCCCGTCTCGACGAAGATGATCGCGAACAGCAGCGCGTAGACCCACAGCCCGTGCTCCTGGATGAACGAATCCAGAAAGCCGGGGAGGTCCCGGAAAAGCTGCATGAATGAGTCGATCACCTGTTCCATTCATATCCACTGTTGGCGTGACACTCTGAGTGGCCCGGCACTCCGTGCCGGGTCTTCTCTGTTCTTACTCTCCCAACGAATCCTGCGGGTGCATGAAACTCCGCTCATCAACTTCGCTGCGCTTCGCCGGGACATCGACCCCCTCACGGGCGTAGAACCCGAAGGGCGCTTTCTCTTCTTCAGGCACCAGCACGCACTCGACCGTCAGAATCTCCGTCGGCGGGACGCTGATCGCGCTGAGTTCCTCGTCCTCGCCCACGCCGACCATCAGGTAGCCGGTGATGACGTCGCAGACCGCCTCGCGCTCGTTCCAGCGCGAGGGGCCGATGGTGCAGAGCCCGCGGGACATGTGGGTCATGAGCTGCCGCACGAGGAACTGCCGCCCATCGACGAGCGTGACGCGGAATTGCAGCCGCTCATGCTTCTCCGCCGGCAGGATTTCCTTCATCGCGTGCTGCGTGCGCGCGAACCATTCGTTCCAAGTGACGAGTTCTTCCTCGCGTCCGACTTCGACGATGCGGTGGACGATGGGCGACTGCGAGGGACCGTTCGCAAGAAGCGCACCGTCAGACGCGGCCCTCGCGGGCCGTGATTTCTTCACGAGCTTGGTGCGTTTCTTCGCGGCGCGCATCACGTTTCTCTTGGACAACCGAACGGGCGCTTAGAACCCCATCCCGCCCATCCCCGGCATGCCGCCCATGCCGCCCATCCCGCCGCCGCCGTGACCATGACCGTGGTCATGCCCATGGTCGTCCTTCTTCTCCGGCTTGTTGGTGATGATGCAGTCCGCCGTCAGCAGGATCGTCGCCACGCTGGCGGCGTTCTGCAGAGCCGTGCGGTCCACCTTCGCGGGGGTCATGACGCCCTGCTTGAGCAGGTCGCCGTACTCGAGTGTCAGCGCGTTGAAGCCGAAGCTGCCGGTGCCTTCCGCGACTTTCGCCACGACCACGGTGCCCTTCACACCCGCATTGTCCGCGATCGTCTGCAGCGGCACCGCGATCGCGCGGCGGACGATCTCCATCCCCGCCGCCACGTCAAACTTCGCGCGGCCGATTTCGTCCGCGGTCACTTCGTCCTTCTTGCCGTAGACGGCCTTCCACTCCTTGAGCCCCTCGATCGCCTTACGAGCGCGGATGAAGGAAACGCCGCCGCCGGGGACGATGCCCTCGGCGACCGCGGCGCGGGTCGCGTGCAGCGCATCCTCGACGCGGGCCTTCTTTTCCTTGAGTTCCGCTTCGCTCGCGGCGCCAACGTTGATCTGCGCCACGCCGCCCGAGAGCTTCGCGAGCCGCTCCTGCAGTTTCTCGCGGTCGTAGTCGCTGGTGGTGCGATCGACCTCGGCGCGGATCTGGTCGCAGCGGGCCTTGATGTCCTTCGTCTGCCCCGCGCCTTCGAGAATAATCGTGTTGTCGGCGTCGATCTCGATCTTCTTCGCCATGCCCAGGTCCTTCAGGCTGACGGCGTCGAGCTCGATCCCCAGATCCTTCATGATGGGCTTCGCGCCGGTCAGCACCGCGATATCTTCGAGCATCGCCTTGCGACGATCGCCGTAGCCGGGGGCCTTCACGGCACACACCTGCAAGGTGCCGCGGAGCTTGTTGATGACCAGCGTGCTGAGCGCCTCGCCCGTCACATCCTCCGCGACGATGAGCAGCGGCTTCTTCGCCTGCATCACCTTCTCGAGCAGCGGCACGAGCTTCTGGATGCTGTCGATCTTATCTTCGTGGATGAGAACCAGGCACTTCTCAAATTCAACCTTCATCTCGTCGGCGTTAGTGACAAAGTTGGGCGAGAGGTACCCGCGATCGAACTGCATGCCCTCGACGACCTCGACGTTTGTCTCGATGTTCTTGCCTTCTTCGACGGTGATGACGCCGTCCTTGCCGACCTTGTCGAACGCTTCGGCCATGATCTTGCCGATCTCGACGTCGTTGTTCGCACTGATCGATGCGACCGCCTGGATATCGCTCTTGCCGGCGACCGGGCGCGAGAGACTCTTGATCTCCTCGGCGACCGCTTCGACGGCCTTCTTCATGCCGCGGACGAGCGCGTTCGCCTCGACGCCCGACGCGACGAACTTCAAGCCTTCATTGAACAGAGCCTCGGCGAGCACGGTCGCGGTGGTGGTCCCGTCGCCCGCCGCGTCGCTGGTCTTGCTCGCCGCTTCCTTCACGAGCAGCGCCCCCATGTTCTCCGCCTTGTCGCGGAGTTCGATCTCCTCGGCGACCGACACGCCGTCCTTGGTGACGGTCGGGCCGCCCCAGCTCTTGTCGAGCACACCCATGCGCCCGCGCGGGCCGAGGGTCGATTTCACCGCCTTTGCCAGCTTCTGCACGCCGGCCTGAAGGGACTGACGGGCGTCGAGTTCGAAGCTCAGTTCTTTCGCAGCCATGTCGTGAATCTCTCCGTCATAAGGAAGACGTTCGGGTGTTGGTCGATCGGGTCAGTGCGAGCGTCGAGCCGCCCGCGCGGCCATGATGACAGAAACGAACCGCGCCTTCCGGCACCATGACGTGTCGGTGATATGGCAAGCCGGGTGCCACGCAGTCACCCTCGCCGACCGCGCTCGACGCCGAATCAGCGGCGAAAACCCCCGCATTGTTCGGAACAGCACTGACACGACCCCTCGCCGATCGAAGCCCGGCTGCCAGTGTGGCAGTCGCTGCTCGTTGTGACTCATGGTGCCATGGTCGAGGCTCGGCTCGGCCACGACGCTTTCTTGGTGCGTGCCGAACCGCGGCCGATCACGGCATCGACCACGCCACCTCGGAAAACTCTCTCACCCATGCTCCCCGATCACCTGCCGCAGCGACGGGCTGGGGATCAGGATCGCTTTGTGGATCCGGTAGCTGTCGACCAGCGCACTCACCAAGCCGAGCGTGAACAGGGTTGACGCGAACGCGATGACGAGCGTGCCGATCGCGGCCGGGAACCAGAGCTCGCCGGGGCCCGCGCCCGCCTCGGCCCACAGACGCAGCCCGTCGCCCACCGCCCCGAGCAGCACCACGGCGGTCATTGCCATCAAGGTCTGCCGATCGACACGCCCAGTGCGCATCACCAGCGACCGCTTCACCAGATCGCGCGCGATCGGTCGCACGCACAAGAGCGACGCCGCGATCGACACCCCCTGCACCAGCCGCAGCACGATCCGCTCGACCGCGATCGAGTCACTGAAATACACCAGCGGCTGCGCGGTATCCAGCCGGTCCGTCGCCCACAGCGACCAGACGATCGGCACGTACAGCAGCACGCTGACCAGCATCAGCAGCGATTTCCAAAGGGGCGTATCCCGCGTCGGGCGCACCGCCAGCAGCAGCGACAGGCCGCTCACCGCCGCCGAGATCACCGATACCGGCCCGGCGAGGCTGAACTCGGGCGTGTTCAGCGCCCGCGTCACCACCGCCCACGTTTCGCCCAGCCGCGGCAGCCAGCACGCCATCACCGCGACCAGCGCCCCGAGCGACCACAGCACCAAACCCATGGCCGTCAGACGCGGGCGATTGATCGGCTTGAACTCTTCCGCTTTGGGATCGACGCGGTACAGAATCGTGGCGCGGACCGCCGTGCCGCACTCGGGGCACACACTGCGGATCGATAGCCCCTGCAACTCATACCCGCACACGACGCACGGCAGCTTCCCGGTCAGCGACGTATCCAGCTTCGCCATGATCGCGGGCACGAGCGCCGAAGGGTCGTCGGCGTTCGGCGCGTTCGGAACTCCCACGAGCCTCAGTCTACCCGCGTCCGCCGCCGCGTCGAATCAACCCCGCAAAAACGCGCAGCATTTCTCTCATCCTCCCATGCTGAACCGCCCCGGCTATGCATGCAGGCACGCCCGCGGCACCCGCCATCGCGCGATTTCAGCCGATCGCCGAATCCCCGCCGTCCAATTCGGCGTATGAATGGGCATGACACCACGCGCCGCATCGGCAGCGACCTATACTCGACCCTTGATGCCCGCGCCGGCCCCCGGATCACCCATGACCGCCCAGTCCGCCAGCCAGGCGATCCGTCGGCTGCGCGAGAATATCCAGCGCGTTTTCATCGGGAATTCAGACGCCGTCGATCGGCTGATCACCTGCCTGCTCGCCCGCGGGCACGTCCTCATCGAAGACGTGCCGGGCGTGGGCAAGACGGTCCTCGCCACCGCGCTGGCGAAGAGTCTCGATTGCTCTTTCAGCCGAATCCAGCTCACCCCCGACCTGCTGCCGAGCGACGTGCTGGGCGTCTCGATCTACGACCGCGCGACCGGCGATTTCCAGTTCAAGCGCGGCCCGATCTTCGCCAACATCGTCCTCGCCGACGAAATCAACCGCACCACGCCCCGCACGCAGTCCGCGCTCCTCGAATCCATGAACGAAGCGACCGTCTCGATCGACGGCCGGGTCGTGCCCCTCGACCAACCCTTCATGGTCATCGCCACCCAGAACCCATACGAGTTCGAGGGCACGTATCTCCTCCCCGAGAACCAGCTCGACCGCTTCCTCATGCAGATCAAGCTGGGCTACCCGAGCGCCAGCGACGAAGCCCGGGTCATCGAAACCCGCCCGGGCGAGGGCACGCTCCACGCGCTCGCCCCGGTGCTGACGCGCGAAGAAGTCCAGCGCCTGCAAGCCGAGGCGGACCGCGTGAGCCTCGACCGCGCGCTGGTCGAGTACATCATCGCGATCGCCACCGCCACGCGATCGCACGAAGAACTGCAAGTGGGGCTCTCGCCCCGCGGCACGCTCGCGCTCAGCCACGCCGCCCGCGCGACAGCCCTGCTCGCCGGGCGCGACTACTGCATCCCCGAAGACATTTACTCGAACGTCGAAGTGGTCTGCAGCCACCGCATCGTCGCGCGGGCGTCGATCTCCAACGATTCAAGCGTCGGCCGCCGAATCATCGCGGAAGTGATGCGCACGGTGCCAAGCCCGGCGTGAGAAGAGCTATGAGTCTTGAGCTTTGAGCCTTGAGATTTGCGCTTTGAGATTTGAGCTTTGAGCTTTGATCCCCTCAGCACCCGCTCCCCCACTTCCGCCTTCCGACTTCCGCCCTTCCGCCCTTCCGCTAGGAACCCCCCATGCCCCGACTCGTCCGCCTCGAAGGCACCGGCCCGCACAAGATCGAAGCGAAGGACATCCCCGAGGGCAAGGCGCTCTGGGTCTGCCAGTGCGGGCTGAGCAAGACGCTCCCCTTCTGCGACGGCGCGCACAAGCACGCCCGCACGCAGGAGCCGCCCGACACGCTCTGCATCTACGACGACTCGCGCACGCAGATCATCGACCAACGCCCGGCGTGATGGATTGGCGGGTACCGGGTGGCATGCTTCCGCTCTGGGAAGCATGTTCCGCGAACTCACGTGCCACTGCGGCGTCGGTGCTCTGACCGACGACTACAGTGCCGCCAGCGCCACAACACCAACCCGCACTGCAGTCGGCGCCGAGCCGCCGCCTGCAGTGGCACGGCACAATGTCTCGACGATGACCCCGCCCCCGCCGCGCAACCCGAAGAACCTGCCGACGAAGCTCTGCCCTGTGTGCAAGCGCGAGTTCACCTGGCGCAAGAAGTGGGAACGCGACTGGGGCCGTGTGGTGTATTGCTCGGAGCGCTGCCGACGGCAGGGGCGGGGTTCAAGCACGCTCTCCTGAACATGCCCCGCTGAGATACGCTGACGCTCATGGACGACCGTCCTCGTTCAACAAACGGCACGCCAATCCGGTTGACCGATGAGCGGTGGTCTCACATCGTCGAAGAACACTGCGAACTCGCCGGGCTGCGGAGTGAGATTCTCGAAGCGATCTCAAGCCCCGAACGGGTGCTGGAAGGCGGCGCGGGTGAACTTCTTGCCGTCCGCTCGCTTTCAAGCGGTTGCGCGCTTTATTGTTGTGTATCGGGAATCCGATCCTACCGACGGCTTCATCATCACCGCGTTTCTGACCAGCCGGCTCGCGCCCCTCGAACGGAGAACCCAGCTATGGCCCCCCAAGCCATCGACGAATATCTGAAGCTGGCGGGAACAGTCATGCGCTCGCCCAACCGGTTCCTCTGGACCTCCTACGACGCCGACGCGGACACGCTCTACATCAACTTCAAGAAGCCCGCGCATGCCACCGACAGCGAACTCACCGACAAGGATGTGATCATCCGCTACGAGGGGGACGAGGTGATCGGCCTGACTGTGCTGCACGCGAGCAAGCGGGCGAGCTTGGCGGCGTAGCCCTACCAACCTCCCGGTGCCGGACCACGGGCTTCCGTCGCCCGGGACGGATGCCCGTGCGAGCGACGCCGATCACGGAGCGCGGGGCATCGGCCCAAAGCCGCCTACGCCTGCGACACGTTCGGGCAATCTGTGCCGCCTGCTGGCCAAACAGCAATTCGTGCGTGGCGATTGGGCGATATACTTCTCACATGGGATCCGCGCTGCGCAAAGACCGCCTCCTATTCATCGACACAAATATCTTCTTGGATTTCTACCGCGCAAGGACTGACGCAGGGCTGCGTCTGCTTGCACACTTGGACGCAGTGCGCGATAGGGTAATAGTTACACATCAGATCGAGATGGAGTTTAAGCGCAACCGGCAAGAAATATTGGTTGACGCGATCAATTCACTTAAAGCACCGCCAGCATTAGTTATTCCGCCAATTCTTCGGGATTCCAAAAGCAGCAAGGCCGCGAAATCCGATCAGAAAAAATTTGATTCCAGATTGAGTCGAATGCGAAGCAAAATGAATCGAATTCTACAAGAGCCAACAAAGCACGATCAAGTTTTTCAATGTGCCCAGCGATTGTTTTCGAACACATCGCAATACAATCTTACCCGAGATAGCGATCTCAAGTATAATGTATATCGAAAGGCCACAAGAAGGTTTTTGCTTGGCTATCCTCCGAGAAAAAGTACGGACACGTCTATGGGGGACGCCGTAAACTGGGAGTGGATCATTCGGTGTTGCTCTGAGATCGCGCCGAAGCCCTGTGATCTAATTATTGTCTCTCGCGACTCGGACTACGGCATCTCATACGGCGGCAAAGCCTACATCAACGATCAGCTGCTCCGCGAATTCCGTGATCGTGTATCTCAAAAGCGAGTCGTGAATCTAATGCATAGCCTGGCTGATGCCCTCAAGACATTTGATGTCAAGATTTCTGAAGCCGAGTCAAATGAAGAGCAAGAAATTATTTCTCACGCCATTGAGAGCAAGAAATCACGCGATGCCAGCAAGACGGATTTTACGCATTTGAACATGTTTATTAAGAAGCTTCTGGGTGACTCGCTCGCGGGCAGCGAGAAGACCCCAGCCCTTCAATCCGGCGACTCGAAATAACAAGGCTAGGCGATCAGAATTTTTGATCGCCATTTCAGCCAGCGGCGGAGGCTGTCGTCCACCGACGTTGATCTCGGGCCACCCTCCGATACACCGTATCCCGCTCCACCGGCACGAACCCCGCCTCGCGGATTGCTTTCTGCAGCGTCCACACGTTCACTTCCTGATGCGTTGAGGCGCCGCCGACTTTGGTGATGTCGTACCACACCACCGTGCCGTCGATGTCGTCGGCACCGCACTGGAGCATGAGCTGCGCCATGCTGAGCGTCTGCATGATCCAGAACGCTTTGACGTGCGGGAAGTTGTCGAGCATCAGCCGCGCGACCGCCAGCGTGCGCAGGTTCTCCATCCCCGCCGGCCCCGGCAGGTGCTCCAGCTCGCTTCCATCCGGGAAGAACGGCAGCGGGATGATGGTCTGGAAGTAGCCTCCGGCGGGCGGAAGGCATCCAGCCATCGAGCCATCCAGGCATCGAGTGGACGACGAAGAGCAGTCGTGCGCGGCGGGCGCTCCCGCGCCGCCGAACACCACATGCTCCGGCAGCGGCGTGCCGGGTCGCGTCAGCGTGACCGCCGAATCCTCTTCACTTGATGCCTCGATGCCTTGATTCCTCGGTGCCTGCTCGTACCCCAGCCGCGCCAGACTCTCATCCTGCACGCGGCGCAGCATGTCCATGTGCATCAGCCGCTCGCGCCGGTCCTCGATGTGCCCGTAGAGCATCGTCGCGTTCGTGTTGATCCCCAGCTCGTGCGCCACGCGGTGGACGTCGAGCCATACATCCGAGCGGATTTTTCCCTTGAATGCTTCGTCGTGCACTCGGTCGTCGAAGACCTCCGCCCCGCCCCCCGGCAGCGAGCCAAGCCCCGCCTCTTTCAGCCGTTCAAGCACCCAGCGGATCGAGCCGCGCCGATCATCGCTCTTCCACACCTTCGCGATCTTGCACAGGTGCACGATCTCGACGGCGGTGAACGCCTTCAAGTGCAAATCAACCCCAGCATCGCGCGCCATCTCGCGGATCGCGCTCAGCATGTCCGTGTAGTAACTGAACGGCAGGTACGGCTGCAACCCGCCGACAATGTGCATCTCCGTCGCGCCGTTCTCGATCGCCTTCCGCGCTTCTTCCTTGATGTAATCGAGATCACGCGTGTACGCCTTCGCGTCGTCCTTCTTCGCGTAGAACTCGCAGAACTTGCACGACAGCGCGCAGACATTCGAGTAGTTCAGGTGCCGGTTGATGTTGTAGTACGCGATGTCGCCGTGCAGCCGTCGGCGGACGAGGTCCGCCAATTCGCACACGCCCCAGATATCGGGCGTCATGTACAGCAACTCGCCGTCATCGATCGACAGCCGCTCGCCGCGCTCGACTTTCGCGCGGATCGGGTCCAAGCGCGCATCGCGCCGCCCGCCGGACATGGGCGGCACGGGGGGCGCTTCTATCGGGCGAAGGGCGGGCATCGGCGCGAGCGTCTGAGTCATGAATTCGCTTTCATTTTTCTTTGAAAGATGAATCAGTATAGCACGCACACGCGGCCCCGGCCGTCCTTCAGCCCGGCCCGCAAGGCTCCGATGAGAAGAGGACAGCCGCTCACAGATTTGGTCGTAACTCCTGCATTGCCAAAGTGTTATCGGCAAGGAGCCGGACATGCCCGAGCCTGACGTTTCGCCCGTGACCTCCGCCGCGCCAACCAACCCCCGGGTGCCCAGCGAGCCCGCCGACAGCGCGCTTACCGGCGACCAGGTGCTGCACGCGCTGAGCCAGATCGAGCGGCAGCTCCACGACCTCCGGCGCGTGCGCGAGGAGCAGGCGCAGGTGGAAGTCCAGGTCGCGGGGCGGATCGCCGAGCTGGCGCAGCGCGAGAGCGACGTCGAGTCGCGGTCGAGCACGCTCGACGCGCAGCGTGCCGCGCTCGAATCCGAGCGCTCGTCGCTCGACGCCGCACGCGAGCAGCTCGACCATCGGATTGCTGATCTCGAAACCCGCGCCAAGGAACTCGAACGCCGCTCGATCGAGCTGAACGAGCAGACCCGCAGCTACGACGAGCGCGAGAGCTCGATGCGCGCCAGGCTGGCGGAACTTGAGCAGCGCACGAGCGAACTCACCGCCGCCATGCGCGCCGCCGAGGCGCGCGAGCGGGCGCTGGCGGAGACCGCCGAGGCGCTCGCCAAGCGCGAATCCGATCTCGCATCGAAAGAGCAGGGCCTCGCCGCCCACGACCTGCACGTCAGTGACGCGCGCCAGGAACTCTCGCGGCGCGAAGCGGAAGTCATGGGCCGATCGGCGGCGATGGACCAGCGTGAAGATGAACTCCGGGCGCGCGAAGCACGCGTCGCGGAGAGCGAATCGCGCCAGAAGGCCGTACCCGCGCCGAGCGGCGACAGCAGCGACGACGACTGGTGGCTCACCGGCAAGGTTTCGGGAACCAGCGCCGACGTCGCCGCCGCGGTCCGGCTCCGGCGCGAGCGCCTCGCCCGCTACAAGAAATTGCTCCACGAGCGCGCGTCACAGCTGATCCAGGCGAAGCAAGCGGTCGAAGCCCGCTTTGCCGAGTTCGAAGCGATCAAGCATCAGATCACCGGCGAGCGCCAGGTGCTCGCGGGCGAGCGCGAAGCGATCGCCGCCCAGCGCAAAGCTCTCGAAGCCGAGCGCGCCGGGCTGCACGCGGAGCAGGAGCACCTGGAGAAATCGCGCCACGCCGCCGATCTGCACCGCCCGGCCCAGCCCGCGCAGCACGACGCGGCGATCCAGCAGGCGCAGCAGCAACTCGCCGCCGACCGTGCCGCGCTGCAGCGCGAACGGCTGTCGCTCGAAGCCGCCGCCCACGTCGTCGCGAAGCGCGAAGCAACGCGCTCGACGGGCCTGCTCGTCGCCAGCGTCTCGGTCACACTCGTGGCCCTCGGCGCGCTCAGTTGGTTCGGCGCCGGCCTGGTCGCCGAGCCCGTATACCTTGCGTCGGTCACGCTGGCCGCCGAGAACGCGAACGGCGACCTCGACGACGACCAGATCGCCGCCTGGCAGCGCGCGGTCGCGGAACTGCCCGGCGACCCGCAGCTCCTCGACCTCGCCGCCGAGCGTTACCGGCAGCGCGGAATGACCTCCCTCGCCGGCTCGGGCGGGCTGCAACTCCGGCTGAACGCCGACCTCGATGCCGACACCTCCGCGCTGGGCGTCGTGCGATTCACGCTCCGCGGCACGGGCAAGTCGCGCACCGAGCGCGAGCTTGAGACCCTCGCCGCCGCCTGCGTCTCGCACGCGAACGATATCCGCGCCCAGCGCCGCGACGGCGTGCCGACGCTCGTCGTCGCCACGTCAAAGGCCGACGAGCAGCCTGTCGAAGACCCGCGCCTCTTCGTCTTCGCCAGCATCATGGGCGGGCTGACGCTCTTCAGCCTGCTCGCCGGCTTCGGCGCCTGGCGCGGCTTGGTGGGCAAACGCCGCCGATTCGAAGCGGAGATGACGCGCATCGAAAACGCCGACGACCCCTCATGGGACCCGGCGGACGACATGCGCGTCAGCCCCGATCAGACCCGCGGCTTCTCTGCTCCGAAGAACTAGTCCGCGATTCACGCCGAGCGCCGACGCCGGATCACCGCCGCGCCCGCGAGGGCCATCACCGCCGCAGCTCCGGGCGTCGGGATCTGCGTGAAGTTCAGGCTCCATGACTCCACCACGCCCGTATCACCCGCCGCGACGTCGCTCACGAACAGCGTCCACGTGCCGACTTTGCTCTTGCCGTCGAACGCCGAGAGCCGGTCCGCGCCGTCGGGAACCCAGTTGCCCACCGGGTTGGTCACCGGCGCGCCGGTCGAGCCAGTGTCGTACGCGAACGGGGCGTCGTCGTCCCACACGAACGGGACATCCGTCACCGGATTTCCGAAGTTGTCGTTGCTGAACCCGAAGAGCGACTGCGGCTGGCCGGGCCGATCCATCAGACTGATCATCGTGCCGTCCGGGTGCCGCAGGCTCACGCGGATATCGCCTTGGAACGTGTGCCGGGTGATGAACCCGACATTGAGATCGGTGATGGTGTTCTCGCCGTCCGGGTCAGCCGGGACCGTAATCTGGATCGGCGTCGGCGTGACGACGTTGTCGGGGATCGCCACGTTGCCATTGAACGTGAACGTCTTGTTCGGCTCGGCGAGCGCGCTCGCAGCGAGCCCCGCCACGGCGAGGACGGTGACCACATACTTCATGATGTCTCTCTCCTTTTTCCTTCCCTGTGTCGCTTGAGCCGGCCCGCAGAGAAACGCGACGAGAACGCAGTCGCGCCAACCCGGCTTCGATCATCGCGCTGACTCCTCTTGGTCAGAACGATGACAGCTCGACGTGTTCAATAACCTCGGCCGACGTGCGATCGGCCATGCTTTAACGTAGCCCGGAACTACCCTTGGTCAAGGATTCACCGACGAATTCACCGGATTCCGAACAAACCGCGCCCGCCTTCGCGCCACGACCGACCCAATTTCACCCGTATTCACCTCGGCCGCGTGCGCGGCCGGGAATGCGACCAAGCGCTCGGTCGGCATCGCCCGACCGATAATGGATGGCGGACAAGTGACGCCAGGCAGCCCAAGGGCCTTGGCGTGTCCACCCAAACCCCATAAATCTTCGCACGCAACAAACGCTTGACCGCGGTTTCAAGATCACCTTCAAGATGGGCATTTTGGTTTGTAATTTGATAGGGCCTAGCACAAGCTAAATGTCGGTTTGTGCGGATTGATCCAAGTTTTCTTCTTGAATCGGATGTGAATGCGCGTACATTGTTAAATGGAGTGCAAGGGAGGGAAACACGTCACCCCCCCTCCATTTGAGTTGCCGCGCGGATTCTTCACGCCCCGAAGGAAGAGTCCGGAGTCGCCCGTGAGTGTGCACGGCGTCTTCGCGCGGAGGTGGAAACGGGGCGAGGAACAGAAGGAAACACGTCATGAAGAAGATCACTTCGATGATCGCGCTCGCCGGCGTCGCGGCTCTCGCGACCAGCGCGTTCGGTCAGACTGGCTCGGGCGGCACCATCAGCGATGGCAATGCGTTCTTCACGCTCGGCAACTTCGCGACCACCGCTGGCGGATTGGCGACTTCGATTCTGAACGGCAACACGGCGGACGTTCGTCTCGCCGGCGCCGCTGGTCCTGACCAGGCCTTCGGCAGCAGCTGGTGGTACCGCGTCAACGGCGTTGACACCCGCGAGCGTCTGCTCACGAGCGCGACCGCCCCGCTGCCCGCTTGGAGCGGCAACAACGGCAGCCGCAACTTCTCGCTCGCGTCCGGCTCCGGCCTGACCGCCAGCACGAGCTACGTCATCAGCGATCCGGACGGTGCCGGCGGCAGCGCCACCTTCACCCTCCTCATGACCATGACGATCAACAATCCGGGCTCGACTGCCGTCAGCATGTCGATCTTCAACTACTTCGACCCGTTCATCGGTGCCGAAGACGCTGGCGACACCGTTTCGCTGTTCGCCCCGAACGTGATGCGCTTCTCCGATCAGCCGGCCGACCCGGTCCTGTTCTACGCCGGCTTCGGCGCCAGCGCTCTGCAGGCCTCTGCGTGGACTTCCTCCACCGCGACCGACCTCGGCCGTCTGGCTGACGCTTCGATCACGAACCTGACCAACGTCGTCGGCCCCGCGGGCGGCGGCGACAAGGCCGCCGCGTACCAGTGGAACATCGAGATTCCCGCCGGCGGTTCGTTCTCGGTCACAGCCGCCCTGTCCACTGACTCCACGATCCCCGCTCCGGGCGCTGTCGCCCTCGCCGGCATCGCTGGTCTCGCTGGCATCCGCCGTCGCCGCTAATCCGGTGACCCGGGCCTCACTCCGCGAACGGCCTTGGTGCCGTCCGGCAACTTCAATTGTTGTTCCTCAAAGCCCCGCCGCTTCCCGCGTCGGGGCTTTTTTCGTCGACACGGTTGCCAAGGGAGTTGATCTTCGGCAGGCCAACCAGGGTCATTCGACTGGTCGCAGATGGTTGAAGTTGAGCACACGCCCCTCGGCCCGCTCGATCTCGATCGCCAGTTGAAGATCATCGGTCAAGACGAGCAGGCCGTCGGCGGCAAGTCTGATGACCGCCCAGTCGGTCGTGCCAAGCCGCGAGAACACCGCTCCGTTTCTCGTCGCATCGATGGCCGGATTCCATCGCTCATCGAGGATTCGTATGCGCTCGAGCAGCAGCTTGCGCGCGACGACGGCGACCCGCTCCGGCAGTTGCCCGAGGAGGTTGCTCGCCTCGGCGAGAACATGCGGCGTGGTGACTTGGCAACGCGACTGCGTGAGCACTTCGTGCAGCATCGCGCCGTCTGAACGACTGAAGCGATCGCGCGTGCGTTTGAACTTCTCGATCCATTCATCCCCAAGCTCGCCGACCAGCGCGAGCAGCGGGATATTGGTATCGAGAAGAAGCCCACTCGAACGCCTGACGAGTTGTGCTGCTCCGTCCGGGATCATGCGGCGCGATTGGTCATCGACACCGCTTGGCCCGTGTCGGCATCAACACGGACCACCTTATAGTCGCGCGGGAAACGGATGAGCGACTCTTCGGGTGACGCGTACAAATCGCGGGGAATCGTCATGCGACTTCGCATGTCGGGCAACTCAGCGGAAAATGCCCTGAATCCCACGGTCACCAACCAAAACCGCCCGTCCTCTGATTTCTGCACTTCCTCGATGCGAAAATCCTGGAGCGGCTGATCCCAGTACACCTCACGAACATAAGCCTTCACGGTCGACAGTGCGTGCTGAAGATCGATCATGATCTTGCTCGCTCGTTCGTCACATCGGCTTGCCGCCCACCGTCACGTCGTAGACGTGCAGCAGCTTCGACTTGTCGAAGATCATCTCCTGGCGCGTCAGACCGACCACGTCGTACTCGGGAGTGAGTTCGATCGCGTCGACGGGGCAGGCTTCCTCGCACATGCCGCAGAAGATGCAGCGGAGCTCGTCGATCTCGAACTTGACGGGGTACTTCTCGCGGTCGTCCCAGGGCGATTCGCCGGCGACGATGTGGATGCAGTTCGCGGGGCAGAGCGTCGGGCACATCATGCACGCGACGCACTTCACGCGGCCCTGCTCGTCGCGGTTGAGCCGGTGCACGCCGCGGAAGTTGCTCTTCTCCATGCCGCCCTCGAGGACGGGCATGTCCTCGCGCCGCTCCTCGGGGTACTGCATGGTGCGGGTAGTCTTCGAGCGGCCGACGATGGGCAGCTTCGATTGCCCGAAGCTGGTGACGAAGTGGCGGATGGTGGTGCCGAAGCCGCGGACGACCTCGGGGATGTAGACCGCCTCCATCGCGTTCAGCGGCGGGCGGGACAGACGCACGATGTCGCTCTCAGAAATCGCCATGACAGGGTAAGAGTAGCCGATCGGTGGGAGCGTGTCACGGGTTCGCGGCGCAGCTTCCGAGCCACGCGCGGAACGCCCGTTCGGCGGCGGCGGCCAGCGCGTCCTCATCCGCCACGCCCGCGCTCGACGCGGGGGTGATGCAGTTGAGCGGCACTCCGGCGGCGCGGAACCGCGTGAGCAACTCGTCGGCCGGCGCGCCGATGCTTCCGGGCACCGCCAGCACCGGCACGCAACCTCGCCCGGCCCGTTGGGCGACACCCATTACCACCTTGCCGCCGACGCTCTGCGCATCGAGCCGTCCCTCGCCCGTGATGACCACATCCGCGCGGCGAAGTTTCACGTCGAACTCGACCGCGTCCATGACAAAGTCCACGCCGCGAACGACTCGCGCGCCGAAGAACGTCGCCAACCCGAAGCCCAGCCCGCCCGCGGCTCCCGCGCCCTCCGCGTCAGGATCGCACGCGATGCCCGATCGGCGGCACACATCAACAAGATTCGCCAGCCCCGCTTCGAGTTGTTCGACCTGTTCGGGCGAGGCGCCCTTCTGCGGCCCGAAGACTCGGGCCGCCCCGCCCAGGCCGAGCAGCGGGTGCCGCACATCGGCGAGTGCGGTGAAGCGAACGTCACTCGGCAGCTTGTTGGTCCTCGGCCCAACGCTCCGAACGGCTAGCAGATCCCTTCCGCGCATCGGCCTGCCCGGCGTCGGCTCGAAGCGGCAGCCGAGGGCCTGGGCCATGCCGATCCCGCCGTCAACGGTGGCGCTGCCGCCGAGCGCGATGATGATGTCGTGCGCCCCGGCGTCGATCGCCTGCGAGATGCACTCGCCCAGCCCGAAGGTCGTGCGATCCAGCGGGCTCGACCCCTCGCGCCGGATGCCGCGCCACCCGACGGCGTCGGCGGATTCGATCAACGCGCCGGCGGTCCAATCCGTCGATGTGAAGAGCGCAAGCCGAGCCTCGGTGCGCTCACCATCGGCGTTCGTGATTCCGACCGAGCGCACACCCGCGCCGAGCACCGGCGCAAGGATGTCGAGCGTGCCCTCCCCGCCGTCGGCGAGGGGGCATTCCACGGTCTCAACGCACGATTGCATCGCATCGCTCACGCGCCGAACGCCGCGCACCATCGACGCCGCCGCTTCTCGCGCTGTCATTGTCCCTTTGAACTTGTCCGGCGCGATCAGCACCCGCACGCGGCGATCTCCCGTTCAGCCCAAGCACTTACTCAGCGGCACAGTCGCCACGGATGACGCGGATGAACACGGATCAGGAAAGAGTCCAAGCCACAGCCGGCGCAGCCTGAGCGCGATTCATCCGTGCTTGGTCGTGCTGGCGGTGCTGTCTGTGGCAGTTCGTCTTGCCTCCCGCCTTACATCCGGCACAAACCGTGTGATCCGCGGCGATCTGCTTCGGGCAATTTCTGCGCTATCCGCTCGACAGCAACAAACAGTTCTCGGACCACCAGCACCCGAATTTCAACCCAATTGAGTTCCCCGGAATTGGTCAAAACCACGGTTTCCGCAAATTCTTATGGGCCTTACCCATCTTATCGCTTGCTTTCCGTTGAGCGCATGCCATTGTATGAGTGTTGCAGAGGGAGCTAGGGAGTCCACCAGTGTCCTTGCGAGGATGGCTCACACAGATTTCGGTGCCGCGCGCCCATTCAACGGCTCGCGTGGCGATGGCGTGCACGACGGCGCTCATGATCACCGTTGCCGGATCGGCGATGGCGAAGTCGGTGCGCGAAGACGCCGCTCCCTCGGCGGCACATCCCTCTGCGGAGTTGATGCAGCCCACGGAACTCGGCGAAGTCGCGTGGTTCCGTGACTTCGACGCGGCGCGCGAGGAATCACGCCGCACCGGGAAGCCGATGCTCGTCTTTTTCAGCGAAGTGCCGGGGTGCCAGACGTGCCGCTCGTTCGGCTCGGGCGTGCTCTCGAACCCCCTGGTGGTCGAGGCCGCCGAGACGCTGTTCGTGCCGGTGGCGGTCTACAACAACGTCGAGAACGGGCGCGACGACAAGATTCTGAAGTCGTTCAACGAGCCGGCGTGGAACAACCCGGCGATGCGGGTCATCAGCGCGGAGCGCGAAGAGCTCTCGCCGCGGGTGTACAACGACTACACCGTCGCGGGCGTGACGCGCGCGATGACGACGGCGCTCCGCGCCGCCGGGCGTGATGTTCCTTCGTGGCTCGACATCGTTCAGCGCGAATCAGCGTCCGAGGGCAAGTCGGAGACGGCGGTCTTCGCGATGCACTGCTTCTGGCAAGGCGAAGCGGTCATCGGCTCGGTCCCCGGCGTGACGGCGACGAAGGCGGGATTCCTCGACAGCCGCGAGGTTGTCGAAGTGACGTATGACCCGCGCGTGGTGTCGTTCCTCGACCTGCTCTCGCTCTCCCGCCAGTCGGGGTGCGCGACGCACGTCTACGCGCGTTCGGACCAACAGCTCAAGGTCGCCAGCGCCCTCGTGGTGCGCGCGACGGCGGTGCGGACCGATGCGCCCGTAAGAGTCTCCGAGCCGGATCGTCGCTACCACCTCGCGCACACGCACTACCGCGCGGTGCCCATGACGCCCATGCAGGCGATGCGGGTGAACTCCGCGATCGCGACCAGCATGGACCCGGCGGCGTATCTCTCGCCGCGGCAGCTGGCGCTCGCGGAACTGGTGAAAGCCAGTTCGCGCACGCAGTGGCCCATGCTCGCGGGTGAGTCAGACCTGCGCGGCTCTTGGCGCGCGGCGACCAGCCGACTGAACGATACAACCGACGGGCGCTGACCCGCCCGTTAGCGGGCCGAGCGGATCTCAAGCCGCCAACCGGCGCTCTGGCTGTCCATCGCATTGCCCTGTAGTTGCTTCTGCAGGCGCGGCTCGAGGGCGGTGAACTTCCACCCGCCGCGGCGGAGTTCGCGCCCTTCCTTGTCGAACCAGGTGAACTCGTACTGGATCGCCGCTTGATTGTCGGCGAGCGAGCGGATCGGCACGCTCACCGTCATCGGGCGCTCGATCGAGCCTTCGGTGACCTTGACGTTCGCGTCGTCCACGCCGATGAAGGGCTGCAGGCCCGCTTCGACCGTGATGACGGGGTACCCGCCGGCGGGCAGCGGGTCACGCCGAGCACCGGGCGGCACGCGCTGCGGGTCGCACCCGACGACGGCGGCGGAGAGCACAACGAGCGAGAGGAGCATGGCGGGCTTGGGATTCATGGCGATGGTCTCCGGCTTGGGGGTTCAAAAAGGTCGGAAGTGCGGAAGTACGGAAGGCAGAAGAGTAGGAAGCCACGGATGACACGGATGGACACGGATTCGGAACAGAGAAGAATGAGCCACAGACAGCACAGACATCACAGACAAAGAAGGACGGATCGAGTCATCGTCCGTGCCGTCTGTGCTGTCTGTGGCAATTCTCTTTCCTGCTGTCTTCATCCGCGTCATCCGTGGCTTCTGCTTCTAAGTCAAGAATCGTGATCGGCGTCACGGCGCGCGATCGATGGGGTTCGCCAGCGTCGCCGCCAATTCGCGCCCGCGAGGGCTTCTCGGCTGGTAGGGCGGCCAGTCGCGCGCCATCAGCCGCGCGAAGCCCGTGCTGCCAGCGGCGGGCGCATAGAGCCAATCGCCGCCTTCGAGGATGTGCCGACCGACCGGCGGGTCGCCCGTCACGCCCTCGATCAGGATCCCCTCGGCCTTGTACAGATCGATCAGGTCCGTGAGCGACATCTCACGCGGCAGCCCGGCCCGCAGATAGTCGGCGAGCACGCGCTCGCTCGGCGTGCGCACGTCGCGCCCGCCGAGAATCCACGGCAGCGCGGCGGCGCGTGCGTCGCCCTCGCTCAACGCGCCCGTCGCGTCGTTGCCGTAGCGCACGCCGGGCACGCCGCTCCAAGCGCCGGCGCGCTCCGGCAAGCGCGCGTAGCGCAGCACCATGCCTCGATCAGGCCCGGAGGGGACAGCGGGGATCACGAGGCGTGACTCTGGCCGGCCGCGCACTTCGAGTTCGATGGTGGAGTCCCCGCCGCGGAGGTCGAGCAGCGCGATGTACGACCGCTGCGGCATGGTGATGCAGTGGCGCGTATCAGCGCCGGCGGTGGCTTTGAGCAGCACGCCCGCGATGACCGCGCCCAGCCCGGCGAGCTGCGCCGTCTGATCGTCGCTCGCCGCCGCGACTGTCGCGCCGCCGATGATCAGCCCGGTGCCCAGCGCGCTCTTCGCGAGGCGCATGTCTTCAAGGTTGTTCCAGCGCAGGTCGTCCGCCAGCCGGTTCACGTCGGTGATGACAGGGAATTCGCTCGATGCGTCGCCCACTCGCACGAGCAGCGGCGCACCGTCGCTGCGCGTGCGCGGGCGCCAGTCGGCATACACGCCGTCCGTGCCCGTGGCGATCTTCTGCGGCCCGATGCCAAAGTCGACAACCAGAACCGTGTTGTACGACTCCGCGCGGATCAGTTCGGCGAAGTCACTCAGCCGCGGCGCGATCGACACCAGATCTTTGAGTGTCTCGCCAAGTTCGTTCAGCTCGCCCAGCTCGCGGCACGCGATCGCTTTCATCGCGTAACCCAACTCAAAATCACTCGCCGTGGTCTCGAACTTCATGCCCAGCGAGTCCGGCGCGTCGGCGCGGCCCGACTGGCGCAACACGGCGTCGCGCTGCGCCGCGCGCGAACCGCCAAATCGGCCGAAATCCCGCAGAAGGAAGAGCGATTCCGTCGCCGTCGCGCGCACGTTGCCCCACTCGCCGCGCAGCCCGTCCAGCAGACCGATGTAGTGGAACATGAGCGCCTGCTCGAAGGGTTCGCCCTTCCAGATGCGCACATTGCCCTCGCCGAAGAAGAACGAGCCGACCGTTTTGTCCTCGTTGAGCCCCTGCGTTCGAAGAAACTCATAGAGCCGCTCGCCGGTGCGTTCGGCGGACTTGGGCACGCCGTCCGCGAGCGCCACGGGGATGTACGCGGCGCGGTCGAGCATATAGCTGCGGTCGTTCTGATCGACCGGCGCGCTCTCGATGATCCGCTCGCGCGCGGCGGCGTAATCGCCCCGGCGCACAGCGTCGATAATCGAGAAATCGTCGCGCCGCGAAGCGCAGCCGGGGACCAACATCGCGATGAACGCGAGCAACAAAAAACACCGATCGGGGGACCGGTCAGTGGCACGCTGGAAGCTCGCGCGCCGTGATTCACAGCGCCCCTTTCCCCGGCCTGCTCCAAAGTGGAGAGGCGGTTTGGATGGCAGCCGCGGATCAGTCAACCAGCGTCCCCTTCGCGGTGCGGGCGAACTCCGCCGTGCCCACCCACACCTGCTCGCGCGAGTTCAGATCGGCGACCATCATGGTGATGAGGTACAGGTCTTTGCGCTGGTCCGCGGGGCGCGATGCGTCCAGTGACCCGGCGCGCGACGCGGAGTTGAAGATCGCGTTGACCGCGTGCGTCGGGTTCGCGCTTACCCACTGCTCCCGCGGCGTGATGCCGTAGGGCTCGAGCGCCTTCGCGTCCGCCGGCGGCATGAAGATGCGGACGTTCTTCTCCGCCAGCACGTTGCTGATCACCGGAGTGAGGATGACGCGCATGACCATGGCGTTCTGGTCGAGGCGCGACAGGCGCGAGTTCGAGCGGTTCTCCATCGTGCCCAGCATCAGCCGCAGCTCCGGCGACGTGCGCGAGCGCTGCGCCAGCCACGGGCTGTCGCGGAGTTCCTCGACCAGCGTGCCGATGCCGACCTCTATGTCCTCGCTGGTGTAGAGCGTGGTGCGCGGGCCGGTCGAGGCGCAGCCAGCGAACACGGCGAAGGAACCCGCGATCATCAACGCGCCGAGTTTTAATGTGTGGTTCAGCATGTGTTGTGCCTACGCTGAGCAAATCCGGGAGCCGGGGTACGGGGCTCTGGCTGTGCCCCGCCAAGTGTCGTGCGTCTCAGCACGCGCACTCAGAGCCGTGTGCGTGACCTCCGTGCCGAGCGGTGCGGTCCCGGGGCACGCTCAAAGCCGCGTGCCCCGGGACCCAATTTCAATCCGTCACCCTCCGCGGCCACGCGGCTCTGCGGTGAGTGACTTCAGCGGTACTGCTTCAGATCGAACGGCTCGGAGAAGACGACTTCGCGCGATTGCAGATTGGTCAGCGTCATCTGGAAGAAGTACGTGCTCTGCTGCCCGCGTCCGCGAACCATCTCGCCGAAGTAGCCCTCGAGCAGGAATGTCTTCGACGGGTCGTATTTGTTTACGCCCTCGTAGGTCTGCGAGCCGTCGGGGCTGTTCTTCGGCGCGAAGCGGTCGTACTGGCGCGAGAGGCGCTCCGGGGCGGCATTGATCTGCGCGTACTCGCGCACGATGTCGCTATTGATCAGGCGGCTCGACATTCGCCGACGGATCAGCTCGAAATCGCTGGTGGGCGTGTCGGTCTGGTTCTCGAGGTCGCCCATCTCGATCAGCGCCTTCGTGTCGAAGCTCTTGCACACGCTCGCGATGCGGCGTGCGATCGCATCGGCGGCGTTGTCGCTGAACTCGAGCAGCGACGCCGAATTCGCCGCCCGGTCAGTCTCGTCTGCGGGTGTGCTGCGGTACGGGTCCACCGTGCCGCGCGTGTTCCCGCGCGGCGCGGCGTTGCAGCCCCCCGCCGCGCTGAGCATCGTCAGCGACAGAAGCCCGAGCAGGCCAACGACCGCCGAAGCCCGGCGGAGCGATCTCTCATACGTCATCATGGGCGGTCATTCCTTCGCGTGCGGCAACGGGCGGGCGGGAGCGCGATTCCGATCGCGCCCCGCCGGGCAAGATGGTATCCCGGCGCGGGCCGCACGCGCGAAACAACCGCCCACGCGGCGTGGGGATGCACACACGCTTTTGCACTCGCGGGACATGCTGATTCGACGAGTTTTCCAGGGGGTTCGGAGGACCCCGCCGCCTGACGGAATCAGAACTTCGCCGACGCCATCTGCATCATCGCCGCGTTCGCCAGGCCCTCTTCCAGCGGCTCGGGCACGAGTTCCGGCTTCACCGCGAGGACCGAGCAGGGCGACTGCCGCAGCACGCGCTCCGCCGTCGTGCCGAGCAGCAGGCGCGCCAGGCTTGTCTGCCCGCGCGTGCCGAGGACGACGAGGTCCGCTTTCATGCGTCCGGCGAAGTCGAGAATCCCCGTCGCGTGGTTGCGCGATTCGACCACCTCGTAGCTGGGCTTGAGGAACTTCATCTCCTCATTCAGCGGCAGGGCGAAGGAGTGCAGCCGATCAAGGATCGTCCGCCGTTCGATGCGCGTGATCGCTTCGCGGGCCGACGCTGAGCGCGTGAAGTACGGGAACGAGTGCGCGGTATCCGCGAGCACGGAGATGACGTGCAACGCCGCGCCGTCCTGCGCCGCCACGCGCGCCGCCTCCCCAAGCGCCCGCAGCGAGGTCGGCGAGAAGTCCACACACGCGACGATGTTCTTGTAGGGCCCCTCCTGCCCCTCACGCACGAGCAACACCGAGCGTGACGCGTCACGTACGCACGATGTGGCGATCGTTCCCAGCCCGACGTCCGGCGCGCGAGTGCCATAGGCGCCCAGGATGATGAGGTCGGCGCCGCTCTGCTTGGCGGCGTGGAGGATGCCGTAGGAGCGGTTGTTGAGCGACACCTCGATCGGATGCTCCGCCGCACCCGGGATGGCGGCGGCGAAGGTCTCCCACTCCTGCCGCGCCTCGCGCACGAGTTCCTCGCGCAGGTTCACCTGCATCGCCGTCAGCACGCTCTCCATCTCGGTGACGACCACCGTATCAATCACGTGCAAGAAATGCAGGCGCGAACGGTTCCACTTCGCGATGCGTAGCGCCTGCCTCGCGGCGGCGGCGGAGCACGCGCTGAAATCGACTCCCACCACGATGCAGCCCAGTCGGTCCATCGGGCTCGGCGTGGCGGTCTTCGTCATCGTCGTCGTCGCGGTGGCGCTGGGCATGTCAGAACTCCTCTTGGGGCGCGAGGGCCGCTCGCGCCCCGATACTGGAGCATTCCCACCATGCCGGCCGCTTGCCTGTCCCATCCGGGGCAAAATCGGACAAAAACAACCGATTTAGCCAAACCCCCAGGCGAACAGGCTGCTCACGCGCCCCGGATCAGGGCGGCGTCGAGCCGGCGATGCTCCGCCTGCGCGTACACTCGGCGCGTGAGCGCGAAAAACACCACGCCGAATATCGACGCACCCAGCACGCCGATCATCATCAGCGGGTACCAGACGTGGTACGGCTGCCGGCTCGTGAGCGCGATGATCGCGAACACCGCCGACACGAAGCCAATGCTCATGCCGAGGAAGTGAATCGCGTACGCGAGCGGCTTGAACTTCCCTTGCCGCGCCCACAGCGCCATCACGACCCCGAGCACCGCGCCGAGCACGCCGACCCCCCCGCCGACCAAGCCGCCGATCAGCCCGGATTGTTGAACGGTCCACCATTCGTTCATGGCTACATCCTTTCGTGTTGCACATTCGACGCCGAGCATCCACGCGTGCTCGTCGATGAGTCGTCACTCGCGTGGCGCGGCACCGGCGTTCACGCTCGACATCAACTCCTTCACCTGCCGAGCGCCGCCCACCGTCATCTCACCGCGCTCGACGAGCCTGACAAGCAGTTCGCTGAGCGGGTCAGGCTTCCGCCCGTTGATCGACGCCTTCAGCCGCCCGATCACGCGATCAAGGCGGGTGCGGATCGTGGGGTAACTCACGTCGTACGCAGCGGCCAAGTCTTTGAGCGATCCAGAACAGAGAACAAGCTGGACGATCAAGTCCTGATCCTCATCCGGCAGATCGCCCAAGGCGTTGTTTGTATTTTGATTGGTCATGGATACAATCGGTTAACTCCTGCGATTGAGCTGGGGGCATCAGATTTCAATAATATCAAATATGATATTTGAATTATTGATCCTGTTTTTCGATTTGTCAAATCGAATTTTTGAAAAAAGAAATCCCCGGAAGGCCGGGGCGGATGGTCACACGGGGTTCTGGGTTCGCGCTGAGCGTGATGACCGCTTCGTCGAGTGACGGTTGTGGTCTGGGGTCCCGGGGGTCGGGGGTCTGGAAGCGAGACGCCGGCGCGCGGGGTGACACCGCTCCCAATTCCCTGCGTCGAGCGCAAGACGCCGGACTCAGGACGCAAGACCGTTCCGGGCGCATCGCGCACAGCGCAAACCGCACCCCGCGTCGGTTCAGTTCCTCGCTTCGCCGCCGGTGCCCTGGGCGCTGGGGTCGATGCCGGCGATGGCGGAGCGCATGGTGGTGTCGGCGACCATGTTCCTCATGCGGTAATAGTCCATGACGCCCAGGTGTCCCTTGCTGAAGGCGTCGGCCATCGCTTTGGGGATCTCCGCCTCGGCAAGGACGACCAGCGCGCGGTTCTTCTGCGCTTCCGCTTTGTATTCCTGTTCGAGCGCCTGGGCGAGTGCGCGGCGTTTTTCGGCCTCCGCCTGGAAGCGCTTCTTGTCCGCCTCAGCCTGATCGTTCTGCAGCTTCGCGCCGATGTTCTCGCCCACGTCGATGTCGGCGATGTCGATGGAGAGAATCTCGAACGCCGTGCCCGAGTCGAGCCCCTTCGTGAGCACCGTCTTCGAGATGCGGTCGGGGTTTTCGAGCACCACCTTGTGCGTCTCGGCGGAACCGATCGAAGTCACGATGCCCTCGCCGACGCGCGCGACGATGGTCTCCTCCGTCGCGCCGCCGATCAAGCGGGCGATGTTGGTGCGGACGGTGACCCGGGCGCGGGCCTTGAGCTGGATGCCGTCCTGCGCAACGGCGTCGATCGTCGGGCGCCCGAGCTTCGGGTTGGGCACGTCGATGACCTTCGGGTTCACGCTGGTGTTCACGGCGTCGAGGATGTCGCGTCCGGCGAGGTCGATGGCGCACGCGGTGTCGAACGGCAGCATGATCTTCGCTTTGCTGGCGGCGACGAGCGCGTTGATCACCGCGGGCACGCGCCCTCCGGCGAGCCAGTGCGTTTCGAGCTGGTTGGTCGAAATGTCCAGCCCCGCCTTCACCGCCCGGATGCGGCTGTAGACGATCGTGCGCGGATCAACCTTGCGCAGACGCATGCCAACCAGTTCAAGGATGCCGACGCGCGCACCACTGAAGAGCGCCTGAATGTAGAGGTTCAGGAAGTTCAGCAAAAACACCAAGAGGATCAGCACGATGAAGCCGAGGACGACGAAAATCCCGATGACGACTGCGTTGCTCATGTGCTGATGCGCCTCCTGGCCGGAACGGTCGGCGGCCCGGGGCGGGGGACTACCCCGCCGAACGAGAGCCGATCATGGGCCGGAAGGATAGCAGGCGATGCGGGCGGCGGTTGTCTTGCGAACGGGATTGATGGTCAGGTCGGCGCGGAGCGAGCGGGCGAGCTAGGCAATCTCCCGCACCTTCACCTGATTCCCGCTGACGGCCGTCACGCGCACCTGCGCCCCCGCACGGATCATGCCGATCTCGGCGAGGACTTCGATCCGCGTGCCGTCGATCATCGCGGTACCCACCGGGCGAAGGTCGCTGATCGCGGAGCCGGTGGCACCGAGCAGCGCGGCTTCGCGCTCGCGCTCGGCTTCCTGCTCCTGGAACTCGCGGCGCAGATCGTCCTCGCCCTTCTGCCCGCCCAGGATCAGCTTCTTCCCTAGGGGCGTGTGCGGCATGACTTTCAGCCCGAAGTTCATGATGATCGGCCCGAGCACCAGCACCGTCACGAGGCTGAGCATCCCCCACACGGTATCGACGCGCCAGAACGCGACGACGCCCGCGATCGCGAGCACGATGGCGACGACGCCCAGCAGCCCGCCCGAGGGGACGAACATCTCGATCCCGAAGAGCAGCAACGCCCCGATCAGCAGGCCGAAGCCCCACAGCAGCAAGGTTGACTCGTTCACGCCTTCATCTCCGCACCGCCAACGGGGCCGGTTCCTTCGTTCAGCCCGGCAACCCGCTCGACGCCCACACGATAGGGCGTCACACTGACAACACGCACCGGCTCGCCCGCGTTGATGAAGCCGTATTCGGCGACCACATCAACCAGCTTGTCGTCGAACACCGCGGAGCCGGCGGGGCGCAGCGTGGTCGTCGCCCTTCCGATCGCGCCGAGTGCAACGGGGCTTGCCGCGTCGGCGGGGTTCATCGCTTCGAGCATGCCGATTTCATCGCCCGTGGGTTGGCGCGTGGCGAGCACCAGCTTGCCCGCGATCGGAAACCTGTGCGTGTACTTGCTGAACATGTACATGCCGACCCCCGCGACGAAGACCGCGAGCAACACAACACTGCCCGCCCACGCGAGGTCCTCCCCGCCGCCGGACCTTTGCCCGGGGAAGAGCGCGCCCGTCTCGGCGAAGAGCCCCACCAGCCCGACCATGAGCAGCAGCAGCCCGAGAATGCCCGCGACGGCGACGCCCGGCAGAACGAAGATCTCGAGCAGGATGAGCGCCACACCGCCGATGATCGCGGCGCCGGCCCACCAGTTGGCGGCCCCGATGAGCATGGGGGGCACGACCAGCCCGCCCAGCGCCAAGAGCGCCACGACGCCGAAGATGCCCGCGCCGGGGATGCTGATCTCGATGAAGAGCGCGAGCAGGAAGATGACGATCAGGATGCCGCGGACGATCAGCCCGCTCATCCCCTGCGTCATGAACGCGACGAGCGTTTCGGACCAGCTCTGATTCAATCGGCGGAGATGCTGCGCGCCCATGTACGCCTGGAGTTCCGCGTCGTCCTTGATGGTGGTGCGCGCGAAACCGAGGTATTTCAGCTCGCGCTCTTTCATGGTGAGGAGCGCTCGCCCGTCGGTGATGAAGCCCAGCGACTTGAACCGCTCGCGGTCCGCGCCGGAAAACACCGGGCGGCGGCTCGGCGACGTGAGCGTGGCGCTCACCTCGCTGATCGTCGAAGGGGGCAGCGCGTTGCTCGCGGGCGCGAACTCGGTCGACCCCGCGCCGATCGCCGGTTCCGAGGGCGAGGTGCCGGCGGCAGCGCTGCCCGCGCCCGCGAGTTCCGTGTCGTCCAGCGGGATTTCTTCGTCGATCGCGCCGGGCGCCGCACCACCCGCATCGCCCGAAGGCAGCGATGACACCGAGCCGGACGCGATGATGGGCGAGCCGGTGGGCGGCTCCACGCCGAAGATGCCGAGGTACTCCGAGCGGTCGACCGCGTAGCGCTTGCCGGTGGACTTCTCTTCGATGAGCCACAGTTCGACGCCCAGCGTGACGAACGCCTGCACGAGTTTTTCGTCGTAGCCGTTGGTGCGCGCGGAGTCGACCACTTCCGCCAGCAGCGGCGAGAGGATCTTCGCGCGCTCGGTCGGCCGCAGTCCTTGCACGATGCCCATGCCCAGCGGGTCGCCGATGATCGGGGCGGCGTCGCCCATCGTGCCGTGCGGTGCGACGACGATCTCCTTGCAAGCGAGCGCGATGATCGCGCCGCCCGAGTAGGCATTCGGGTTCACCCACGCAACGGTGTTCTGCACCGGGGACTGCTTGATCGCGTCGCAGATCTCGAAGACCGCGCCGAGTTCGCCGCCGGGCGTGTCGAGATCGATGACGATGCCGTCCGCGCCGGCCTCGATCGCCTGCTTCAATCGGCGCTGGAAACTCTTCGACGTGACGGCGTTGATCTCCCCCTCGATCGTCAGCACCGCCAGGTTGCTCGCTTTGCGCGACGCGGGGACGACGAACGTCGGCGTGACGGCGGCGGGTGATACTGCGCTCTCCGGTGCGCTCGCTTCCTTCTTGACCTCCGGTTTCGAGGGCGCTTCGATCTCGGCCCGGCTCGGCGCGGCGCCCCAGCCCAGCGCCGCGATAATCCCGAGAAGGCACACCCACAATCGCGCCACCGCCGGCCACGCGACAGCGACGGGGCGATTGGGCGTCCTGCGAACTGTGTCCGAACGGGTCAAGCGCATGTGGTCGATTTCCCAGCGATCCGGTGGCGGGCCTCATTCTCTTCGGGCCGAACGCTCCGCCGGATGATTGTAGGACAGCGGCATCGGGCGGGCGGCGGGTGGACAATCACCGATCCGGCACCCGACTTGATCCCCCGCTCGCTCACGCGCGGGGCTTGTTGAAGAGTGATTCACCCCCCCCGCGCGATTCCTGCACCCACCACGCGAGTTCCTTCCCTTCGCACTCGATGTGCACGCTGAAGAACGCCCCCGGCTTCTCATGCGCGCGGACCAGCGGCCAGAGGACTCTTTTGTCCGTCACGGGCAGCGCCAGCGTGTCGAACTCATCCCAGTGACGCCAGATCAGGTCACCCTCGCGCATGGTGTGCTCGCGGATTTCGACCGGGCCGAGGACGCGGTACCAGAACATGAGCCAGTTGGTGGTGCCGTCGTAGCCGTGCTCGCTGATGATGCCGACGAGGCTGAGCCGGTCTTCGGGGATCGCAAGCCCGGCTTCCTCTTCGATCTCGCGCTGCGCGCAGCGGAGCGGGCTCTCGCCCAGCGCGGTGTCGAGCTTCCCGCCGATAGGCGAGCAGAGCCCCTGGTTGGGCTGCTTCGCGCGGCGCAAAAGCAGAAAGCGTCCCTCGGCGTCGCGGAGCTCGCAGAGGGACGCGATCTTGTAAGCGTACGGTTTCGGCGCATCGCTGCTCATCGCGGGCAGCGTACCGGCAGATCGCCCTTCAACTCACGGGCAGGTCGCGCCCCAGTTGCCCGTGATGGCCGCGATATCGCCCAGCCCGATGGTGCCCGAGCCGTCGATGTCCGGCGCGGTCAGAGCCGTCACCGTCTGCCCCCACTGCGCGATGATGACCGCGATGTCGGACAGCCCCACGCTGTTGTCGCCGTCGATATCGCCCGGGCAGGGCGGGGCCCACATCTTCAGCCGCACGCGATCCGGGTCACGCGGGACGCGCAGTGCGGTCACCACTGCGACGCCGTCCGCCTCGGCGGAGGTTTGCCCGAACTGGAGAACATCGCCGGTCGTTGCATCGAGCGCCGACCAGACGACGAGCGCGCCAGCCGTCGGCACGAACGACGACACCTTGCGCGGCGTGACATCGGCGATGATCTCGCCGTACGGGCTGTTGTCGATGCTGACCGCCGACAGGCCGGTCAGGAATACCGTCGATTCCCAGCGCGTCGCGGTATCGACGATGGTCGAAGCATCCCAGTCGAAGTACGCGCCCCACGTGCCGAAGGGATCGCCCACGTCCGGGTCGCCGTCGCCCGGATCGGGCTGACGGTCGGCCATCAGCGGGTCGGCGTCGGCGTTGAAGAAGCCGGGGTACGACTGGTCCGTGCGGTAGGTATCAACCAGGTACTGCCCCGAGGCCCGGTAGGTCCGAACCGGCGCGATCCACTGACCGATGTCGGGCCACGGACCGGGGAAAGCGTCGGTTGCATCGTTGGTTTCGTTATCCCACTTCTCGACGCCGTGCTCGCGCTCATCCCACGACACCCAGCCACCCATCCGCGAATCATTCACGTTGTCGAGAATGGTGCGCTGCGCGGGGCTCCACGTCGCGGGGCCCTCGGTATCCCGTTTGCCCCAGACGTATTGGGTCAGCGCGAAGTCGCGCCCGCTTTCGGCGATGGGCGTCGTGATGGTCATGACCTCGGTGACGCCCAGCGTGTCGCCCTTGCGCACCAAGTTGGTGTCCAGATTCTGATCCCAGCCGCCGATCAGATAGTTCGTGCGCCCGAGCGCTTCCTTGCTGAGATCACTGGCGGGGGTGTAGACGACGGCGGCGCAGAACCGCTCGGGGCGCGAGCGCGTGAGGTGCGAGCAGCCGCGCCCGCCGCCGCTGTGCCCGATCATCGCCACCCGGCGGGGGTCGATCTCGTGCGGCGAGTCGAACCGCTGCAGCCAGTCGAGAATCCAGTGGACGCGGCGCTGCGTGAAATTCACCACGACCGACGTATCCGCCGGGTTGCCGCGCGGCGCGGCAGTGAACGGATCAACATCGGGCGTGTAGCCGAACCACGACGTGTTGCTGCGCTCCAGCGTTCCCTCGACATTCGCGTAAAAACTGTCGTCGGGCGTGACGACGATGCCGTCATCGAGGGGCAGTGACACATTCGCGCGGGCCGGGATACCGGGGCGGAAGAGTTCGTATTCCCCGCCCCCGCCGTGGAGCGCGAAGAGCACCGACAGCGGGCCGGCGGGCGGCGCGACGAGCGGGCGCGTGATCGTGAACACATGCGGCACGCCGTTCTTCTCAGCGCTCCCCAGGACGGGGACGTCCGGGCGCGAGATGTCGTACGCGTCACTGCCATCGGCCCACACGACATACGCGGTGTAGGGGAACCCGCCGGGCGTCGTGCCGCTGAATTGCGGGTGCGGGCGGACGGGCTGGTTCACCGGGTCGTAGTTGAACGCGCTGGAGGCACTATTGCCAGCGTTCACGACGACGCTGCCGGTGTCCACGACCGCGAAGAAGAGATTTCCGGCCGCACGGGGCGTGTAGGCAAACGCGCCCTCGTTGGGGAGCAATCGGTACGTCCCGCCGGCAGGGGCGGGAATGAGCAGGCGCGCATTGGCCTGCAACTGCTGCAGCCGAGCGCCGGTGTACTCGGGCAAGAAGAGCTGCCCGATCTTGTCCATGTTCGCAACCGTCACCTGCGCGGCGGCGGAGGCGTAGACCTCGACCGTCGAAGTCGGCGACGCGGGCGGGGCGGGTCGCTCCCACACCACGAACACCTGACCCTGGGCGTACCACGCGCGAACGTTGGTGGGCTGGGCCTCCGCGGTCCCGGCGAGCAGCCCGACAACCGCCGCACTTCCTAGGAAGGCACGGCGCACCGAGCGGTGGCTGTTTGGTGATGGACGGCTAAACATAGCGAGGTCTCCCTAATCTCCGAACACACACTGACGGCCGCGCGCGCGGCCAACCGGGCGGGCCAGCGACAATTGTGAAACGGACGAACGCGCCAAGCATGGCACCGTGCGCTAAGTTTTCATCGACAGGCTTCCGGCGCTAGGACGCGTCGATCGCTCGTTTGTGGAATTTTCGGCCCCTTCGAGCGCTCCGGCCGATGGAAACTGACATGAGCCGAACCGCCTCGCAAACCCCTTCGCGCGCCAAGAATGACGCCGTCCCCCCCACCCCCACCGCCATGCCCAAGCCGGATTCGACCAGACCGATGACCGCCGCCGATCGCTCGGCGTCTGCGCGCGAACGGTTCGACGTCGCCGCCAAGCACCTCTATTTCATCGGGATCGGCGGCTGCGGCATGTCGGGTCTCGCCCGCATGCTCCGCGAGCGCGGCGGGATGGTCAGCGGCTCCGACAAAGACCCCTCCGACGCCACCGCCACTCTCATTGATGAAGGGATCAGCGTGGGGTTCGATCAAGCCACCCGCGCGCTGCCCGAAGCGTGCGACCTCGTCGTCGCTTCCGCCGCCATCAAGCCCGACCACCCGCAGGTGCTCGCGGCGATCGATCGGGGCATCCCGGTGCTCACCTACGCCGAGGCGCTGGGCAAAAGCATGCTCGGCACCACGGGCGTCGCCGTCGCCGGCACGCACGGCAAGTCGTCCACCGTCGCGATGCTCGGGCACATCCTGATCCAATCGCGCCTTGAGCCGACGGTGATCGTCGGTGCGACGTGCGCGCAGCTGGGCGATGCGCCGGATCGGACGAATGGGACTGAGAGGACGGATGCGCTGCAAGCCGCACCCCGCACGCCGCACGCCGCTCCTACCGGCTTCCGCCTCGGCGCGCCCACCATCCCCATCGGCCCGCTCGCCGGCGAACCCGGCCTGCTTCTCGCCGAGGCGTGCGAGTTCAACCGCAGCTTCCACAATTACAAACCCGTCATCGGCGCGATCATGAGCGTCGAAGCCGACCACCTCGACATCTACGGCACGCTCGACGCGGTCGTCGAATCGTTCCACCACTTCGCCAAGCTCGTCGCGCCCGCGAAACTGGGCGGGCGGCTGCTCATCGCGCACGACGGCGCGCACCGGCGGACCGTCACCGCGGGTCTGGAGTGCGAGGTCTTCACGCTGGGCTACAACCCCGCCGCCGATTATCACGTCACGTTCGATCAGCCGAGCCGCACGGTGCATCTGCGCCATCAGGGGGCCGACGTTTTGTCGTGGACGCTGAACATCCCGGGCGATCACATGGCGATGAACTCCGCGTACGCGGCCACCATCGCGCTGTGGCTCGGCGCGGAGCCGGCCCGCATCGCCGCCGCCCTCGCGAATTTCCGGGGCGTCGACCGGCGGATGCAGAAGCTGGGCGTGAAAGACCTCTCGCCCATCTCAAAAGTCACCACCCGAGTGCGCGGGCTGCATCTTGCTGACCAATCGACCTCCCAGCGCACAGGCTCCTCCGAACCGCACGCCGCACCCCGCTTCGCCGGGGGGGCGCATGCCGATCCGACGCTCGGCGTCACGGTCTACGACGATTACGGGCACCACCCCACCGAAATCGACTGCACGCTCCGCGCCCTGCGCGAGTTCGAAAAGCCCGAGACCCGCAACGGGCGGCTGATCTGCGTCTTCCAGCCGCACCAGCACTCCCGCACGCGCCACCTGCTGGAGGAATTCACGCAGTCGTTCAGCCACGCGGACATCGTGATCGTGCCGCACATCTACTTCGTGCGCGACAGCGAGGCCGAGAAGCAGAAAATTTCATCGCAGGACCTCGTCGACCGCCTGCGCAAGAAGGGCGTGCACGCGATGCACCTGTACCCCTTCGAAGCGATCGTCGAGCAATTGCAGAACATCTGCCGCCCGGGCGATCTGCTGGTGGTGATGGGCGCGGGGCCCGTGTGGCAGGTGGCGCATGCGTTCATGAAAGCGGGGATGTGACGCACGCCGGGAGTGCGACTTCCGGTGCGAGACTCCAAGAGTGAGCGAGCGGTTCGGCAATCCGCGTGCCCGTGGGCCGACATATCCTTCATGCTCAGCACCATGCCCACCCCGCCCCGCACCATCCCGCCGACCGTCGAACTCCCCGCACCCAGCGCGGCGACGCCGCCGCTGCGCGAAATCCTCGAATTCAACGCCCCCATCCCCACCTGGTTCCGCTGCGGCGGCACGGCCGATGCGCTTGCCCGCCCGCGCTCCATCGATGAACTCCGCGACCTCCTGCAAGCTTTCGCCTGCCAGCCCGTCCGCATCCTCGGCGATGGCGCGAACCTCCTCGTCGCCGACGAGGGCGTCGACGGAATGGTCATCTCACTCGAACGCATGAACGCGGTCGCCTTCGAAGGGGAAGAGGCATTGAGCCATCAAGCCATCAAGGCATCGAGTGAAGAGCAGAAGGGATCACGGGACCGAGGCATCGAGGGATCGAGTGCAGCACCGCAAGCCGCACCCCGCACCCCGCACCCCGCGCTCGTCCGCGCCGAAGCCGGCGCGAAGCTGCCGCAGCTCATCACCGAGTGCGTCCGCCGCGGGCTCGCCGGGCTCGAAACCCTCGCGGGCATCCCCGCCACCGTCGGCGGGGCGGTCGTCATGAACGCCGGCGGCTCCTTCGGGCAACTCTGCGACACGCTCGTTTCCATCGAAGCGCTCACGCGCTTCGGGCAGACCGTCAGCATCCCCAAGAGCGAGGTCCACTTCACCTATCGGCACTCGGGGCTGAACCACCTCGTCATCACGGCGGCGACGTTCGAGCTCCGCCGAGTCGCCGAGCACGAACAGCCCGCGCTCCGCGAGAAACTCAAGGAAGTGATGGCGTACAAGAAGGGCACCCAGCCCATGGCGGCGAACTCCGCCGGCTGCTGCTTCAAGAACCCGACCATCAAGGGCAGCCGCGAAAGCGCCGGCAAACTCATCGATCAGTCGGGCTGCAAAGGCCTCCGTGTCGGCGGCGCCGAAGTCAGCACGCACCACGCCAACTTCATCGTCGCGCACGACGGCTGCACCGCGAGCGACATTATCCGCGTGATGGAGGAAGTCGAACGCCGCGTGCTGGAGAAGACCGGCGTGAAGCTCGAACGCGAAGTGGTCGTCTGGCGCCGCGGCGGCGAGCGGTGAGGCGATGGGCCGCGGAACTCAAACGCATGACCGTTCGCGGCCACGGCGACCAAAGCATGAAAGCGTCGATGTATCGCCGCTGACCCGTGCCGAGAAGATCGCAGTCGCCATCTCGCTCACGGTCATCGCGGCAGCGCTGATCCGAATTCTTCTGCTCAATCCGCCCGAATTCAAAGAAGCCGCTCGCTACGGCTCGCTCGCTGCGATCATCGCCTTGCTCCTGTTGGTCCGTCAGTTCTGGCCGAGGTTCTATCGATCGCTCTCTGAGTTGTTCCACATTGGTGAAGTAGTCGTGTTTATTGTTCTGCTCATCCTGTCACCGTTCATTCTCGTTGGCACGATTGTGTGGGCGATCGGCGGATGAGCGCACTATGCGATACTCGGTAAGCACTAACCAGCGCCAAGGAGCCGCATGAAAGCCGAGAAGATGCTCGCCGAGTTGAACCGCCTGCGTCAGGACCTGAGCAAAGACCCCGCCGACCTCGAGTGGCTGACGCTGCACCACGTCTTCTGCTTCGTCTCCTACAAAACCGGCGACTTCCAGAAGTACCTCGACGAACAAGCGGGCAAGGGCGCGTTCAAGGAGTTCGACGACGCGAACGGCTGACGCCGCGAGCGCCCCGCTCACATGGAGCCGACGGCGCAAGCCGTCGGGCCTTGGAGTCCGCCCACCCGAACACCGCTCCCCGTGCCCCACGGCTCGCGCCGTGGGCTCCATTGCCCCACTCCGTCACTCTGGGCACCCCGCCGCGCCCGAAAACCGCCGAGCGCACAAATTTCCACAGATTCCGCTTCCCTTCGCCGATCTTGAGCGTATGAATATCGTGTTCGCGGCTGCTTCTCAGCCCACGGCGGGCAAACCCCGCACGGGCGCTGATCGGCACGCCGCGACGACCGGCTCGGTCGGATGCATACGACCACCGGGCGTTGTGCCGCGGGCGACGGTCCGCGGCGTGAGAAGGCCGGCGACGTGGGCGGAGTCACTTCCCCATCGCCGGGAGGCCGTTCTCGAAAAGGAGGTGATCCGTGAATTTGAGTGACACTTGCAGAGGGCTGCGCGGCTGAGCGCTCGCTCGACGGAGCTGCGTTCCAGCAGCCCCGCGCATGCCATCAATGAATGACATGCAACGCCCCGCGATCACCATGATCGCGGGGCGGTTGTTTTTGCGGATTCTGGTTCTGCGAGCCTCGAACGGCAGTGAGAGGTCTCTGGCGCGCTGGGTGCCGTGGAACGGCCTGCTCGGAGGCCGATCCACGCTCGTGCTTCACTCAACTCTTCCCTCCCCATCTCCCATGCCGACCGCGACCAAACAAAAGAGATCGTGGAGTCGAACCGTAGAACAAGCAATGAGCGTGCATCGCCCAAAGCGGCGTTGCACGGCACCCACGGTTCATCAAGACACGAGACGCGACGCGTAAGCGAGCGTGTGGGCGCAGCCGCACACTCAAGACTCGGAACTCGCCACAGACGGCACAGACAAGCACGGACGGAGAACCATTCGACTTCTTCTCTTATCTGCGCCCGTCTGTGTCGTCTGTGGCAAAATTCCTCGCTCAACCAGCCAATCCGCGCAGCCGCTCCGCCGCCCCGCGCAGCGTCTCATCCTTCTTGCAGAACGCGAAGCGCACGAGCTTCTTCCCCTCGTCCTTGTTCTCGTAGAACGACGTCGGCGGGATCGCCGCCACACCGATTTTCTCGATCATGTGCTTGCAGAACGCCACGTCGTCCATCCCCCCGCCGCCACCAAGCCGCGCGCTGATCGGCGTGTGGTCCGCGTAGATGAAGTAACTCCCCTGCGGCGGGGTCAGCGCGAACCCGATCTCGCGCAGCGCCCCAGCAAGGAAATCCCGCTTCCGCCGGTAGCCCGCGAGAAACTCGTCGTAGTAGCTCGGCGGCGAGTTGAGCGCCACCGCCGCCGCGTGCTGCATCGGCGTGCTCACGGCGAACGTCAGAAATTGGTGGGCCGCGCGGATGCCCTTTGAGAGTTCGGGCGTCGTGACGGCCCAGCCGATTTTCCAGCCCGTCAGGCTGAACGTCTTGCCCAGTGACGACAGCGTGACCGTGCGGTCCTCCATGCCGGGGAACGTGGCAAGGCGGAGATGCTCGCCCTCGTAAACGAGTCTTTCGTACACCTCGTCGGCGAGCGCCACGATATCGTGCTTCTGGCACAACTCCGCGATGAGCGAGAGCTCCGCGCGCGTGAACACCCGCCCGGTCGGGTTCTGCGGCGTGTTCACCAGGATCAGCTTCGTCCTCGGCGTGAACGCGCGCCGCAACTCCGCTTCATCAAAGGTGAAATCCGGCGCGCGCAGAGTGACGAACCGGGGCGTCGCGCCCGCCATCGCCACGCACGCGCGGTAGCTGTCGTAATACGGTTCGAACAGGATCACTTCATCGCCCGGGTTCAGCAGCCCGAGCATGCACGCGGCGATCGCTTCCGTGCAGCCGGCGGTCACGGTGATCTGCGTATCGGGGTTGATCGATTGACTCGCTTCGCGGCGGTACCAGCCGGCGATGGCTTCATTCAGCAGCGGCACGCCGAACATCCGCGCATACTGACCATGCCCGGCATTGATCGCGTCGATCGCGGCTTGTTTGACGTGTTCCGGCCCATCGAAGTCTGGAAATCCTTGGGCAAGGTTGATCGCTTTGTATTCAACCGCGAGCCGCGACATCTCGGCGAAGATGGATGTGCCGAAGGGTTCCAAGCGGGCTGCAATGATGGTCGGCGGCATGCCGCAGAGGGTACCGAGGACCACATCGCCGACCCTGACCAAAAATGGGTATTTGGGATAACTGAATTTGATAGGATTTTGATAGGTAAAATGTGAAGCTTGGCAAGCTGTTTCATGTTTCTGGAACGTGCGGATTGCGCCAATCATGTCGAACCTGACGAATTGCTCTTGAATTCGGACGTGGTTGAGGTCATGATAAAGGTACGTCAACGGCGGTTGGTGTGATGACACCGCGCCGGAGTGAGAGAAAGTCAGCCCCGGCAAGGGGGATGAGAGTTTGAAAGCTCCCATCGATTGCCGCGGCAGAGGAGGAATGGGAACATGCGTCTTGTGAATTTGAGCCTCGTTGCCGGTGCGGCCCTCGCCCTCGCCTCCGCGGCGAATGCGGGTGTGTACGCGTTCAACATGCAGGTCGAATGGAACGGCGTGGTCTGGAACTCGGACGACTACCCCGATGCCTACCAGATCATCCCCGGCGCGACGCCTGAACAGGCGACCGTTGTCGGCACCTACTCGCAGGCCGAGTGGGGCATCGAGTTCACTCTCGATTTCAACGGTGATGAGGACGGCTCCGCCCGCTCGGGCGCTCCCCGTCTCGTGACCGCGAACATCGTGGTCACCAACACCACCGCCGCCGCCCAGGACTTCATGGTCACGACCATCCTTCCTGTCGCCGCCAAGGGTCCGCAGACCCTCATCCGCGGTGCGCACCGTGGCTCGGTCAGCGACAACACAGCGCTGGGCGACGGCGCGATCCTCTCCACCAATACCCTCGGCAGCCCCTTCTACGAGGCGCTCGTCGATGGTAACGTGGTCCGCACGCTCCGCGACGGCCCGCAGTCCTTCGTTGCCCCGGCCAACGGCACTGAGTCCGTTCCCTCGAGCAACTTCGGCAGCCCGGCCCTCGAGCTGAGCGGCGCGGTCAATACCACCATCGGTATCCGCAATCGCTTCAACCTGACTCCGGACGACAGCACCACGATGAACTCCACGTTCCTTGTGACTGTCCCGACCCCCGGCGCCGTGGCGCTGGTTGGCGTCGCTGGGCTGGCTGGTCTTCGCCGTCGCCGGTAATGCCGCTTGAGGTTTGATAGCCAATAAGTTCCCGCCAAGCCCTCCTCTCACAAGGAGGGCTTGGTTCTTTTTGCAACACCTTGGACCAAGTACCATTTTTGGGCTTTGTCCGAATGTGCAAAGCTCGCGTCAGAATCCGTCCAATCGAAGAAATCCGACGTTATTTCCGGTCGAACTACTTGAGCATCCGCTCTCCATCGGTGATACTGTATAGAGAGATCCCCGACTCTGAGGGAGTGCGGGGCTGTGCCAGCCGAGTGGCACTGCGAGAGATGCACGTCCGCATCCGCATTTGGATGCATCAGTTGATCTGTGGAGGAGAAATACAATGGTTCAAATGAAGACACTCGTCGGATTGGCCGCACTCGTTGCCTGCGTCGGCAGTGCAAACGCTGGCCTGGTCACTGACTGGGATTTCACTGTTTCCGGGTCGGGCGGCTCGACATTCGTTGCGAGCGCGAACCCTGGGAGCTGGACCGCGAATGTCCTGCCGAACGGTGACACGGTCATCGAAGGCGAGTTCGATGCGGGTGACTGGTTCATTGACTTCAACCTCGTGTTCAACAACGATCCGACGGTCAACTCCAGCTACAACCTCACCAACCGCGACGGCACGCAGACGTTCAACGTCCTGACCCGTCAGGGCAGCCTGAACAACCCTGCTGCGGTCTTCATGCGCGGCTCGGTTGTCGGCGGCGTGACGGACAACACCCTGCTGCCCGAGGATCCCTTCGGCGACGGTGCCATTCTCAGCGCCGACGGTGCAAACCCGATCTATCGCGCCATCGTTGACGGAGTCTCGGTTCGCACGCTCGGCGATCCCTTCGGCGGTGCCGTTGCGGGTCCGCTCGAAACCGGAGACTTCGGACCGCTGAGCTTCGGCATCCCGGTCTTCGAGATCGGCCCCGGCGTGAACATGGGCATGGCTGTCCGCAATCAGTTCACGCTCACGGGTGGCGAGGACGTGGCAAGCATCCAGAACACCTTTGTCAAGCTGATCCCCGCCCCGGGCATGGTCGGCTTCATGGGCATCGCCGGCCTCGCCGCCGCGCGTCGCCGCCGCTAAGTCTCAGTCTCCGATTCGCAGATCAAAGACCGCAGGAGTGCCCCTCCTGCGGTTTTTTCATTCAGCATCACCACAGCGCGGCGGGCGCTGAAATCCGCTACGATTTCCCCCCCAAACCGCCGTGCCGCCGATCGGGCGTGACGGCACAGTGCGAGGAAATTCTGCCATGCGTCGCGCGAAGATTTCGATCATCGGTGCCGGGAACGTCGGAGCCACCTGCGCCCACTGGGCGGCGGCGAAGGAACTGGGCGACATCGTCCTGCTCGACATCCCGAACAAGGACAAGCCCGAGCAGCACATGCCGCGGGGCAAGGCGCTGGACCTCGCGTGCTGCGCGCCGATCGAGCGCTTTGACAGCAAGATCATCGGCACGTTTGACTACAAGGACATCGCGGGGTCGGACATCGTGGTGATCACCGCCGGGTTGCCGCGGAAGCCGGGCATGAGCCGCGACGATCTGCTCGCAGTGAACGTGCCGATCGTGAAGAGCGTGAGCGAGAAGGTGAAGGAGTTCGCGCCGAACTCGATCGTCATCGTGGTGGCGAACCCGCTCGACGCGATGGTGTATACGGCGTGGAAGGTGACGGGCTTCCCGACCAGCCGCATCATGGGGCAGGCGGGCGCGCTCGATGTGGCGCGCTTCCGCGAGTTCATCGCGATGGAGCTGGGCGTTTCCGTCGAGGACATCTCCGCGCTGCTGCTGGGCGGTCACGGCGACGACATGGTCCCGCTGCCGCGGCTCACCAGCGTCAGCGGCATCCCGCTGACGGATCTGATGCCGATGGACAAGATCATTTCGTGCGTGGATCGCGCGAAGGTGGGTGGCGGCGAGATCGTGAAGCTCATGGGCACCAGCGCGTACTACGCGCCCGCCAGCGGCACGATCCAGATGGTCGAAGCGATCATCAAGGACAAGAAGCGGATCATCCCCACCGCAGCGTACTGCGAGAACGAGTTCGGCGTGGCGCCGGGCGCGAAGGGCAAGGGCTACTTCGTGGGCGTGCCGGCGCTGCTCGGCTCGGGCGGCGTGGAGCGGATCATCACCTTCACGCTGAACGCGGACGAGCAGAAGCTGATGGACGAGTCCGTCAGCCATGTGAAGGACTTGGTCGGCGCGGTGATCAAGCTGTTCCCGGAGTTGGGCTGAGCCGCGAGCACGAACCCGCGAAAACGCGCGATCGTAGAGATGACGCACCGATCGCCGATAAAATCGGCGCTGGTTTCGCTCTTGGCTTGCTCCGCGCGCGGAGATTTTGCGTTCAGGCTCGTTCGGCTTATGTTGTAGATACTTCCGGAGGCCGTGATGGTTCGCGGCGACAGCATGATTGATCGAGGGGATCGCATCGTGGCCGACGTACTTGAGTGGTTCCAGTGCAAGGGGTGCGGCCGGCGGCATCGCTGGCGCGCCGACCTCGCGGGCAAGAGCACCAAATGCTCGTGCGGGCAGATGGTCGTCTGCCCGGATGTGGATTTCGGGAACAGTTCAAGCACCGGCACCGGGCACGAGACGGTCGTCGAGACCGCCGACCGGGCGCATGACCCGTCGTTCGATCAGTCGTTCCTGAACGGCGGCGGGGCGACCGGCGCGGATGACTACGTTCCGCCGCCGCGGATGGGCAAGGGGCTCTTCGGCTTGTCGGTGCAGGGGGAGTTCGTCTTCTGGAGCGTGATGTCGCTTCTGGGGCTGGCGATGCTGATCCACGCGATCATCACGACCTTCTGGTGGTACATCGCGGCGGCGGTGCTGATCGCGCCGCTCAGCTTCTGGCAGTGGCGCCGCGCGAAACGCATCTGGCAGGGGCCGCGGAAATTCTGGACGGCGGTGGAGAAGAGCCTCGGGGGTTGATCGCTGTTGAGCCGCATCGCGCGGCGATGGCGAAGCACGACAATGTTCAGAGCAGCATTGTCATGGCACGGGATCATGATCCCAGTCAACGTTTCGGCGCGGGGCGCGATTCGCCCATCTTTTTCAGCAGCGCATCGCGCTCCGCGGCTTTGCCCAACATGCGGTAGCACTCGGCGAGGAAGAGATCCGCGAAACGCGACTCCTCGGGCGTCAGCGTCACGCCGGTGAGCAGGCGGGTTGACTCGGCGTCGTTGCCTTCGGCTTTGCGGACGATCGACAGCAGCAGGCGGGCGCGCCGGTGATCGGGGTGGTCCGCCACGGCGCGATCGAGATACACGGCGGCGTTGTTGACCGAGCCGAGCGCGAGGAAGTTCTTCGCCATGCCGAAGGTGAACCAAGGCGTGCCCACGCCGCCGAGGGCGCGCGGGAAGTGGCCGGCGGCGTCGCTCGGCTCCGGCTCGCGCGGCACATACGGCACGCGCGGGTCGATGCGGGATTGCTCGATGATCGATGCGTGCTCGGGGATGGCGCGGAGGAAGAGCACGCCGCGCTCGTCGATATGGACCAGCGCCCAGTCGGCGCGGCGCATGAGGAAAGAGATCGCGGGCTGCAGCTGATCGGTCTGGATCAGGGCGGCGTTGATCGAGTGCTCGGCGGTGAAGGCGTCCCAGCGCGCGAGGAGGCCGGGCAGATTCAGCGCCTTGGCGATGAACGGCTCGGTGTAGACCTCGAGCCGCCCGTCGATGTAGACGGGGTACGTGCCGGCGGCGGCGAAGGCGAGATACGCGCCGTCGCCCATCGAGTGGAACACGTTGCCCTTGATCTTGTGCGCGAGCATGAACTCGACGGCTCGCTGCGGCACGACCCAGGGCGTCACTCCCAAGCCGAAGCGGCGCGGCGAGTTCTGGCTGTTCGCCAGCCGGTCCGAGGCGGTGTACCACGCGCCGAAGAGCGCGCCGGCGGCGATGAAGAGACTGGCGGCGGGGATCAGCGGCGAGCGGGAAGGCGCGGGTCGCGTCAAAGCAACGTCGGTGAGATTGCGCAGCGTGGCCCACAGCGCGATCGCACTGAACGGCCCGGTATTGCGCACGGATTTCGCCGCCAGGAAGAAGAACGCGAGCCACAGGCCCAGACGGATGAGATTCGTCCGCCGCCAGTTGAGCATGAACGACAACGCCGAGAGCGCGACGAGGGCCGCTGCGGCGAAGAGGTCGCTGGTCCACTTGGGCCAGAGGCTGGTGGGCGGGGCCAATTCCTGGATCGTGCTGCCGAGCGAGTTGCCGAGCGTGTCGGTGTAGAGGGTGAGCGGGAACAGCGCGCCCTTCGTGAACCACGGGTTGACGAGCGTGGCGAGCGTCATCCCGACGGCGACGGCGAAGAGCCGCCAGTCGAGCCGGGAGTTGGGGCGGAGCTCGGTGCGCGTGTGCGTGAAGCCAAGCCCGCCGACGCGGAGGAAGCGGTGGGTGAAATCGCCGAGGGCGAAGGCCCACGCGACGACCGGGCCCAGGATGAAGACGGTGTGCGTGTTGGTCCAAATGATCTGCAGGAGCGGCAGCGCCCAGAGGAATCGGCGCATGGTTTCGCCGCCGGGGCGGGTGGCGCGGTCGAGCGTGGTGAGCGTGATGCACAGAAAGAGCGTGGTGAAGATTTCAGGGCGGATGTTGAACCGCGCCTCGGCGGCGGCGAGGGCGAGCGCTGCGGCGAGCAGGCCGGTCGGCGTGAGCAGCGCGCGGCGCAGCGGCACGAGCAGCACGGTGAAGCCGGCGGCGAGAATCACGCACTGCGCGATGACCAGCAGCGCGGGGCCGCCGAGGGTGTAGCCGAGATACGCGAGCACGCCGAAGACCCAGCGGAGTTCGATCCACTCGTGCGTCGGCACGGTGTACGAGAGAAGATCGGTGCCGGGCCAGGCGCGGTTCTGGAGGATGAGCTGCCCGGCGCGCATCTGCCACCAGATGTCGGGCGTGGACATGGTTTGAATGGTGTACGCCAGGAAGAGCAGCACGATCGCACCGAGCGCGGCGAGCGCGGTGCGCGACGGGCGCTCGGGGCGAGCGGGCGGCGTGACGACTGGGGGAGATTGCTGTCGCGGCTTCGGCACGGGGCGAGTGTATGAGCGTGCGCGCGTGCCACGACAATCCGGTTCCTCCGGATTGTCGTGCTCCAGGCGAGCGGGCGGCACGCACACGGCTTTGAGTGTGCGTGCGATGGCGCGTGAGCATTGGCGGTTCGAAGAAGCATCTTCGCCCAGAGCGGCGAGCAGGCCACACGGAAGAAAAAACCCCGCGGCGTGGGGGCCGCGGGGTTCGGATGTCTGCGAAACTAGATGTGATCAAAGGGTCAGATCACATTACGGGCACACGGCGGCCCAGTTGCCGGTGACGAGCGCGATGTCGGAGAGACCGATCACGCCGTTGCCGTCCTGGTCAGCGCCGGGGTTGCAGGAGGCGGGCTGGTTCCAGCAGCTGGTGATGCCGGCGATGTCGGCGAGGCCGACCATGCCGTCGCCGTTCACGTCGCCCGGGCAGGCCGGGGTCGGGTTGCAGAAGTCAGCGCCGGCGATGCCGGCGGTGATGATGGTGATGTCGGCCGCGGTGACGGTGCCGTCGCCGTCGACGTCGCCCATCGCCCAGCCGCCCGCCATGCCGAGGCTGCCGTTCGCGATCGCGAGGTCGGCGGCATCGATGGTGCCGTTGAGGTCCACGTCACCGACGCGGGTGCCGAGGATATCGTTGACGAGCTTGCAGATGTCGTTGATGTCGATGATGAGGTCGCCGTTGATGTCGGCGGAGAGGTCGGTGCAGGAGGCTTCGTTGATGTCGGTGCCCCAGTTGCAGACGCCGTCGGTCACGCACGGGCTGCGGAGGAACTGCTTGTAGACGTAGTCGATGTCGAAGGCGTTGATCACGCCGTCGGCGCCGATGGGGGCGTAGCCGGGGGTGGTCAGGCCGGTCGGACCGGCGACGTCGCCGACCGAGTCACCGGCGGTGTAGGCAACGCCGGTGGCGAGGGTGGTGTTGAAGAAGTTGTTGTCAGCGCCGCCCGAGAGGCTGAGCCACTCGGTGTCGATCTTGGTGAAGGCGACGCAGCGGTTGAGCTTGCCGGTGACGGGGTCAACGCCGAGGCCGTCGGCCCAGTAGCGGACGTCGCGGAAGTCGGGGCTGAAGACCATCGCGGTGTTGTCCCAACGGCGGGCGAAGTCGCCGTCGTTGTTGAAGTCGCCGAGGAGTTCCATGCAGGCGTCGTTGCCCGGGGCGCCGGCGATGGGGCCGGAGCCGGCGGGGGCGACCCACGCCGGGCCGCCGTTGCGGGCGTTCCAAGCGCGGAGCATCTGGTTGGCGTCGTCGCAGTTGCGGAGGCCGTTGCCGTCAAAGTCGCCGGCGATGCGGTTGCGGGTGGGCATCGAGGTGCCGTTGCCGAGGGCAACGCCGCCCTGGGTCAGGTAGTTGGCGCCGAGGGCCACGCCGTCGGAGTAACGATCCGTGCCGGTGAGGGCGGTGCGGACGGGGACGATGCCGTTCAGAGTGATCGTGCCGAAGGAATTGAAGAACGCGTTGTTGTAGGTGCTGAAGCTGCGCTCCCAAGCCTGGAGCGAGGCGATCGGGGTCTGGGCGACCGGCACGCAGGGGTTCAGAACGCCGGGGAGGAAGTCGGTCGATCCGAAGAGGAGGAACTGCTGGGCGAGGCGCTCGGCGGGGGTGAAGAAGGTGTCCGCGCCGCCGGGGACGCTGACGAAGGCGTCGATGGAGCGGCAGATGTTGTTGAGGTAGCAGGCGGCCTGCGTGTTGCACATGCGGGGGTTTGTCTCGCCGAGGCCGCCGTCCATGACCGGCTCGGAGTCGGGGTCGCCGATGGTGGCGAGGGTCGCCGGGCCGCCGACGACGTAACCGGTGATCGCGTCGTTATCGACGGTGGTGTTCTCGTTCGGACGAACGAACGGGGCGGTCATCGGGTCAACGCCCGGGTAGAGGTCGTTCTGGATGGCGAGGAGTTCGAGGCGGCCGCCGGTGCCCCACGAGGCGGGCGCGCTGCCGTTGACCGCGCGCTCAGCGCCGGAGTAGCCGATGCCGAGGCGGGTGTTCTGGGTGGTGGTCTCGGACTGGCCCGAGCCGCCCTTGTTGCTGGGGAGGTAGCTGCGGCCGACGTTGAAGTTCAGCGCGTTGGTGTTGCGGGCGCCGACGTTCTCGCCGACGGCCATCGAGGGGTCGATGCAGGTGGTGTTGTTGAAGCCGTTGCGGGTGCCGGAGCCAACGTCGCGGGTGACGAAGGTGAGGTTCTCACCGCAGATCGAGCGGCCGGTGGCCTCGAGGTAGCGGAGGTCGCTCATGCGGATCTGCGTGCGGCCGACGCCGAAGTTGACCAGCGCGGCGATCGGGGCCCACGCGAGATTCTTCTCGAAGATGGTGTTCGAGTCATCGGGGTACGGCGGGGGAACGACGGACGCGAGGCGGCGCGGGCCAAGGTCAACGAGCTGGTTGCCGTTGGCGCCCGAGGCGGTGGTGCCGTCGGAGTTCAGCGCGAGGCGCGGGTTGCGGCCGTAGCCGGGGGCCGCGGGGGTGTTGGCGACGGTGATCGAGCCGGTCGGGCCCTTGACGGCCCAGACGGTCGGAACGTCGAGGGGGGAGATGTCGATCTGGATGCCGCCGCCCATGCCGGTGCCGGTCAGGAAGGGGCGAGCAACGTAGGTGTCATCCGCTTCGGACGTCACGGGCGCAGCGCCGGGGTTGCCGAGGTTGGCGGGGCCTTCGGTCGCGCCGTTGTTGATGTAGCGGACGCGGTTCGAGAAGGCGCGGCTGAGGGTGCCGACGATGAGCGGCGTGCCACCGGGGGTGGTGACGTAGTCGGTCTGCATGGGCATGGTCATGCCGGGGCGGCAGTCGGTGGCGCCGAAGCTGACGAGCTCCTGGAAGCCTTCGACCGAACCGGCGACGCGGTACTGGACGACCCAGAAGGCGCCGGGGTAGCCGACGGCGAGCGAGCCGGAGGGCGAGAGCTGGTCAGCGATGCCGCCGCCGGTGACGATGCCGTCGTTGTCGCAGTCGATGAAGTCGTTCGTCGAAGCGACGGACGACACAAAGTTCTCGAGCAGGGTGGCGCCCGAGATGTTGATCACGCGCGGCTGGGCGGCCGCGGTCTGGGCGATGCCGGCGGCGCAGCCGCACAGCGCGAGCATCATCATTTTCCGTTGATTCGCGTTCATTTCGATCCTCTCTTCTTCTGGAACACGGCGGGGCGTGCGGGCCGGACCAACCGGCGCGCACTATGGGCGGTGGCAGTTAACCACGCGCACGCCAAGGAACCGTCAGCGCTGCGCGAAGATTGAGGCAGAAGCGCGGCGAGACGGGGCGCTCTGGGAATTATGGAGAAACCGCATGCACGTGACGGCGTGCGCGAGAAATCGCCTGCTCGCAACACGAGCAGGCGATGTTGAATGAATCACGATCCAGCGGGGCGGGATCAGCCGCCGGTGATCTCGTCTTCTTCGGGGCGCGAGCCGTCGGGGTTCAAGCGGTTGACCGCTCCACCACCGGTGATGGAGTAAAACTCATCGCCCCACAGGCGCTGACGGATGGTGTCGGTGATGATGTAGTTTGTGACGTGCCCGTCGGCGAAGACGAAGTTCGACGTCCCGCCGTAAACCGCGTTACCACCGGGGTGGTGACGGCCGAGGGCGTTGAGTGCGGTGTCGGAGTTGCCGTCGATGAGCGAGGTTGAGCCGCGGATTTGATCTTTGGTCAGGATCGCGCGGATGCTGGGATAGAAGAAGCTGGGGAAGCCAGGTCGAACGGTCTCGGTGTAGACGTCCTGGCCGGCAGAGCCGCCGACGAACGGGGTGACAGGGCGGTGGCTCTTGCTCCTGCCTTGGGACGCTTCGCCCGAACCGCCGCCGCCGATCTCGGCGATCCCCGTGTAGTTGTTGTTATCGAGGAACTCGCCGGCGAGGATGGTGCGCGCGGCGTTCTTCACTCGGACGGAGCGGACCAATACGTTCTTGCGGACGGTGCTGGGATTGAACTTGTTGCGGGGGAAGATCGCGGCGTTGCCGGTGTACGCCATGCGCTTCGCCTGGCGGTCGGTCGGATCGCGGGCACCGGCGGACTGCCCGAGGTCGTTGACTTGCCACGGCTCCCAGTGGGCCGGGTTGGTCCCGGGGTTGGTGGCGGGCGCGCCGCCGTTGAGCATCGTGGGGCACTGGAAGGCCTTTTCAGCAACGCCGCTCTCGCCCTCGAAGAGCGACCAGCTCCAGTGAACGTAGCCGTTGGCGATGGTGCCGGACGGGGGGGATTCCTGCTGATCTTCGAAGCGCCAACTGCCGCCCTCGTTCTTCGCGCCGTAGACATAGGACGGGGCGAAGAACTGGTCGTTCTGGGCGTTGTAGGTCGCCATGCCCTGGGCGATGGCGCGCATGTTGGCGGCACAGGCGATGAACTGGCCGGACGCGCGGGCACGACCGAGGCTCGGCAGCAGGATGCCGATCAGGATCGCGAGCACCGCGACGACGACGAGGAGTTCGATCAGGGTGAACGCGGATCGCCGGAGATTGGAATGCATCAGGGGACTCCCGTCGCGGGTCGAGCAGCAACGATTTGCCGACCTGCAGCTTGGTGAGAATGATCTCGATTTCAGCCATTGATTTCGTGAACGCTGCGCTAATTCAACGTAAAGTTCGCCAGCCGATAACTTAACGCAGACGGGCGGCGGGCTGGAGCGAGATGGCTCGAATCGCCGATTGCCACAGGGTTTCCGACTGAGGCGGCGGCATGATTCAGTTCGAGTATTGTATCTATCCCACCCGAACTGGAGGGACTCGTGCCGACTGGCGGGACCATCGCGGAACGACTGAAGGCGCTGAAGAGCGACCTCGAAGCGCAGGGGCGCTTGGTGCAGCAGCTCGTCGAGCGCGCGGTGGAAGCGGTCTTCGAGAAGGACAAGGGCAAGGCGGACTGGGTCATCCAGACCGATTTCCAGGTCGATCAGGCGGACATCCGCATCGAGCGCGACGCGGTGCAACTGCTCGTCGATGCGATGGCGCAGGGCGTGGCGCTCGATGAGTACCACATCCGGCTGATCATGACGCTGGTCAAGGTCAACAACGAGTTCGAGCGCAACGGCGACCTGGCGGCGAACATCGCCGAGCGGGTCGGCGCGTTCGCGGCGATGACGCAGCCGCCCCCCGCGAAGTTCCGCGTGATGGCGAACAGCGTCATCGGCATCGTGGCGAACACCAACGCGGCGTTCGCGGCGATGGACGCCGACGCGGCGCGGCTGGTCCTCGCCAGCGATGATGCGACGCTGATGTTCAAGGACGCGGTGGTGCGCGAGATCGAGGACGGGCTGTCGAAGGGGCGGCACTCGGTCGAGTACTCCTTCGCGCTGCAGGTCGTCGCGGCGTCGCTCGGGCGGATCGCGGATCACAGCACGAACGTCGCCGAGCAGGTGATCTATGTGCAGAGCGGGAAGATCGTGCGGCACCTCGGCGAGAAGTGGACCACGCCCGAAACGCCCGGCTGATCGGGCAGAGGACAACCACAGAGGCGCAGCGACGCAGAGATTGCACAGAGAAGCGAAAAATGGGAGAGAGAGTGATGCGGACATGATGCGACCGCAACGCTCGGCTCATCACTCGAGACTCAGGACTCAAGACTACTTGCCGTCAGCCTTCTGGAGTTTTCATGCCCGATCATGCGGAACAATTGGCGCGGGTGAAGCGGCGGCTTGATGCCGTCGGACAGGCGCACCTGCTGACGTTTCTGAGCCGGCTCGACAACGCGGGGCAGCGGGCGCTGGTGAACCAGATCGACGCGCTGAACCTGGAGGCGCTCCCGGGGCTGATTGAGAAGTACGTGCGCGCGAAGCCGGGCTTCGCGCCGGGCGGCGAAATCCTGCCCACACCGTACTACCCGCAGAACCCTGATTCGCCGGCGCACCGCTGGGACCGCGCGGCGATGAAGCGCGCGGGGGAGGAACTCCTGAAGGCGGGGCAGGTGGCGGCGTTCACCGTCGCGGGCGGGCAGGGCACGCGCCTGGGGTACGACGGCCCGAAGGGGCAGTACCCCGCCGGCGCGGTGACGAAGAAGCCGCTGTTCCAGTGCCTCGCGGAGTGGATCGTGGCGGCGTCGCGCCGCTACGGCAAGCCCATCCCCTGGTACATCATGACCAGCCCGCTGAACCACGACGCGACGGGCAGTTACCTGCGCCTGCACAAGTGGTTCGGGCTTGCGGAAAAAGACGTGATGCTCTTCCAGCAGGGCGAGATGCCCAGCATGGACATGAAGTCGGGCAAGGTGCTGCTCGCCGAGCCGGGCGTGGTGGCGACGAACCCCGACGGGCACGGCGGATCATTGCTCGCGCTGTGGCGCAGCGGCGCGATCGAGGACATGCGCACACGCGGCGTGAAGCATATCAGCTATGTGCAGGTCGATAACCCGCTGGCGCGCGCGATTGATCCGGTGTTCCTCGGCTTGCACGCCGCCGCGCCGGATTCGTCGGCGCAGATGAGTTCGAAGATGGTCGCGAAGACCGATCCGGGCGAGCGCGTGGGCGTCTTCGCGAAGGTCGGCGGCAAGACGGCGGTGATCGAGTATTCGGATCTGCCGAAGGAACTCGCCGAGGCGCGGAACGCGGACCACACGCTGAAGTTCAACGCGGGTTCGATCGCGATCCACGTCATCGGCGTGGAGTTCGTCGCGAAGCTCAACCAGTCGGGGGACTTCGCGCTGCCCTTCCACCGCGCGGAGAAGAAAGTCGCGTACACCGATCTCGAGGACGGCCGCCGGGTCGAGCCGCTGCAGGCGAACGCGGTGAAGCTGGAAGCGTTCGTGTTCGATGCGCTGCCGCTGTGCAAGTCGTCCATCGTGTACGAGACGGACCGCATCGACGAGTTCGCGCCGATCAAGAACGCGGATGGTGCCGACTCGCCCAGGACGTGCGCGGAGATTCAGACCGAGCGTGCGGCGCGGTGGCTGGAGAAAGCGGGCGTCGAGGTGCCGCGGGATGACTCGGGCAAGCCGACATGCACGCTGGAGATCAGCCCGCTGACGGCGATGGACTGGGACGACCTGCGCGGCGTGGCGCTTCCCAAGAAGGTCGCGCCGGGGGCGGAACTGGCGATCTGACCGCGCGGAGCGATCGCCCCGCTACAATCCCGACCCCGTCTCGGCCGGGCCGAACCCGTCGCCGACAGGAGTGCCTCTTCGTGCCCAATCGTCACTTCGATCTGGTTGTCATCGGCGGCGGACCGGCCGGCTACGTCGGCGCGATCCGGGCCGCTCAGCTCGGGTTCTCCGTCGCCTGTGTCGAGCGCGCCAAGCTCGGCGGCGTGTGTCTGAATTGGGGCTGCATCCCCTCCAAGGCGCTCCTCTCCAACGCGGAACTCATGGAAAAGCTCCGCAAGAAGGAGGACCAGAGTTTCTGGGGCCTCAAGATCGGCGGCGAGGTCAGCCTCGACTGGGACCGCGTGATCGGGCGCAGCCGAGATGTCGCGAGCAAGCTGAACAAGGGCGTCGAGTTTCTCTTCAAGAAGAACAAGATCACCCACATCATCGGCAACGCGAAGATCCTCAGCGGCGCCACCGGCGGGCGGAAGTGCCAGGTCGAGGTGCAGGAGTGCGCGGTGCAGGAGGAACTGACCAGCGCGCCAGCGAAGCCCGGCAAGGCGATCGAGACGATCACCGCCGACAACATTCTGGTCGCGACCGGCAGCGTGGCCCGCGATCTGCCCTTTGCGAAGTTCGACGGCGACAAAATCTGGGGCGCCCGCGAGGCGATGTTCAACAAGTCGATGCCGAAGAACCTTGTCGTGGTGGGCGCGGGCGCGATCGGGATGGAGTTCGCCTACTTCTATCACTCGATGGGCTGCGACGTCACCGTCGTCGAGATGCTGCCGAACATCCTGCCGGTGGAGGACAAGGACTGCTCCGTCGCGCTGGAGAAGATCTACGCCAAGCACGGCATGAAGCTCATGACCAACACGACCACCACCGCCGTCGAGAAGACCGGCAGCGGCGTGAAGGTCACGGTCGCGCCGTGGGCGAACGGCAAGGCGGACGACTCGAAGAAGCAAACGCTCGAGGCCGACCGCGTGCTGCTGGCGATCGGCGTGAAGGGGCGCACCGACGGCTTGTGCGATGCGTCGCTCGGTCTGAAGATCGAGAAGGATCACATCGTCACGGATTACAAGCCGGGCGTGACGCGCGATGAAGCGATCGACTACAAGACGAACATCGCGGGGATTTACGCCGTGGGCGATGTGATCGGCCCGCCGTGGCTCGCGCACGTGGCGAGCGAAGAGGCGATCATCTGCGTCGAGCGGATCGCGATGCGTGCGAAGAAGCCCGGCGCGCACGAGCCGCACCCGATCAACTACACCGTGATCCCCGGCTGCACCTACTGCATCCCGCAGGTCGCGAGCGTCGGCTTCACGGAGCAGAAGCTGATCGCGGATGGGCTGGTGAGGGACAAGGACTACGCCGTCGGCAAATTCAACTTCACCGCCAGCGGCAAGGCGATCGCCGCGGCGCACACCGACGGCTTCGTGAAGATCATCCGCGGCCTGCCCCGCGGCGAGATCCTCGGCGCGCACATCATCGGCGATCAGGCGACCGAACTGATCGCGGAAATGACCCTCGCGCGGCGACTGGAAGCGACGACCGAGGAACTCATCTGCACGATCCACGCCCACCCGACCATGCACGAAGCAATGCACGAGGCGGCGCTGGCGGCGGAGGGCCGCGTGATTCACGCGTGAGCGCGAGCTTCCCGCCACGGGAACCCCTGCGGCATCAATTCCGCCCGATCGTTCAACCACCCCACCAGCCATCGGTACGCGTCGACCAGCCGCGGGCCGGGGCGATTGAACATTTCGTTCCCGTCAACGAGCGCCACGCGGCCGCGTTTCACCGCCGGCAGGTCGCGGAACCACTCCTTCGTCATCAGCGCCTCGAACTCGCGATCCACCTGCGGCAGCGTCAGCCCGCAGGGGCACACGATCACCGCCTCGGGCTTCATCTCAACAATCTTGCTCGGCTCGACGCGGAATGATTTCCCCGCCACGCGGTGCGCCATCTGCCCGCCCGCGCCGGAGCCGGAGCCGGGGATGGGCGTCGTCGGGTTCAGCGGGTGCGAGCCGCCGGCGCGCTCGATGAGCTGCACCGTCCAGTGCCCCGCGACAAACGGCGGGTCGGTCCATTCCAGAAACAGCACGGGCACCGGCTCGGTGAAGGGGTTCACGAAATCCGCCGCGTGGAAGAAGCGCTCGCGGAGCGCGACGAGCACGGCGCGCGCTTCGCGCCCAAGCCCGACGGCGTCGCCCACTCGGATCAGGTCGTCGAGCACATCCTCGAACGAGTGCGGGTTGAGGCTGACAATCCGGGGGGCGGGGTTCATCGCCGCCGCCACGCGTTGAACCGTCGCCAGATCGATCGAGCACACCTCGCACAAATCCTGGGTGAGGATCACATCGGGGCGGAGTTCACGCAGCCGATCGGCATCAAGCCGGTAGAGACTTTCGCCCGACGCGAGGGATTGCGAGACGGCCCGATCGACCTCCGCCGCCGTTGTGAAGATGGTGGTCTGCGAAGTCAGAACCGGGAGCGGGGTGATGGAACTGGGAACGTCGCACTCGTGCGATCGACCGACGAGCATGGGCTCGCCGCCGATGTGGCACAGCAGTTCCGTCGCGGAGGGCAAGAGGCTGACGACCCGCATGGGGCGCATGGTATCGGCGCGTGCCGCGTCGGCGGAATTGCCCGCCGCGTGCGGGAAGAGTGAGGGTTGTACCGACTTCGGCTATAACAATGCCGAAACGAGCGCGGGCGCTGCGCTCTGATCTTGGTAGCGCCCGATCGCCGGCTCAGGAGCCACGCCATGCGTCACCACGCCGCCGACCAGTCCCGGAGAGCGACCCCCGCCCCCGACTCGCCCGCCCGTCGCGCCCGTGTGCTCGCGCTGATTCTGGCGGCGGGTCTTGCGCTGCCGATGCTCGCGCCCGTCGCCGGCGCGCAGGCCGCCCCGGACCCAAAGCTCAAGCAGAAGACGCCGACGCCGCCCTCGCCGAGCGGCGCGAACCCGAATGACCGCAAGCCCGACCCCGAGGCGAATCGCCGCGCTTTGGAAGAGCGCGACCGTCGGGTGCGCGAGGATGCGCAGCGCCAGGCCGCCGAAGCCGAACAGAGAATGCGCGAAGCGCAGGCGGGCGGCGTGATCGATCCGAACAACCCGCAGAGGCAAGGCGATCTCTCGCAGCCCGGTGCCCCGGCGTTCGGCGCGCAGCCGGCACCGATGGGCGAAGCCCCGCCGCTGAACGACGCGGCGCCGGTCCCCCCCGATCAACTGGGCGACGCGGCAGTCGACGACGGCTTGATCTCGCTCAACTTCCCGGAACCGGTCGATCTGGCGGCGTTTGTTGATTACGTCGCCAAGAAACTCAAGGTGAATTTCCACATCGACGGCCAGCTCCAGGGTCAGTCAATCACGTTCAAAGCGCCGATCTCGATCCCGGCGGACCAGTTACTCCCCCTGCTCTCACGCCTGCTCGAAGATAAGAACTTCGCGCTGACGAAGGACGCGATGGGGTGGTACGCGATCGTCCCGCCGCAGAACATCCAGCCGCGCGTCGGCGATGACGGCGAACTCGTCACCACCAAGATCATCCCCACGCCCATGGTCCGCCCCAGCGCGATCGACGCGCCGGTGCGTTCGCAGCTCGCGCAGGCGTCTGGCACGAACCTGCGCATGACGGCGATCGACGAGATCGGCGCGCTGGTCGTGACCGCGCCCGCCGGGCAGATCGTCATCATCGAGGGGCTGATCGACGAGATCATGAAGAGCCTCGCCGAGCAGAAACTGCACCGCATCGCGCTGGAGAACGTTGCCGCCGACTACGCGCGCGAGCGCGTCATCACGCTCAACGGCCGGCTGGGCTCGGGCGGCGGCGCCCCTGCGGCGCCCGCAATACCGGGGCAGCCCAACCAGCCGGGCGGCGGCGCGTCCGGCTCGCTCACCAACCTCGAGCAGCGCCTCGTCTCCGATCAGGGCAACGCGCTGATCTTCCGCGGGCGCGATGAAGAGGTCGGCACCGTCCGCCAGCTCGTCGCGATGGTTGACGTCATGACGAGTCTGACCGCCAAGCGCTACACCGTCGGCTCGGCGGTGAATGATGTCGCGCAGCAGGGCGGGCGCATGGGTCTGGGCCCCGTGCTCTCCACCGCCGCGGGCACCGGCACCACCTTCGGCGGGTTCACGGGCGGCGGGCGGACGGGGCAGGGCCGCGCCGGACTCGGCGCCCAGACCGCCACCAGCGACGTCGCCACCAGCGGCTTCTCGATCGACGAGGAGAGCGGCTCGTTCATCTACTACGGCACCGATGCGCAGCACACCACGGTCGAGCGGCTGGTCAAGGAGTTCGTCGATCAGGCGCTGAACACACGCATCGAAATCCAGATGTACAAGCTCAAGCACGCGAAGGCGGAGAGCGTCGTCACCGTGCTGAACGACCTGATCCAGAACCGCGCGTCAGGCGCAACTTCGCCCTTCCTCCCCGGCTCCAGCCGGCAGCTCTCGGGCCGCGAGCGCACCGGCGCACGGGACCCGAATCTGGGCCCCGCCGAGCCCGCTGCCCCTGATGCCCCCGCCGGGGGCGATGGTGAAGGGCTGTCCGTCACTTTCAACGAGGAAGACATCAGCATCGTCGAGGACACCGACCGCAACCAGGTGCTTGTGAAGGCACCCGCACGCCAACAACGCGAGATCGCGCGGATCATCGACCGGCTCGACCAGCGCCTGCCGCAGGTCTATCTCGAGGTGCAGATCGTCTCCATCACCAACACCGACGATTTCAACTGGACCGTCGAGTCGCAGATCAGCGCGGGCGACTTCCTGATCTTCAGCAACTTCGGCCTGACGGGCGTGCCTTCGGGCGGGGACGCCGGCTCGCCGCGGACCGTGCCCGGCAACCGTCGCGGGCTGACCAGCGCAATCATTGATGAGAAGTACACGCCGTTCGTCATCCGCACCCTGCAGGAGAATACCGACGCCAAGCTCGTCTCCAGCCCGCGCGTGCTGGTCAACGACAATCAGGAAGCCACAATCGAGAGCACGCGTGAAGAGCCCTTCCAGAGCACCAGCCAGAACGCCAACACCACCATCACCGGGCAGGGCGGCACCGCGACCGCCGGTACCACGCTCACCGTCACGCCGCAGATCAGCGAGGGCGGCTACCTCAGCCTCGAGTATCAGATCGAACTCTCGAACTTCGAGGGATTGCCGCGCACCGACGGACTCCAGCGTCCCAAGCAGCAGGAACGGTATGAAAGCACCGTTACGGTTCCATCGGACTCCACGATCGTCGTGGGCGGCTTCAGCCTTGATCAACAATCCGAGTCCGACTCTCGGATCCCCATCCTCGGAGACATCCCCCTCATTGGCAACCTCTTCAAGGACTACTCCCGCAATAAGCGCCGCACGACGATCTATGTGTTCATCACGCCGACCATCATGACGGACCCAAACTTTCTTGATCTGCGTCTGACGACCGAGGGGCCCCTGCAGACCGCCCAGTTGGATTCGGATCTCCCCGACCTCGAACCCGTCACCATCCCGATCACAGCGCGCGAGGTGCTCCGCACGCGCCAGTTGCCCCGCAACGAGGCGGCCCAGCGGGGACCGGAGTGAGAGACCTGAGTCTTCAGTGCTGAGTCTTGAGCTCATGCCTTCCGCTTCCGACTTCCGCCCTTCCGCCTTTCTTCCATGGCCAAATCCAACGGCACCAACCCGGCGACCCCCGCACCACAGACCAGCGCCGGTGATGCGCGCCGGCTGGAAGACGTCATCGAACTCGTGCGCCCCTTGCCGCTGCGGGCTGATCAACTCCGCGGCTTCGGGGCGCTCCCGGGCGCTGATGAAGAACCCTGGGACCTTCTCCTCACCGCCAGCGCCACCGACGAGCACGCCGCGCTGGAAGGTCTCGCACGCCGCTACGGCTTGCCCTTCGACGCGGACCCGAAAGGGAATGAATCCGCCGAGCGCTTCTACGAACGCGTCCCGGCGCAGGCGGCCCGGCGTCATCAAGTCGCCGGTCTGCGCAGCGATGGACGCACGATGGTCGTCGCGACGAGCCAGCCGATGCAGCCCGCCGTCTTCGCCACGCTCGAGCGCTCGCTCGAGATGCCCGTCGAACTCGTGCTCGCGCCGCGCGGCGCGGTGGGCAACCTCATCAACCGCGGGTACGAGCAGAAGCAGGACCTCGTCACCGAAATCGTCGAGGACATCCCTCTCGACGAGCGCGCGATCGAGTCCGCCGCCTCCAGCCTGGGCGGCGCGACCGACCTCCTCCAGCTCGCGCGACAGACGCCGGTCATCCGGCTCGTGAACATGATCCTGTTCGAGGCGCTCCGCCGGCGCGCCAGCGACATCCACATCCAGCCCCTCGAAAACAAGCTCGTCATCCGCTTCCGCATCGACGGCATGCTGATCGACGCCTTCAGCCCGCCGCTCACCCTCGCGCCCGCGATCTCATCGCGCTTGAAGGTGATGGCGGAACTCGACATCGCCAACCGGCATTCGCCGCAGGACGGGCAGACGACCGTCCGCATCGGCTCGCGCAAGATCGATATCCGCTTCTCCTGCGTCCCCACCATCTTCGGCGAGCGGATCGTGCTGCGATTGCTCGACCAATCGCAGACGCAGCTCTCCCTCGACGCGCTCGGCATGCGCCCCAACATGCAGGCGCAGCTGATGGAACTCGTCAGCCGCCCGAACGGCATGATCCTCGTCACGGGCCCGACGGGCAGCGGCAAAACCACCACGCTCTACGCCGCGATGGAGCGCATCGACCGCACCAGCCGCAACGTCATGACGATCGAGGACCCCGTCGAGTACCACCTCGAGGGCATCGCGCAGATCCAGGTGAACGTGAAGCGGGGCGTCACCTTCGCCGCCGGCCTGCGCAGCATCCTGCGCCAGGACCCCGACGTGATCCTCGTAGGCGAAATCCGCGACGCCGAGACGGCGCAGCTCGCCGTGCAGGCGTCGCTGACCGGCCACCTCGTCTTCGCCACCCTGCACACGAACGACGCGCCGAGCGCCATCAGCCGCATGCAAGACATCGGCATCGAGCCGTACCTCATCAGTTCGTCACTGCTCGCCGTTCTCGCGCAGCGCCTGCTCCGCCGCACCTGCGCCGTCTGCCACGGCAAGGGCGAACTCGCCGGGCCCGGCGGACGGATCACCAAGTGCGAGAAGTGCTTCAGCTCCGGGTTCCACGGGCGCGTCGCGATCTACGAGATCATGGCGATGACCGACGAAATCCGCCGACTCACCATGACCACCGCCGACGCCCGCGCCATCCGCGCCCTCGCCGCCAAGGACGGCATGCGCGGCATGTGGGACGACGGCATGGACAAGGTCGGCGCCGGGCTCACGACTGAACACGAACTCAAGCGAGTGCTCGCGTGAAGTGTTTGAGACTTGAGATTTGAGATTCTTGACGTTCTGATCCCCCATGTCCTCCGCCCCCTCCCAATTCGTCTTCCGCGCCATGACGCCCACCGGGGGCACGAAGCTCGGGCTGCGCGCCGCCGTCAACGAGGCGCAGCTGAGCGACCAGCTCCGGCGTGACCAACTGCTCCTCATGCGCGCCTGGCGCATCCCCGTCGGCAGCCCCGCGAAATTCAGCATCCCGCTGAAGGATCAAGCCGCGCTCAACGAGCAGCTCTCGCTGCTCCTCTCCCGCGGCGTGCCGTTGGTCGAAGCGCTCGAAGTCGCCGGCAGCGTCGTCACCGACACGATGAAGGGCAAGGTCGCGCTGATGCGCGAGCAGGTCGCCGCCGGCGCCAGCTTCTCGCGCGCCTGCGAAATGGTGGGCGGGTTCGATACCGTCTCCGTCGCCGTCTACCGCGCCGCGGAGCGCACGGGCGACCTCGCCGGCGCCGCCGGTCGGCTCGCGCAGTCCGCCAAACGCCGCCTCGCCATCGCGGGCAAGACCATCACCGTGCTCGTCTACCCGGCGGCGGTGTCGATCATCGCGTTCACCGCGTTCCTCGGGCTGCTCATCTTTATCGTCCCGCAGATCGCCAGCCAGATCGGGCAGATCACCAAGAAGATCAACCCGTTCTCCGAGGTCGTCTTCAGCACCGGCACGTGGATGCGCGAGCACCTGTGGCTCACCGTCGCGATCCTGCTGGGCGTGGTCGTCACCATCGTCCTCGTCCGGCGCGTGCTCATCGAAGCATTCCTCACGCTGGGCCGGCGCATCCCCGCGATCCGCAACCTGCTGCTCACGATCGAGATGGCTCGCTTCTTCTCCGTGATGGCGGCGATGACCCGAACCGGCGTCCCCCTCGCCGACGCCCTCGCCACCGCGACCGGCGTGATCTCAAACCCATCGCTCCGCGCCCAGCTTGTGCAGCTCCAGAAGAGCCTCGTCGAAGGCGGCCTGTTCCGCACGCTGGTCGAGAAAGTCACCGAGTTCCCCCTCGCCACCCGGCGCCTCCTCATCGCCGCCGAACGCGGCGGGGACCTCGAATCCGCTTTCGACGGCCTTTCCGCCGACCTCTCCAACGAAGTCGACGTCCGGGCCGCCCGGCTCACGGCGCTGCTCGAACCGCTGTTGATTTGCCTCATGTTCGCCCTGATCGCCCCGCTGATCCTGGCGATCGCACTTCCGATGATGACCGCCCGCACCGGAGCGGGCGCATTCCAGTAGAAGAAGGGGTGGGGCTTGAGGCTTGGGGCTTGGGATCGAATCACAGGCCGGAAGCCTCAAGCCCCAGGCCCATTCCTATAATCCGCCCGTCGGCACGGAGCGTTCGCGCCCGCGCCGCGATGGAGTGACCCTGCCCATGATCCGAACCACCGCCCGAGTCTCCCGCCACGCCGCCCGCCCCGGCTTCTCGATTCTTGAAGTGATCTTCGTGCTGGTGATCATCGGGATCATCGGATCGATCGTCGGGTACAACCTGATCGGGATGGCCGACAAGGCGAAGATCGACGCCACGAGGCAGTCGATGGGCGTCGTGCAGGGCGCGCTGAAGTCGTACTACATCGAGTACAGCGCGTACCCGCCGACCGGGCTGCTGCAAACGCTGGTGGACAGCAAGCGTCTTGAGAAGATGCCGATGGACGCCTGGAATCGCCCCTTCGAGTACTACTCGCCGACCACCTCGTATCCCTACTCCATCGTCAGCGCGGGACCGGACGGGCAAACCCAGACCCCCGATGACATCGAGGCGCACCCGGAACCTTGACCGCGCCCGCCGAGCGCCGCGTTCCATCGAATCATCGTCCACGCCCGGAGCGCTGACCCATGCGCCGAGCCAACCGAGGCATGACCTTCATCGAAGTGATCGCGGCGATCGCGCTCCTCGCGCTCGTCTCCACCGTCGTCCTCTCCGGGCTGTCGTTCATCGAGTCCGCCAGCGCCCGCGACCGCTACCGCCTCGCCGCCACCGAGGTCGCCCACCGCGTCATCCTCCAATACATGGACGACCCGACGCTCCTCGAACCCAACAAGCCCTACCAGTACGGCGACACGAACTACCGCTGGATCCTCCGCGCCGAAATCCTCGCCGACGAATCGAACGACAAGTCGGCATCCATCTCTCGGCGAACCGCCAAGGTCACCGACTCGGTTTCGATCGATGAGAGCTTCAAGAACCCGATCCACCAGGTCACGATTTCCGTCTACCTCTGGGACGATGACGAGGCGCTCGTCTCCAACGACGAACCCCTCGGCCGATTGACGCGCATCTACAACCGGTACAACGACCGGAACGACGAGGAGCGCATCAAGGATCGCATCTTCAAGGACATCGAGCGGCTGACCGGCCAACAGCTGCAAAACCAGCTCAAGCCCGATGATTCCGGCAACCCGTCCGGCGGCTCGAACCAGAACCGGAGGCAGAGATGAGCCGCGCGCCTCACGCCTTCACGCTGCTCGAAGTCATGCTCGCGCTCGCCCTCTCCGGGCTGGTCGTCATCGGCGTCTTCGGCTTGATGAGCATGATGCAGCTCTCCGACGCCGCCCAGACCGTCCGCTTCAACACCATCTACGACCGCGCGGAAGCGCAGAACGTGCTCCGCACCTCGATGCGCCGGCTCTTCGCCGCCGAACCGCTCCCCGAGCCCACGCCGGGCACGCAGCCCGCCGACCAGCCCGAGGGTGAAGAGCCCGCCGAAGATGAAGAGCAATCCCAGGACGAAGCCCGCGCCGAACGCGAAGAAGAAAAACGCGGCCCGGGCAGCGGCGAACGCGACGACATGGCCGACATCGTCCGCAAAACCCTGGGCGACAGCGAACTCGCCAAGCGCCTCCTCGGCTCGCTCAACGACAACGACCCACCCCATTTCCAGCTCTACTACCCCAGCGGCGGAAGCGATCTCGCGCCCGGTTTCCCGCGCCTCGAACTCGTCCTCACGGAGTCCCCGGTCCCCATCACGCCCCTGATCGCCGATGACGGCGCGCCGGCCGCATTCCGCACCACCGACTCGCTCGTGCGCGGCGCCGTCGAGTTCGCTTCCGACGACCCGAGCGCCGAGACCGCCGTCATGCGCTGGCGGCCCATCGACCCGCCCGGCAGGCCCATCACCCTGCTCACCGGCATCGAGCACGCACGGTTCACCGTCCTCCCCAAGAAAGCCAACGGCACGGAGTGGACCGAACTCTGGGCCGCGTATCTCCAGCGCGACTACCCCGTCGCCATCCGCGTCGAACTCTGGGTTCAAGGTAGCGATTTCATCGACTGGCTCTTCGAGACCACCGTCCTACAGCCCACCAGCACCAACGCCCCGCTCACCGCGCCCCGCTGAACCTCCATGAACGCTGCCGCCACCAAGCACCGACGCTCCGAGTTCCGCGCGACACCCCCGCGCCGCGGCTTCGTCTTCATACTTGTGCTGGGGTTGCTCGTGCTCGGCTCGATCATGCTGGGCGTCGCGCTCTCGCGCGCCTCGAACCAAACCCTCGCCGTCCAGCGCCAGATCGATAACTACCGCCGGCATCACGAACTGCTGGGCGTGCTCGACGTCGTCGAGCAGTGGCTCAAGAACCAGCCGTCCACCAAGATCCGCGAACATGTCATCAACAACGACGTGATCTACCGCATGGTCGTCAGCGGCGACATTGTGATCGTCGTCCGCGTCTTCGACGGGCAAGGCCGCGTCCTCACCCGCATCGACCGGGCCCGCGACCATATCGCACGCGAGTGGCTGCTCACCATTCTCTCGCGTATGCCGCACGATCAGCCCGAGCTATTCCGCTCCCAGGGCCCTACGGAAATCAGCCTGCTCGGCGCGCCGGAACCGGTCATCCGCGCCATCGCGGGCGATAGCGACGAACTGTACGAGGGGCTCCGCGCCGCGCAGGACGCGAAAGTCACCGACGGCGCGGCGTTCCTCAACCAACTCACCAAAGCGGGTGTCGCCAGCAGCACGGCGCAGGACGTCATGCGCCTCATGACCCTCGACCCCAAGCTGTACCGCCTCGAAGCCGAGGTTGTGCAGGGGGATGACATCCGCCTCTACGAAATCCTCATGACGGGCGACAACAAGCCCGTCGTCCTCGAACTCAAATCCATGCCCCGCGGCTCCAAGACCTTCGAGGAGCGCATGAACGACCCCACCGAAGCGCTCGACGATCGCGGCGAGCGACTCCGCCGCAACTAGCCCCGAACGCGACGAACCGCGCGCCGCCCGGTACGATCCCCACTGGATTCGTCTCAGCCCGGCGCGCACCGGGAACCTCTCATGCCCCCCACTAGTTCTTCATCCCGCTCCCTCGGCATCGCCGCCCCCATCGGCGCGCTCGCCGCGCTCGCGTTGGGCATCGGCGTGTACTTCGCGCCGCTTCCCTTCCTGACCCCGCAGAAAGTCCAGCTTCCCGAGGTTGCGCTCCCGGCAGACACCGACGCCGTCAAGCCCTTCGTCGCGGACTCGCCCAAATGGACCGAACTCGCAGAGGCGCTCCAAGCCGCGCGCGAACCGGCCCCCGTTGACGTGGTTGAGGGGGAAGAGCAGAAAAGACCGGAGGAGCAAACCTCCCCTGTCCCCGTCGTCCAGCTCAACTGGCGCTACGTCGGCTACATCGAAGAACCCCGCCGGCTCGTCGGCGTCTTCCAGATCGACGCCACACAGCACATGGTCGTCGAGGGCGAAGTCCTGAAGGACCCCAACAACCCCGACCGCAAGGGCGTCACCGTCACCAACATCGAGCGCGACAAACTCACCATCGACTACCACGGCACGCCGATGGACTTCGACGTTTCCAAACCCAGCGATGAGACCGATCTCTTCGCCGCACCCCCCGGCGCCCTCGGGTCCGGCGCGGTGCCTAGCCTCACCGGCCCGTCGCCGGGCCAGCTCGGCCCGCCGAGCCGCCGCCGCGCGAACATGAGCGGCAACCCGGGAGTCAACAAGCCCACCCCCGCGCCGACGCCGCCCACCGCCAAACCCGGCCAGCCGCGCGCCGAGCGCTCGATCACTCCCAGCGAGACCCCGGCCGCATGAGCGCCGCCTGCTTCCTGCACGCCGACCTTGATGAACTGCGCCTCTATACCGACGGCACGGGCAGAACCGGCGCGCCCGACGTCTGGACCGCGCCGCCGCTCGCCGCCGACGTCGGCGCGGCCGAAACCCCCGCCTTTTTCCGCGCCCGCGCTCAAGCCGCCGGAATATGGCTCGCTCGCCATCCCGGCGCGAAACGCGGCATTGCGCTCGCTTGCCTCGATGTCAGCGAGATCAGCTGCCTCTGGCTCCGCGCTCCTTCCGCCGCCCCGCAGGTCCTTGCCACCGCGCTCCGCGCGCTGGGACAGGACTGGGGCCCCGAGTTCGCCATCGGCTCGATCGAACCCATCGCGCCGACCGCCGCACCGCAGAGCCGCTTCACACGCAAGGCCGACGCCGCGGATTCCGGCTTCGCCGGCGTCGTCATCCGCACACCCGACGCGATCGTTCGCCTGTGGCTCGACGAGCTCGATAAGCGCGGCGTGCGCCCCGGCGCGGTCGTCACGCTCTGGCACGCCATGGCCCTCGCGTGGGACGACGCCGCACCGGGTGCCGATAGCGTCACAGCGACCGTCCTCGTCGAGCCTGATCGCCGGCTGATCTGGGCGTGGTCCCGCAGCGGCGAGTTCATCACCGGCGGCTCGGTCACACTCCCCGGCGCGCCACCGCCCATCCCCGAAGATCAACCCGCCGAGGACACCCACGCGCACATCGACTGGACCGCCCACGCCGCCCAGCGCCTCTCGCTCGACTGGCTCTCGTGGAGCGCGCAGACGGGCGTCATGCCGCAGCGCCTGATGATCGTCGGCCCCGGTTCGGCGGAGATCGCCCGCGTCCTCCGCGCATCGTGGAAAGACATCCCCGCACGCACCGACGACACCGCCGACCCGCTCGGCGCCACGATCACCCGCGCCGCCGTGGGGGCGGATCGGCACGACGCGGCCGCGACCAGCGCACCGACCGGCGCCTCGTGCCTCCCGTCACTCACCGCGCGCCCGACCCGCGCGGTGCGCACGCGCTACATGCTCGGCGGCGTCGCCACGCTCGCCGTCGCCGCCGGCGTGGCGCTCCTCGGGCTTCGATTCCAGTCCGCCGCCCGCGACACCCGTGCGGCGGGCGAGGACATCAAGAAGCAGGTCGCCGAACGCGTGACATCGCTCACCACCGAGCTGCCGCAGGGCGTCAGCAATGTGCGAATGGCGCTCGATTCCCGGCTCGCGGACATGAGACGGACCGACCCGCCGCGCCTGCCCGCATCCCCGCGCCCGATCTGGCAGGAAACCCGCCGATTCCTCGACGAAATCGCCAAGCACGAGGGCGTGAAGATCGCCGACCAGCTCTTCATCGAATCGCGGAACAACTCCGCGGTCACGCTGGACATCCCCGACCGCCGCGCCGCCGAGGCGCTCGCCCCCGCGCTGGAAGCCACGACAAACGGGCTCTCCTGGAAACGCCAGAACATCGGCGTGCCCAACGACCAGCAGCTCCGGATCACCGGCACATGGATCGAGCCGCGCCCGACCGACGGGAGGCCAAGACCGTGACCCCCCGCACCGCGCAGACCGAACTCCAGCTCCAGGCCCAGGCCGCCGCCGCCGACCGCGCCAACCGCCCCGGCGCGTTCATCCTCATCCCGCTCGCCGCGCTCTGCGCCGCCGTGCTCTTCACGGTCTTCAGCGTCCGCACCTTCCTCGCCGAGCGCGGCAATCTCGCCAAAGCCGCGAGCGACGGCACCGCCGTCGTCGAACTCATCAACGGCATCCGCACGGAAGAAACCAAAGTAATAGACCCCGCCAAGCTCTTCATCCAGCGCCAGTTCTTCGGCTCCCAGATTCTCGAGTGCATCAACGGCGAACCGGAATCCGGGATCGAGCCCATCCCATTCAAAGAGCCAAAGCCCACCGTCGGCGACGCACGCTCAAGCGCCGCCCCCGGCGCCGCCCCCGGCATCAACCGCACCGAGATCCAATGCACCGTCAACAATGAGCCGCTCGACCTGATCTTTCAATGGATCGACCAAGTGCTGAACCACCCGAGCCTCAAGGGGCAGGTCTTCATTTCCAGCCTGCGCCTCCAGCCCGTCGCCCCCGGCTGGAACGCCACCGTCACATTCGCGCTGTACGAGTTCAAGGGCGCCCCTGCCGCGCCCGGGAGCCGCAGATAATGACCATATCTCTCGGACGATCCTGGATGTTCATCCTCTCCGCCGCGCTCGCGCTCCTCGCATCGTGCGAGTCGAAGCAGCGCACGCTCAGCATCTCGCCCGGCTCGCCTGCCGAAGAAGCCCGCGCGCTGAGCAAAGCCGTCGAACTCGCCGAGGAGGCGTACAAGTCGCGCAAGCCCGTCGAAGCCTTTGAGAAGTACCGGCTCGCGGTGCAGGAATATTCCGAGTTCCCCGCCGCGTGGAATAACTTGGGCGTGCTGCTGATGGAGCAGGAGAACTACCTCAGCGCCGCCGAAGCCTTTGCCACCGCGGGCGACCTCTCGCCCACCGACCCTCGCCCGATCTTCAACCTCGGCTTGTGCTGGGACAAACGCAACTACCTGAATGACGCGCGGACCTACTACCGCCGAGCGCTCGAACGCGACAAGAACTACCTCCCCGCTCTCCGCGGCACCATCCGCGCCGACGCTCTCCTCAACGACCAGAGCGAGGAAACCCTCATGCTCATCGAGCGCGCCCTCGCCCTCGAATCCGACGACGCGTGGCAGAAGTGGCTCAAGCTGCAGCGCATCCGCATCGAAAACCAGCCCGGGATGAAGGACCGGATGAATAAGTGATCGCGGGACCGGGGTCCAGCGGGTGCCGGGGTATTCCGCTTGGGAGCGCCCCGCTCCGCGTGCCTGAGCGCAATTCTTTCACTCCCCTCATTGACCCGCGCAGCCGATGGGGCGATGATGTCCTATCCCTCCGCGCGCCACCAGCGCTCGGCGTTTGTTCACCCACCCGCTTCGGGATGAGAGAGATCCGCCATGACCACCCCCGCCAATTCCCGCGCCGTCGCCGCCGCTCTGGTTTTTCTCGCCGGCACCGCGCTGCCCGCGCTGGCGCAGGACAGCGTATCCAGCACCCCGGGCTTGTCGGACGCGATGTCCCCTTACTCGCTCCAGCGCGTGCGCTATGTGGTTGATCTCGTGCCGCTGACCAGCTCGTGGAACAACAACTTCGCGATCGCGCCGGTCATGAAGGCCGGCGCCGACCCCGACCCGATGTTCCCCACGCTGATCCTCGGAGCGTCGAGCCTCAGCGCCGATCAACTGCTCAACCCCGCTTTCGCATCGGTCAACTTCTCGTTGTGGACCGCCCCGGGCGAGGGCGTCAACCCCGAGTTCAACTCACCCGCCGGTTCTTCCGTTCCAGCGACCACCTTCTCGCGCCAATTCGGTCTCGTGTTCAACGATCTCTCGGACAGAGTTACGGACGTGGTCGGCGCCACCATCGGGCAGAACAGCGCGGAGCCGATGCGCCTCTTCGTCACCCGCGTGCAGGCGGTCAACAGCCGCGTCGACCCCACACTCCTCGACACCGCAACGCTCTCGCTCGGCTCCATCGACGCCAGCGGCAACGCCAAGCTCCGCGCTGACCCCTTCAACGCCGCCGACCCCGAAACGATCCAGGGCGAGAACATCGTCCGCGTCGCGCTCGGCACGCGCAACCAGAACATCATCAACTACCTCCGCAAACCTCTCTCGACCAACATCGCGGGCGACAACGCCGCCACCGTCTACTCCATCAACAACGGCTCGGTCACCACCAACCCGCCGACCTCGCTCCCCGCCAGCCTCGCCGGCTTGCCCTTCTCGCTGGTCCTTGACTTCTCGAACAAGTACCGCGCCAACGGAGCGCTGGGCGTCTCGACGCACCTCGCCGCAAACATCACGTCTCACCGCGGGAATCCCTCCTTTTCCAGCATCACCAGCCTGGGCGGGGTGGGCACCGTCGGCTCGCTCGCCCGTTCCACCACCGGCGCCGGCAAGGTCGACAGCATCAACCTGTTCGGCGTCTCCGCCGCCGGCGCGCCGCTCGCGCCCGCCCGCGCCACGCTCCCCGTGCCCATCACCGCCGGCTCGTTCAGCGCCAACGCTTCGGGCAACGCACAGTTCTTGCAGTACCTTAGCCAGGTCGGCTACCGCGGCCCGTCGGGGCAGGTTGGCTTGGGCTTTGATCCCGCGCTGAACGCTCCCGTCGCCGCCGCCGTCGCCACCGATCCCAGCGCGGGCGAATTCGTCGCCGTCGCGCGCTTCACACCCGGCACGCCCACGTGGACCGCCGCCGGCTGGGTCGGCAAGCCCGTCCGCAGCGGCCCCAGCGGGTCCATCGTCGGCACCATCATCGCCGGCGCGCCGAACGTCTTCTCGTACCCCGCCGCGGACCTGCAAGGCAACGTCTACTTTGTCGCGCGCTACCAGCCCAGCGCCGGCGCGCCGACCACCGCCCTCATCAAAGCCGTCAACACCAGCGGCAGCGAGCCGTACCCCCTCGAACTCATTCTCGCCGCCGGGCAGTCATTCACCGGCGCGAACTCGAACACGCTCTACACCATCCAGTCGCTCACGCTCTCCGACTCGGACTCCGTCGCCTCCGGCGCATTCGGCTCCGCCGGCGTGCTGCAAGGGTTGCTCCCCGGCGCCACGCCCGCCGGCGCCGCCGACCCGTTCTCCTTCGGCGGAGCGGTCGTCAACGCCCAGATCAGTTACACCAACGCCGGCATCCCGGAGAACTATCAGGCGGTCCTCTTCATCAGCCCGCGCGCCGCCTCGACCCCCGCCTGCCCGGGCGACGTGAACGGCGACGGCATGGTGGGCCTCGCCGACATCGCCGGCATCACCACCTGCTGGAATCAGCCCGCCGCCTGCAACCCCGGCGCGGATCAGAGCGGCGACGGCACCATCGGCCTCGCCGACATCGCCGTCGTCACCAGCAACTGGGCCACCACTTGCCCGTGATTCCACGGAATGAAGTTCGGAAAATGTAAGTGTGATTCATGCCCGTGCATGGGGATAAATGGCGTCTCTGCGCGCCGATTTCTTCACGCGGCCTTTACAATCGTCCCCCGAAACAGCTACATTCTGCTCCCGCCACGCGAGTTCGGGGATCCACTCAAACCCTGAAGCGTATCGAAAGATGGGCCGCGGTGGGTCTTCACACAGTCAAATCAGTGTGAAGAGTTCGGTTGTTTCTTCTTCGGGTTCGGCAATCCGCCGATCCCCGAGTCTGCAACGGTTGTGAGGTTTGGTTCGGTTGATCTCGTTGGTTTGGTTGGATTTGTTTTCCCGGATTCCGCCAGCGGACGGGCCGCACTCAACGGATGAGTTCGCCCCGCCCCGGGACACATTCGAAAAGGGACGCACACACATGCCGGTTCAGTTGCACCGTCGCGCCGCCCGCGCCACCAAGGGCTTCACCCTCATCGAGTTGCTGGTCGTGGTGGCGGTGCTCGCCATCCTCATCGGCATCCTGCTCCCCGCGCTCGGCCGCGCCCGCTCCTCGGGCCTGCAGGCCAAGGGCAAGGCGATCCAGCGATCGCTTATGCAGGGCATGGTGCAGTACACCAACGAGAACGATGAGTTCCTCCCCGGCATCAACACCTCGGGCCGCCGGCACGAAGGCGCCGCCGGCGCTTCGGGTGCCGCCGCCATGACCGAAGTCAACGCCAGCCGTCGCGCCGATGTCGCCACGCAGAACTGGGACTGGATGACCGCCTGTGTGGACTCCAGCGATCTGCCGCCCAACCGCGGCGAGCGCCTCATCGCTCTCTTCACGAAGTTCGCCGACCCGGCGCAGTCCACCCGCGTGACGCCGGTCAATACCGGCGCCGCGGATACCGCCTTCACGGACGCGATCGCCCGTGGCGGCGGCACCATCCCGGCCCCCAGCTTTGTCATGCCCGCCGCGTACCAGTTTTACGGTGCCCCCTCGACCGGCACACCGCCCGCACCGCCGACCAGCCTGAACGAGCCGTACAGCTGGTTCGACGACAGCATCGCTGCCATTCCCGCCAGCTACCAGCCACGCATCACCCGCCTCGGCGCCCCGGCCAAAAAGGTCGGCGTCGCCGACGGCCAGCCGCACGTCAAAGATGAGCCCGACCGCCGCGTCGACGTCACGTTCTTCATCGATCCCGCTCAGAATGACGCGACCAGCAACAAGTTTGGTGCCTTCTCCGATCTCAGCCCGATCGACCCGAACACCCGCTCCTACCGCTCGCTTGCCGAAGCGGAAGACCCCGCCGCCGGCACGGCCCAGGTTCCCACCTCCGCCTACCGGCACAACGGGCGCATGAACGTCGCCTTCTTCGACGGGCACGTCGGCGACCTGGATTTCGAAGAATCGCACGACCCGACGTACTGGTACCCCAGCCGCACCCTCCTGAACAAAGAAGCCGCCAATTTCACCGCAGACGTGAACCGCTTTTATCCCGATTCTCAGGCCACCGGAACGGAAGTCACGATCAACTAATCCCGCAGCCCGCCTAAAATCGCCGAACACGCCGGACTCGATCTTTCGAGTCCGGTTTTTATTTGGCATTGCCCAGATTGCCAGCAATCGTTCTGTAAATATTGCGCAGTACCGAATCATGTTCGGTTGCGAAAGCAGTTTGCATTGCTAATCTCTGCCGTCACGATCCGACGGTGCCGCGCGGGCGGTGTCCGTCATACACCCTGCTGACGCTGGAGAGACGAATTATGACGAAGATGACCCTTGGGCGGCTGCTCGCCGCCGGTGCTGTGGTTGCCGCTTGCGGCTCGCTCGCGACCGCGTACGATTACGACACCACCGGCAAGGCCGGTCTGTTCAACACCACGAAGATGGGCACGCTCGTGAAGGGCGCCGGCGGCAGCTTTGACGCGGTCCGCGTCTTCGCCCCGCACATCCTCGACGAGACCGACGGCCAGTACAACGCCGTCGCCGTCCAGAACGTCGGCGGCAACCCCGTCGGCGTGGTGACCACGTTCCTCGGCGGCGCCGCCGCCGCCTCCCGTTCGATCACCGTCCTCGGCACGATCGACAACACCGCCGCCCCCTGCGGCTTCTTCAGCCCCTTGGGCAGCAACGACGTCATCCTCGACGAGAACGACACCAGCGACTCGCTCGGCACTTTCCTCCCGGACGGCACCATCGTCTTCCGCGAGAACTTCGCCGGCGTTCAGCAGAACAACATCGCGTTCGAGACCGGCATCGTCGGTATCGCCGCCCAGCCCTGCGCCCCCGACAACCTGCCGACCAACAAGGTCTTCGGCAACTTCTGCGGCATCGACGCCCTCTCGGGCGTTGGCTCCGTGTTCCTCGGCACCCCCGGCGCGCTCCGCAACGCCGGCGTCGTCTGGACCGGCGTCACCACCTTCAACAACGGCACGACCGGCTCGCCGCCCTGCGGCGGTCTCACCGGCACCGGCGTGTGGACCGGCACCGGCGCCGACCCCAACGCTCCTCTCGCGTTCTGGCTCGCCTCCGCGACCCCGCTGCCCGTTACCGTCCCCACCACTGACGCGGACGAAGTCCGCCAGACCCAGCCCGTCATCCGCATGATCAACACCCCCGCCGGCGGCACCATGCCGTACGCGGTCTTCGGCGTCGGCTTCTCCGCGGGCATGGTGACCCCGACCCCGCTCAGCGGCGGCTCGGCCCGTCCGGTCTATTTCGCCGTCGATGAGATCTCCGGCGGCGGCCTCTTCGACGCCAACACCGTCTACATCGAAGCCGACAAGGCCCTCGGCATGCAGGCCGGCAACCGCCCGGGCGACGCCGGCTACGACATCAACAACACCCTCCCCACCTCGCGCTTCATCGATCACCAGGCGACCGGCGGCGGCGCTGGTCCCTTCGTCAACAGCCAGTTCGACATGAACAACAAGGGTGAGATCGTCACCCTGTGGGAAGACCTCAACACCACGCCGCGCGTCACCCAGGTCCGCCTGTACCGCCCGATCTGGAACGCCGCCAACACCCGCATCATCGGCTACCAGTCGCCGGTCGTGATCGCTGACAACGTCGCCGATCCCTTCATCGTCGACACCCTCCAGACCACCGGCGCCGCCCCGACGTTCACGCTCGCCAACCTCGTCCCCTTCAGCGGCGTTTCGATCGCCGACACCAGCGCTATCGCCTACGTCGCCGTCACCGAGAAGTTCGAGGCGTTCCGCGACCTCGACATGAACCCCGCCACGCCCGACAACGTCGTTCTGCTCAACACCACCAACGGCCTCTACTACGTCGAGCCCACCACCGGCTCGACCCACGAGATCGTCCGCGGCGGCCAGACCGGCGACATCCTCCTCGACACCAGCGCCGCCGGTCAGCGCGACCTCCACGTCGGCGCCTTCTTCGTCGACACCAACTCCGACTCCTTCCAGCGCGAAGGCCTCTCGGATGACGGCCAGTGGCTCGCCGTCACCTTCCGCGACGGCGGCAACGAGAACGCCACCGACCAGGATCTCGACATGTTCGCCGACCTCGGCGGCTGGCTGAAGGTCCGCGGCTCGGCCGCGATGACCGGCGAGACCAGCGTCCGCGGCACCCTCATGATCAACGTCGGCGCCTTCACCGCCACCCCGGCCTGCCCGGGCGACGTGAACGGCGACGGCATGGTCGGCCTCGCCGACATCGCCGGCATCACCAGCTGCTGGAACCAGCCCGCCTCCTGCAACCCCGGCGCTGACCAGGACGGCAACGGCGTGATCGGTCTCTCCGACATCGCGCTCGTCACCGGCAACTGGGCCGCCGTGTGCCCGTAACCTGATCTGACTTCAGACACCCGCATCGGCGGGGAGGGAAACCTCCCCGCCTTTTTTTCTGCTCCGAGAGCCTTCACCCGCCCGACACGCGCCCGTACCATACGAACCCTCAGGGCCGCCCCGCCCCGAGCCAGCTTCCCGAGAGGAGAGACCAATGTCCCGCCACCACGCACCCGCCTGTACCGCTGTTGCGCTCGTCGCCCTCGCCGCCGCGACCTCATCCGCCGGCACGCTGCCGCCCGTGCCTCTGCGCGTGGTCACCATCAACGTGTTCCAAGGCGTGGGCACGCCCGGCTCGGGCGCCGCCACCGCGCTCGGCGCGTTCATCACCCGCAACGACGCCGACGGCAGCGGCCCGAACACCGGGCTCGTCCCTGACGTCGTGTGCATGCAGGAGTGCGCCGTCTCGTCCTTCGGCGACCTCGTCAACTTCAACAACACCTACCTGCGATATCCGATCAACGGCGTGCTCACCCCCTTCACCCTGTGGGGCGCCGACGGCGACGGCTTCAATTTCAACGAGATCCTCGTGCGCCCGGACATCACCGTCCTCGACAACGACAACGTCACCAATTCCGGCCCGCGCAACTGGGTCCGCGTCACATTGCAGGTGCCCGGCGCGCTCCGCACGCTCACCATCTACTGCGCGCACTTCAAAGCGTTCAGCGATGCCCCCAGCCTCGCCGAGCGCACCGCCGAAGCGAACCAGCTCGGCCAGGCGGTCTACAACGACATCACCCTCGGGCTCGACCTCGACGACAACGGCACGCGCGAAACACCCGCGGGCGACATCGTGATTGCCGGTGACCTCAACTCCAACGACAACTTCGACGCCACCATCAGCGGCGTCTTCACCCACAGCACCCTCGGCGTCCCCACGGGCCTCTTCAACCTGCCCGTCGAGCGCCTCTCCGGGCGCATCCCGACCGGGCTGCCGCAACTCGCGACGTTCCCGAGCAGCGGCTCGCGCCTCGACTACATCTGCGTCTCGCCCAATCTCGCGCTGGCGTTCGATACCAACGGCAACGGCATCTTCCCCCGCGCCACCTCCACGATGGAGAACGATCAAGCCGAGATTAACGCGATGGGCTTCGTCTACTACTCGGCCGACAACGCCGTGGGGCACGCGCCGGGCCAGGCATCCAACGGCAACGTCAACGCCACCACCACCGCGTCGGACCACCGCCCCGTGGTCTTCGACCTGCGCCTCGAGCGCAACCCGATGCTCCCCTACTTCCCGCCGGGCGATCTGAGCATGAACGGCGCGCTTGACGTTGAGGACCTCTATCGCTGGGAGACCGACTTCGCCGCCGGCGCGATCACGACGCCCGACGTCGATGGCAACCGGAACGTCGATCTGCTCGACCGCGACGCGATCAAGAACGCCTCGCGCGCGACGGAACTCGCGACCATCGCGCCGTGAGCGTTCGCGACTCAATCTCGAATGAATGAACCCGCACGCCCTCGATCGATCACTCGATCGCGGGCGTGTTTGTTGATGCGTTTCCCAAATTTCGTCAACGGGCAAGTCCGAATCCGCGCGATTGGCTGGCGCGCGACTCTGAAAGTCCTTCCAAATCAACAACTTGTGCCCGCCAACGCCGCACAGACCCATCGCACTCAAATCAGAAGCAAACTCTTTGGATTTGTTCGGTATTTGAAAGGTTTTCAATGACGGTGCATTCGTTTCCAGCGTTCGAGTTCTCCCAATTTGAACGCAAAAAAGGCGCTGGAAGGCAGACTTTCGCTTGAACACCCTCGGAAGGCGCGGTATGTTCCATAAGAGAGATCGGCCTGCGGTGGACGGCGAAGCGTATCGCCGCGGACCCGGGCTTGAGGTAGAGATGGAGATTAGCGTCATGATGATGAAGCTTGTTAGCGCGGCGACCGTTCTCGCTGCCGCCGCTGGCGCCCAGGGTGCCTTCACTTTCGCCACCCACGGCTTCGGCGACACCGGTGGTTCTGCGTACCGCACCAGCGATGGCAGCGGTTTCTATGTCAACAGCGGTGCTGACTCTGGCGACGGCACTGCCAGCGTGATCCGCCCTCTCAACGCGGCCTCTTGGGTCGCCGGCAATGACAACGAGTGGACCAGCTACGTGACGCACGACGGCCTCGGCCCGACGCGTCGCTCCGGCGGCACCAACAACCAGTCCGACCAGTTCTATGTCGGCGCTGGCGTCTACGCCGCTGCGTTCACCAGCCGCAACGCGAACGTCGTTTCGCTCACCCCCGGCCACGATGCGGCTGCCCGCACCGCGATCACCGATGCCGGCGTTCTCCTCGGCGGCTCGTTCATCGCCGGTCCGTCGGTCGCCTCCGGCCCCTCGCCGGCCGCCGGCCTCGGTGGCACCGCTGGCTCGCAGGGCGTCTTCCTCGCCCGTCTCACCGTCAAGACCGGCGTGACCATCACCGGCGCCGTTCAGGTCATCGGTAGCTTCGGCACCTCCGACCTCGTCCTCAACAGCGGCGTTCCCTCGAACGGCGTGTACCTCAACGCCTACAAGGTCGCCACCGTCACCCTGAGCGATGCTGGCTTCGACGTCGGCCTCGGCGAGAGCGAAGACTTCACCGACATGCCCGCCGATGTCTACGACATCTGGGTTGAAGAGAGCACCATCGTCCCGACCCCGGGCGCTGTGGCCCTCTTCGGCGCCGCCGGCCTCGCCGGCCTCCGCCGTCGTCGCGCGTAATCCCCTACCTCGGGTTCCGCAAAAGATCGAGACGCCGAGCCTTTGGCTCGGCGTCTTTTTCGTTTTGCCAGTTCGACGCGGGTCCTTTCGGCAGACCCACGTGCCTCCCCAGCAGCGAGTCCGAAGCTCACGAGGACGACCCCGACGCTCCGCGCAATCGCGCTCCGGCTGTGCCCGTGTAAGAATTGGCGTGCGGTTCCGGCGCGCCGCTGGACTGCCGCTCAATTCGATGTAGGGTGTGATAAGCCAGCGCGCGTGTTCGGCGCGCGGCGGCTGCCCTTGCCGGGGCAGCAACACGAGCCGGCCGGGTCGGCCGGGAATCAGGGAGGGAACCATCATGCTGTCGCTTCGTGTTCCGTTCGTGTCAGCGGCGTTGGCCGCCGCGGGTGTTGTCACCGTGGCTCTTTCGGCTCCAGCGAGCGCCCAGACGTTCCGTCTTGCCGTCGTCGGCTTCGGCGATACCGAGGGCCAGCCGTACCGAACCAGCGACGGCAGCGGGTTCTTCGTCCACACCGCCCAGGATTTCGGCGACGGCACGCCGACCATCGTGCGCCCGGTCTCCGCGCCATCGTGGGAAGCGGGCGACGATCTGGAATGGACGAGCTATGTATCGCACGACACGCTGGGCCCCTCGCGCCGCGCCGGCGGCGTGAACAATCAATCGGATCAGTTCTATCTCTCGCGCGGCGTGTACGCCCCCGGCTTCACCGACTACAGCGCGAAGCTGGTGTCGCTGACCTCTGGCTACGCCGCGCCGGGCGCGACCGCGGTGCGCAACGCGGTCGTCCAGTCCGGGGTTATGTTCGGAGCGTCGTTCTTCCAGGGACCGGCAACACCATTCGGTGCTTCGCCCAACCCCATCGCACAGGAGGGGATTTTCCTCGCTCGGCTGACGGTGCGGCGTGGCGTAACGATCTCGGGTGACCTCAGCGTGTACGTGGGGCGGGTCGGGGTTGTCGGGTCGCTGAACTTCCCAAGCGTGGTCCTCGACGGCGGCCCGCCGATCCCCATCCCCGGAACGTTCGGCTATGAATTCCACCTTCAGTCATACCTCGTCGCGCAGCCGAACATCACCGACGACGGCTTCGACGCGGACGGGAACCCCTTCGGCGCTGCGGACGTCTACGACGTCTGGCTGAACGCGCTGCCGTTCCCCGCGCCCGGACCGGTGGCGGTCTTCGCGCTGGCGGGGATGGCGGGGCTGCGGCGCCGGCGCGTCGCGATTCATCATTGAACATGAATCAGAGCAGGAGGGTTCCGTCATGAAGACGTTCGCACTGATCACGGCCGCGGCGATGCCGCTCGCGCTGGCGCAGCCATCCCAGGCAATCTTCACGTTCGCCACCCACGGCTTCGGCGACACGGGCGGCTTGGGCGGGCAGCCGTACCGTACCTCCGACGGCTCCGGGTTTTTCGTGCATAGCAGCGCGGACGCGGGCGACGGCACGCCAAGTGCGGCGCGCCCGGTTCACAACAGCTCCTGGGAAGGTACGGGGAACGACCGCGAGTGGTCCAGCTACATGACGCACGACGGGCTGGGCCCGTCGCGCCGCTCGGGCGCGCCGAACAACCCGTCCGACGCGTTCTACATCAACCACATGGTCTATCAGCCGACGTTCAACAGCCGCAGCTCCAACCTGGTTTCGTTCACGCCCAGTCTCGATGCCGCCGCCCGCCGCGCGATCGCCGACGACGGCGTGCTTCTCGGCGGCTCGTTCATCGCTGGTCCTTCGGTGTCTTCCGGTCCTTCGCCGGTTCGCAAGTACTTTATTGGGACGACATATGAAGGCGTCTTTCTGGCGCGCCTGACCGTGAAAGCCGGCGTGCAGATCGCCGGCGCGGCTCAGGTCATCGGCAACTTCGGCACCGCCGATCTCGTCCTCGACAGCGGCGTCGGCGCGTCCCGCATCGATCAGCCGGGAGGTCGCGTCTATCTCAACAGCTACAAAGTCGCCACCGTCACGCTGAGCGACCCCGGCTTCGACGCCGGCACAGGCGAGAGCGAGAACTTCGCGGGCGTGGGTGTTGACGTGTACGACATCTGGGTTGAAGAGTGGACCACGATCATCCCAACGCCGAGCGCGGTGGCCCTCTTCGGCGCCGCCGGCCTCGCCGGTCTCCGGCGTCGTCGCGCGCGGGCTGCATCGCCGCACGGCGTTCCGCCCGCCGCGTAAACTGCTGAATTGCAACGCCGTCGCTGACTTGCAGCGACGCTGGCAGATTCGAGCCAACGCCCCGGCCCGTGCCGGACTGCGGCGACACGAGGGAAGATCATGCGCGTCTCCGTTGTTGTTCTTTCGGCCGCGGTCGGCGTGACCGCCTCGCACGCCGTCGCTCGCTCGTTTACGCTGAGCCGGCACGCCTTTGGCGAAGACGGCGGGCAACCGTACCGAACCAGCGATGGTTCTGGGTTCTATATCGGCGTGGGGTCCGACACCGGTGATGGCACGCCCAGCCTGATGCGTCCGCTGAATCATTCGGGATGGGAAGGGAACAGCGCCGCCGAGTGGCAGACCTACCTGACCCAGGATCGGCTCGGGCCATCGCGATACCCGGGTGCGCCGAACAATGCTTCTGACCAGTTCTATCTGAACAACCCGGCACCGGGAGCAGGCGTCTACCCTGAGGGGTTTGCACGCCGCAACTGCACGGCCGTTCAATTGGGCCCGGCGCTTGGCGGGGGCGAGCCAGAAGCGGTCGCCGCGCGCCTGGCAATCGTGAACAAGGGCGTGCTCTCCGGATCGGCGTTTTTCGTCGGGCCGGCGACGCCCTCCGGGCGTTCCCCGGCACCGGGCGTGCAGTATCTGAATGAAAGCGGGATTCCGAGCATCGCCCACCCTGATGGCTTGATGCTCGCGCGACTCACCGTACGGCGCGGCGTAACCATCAGCGGGGCCGCGCGCGTCCGGGCAACCATCGGGGGACAATCGCAAAACATCGACCTCATCCTGAATGGGCCGGCCGTCGAGACCGCGCCGGGAAATGTGCTCGACGGACTTCAGCTCCGCGCGTTCCTGGTGGGGCAGGTGCTCGTGGAAGGGCTTCAGTTCGGCGGCGGGTATCCATTCGATCAAGCCGACGTCTACGACGTGTGGGTGACGGAGGCCCGGGTTGAAGTTCCGGGGGCGTCGACGGCGGCGGTGTTCGCGACGATCGCGCTCGGCTCTGCCCGACGCCGCCGGGCGTGGTCATTCTGCCGCGCACCGGCCTGAAACTGGCGTGCATGCCGCTTAGATTCCGCGTCATCTCTTGACGCCCCCGGCTCGCACGGCTGCGGGGCTTGAGTTCTTGTCTTTCGGCCCATCGGTCGGCAGCGGCATCGCCGCGCACCGGGTCCGACGCCGACGAATTCGTCAGGAGTCCGCCATGTCGATGCTTCGATCTGCTCATCGCTCTTGTCGTTGTCGTTCGTCCACCACAATCATGTCGCGCCGCGCTGCGGCGATCGTCCTCGCCGCCGGTGCGGCTTCGCCCGCCGCCGCGCAGACGTGGCACTTCGGCGTGGTCAACGGCACGTGGCACGACGCGGGGAACTGGTCGCCGTCGAGCGTGCCGCCGGCGTTCGCGGATGTCGCGATCGGCAGCCTCGCGGGCGTGCAGAACGGCACGGTCGATCACGACACCACCGACGGGCTCACCATGGCGAGCCTCACGATCTCCGACGGCATGACGCTCCGCAACAGCATGTACGGCGAATTCACCGTCACGGGCGACACGCTCGTCAGCGGGTCGAACACCGTCGCCGGCCCGTTCGGGCTGCTCACGCACTACCCCTCGCGGCTCGTACTCAACCCCATCAAGGGCACCACGTTCCGCACCAACGACCTGGTGATCCGCGACGGCGCGCGGGCGGTGATGGACAACGCGTTCGTGCGCATCAACGAGGACCTCGACATCGGCGAGGGCACGCTGCTTACCGGCTCGGGCGTCGTGGATTTCCATGACGCCGGAACCACGCTCATCAACAACGGCACGATCCGCGCGAGCGACAATCTCGGGCTGGTCTTCCGCCAGTTCGGCGGCGGGCTGTACAACCTCGACGGCAACGGCGCCGGCGCCCTCGACCTGCGCACGAACTTCGGCGCGATCATGCGCTTCCACGGCACGGCGCTCACCGACGACTTCAGCTCCACCATCCTCCTCGGCGGCGAGGCGGAACTCGAGATGGACCTGGATGACGGCTGGACCGCCGACGCAAACAGCCTGATCGACTACGAAAGCCCGCCCGGCGTCGCGGCGGCGACGATCACCGGCGCGCCGATGACCCTCGCCGGCACGGTGAACATACACGGTTCGAGCGGATGGCTGTTCCTCGCGCCCGAGACGCTCACCATCGAGCCGAGCGCCGTGTTCAACATCGAAACGAACCACGCCCTCGAAGTGCAGGACGTGCCCACCACCATCAACGGCGGAACGTTCAACCTCAACGAGCACGGCAACGTCAACTTCCACGGCGTCACGACTCTCCGCGGCGGCACGTTCAACACATGGAGCACCAACTCGCTCGACGGCTCGATCGATTTCGACGACACCGTCTGGGACGGCGAGGTGATGTTCAACGGCATCGCGCGGCAGTACGACATCGCTACGGTCAGCGGGCCGACGGTCATCAACGCGGGCGTGTTCGTGATGTCCACGAGCGACTTCGACCCAACCGAGTGGGATATCAATTCCAGTTTGGTCATCAACGCCGGCGCGATCAACGAAGGTTCGCAGGAATTCGGCGGGTCGATGGACATCACGGGCGGCCCGCTGGCGCGGCTGACGATCAATCTCGACGACAACGCCGCGTCCTGGGAGATGTCCGGCTCAATGACGCTCGGCGGCGCGGGTGCGTTCGCGGCGACGCGCGTCGCGGGCTCGTGGATGCACGTCACGGGCGAGCTCGCTGTCTCGAACGGCATCGCGCAGATCACCGCACCGACGTCGTTCATCGGAGCGAGCGTGACGATCCCTGCGGACGCGACGCTCCGCACACGGAACTTCACAACTGTCGATGCCGCGAGTTCCTTCGCCGGCGGCGGGACGCTGCACAACGGCGAGGGCGGCACGATGGTGCTCTTCAACTCACTCTCGCTGGGCGATGTGGGCGTCGCGAACAGCGGCGTGCTGCACGTCGGGCAGTTCGGGCCCGGCACGGTGATGGTCGAGCGCTTTACCAATAACGCCTCGGGCACGCTGCGCATCGAGCTCGCGGGGTACGCGGACGTTGAGCGCGACCTCCTCATCGCCACCGGCGGCAGCGCCACCCTCGGCGGGATGCTCGATGTCAGACTCATCGATTTGGGCGGCGGGGTTTTCATGCCCAGCGTCGGCGACGAGTTCACGATTCTTCGGGCCTTCGGCGGTGTCGTCGGCTCTTTCCTGAACGACCCCGTCACGATGGCGTCCGGGCTGACCTACGAATGGACGGTCATCTACAACCCCAGCACGGTGGTCCTGCGGCTGGACACCATCACCGTCCCCCCGCCGGGAACGGTTGGATTGGCGATGTTGGCGGGGCTCGCGAGGGGCCGTCGGCGTCGCTGAGAGCAGGAACATCCCAGAATCCCCAGCTTGACGGCCATGGTCGATTGGCGTTGAAAGAACGGGTATCTCCCGTCTGGGAAAGGGGATTTCCCACGATTTTTCGAGGTTTTCTCGGCGAAAAAGGTTGGCGAAATCCCCCGAAATCCGGCTTTGTACCTTGACGGGAGGGTCTTTTCCGCTTACCTGTATACATAGGAGCGTGCATCTAAGGCGCGAGTGGGATCGTCGCCAAGGAAGCCCGTGGAAGGGATGGAGAAACACGTCATGACTGGGAAGTTTATTTGCGCCCTTACCGTTTGTACGCTGGCTGGCGCTGCTCACGCACAGTTTGTTCTGACTGCTGACGCGGGCGGTGGCCTCACCGGCACTTCTGGCAACGCCTTTACGACCTCGGACGGTTCCGCGTTTATCAACGCGGACGGCAGTTTGACTGCCCCGTCGGCCGCCGCCATCATCGGCACGCCGGCGCTCGCGTTCGACTCGTACTTCGGCCTCGATGGCAACGGGCCCAGCACCGCTGGGTACACCTCGGCCACCGTGACCACGACCCCCGGCTCGTTCATCCTGGGCAACCAGGCTGCTGCGGGCTACTTCCGCGCTGGCCCCGCGGTTCCGTTCGGTGTCAGCCCCGGCGGGCTGCCCGGCATCTTCGTCGGTCGCTTCGTGACTCAGACGTCCGCCGGCCTCGTGAACAACAACTTCCAGGTTGAGTTCCTCGTCGGTGGCGTGCAGAGCTACGCCCTCAACGGCGCCGTCGGCTTCGGCGGTATGGAGCTCAACGAGTACCTCACCGGCAGCGCCGTGGGTCTGGCCCACGACGTGTGGCTCGAAGTCATCCCGGCCCCCAGCGCGGTTGCGCTCGCGGGTGTCGCGGGTCTGGCGGGCCTCCGCCGTCGTCGCGCGTAATGGCGACGCTCCTCTGATCGAATACACCCGCCGGATTGCCGAGAATCACTCGGCGACCGGCGAGACGATCCACAGCACCAGCGAGTTTGCGCTCGCTGGTGTTTTGCTTTTTGGAGCAGCCTTCAAGCTTCAAGCTCCAAGCTCCAAGCTCCAAGCTCCAAGCTTCAAGCTTCAAGCTGAAAGCTCCCCGTCGGCCCGCGGGTATCTTGATTCATCGTCTATCGTCGCAACGGTTCGCGATGGTGGCGCGGGCATCCACAGAGCAGCGAGGGCCGCCATGAGTCAGGCAACGCCGCAGACCGGTTCGAGCGGGATCGAGTCAGTCCTCAATGAGACGCGGGTGTTCCCGCCGCCGGCGTCGCTGCAGTCGGCGGCGCACATCCGCTCCATGGAGCAGTACCGCGCCGAGTACCGCCGCTCCATCGACGACCCGGAAGGCTACTGGGGCGAGATCGCGCGGCAACTCGACTGGTTCTCGCCGTGGAAGAAGGTGCTCGACTTCGACCCGAAGAACCCCGCCGACACGAAGTGGTTCGTCGGCGGGAAAACGAACATCTGCCACAACTGCCTCGACCGGCAGATCGCGGCGGGACTGGGCGAGCAGGTGGCCATCATCTGGGAGGGCGAGCCGGTTGATCCGAAGCCGGGGGGCGGGCCTGAAGTCCGCCGGCTCACGTACCGCGAACTGCACCGCGAGGTGTGCAAGTTCGCGAACGTGCTGAAATCGCTGGGCGTGAAGAAGGGCGACGCCGTCACGCTGTACATGCCGATGATCCCGGAGTTGGCGGTCGCGATGCTCGCGTGCGCCCGCATCGGCGCGCCGCACTCGATCATCTTCGGCGGATTCTCCGCGCAGGCGATCGCCGACCGCGTGTACGACGCGCAGAGCAAAGTCCTCGTCACCGCCGACGGCGGGTGGCGCCGCGGGCAGCTCGTGCCGCTGAAGGAAAACGTTGACGCCGCCTGCACGCAGGTGAAGACGCTCGACCACGTGATCGTCTTCGAGCGCACCGGGCAGCCCGTGACGTGGCATCACGCGCCGTCGTCGTCACACGGCGACAAGCGCGATCACTGGTGGCACGACCTGATGGCCGCCGCGAGCGCCGACTGCCCCGCCGAGCCGATGGACAGCGAGGACCTGCTCTTCATCCTCTACACCAGCGGCAGCACCGGGAAACCGAAGGGCATCATGCACACCACCGGCGGGTACATGGTGCATACGTACCTGACGTCGAAGTACACGTTTGATCTGCACGCAAACGCAAATCACGTCCACTGGTGTACCGCCGACATCGGCTGGGTCACCGGGCACTCGTACATCGTCTACGGCATCCTGCCCAACCGCGTGCCGACCGTCATGTACGAAGGCGCGCCGAACTTCCCCGACGCGGGGCGCTTCTGGGACATGGTGCAACGCCACAAGGTGACGAGCTTCTACACCGCCCCCACGGCGATCCGCGCGTTCATGAAATGGGGCGACGAGCACCCGAAGAAGTACGACCTTTCATCGCTGCGCGTGCTCGGCTCCGTGGGCGAGCCGATCAATCCCGAAGCGTGGATGTGGTACCGCGAAGTCATCGGCGGCGGGCGCTGCCCCATCGTCGATACCTGGTGGCAGACGGAAACCGGCGGGCACATGATCACGCCGCTGCCGGGCTGCACTCCCACGAAACCCGGCTCATGCACGCTGCCCTTCTTCGGCGTCGATGCCGCGATTGTCGATGAGCAGGGCGTCGAGAAGAAACCCAACGAGGGCGGGCTGCTCGCGATCCGCAGGCCGTGGCCTTCGATGCTGCGAGGGATTCTGAATGACCGCGCACGGTTCATCGAAACCTACTGGTCGCGCATCCGCACGAAAGACGGGCACCCGTACTACCTCGCCGGCGACGGCGCACGGCGCGACGCCGACGGCTACTTCTGGATCATGGGGCGCATCGACGACGTGATCAACGTCTCCGGGCACCGGCTCGGCACGATGGAGGTCGAGTCCGCGCTCGTCTCGCACCCCGCGGTGGTCGAGGCGGCGGTGGTCGGCATGCCGCACGAGATCAAGGGGACGGGCATCGCCGCGTTCGTCACGCTCGCGCCGGGCAACGCCGCCGATGACCGCTTGAAGGAAGCACTCCGCGAGCACGTGCAGAAGGAAATCGGCGCGATCGCGAAGCCGGACATGATCCGGTTCGCCGACATGCTGCCGAAGACGCGGAGCGGGAAGATCATGCGCCGGTTGTTGAGGGATATCGCTGCGGGGGTGGAACAGGTGCGCGGCGATACGACGACGCTGGAGGATCTTGGGGTGCTGGCGAAGTTGAGGGGGGATGAAGAATAGGATTCACCGCAGAGACGCAGAGGGCGCAGAGAAGAGAATGAGCGTGAGCAGGACCATGCTGGACAGCCCGCGGCTTGATGAAGTTCGTTGCCCCTCGGAGCGGTATGCAGACCCGGTCGCTGCTCTTCGCGCGATGCTGTCACAGGACCTTCTGCGGGAGCGCGATGATGTGTGGGTTCAGGTGTACGCGGGCCCGAGCCATCAGTTGCTCGTCGAAATCGCGCGGACAGAGATCAACACGCTGAAGCAGTCCATCGACCTGCCCGCGATACTCAGACTTGCCGGGTTACACCATCTCGCCGAACTGGCGAGCACAAAGGAGAGGCTGAAGGACGGCGGGGCAACACTGTGGTTGATTCGGGATGCCACGCCGGATGAATTGTCAAAGGCTGTACACGCCGTGCTTTGCCTGCACTACGAGCTTGGTGAGTCGTACGGGATGAGCGCTTCGATAGCATGGTGATGCCGCCGTGGTTGTTGGCTTGTGCCATCGGAGTCGGTTCATTCGACTTCGATAAGCCGAAGGCGGAAGCATCGAAGTCTCCAAGCGGACTTCGATGGCACGGTTGATGGGAACGTCGATGCCACTTGCCTATTGAGTTGCAAGGAAACCTAAGTGCAATACTCTGGGGAAACATACAACGGGAGTGGCGAGAGGTGATCGAGCGATGTCCGTGAATTTGAGCGTCAAGCAAGGTTGTTCACTTTGACAAACAGTAATCTTACTCCATTTCGAATGCCCTGCGAAGTTCACCCGGAGCATCCGGCGACCGTGTTTGTGCCGTGTCATCTTGGACCGTGGTTCGCAGTGTGCCCTGAAGTGGCAAACCGACTTGAAGAAGGCAATCTGCATCCACAAGAATGGCTGAGACTGTGTTCACGCCGAGGCATGAGTTGCATCTCAATCAACACGTACTCCCACCGCGGCGAGTCAGATCATGCCGTCAGCGACAACATCCGAAACCCCATGAGTATTCCCGATCTCGACGATGTGGCTGCCGACTTGGATCAACTCTTGGACCGCGCGCTTGCTTGGGAAGGCACTGATCCGAGTGGTGACGAGCCGGGGCTCTTCGAGCGCATCGCTCAGCACGATCCGCGCGAAGTTTTGCGGTCGTTCAACCATCGAATTGCGGTGGGTCTGTCGGCGATGGCGTACAGTGCGGTATTCACGGTTATTAAGCAGTTGCCTTCGGCGCGGCGAGTTGTGTTTGCCGACTGGATCAAGGGGCGATGGGAGTTGCCATACCATCCGCCGCACGACCTGCCGAGCGAGCTGATACGTGCATCGAAAGCGGTACTACCGAGAGTTTGGGTTCATACGGCGCTCATTGACGCGATCAGCGCAGTTCCCTCCCGAGTGGAATGGTGCGTCGATCAGGTCGAAGCGATTCTCAAGGACAACCCCGACGAGTCGGATGTCGCTGTGGCGTTGGATTATCTCGCTCTTGTCAGCGCCAGCAATCGCGCTTGGCATTTGCGAGTGATGGGACAGAGCTTCCCGGAGTCAATGTCAGACAAACTGTTGATTCGAGTTGAGAGTCTAGTGCGTGAGTCGAAGCCATTTGCATTGTGCCGCAATCCGAATCTCGTTTTCAGTTCGAAGGGCAATTCGGATGTGTTCACGCATAACTGGTGGGTGTGGGGGCAGGTGTGGGCGCTGATTGGTCCCAAGTGGCCGGCGCAGCACGGATGGGCTCAGTCGGACAGTCTTATATGTCGCTTGGTGGCATTGGCCGTGCTCATTCATCGAGTTCGGCTGTGGCCCCAGGGAGAATGGGACTACGTTGCTGCAAGACTTGTGCGTAGTGCGAGTCCAAGTACCGATCGGGATATCATTCGCGCGCTCGCAGACGAACTACCCGACAGCGATCCACTGCCTCGCATCAAAGAGTCGATTGCAATCGCTCTCTCGAACACCGTTGGTGACCGCTGATCGACCGTGTGGCGAGTGGCCCTTACCTCGCGGCAGATGGCCCCGACCACGTGCCACTGACCTGTTCCTGCAGGTCAGTGTGCCTTGAAGCCCGCCGCGTGATCGCACTGACCCGCAGGAACGGGTCAGTGGCACGGCCGGTGCATCTCATTGCGTCACGACTGCATCGGTTCGTTACGCTCTCCGCATGCTCATCCGCGACGCCCTCACCGACGCCGACATTTCCCGCTGTTACGACGTGATGGCCGAGCTTCGGCCGCACATTCCCCGTGAAGGCTTCGTCGAGCGCATCCGCCGGCAGATGACGCCCGACGGCGGGAACTACCGGCTCGCGTTCGTTGAGGATGCGAAGGGGGAGGTCGTGTGCGTCGCGGGGTATCGCTACGCCGAGAATCTGGTCTACGGCCGGAACATGTACGTCGATGATCTCGTCAGCTCGTCCCGCGCGCGATCGGCGGGGTTCGGCGGGGCGATGCTCGCGTGGCTCGAAACGCAGGCCCGCGCGCACGGCTGCATCCACCTGCACCTCGACAGCGGCGTGACGCGCCACGCGGCCCACCGCTTCTACCTCCGCGAACGCTACGACATCACGGGGCATCACTTCGCAAAGAGACTGTAGCGGGAAGCGACCAGGGACCAGGGATCGGGGATCAGACATCGGAGAAGAAGAGTCGCAGGACAGGCGCTTCGAGTTGAGCCCGCGCCGCACGCTGATCAGAACAGCAGCCCGCGGCCGTTCTGAAGCGCCCTCGGGCACGGCTTGCGGCATGGCGGGGAAGAATTGCCCGGTGTGCGCTTTTTCGTATGCCGCCCCGCTGACTCCGGGGGTTTCTGCCTGTTCACCCACCCGTGGTGACACGGGCGGGGGCCTTGATGCAAAGGCATGCGATCTCGACGAACACGATGAAGCCGGCGCATCACTGCGTCGAGAGTGTGTGTTTCGAGGATCGATCGCCAAACTGGAGATGCCGTGTTCCAAGCTCAGCGGGTTTCTGAAGTCAGCAGCGCGGCTGACCCGTGGAAGATGCGCCGGCGCGTTGTCGCGCTCGCGGCGGCGGCGATTGTCATCACGGTTGGGATGATCCTGACCGCGAACCTGCCGAGCCGCCACGATGAGCCGCTTCGGGTGGCGATCAACCCGTGGCCGGCTTACGAGTTCGCCACGCTGGCCCGGGAGAAGGGCTCCTTTGAGCAGGAGGGGGTGAACGTCCGCCTCGTCGAGCTGAGTTCGCTGGGCGACTGCAAGCGCGCGTTCGAGCGCCGCCAAGTGGATGGGATGTTCTCCACAATCGTGGAGGTGATGCTCGTGCGGCGCGGCGGCGAGCGTGACGCTCGGGCCACGTTGATTATCGACTACTCCGACGGCGCGGATGTGATCTTGGCGCGGCAGACGATCGAGAGCTTGGCGGGGCTGCGGGGCAAGAGAATCGCGGCCGAAGCCGGCTCGCTCAACGAGGTTCTGCTGCTCCGCGCCGTCGCGAGCGCGGGGATGGATTGGAGCGACATCAACGTCGTGTGGATGCCCCAGTTGGACATGCCGCGCGCATTCGCGACCGGACAGATTGACGCCGCGGTGTGCTACCCTCCGATATCGATCGAAATCGGCGCCCTCGGCGGCAAGATCTCCTACAGCACGAAGGAAATCCCGGGCGTGATCATGGATGTCTTGGCGTTCGATCCTGCGGTGATCAGCGGGCGACGCGAGGACATCGACGCGTTCCAGCGGGCGTTCTTCCGTGCGCAGGAGTATGCACGCGATCATCCCGACGAGGCGTACGCGATCATGGCGGCCCGCGAAGGCCTGTCACCCGAGGAGTTTGCGGCGGCCCTGACCCAGGGAGTCCGCATTCTCGGCCGCGCGGAACAGGAGAGCCTCTTCAGCCGGAACGGCACACTCGCCCGGGCGGAGGAGATCATCGCGCACGATCTCGACATCCTCGACGGCATCAAGCGTTCGGGCACTTCGACCGCCGAGTCAAGCGGAACCGAGGAGTAGACCCCGATGAAGCACGCCGCGCCGGGTCCTGCTCAGTCGATCAGCATTCGCCTCATGGTGCCGGTCGCCGCGGCGTGCACGCTGTGCGTCGTGGCTTCGTTCGTTCTGCCCCGGTGGTTGGGATCGCACATCGCCGATCAGCGGCTTCGTGAGCGAGCGCAGTCTGTTGCGCTGTCCGTGACCTACGCGGCGGAATCCATCAACAATGTCGAGAATTTCCGGCGGTTTGTGAGCGCGCTGGGCAGCGACCCGGACGTGACCTTGATCGTCGCCGTCAGCGGGAATCCGGCGCGGGTGGTTGCATCGACCCGGAGCGGGTGGAACAACCGGCTGCTGGCCGAACTGCCGATCGGTCACCACGATCACGCGATCGATGAAGCGATACGGACGCAGCAGCAGTTCTTCGGCAATCACAAAGATGCCAGCGAGATCGATTGCACCGTCCCGGTCCCTCATTCGGCGAGTATGTCGCTGCTGCAGGACGGCGCGGCGATGGTGCATATCGATGCGGTCCCGGTGAGCGGAGCCGCGAACACCTTCGCGATGATGGTGGGCGTTGTGCTGATGGGCGCATCGCTGCTGATCATCGCGGGCGCGTGGCTCATCGGTCATCGCCTGGTGCTCAAACCGCTGCAAGAGATCACCGATGCGATCGGTCGTGACGAACCGGCGCCGGTGCGCCGTCTTGATGAGTTGGGGCACGTGGCGCGGATGTACAACGCCAACCGAGAGTCCGCCCGCAGCGCCCAGGCTGACCTGGGCAACACGCTGCGCGAAGTCGCGGCGTTCCGCGCCACGCTCGACGGGCATTCGATCATCTCCATCGCCAATCGCGCGGGCGAGCTGATCGACATCAACCTTCAGTTGAGCGCCATCAGCGGCTACACGCGAGATGAACTGCTCGGGCGCGATCAAAGCATGCTCGTGTCGGGGCGCGAGCCGGGGGCATTCTGGGCGGATGTCTGCAGAACGCTTGACTCCGGGCGCCCATGGCGAGGGGAGATCCGCAATCGGGCAAAGGATGGCTCGCACTACTGGCTCGACTGCATCATCAACGTGATCAAGAATCAGAGCGGCGAAGTCGAAAAGTACGTGTGGATCGGAAGCGACATCACGGCCCGCAAGGAGGCCGAGTTGGAGTTGATCGAGTCACGCGCCCGCGCCGAGGCCGCCAACAGCGCCAAGAGCGAGTTCCTGGCCAATATGAGCCACGAGATCCGGACGCCCCTCACCGCGATCCTCGGGTTCGCGGACATCCTGCGCGAGGACCGGGAAGGGCTGATGCCGCAGCAGCAGCGGGCACAGACGATCGACACGATCAGAAACGCCGGGCTGCACCTGCTCACGGTCATCAACGATGTCCTGGATCTCTCCAAGATCGAAGCGGGCAAGATGGAAGTCGAGCAGGTCGAAACCCCACTGGTCACGGTTCTGAGGGAGGTGGTCAGCGTGTGCGGCTCGCGCGCCAGCAGCAAGGGTCTCGGACTCACCGCTGAGCTCGCCACCCCGCTGCCCGAAAAGATCCTGAGCGATCCGACGCGGCTCCGCCAAATCCTGATGAACCTCGTCGGCAACGCCTTGAAATTCACCGAGCACGGGACGATCTCCATTGTCGCCAAGGCGTCCGATCGGGACGATTCGGCACGTCTCATTGTGGACATCGTGGATACGGGCGTGGGGCTGACGCCAGAGGAGGCCGCGCGTCTGTTCAAGCCGTTTACGCAGGCGGACACATCGATCACCCGAAAGCACGGCGGGACCGGGCTCGGGCTGACGATATGTCGACGGATGGCGATGCTGATGGGTGGTGATGTCATCCTCGAACGCACCGCCCCTGGTGAGGGGTCCTGCTTCCGGGTCGATATTCCGTTGGTCCCATTCCCCGGCGCCCGCATCATGAACAGCCTCGACAGTGTCATCGATCGCCCGTCGCTCGCCCCGGCCCCCGCGACGACGACGCTATCGGGCCGTGTCCTGCTCGCCGAGGATGGTGCGGACAACCAGCGCCTGATCTCCTTCCACCTTCGGCGCGCCGGAGCCTTCGTGGAGATCGCAGAAAATGGACGCGTCGCTCTTGAGATGATCCAGCAGGCTCGGGCGGCCGGGACACCCTACGGACTGCTCATCACCGATATACAGATGCCCGAGATGGATGGGTACACGCTGGCGCGAACGCTCCGCACGCACGGAAACAGACTCCCGATCATCGCGCTGACGGCGCACGCGATGGAGGAGGATCGCATCAAGTGCCTGAATGCCGGCTGCGATGACTACGCCAGCAAGCCCATCGACAAGGCTCACCTCATCGCGACATGCGCCAAGTGGCTCGGATCATCGCACACATCGGCCGGCGCTCGGGCGGCGTGATCGCGCGGCGGAGTGCAATACGTCGCGACACGCTCGAGGGAGAGCGCGTGCTGCCTGCACCCCGCCTCCAAGATCGGCGCGCCCACAGGGCCTTTCTCTGCACGTCGGTGTGCGTTGCGGATGGGCGAGTACCCACACTCACCCGAAGAACAGATCGCGCCGATGCTCGCTCGGCTCGAAACGCAGGCCCGCGCGAACGGCCGCACCCACCTGCATCGCGACAGCGGCTTCACACGCCACGCCGCCCACCGCTTCTACCTCCGTGAACGGTTTCACGTCACGGTGCATCACTTCGCGAAGCAATTCTGAGGCAGTTCACAACGGAGGGCACAAAGTTCGGAGGGAGATTCACTTCTTGAAGAAACAAAGGGGAGAGAGACGGATTGGCGGAGCGCAGAGTAGCCCAGCGCTTCACTTGACACGGAACCGAAAGAAAACCGCGGCCGGTGTCGGCCGCGGTTGTGCGTGCTGCACAGCGCTGATCTGCTCCGCCGGAAGGCGATGCCGATCCCTAGATCCCCCGGATCCCTTCCCACATCAGAACAGGAACTGGAACTGGAACCGCAGGGTGATCTCGTTCTCGTCGGAGAGATCCTGGAAGTAGCCGATGCCGGTGTTGGGGCCGGAGAGGACCATGCCGTCGTCGAGGAACCACTGCACGTCGAAGGTGAACTTGGCGGCGTGACCGCTCCAGTACCAGTTGGTGCCGAGGGTCACGGTGCTGAAGTCGTCGTCCTGCGCGGGGGTGGTTGTGCGGTCGGCGTCGGCGAAGGAAACGTCGTAGCGGGCGAAGACTTCCCAATCGGTGTTGGGGATGAAGACGCCGCCCTGGACCACGATGCCGTAGTCGTCGAACGAGCTGTCGGCGGCGGCGCCGGTCGCGGTGATGGCGAGGTTGTTGTTGACGTGGTGCCCGTTGCCGGCGACGAAGAAGTTCCAGCCGTCACCCTCGACGGAGAGATCGACCGTCCAGCCTGCGAGCGTCGTTTCGCCCTGAACGGCGTCGGGGCCGATCACCGCGGCGAGATTCTGGTCGGACTGCTCGACGTGGCCCGCGACGCCGAGCATGCAGGCGTAGTCGGAGCCGGGGAAGCTGGTGAAGTCCTTGAACTGGTCCCATGAGCCGGCGAACTTGAAGTCGCCGCGCCCGGTGATCGCCCAGTCGGACTCGCCCCCGCCGTTGGTGAAGCCGTAGACGTTGCTGAAGGGGCTGTTGGTGTTTACCTCGCTGTTCGCCGAGCCGAAGCCGTCAGAGAACGCGAGCATGCAGCGGAAGTCCTCGCCCTTCCAGCCGACTTCGATGCCCTGGCTGCGCCCGATCGAGGCGCCGCGCCCCTGTGTGAAGATCGTCTCGGTAAGCGAGCGGTCGGCGGCGAGCTGGTACACATCGCCCACGAGTTCTTCGCGGAGGAAGGGGAGTTTGAACTGGCCGGCTTTCATGTAGAAGCCGTTGTCCCACTTGTACCCGCCGTAGGCGTCGAGGAGCGTGAACGTGCCGCCGTTGGTGTTGAACCCGCCGTGGATGAAGTAAAAGATGTTGGTGGCGACGGTGCCGTCGAGGATGATGCGGGTGCGTTTGGTTTGGAAGCCGGACTCGAAGTCCTCTTCGCCGCCGTTGTCGTCGCGCCAGTTGAGATAGTAGCGGAACTGCACGTAACCGCCGATGTTCAGGCGCCACGAGCCGTCGTCGGACGCGAGGAAGAAGTTCTTCCCGTCGTGCCCGCTGGTACCGCCCGGCCCCCCGGCAGCGAGCAGACTCGATCGTGTGTCGGCGTCGGCCATGATCTCGGAGACGAGCGCGCGGACTTCATCGGCGCTGCCCGACCACGCGCGCGGCGTGGCGGCGGTCTCGCCCGCGAGCGCGGACCCCGCGAGCAGGCACACCAGAGCGTGCGAGCAGAGAACCATCGGCTTCATGTTCATCGCGGAACCTCCGAGAGTTGTTCAGTTCAACGAGGGGACCTTCTGAAGGGCGGCCGCGCGGCACCGCCGAGCGCTCGCCCACTTCTCATTCATCGGCGCGCAGCGTATCGCGGGACGAATCGCGCGTCCATCACGCCGGGCACGCGACGACGCTTGACAAAAAATGAACCGGCCGGCCCAGGTGGGCCGGCCGGTGTTGGCTTCGGATCAGGTCCGTTCAACCAATCCGCGAGGGATTAGAAGAGGAACTGGAACTGGAAGCGGAGGGTGATCTCGCCCTCATCGTCATCGCCGAAGAAGCCGATGCCGCTGTTGGCACCGGTGAGGACGGGCTCATCGTCGAAGAAGTACTGCACGTCGAAGGTGAACTTCGCGGCGTGCCCGCTCCAGTACCAGTTGGTACCAACGGTGGCGGTGCTGAACGTGTCGTCAGCGGTCGCGCCGGGGCCGGTGCGGTCGCTGTCGGAGAAGGCAACGTCGTAGCGGCCGAAGATTTCCCAATCCGTGTTGGGGATGAAGAAGCCGCCCTGGACGACCACGCCGTAGTCATCGGCGGAGGTGTCTGCGGAGGCACCCGTCGCGGTGACCGCGAGGTTGTTGTTGACGTGGTGCCCGTTGCCGGCGATGAAGAAGTTCCAGCCGTCGCCTTCGAGGGAGAGGTCGGCAGTCCAGCCGCCGAGGGTGGTCTCACCCTGGACGGCGTTGCCGCCGACAACAGCGGCAAGGTTCTGGTCGGACTGCTCGACGTGACCGGCGACGCCCACCAAGGCGGCGAAGTCAGAGCCGGGGAAGCTGGTGAAGTCCTTGAAGGCGTTCCAGGTGCCGGCGAGCTTGTACTCGAAGCGGCCGGTGATGGCCCAGTCGGACTCACCGCCGCCGTTGGTGAAGCCGTCAACCGCGCTGAAGGCGCTGTTGGTGCCGACTTCGCTGTTGCGGGAACGGAAGCCGTCGCTGAAGGCGACCATGGCGCGCCAATCTTCCTGCTCGTAGCCAAGCTCGATGCCCTGGCTGCGGTCCTGGTTGTAGATCTCGTTGGTCAGCGAGCGGTCGGCGGCAAGCTGCATGGCGCTGCTGACGAGCTCTTCGCGGAGGAAGGGGAGCTTGAACTGGCCGAACTTCATGTACAGCCCGTTGTCCCAGCGGTAGCCGCCGTAGGCGTCCTCGAGGCGGAACCTGCCGCCGTCTTCGCTCTCAAAATTGCCTTGGATCTTGTAGAACACGTTGGTGGCGACGTTGCCGTCGAAGATGATCTTGGTGCGGCGGGTTTGGAAGCCGGACTCGAAGTCCTCTTCGCCGATGCCGTCGTTGTTGCCGTCGCCGTCGTCACGGAAGTTCAGGTAGTAGCGGAACTGAACGTAGCCGCCGATGTTCAGGCGCCACGAGCCGTCGTCGCTGGCGAGGAAGAACGTGTTCCGGCTGTTGTCGTACCCGGCGTTGTCGCCCGGCGCGAGGAGGCTGGAACGGGTGTCGGCGTCCGCCATGATCTCGGACACCAGGGCACGGACCTCATCGGCGCTGCCGGTCCACGAGGTGGTCTGGTCGGCGGCGAACACGCTGCCGACAGCACCCAACGTAACCGCGGCGCCGGCGAGCTTCTGAAGGATGCTGGTCTGACTCATCGTGAGACTCTCCTTGGGGTTTCTCGAACGGGCCTTCGTCTGTACCGTCATCGCCCTCCCGATCCTCGCGGCCGACGCGGCCACGCCCGGGGGGCTTATCAAAATCTTGCTGGTTCCCACCAATTCCAAGGTGACCGGGCAGAGGCAACGGTCGCCGGGAGAAAGTGAGTGGTCGCTATCCTATGGCACAGGTATAGCAAACGCAAACCAACTGCGTCCCCTTCTTCGGTCCGCTGGGGTGTTCCCATCTAAAATTCACAGATTCGTGCCCGAAAACTACAGGTCCAATAATCCGCCACGGAGACCGGACTAAGTCCAATTCCGAATTCAGACCTGCTTTTTTGGAATCTTACCTAAGAATTATCGGACTTTGACTCCAAAGCGGCCGAGCCCCCCCGAAGCGGTCGATTTTTTCCACAAAGAGTCAAACCGGGGCTTTCCGCCGTCGATTCCTCGGCGTTCCGGGCTATCCGGGCCGGCGAAGTTCGATCCGTGGGCTATCTCAGCCGCTCAATCTTCGGGATCATCTGTTCGCCGCCAACTTTCGGCTTCAACTGATTCGGGCAACCCATTGGAGCGCCCCCGCCGACGGTCAAAGAACAACGCCGGCCCGAGCGGGCCGGCGTTGAAGCAGTTGAACGAACAGTGGTTCTCGGAACAGCCGCCGCGGGCACGCGTCTGACTCAGGCGCTGGTCACCTGAAGCAAGCGGAGGCACCGCTGCACGATGTCCGTGTGCGATAGCCCGGTCATCTTCAGGACTTCCTCGGGCGTCTTCGCCGACTTCGGGATTTTGTTGATGTGCATCTGGTCGAGCGTGAAGCTGTCGCCCGAGGCGCACAGCGCGTCGGCGACCGCGGAGCCGATGCCCCCGCCGTAGTTGTCTTCGAGGGTGATGATGTAGCCGTTGTTCTGCTGCGCCAGGTCGAGCAGCGCGTCGGCATCGAACGGCAGCGAGTAGAGGTCCACGAGGGTGGCGGAGACGCCGGCTTTATCGAGCCCGTCGAGCGCCTTGTTGGCTTCGTGGACCATGTAGCCACTGGCGACGAGGAGCACGTCGCGCCCTTCGTTGAGGACCTCGAACCCGCCGAGGTTGAAGACGGTGTTTTCGTTGTAGAGGAACTCGGTGTCGGGGCGGAGGGTGCGCATGTAGCAGACACCCTCGTACTCCGCCATCACGCCGGTGAGGGCGTAGGCGGCGTACGCGTCGGCGGGCTGCAGCACGTAGCACGCCGGGTTGCCCGCGTGGTTGCGCACCGTCGAGAACGAGCGGAACCAAGCGATATCGGGCAGGCTCATCTGGCTCGGGCCGTCGGCGGCGAGCGAGGCGCCGGCGTGCGACCCGATGATCTTGATGTTCGCGCCGCTGTTGATCGCCATCTCGATCTGGTCGTAGGCGCGGGTCACGAACTTCGCGAAGGTCGAGCAGAAGGGGATCTTGCCGGCGGCGGCGAGGCCCGCGGCGACCGAGATCATGTTCTGCTCGGCGATCTTGCACTCGAAGAAGCGTTCCTTTAGGCGCGCGTCGCGAGCAAACATTTCCGCGTAGGTCGAGTTCGACACGTCCGCGTCGAGAACGACAACCTTGTCGTTGACCAGCCCGAGCGCCTGGAGCGCCACGCCGTACGCGCGCCGCGTCGCCAGCTTGCCCGAGTGCAGCACCGACTCCATGTCGCGGGCCTTCATCGTCTGGCTGAAGGGCGGGATTTCGCCAGTCTTCAGCTCGCGCTCGGGCATCTCCATCGGCGGCTGGATCTCGAACGAATCCGTGCTCGTCAGCGAACTGGTCAGTTCAGCGCGGCGCTCGTTGAGTTCGTTCTGCGCGCGGATCAGGTGCTCGCCCGTGGCGGGCTTGCCGTGCCAATTGCCGCTCTGCATGGTGGGCGAGCCCCAGCCCTTCACGGTCTTCGCGACGATCGCGAAAAGCGGGCCGTTCGGCTTGCCCTGCGCCTCGGTGAACTTGTCGAGCGCGGCCTTGATTTCCTTCGGGCTGTGCCCGTCGATCACGATCGGCGTGAAGCCCATCGCTTTGAGCTTGGCTTCCCACGTCTCGGCGGTCTGCTGGTTGCTGACTTTCTCGACCTGCCCGTAGCCGTTGCAGTTGAAGATGGGGAGCACGTTGGTGAGTTTGCGGTCGGCGATGTAGTCGAGAGCTTCGGAAATCTGCCCCTCGCGCGACTCGCCGTCGCCGATGATGCAGTAGATGCGGCGGTCGGTCTTATCAAGCCGGGCGGCTTCGCCCAGACCCGCGGAAACCGAAAGACCCTGACCCAGCGAGCCCGTCGCGGCGTCGAAGAACGGGAACCCTTCCATCGGGTTCGGGTGCCCGTCGAGTTCCGACTCGGCGGTGCGAAGTTTCTTCAGGTCGTCGATGCTCAGCGGACGCATGTTCTCCGGGTCCTTGCCGTACATCACGCCCAGCTTGGCGCACGCGGCATAGACGATCGGAACGGCGTGACCCTCGCTCAGCACCAGTCGGTCGGACGTCGGGTAGTTAGGGACATCGCTGCTCCACCGCATGGTGTGGAACATCAGCACCGTGACGATGTGCCCGAGGCTCATGGAGGTCGAGGGATGCCCGCTGCCGGCGGCGGCGGTCATGTCGAGAGCGAGCCGGTCAAGTTCGATCGCCTGCGCGTGAACTGCTGCTTCAAATGACATGCCAGAGTCCCCTTATGTTGTACGTCGCGCAGGGCGACTGGTCGCATAACAGACAAATACCAAACAAACAATGCCCGATCCGGGCGTGATTCTTAGTATCGGTGAAAGGCCCGAGAACCACAACCGGGACCGACCGGAACTTTGAAGAATCCTTCGCTGACAGGCTCTGAATTGGTGATGCAGTGGGTTTTCTTCGGCGCACCAGGCCGGTCGCGGGAGTGATCGGCGGTACACTGCGGCGTTCAACACCACGAGGTGATGCAGGAGTACGCACGGATGAAGGTGATCTGCGATCGAGGGGCACTATTGGGCGCGGTGAATCTGGTGGGCAGCGTGGTGGCGGCCCGCACGCCGAAGCCCGAACTCCTGTGCATCAAGCTCGCCGCGAAGAAGGTCGGATCCAAAGGCGGGGCGGGGCTGCTGACGCTGTCGGCGACGGACGCGGAAATCTCGATCCGCCTGTCGATCGCGCAGGTGGACGTGCATCAGGAGGGCGAGACGCTCGTCCCCGCCGACAAGATCCGGCAGATCGTCTCCGCCGAGGAGCAGGAGCCGACGCTGACCATCGAGTCCGACGGCGACGTCTGCCACATCAAGGGGCAGGACGCGAAGTTCAAGGTCTTCTGCTCGCCCGTCGCCAACTTCCCGCCCATTCCAGAGTTCCCGGAGAAGGGCGGCGCGGGGTCCGCGTTCAGCATGAACGCCGACACACTGCGCCAACTCATCGAGCGCACCGCCTTCTCGACCGCGCGCGAGACCTCCCGATACGCGATCAACGGCGTGCTGATGAACCGCGTGGGCAAGAAGATCGAGATGGTCGCCACCGACGGCCGTCGATTGGCGCTCGCGCGCGGCAGCGCCGATGGCGGCGCCGCGGGCGGCGAGGACAGCCGCTCGTGCATCATCCCGACCAAGGCGCTGCTGCTCCTCTCGCGCACCATCAGCGACCCCGAGGGCACGGTTCGCGTCGCGATCACCGACAATCAGGCGCTCTTCGCGATCAGCGACTCCGACACTCCCGGTGCCGGGATGGTGCTGGCGTCGAACCTGGTCGAAGGCTCGTTCCCGCCGTACGAAGAAGTGATCCCGAAGGACCAGGACAAGCGGGCGACGTTCGATGTCGACAAGCTTTCGAGCGCGGTCAAGCGCGCCGCCCTGCTCACCAACGAAGAATCCCGCGGCGTGCGCATGGCGTTCAACAGCGGGAAGGACTCGAAGCTGCGCCTCTCCAGCCGAGCGCCGGAGATGGGCGAAGCCGAGATCGACGTCGGCATGGAAGCGTACGAGGGCGGCGACATCGAGATCGGCTTCAACCCGGCGTTCCTCACCGATGCGCTCAAGGTCGTCAGCGAGGCGCAGGTGATCCTCGAACTGAAAGCGCCGAACAAGCCGGGCCTGCTGAAGAGCGGGAATGACTTCTTGTACGTGGTGATGCCGGTGAGCCTCACATGAGAAGGCATCGAGGCGTCACGCCATCGAGCCATCCAGCGGGAGAGGCATGATGCAGCCTGTCGTGACTGTCCCGCCGCCGGGGCGCGGGCCGCGGAGGTTCAACGCGGCAGGCTTTGGCATTGCTCTGACGGCGATCGCGGTGATCCTCGGCCTGGTGTTGTGGAACAACGGGCTGCGCGATCAGTTCTTCCCCAAGAACTTCGGCACCGTCGAATCGGGGCATTTGTACCGCTCAGGGCGATTGACGCCCGCGATGATGCAGAAGGTCGTGCGCGAGAACTCGATCAAACTGATCGTCGATCTCGGCGCGGACCCCGATGGGTCGGAGCGGAACGAACTCGCCGAGCGCACGGCGGGCGAACTCGGTGTGCGCCGGGTGCGCTTCAACCTCCACGGCGACGGCACGGGCGATCCGAACGAGTACGTCCAGGCCCTGCGCCTGATGACCGACCCGGAGAACCAGCCGGTGCTCGTGCAGTGCGGGGCCGGCGCCCAGCGGACCAGTGTTGTCTGCGCGCTGTACGAGCACATCACCAAGGACGTCGTGATCGAAGCGGCGCTGAAGAAAGCCGAGGCGCACCGCTTCGACCCGAAGAAAGACCAGCCCGCGATCGAGTACCTCAGGCAGTGGAGCGAGAAGATTGAACGCGCCTACCGCGAGGGTGGGGTCGTCGAGAATCAGTAGCTCTGTTGCTCAACGAGATGCGAAGCATCAGCGAGCGTTTGGCGTCCCCAATGGCAAAGCATGGAGCCGCGTGCGCGAGCAGCCGGTCGCTCGGCGCGGGGCACAATGCTCACGATCCAAGTCCAAGGCCCCTCGGCCCGCGCCGAGGGCTCAATTCTCGTTACACACCCAACCGCTCGCGCTCCGCTTTGATCGCGTCGATGCAGAACTGGATGTGCGCCGCTTGATCCATCCCGGTGAGGGGCGTGAGTTCCTGCGCCCCCTCCGCGATGTCCTCCCGGCTCACCGCCGCCGCGAAGGCTTTGTCTTTCAGCTTCTTGATCACGCTCTTCGCTTCGAGGTCCGCGATGCCGCTGGGACGCACCTTGGCGCACGCGACGATGAAGCCCGCGAGTTCGTCGCACGCGAAGAGCGCCTTCGCCATCGGCGTCTCCCGCGGCACGCCGGTGCGCGGGCAGTGGGCCATGATCGCGCGGCGGATCTCCTCGTCCACGCCCAGCGTTTCGAGGTGTTTCACACCGACGACAGGGTGCTCGTCGGGCGAGGGGTGCGTCTCGTAGTCGAAGTCGTGCAGCAACCCCGCGACGAACCATCGGTCGCGCTCGCCCGGCGCGAGTTTGAGCGCGTACGCCGCCACGCACGCAGCGACGGCTTCCATGTGAACCCGCAGCGCGAGGCTGGGGGTCCATTCGTGCATCAGCAATCGAGCTTGGTCGGGAGTCATGGCTTGGGGCTTGGGGCTTGGGGCTTGGGGTTGAAGAATCACCGCGGGCACACGGAGATCGCGGAGAAGAGAACAATTTGCCACAGATGGACACGGATGTAGATAGATGAAGAGAAATGCAGTTCTGAATTCGTCCTAACGGTCCTATCGGTGTGCATCTGTTTCCACACGTGGCTTCTTCATTCCGAACTCCGCGCTCTCTGCGTCTCTGCGGTGAGTCGTGTCTTGAGAAATGTCTACAGCCGCCGCGCGATCAGCACACCCTCGCGGATCGGCACGGCGGCGGTCACGAAATCCTGGTCGGCGGCGACCATCCGGCTGAAGCGGTCCATCGCGTCGCGCGACGCGTTCGTGCCGGGCGGCGCATCGATCCACCAGTCCGCGCCGAGAATGTTGTCCGCGACCAGCAAGCCGCCCGGCTTGATCAGCGGCTTGGCGAGCGCGAAGTACTCCGGGTACTCGCTCTTGATCGCATCAAGAAAGACGAGATCGACGCTCGCATCACCGAATTCCCGCCGCGCATCCGCGAGGGCCGCCAGCCCCGTGGTGCGCCGGATCTCGGCGCGATCACCCACGCCCGCTTCGTTCAGCATGCGCTGCGCGAAGTCGGCGTGCTTCGGGTCCGGTTCAATCGTGATGAGCCGCCCGCCCGGCGCGAGGGCGCGGCTGATCCAGATCGCCGAGTACCCGGCGAGCGTGCCCAGCTCGATCGCGAGCGACGCGCCGCGGCCGTGGTTCGTCATCGACGTGAGCAGCGCGAGCAGCCGACCAACATCGGGGCTGACGGCGATGTCCGGTAATCCCGCCGAGCGGGCCCGGTCCATCAAGCCGTCGAGGTGCGCGTCCTGCACGCCAAAGACCTCGCGGAGGTAGCGGCATGTGTACGCCCAGCGGTCGGGGGACATCTCCATTCGGGAATCATAGATGGAAAAGAAATCCGATCGATCGCCGCCACATACCGCGTAAGATGATGCCTCGATCGGCGTGGGGCTTTGAAGGAGAGAGCCATGAATCTCGTTCGTGTGTGCTGTGGTGCGGCCGTTGCCGCGTGTGCGAGCGCGCCCGCCGGCGCGGAGTTGCCCTTGTCGTACTCGCCGCTGATCTACGCGCGGCAGAACTTCGCCGCCAACCCGGGCGGCGCGTACAACATCCCGGGCGGCTGGTTCAACTCGGGCGAGACGCCCGCGCTCAACGACCTCGGGCAGGTCACCTTCCGGCTCAGCGTCACCAGCGGCTTGTTCCAGTCCATCTGGTTCGGCGAGCCGAACATGATGGGCACCGTGACGGGAGGGCCGGTCTACAACTCCGCCAACGACGCGTTCCTGAGCGCCACGTCGCTCAACAACCAGTCGCGCTGCGTGTGGGAGACGCAGTTCACCAGCCAGAACGGCGTGTACCAGTACCAACGCGCCACCATGACGGGCGGGTTCTTTTTCAATCGCCCGCTCGGCGCGTCGGGGTGGAGTTCGCCGCAGATCAACGACAACGGCATCGTCGGCTTCCGCGCGACGTTCGCCGGCAGCGGGACGGCGTTCGTCAGCTACAACCCGATGACGACCGCCAGCAGCTTCCACGCCGCCGAAGTCGGCGTCGACCCGCTCAGCCCCTTCTCGTTTCTCTTCACGCCGAGCGTGAACAACGCGAATCAGATCGGCGCCAAGGTCCGCCGCGGCGGGCCGGGGCAGACGGGCGAGTCACAGCCCGACGAAATCCGCCTCTTCAACGCCGACGGCTCGTCGGTGCTCATCGCGCAGGACCGCGACGCGAACCCCGCGTCGATGTTCGCACGCTTCGATAACTCCGTCAGCGCCGCCGACAACGGGTGGGTCGCGTTCACCGCCAGCCTCTTCCCCTTCCCCAGCGCCGGGCGCGGCGTGTTCATCTCCAACGGCGCGACCACCATCACCATCGCCACCACCACCACCGCGCCGGGGACGCAAGTCAGCGACATCGAATTCTTCGCTCCCGCAGCGAACAATAGCGGGCTGGTCGCGTTCCGCGCGAAGGACCTCGCCGGCCTGCGCGCGGTGTGGGTGGGCGACGGGACCGGATTGCTCCGCGTCGCCACCGAGCACGACATCATCGCCACCGACCTCGGCCCGGCCCGGATCGATCAGAACGATTCCTCCCCCACGTTCGCCGGTGGCGTGTCGATCAACGAGAACGGCGACGTCGCCTTCAACGCCACGCTCACCCCGCCGAGCGACAACCAGATCGAATGGGGCACGGGCACGTTCGTTGGGCGCGCGCAGTTCCCGCCCCCCGCCTGCCCCGGCGATGCCGACGGCGACGGCATGGTCGGGCTCGCTGACCTCGCAGTGATCATCACCAACTGGTTCGCGGCCGGCATGCCCGGCACGCTGGGCGACCTCGACGGCGACGGGGCGCGCGGGCTCTCCGACCTCGCGATCGTCATCAACAACTGGGGCGCCTCGTGCCCGTGACCGCGAGGTGCAATCGCTTGCCCGCGATCGCCGCGTGAACGCAAGCGGTTGGTTCTCGCGAACAGTCGTGCGGACCCGCACGGGTTGTTGTGCCGTACACTCTTGCGTCGCCGCGCTCTCGGTTTCGGCCGCGTAGGGCCGACCGATCGGGCGGGCCTCGTGGAGATTCTCATGAACGCTCGGCTGATCGCGTTGGTGTTGGCGTCGTCCGTCATCGGGTTCGTCGGCTGTGATCAGAAAGAAGCCGGCTCGGCGCTGGACAAAGCGAAGACCGCCGCGGGCGACGCCGCCGGCGCCGCGAAGGACGCCGCGGGGGGGATGGCGGACAAAGCCAAGGAGATGGTGAACGAAGCGAAGGACAAGCTCGTCTCCGGCACCGAGACCACCATCAACGAACTCAAGACCAAGACCGACGCGCTGAAGACGAAGGTCGCCGCCCTGCCGGCGGAGATCAAGCCCAAGGCGGAAGCCGCCCTCGCCGACATCGATACGCAGTTCGAAGCCGTCAAGGGCAAGCTGACCGAGCTGAAGGGCGCCGGCGCCGACACCTGGAGCAAGATGAAGGACGAGCTCGCACCGATGGTCGAGAAGCTCACGGGCGCGGTGAAGAGCGCGACCGAGCAGTTCGGCAAGTAAGCGAACCGCGCCGCGCGCGCGACGCATCGACATCTTCCAATCCACGAGTGAATAAGCACCCGCGCCCCGCGCGGGTGCTTTTCTCTGCCGGTTGCGATCGAGCCGTGCGGACGAGAGCGCGCACGCCCGCGTCCTACAATCTTCGATGGCGTGCTGCCCGCCCGACCCGGGCGATCGCACGAATTTCAACGCGTCCGCACCCGTCGGCTCGTGCGAGGCCCGCGCCGTCGCCGATGAATCCCGTGTTCCCCGCTGCTCCCCCCGGCCGCACCCCGGTCCCAACCGATGCTCGTCTCCCAAGCCCACTCCTTCACGCAGCAAGCCCGGCTGGCGATCACGCTCGCCTGGGTCGCGGGCTACACGAACATCCTCACCGTCCTCACCTGCGGCACCGTCACCAGCCACGTCTCGGGCACCGCCAGCAATCTCGGGCGCGATGTCTTCGAGGGCGCGTGGTCGCTCGCGGCGTTCATGCTCTATCTGCTCTTCACCTTCTTCCTCGGCGCGGGCCTCTCGGCGCTCCTCACCGAGACCGGCCGCCGACGCGGATGGGAATCGATCTACGTCCTCCCCATGCTCGTCGAAGCACTGTTGCTCAGTTCCTTCGCGCTCGGCATCGAACTGCTCGAACCCGAGCAGTGGGCCGCCGGCCCGAATCTCTGGTGGCTCACCGGCGTTGCGTCAGCGGCGATGGGACTCCAGAACGCCACCATCACCCGCATCTCCAGCGGCGTGATCCGCACCACTCACCTCACCGGCGTGCTCACCGACCTCGGCTCCGAGGCGGTGCTCTTTCTCTACTGGCTCCACGACCGGCGCACCAACAGCCCCCCGCTGCCCACTGTCGCGCTGATCCACAGCATCCGCGCGCACCCGACGGCCCGGCGGCTCGCGCTCCTCGCGTCCATCGTCGGCTCCTTCGCGCTCGGCGCGGGGCTGGGGACGCTCGCGTTCGATCACGCCCCGCGCTGGAGCCTCCTGCCCCCGGTCTTTTTCCTTTTGTGGATCGTCTGGCAGGATGTCCACGCGCCCATCTGCGAGATCGAAGCATCCGAACTCGTCAGCGGCAGCGGCGGCTGGGATCTCCCCAAAGGGCTCGCGGTCTACCACCTCCGCAAAGACAAAGACCGCCGCGGCGCTGTCCACCGCATGCCCGACCTGCTGCGCTGGAGCGAGCGCCTGCACCCGAGCAGCCGCGTGGTCATTCTTGACCTCAGCGAAGTCACCACACTCGATGCCAACGCCGCGCTCGAACTCCGCACGCTGATCGTGCAATCAAAGAACCTCGGCCGCCAGCTCATCTTCGCCGGCCTGAACAGCGAGCAATACCACGCCGTGCGCGAAGCCGGTGCCGGCGATGCGCTCGACCCGATGAACGTCTGCCCGGACCTCGAACTCGCGGTCGCGCGCGGGCTGGGGCTGCTCGAATCCGAATCCTCACGTAATTCGTGACCGGCACGACACCCGATCGTCGCACCCCGAGCACGAGCCCTAGGATCGTGGGCTCGCGAGCACGATCGTCATCCGCGCCAAACCGTCTCCCCAACCAAAGGAACACGCCATGAACCTGCACTCACTGGCCAAGCAGTTCGTCGACCTGTGCAACCAGGGCAAGAACTTCGACGTCATGCGCACCATGTACGCGCCGGACATCGTCTCCGTCGAAGCCGACGGCAAGGAAACCGCCGGCCAGACGCCCGTCATCCAGAAGTCCGAACGCTGGGCCGCCGCCAACACCATCCACGGCGAGAAAGTCCTCGGCCCCTACTTCAACGGCCCGAACCAGTTCGCGGTGCATTTCACGTTCGACGTGACCCCCAAAGCGACCGGACAGCGAGTCACCCTCCAGGAAGTCGGCGTCTACACCGTCAACGGCGACAAAATCACCCGCGAGCAGTTCTTCTATGAAGGCGGCTGGTGAGCACTTTTCCCACGTCACTATGCCCGAACCCGCTCCCCCAACCCCCGTACTATGTCCGATGATGTTCGCACGACCCACGATCGGCCGCGCCGATCCGTCCGGTCTTTGTTCGCTCTCAGGAGACACGCCGCATGTGCGGGATCGTTGCCTATATCGGCACCAAGGAAGCCCAACCCATCCTCATGGAAGGCCTCAAGCGCCTCGAGTACCGCGGCTACGACTCCGCCGGCATCGCTGTCCTCAACTCCAAGCTCCACGTCGCCAAGACCGTCGGCCGAGTCGCCGTCCTTGAGGACCGGCTCGAAGAGACCGGCGGCTATCACGGCACCCTCGGCCTCGCGCACACCCGCTGGGCGACCCACGGCGGCGTCACCGAAGTCAACGCGCACCCGCACCGCGACGATCGCCACGGCATCGCCGTCGTCCACAACGGCATCATCGAGAACTACGCCGCCCTCAAAACCTGGCTCATGGAAAAGGGCCACCACTTCCACAGCGAGACCGACACCGAAGTCCTCGCCGTCCTCATCGGCGAGCTCTACGAGGGCGACCTTGAGAAAGCCGTCGCCGCCGCCCTGCGCGAAGTCACCGGCGCCTACGCCATCGCCGTCATCTGCGAGAAGGAACCCAACGCCCTCGTCGTCGCGCGCAAGGGCGGCCCGCTGATCGTCGGCGTGGGCAGCGGCGAATTCATCGTCGCCAGCGATCCCTCCGCCATCGTCGCGCACACCACGCAGGCCTTCCCCCTCGAAGATTACAACGTCGTCAAGATCACCCGCGAGAGCTTCCACACCTCGCGCGTGCAGGACAACGCCCCCGTCACGCCCAAGATTATCGAGCTCGAGCACGAACTCGAGCAGATCGAGCTCAGCGGCTACCCGCACTTCATGCTCAAGGAAATCTTCGAGCAGCCCCGCAGCCTGCGCAACTGCTTCCGCGGCCGCTTCGACCCCGAAGCCGGGCGCGTCGTCCTCGGCGGCCTCTCGAAATACACCAAGGAACTCATCCGCGCCAAGCGCGCCATCCTCGTCGCCCAGGGCACCGCCTTCCACGCCGCCCGCATCGGCGAGTACCTCCTCGAAGACCTCGCCAAACTCCCCGCCGACACCGAGTACGCCAGCGAGTTCCGCTACCGCAATCCCATCATCGAGGAAGACACCGTCGTCCTCGCCGTCAGCCAGAGCGGCGAGACCGCCGACACACTCTCCGCGCTCATCGAAGCGAAGGAGCGCGGCGCGCTCTCGCTGGGCGTCATCAACGTCGTCGGCTCCACCATCTCGCGCGAGACCGATGCGGGCGTCTACCTCCGCGTCGGGCCCGAGATCGGCGTCGCCTCCACCAAGGCCTTCACCGGCCAGGTCGCCGTCCTCTCCATGATCGCGCTCTACATGGCCCGCCGCCGGCACATGAGCGGCGATCAATGCTCAGACCTCCTCAAGGAAATGGCCAGCGTCCCCGACCGCATCGAGCGCATCCTCGAATCGAACGACCGCATCAAGCGCATCACCGAGAAGTACATCACCCGCGAGAACTGGCTCTTCCTCGGGCGCGGCTACAACTACCCGACGGCCCTCGAAGGCGCGCTGAAACTCAAGGAGATCAGCTACATCCACGCCGAAGGCATGCCCGCCGCCGAAATGAAGCACGGCCCCATCGCCCTCATCAACGAGGGCATGCCCGTCGTCTTCATCGCCAACCGCGGCAGGCAGTACGAGAAGGTCGTCAGCAACATCCACGAAGTCCGCGCCCGCGGCGGGCACGTCATCGCCATCGCCACCGAGGGCGACGAGCACATCAAGAAAGTCGCCGAAGACGTCATCTACATCCCCGACATCGCCGAACCGCTCAGCCCCATGCTCGCCGTCATCCCGCTCCAACTCATCGCCTACCACGCGGCAGTCCTCCGCGGCCACGACGTCGACAAGCCGAGGAACCTCGCGAAGAGTGTGACGGTGGAGTAATCCGGGTGCTACTGGTTGGCTCTGCAACCAGTGCTCCTTCACCTCCTTGGCCGGGTGCCGTGGAACGGCCTGCTCTGAGGCCGATCCACGCTCGGGCGACACCACTCGACCGCGAGGGCTCGGGTGCGGCAACTCGGGTGCCACTGGTTGGCTCTGCAACCAGTGCTCCTTCACCTCCTTGGCCGGGTGCCGTGGAACGGCCTGCTCTGAGGCCGATCCACGCTCGGGCGACACCGCTCGACCGCGAGGGCTCACGTGCCGCAACTCGGGTGCCACTGGTTGGCTCTGCAACCAGTGCTCCTTCGCCTCCTTGGCCGGGTGCCGTGGAACGGCCTGCTCTGAGGCCGATCCACGCTCGGGCGACACCGCTCGACCGCGAGGGCTCACGTGCCGCAACTCGGGTGCCGCTGGTTGGCTCTGCGACCAGTGCTCCCCCTTCTACTCCAACTGGCTCCACTGACATCCTCATTCCTAGGCCCGAAGGGCCGTCGGAATGTAGCCACGGGTGAAGCGAGTCTTCGAGCGGAACCCGTGGAAAGTCGGGCATCTTTGAGAATCGCCCCGGAGGGGCGTAGGAAACGTCACGGACGATTTCAGCAGGGCCGCTCCAACTCCAAGCTCCAAGCACGATCTACCAGCCACGCCCGCACCAGTCGCCCAGAGCCGCGACTGGTGGCACCCGATTCACCACCCATGCACCCGACACGTCCGCGCGTTACGGGCACCGCTCATCCCAGTGCGCGATCAACTCCGCAAGATCCGCAAGCGTGACCACGCCGTCACGGTCAACATCCTCCGGCTCACCGATCGCGAGTTGCGACCACATGCCCAGCACGCGCACGAGATCATCCATCCCCGTCCCGCCGTCGGCGGTGATGTCGGTGGGGCACTGGCGGACGATGCAGCCGAGGGAGCCGATCCCAGACGCCGGGGTCTCCGCCGTGCCCGCAAGCAAACCATGGACAAAGAGCTCATCGTTCAGCTTGGTGAGCCCGCGCGCCGCGTAGATCGTTGCCCGCTCGATGAGATGCCAATCAGAACCGTTCCAACGCCCTAATGCACCGACGGGAGTGTCGAAGCCCGGAAATAGAAATTCAGCAACCGCGTACAGCGCGGCTCCGTCACCAAAGTCAAACATCGCGCCGTCAAAGCTCGTTCCCGCGAGCTCGATACCGTTGCTGGACTGTAGCGCGACAAGGGAATCGCCATCGAGACGGCGGAGTTCGACCCGGAATGCGCCGTCACCCGGATAGCCCGACGCATAGACACCGCGCGCCGGCCCGCTGCTCACGACGGCCAACCGGTCCACCCGCCAGCCGTAAGGAGTGGCGATCTCACTCCACTCACCATCGACCCAGCGAACGAAACGGTGGGTGTACGCGCCGCTGTCATATCGGTACGCGCTCACGAAGAGCCCGCCGAGCACCGGATCGCTCCACCACGCGGCATCAGTCGTCCCCGAGGCACGACTCAACGGTTCGAACTCGACCAGTTCTGTCCATGAGCCTGCGGTGTATCGGGCGGCACCGCGGCGCCACCCCTCTCCGGGGGACGCACCGACCGTGTTCGTCACCGCCATGAAATCGCTCGAGATCCCGGCCGCGTCAGTCGCGATCACTTCGACATACGCGCGCGCGGGTGACTCGATCCGCTCCCAAGCTCCGTTCGGACCGAGTCGAGCCAGATTGTCAAACCGCCCCGGACTCGGTGACGGAAACGGACCGGTGATGTGCAGCGTGACTCCGGTGCCTGTATCCGCGGCGAACAGCTGCGCGTACGGATACTCGATACCGGACGGCTCGACCGAGGTCCAGCCGGTGCCGTCAAACTTCGCGTGCCCCCGGCTGATCGCCGCACCCGCGGCCAGGAAGTAGCCCGTGCAGTACAGCGTTTCCGCGCCCGACGAGTCCGCGATCGTCGCGGCTGAGATCACTTCTCCGGCGACCCCTTGCGCAAGCGGGCTCAGCGCACGCCAGCCCTGCGCCTCACGGATCGCGATGTTGTCAGCGCGGGCGCCGCCAAGCTCCGCGAACCATCCGGCGGCAACAAGCCGATCGCCCGCATCGCCCGGCAGTGTCGCGAGCGCCGAGACACCGCCGTTCGGACCATTGACCGTCAACGGCGCATCCGCGCGCCATCCGGATCCATCCCAATGCGCGACGTACGGTGCCGAAGAACCACCGATCTGCTGAAAGTCCCCGTGCGCGTACAAACGCTCAGCTCCCTCGAACTCGAGAACTGTCATCTGAACGAAGCCCGTATCGCTCGCCCCGAGCCCGATGAAACTCACCCCATCGTAGCGGATTATGTCATGGTACATGCCATCAATCAAAAAAGTCCCGCTGAGGTAGATCCCGCGGAGCGGTCCATCCTGAACCGCAACGAGCGATCGTGGGCCGTCGGTCTGAGGCAGGGGCGTTGAAATCCATTCCTTTCCATCCCACGCCGAGAGCACTCGCACGGAACTAAAGAAGTCGCCGATGCACGCGGTGATATAGAGCCTTGCGCCGGCACCATCGTTAAACGAAACCAGCCCGGTTGACCCGAACGTTGTACACGAAGGCCCTTCGAATTGGCCGACCGGCTCCCAACTCCCGTCACGAAGGCGCACGACCGGCGATCCACCATCCCTGAAGTAGCGGCCCGCCGCGTAGAGCGCCACGCCCGAACCATCGTCATGCGCGCTGAAGAACTCCGGCACCCCACCGCCGCGAACAAACGGCTGACCCAGAGCATCCCACGCGGTTCCGTCCCATCGTGCAATCGCCCCTTGATCACACACCCCATCGCCGTAGCAATGCACGCTCGCTAGAACATGACTCGTTCCCAGCAGTGAAACCGATGCCACCGAGTGAATGAATCCACCCCACGGATCGACGGGGATCGTCACTGGGGTCCACTCCGCGCCGTCCCAGCTCGCCGTGCCGGCGACCGACGTGCCGCCCGCGACAGTAAAACCACCATTCACCATCAGCCGGAACTTGTTCCCATCCCAGTACGGTGCGAGTGTTGAAGCGGGGGCATTCACCCCCGCCACGCCAAACCGCTCCGACCACCCACAATCAGCACCCCCCGCCAGCGACGATCCGCTCATCCCGCTAACCACCGCGATCAAAGACGCACAGCACCCCCCACAACGAACCGCCGACCGTTCGCGCACGCCGATCTTCTTCATGCGAGTCACTCCCCGTGATGCCGCCGGGAATCGGCATGGAATCACGAAAAAGAGATCGGCGCGAGTCCGGCGCGCACGCCAGAAAACGAGCGCGAGCGCCGGGTGGCACGCGCCACGACTCGCCAACTTCACGCCCATCAAACCGGCAAGCGAACACCGACCACACGGCTCGACCAAACACGCATCGTGCCACGGGCTTCGGCCGCTCGGGGCCGATGCCCGTGTCCGGCGTGAACAGCCGCGCTCAACAACGGGCATCCTCGCCGAGCCGAAGAAGCCCGTGGCACACACTCAGTGCCCATACCGCCCGCGCCACCGCAGGCGGCCGCTCGGGGCCGACTGCGGTGCCGATCCGTCCAACCAACTCGAAATCGCGCAAGTCCACGTTTTTGCGCGCGCCGGTGACATGTCCCGCGAGAAATCCAAAGAATTCTCACTTTCGCGCAAACCCCACGAATGCAAGCCTTTCCGCAACACGCCCCGCGCGCAGGTTCCCGTTTGTGCGCGCGCCCGTGACGCAAACCCACATATGTAGAGGGCGCGCCCGCGGCGTCCTCCGCTCCCGCGGCACGACCGGCCGGCGCACCGCGCGAGCGAGAGTCCGACTCGATCGCCCGGCGAAGTGACGGAGGCAATACCTCCTCACCCGCCGCCGATCCACACGTTTCGACGCTCGGCGAAAGCCGAGCCCAAGTTCGATCCGCCTGTCGACAGGTTTTCTCAGCACTCAGCAAAGAACCGAATCGAACGCGAACCGTTCGACCTCCAGCGCAAGACGCAGGACGCAAGACTCTTCCGCCTTCCGCGTTCCGACTTCCGCCCTTCCGACTTACTTCTTGATCCTGATCGCCACCAGCGTCGAGTCATCCGTCTCATCGCGCAGACCGATGAACCGGCGCACTTCCCACGTCACATGATCCGTCACCGATCTCGCCGCCGCCTCCGGGTGCGAAGCGAGGTGCGACAGCAGCGCCTCGCGCAGCCGCGCGCGCCCGAACTTCTTGTCCTGGAAATTCATCGCGTCGATGATGCCGTCCGTATACAGCACCAGCGTATCGCCGGGGTGCAGGTCGATGATGCCGCGCTCGTATTTCTGCAGCGGGTCGATGCCGATGATCATGCCGCCGGTGGTGAGCTCGATGAGCTGGGGCGGGGCACCGGCGGTCGCATCGCGCGAAGGGCGGAACAGCATCGGCGGGTCGTGCCCCGCATTGCAGTACGTGAACCGCCGCCCGCCGTCGGCGCGCGGCTTGGGGTCGATCACGCCGTAGAACACCGTGGCGAACTCGTTGGGCAGCGTGTCACGCGCCATCGTCTCGTTCACGCGCGCCATCAGTTGGTCGAGGTGGTACACGTCCTTCGCCAGCACGCTGAAGATCGCGCGCAGGCTCGCCATCAGCAGCGCCGCGGCGACGCCCTTGCCCGAAACATCGCCGATCAAAACGCCAAGATTCCCCGACAGATCGATGAAATCGTAGAAATCCCCGCCGAGCTCGAAGCAGCTCATGTACCGCGCCGCAAGATCAAGCCCCGGCACGATCGGCACGCTGCCGGGCAGCATGCGCTGCTGCACATCCGCGCCGAGCGCGAGCTGCCGCTGCACCTCGCGGTGCTTCCGCTCGTTCTCCATCAGCCGCGCGCTCGCGGCGGCGGCGGCGGCCTGCTCCACGATTGTCTGCAGGAGCGACCGGTCCGCCGTATCGAGATGTGCCGGCGAACGCTGGTACAAGCGCAGCACGCCGATCGGGCGGCCCTTGAAAATCAACCCGCACGCGATCACTTCCGCGAACCCCTCGCCCGAAATCTCCGCGAGCAGCTCCTGCCGCTGCAGCTCGTTCAATTCCGCCAGCGTGTGCGCCCGGGCATGGAGCTGGTGCCGATCCGCCGAGCGCAGCAGCGGGTACGCGTCGATGCGCTCGACGAACCCGGGCGACAGCCCGACCCGCGCGCGCAGGCGCAGATTCTCCTCCGTTTCGTCGAGCAAGTGCACGCTCCCCGCGTCCGCTTCGAGCAGATCGGCGGCGGAGCGCAGCGCGACATTCAGGATCGCCTCCACATCGCGCGCTTCCACCAGCAGGGAAGACAGGCGGAACAGCACGTTCAGCTCCGCGTTCCGCTCGCGGTAGCGCATGTCCTGGTCGCACAGCTCGCTGACGGTCGACGCGAGCTGCCGCACGATGGCGCGCAGACGCGTCAGGCTCGTGCCCTTGCGCGTCTTGTCCGGGCGCACGGCGATGCACCCGATCACACGCCCCAGCGCCGTCAGCGGCGCGATCACCAGCGGGGCGGCGGCGACTTCCCGCTCGGGCAGCACGGGCCGGTAGTGCTCGAACGCTTCCACGACCTCCCGGGCCGAGTGATCCACCTCGCCGATCCGCCACGGCGGGGTTCCCTCGGCGGGCGAAATCCGCCGGCCCTGCACATCGTGCAGCGTCACCTCCGCGCCAGCGATCTGGCTCAAGTGATCGCACAGCGCGGCGAGCGCGCCGTCGGTCAGGAATTCCGTGATGGTCGGCTCTCGTCCCCGCATCGCAGTGGCGGGGAGCATAGACCGGCGCGGCGGGCGCGGCTATTCCTTCAGCCACGTTTCCCGCAGCACCTCTTCCAGCGGGTCGGAAGCGGTGCTGCCCATCTCGGCGTCAATCTCGCGCAAGCGCGCCAAACCTTCACGCACCAGCGCCGGGTCGTCGGACTGCACGCCGTTGTACGCCAGCAGCAGCGCCGCCTCGCGCCCGATGATCGTGGCGTAGCCCATCCGAGTGCGCAGCTGCGTGCGGATCTCGCTCAACCGCTCGGCGGAGGGCAGGAGCTTCGCGTCGAACCGGGCCGCGATGAACTCCGGGTACGCCGACAGCAGGTTCCGAAGATTGGTGGCGGCGGAGCGGTACATCCCCGCGCCGATCTGCGAGTGAATCCGTCCGACGGCGGCCATCGCGTCGCCCGGCTGCGCGTTCAGCGCCGCCGTGAAACGCTCCTCGGCGTTGAAGTACTCGTCCGCGCCGAGAAGTTCCTCGCCCGCCGTCATGTGGCGCGTGTAGGTCGAGGCGTCGGGCTCGACCGGCTTGAGAGCCTGCACGCGCACGTGCTCGTTCTTCAGCGCTTCGAGCACGCGTTGGGTGAGTGCTTCGGGGTCGTTCTCATCCAGAGGCTCGGGCACGCCGGGTGTCGCGCCGATCACCGAATCGGGCTTCTTCTCGACCGAGTCGCTCCCCGGCTTGTCGAGCACGCTGGGCGACTTGTCCTTCTCGGCGGACTTGGCGCGCTCGCGGATCGCCACCGCCGGATCGACCGGCTGCCCGCTCAGCCGGGCACGGAGCGCCTCGAGCTGGCGGTCGATCGCGGAGACGGGCCGCTCGTTTCCTTCGGCTTCTGGCGCGGGCGTTGGTTCAGCGGCTTTCGGCTCGGTCGGCTGCGCGAAGTCCGGCGTCGTCGGCGCAGCGAAACTCAGCGGCGAGGTCTGCACGCGCCGCTGCTCGGACAACTGCTTCGCCACAGGGTCCGACTGAACGCGCAGCGACTCCATCAGCGTGTCGTGCGGCGTGCGCGGCTTCTTCCTCGCGTCCGCTTCCTCTTCCGCTTTCTGCTGCTGCAGCCCGCTGAAGGAGAACGAACGCTCGTCCGCGCCGAACGCCGCGTTGGTCTGCTTGAGAATCTTGATGCCCTGCAGGTTCGACGCGGTCAGGAACTTCAACTCCTGATCCTTCGCGTCGGGATCGTTCGCATTCGCCTGTCCGATGATGCTGGGGGTGGTCGCCATCTCCGCCTGGAAGTTGGCGGTCGAGCGGAGCGCCCCGCGGATCAGCCCGAAGCGATCGGCGCCGCGCCCGGCGGCGCTCGCGCCCTGCGCGATGTCCGCGCCGGTCAGCCCGGACGTGGCGCGGTCGATGATGAGCTGCCCGCCGATCCCCTCGGTCTGCCCAAAGGTGGTCTGATCGAACGCGAGCCGCAGCGCGTTCGTGCCGCGGAGATTGTTCGCCGCCAAGCCCGAAGTGAGCGCGTCGCGCTCGAAATCGAAGAACTGGTCGCTGCCCGTGACACCGCGGAAGTCGCTCGGCGCGGAGTAGCCGATGTTCCCTCGGAACGAGCGCCCGCCGCCGACATTGCCCGTGACGATGGCGTTGCGGTAGTTGGCTTCGCGGCGCCAGTCGGTGCCGGCGGGGTTGAACCCGCCGCTGCCGCGCTGGAGGTTGCGGTCGAGGATGCGCCCGTCGCCCAGCGCGTTCTGCGCCCGAGCCGCGCCCGCGAGCGCGATCACCGCGCCCGCGCTGCACGCGATGAAGAACAACCTGCTCGGCATTGGCATCCGCACGGGCTCACCTCCGATCGTTCAATTGTAGATCGGGCGGAACACCGGCGTGGGTCAGCTCATGGGCCGATGAACAACGGGGACCTTGAACGCTTCTTCCGCCCGCTTCAGCCCGGAGGGATCGTCGGCGAAAAGATAGAAGAGGAACCCGCCGTCACGCCAGATCACGGGCGAGTGCTTCACCGTCTCCGACAGCGGGCAGCCGTAGCACGTGCCCACGTCGAGCGGCAGTTGCCCGGTATCGACCTGGATGAAGAGGCTGATGGTGTTCGCGGCTTCGGTCGTTCCGTCGGCGAAGAGGAGGTGCGCCGAATCGCCCCGCCCCGGCACGGCGCAGCGGCCGATGCCGGCGAACTCGTACCCGCCGTCGCGCAGGCCGGCGACGGGCATCGTGATGATCGCGGGGGCGCTGCCGAGGATTTCAGCGGCGGCGGCCTCGGCGCGGTCGGGCGAGCGCTCGGTGAACTTCGACTTGAAATGGTCGCTGAACTTCGAGCAGCGGTCGTGCTCGGCGGAAACAAACGAAGCGAGCTGCACGGCGGTGGGCGGGCCGAACACGCCGGCGCGATTCGCAAAGCTCCAGCTCATGAACCCGACACCCGCGACGAGCACGATCGTCGCCGCCAGCGCCGCCCAGCGCGGCAACAGGTGGCGCGGTGCACCGTCCTGCATCGGGCGCAGCGGCAGCGTGCGCGGCTCGGTCTCCTCGCGCTCGGCGGCGAGGGCCGCGATCACGCGGCGGCGCAGCGATTCGGGCGCGAGAGCGGGATCGCACATGGCGCGCGAGACGCGCGGCTTGAGCGACCGCTCGAAATCAACCCGCGCCGCGAGGTCGGGCTGAGTGGCGTCGAGCGCGGCGAGTTGCTCGGGCGAGAGTTCGCCGTCAGCCGCCGCGCGGAGAAGTGCGGCGGGGTTCAGCGCCACATCACCCGGCACCCCGCCAACGGCGGGTGTGGGGAGGCTGTTGTGCGGCATGCTGTTCGAGTCGTCACGCATCAGGGAATCCGCTCCACATCCAGCCGAGCCGCTTGCCGTCGGCCCGTCCTCTCATGAACCAAGATCATCGCGGAATTCTTCCAGAGACTTTGTCAGTGTCTGCCGCGCGCGGTGCAGGCGGCTCATTATCGTACCAACCGGAACCCCAACAATCCCGGCGATTTCTCGGTACTTCATGTTCTCAACGCCCCACAGCAGGAGCACCACGCGCTGCTCGTCGGGGAGTTCTTCGATCGCGGCTTTCAGGCGCTCGTCGACGTGTTCCCAGTTGAGCGAGCGCAGGTCCCATGCGGGGGGCGGCTCGTCGGGGATGGTCTCGCGGCCGTCGATGCCGAAGATCTCGGGGAGTGCTTGCGGCGCGCGGGCGTCGCGTGTTCCTTTGCTGTAGTGGACGTGGTGGAGGATGGTGAAGAGCCAGGCGCGGATCCCACCGCCGCGCTCGTTGAACGTGCCGGCGGCGCGGAACGCGCGGAGGTAGGTTTCCTGCACCAAATCCTCGGCGGCATCGGCGCGGCGGCACAGCTTGAACGCCATACGGTGCAGGGCATCAAGGTGCTCGAGCGCGAGCTGTTCGAACTCGGACCGATTCACGCCGCGGACTCCAATCGCCGGACTCGAACCGATCCCGACGGCAACCCCAGGTACGCCGATCGCCGAAGAGACGAACGGCGACGGCAACATACCCCACGCGCGGTGGTTCGTTGCATGACCCGGTTTCGATGCCGCAAACTCCCGGAATGCTCACGATCGGCGCTCGAAGCGCCCCGGCGAGCAAATGAAATCCGAACAGGCGTGGCGGTACGAAAAACTGCGGTTTAGGGCGGGCACTTGAAGAAGCGGCGAAACCGGCTATCTTTGTCGTCCCTTCGGAGCGGGCGGTGGGCCCGCCGCGGCGGTTGAATCCGCCGATGGAACAACTCGGTCCCCGATAGCTCAATGGTAGAGCGAGCGGCTGTTAACCGCTAGGTTCAAGGTTCGAGTCCTTGTCGGGGAGCTTTCGTCGCCTTGGGCATCTGCCCGGACGGCCGACTACGATCGATGATGACTCGCACCGCGGGCCGAGCGCCCGCCGCCGGAGCTTCGCCATGAAAGAGAAAACGCACCCGAAGTACTACCCCAACTGCAAGGTCTACTTCAACGGCGAAGTGGTGATGACCACCGGCTCGACGGTGCCGGAGCTGCACGTCGACGTGTGGAGCGGCTCGCACCCCTTCTTCACGGGCAAGAGCACGTTCGTTGACTCCGCGGGCCGCGTGGAGAAGTTCCAGCGGAAGTTCAGCGGGAATTACTTCGGGAAGAAGTGAGCGGCGGACGGCTTGCAGCGTTCGGCTGTCGGTTTTCAGCACGAGGATTTTGAGCCCGATCGCGTTTGGCGGTCGGGTTTTTCTTTGGTTCCGGGGCGATTTCTCGCGCGCGTGTCCGATCGCGGCGTCGGTTGGACTTGGAACTCTGGCGTGCGCTCGTAGAGTCTGGGGATGATGGCGGTGCCGCAGATTTCTCCCAGTTGTGGGTGCATCGTATGCGGCGGCGCGATCGAGCGCGACGCCGTCGTGTGCGTGCGCTGCGGCGCGGACCAGCGCAGCGGGCGGCGGCATCAGGTCATCATCGAGCGGCCCGGCGCGGCGAAGGCTGATCCGTCCGAAGATGATCGGTTCTTCGAGTCGGAGCGGATCGGCGCAGGGTGGGGCTGGTGGAGCCTGCTGCGCTGGGAGCCGCTGATGTTCGCGCAGATGTGCGGCGTGGTTGCGTTCTATCTCATCGCGCGCGGGAACGCCGGGCTGCACAGGCCGTTCAAGGTGTTCGCGCTCGCGTACCTCGTTGTTGCGCTGCTGCTCGTTGTGCTCGACGCGCTGAGCAACTCGGAGACGGAGGATTTCGTCTTCGACCTGTTCATGCCACACGGCGGGCTGCGGTTCCTGCTGAACGCGGAGAACGCGTACTTCCTGAGCATGCTGGCGTGCGCGCTGGCGGCGTGCTCCCTGATGCTCGGGCTGTGACGGCGGGCGCGGCGGGCGCGGCGGGCCTATCATTCTTGCAGACTTCGCATGATCTCGTTCCAATCCCATGTCATGGCGGTCGATCGGGTTGAACGGCGGTTGCGCCGGGTGACGAGCGCGCTGGATGCGGCGGCGGTGCCCTACGCGCTGGTCGGCGGGAACGCCGTCGCGTCGTGGGTCGGGCGCATCGATCCCGGCGCGACCCGCGCGACGAAGGATGTCGATTTGCTTGTTGACCGCGCGAGCGTGGGCCGCGTGAGCGAGGTGATGGCGTCGCTCGGGTTCACGCGCGAGGACCTGCGCGGGCTGGTGCTGTTTATCGACCCGGACGAGCCGAGCCGGCGCGCCGGGGTTCATCTGGTGTGGGCGGGCGAGCGCGTTCGGCCCTCGTACACAACGCCGGCGCCGCTCGTCACCGAGTCCGAGCGCGACCCCGAGGGGTTCCGCGTGCTGTCACTGCCGGCGCTGGTGCGGATGAAACTGACGTCGTTCCGCGATATCGACCGCGTGCATGTGGGCGACATGCTCAGCGTCGGGCTGATCGGGCCGGGCGTGCGGGCGGCACTGCCGGCGGAGTTGCTCGCTCGGTTGGAAGAGATCGAGCGGTCGGCGAACGAGTAGCCATGCGATGCCGCTCTCTGCCAACAGATCACGGGCTTTGTCGCCTGGGCAGATCTACACTTTGGCATTATGAACTGGACGACCGGCTACACCCTGGCCGCTACTCTCGCGGTGCTGCTCGCGGTGTTGTGCGTCTGGTGCTGGCGCGGGGGGGATCGGGTGCGTGATCGGCGGCGGTGCCCGAAGTGCTGGTACGACCTGGCCGGGGTTGCGACGCTGCGCTGTCCGGAGTGCGGCACGACGGCGAAATCAGAACGCGAGTTGTTCCGCGTGATGCGCCGAATGCGATGGGCGTGGGCGGCGGTGCTTTTCGTGGTCGCCGCGAGCGGGTGCGGGGTTGCGGCGGCGGTCCAGCAGCGTGACTGGCGAACATACATCCCGACGACGGCGCTGATCCTGATGTACCCGCATGTCGAGTTGCCGCCCGCGAGCGACCCACTCCTCAATTGGCCAATCGAATTCCGATTGAGCACGATGAATCGTCGGGGATCAACGTGGGCGTGGCAGCGTCGATGGATTGCGCGGCGCGCCGGCACCGCGATGAATCCCGAGCATCCGATCGATCAACGGCTTGCGGCGCTGATGTTGCTGTCGAGCTGCGGAGCCGAGGGGCTTTCGGAACTCGACCGCGTCTTCGCGCTCACCTCGGACCCCGATCCTCGCGTCAGACACGGCGCGAATCAACCGCTCGCCGTTCTATCGGCGTACTCGGACGAAGCGTGGGTGTATGTCAAAGAAATGCTGCGCCCCGACGCGCTCGACGAGGGAACGTTGGCCGCGATCGATTGGTTGCCCGTCAACAAACTGCCGCGCGGCGAGATCATGTCGTTGCTGATCGGGTTGCTCGGCAGCGATGAGAGACGTGTGGTCTTCATTGCCCATTGGTATCTGCAGTTCATGGACCCGCCCGCGCTCGAGGCGCTCCCCGCGCTTGAAGGCGCGCGCGATCGGTGGAGGGACGAAGACCCCGGCATGACGTTCGATCGCTTGATCGCGATGATCCGCGATGGCTCGCCGGGGGATCTTGACTTTCGGCTGCAAGTGATTGAGGGGCAAATCTGCGACGAGCGCGTTGAAACGCCCGCTCAACAAGTCGGCGTGTGGTGCGGCGTGGTCTACCCGGAAGCGGATAGCGCGCGATACTTGCCCCGCATGATCCGTCTGCTGCGCGACGCCCAGAGCGAAGAGGTACGAAACGCGATGGTCCAGTACCTCAGCGCTCAAAGCGATGTGCCCCAATGGGCGCGTGAGCAACTCAATGAGCTGCACCGCGCCGAGCCGCCGCGCTCGCCGGGTGCGATGGCGATGCAGGATGTCATCAGCCACTGGGCGCGACGCTAACTACCCGCGCAGCCCCATCCGCTTCACATACACCCCCAGCACCGCGAGCGTGAGCGCTCGGCTCCAGATCGGGCTTTCGGGGTCGCGCAGGAAACCCTGCCAGATCGAGTCGATGCCCTCAGGGCGCAGCACGCCGAGGTTGCGAAGTTCTTTCAGTGATTCCTCGCAGGTGTCGCGGAGGCTCGTCTGCATCCATCGCCGGAGCGGGAGCGTAAAGCCGCGCTTCGCCTGGTTGAGCAGCTCGGGGCGCAGCAAGTCGGGGAACGCTTCGCGCAGCAGGTGCTTGTTGTTCAGCGGGCGCGTCAGGCGGACGCTCCCCGGCACGCGCATGAAACCGTCGAGGATGCGCTTGTCGAGCATGGGGACGCGGATTTCCTGGCTGTGCGCCATGCCGTTGATGTCGGCGTCGCGGAGCAGCATGTTGCCCATGTAGAAGCGGCTTTCGAGAACTGCCACGCTCCACACCGGGTCGCTGTCGTCGACGCGTGTGTCGTTGATCACGTCGCGCGGCATGAACTGATCGGTGAGGCCAAGGTCGGCGGCGTGCAATCCAAGCTCGCCGATCTGGCGGGCGCTCATGGTGCGCCGGCGCTGCAGATACAGGTCGATGAGCGAGCCGCTGGAGCGGGCCATGTCGGCGAGTTTCTGGCGGTACGCGGTGCTCTTGCCGACGGACGCGACGGCGGCGAGCGCGGGGCGCACGGCGCGCGGCACGGCGCGCACGTTCCGCATCATCCGCGCGAGTTTGGGCACGTCGATAAAGGAGGGGTAGCCGCCGAAGACTTCGTCGCCGCCGAGGCCCGAGAGCGCGACGGTCATGCCCTGGCGTTTCACCGCGCCGGAAACGATGTAGACGTTCAGGCCGTCCATCGACGGCTGATCCTGGCACATCAGCCACTTCGCGGCTTCGGCTTCGGCTTCGGCGGCGGTGATCTGGACTTCGGTGTGCTTCAACCCGAAGAGTCGCGCGGTCTCGGCGGCCATCGCGCCTTCGGAAAGGTCAGGGTTGTCGGAGAAGGCGACCGTGAAAGAGCGGAGGTTCGGCAGGTGCTTCGCCGCGAGCCCGGCGAGGAGCGTGGAGTCGATGCCCGAGGAGAGGAAGACCCCGACGGGTACGTCGCTGATGAGGTGGTCGCGCACCGCGGCTTCGAGCGTGTCGCGTAGTTGGGCTTTCGCTTGTGCTTCGGTGATCGAGCGATCGGGCGGCGGCGGGGACCAGTAGCGCACGGGGCGGCTGGTGTCGCTCTCGAGGAATGAGTCGAGCTTGAATTCCTGCCAGCAGCCGGCGGGGAAGGAGCGGACGCCCTCGAAGAGCGTGTGCGGCTCCTGCACCGCGCCGTAGGCGAGGAGCGTCGCCAAGCCCGCGCGGTCGAATTTCTTATCGATCAGACCGCTGTCGACGATGGCGCGGACCTCGCTGCTGAACGCGAGGCCCTTGGGCGTGCGCGCGATGTAGAGAGGTTTGATGCCGACGGGGTCGCGCGCGAGGATCAGTGTGCGCTCCTTCGCGCGGTACCACGCGATGGCGAACATGCCCTCGAATCGCTCGATGACTTTCGGGCCCCATCGCACGAGCGCGGCGAGCATGACCTCGGTATCGCTATGCCCGCGGAAGGTGACGCCCTCGCGTTCGAGTTCGCGCCGGAAGGTCATGTAGTTGTAGAGCTCGCCGTTGTAGGTGAGCACGTCGCCCGAGGCGGCGTGGCGCATGGGCTGGTGCCCGAGGGGCGAGAGGTCGATGATCGAGAGACGGCGCTGCCCGAAGCTGACGAGCGGCGCGCCGGACCCCGGATCGATGATCTCGCGGCCCTCATCGTCCGGGCCGCGGTGGGTCTGGGCGCAGAGGAGAGCGCTGAGCGAGCGGTCGATGATGCTTCGGTCGCGTGAGATCAGCCCGGCGATGCCGCACATGCAGGTGGTTCCTGGTCAGTCGTTCAAGGTCTGGCGCGGACCTCTCGTTGCAGCGCCTCCAGCGCAGGGCCAAGTTTCTCGTCGAGATATCGGCGCAGGAGCGCCGAATCGGCGTCGTCACGGACGTTGTCCCAGAAGATGGCACCGTCCGCGCCGCAGAGCCACGGCAGTCGCACGGTGATCTCAAGGTCCGTCTCATTCAATACTTGCCACGCGTACTGTTTGTTCACGTCGAAGTACCGCGGCGAGAGGAGAAACACCACGTCTTTCCGGTCCGGCGTGAGGTCGGCGAACCGGCGGGCGAGGGCGGCGTGATCGCGCATCTGCTTGATCGTCACGCTCGCGGCGATCTGCCCCGGCTTGATGTCGGCCCCCTCATCGACGGCGAAGCCGCTGATGTAGAAGCCGGGGTAGAGCGCGTCGACCGACTCCCACAGCCAGCGGAGCGACTGCTCGGTCGCGGCGTGGTACGGCTGCGGGTAGCAGTAGAAGCCCCACTTGGCGCGCGGGCGGAGTTCTTTGCATGTTCTGAGCGTGCGTTCGAGATAGGTCCGGGCGGCGGACTCGAAGGCGCGCGTGGCGCGGCGGGTGAGTTCAGGCTCGGTGATGCCGGGGCGGTCTGCGAGGACGAGTTTCTTGGATTCCTCAAGATAGAAGGGCTGATTGCCGGCGAGCAGCGGCCCCCAGGATTCGAAGTCGAGCACCGCGTAGCCGTCCCAGTTGGGGTCAGGGATTTTCGCTTCGACATCGCGCGCGACCTTGGCGAGGTGCGAGGTGAGATCGACGCGCTGGGGCACGCCGCCGTTCTCTGAGTTTCCTGCGTAGGTGCGGGGGTAGATACCGATCTGGTGCTCGTAGAAGAAGACGGCCTTGCCGCGTTCGAAGCCCCAGCGCGAGGCGTCGAAGGAAGGGCCTTTGGGGCCGGCGAATTCGTAGGTGACGCGGTAGCGCGGGGCGGCATTCTGGACCGGCGGGCCGAGGTCGTTGGGCGGGCGGGCGGCGTCGGCGCTGACGAAACCGGCGACGAGCGCGAGGGCGGGCGCGAGCAGGATGGCAGTGGTGAATCGCATGCGCGGGGAGTCACAATCACGAGGCCTGGGAGTGCTACGATGAACATCGTCGGCGGAGTTCGCCGGTGGATTCAGGATAGGTGAATGATGGGCCAGCCGTCCGATAAACCGATCGCCCGCTGCGTGGGCGAGTTCTTCGGGCACATCCTGAAGGGTGTGCGGCAGGAGGTCGCGCCATCGCGCGTTGTCCGGCGGGAGGTTCAGGAGGAGCGGCGGAAGACGGCCGATCAGGAAGTGACGCTTCGGCGGACGATCGTCGAGGAGATCGTGGTGAAGGACCGGGTCAAGGAGCATGGGGCATGAGGCGCGGGATGATCGCCGCTGATTGGGCACGCCGGGGTGTGGGGCTCGCGATCGCGGGCGGTGCGTTCGCGATGCTCGGCGGGTGCGTGTTTGTCGACTTCGCCGAAGTGGTCGGCGCGCCCTTCTCCGGGTACGCGGCGCCGGCGGTGCCCATCGCCACGGTCGCGGCGTTCATGCAGAAGCACGGGCCGATGGTGATCGTGCAGAACGACACGGGCGGTCCGGTCGAGGTTCGCTACTGGGTGGGGAAGATGGACATCGCCGCGCCGAACGGGGTGGCGGACCTGCGCACGCGAGATGACCTGCTCGTGAACGTGCCGGCGGGCGAGAGCGCGATGTCGCAGCTCGGGCGCTCGGGGTGGGTGACGGGGAACAGCGACGCGGTGGTGCGCGTGCGGTTCACGCACGGGCTGACGGTCCCCGCCGCCGAGGGAGCGGAACCGGCGGGCGACGGGTCGGATGTGTTCCCCGCGCCGGCGAGTGAGATGGTGTCGACGTGGTACGAGTTGAAGGGGCCATTCCCGGCGGTGGTGCGCGCGTCGAACGCGGACGACGGCACGGTGGTCTTCGAGCGCGTCGCGATGCCGATGCAGGACCGGGCGAAGGTTCCCGAGCTGGCGGTGCTGTCTCCTGAGCTGTGGGTGGCGGAGGCGAACGGGCCGCACCCGGTGATCGTGAGGCCGTGATGGCACGCGTTGGGCCCTGGGCTTGAAACGCCCATGGCATCCGATTGGGCGTGTCTTCCGAAGCGGTTGGCGAGACACGCTCGTCTGAAACGCCGACGCGCCCGCTCCGATCAACCGCTCTGGTACTATTTTGTCATCGCCCGTTGTCGTGCGCGCGTGCGCCGCGCGGCGGGCGACCTCACTCGGGAGATCGTTGGATATGAAATCACTCCGCTCGCTCGCACTGTCGGCGTCGCTGCTCGCACCGCTCGCGGGGGCGGCGATTGTCGGGTTCGCGCCGGCCGGCGCGGCGCTCGCGCGCCAGGGGGCCGACCCCGCGCAGCTCACCGAAGAGAACATCATCACCGGCACGATGGACATCGACTTCCGCACCCGCGCGCAGCTCGATACGACCGGCGACCTGAAGCAGGGCTCGCCCGCGCTGGGTGTGAAGGACTCGTACAAGCTCGACCTCGCGGTGGGCAAGACGGTGAAGTTCACCGGCGAGATCACTCGCCAGCCGAACCTTTACACCAGCACGCTGCAGCGCAAGAAGCAGGAGGCGCAGCTGGGCTTCTCGATCGACCTGAGCGTGCTTAATCCGCGCGACCTGAAGCAGTCGAAGGTCGTGGGCAAGTGGGTCGGCACGATGCCGGTCGACGCCGCGAGCGGCGCGTTCGAACTCTCGGGCGGGGCGAAGATGGAGAGCCCGCTGCGCATCGCGATCGACACGGTGGGCAAGCAGCCGGGCTTCACCGACAACTTCGCCGGACGCTTGATCGGCAAGGCGGAGCAGAAGACGAACCTCGCCGAGTACACCTACAAGCGGCTTGTCGGCAACAAGACCGTCTCGGTCACGGTGAAGAAAGTCGACCCGATGCGGTTCGACAATCTCGTCCTTGCGAAGGGGCCGGCGGAGGTGTACTCCCGCACGAGCGTCACCGGGCGGTTCGACTTCGACTACGAAACCGGCAACTACTTCACCGACGGCATCCGCTTCAAGTACCAGCTCGACGGCAAGGACTACGAGGACATCGTGACCGGCTCGGTGAAGTGGGTCGAGGACCCCGACCGCGCCAGCAACGGCAAGGGGTACTACGACTTCAACCTGCGATTCAACGAAGAGAAGAACAAAACCGCGAGCGACGAGGCGGCCGCGTTTGACGCGATGAGCGCTGAGGATGCGTTCTTCGCGGTGGACAGCTCGGTGCCGTGCCTGACGGGTCGCGTGACGTACGTGGACACCTTCGCCGCTGGATCGGACGAGCTGCCGGTGTCGAGCAAGGTGACGTACAACCTGAACGCGAACAAGCTGACGAAGCAGCAGATCATGAACTTCTTCAAGCTGTGGCTGATCGCCACCGGGCCGATCAACGACGAGTGATCGCGGCTCTGCCTGCCCAACCTCGTGGCATGTGCGTCACGCCCGTGACTACTTCATCTCCTTCTTCTTTCATTCTTGATTGATCATCCCACGGCGGCGCTTCCCCGCGCCGTCGTGAATTGAAATGAGCCTGCTCCTCAACCGCCGACTTCAAGGCAGGAGGCTGAGGAGTCACGGGCGGGACGCCCGTGCCACTGGGTTGAGAAGTGAAGTCACCGGAGAAGGAGCCACCCCGCATGTCGCGTTCACTCTTCGCCGTTCTGTCCCGCCGCTATGACCCGAAGGTTGATGCCGCGCAGCGGCGCGAGTTCATGAAGTACACGCTGGCGATCGGTGCCGCGGGGCTGATCTCGGGCGTTCCTGGCGCGCGGAGCGTGTTCGCGCAGGCGGGGAAGGCGAGCGGCAAGCGCGTGGTGGTGATCGGCGCGGGGTTCGCCGGCCTGGCGTGCGCATACGAACTGCTCGCCGCGGGGTACGACGTGACGGTGCTGGACGCGCGGAACCGCGTGGGCGGGCGCGTGCTCACGTTCACCGACTTCGTGAAGGGGCGCGTGGTCGAGGGCGGCGCGGAACTCATCGGCTCGAACCATCCGACGTGGGTCGCGTACGCCGAGAAGTTCGGGCTGGAGTTCCTCGACATGACGGAGTCCGACGGGCTGTTCCCGATCTCCATCGGCGGCAAGATGCTGTCGAGCGAAGAGTCCGAGGCGCTCTACGAAGAACTCGACGCGGCGATGGCGATGATGAACGCCGACGCGATGCCCATCAACGCGGACGAGCCGTGGAACTCGCCCAACGCGGCGGAGCTCGACAAGAAGACCGTGGCGCAGTGGATCGCGGGGCTTGAAGTCTCCGACCTGTGCAAGAAGGCCGCGTCGCTGCAACTGATGGGCGACAACGGCGTGGACCCCGACAAGCAGAGCTACCTCGGCATGCTGGCGCAGGTGAAGGGCGGCGGGGTCGAGAAGTACTGGACGGAGAGCGAGGTGTGCCGCTGCAAGGGCGGCAATCAGCAGCTCGCGCACAAGCTCGCGGACGCGATCGGCAAGGACCGTCTGATTCTCGGTCTCGCGGCGCGGACGATCGAAGCGAAGAACAGCGGCATGGTCGTGACCGCCGCCGACGGCCGAACGATTGAGGCGGACGACGTGGTGCTCGCCGCCCCGCCCAGCGTGTGGAAGAAGATGGAGATCAAGCCCGCGCTGCCGGCAGTGCTCATGCCGCAGATGGGCGTGAACCTGAAGTACCTGCTCGAAACGAAGGGGCGCTTCTGGGCGGAGAAGGGCATCGCGCCGGACTCGCTGACCGACGGCGACATCACGATGACGTGGGAAGGCACGGACAATCAGCCGGGCGACGGGCCGGCGTGCCTGGTCTCATTCTCGGGCGGGTCGGCGGCTGAGCGCTGCCGCTCGCGCATCAACCCCGAGCGGCGCGAGGCGTACCTCACTGAACTCGAGAAGCTGTACCCCGGCATGAAGGAGCAGGCGGGCGGCGAACGCTTCATGGACTGGCCCGGCGACGCGTGGACACAGGCGGGCTACAGCTTCCCCGCGCCGGGGCAGGTGACGACCGTCGGCCCGGCGCTGCACAAGGGCGTGGGCAAGCTGCACTTCGCGGGCGAGCACGCGTGCTACAAGTTCGTTGGGTACATGGAGGGCGCGCTGAACAGCGGCGCGTCGATGGCGAAGCGGCTCGCGGTGCGCGACGGGGTGGTGAAGAAGAGCTGATCGCCGCGGCGCGTTTCAATACATCCGCTGTATGCTTCTGCGATGCTGCAGATCACGACGTTCCTAACGTTCGACCATCAGGCGGAAGAAGCCGCGCGCTTCTACACCTCGATCTTCCCCAACTCGAAGATCGAGCGCATCACGCGCTACCCGGACCTTGGGGCGCAGTCGCCGTTCAAGACGGGCGGCGTGATGACGGTGGAGTTCACGCTCGACGGGCGCTCGTTCACGGCGCTGAACGCCGGGCCGCAGTTCACGTTCAGCCAGGGCATCTCGATCGCGGTGCTGTGCGACACGCAGCAGCAGGTCGATGAGTACTGGGGCAAGTTTGTGGCGGCGGGGGGCACGCCGGTCGCGTGCGGGTGGATCACCGATCACTTTGGGGTGTCGTGGCAGATCGATCCGAAATTGCTGATCGAGCTGATCGCCGGGCCCGACCCGATCAAGGCGGGCAAGGCGATGCAGGCGATGATGGGCATGGTCAAGATCGACTGCGAGCAACTCAAGCGGGCCGTTGGGATGTAAGTGTGTTTGCAGCGACAGCGCGTTTTTGCGCGTTCGTCGCAGAATCGCGGGTATGCATTCATATGAATACATACTCAGTTGCGCATCCATTTTGAGATTCGATTGATTTCGGGTCCGAAAAAGGGTTGATCGGAGCCATCCCGGTGATATTTTGAATGTACCGTCCGGAGTGTGCGGCTATCGCCGAGCGTTGCGGCGGGGGCCGCGCCGATGACTCGTCTGGAGATGAACCATGACCATGCGCTTTGCAGCGACAGCCGCATCGACCTGCGCTCTGTTGGCGGGGACCGCCGCCGCCGGGCCGGACGTGCTGGGGAACAACTTTGTAGGGCCGTCACGCCTCTCGACCATCGGCAGTGTCAGCGCCTACAGCGCCGGCTTCACCACTTGCAATATCGGGAACACCTTCCTCGGGACTCACGTCTCGACGAACGATCACCCCGTCGTCGGCCTCAACCTGTACCGGCTGAAGAATGGTCGGCTGGAACAGGTCGGCATGAGCTGGGCGTTCCATATGGTCTGCTCGCTCCAGTCGAGCGTCTGCGGCACGTGCCAGCCTCCGCCCGGCGGCGGGTGCAACAATGAGCTGGGCATCCAGTGCTCGACGAGCGACACGACCGGGTTCGTCGGAACTCAGTTACAGCTCGGCCCGCGCTCGCAGGTGAACGCGGCGACGGGCATGTTCCCGTACCCATTCGCAGCACCGCCGGCGTCGGACGGGCTCGCTCGGCGCCTGCAGGTGAATCACGCCGACCTCGATCCGGCGCTGAACCCCGGCGCGCAGTATTTCCTGGAGATGGTGTACGTCAGCGGCGATGATGCCGCGGCGGCGAACTCGAACAACAACGCCACCAGCCGGCGCGTGCTCGTGTCGGGCTCGGGGGGCGGGCCGTACAACCTCAGCTTGACCGATACGGCCGCGCCGGGTTCCCCCGCCGTTCTTCAATGGGCTGCGGCGGACGCGGGCGTCGCTGTCAATCCGGTCGACGTGCCTGGCGACGGGCGGTTGTATGTTGCGTCGAAGGCGACGCAGATTTCGTGCGGCCGTTACCGCTACGACTACGCGGTGTTCAATCTGAGTTCGGATCGCTCCGCCGGGAGCTTCAGCATCCCCGCCGCCGCCCCGGGCGCGATCACGAACGCGGGCTTCCACGACGTGAGCTATCACAGCGGCGAGACGATCGACGGCACCGATTGGTCGCCGATCGCCGGCGCGTGCGAGTTCTCGTGGGCGACCGATGATTTCGGCACGAATCCGAACGCCAACGCGATCCGCTGGGGCACGACGTACTCGTTCAGCTTCGAGTCGCGCTTCGCGCCGGTGATCGCGGACGCTTCGATCGGCCTGTTCAAGCCCGGCGCCGTGATGAGTGTTGACGCTGGGGTGAATGCTCCGGGCAACATCCCCGCCTTCGCGGGCGACTACGACGGCGACGCGGCGGTCGGGCTGGGCGACATCGCGTTCGTGATCACCGAGTGGACCAACCCGTGCGGCTCGCCCTTCGGGCTGTCGTCCATCGCGGATGTCATCACCAACTGGGGCAACGCCTGCCCGTAATCGGCCGGGCCTTCGACCGCCCCGCCCTCTCCGGGCGCGATACTCTTCGACCGCCGACGGCAATCGTCGGCGGTTTTTTCTTTGCGAGACCGAGCCATGCCCGACGCGATCATCGACCTGCGCAGCGACACGGTGACCAAGCCCACGCCGGCGATGCGGCACGCGATGATGGATGCGGCGCTGGGCGACGACGTGCTGGGCGATGACCCGACGGTGATCCGGCTGCAGGAGCGCGTGGCGGAGTTGCTGGGCAAGGAAGCGGCGTGCTTCGTGCCCAGCGGGACGATGGCGAACCAGACGGCGATCCGCGCCCACACCGAGCCGGGCGACGAGATCATCTGTGACGCGGACGGGCACATCATCCACTACGAGAGCGCCGCGCCGGCGGCGCTCTCGGGGTGCATGATCCGAAGCGTGGCGGGTGTTCGCGGCGTGTTCAGCGCGGAGCAGGTGCGCGCCGCCGTGCGCCCCGATGACTACCACTGCCCGCGCTCGCGGCTCGTCATCATCGAGAACACGCACAACCGCGGCGGGGGGACCGTCTGGCCCATGGAGTCCGTCGAGCGCGTCTCGGCGGCGGCGCGTGAGCTTGGGCTCCGTGTGCATCTCGACGGCGCGCGCCTGTGGAATGCCGCGGTCGCGTCGGGGCGGAAGCCGCGCGAGTTCGCGCGGCACGCGGACTCGGTGTCGGTGTGCTTCTCGAAGGGGCTCGGCGCGCCGGTCGGCTCGGCGGTGGCGGGCTCGCGCGAGTTCATCCGGCGCGTGTTCTTCTTCAGAAAGATGTTCGGCGGGGCGATGCGCCAATCGGGGCTGCTCGCCGCCGCGGCGCTGCACGCGCTGGATCATCATGTCGAGCGGCTGGCGGAGGATCACGCGAACGCGAGGCGGCTCGCCGAGGGGCTTGCGGGGATCAAGGGGATCACGCTCGACCCGGCCCGTGTGCAGACGAACATCGTGTTCTTTGATGTCGATGAGCGGCTGGGCACCGCGAGCGAGGTGAGCACGGCTCTTGATCGCGCCGGTGTGCGCACGTTTGATGCGGGGCCGCGGACGATCCGCGCGGTGACGCATCTGGATGTGTCGCGGGAGATGGTCGAGCGCGCGATCGCGGTCGTGCGGAGCGCGATCCAGTAGTCCCGTGACTCGGGTGGCATGCATCGTGGCTCTGGGCGATGCACGCTCATGGATCGCCCCGCTTCCCTATCACTCTCGATCTCACCGAAGAAACGGGGGGGAGCGCTCGCGGGGAAGAGGACGGAGTTCGGAACGAGCGTGGATCGGCCTCAGAGCAGGCCGTTCCACGGCGCCCGCGCGCCCGCGCCTGATTGTCGCCGCTCACCCGGGATCGATCGCGACATCGAGCTCCGCCGTGATGGGCTGGAAGCAGGCGCTGTCGTCGCAGGCTTGGTATGTCACGTGGATCAGCGGGCGGCCCGACCATGCTTCGCTCGTGCGCGTGAGCGTGATCTCCAGACGGATGACGCCCGAGTGGACCATCAGCGTGCCGCGGTCTTCGGGCGGGAGGGCTTCGCCGATGTAGGGCGTGCCCGTCGGGTATTTGACGCTCGCCGACACGCCGGTTCCGCCCGTCACTTCGATGTTCAGCGGCGAAAGACCCTCGACGCCCGGCTCGCGCGAGTTGATGTGGAATCCGGGCTTGATGCGGAGTTCGAGCGTGAGCGCGGCGCTGCCCTGCCCCATGGGCGGGACGGCGATGCGCTCGGCACCGGCGAAGATTTCGACCGGCGCATCATCCATGCGGACGACGCGATCGTCGTCCGCGGCGCCGTCGGGGTTCAGCTTCGCCGCCGCCGCCGGGTCGAGCCGCAGCAGTCGCAGCAGCGCGCGGGTGGAGTTCACCGCGCCGACGGGCGACTCGGCGATGGCGCGGCTCATCCCGGCGGCCGATGCGAGGGCGCGCTCGCGGTCGCGTTCGCCGCGCGTGAGATCGTGCAGGTCGATCCAGTTGTGCAGCATGAAGCTGGCGGCGCTGGGGAGCGCGCCGTCGTGCGTGGAGCGCGTGCGGACGATGAGGTCCGACTGCCCCGGCGCGGTGTCGTAGTACACGCCGGGCAGCGCGGGGTCGGCGAAGCGCGCCTCGGCGAGAGCCATGATCTCCCGCGCGGCGTCGAGCCAGCGCGAGCGGTCGGTCTTCGAGTGCCCGAGCGCTGCCGCGGCGCGGTGGAGGGCGAGCAGGCCGTGGGCGAGCATCGCGTAGTCTTCGAGGAATCCGGGCGTCTTTGCGGTGCCGGCGCGGAAGGTACGGAGGAGGATCGGCGACGGCTCGCGCGCGAGCAGGGTTGAGAGGATGAACTCCGCGGCCCGCTCCGCGGCGCGGAGGTACTTCTCATCCGCCAGCGCCCGCGCGCCCTCGGCGAACGCCGCGATCATCAGCCCGTTCCACGCGGTGATGACCTTGTCGTCGAGGTGCGGCTGGTCGCGCGTCGCGCGGGCGGCGAGCAGCTTCGCGTCGAGCGCGTCGATCTTCAGTTGGAACTCGGCGGCGTCCTCGCCCCGCGCCCGCGCCAGCGACTCCGGGCGCATCGGCAGGAACAGCACGTTCGTCGCGGGGTCGTCGGGATGATGCGGGTCGCGGAAGTTGGTGCCGAGCGACACGCCGTAGATGTCGGCGGCGAGCGAACCGTCTGGCTCGCCCAGCGCTTCGAGAAGCTGCGCGCGGGTCCACAGGTAGTTCTGCCCCTCGCGGTGGTTCACCTCGGCGTCCTGCGCGGAGTAGAACGCGCCGCTCTTGGGGTCCGTCATCTCTCGCAGCACGTAGTCGAGCGTCTCGCGGCAGATCCGCGCGTCGAAGGGATCGGCGCTGCGCCGGTAGGCCTCGGCGTAGAGCGAGGCGAGCTGCGCGTTGTCGTACAGCATCTTCTCGAAGTGCGGGACAAGCCATCTTTCATCGGTGCTGTAGCGGTGGAACCCGCCGCCCACCTGGTCGTACATCCCGCCCAGCGCCATGCGGTCGAGCGTGTTCCGGATCGCGCGATCGACGGTGGCGCCGACGGCGGGGTCATCGATCGCGCTGCGCGCGTCCATCAGGAACTGCACGAACACCGGCTGGGGGAACTTCGGCGCCTTGCCGAAGCCGGCGTCGCGCTCGTCGTACATGCGGAGGAGCATGGAGACGCCCTGCGCGACCTGCGATTCGCCGATTGGCGATGCGTCCGCCGCGTGCGCGAGCGAGTCGCGCACCGCTTCGGTGATTCGGGCGGCTTGTTCGAGCACCTGCGCGCGGTCGCTCGACCATGCGTGCGTTATTCCCTCGATGAGCTGCGGCAGTCCGGGCATGCCGTGGCGCGGCTCGGCGGGGAAGTAGGTGCCGGCGTAGAAGGGTTCGAGCCCCGCGTCATCCGGCCCGCGCGCGCCGGGGGGCGTGAGCCAGACTGACATGGGCCACCCGCCGCGGCGGGTCATCAACTGCACGGCGGCCATGTAGATGTCGTCAACATCCGGGCGCTCTTCGCGGTCGACCTTCACGCACACGAACGCGTGGCTGAGCGCCGCGCCGATCGCTTCGTTTTCGAAGCTCTCGCGCTCCATGACGTGGCACCAGTAGCACGTCGAGTAGCCCACGGAGAGGAAGATCGGCACGTTCCGACGACGGGCTTCCTCGAACGCCTCCTTCCCCCACGGGAACCAGCGCACCGGGTTCCGCGCGTGCTGCAGCAGGTAGGGGCTCGTCTCGTGGATCAGCCGGTTGGTGGGTCGGTCGGCGGCGGCGGCATCACCGGCGCCAGCGGCGGGTCGGTTCGACATCAACACTCCCATCAGCAGCAGAGCCGCCGCCCGGGATTCACGCGGGAATCGGATGCGCGGCATCATGCCCGGAGTGTAGGGTGTCGAACACCCGCCGAACACGACGGAAGCGGCCCGATTGCCCGAACGGGGTTCGGCTGGTATATTTCTCCCCCCTCGTCGGCCGGTGGGTCCGCCGCACGGGGTTCGATCAGGAGTTCCGCCATGCCTGCGCAGTGCCACTTCACCGGCAAGAAGATCACCTTCGGCAATCGAATCTCCCGCAGCGGTGCGGCGGTCAAGTCGGGCGGCTTCGGTCTGAAGACGTCGGGGCAGAGCCGGCGCTCGTTCAAGCCGAATCTGCACAAGCTCCGCATTGTCGTCGACGGCCGGACGATCAACGTCAACGTTTCCGCCAAGGCGATCAAGACCGGGCTGGTCGTCAAGCCGCTGAAGCGAAAGTACGGCTACACGGCGCAGCAGAAGGCGAAGCAGCACTGAGAGGCGTGGGGCTTGGGGCTTGGGGCTTGACGAAGACCGCAGCCGCAAGACGCAAAGCAAAAATCAACAAGCCCCAAGAGGTTCGCTCTTGGGGCTTGTGCGATTTTGTCGTGCGTGTGTCGGCGTGGATCAGTTGCGGGTGATGCGGAGGGTGTAGGTCTCGTTGAAGTCGAGCTTGAGGCCGCTCATGTCGCCCGCCTTGCCGCTGGTCCAATTGTAGGTCATGGAGTCGAGCCCGCCGGTCTTGGTGTTCCAGGCGTAGGTGCCGGTGGCTTTGAACTCGGAGAGGTTGAAGGGGAGCGGGTTGCCGTTCTTGTTGGCTTCGATGACCGCCTTGCCGTCGGAGGTGACGGTGGCGACATCGCCCTTCAGCGAGTCGAACTTGTAGGTGGTGGTGAGCCGGAGTTCGAGCGGCGCATCGGGGACGAGGCGCTGCACGTCCCAGGTCTGACCGGTGCCGTAGGGGGCGTCGCTGTTGAAGCCCCAGAGGCGGCCGAAGGTGCGCGAGATGCCCGGCACGGTGACGAAGTCACGCGCCAAGGGGCCGATCGAGGTCTGCGGCGGGAGATTCGCGGGGGTGATGACTTCGAGCACCTCGCCGTCGTTGGAGACCTTGAGCGTGAAGGTCTGCCCGCAGATCGGGCGGATCTGTTCGATCTCGAACGACTTCGGGTCCTGCGACGCGGGGTTGTTGCTGTCGAAGTTGAAGGTCTTCGACGGCTCCTGGAAGTTGATCGCGATGCGGTCGTAGGTGAGGTCGATGGTCGCGCCCTGCGCGTCGATCTCCTTCACGCGCGTCACGAAGTTCACTTCGCGCTTGGTGGTGGTCTTGTTCGACTGGCCCATGCCCGCCTGCGTGGAGGTCGAGTCCCACTGCATGGTGAAGCGGGCCTCGGCGCCCTTGGTGAACTTGGGGGTGAAGGTGACGGCCTGCTCGGCGGCGAACGCCGGAGCGACGAGAGCCGTGACAGCAAGAGCGGAGAAGAAGGACTTCGTGTTCATCGGTGTCTCCAAAGTGGGTGACGGTGAATGCGTGTCGTACTGATGAATCCGGCGGGCGGTGCAGCCAAAGAGACGCGCTCGCCGGGATGATCGGACCACGAGAGGGTTATCTCCCGCCCGGCAGCCGCCGAGCGCGATCCATCACGATATTCCTTCGGCAGGAACGAACACCGTCCAAAGCTGGAATGAAAAAAATGACCACGAACACAATCCAAACTTTGTCTCGCCTGTTGGACGGACGCTACCGAAGCTGGGATCGATCGATTTGCTGCGGGGAACAGACAGGGCGCGCCGCCGGGTTGGCTTGCGGCGAACGCTCGGGTCAGCTTGCAGCGTAACTGTTTTGCGTCCCCGATCGTGCAAGTGTGTTGAATCTGCGGCGTGCACAGATGCGATGGCGTTACGTTAATAGTCCTCGCGAGGCTTGACATGCCCGCCCCTTGGTACATAGTCAAAGAGAGTCGCGGTGCGGGCGTTGGATCGTTCATGCCGCGAACGCCACGAGGGAGGGAAGTACACATGAACGGGATGTCGACGTTGACGGTGCGCGGGACGGTTGTTTCGCTGGTGTGCGTGGGCGTGCTTGCGGGCACGTCGAGCGCGCGGGTCGCCCAAATCGATTCGGTCCAGCGATCGACCATCGCGACATACGCGACCACGGAGACGAACACCGCCGAGGGCGCGTGGTCCAGCTCGCTCTTCGGGTTCAATCCTCAACTGGACCCGCCTTTCGTGACCCCCAGCACGCTTACGTTGTTCGGCGGCGGCGGATACGCCACGCAAGGTTCGAGCGTCGCGGGCGACGCGATCAGCGGCGGGTTGTTCGGCAAGGCCTGGGACGGGAATAGCGGCTCCGGCGGTGCCGGGCGTTCCACCCTGCAGGTGAATTTCACGCTGAGTTCCCCGACGCACGTCGTGCTCACCGGGCTGTGGTCGCACACCGGTAATCTGGCCGCCGGGGAGAATCCGATTGTGGGATTGCTGCTCAACGGGCCGTCCGGCTTCACGTACCAATCGGCCTACAACCCGGCCTCGCCCCTGACGACGTCGGGAACGATCGGGTTCGTCGGCACGCTGGCTGCGGGGGCCTACTCGCTCAATGCCTCGGCGGAATTCGCGTTCACGAATCTGAGCGGGAATCTAGGCAGCCGCCAGTCGCAGCTCTCGTTCGCGCTGTCGGTCCCGACTCCTGGCAGCGCGGCGGCGGTCGCGATGCTGGGCGTGTGGGGGTGCGGGCGGCATCGGCGAGTTATTCGCTGAAGATGATTATGGTCGGTCCGGTTTGGACATGGGCCGAGCGTGGGCGAACGAATCAGTTGGCTTGGACATCAGTGCGCGGCCACGACCGCTTCGCACACCTTCCGGGCCGCGTCGCCTAGGTCGCTGCCGGCCTGCATGGTCGGGATTTCGCCGCGGGCGGCTTCGAGGATCTTTCGGCCCGCGTCGACGTTCGTGCCCTCGAGGCGCACGACCAGCGGCACCTTGAAGCCCACCTGCCGTGCGGCGTTCACAACCGCCTGCGCGATGACGTCGCAGCGCATGATCCCGCCGAAGATGTTGACGAGGACGCCCTTCACGGCGGGGTCTGAGAGGATGATGCGGAAGCCCTCGGTGACGGCTTCTTCGGTCGCCCCGCCGCCGACGTCGAGGAAGTTGGCGGGCTTCCCGCCGTGGTGCTTGATGATGTCCATCGTCGCCATCGCGAGGCCAGCGCCGTTGACGAGGCAGCCGATGTTGCCGTCGAGGTGGATGTACGAGAGGCCGAATTTCTGCGCCTTGATCTCGCTGGGGTCTTCTTCGGTGGGGTCGAAGAGGTCGGCGATGCGGCGCTGGCGGAACATCGCGTTGTCGTCGAAGTTGAACTTCGCGTCGATCGCCACAACGCGGCCGTCGGGGTGCTCGCTCGTCGGCGGCGTGACGATCAGCGGGTTGATCTCCGCGATCGAGCAGTCCTTCTCGACGTAGAGCTTCGCGAGCGCGAGCATGATGCTGACGGCCTGGTTCACCTGCCCGCCGCGGAACCCGAGCGTGAAGGCGATGCGGCGCGCCTGGTGCGGCTGCAGCCCGAGCAGCGGGTGGATTTCTTCCTTGATGATCGCGTCCGGGCGTGTGGCGGCGACGTGCTCGATATCCACGCCGCCCTCGGATGACGCGATGAGGATGTTGCGGCGGGTGGCGCGGTCGGTCGTCACCGCAAGGTAGTACTCCTTCGCGATATCAACGCCCGCCGCGATCAGCAGCTTTCGGACATCGAGCCCCTCGGGCGGGGTCTGCGGCGAGACCATGCGGTTCTTCAGCATGAACCGCGCGGCTTCGGTGGCTTCGTCGGGAGACTTCACGAGCTTGACGAAGCCCGCCTTCCCGCGACCGCCGGCGTGGACCTGCGCCTTCACGACGGCGAGCGAACTGTCCGCGGCGCCAAAAGACTTCGCGTCGCGGACCGCCTGCTTGTACGCGGGGGCGGCTTCTTCGATCGAAGCGACAACCGACCCCGGCGGCACGGGGATGCCGGCGCTGGAGAGGAGTTCACGGGCCTGATATTCGTGGATCTTCATTCCGGGCTCGCGGGTCGCTGTGGATTGGGCGCGACGGCAACCAACGCCGAGCCACCCGCCCGCGCCCGAGCGCAGCGCTCATTCACAACCGTCGGTCACGCCGCGGGCGACGCCTCGGTTTACTTGTCGGCGACGTTCAGCGAACGACCGACGCGGCGCTTGCGGTTGATGGTCTTGCGGCCACGGGTCGTCTTCATCCGCGCGCGGAAGCCGAGCTTGCGCTTGCGCTTGATGCGGCTGGTTTTGTGAGGGTAGTGCATAGTTCACCTTGACAGAGCCGCCACGGCGATCCGCGGGCGGAAGGGCGGGGCGGAGAACATAGCAGATTCGCTCGCCGCCGACTAGCCGCGACATGTCCATCCGTACAAAGACCAATCTCAATCTCGTTCAAAGTTCCGACGAAGTGATGGCCATTCAGGGATTCCCCGATAGAGTTGAGGTGCGAGGCAACGGTGCCCCGCAGCCTTGGCCGCGTAGGCGAAGCAGCCGTCGGCCCGCGATTTGTTCTGCCGGATCGCGGGAACTCGTTCCCACTACGACCGCTTTGCCCACGCGTCCGCGGTTCTTGAACCGCCCGGCCATCGGGCGTGACGCGACGGTGCGGGCCATTGCGCCCGCGCCGCGGCGAGAGTTGCGTGGTGCGCCACGCCCCCTCGGCCGCTCGACGTCACGCGACCTGTGCGCCGGTCAACCGCTCGGCACCCACGCCGAACGGCAGGACAACGCCCGCGCGCCGGCGCTCTGCGCCCCGCGGGACGACGGAGACGGCGCGTGTCGATCGACAGCGAGACTCTCGAACAGGCCCAGCAGATCATCGGCTATCGCTTCCGCGATCAGACCCACCTTGTCACCGCGCTGACGCACGCGTCGAGCTCCGACTCGCGCCTGCGCTCGAACGAGCGCCTCGAATTTTTGGGCGATGCGGTGCTGGGGATGATCGTGTGCGAGTACCTGTACCTGAACTACACCGACCTGCTCGAGGGCGACCTGACGAAGATCAAGTCCGCCGTGGTTTCGCGGCGCACGTGCTCGCGGATCGCGACCGAGATGCGGCTGGACGCGATCCTGGTGCTGGGCAAGGGGATGAAGACGCGGCAGGCGCTGCCGTCGTCGCTCTCCGCCGCGGTGCTGGAGTCGGTGATCGGCGCGATCTATCTGGACGCGGGGATCGAGGCGGCGCGAGGGTTCCTGGTGCCGCTGATCGAGCCGCACGTCCGCAGCGTGGCGCGCAGCGGGCACCAGCAGAATTTCAAGAGCGTGCTGCAGCAGTACGCGCAGCAGCAGCTTGAGTCCACGCCGCAGTACTTGCTGCTCGATGAGAAAGGCCCGGACCACTCGAAGTGCTTCGAGGTGGCGGTGGATATCGGCGGGCGACGGTTCGAGAGCTGCTGGGCGCAATCGAAGAAACAGGCGGAACAGCAGGCGGCGCTGCGCGCGCTCGAAACACTCGGGCTAATCGAGCTGACGGATGACGGGCAGCCGGTGTACATCGGCGATCAGGCGATCGCCGCGGCCGCGGCACCGACCGCGAACGGAGAAGAGAGCGTCGCCGCCGAGCCCGACGCGCTGGCGGAATTCGCTGACGAATGAGCGAAGATCACGAGTCGCTCGGTGCCGTGCAGCGCTGCTCTGGGCGATGCACGCTCCGGGTCGGCTTCAGGTCTTTCCGCGCTCTTCGCCCTTGATTGTTGGCACTGTGCGAGGATCCGAAGAGAAGATGGAGATCGGAACGAGCGTGGATCGGCCTCGGAGCAGGGCGTTCCACGGCACCCGGCTGGCGACGTTCACCCGCCGCCGGGTATGGGCGTGCCTTGATGGAAGCGCATGAGCCACACGCCTTCGCGCTCGACGAAGATGGAGCTGCGCAGCGATCGGCGGGGCGACGCGCCCGCGCTGCCGCCGGCGTCGTTCGTGCCCGTGTTCCCGCCCGCCGCGGCGGGCCGCACGACGAACTCGTACGTCGCCAGCGCGACGCCCGGGGCGAGAAGAACGGCGCGGAAGTTCTCGATGGTGAAGTCGATCGGGCCGCGCCGGCGCAGCAGTTCAAGGATCGCCGGCTTGTCGTAGACGCGCCCGGAGGAGCCGAATTCGAGGAAGTCGTCGGCGAGGACGGCGGCGCGACCAAGTTCGGACGAATCGACCGCGAGCAGCTGCCGCTCGCGCGATGACAGATGTTCCGAGAGCATGCTCGCGATGACGCCGCTCATCCCATGTGCCGAATGATCTCCGTCCCGAACTCGCTGCACTTCACCTTCTTCACGCCCGCGTCGCCTTCCGCCTTCATCAGGCGCTCGAAGTCGTACGTCACGGTCTTCGCGCTGATCGCGCCGTCCATGCCCTTGATGATGAGGTCGGCGGCTTCGCCCCAGCCCATGTAGCGGAGCATCATCTCGCCCGAGAGGATCACGCTGCCGGGGTTCACCTGATCGAGGTTCGCGTACTTCGGAGCAGTCCCGTGGGTGGCTTCGAAGATGGCGTGCCCGGTCGCATAGTTGATGTTCGCGCCGGGGGCGATGCCGATGCCGCCGATCTGGGCGGCGAGGGCGTCGGACAGGTAGTCGCCGTTCAGGTTCATGCAAGCGATGACGTCGAAGTCCTTCGGGCGCGTGAGCACCTGCTGCAGCGTGATGTCGGCGATGGAGTCGCGGATCATCAGCTTGCTCTTCCACTTGCCCTGCCCGTGGCTTGACCACAGCGACGCCAGCACGCTCTCGACCTCTTGAACAATCTTGCCCTTCTGGTCCGGCGTCATCATGTCGTAGCCCGGATCGATCTGCTTCGCGTTGCCCTCGCTCGACAGATCGGCGTTCGCCTCCTTGTTGCCGAGGATCCACGACTCGCGCTCGGTGATGCACTGATCGCGGAAGGCCTGGACGGCGACTTCGTAGCCCCAGTCCTTGAAGGCGCCCTCCGTGAACTTCATGATGTTGCCTTTGTGCACGAGCGTGACGCTGCGGCGCTTCTGCTCGATGGCGTACTCGATCGCGGCCCAGACCAGGCGCTGCGAGCCGTACTTGCTCACCGGCTTGATGCCGATGCCGACCGCGACCGGCAGGGGCATGTCTTTGACCTTGTCAGCGCCGCCCATCGCGGCCGCGAAGTAGTCGAGGGCCCTCTCGCGCGTGCCGAAGCGGATCTTGGCGAACTCCTTGGGGAATTCCTTCGCGATGAAGTCGAGCATCTTGGCGGATTCGGGCGTGCCCGCGGCCATCTCGATGCCGGCGTAGATGTCCTCCGTGTTCTCGCGGAAGATCACCATGTCGCAGTCCTGCGGCCGCTTCACAGGGCTGGGCACGCCCTTGAACCAGCGCACCGGTCGCAGACACACGTAGAGATCAAGCATCTGGCGGAGCGCGACGTTCAGCGAGCGGATCCCGCCGCCGACGGGCGTGGTGAGCGGGCCTTTGATGCCGACGAGGTACTGGCGGAACGCGGCCAGCGTTTCTTCGGGCAGCCAGTTGCCGGTCTTGTTGAACGCCTTCTCGCCCGCGAGCACTTCCTGCCAGGTGATCTTGCGCTTCCCGCCGTACGCCTTCTCGACGGCGGCGTCCATGACGCGCACGCTCGAACGCCAGATGTCCGGCCCCGTGCCGTCGCCCTCGATGAACGGGAGGATCGGATCATCGGGGACATTGAGGCGGCCGGACTTCATCGTGATGGCGCTGGGCATGGGGTAACTCCTCTGAAACAGGAAAAGCCTTCGTGGGGGGAACAAGAATACCGCGCGCCGAGGGTGGCATGGGTGGCGCTTCGCCACCCATGCCCGCGACCACAGACTGATTTTTCGATTGGAGTGAAGACTCGCGAGCTTCATTCTGGCGGCCAAGAGGATCACGCTGACACGAAGCGATCCGCGCGAAATCTATTGATTTCGGCAGCTGCGGTACATAATCTGCTCACTGAACACGTCACATCCTGTGGGATGACTTCCAGTGGCCCCATAGGATGAACAGGAGGGCGCTCAATGCTTCAGTGCGGAGCTTTAGCGTGCGGAATCGTGGCCGGGCTAACCGTGCCCGCTGCGGCGGGCTTCAGTTTGTTCTCTCATCAATTCGGCGAAGAAGGGGGGCAGCCGTACAGAACTTCAACCGGCACCGGGTTTTTCGTTTCGCGGCTCGCCGACGCGGGCGATGGCAGTCCGTGGGTGATCCGACCGATCCTTTTCTCATCCGCTGGCACGGAGTACGAGTACACGACGTACATCACCCACGATCCACGCGGGCCGTCACGCCGATCGGGCGGCACAAACAACCAATCGGATCAGTTTTACATCGCGCGCGGCGTCTACCCGCAGAACTTCTCGAATCGGAATGCCAATCAAGTCTCCCTCGGCGGGCCAATCGCGTTTTTCGACGACGCGGGCGCTCAAGCACGTTTCGATGTCGTCACCCGAGGGATCATCACAGGGAGAAGCTTCATCGCGGGACCGGCCGTCGGATCACTGCGCTCCCCGGAGGGTGAAGGGCTGACCGGGTTGATGCTCGGCCGATTCACCATTCCTCAAGACACGACATTGATCGGCCGCCCGCAGATCGTGCTCAACGTCGGCGGGACGGCGCGCACGATCGAGCTGGATGTCAATGGGCTGCCGGTCGCCGTTGAAGGCGTCACCAACGGGTATCTGCGACTCGCGGCGTACCCGGTGAACAACCTCTTCTTCTTCGAGCCAACATTCGGGCAGCCTTTCGGCCAGAATTACGGCTTGGCTACGACCTACGATGTGTGGATCACCGAAATTCCGGCCCCGGGCAGCATGTGTGCTGTGCTCGCAATTGGCCTCGCGACAATTCAACGGCGGCGAGCACTGTAAGAGTCGCTGCTCACAGAACGGCCTCCGAACGGAGCCGCTACCGCGGAACGAGACAAACCCAGCGCGAATGAGCCACGGGATCGCGGTCGCGAACGCCTACCTATCCTTGAGTCGTTGCCGCGAAATCGCCGCACGGTGCAGGCCGGGCACTTCTTCTCTTCGCCCGCGCTGCGGTGTAAATTGGGCTGGCTCAGGCGCGAGTCGAGCGCTGCGGGCGATTGGGCCGATGGACGATGTCATGGCCTTCCCCGTCTACCTCCCATTCAACTACCAATCGCAATACTCCCTCCTCGGCTCGATGGCACGGGAGTTGGCCGCCGCCTTCGCCGTGCGGGGCTGCGCGGTCAACCCGCCGGGCGTCATCGGCGAGCGGCCCGCGCTGTACCTCTTCTTCAATGCCCCTGCCGACCTTGCGGACCTTCCCGCCGCCGCTCTCCGCCCCGGCTCAAACATCGCGCTCGCGCAGTTCCATGTCGATCATCCTTTCGCGCTGAACCCGCGCGTGACGGATGCGCTCGCCGAGCTGCCGAACTTCCGCATGTTCCTGCCGTGCGTTGACTCGGCGCACCTGCTCCGCCTGCGCTGGCCGCGGCTGGCGCATGCGCACTGCGCGCACGGCGTGCCGCCGAGCGCCTTGTGCGATGCATCGACAATCAACAGTCGGCACGACGCGCGCCACCTCGACCTCCTCATCGCCGGCTCGATCCATACGGAACTCGAGCTCGAGCGCAAGCGCGAGCGGATCCCCGCGCCGCTCCGGCGCGCTGCGGATGACATCGTCGAGTTGCTCGCGCCGCGCCCGTCGATGCCGTTCGAGCAGGCGATGGACGTGGTTCTCGCGCCGAACCAGACGCCGGCGGGTCAATGGGCGCTCGCGGCGATGCTGTGGGAATACGCCGTCGCCGCCGTGAATCGCCGCCGGCGCGTTGCGCTGGTCCGCGCCATGCAGGGCGTCCGCACCGTCGTCCTCGGCGGGGCGGCGTGGGCCGAATTCTGCACCGGGACCATCGAGCACCGCGCCGATGTTCCCTACAACGAACTGCCCGGCGCGCTCGCGAGCGCCCGCGTCTGCCTCGCGTGGGGGCCGACGCAGTTTGCTCACTCGTTCAGCGAGCGGCTGCTGCTCGCCCTCGCCGCGGGGTGCGCGACGGTCGCGGACGATCGGCTGATGATCCGGCGCGAGTTCGCCAGTGCCGGCGTCGGCGCGTGCGTCTCACTCTTCGACGCGCACGGCCCCGAATCGCCCATGCGCTGCCGCGCCGCCGTCGATGAACTCTTGAACAACGCCGGCCGCCGGCACGCGATGGCAAGCGCGGGCCGCGCGATCGTCGAACGCGCCCACCTGTGGCATCACCGCACCGACCTCCTCGCCAGCATCAGCAGCGCGGCAATCGCGGCGTGAGTTCTTGCTGAATCTCGTGCCACCGAGGACGGTGCTCTGACCGTCCTCGGTGCTCCCGAAATCACCCGTGAACACCGCACCGAGGAGTCTCAAAGCAGACTCCTCGGTGGCACGTCAATCCCCGCGCGTCATCGGCGGCACGTCACAGAATCTCAACCACCTCAAACCGCATCACCTTGCGCGGCGCATCCACGCGGATCGTCTCGCCCACGCGCGCTTTCATGAGCGCTTCGCCCATCGGGCTGCTCGCGGTCACTTCCACGATCTCCAGCGACACCGCGCCGGTGGCTTCGCCGACCAGCCGGTACATCTCCTCGTCGCCCGAATCGAGCTCGCGCAGTTTCACCGTCGCGCCGATGAACACCACGTCCGCGCCCATCGCGCCCTTTTCGACCACCCGCACCTTGGCCAGCCGCTCTTCGAGCCCGCGGATCTCCGCCTCCTCCATCGCCTGATCCTCGCGGGCGGCGTGGTAGTCGGCGTTCTCTTTCAGGTCGCCCAGCGCGCGGGCCTCCGCGATCCGCGACGCCATCATCGGGCGGCGGGATTTCAACTCCGCTAAACGGGCTTCCAGCTTCGCTTTTTCTTCCGCGGTCAGCAGTTCCATCGATCGATCCTTCTCAGCGAACGCTCGTGCAAGCGCGTGCAACCGGTCATCCCGCCAGAACAGCGAAGCCGTGGCGAAAGCCACGGCCTCAAATCCGGCGTCAGGGATCACCAAACTCTATCCAATCACCCGCCCCAAAGCGAGCCGCACGCCGCACGCGGCCCTCCGCCAGTCTCGCAACTCCGGGGGCCGGGGTGCCACCAATCGCGGCTCTGGGCGATTGGTGCTCCTGCCTTGTCTACTCCCTCCTCCCGTCCCCACGTCCAACTTCCGCCCTCCCGCCTCACGCCCTTCTCGCGGCGAAGATCCACGGCACGCCCAACCCCGCCGGCAAGGCGCACATCCACCACTCCGCCCGGCTCATCACGGGCGTCAGCCCGCTCGGCGCATTGACGATCGCCAGCCCCGCCGTCAGTGGCGAGCCGAAGCCCCACACGCCGGGTGACATGGGTGGCGCCTCGCCACCCGTGCCGCGCGCCAGCACAAACCACATCACCGGCGCGCCGAAGAGAAACATCAAACACACCCCAGCCGCGATGACGCGCCCCAAAGCCCCGCGTGCCGGCGAAGCGCCCCACGCGACCACGCCCGCCGCCGCGAAGCTCCACGCCGCGAGCATCAGCAGCAGCGCCGCCGTCACCTCGAAGGGCCAGCGCGTGAGCGCGGGCATGGGCCACACGACCGCGTTCAGCGGTGTGATGACGATCAGCCAATCAATGATCGCCGCGCGCACCGGTTTCTCAGGGGGCGATTGGCTGAGACGCACCAGTGGCGCCACCCCCACCGCGCCGAACGCCGAGAGCGCCAGCATCGCCAGCCCGCCGTAGCGGTACTGCTCCGCGCTCGCCGGCCCGACGCTCCGCACCGCGAACAGCGTCAGTAGCGCCGCCGCCATCAGGTACATACACCAGAGCAGGGCGAAGACCCGGGGCTCGCCCTTGCGGTGCGCCCACGGATCATCCGCCCCGCGCACCGACCACTCGGGGACCCACGTCACGCCGAAGAGTTTTTTCCAGCCGCTCACGCCCCGCCTTCGAGCGCGTCGGTCGCCGCCGCCGTCTCATCGACGAAGGGGCGCTGCGAGTACACCTCGATGCGGCGCTGCCCCGCGTCGATCCGGCCGTTCGTCTTGACGAACTCGATGAGGCGCGCCTTCTTGACCTCAGGCTTCACTTCGCCTGGCACAGTTTCATCGATGGCGCTGCCCCAGACGATGCGCGTGTCGTGATCGGTGACGATGACGAGCTTGCCGCTCTTCATGTAGCCCGCGAGGTCGACGCCCGCGATCTGGGATGAGCCGGGGATGTCATGGAGATTCGCAAGAAGATTGATCGCGGCCTGGACATCGCCGCCGGGCCACGCCTTGCCGAAGATGAGCTTGCCGGTGCGCGGGTCGGTGGGCGGGTCGGCGAAGGGGTTATGCACGGCGAAGAGCGCGCCGGGCTTCAGCGGCGTGTTCTTGGGGAGTTGCAGGAGTTCCCCGCCGCGTGCCACGAGATACGCCTCGCGCCCCTGCTTCACCACGGCGGCCGGCGCGCGCCAGTCGCCCGCGATGCGCACCACGCCGCCCGGCTCGCGCCGCAGCATGGTGATGCTCTTGAGCCAACCGGTCGATTCCAGCCGGGCGCGCACGCGGTCGAGCGCCTCGCGGTCGAAGGGGTCGGGCGTCAGAGTCGCGCTGGCGATCTGCATGAGTTCGACCTGCACCGCGCCGGGGAGCCACACCTCGGTTTTGCCGGTGCGCGGGTCGCGCGCGCTGGGCCATTCGAACTGCAACTTCGGCGGCTGCGAACGGATGCCCGCGACGTACCGCTCGAGTGGACGGTGCGCCAGCACGGAGGCACCGAGGATGGTGACGACGAGGACGCCGGTGACGATGTGCCCCGCCATCGTGATCGCGGACTGGAGATTCGGGTTCGGCTCGCGCGCCTCCCGGGCGGGCTTGTCGGGGCGCGCACCACGACCGAAGGGCCACAGCCGCTTGAAGACTCCCCGCGATGGTTTGCCGCTGGTGTTGTTCTTCGGCACGGATCACTCTTCCGACGACGACCGCCGCTCCGCGAGCGCCCGGTCCACAAGGTGGGCGCACAGCTCGGGCATCTCCAGCCCGGCGTGGCGCGCCGCCTTGGGGACGAGCGAATGGCTCGTGAAGCCCGGCATGGTGTTGACTTCAAGAAACCATGCCTTGTGTTGATCGTCAAGGATGAAGTCGGCCCTGCAAAGATGCCGGATATCCATCGCCGCCGCCAGCCGGCCCGTGACCTGCCCGATGTGCTCTGTGACCCCCGCCGGCAGGGAGGGGTTCACCTCATATCGCGTGTCCTCGCGGGTGTATTTCGCCTCGTAGTCGTACAACCCCTCGGCCGGCGTGATGCGGATCAAGGGCAAGGCTTCCAGTTTCTGGCTCTCAGCTTCAAGCTTCGAGGCTCCAGCTTGCGCCGGCGTCCCCCACGCCGCGACCATCCCGGCCGTCAGTTCGGTCCCCTTGATAAACGGCTCGATCATGTACGGCTTGCCGGTCTCGATCGCCGCCGAGCGGGCCCGGGGCCACTCCGCGGCGGATTTCACGACGTGCAGCCCGATCGTGGAGCCTTCGAAGATCGGCTTCAGCACCACCGGGAACGCGAGCGGACAGCCATCCTCGGCGGGGTTGAGCACCGCGGTCGTGGTGCAGTTCGCGCCGACCGCCTGAGCCAGGAACTTCGACGCCACCTTGTCCATCGCCAACCGTGCCGCGCGCGGGCGGCAGCCGACATACGCCCGACCATTGGCTTCGAGCAGGTCCTGCGCCGGCCCACCCTCACCCCATTGCCCGTGTAGCGCGGGCCACACGACATCCCCCTCCAGCCCGCGCAGCTCGGCGGCTGTCAGCCGACCGATGACCTGGTAGTTCACGCGGTACCGCCCGCTGGCGCGCAGCCCCTCGGCGATCGCCGCCGAGGACAGCAGCGACACCTCGCGCTCCGCATCCGGCCCGCCGGCGAGCACGAGAACCAGGGGAGATTGGGGAGAGGCATCGGGCATTGAAGTAGACACTGGGCATCAGGCATCAGGCAGACACAAGGAACAAGACTATCGGCGTGCGCGGGCGCGGGTGCTTCGAATTCAACGCTTCCGACTTCCGCTCTTCCGCCTTCCGACTGTTTATTCAGGGCTTCGACGCCACAAACCGCGCGGCGCCGATCATCCCCGCCCACACCGCCGCCAGCCCGAGCGCATTGCTCAACACCACATAGACCGCCGCCCGGCCGACTTCGCCGCGCGAGATCAACTCGATCGTCTCGCGCCCGAACGCCGAGAACGTTGTGTACCCGCCCAGCACGCCGACCATCAGGAACAACTTCCACGGCTCACTCGTCAGCATCGACGCCAGCACGCCGATCGCCAGGCAGCCCGTGACATTGACCACCAAAGTACCGACCGGGAACGCGCCAGGCTGACCCGCCCCGCCGCCAGCGAACAGTCCTCCCACGGAGAAGCGCAGCACACCCCCGAACCCCGCCCCGAGGAACACCGCGAGCCATCGGTCCATTTTCGCCTCCGCCGACCAGCGCAAACACTGCGCGACTTAGGACTCGCTTACTTCGGCATTCGGGCGTGTTTTCCGCCAATCCGGAGCGGTTGCCTGCGATCGGCGATCCCCGAACCAGCGGATTCTCCGCTGGATCAGGCGGTAGTGATTGCCCGATACTTCGAGAGGAGTTCTGGACTTTACACCGCCCGATCGTGACAATATGGGGATTCGTCGTGGGCGCGGATTCCTGCACCGCCGCCCGCGCGACGACCGACGCCGCTGATTGCCGCGCCGGTGCCTCAAGGTCCCCTCCGCGCTGCGGCGCAGAAGAGGAGTTCGGCCATGGCGAGCACCACGCTGCCCGAGCAACAGACCCTCCGCATTTCGCCCGCGCTCAGCGACTCGCGCTTGGGTGATTCCACCATCGGCGTTTCGCGATCGCCCGAGATCAATCAGTGGATCGAGAAGTTTGACGGCATCTACCGCGACGCCGCCGGCAACATCGACCTGATCCCGTGGGCGCATCGGCAGCCGTGCCCGTTCATGGTTTCGTGGCTCAATGCAGTCGGTCCGGGGTTGATCCGTCCCGGCGCGCGGGTCGCAGTCGTCGGTTGCGGGTTGGGTGAAGATGCGTGCGAACTCGCCGAGCGTGGCTATGACGTGACTGCGTTTGACGCCTGCCCGAGCGCCATCGAGTGGGCCCAGCGCCTTCATCCGGAGCACGCCGACATCTTCATGCAGGCGGACGCGATCGACCCGCCCACGCGACTCGTCCATCGCTTCGACTTCATCGTTGAGATCCACACGCTGCAATCGCTGCCGCCGGCGCACCGGCATGAGCTTGCGGCGGGGATGTCGCGCTTGCTCTCGCCGCGCGGCGTGCTGCTCGCGATCGCGCGCGGGCGCGATGAATCGGTCCCGCTTTCGACGACAGACGGCCCGCCATTCCCCTTCACGGCAAAGGAACTGACGGATGTGATGGGCACCGCCGGGCTGACTCCCTTGCGCTCGGTGGATGATTTCACGGACGAGAACAGCCCGCCGGTCCGCCGTCTGCGCGGGGCGTTTCATAGGGGCTGAAGCGGCTGGTTTCTCCCGTTCCGCCCCTTGGCTGGAACCCCCGCGTCCCCGCTTCCGAATCAGCTTGAGGTCTCCGCCTACAATGCCTCGCTGGCACGGTTGTGCTTTGTTCGGAAGACCAGACGCCGCACGCCCACTTCGGAGCCTTCGATGACCCACGGCACATTCACGCGACGCCTCACGCCGTCCCTGAGCGCGCCCGGCTTCACGCTCGTCGAGCTGTTGGTGGTGGTTGGCATTATCGCGGTCCTCGTCGGGCTGCTGCTGCCGGCGGTGGGCGCGGCCCGGGCGAATGCGCGCAAAGCCACCACCAGCACGGTGCAGGTGAACGTGAACGGCGCGATCGCGCAGTTCCGCACCGACAATCGCCGACTACCGGGGTACCTCTCCGTCACGGAGATGGCGGACATGAACAACCCAGCCGGCTTCACTCAGATGGAGAACGCGCTGGTCGAGCTGGCCGGCGGGCTGGAACCGGCATCAAGCACGCGCACCGATCCGACCATCGCCGATATCACGGTCGCCGGGCGCCGATTCAAGATCGACACCGTGAAGATGGCGACACTGCAGGGTGCGGTGGAGGGAAAGGGCGCGTATCTTTCGGTCGCGAGCGCCTATATCCGGCGAGCCACATCCACCGAGCAAGTCTCGACCTTGTCCGACAGTGCGGCGATCCCCGACATCGTTGACGCCTGGGACAAGCCGCTGATTCTGTGGATGAAGAACGACGCCGCCGGCAGCGGCTGGCAGTTCGCTGGCATCGATTCGAACTCGACCATCCCGATGCTCCGCCCCGGCAGCGGCGCGGTCACCGGCGCCTGGTTCTATTGGCAGGCCAATGCGTCGCTGCTGTCGACAAGCAGCCAGACGCAGCAGAGCATGCTCGGCGACCAAAACGGAGCTCCGAACCGCCTCCTGACGATGAACGCGCTGCTCGGCGCGCCCGCGTTCCCCATCCCCGGCTCCGATCCGCCGTACCCCGGCACGCCGATCGGTGAATACCTCGTCCACTCCGCCGGGCCCGACGGCATCTTCCTGGACCGTGGCCGAAAGCCCGATGGCATGTCAAAGTACGACTACGCGTACTACAACAGCGAGCTCAAGCGTCAGACCGACCCCATGTTCATTCTCCCGGATCGCGTGCTCCCAATCGACGGGGAACGCCGCAAAGAACTGGACGACATCCGCCAGGGCGGCAACTAACCCGGCTATCGACCAGCGTCAATACGCCGACGCCGGCCCCGGCACGCCCCGCCCCGCGCCGTTACGCTGTGGCCCATGCTCCAGCGGCAGCTCCCCGTCGCGATGACCCGCGCGCGCTTCGTTCTAACGCGAATCGCGCCGCTCGTCGCTCTTCCCTTCATCCTCTCCCTTGCGGCGATGACCTCGTTCGCGCAGCCGACCGCGCCGGTCAACGCCGTCAAGCGCCCCGACCCCGGCTGGCACGCGATCATGCACGCGACGCTGATCCCCGAACCGGGGAAGAAGATCGACGACGCGACGATCGTGATCCGCCGCGGCGTGATCGAATCCGTGGCCGCCGGCGCCCGCGCGCCCGACGGCGCGCGCGTTTGGGACGCCACCGGGCTGACCATCTACGCCGGGCTGATCGAACCCTACGCGACAGTCGACGCGCCGAAGCCCGACGCCTCCGCCGAGGGCGCGCACTGGAACCCGCGCGTGATGGCGCAACGTTCCGCGCTCGACGGCGGGGGACTTTCCGCCGATGCGCGCAAGAAGCTCCGCTCGGGCGGCGTGGGCATCGCGGGCGTCGCCCCCAATGACGGGCACTTCCGTGGCGCGGCCGCCATCGTCTTCACTCGTGAACAATCCGACGGCGCGCCCGAAGCCGCCCGCATGCTCGTGCGCCGAGTGTTCCATGTTGTGTCGCTCGACGCGGGCGGCGGTGGTGGCCGCGGGGGTGGAGGAGCCGCCGGCGGCGAGCGATACCCCGGGTCCAAGATGGGCGCGGTCGCCCTCATTCGGCAGACCTTGATGGACTCAGGGTGGTACACCCGCGCGTGGTCGATACACCGCGCGGAGCCGGCTAAGCACGAGCGCCCCGCGCCGAATGATGCGCTCGCGTCCCTGAGCGAGGACCTGCCGCTGCTGTGGGACGTGGGCGACGAACTCGACGCGCTCCGCGCCGCCAAGATCAGCGAAGAAGCGAAGCGCAAGTTCGTTCTGGTCGGCTCGGGCAATGAGTACCAGCGTCTTGAGCCGATCGTCGAGTTGAAGGTGCCGCTCATCATTCCGCCGACCATGGCGGAGAAACCCAAAGTAGCCACCGAAGCCGACCGCGAAGCGGTCGATCTTTCCGAGCTGATGTCGTGGGAGCAATCGCCCACCAACCTGCGCCGGCTCGCCGCCGCGGGCGCGACCGTCGCGCTCACCTCCAGCAAGCTCGCGCGCGGGCAGGACTTCTGGGGCAACCTTCGCAAAGCGATCAAGCACGGCGTGACCGAAGATCAAGCCCTCGCGATGCTCACCACCACCCCCGCGAGCATCCTCGGCATCGCGGACCGCGCGGGCACCGTCGCGCCTGGGAAGATCGCCAATCTCGTGGTCGTTAAGGGCACGCTCTTCGACAAGGAACGCGAGATCCGCGATGTGTGGGTTGATGGGCAACGGTACGAGATCAAAGCCGCGCCCGAGAACGACCTCGAAGGCTCGTGGAACGCGAACTTCCGAGTCCCCGAAGTGATCGGCGGCGTGACCGGCACCCTCAAGATCGGCAAGAAAAACGACATCGGATTCGAGCGCGCCGGCGGCCCGAAGGACGAGCCCGCGGCGGACGAGAAGAAAGACGCTGCCGCGAAGGAAGACGCGCCGAAGGAAGAGAACAAGGAAGAGAAGCGCGACAAGCCGCGCAAGCCGAAGAACGCCAAGGCCCGCTCCGTCTCCATCGTCGAGAACCGCATCAACTTCATTCTCGACGCCAGCGCCATCGGCGAGAAGGACGCGAAAGGCGCCGTCACCGTCAGCGGCGTGATCGAGAAGAACACGCTCACGGGGCACGCCACTCTCCCCGACGGCACCGATTTCTCATGGACCGCCGAGCGCCTCCCCGGCACGCCTGAAGAGAAGGCGGAAGGGCGGAAGGCGGAGGACGGAAGTGAAGAAGGTGACAAAAAGGATGACGCCGAGAAGAAGGACAACGGCGACACGAAGGACAACGAGGAAGACGACGCCGCCCCCACCGACATCCCCGAGAAGCTCGGCTACCCCTTCGGGCCCTACGCCTACGACGCGCTGCCCGAGCAGAAGACGCTCGTCGTCACCAACGCCACCATCTGGACCAGCGGCCCGCAGGGCAACATCGAGAACGGCTGGATGCTCGTCGTTGACGGCAAGATCGATTCGCTCGGGCCCGGCGGCGCGCCGCGAGGCTTGCCCGACGGCACTCTCGTCATCGACGCGAAAGGTAAGCACATCACGCCGGGCCTCATCGATTGCCACTCGCACACCGGAATCTCGGGCGGAGTGAACGAGGGCACCCACGCCTGCACCAGCGAGGTGCGCATCTTTGATGTCATCAACCCCGACGCCGTGGGCTTCTACCGCGAACTCGCCGGCGGGCTGACCGGCGCGAACCAACTCCACGGCTCAGCGAACCCCATCGGCGGGCAGAACTCCGTCGTCAAGCTGCGCTGGGGCGTGAAACACCCCGACGAGATGCGCGTGCAGGGCGCGATCGGCGGCATCAAGTTCGCCCTCGGCGAGAACGTGAAAGGCTCCAACTGGGATTCGCGCCCGACGCCGGCGCGCTACCCGCAGACGCGCATGGGCGTCGAGACCTTCATCCGCGACCGCTTCACCGCCGCGAAGGAGTACGGCGGCGCGTGGGAGAAGTGGAACACGCTCGGCGACGCGGACAAGAAGGCCGCCGCCATGCCGCGGCGCGATCTCGAACTCGAAGCGCTGTGGGAGATTCTGCAAGACCAACGCCTCATCCACTGCCACAGCTACCGCCAAGACGAAATCCTCATGCTCTGCCGCGTGGCGAAGGACTTCGGCTTCCGTATCGGCACCTTCCAGCACGTGCTCGAGGGGTACAAGGTCGCCGAAGCGATCAAGGACCACGCCATCGGCGGCTCCAGCTTCAGCGACTGGTGGGCGTACAAGTGGGAAGTCTTCGACGCAATCCCGCACAACGGCGCGATCATGCACGACGTGGGCATCCCCGTCTCGTTCAATAGCGACTCGGACGAACTCGCGCGGCGCATGAACACCGAAGCGGCGAAAGCCGTGAAGTACGGCGGCGTGCCGCGCGAAGAGGCGCTCAAGTTCGTCACGCTGAATCCCGCAAAGCAGCTGATGATCGACGACCGCACCGGTTCGCTCGAAATGGGAAAAGACGCCGACTTTGTGATCTGGTCGGGCGACCCGCTCAGCACGTTCTCGCGCTGCGAAGCGACGTACATCGACGGGCGCGAATACTTCTCGCTGAAGAAAGACGCCGAAATCCGCGCGAGGATCACCAAAGAGCGCCAGCGCCTGATCCAGAAAGCGCTCGCCGATAAATCCGGCGGCGGACGCGGCGAGGGCGGCGGCAATCAACCGCGCCGAGCCGACTCCGCACAAGACTCATTCCCGCCGCGCAACCAGCCGCCGATGGGCTTCGATGATTCGCGCGCCGACTCGAACACCGGGGGGCGCGGCCGCTTCTTCGCCCCCGCCGGCGACGGCCGCACCAGCGAGGAACTCGCCGACGCCGAATTCGCCAAGCGCCTCGAACAACACTTCACCTGGATGATCCGCAACGGCTTCGACCCCTTCCGCTCCGGCCCGGGCGATTGCGGCTGCTCGCTGAATTGCCTATTGAGTCAGGAGTGACGGCGGAAGGCATCAAGGCATCGAGCCATCAAGGCATCGAGTGAAGAGAAGAATAAATCGGGATTCGGGATCGGGCATCGGTTCGAACACAAACAAGGACGCTTCATGACTCGCTCCATACTCAGCCGCTTGATGATGTCGGCCGCGTGCGTGCTTGCCGTGAGCGCGGGCGCTTCCGCGCAGGACTTGGTGAAGAAAGCCCCGCCGCAGAGCGCGCCGATCGCGATCACCAACGCCACCATCCACACCGTCGCCGGCTCGACGATCGAGAAGGGCACGGTGATCTTCGACAAGGGCGTGATCACCTCCGTCGGCGCGGGCGGCACGGGATCGATCCCCTCGGGCACGACCATCGTCGATGTCAGCGGCATGCACGTGTACCCCGGACTCATCGGCGCGAACACCGTGATGGGCCTCACCGAAATCAACGCCGCGCGAGCCACGCTCGACTACGACGAGACGGGCGACGCGACCCCCGAGGTCCGCGCCGTCGTCGCCGTCAACCCCGATTCGACCGTTATCCCAGTCACGCGCAGCAACGGCGTGCTCATCTGCGCGGTCATGCCCACGGGCGGCTCGATCCCCGGTCGCGCGGGCGTCATCCGGCTCGACGGCTGGACCTGGGAAGACATGGCAGTCCGCGACGACGCGGGCATGGTCGTCAACTGGCCCAGCCTCCGCCCCGTCACCGCGTGGTGGATGACGCGCAGCGAGGAAGAGCAGATCGACGACGCGCGCAAGGCGCGCCAGCAGATCGATGACGCCTTCACCGCCGCCGCCGCGTACATGAAGTCGCGCGCCGCCGACCCTTCGATCCCCGCGGACCTGCGCTGGGAAGCGATGCGCGCGGTGCTTGAACGCAAAGCCCCGGTCTTCGTCCGCGCCGGGCGCATCGACCAGATCCAGTCGGCGATCGCGTGGGGCGTGGAGAAGAACCTCAAGCTCGTGATCGTGGGCGGCGAGGACGCGCCCCTCGCCGCCGAGCTGCTGAAGAAGCACGATATCCCCGTCATCATCACCGGCACGTTTGTGCAGCCCCGCCGCGGCGACTCGCCCTACGACGATCCCTACACGCTCCCCGCGCGGCTCGAAGCGCTGGGCGTGAAGTGGTGCCTCGCGTCGGTCGGCGGCGGGTTCGAGACGCCGCACGAGCGCAACCTGCCGTACCACGCCGCCATCGCCGTCGCGCACGGGCTTGATCCCAAGGTCGCGCTCCGCTCCATCACGCTCGCCCCCGCCGAGATTCTCGGCATCGCCGACAAATACGGCTCGATCGAGATGGGCCGGTCCGCCACGATCATCGTCACCGATGGCGACCCGCTCGAAATCACGACGCAGGTGAAGATGGCCTTCATCGACGGCCGCGAGCTCGACCTCACCGACAAGCAAAAAGCGCTGAACGAGAAGTACCGCGAGAAGTACCGCCAACTCGGGCTGATCGAAGAGAAGCCCGCCGACAAGGAACAATAAGCGGCGGACACCGCGCAGCAACGCGCCGCGCAGTCCGCCGTGCCACCGCAGGCGCTGCTCTGACCGACTGCAGTGCGACCGGTCACCATTTCTCGGGTCCACCGGTCACGTCTGCTCTGGGGCGTGACTGGTGAGGCTCGCCGACGATCGAGCCGCGCGCAATGCGCTCACATATCGCGCCCCGATTCATCCCCCGCATCCAGCACCCCCGCCAGCCAATCGCGCAGCCCGCGCGTCACTTCGATGGCGACCGCGCCGATCGCCGCCGGCAGCAGCACGTACTCGCTCACCGCGCCGGCGTGTTCGAGCGCGAGCGCCGCGCCGATCATCGACGCGCCGGCGCCGGGGGGCAGGCTCGCCGCCGCGCGGGTCCATCGCCCCGCCGAGCGCGGCGTGCCAACCAGCCGCCACCCGAGCCACGCGGCGAACCATCGCCCGTCGCTCGCGAAGAGCAGCGCGAGGCTCGCGAGCGCCCAGAACCTCCAACTGGCCGCGAGCTCATGTACGTCGGCCCGCATCGCGCCGAAGCAGACGAGCATCGGCACGATCACCGCCCACAACGCGATGGAAGCGAGCCGGCGCGCCGAGCGCCGCGGCTGGCTCGGCAGGCCGATCGGGAGCATCAGGCCAACCCACGCCGCACCGAGAACGACGGCCGTGATGAGGATGGAACCCCCCGCCGCCGCACCCGCGACACACGCCGCAGCAGCGGCGCTCGCCGACGCGAGCCACGCCGCGGGACGCTGCGCCGCCGGCAGCACGGCGATGCTGAAGATGACACCGATGCCGAGCGCGCCGGCCCACGCCGGGCGCGTGCCGCCGACGGCGGAACCGAGCGCGGGGATGCCCGCGACGATCAACACGGGTGGAATTGCGACGATGAGCGCGCCGATGATCCCTGCCAGCATCGGCTTGCCCCGCTCGATCACCAGTTCGTCTTGCACGCGCACGATCGCGCGCCGCGTCAACGGCAGCGCGCCGATCGCCGCGCCGAACGCCGCCAGCGCGACAGCGCCCGTCGCGAGCCATCGCTGGGGCTGCGCGAACTCCGCACGCGCGGTTTCGAGCTTTGCGTCGAGCGGGGCACGTTCGATGGCGTGGTGCTGGAGGGCTTCTTCGATCGCCACAAGAGTGATGTCGGCGGCGCGCATCGCCGTCAGATCCGCGCGCTGGCGCGCCAGCAGGCGTTCGAGCGATTCGCGTTCCGTGACGCCGCCCACGAACAGCCGCTGGTGCGCGCCGGGGAACGCGCGCCCGAAGATGCTCGGCCCGAGCAGCAACCCGGCGACCAAGCCCGCGATGCACGCCGCCCCATGCCGCCCGCCAGGCACGCGCGCCCAGCGCAAGAACACCGCGAGCACGCCGGAAATGACCACAGGCAGCGCGATCCACGCCGCCGCCGCGTTGGGCCAGGCCATGATTGATAGAACCGAATCCACGTTCACGCGCGGGAGTGTACGCGCGCTCGGCAACTCACGGCACTGATCCGAGGAGCGGGTCAGCGGCACACCGGCTTGGCTGCTTCAGATCTGAGATCTCAAATTACAAATCTCGAATTGCAAATCTCAAATCTCAAATCTCAAATCTCAAACCCCAAGCCCCACGCCTCAAGCCTCACCGCGCCCCCGGCCGCGCGAGCGCCACGTCCGACGTGCCGGAGGATCCCTCCGACAACTGCGCGCGGGTGACGTAGTCCGCCTGGTTCCACGCGATCAGGCCGGGCGTGAGCGTGCCGACCAATCGATCATCGCGCGGCACAACGCGCACCGTGAACCCGCGACGGCCCGAGCCGTGGGCCTTGAACTCACCCACGAAATGGAAGGTGCCCTCGTGCGATCGCGGCTGGTCGGGGGCGGGGTGCATCTCGGTTGTCGATCCCTGCACCAGATCGCCCAGACTCGTGACTTCGCCCCAATAGAGCTGCACTTTCACGAGCTCGGGCGATAAACCGCCAAGGTGGACTTCCGCGTGCACGTGCACGGGCGAGCGGACACGCACGCTGGCGCCGACGTCCGCTTCGACATGACGCACGGACACATGCGGCCACTCGTGGTGGAACTTGTGGATGTGGTCCGCGAGTTCCCTCGCGTGCTTGAAGTTGTTCGCGGCGAGCGAGTGAGCCGTGCCGTGGGCGACGACGTACGCCTGCTCCGCGTAGTCGGCGAGCATGCGCGACGTGCTGAAGCGCGGCGAGAGTTCGCGAATACTGGCTTTCATGCGGTGGACCCACTTGCGCGGCAGGCCGCTCTCATCGCGGTCGTAGAACTCGGGGAGGATCTGGCGTTCGAGCAGGTCGTAGAGCGCGCGGCTCTCGATGGCGTTGCGCGCCTTGTCGTCGTCGTACATCTCGCCTTTGCCGATGGCGTAGCCGACGGCGGGGGTGTACGCCTCGTCCCACCAGCCGTCGAGGATTGAGACGTTAACGACACCGTTCATCGCCGCCTTCATGCCGCTGGTGCCGCTCGCTTCCATGCCGCGCTTGGGCGTGTTGAGCCAGATGTCGCAGCCCTGCACGAGCCGGCGGGCGACGTCGATGTCGTAGTCCTCGAGGAACACGATGCGGTTCAGATGATCGTGCTCGGCGGCGAGCTTCACGATCTCCCGGATCAGCTCCTTGCCCGAGCCGTCCGCGGGGTGCGATTTGCCGGCGATCAGGAGCTGGATTGGCTGCTCGGTGTTGTTGAAGAGCGCGCGGAGGCGCTCGGCGTCCTGCATGATGAGCGTGCCGCGCTTGTAGGTGGCGAAGCGGCGGGCGAAGCCGATGGTGAAGATGTCGGGCGAGAGGACGCTCGCGGCGCGCTCGCACTCCTCGTGCCCCATGCCGCGGGCGCGGAGCTGCTTGCGGATCTTCCTTCGGCACCAGGTGATGAGCTTCTCGCGCTGGCGCTCGTGCGTGCGCCAGAGTTCCTCGTCGGGGATGTCGTTCACGCGGCGCCAGTGCGCCTCATCGCCCGGGTCGATCAGCCACTCGGGCCCGACGTAGCGGTCGAAGAGCTTCATCAACGCGGGGCTGATCCACGAGCGCGGGTGAACGCCGTTGGTCACGTGCTCGATCGGCACTTCCGGCTCGGGGACGCCCGGCCAGATGTTCTGCCACATGTTGCGGCTGACCTCGCCGTGCAGGCGGCTGACACCGTTGCAGTGGTTGCTGGTCCGCAGCGCGAGCACCGCCATTGAGAAGGACTCGGCGCGGTCGAAGGGGTTGCCGCGCCCAAGCCCGAGCAGCCCTTCGAGATCAAGCCCGAGCCGGTGCGCCATGCTGGGCAGGTAGCGCTCGATCAGCTCGGGCGAGAAGCGGTCGATGCCGGCGGGGACGGGCGTGTGCGTGGTGAAGACGTGGGCGGCGGCGGCGGCCTGACGCGCGGGTTCAAAGTCGAGCCCGTAGCGCTCGCGGAAACGCGAGATGCGCTCGAGCGCGAGGAACGCGGCGTGCCCCTCGTTGATGTGGAAGACGTTTGGTTTCTCGCCGACCTTTTCGAGGGCGCGCATGCCGCCGATGCCCAGGACGATCTCCTGCTGGATGCGGGTTTCGATGTCCCCGCCGTAGAGCGTGCGGGTGATGTCGCGGTCTTCGCGCTTGTTCTCGGGGAAGTTGGTGTCGAGCAGGTAGACGGGGATGCGCCCGACATCGCAGCGCCACACACCGATGGTCACGGTGCGCCCCATCAGCTCGACATGCACGCGGTACTGCTCGCCCGTCGCGGGGTCGATCAGTCGGCGGACGGGCTGGTTCGGGAAGTCGAGGTCGGGGTACGTTTCCTGCTGCCAGCCGTCGGCGTTGAGGTACTGGTGGAAGTAGCCGCAGCGGTAGAGCAGACCGACGGCGCAGAGCGGGACGCCCATCTCGCTGGCGGATTTCAGGTGATCGCCCGCCAGGCAGCCGAGCCCGCCCGAGTAGATTTGGAAGCACTCGGTGATGCCGAACTCGGCGCAGAAGTACGCGATGCGCATCCCACCGTCGGAGGTGTCGCCGGGGCCGCGGAACTGCGTGTCATCGGGCGACGCCGCGCCGACGAGATGGGGGAACTGGCGGTGGAACCAGCTCTGGCGCTGGGTGTGCTCGCGGAACGCGGCGTGGACCATGTTCAGCGCGTGCAGGTAGCTCTGATCGGCGGCGGCGCGGTCGAGGACTTCCTGGCGCACCGTGCCGAGCAGCTTCACCGGGTTGTGGTGCGTCTCGTTCCACAGGTCGCGGTCGAGGCGCTTGAAGAGGTCGATCGCCTCGGGCACCCACGTCCACCAAAGGTTGTGCGCAATCTCATAGAGCGGCGCGAGCGGCGGGGGCAGGTCGGGCACCACTCTGAAGCTGCGGATCCGTGCTTGACCGGCGTGGAGCATCGAGCGGGCCCTTTCGGCGAATTACAGAACACAGACGCACAGGCGCGGCACCTGTGGGTTCAAACGAATGGCGCGCGCACGACAAGCGTTCGGCGGACATTCGGCCACACACCAGCATCGGCCGGGATGGCACGGGAGTTTATTCGGGCCGGCGGTTCCGGGGGTCGGGGGCGGATCGGCGGGCTAATAGTCGCTGTCGACGCGCGGATCATCGCCGCCGACGTCGGCGATCCATTGCCGCCCGGCGGTGCCGAGGCGGGACACGTCGTCGCCGAAGGATTCGACGGCGGAGCAGGCGGGGAGATGCCACGCCGCGCCCGCGATGCCCGCGATGACCATGAGCCGGCGCGCGGCGTTGGCGGTGAACTTGCTGATTCGGGCGTGCGGCATCTTCTCTGTATCGGGCATCGGATCACCGTTCTGCAACTGCCGACGGGGGTGCCGGGGCACGCTGCTCTGAACGTGCCCCGAGTCCGGCAACTCGCGCGGCAAACTCATTGCCCGCGCTCCAGCGCCCATCGCCATTCCTCGCGGCAGAGCAGGCGGCTGACGGCGGCGTAGACCGCGGCACCGAGAATGGTGAGCGCGCCGAGCCGCAGCGCGAAGTGGCGCCAGAGTTCCGCCGGACCGAGTGCGGCGTCGATCGCGAGCTTCGCGCCGAAGACCGCCGCCGACATGACGAGAGTGGCGAGGGCGATTCGCCCTATAGCGCGCTGGACGGCAGAGTCGAAGAGCGGGTGGTCGTCGCCGAGGGTCGCGTGCGCTCGGCGGGCGAGGAGCGCGAGCTGGGCGGCGGCGGCGAGCGACGCCGCCAGCGCGAGGCCGCCCTCGCGCATGAACCACATCAGCACCGCGCCCAGTGCGAGTCCCAGCACGACAGTGATGATGCTGACGCGTGTGGGATAGCGTGTGTCGCCCTTGGCGTAGAAGGCGCGGGTCAGGACGTGCGTGAGCGAGTACGCGCCGACGACGGCGCTGTACATCGTGAGCGCCCATGCCATGCTGGCGGTGTCGGCGTTGGTCACGCGCCCGCCGAGATAGATGACGGCCGTCAGCTCGCGCGCGACGAGGATCAGCCCGGCGGTGGCGGGCACGCCGATGAAGAGGGCGAGGCGGATGCCGCGGCGGAGCGTGTGCGCGAAGGCGGCGCGATCGTCCGACTGGCGCGCGAGCAGCGGGAAGACGGCGGTGGCGAGCGCGATGCCGAAGACGCCCAGCGGGAACTGGTACAGGCGCTGCGCGTTGTACAGCACCGCGCCGGCGGCGGCGTCGAGCGGGTAGGCGTGCCCGGCGATCGTCGGGCCCACGTTGATGGGCCAGCCGACGAGGAGCCAGCTTTCGATGAGCGTGGCGAACTGGATGGTTCCCAAGCCGACGACGATCGGGCCCATGCGCGTGAGCATACGCATCGCGGGCTCGCGAGCGCCGTCGAAGGCGCGGGTCCAGCGGACCACGCCGCGGAGATCCCACAGGCACCACGCGACCTGCAGCACGCCGGCGAGCAGGACTGCGGCGCTGACCATGAACGCGGTGCGGGCGGCGTCGGCCTTCAACTGGTATCCCCACGTCCATGCGACGGCGATCATGGCGAGGTTGAGGACGATCGGCGCACCGGCCTGAGCGGCGAACTTGCCGTGGGTCTGCAGCGCGCCGCCCAGCAGCGCCGTGGTGCAGACGAGCGGCATGAAGGGGAGCATGACGGCGAGGTAGGTGATGGCGAGCCGGCCGTCGGGCTGGAGGTCGGCGAGCGCGAGCAGCGCGATGATCGCGAGTTCGCTAAGCACGACGATCGCGCCGAGGCCGAGCGTGAGCGCGCCGACGGTGAGAGAAGCGAATCGGTCGGCGAGGGCGGGGTTGTCCTTCACGAGGCGCGCGTACTCGGGGATGAAGGCGGCGGAGAGGGCGCCCTCGCCGAACAGGCGGCGGAAGGTGTTGGGGAACTGGAACGCGATGTTGAAGGCGGTGGCGACGGGGCCGACGCCGAGGGCGCGGGTGATGAGCGCATCGCGCGCGAGCCCGAGAACGCGGCTGATGAGGGTCAGCGCGGCGAAGATGCGCGCGTGCCGAACGAACCGCGCGGGAGCGTCAGCCGTTGTCTGATTCGGGGGGTTGTCTCGGCGCTCGGGCACGGAGAGTCATTCGGCTGGGGACGCTCGCGGTCGTGAGTCTCCAGGAAAGTCGGAAGCCGGAGTGCGAGAGTTGGACGTGAGATGTAGCGCGCGTCGGGCGCGAGCGGCACCGGGCGCGGCCCAGAGCTGCCGCGGCTGGTGGCACCCGGGCGCACCGCGGCCCTCGGCCTGAAGGGGCTATTGCGGGGCTTCGATCACGCCGGCAGGGGCGCAAGGGCGGGGACGCGGACGGTGTCGTGGTCGGTCGCTGGCTTCTCGGCTTTCTTGTGGGTGCCCGCGATGAGCATGTAGATGGAGGGGACGAAGAGGAGTGTGAAGACGGTGGAGATGGCCATGCCGGTGACGAGGACGATGCCGATGCTGTTGCGGGAGAGCGCGCCGGCGCCGGTGACGAGGACGAGGGGGAAGTGGCCGATGACGGTGGCGACGCTGGTCATGAGGATGGGGCGGAAGCGCGTGAGCGCGGCTTGCTTGGTTGCTTCGAGTTTGGTGAGGCCCTGCTCTTGCAGGTGGTTGGCGAATTCGACGATGAGGATGCCGTTCTTGGCGACGAGGCCGACGAGGGTGATAAGCCCGACCTGCGAGTAGATGTTGATGGTGGTGAAGCCGACAAAGGTGAAGATGAGCGCGCCGGTGATGGCGAGGGGGACGGAGCCGAGGAGGACGATGAGCGGGTCGCGGAAACTGCCGAACTGGGCGGCGAGGACGAGGTAGATGAGCCCGAGCGCGAAGCCGAGGGTGAGGGCGAGCGAGCCGCCCTCCTTGCGGATCTGGCGTGATTCGCCGGCGTAGTCGATGGTGTAGCCGGGGGGGAGGATCGTGAGTGCGGCGGTTTCGAGGGCGTCGAGAGCTTCGGCTTTGGTGACGCCCGGGGCGGCGCCGCCGTAGATCTTGACGCTGTTGCGTTGCTGGAAGCGGCTGAGCGTGCGGGGGGCGGCGGTGGTTTCGAGGCGGACGAAGGATGAGAGGCTGACGAGCCCGCCGTCTTTGGCGCGGACCTTCATCTGGAGGATTTCGTCGGGGGTGGCGCGGCTGGCGTCGACGACCTGAGGGATGACTTTGTAGCTGCGGCCTTCGTAGTTGAAGCGGTTGACGTAGCCGCCCGAGAGCATGACGGCGAGGTCGCGCCCGACATCGGCGAGATCGAGGCCGAGGTCCGCGACGCGCTCGCGGTCGATGATGATCTTGGTCTGGGGGAGATCGATTTTGAGATCGGTGTCGGCGTAGAGGAACTTGCCGCTGCCGAAGGCGGCGCCGACGAGCGCGCCGGCGATGGGGGCCATGTCGGCGTGTTCCTGGCTGCTGGTGATGATGAGTTCGACATCGAACTGCCCCGCGCCGGGGAGGGGCGGCGGGAGGACGGGGAAGGCGCGCAGGCCCGAGATGGAGGCGACGTGCATGAAGGCTTCGGGGACGAGTTGCTGCGAGGTGCGCTGGCGCTCGTTCCAGGGGACGGCCTGCATGCCGCCGAAGCCGTTGGAGGCGGACATGAGGACGCGCCAGACGAAGTTGGCTTCGGGGATCTGCTTGAGATTGGCGGCGACCTGGGTGGCGGCTTTGCGGGTGGCGTCGAGGGAGGATTCCGGCGCGGCCTGGAGGACGAAGAAGATGCCGCCCTCGTCTTCGGTGGGCGCGAGTTCCTTGCCCGAGAGCATGTAGAGGGGCGCGGCGCCGGCAGTGATGATGAGGGCGGCGATCGCGAGCGTCCAGCGGAGATTCAGCGTGACGTCGAGCAATCGTGAATAGACGTTGCGGACGCGGTCGAAGATGGCGTTGACGAAGCGGGTGAAGCGGGACTCCCGGCCGTGGGCGGGGACGAGCGCGGCGCTCATGACGGGCGAGAGGGTGATGGCGACGACGCCCGAGACGATGACGGCGGCGGCGAGGGTGAAGGCGAATTCCTTGAAGAGCACGCCCGTCAGCCCACCCTGGAAGCCGATCGGCGCGTAGACGGCGGCGAGGGTGATGGTCATGGAGATGACGGGCGCGAAAAGCTCGTGCGCGCCGGTGAGGGCGGCGTCGATGCGTGACTTGCCCTCGCGGATGTGGCGTTCGACGTTCTCGACCATGACGATGGCGTCGTCGACGACGAGGCCGACGCAGAGGACGATGGCGAGGATGGTGAGGAGGTTGAGCGAGAAGCCGAGGGCGGCCATGAAGATGCAGGCGCCGACGATGGAGATGGGGATGGCGACGAGCGGGACGAGGACCGTGCGGATCGATCCCATGAAGAGGAAGACGACGAGGGCGACGATGCCGATGGTCTCGGCAAGGGTCTTGCCGATCTCCTTGAGCGCGTTGCTCATGTAGTAGGTGCCGTCGTAGGCGAGCTTCATGTCGATGCTGGCGGGGAGGGCGGGGCGGATGCGGTCCATGGCGGCGCGGAGGCGCGAGGCGACATCGAGCTCGTTGGCGCTGGGGAGGGGCCAGACGGAGAGGTAGATGGCGGGCTTGATATCGAAGCCGGCTTCGGCCATCGGCTCTTCGCTGCCGAGTTCGACGGTGGCAACGTCGCGGAGCCGGACGATGGAGCCGTTGCTCTCGCGGACGATGAGCTGCTCGAACTCCTGCGGTGTGCGGAGGTCGGTGTCAGTCAGGAGGTCGACCTGGACGTCGGCGCCCTTGGTGCGCCCGACGGCGGCGAGGTAGTTGTTGCGGCGGAGGGCGTCGAAGATTTCGGAGGGGGTGACATCGAGACCGGTGAGCTTGGTCTGGTCGAGCCAGATGCGCATGGCGATGTTGCGGGGACCTTCCACGCCGCAGCGCTGCACGCCCTCGAGAGTGGCGAGTTCGGGCTGGACTTCGCGGGAGAGGTACTCGGTGAGCTGCTGGAGGTCGAGTTCCTCGCTGGTGAAGCTGAGATAGAAGGTGGCGAAGGGTCGGTCGGCGCGCTGGATTTCGATAGCGGGGGATTCTGCTTCGGCGGGGAGTTCGCTGCGGACCTGGTTGAGGCGCGCGCTGATCTCGGCGAGGGCGTCGTTCGAGCTGTGGTTGAGGCGGAGGAAGACGGTGATGGAACTGACGCCCGCGGTGCTGGAGGATTCGATGTAGTCGATGCCGTCGATGGCGGAGACGGCACGCTCGATGGGGGTGGTGATGAAGCCGCGGATGGTGTCGGCGGAGGCGCCGATGTAGACGGTGTTGATGAGGATCTTGGTGGACTCGATGCGCGGGTACTGGCGGATGGGCAGCCCGCCGATGGAGCGCCAGCCGACGGCGAGGATGATGAGGTTGACCACGACCGCGAGGACGGGTTTCTTGATGAAGATATCGGTGAGTGATTTCATGGATGGGCGTGGGGCGTGAGGCCTGGGGCCTAGGGCTTGGGGCTTGAAGCTTGAGGCTTGAAGCCGGAGTGAGACCGGAGAGAATGAGCGGGCGGGGAACTCGCTTTTCGCATCGCTACTGAGCTGACTTTGAGGCGACTGAGTCGGCGGCCGCGGGCGTTGACTCAGCGCCGGCGCTGGTGGTTGGTGCGCTGCCGGGGGGCGGGGTGCCGTTGGTGGGCATCACTTGCACGCCCTCGCGGAGTTTGAACGAGCCGGCGGCGGCGACGAGTTCGCCCGGCGCGAGGCCGCTGGTGACGATGACGTCTGCGCCGACGGTCGGGCCGAGTTTGACGACGCGCTCCTTGACGCGGAGCTTCTGCGGGTCTTCCGCATCCGGAACCACGACGTACACCGTGTCGGCGTGCGGCGCGCGGCGGACGGCGGTGCTGGGCACCACCAAACGCGGCTGCTCGACATCGGTGGGGACGCGGATCTGCACGAACATGCCGGGGCGGAGGCGCTCATTGGGATTCGCGACGACGGCGCGGACGCGGACGTTGCGGGTGTCGTTGTTCACGCTCGCGTCGATGGCGGCGACCTCGATGCGGACCGGTTCATCGCCGAGCGCGGAACTGGTCGCCATGACGGCGAGGCCCGGGCGGACGCGGGCGAGATACTCCTGCGGGACGGCGAAGTCCATGAAGATGGTGTCGCCGACCTCCTCAAGCATGACGATGCTGGTGCCCTCGGCGAGGTACTGCCCTTCGTGGATGTTGCGGAGCCCGGCGCGGGCGCGGAAGGGGGCTTTGATGACCATCTTGTCGAGGCGGGTTTGGACCTGGGCGGCGCGGGCTTTGGCTTGTTCGACTTCGGCGAGCGCACGCTGCCGGTCGGCCTGCATGCGTTCGAGCTCGGTGCGGGCGCGGTCGAGCTCGGTGGGGTTAGCGCCGCCGTCGTTGATGGCAGCTTCGACGCGCTTGAGGTCGATGCCGGCCCAGCGGAGCTGAGCGTCGGCGACGGCGACGTTGGCCTGGGCGACGCGGACGGCGGCCATCGCGGCTTCGTAGTCGGCGCGGTCGGATGAGTCGTCGAGTTCGAGCAGGACGCTGCCCGATTCGACGATCGCGCCGGAATCGAAGCCGAGGCTCTTGATCGTGCCGGCGAGCTCGTTGCTGACGCTGATGGAGCGGAGGGCGATCACGGTGCCGACGAGGTCGGCCATGGGGCGCCAGGGGACTTCGCGCGCTTCGACCGCTTCGATGGCTTCGGGCATCTCGAATTGCCCGCCCTGCTGGGCAGCGGCGAACTGGCGGGCCTTGATGACGTAGAGCCCGGCGGCGACTGCGGCGATCACGCCGAAGATGACGAGGGTGGCGACGATGGAGGATTTCTTCATGACTGAACGGCCTTTCGGCGGGTGGGCTTGCGGACAGTTGATTGGCGCTTTGGCGCTGGGCGCGCCGTGTCGCGGGCATTGATTGAGAGTTCGATGAGCGAGCCGAGGGCGGCGCGGATATTGGCGAGCTTGGCGGGGGTGAGCTCGGTGATGCCGAAGAGCCAGTCGAACCACAGACCGTCGACCGCGAGCATGACCGCTTCGCCCACGCCCGGAGGGAGTTGATCGCGCGCGATGCGGTCGGAGAGGTCGCGGTGCATGCGGCGGAGCGGATCGACGCGCTTCGGGTCGTGCACGAGAGCCGCGACGAGCACCGAGCAACTCTGGCGCATCGCGTCGTTCCATTTATCCGGGCTGGCGAGGCACTTGTTGAGGAAGGCGCGGGGGATGCGGCCCGGCCCGGGTGGCTGGGCGGCGATGGCTTCCTCGCACTCGTCGTGCCACTCGCCCACCCAGCGGACGACGAGGGCGTCGATGAGGGCGTCCTTGGTGCGGAAGTGGTGGATCAGGCCGCTCTTGGAGAGATCGGCTTCGCGCGCGACGGCTTCGAGGGTGAGGCCGCCGATGCCGCGGCGCTCGACGACGCGCTCGGCGGCGGCGAGCATAGCGTCGCGCGCAGCGGGGGTGGGCGTGCTGGCGGTGCGCTTGGCTGACTTCTTGATGGGGCTGGGACGTGGCACGCCCGGAACCATACCGACCGTCCGGTCGGTCGGCGACCCGAACGGCGTGATTTTGTAGGACATGTCAGGGTTCGGGTGGGGAATGCCTCGGGATGCGGATGCGGGCGTGTGTTTGTGCAAACCGCTCGATTTGTGGGTTCGTGGGGAAACCGCAGAGTGCCAGTTCACATTGCATTGAACCTTGGTACGGGTGTTCGCGTGGCGCACCGGCGTAATGAGGCGTGGAGAAGAAGTAGATGAGACAGGAGCACCAGTCGCTCAGAGCCGCGACTGGTGGCACCCGACTGCGACTGGCGGCCCCGATTTCAATCCTCGCCGGCGGCTTTGGTGAAGCCCGCGCTGCCGTCGATTTCGAGCAGCTTTTCGATGTGCATCCAGCGGAACTTCGCGCCGACGCGCTGGACGAGTTCGACGATCTGCGCGTCGGTGATGATCGAGCCCGCCTGAACGGGCATGAAGCGGCAGCGGCTGGCGTCGACGCAATCGGTGACTTGCCCGCCGCGGGCGGGGTAGACGACGGTGCCGCGGTTGGAGATGATTTTGAGCTTGAGGGCGGAACCGGAGACGAGGGCTTCGAGCTGCGCGCCGAGTTCGCCCGGCGGGAGCGCGGATTCGACGAAGAGGTCGACGCCGACGTCGCGGCGGGACTTTGCTTTCACGAGGTCCGGGGCGCCGGAGACTTGCGGGAGTTTGACCGGGCGGTACTCGCGCGGCTGCCAGCGCTCGCAGCGCTTGCCGAGGTTGCGGATGACTTCATCGGTGAATTCCGAGGTGCCGACGGCGCCGGTCTGGCCCACGATGTCGATGGTGAGTTTCTTGCCTTCCTCGAAGGTGACGAAGAGAGCGTTCTCGACCTTCGACGCGATGTCGAAGAGGCCCAGGTGGCGGAGCATCATGACCGCGGAGAGGATCATGGCGGTGGGGTTGGCGATGTTCTTGCCGGCGATCTGCGGGGCCGAGCCGTGGACGGCTTCGAACATAACGGCGTCGTTGCCGATGTTGGCGCTGGGGGCGAGCCCGAGACCGCCGGTGAGGCCGCTGGTGAGATCGCTGATGATATCGCCGTTCATGTTGGTCGTGACGATGACATCGAACTGCTCGGGGTAGCGGACGAGCTGGTGGGCGCAGTTGTCGATGATGATGTGCTCGGGCGTGAGGTCGGGGTATTCCTTCGACACCTCCTCGAAGGTGCGCTTGAGGAGCCCCTCGGTGAGCTTCATGATGTTGGCTTTGGTGGCGCAGTGGACCTTCTTGCGGCCCTCGGCGCGGGCGAGTTCGAAGGCGAGCCGGACGATCTTCTCGCAGCCCTTACGGGTGATGAGTTTCAGGCACTGGGCGACGCCCGGCGTCTGCATGTGCTCGATGCCGGCGTAGAGGTCTTCGACGTTTTCACGGACGACGACGAGGTCGATCTTGCGCCCAGAGAAGAGGCCCGGGATGCCGGGGAGGTCTCGCGCAGGGCGGACGTTGCCGTAGAGCTCGAACATCTTGCGGAGGGTGACGTTGGCGCTCTTTTCGCCGTAGCCGACGGGGGTTTCGAGCGGGCCTTTGAGGGCGATGCGGGTGCGCGCGATGGAGTCGGCGGTGTCTTTGGGCACGCCGCTGGCGTCGCCCTTTTTGAAGATCTCCGCGCCGGCGATGTGGGGCTCCCAATCGATGGGCGCGGCGGCGGCTTCGAGGACGCGCTGGGTGGCGGCGCTGACTTCGGCGCCGATGCCGTCGCCCGGGATGAGGGTGACGAGGAATCGCTTTGAATTCGGCTGCGGGGTCATGGGGCGGGGATGATAGCGGGGCCGTGGGGGCCGGGCTTTCGGCTTGAAAAGCACGGAGAAATCGGTGGTTATCGGGTGTGTTGCGCGAGATCGCGGGGTGCGGGGCACCGGGACGCGGCGGCGCCAGTCGCTCAGAGCCGCGACTGGTGGCACCCGGATGGGACTGGCGGCACCCGAGAGGGCTCAATAGGCGCGTTCGAGGCGTGCGCCGGGGTAGTAGTGTTCGAGGATGGCGGTGAAGGGAGTGCCCTTCTTGGCTTTGCCTTCGGCGCCGTACTGGCACATGCCGCAGCCGTGCCCGAAGCCGCGACCGCGGATGGTGACGCGCGGCGCAGCGAATTCAAACTCGATGTCGCCGCTGTTTACGCGGGATTCGCGCGTCGGCGATGGGATTGCCGGGAGCGGCGGCGCGGCGGGTTGCGGCTTGGCGCTGGGCGCGGTCGGTGATGTCGGCGGCGCGGTGTCGGTCGTCGCGCCGGCGGGGACACTGGTGTTGCAGGCGATGCGGAGCTGCTCGGCGGTGAGTGGGTACCACTTGCCGTCGGCGTCGTAGAGCTTGTACGCGCGCGCGCGGCCGAAGGGGTTGGGGTCGTGCGGCTCGACCTTGGTGAGCTGCTTCAGGTTGCGGACGGCGAAGTTGTTGAGCCTGCCGTAGTGCGTGATGCGGCGGGTGAGTTCGGCGACGTCGCGCGTGATGGTCCAGCGGAAGAGGGGCGAGTTGCTGCACGCGTCGTCGCGCGGGGAGTCCTGGATCGGCGCGGAGGTGTTGTATTCGAAGCCGGCTTTGACGGGCCAGATATCGCGGGCGGCGGCGGCGCGCCCGCCGCAGGTGCTCGAGTAGTAGGCGCGGAGCACGCGCCCCTGCCAGGTGAGGACCATTCCGGCGGTCTCGCGCACGGCGCGGAGAGCGGTGGGGTTGGTTGACTTGCCGTCGTACGCCTGATCGGCTTCGGTGCTCTCGACATCGAAGGGCTCGCCGCGGGCGAGGCTCATCTCGCGCTCCTGCAACGCGTAGCTGCGGGCGGCGACGGCTTGCGCCTTGAAGGCTTCGAGCGACCACGACGCGAAGAGTTCCTTTGAGATCACGCCGGCGAGGTAGCTCTCGGCGGGGACGTGCTCGATGACATCGAATACGCCCGGCGAGATTTTCGGTGAGGGGATGAGACGGAAGGTGCCGGGGTACTCGCGCTTGTTGAGCCGGAGTGGTTCAGGCCCGGCTGGCTCAATCGAGAGGAGATCAACGGCGGCGGCGGTGGAGCCGCGGAGGAGGAGGGTTGGTTGGCGTGTGGCGTCGAGAAGCGTCCAGCCGACGTCGCCGCGGGTGACGGTGACGGGGGTCTTCATGGTGACGGCGCTGTTCGGGCGCGCGAGCGGCGTGAACTTCACCTGCGCCGGGCCGCCGATCTCGATGCCGGCGGTGGAGGCGATGAGGCGGACGCGGATGTCGGGCTCGCCGGTGAGGCGCTCGAAGACGCCGCCCCCGGGCGGCACGGTGGTTTGGCGCGCTTTGGTGTAGCTCGCGCTGCCCGAGGGCGACGCATCGCGCGTGAGCGATGATGAACTCGAGGAGGAGTCGGTCACGCTGCAGGCGGTGGGCATGACGGCGGCGGCGATCACCGCGCCGATCAGCGCGATGGCGGCCAGCGGGCGCGGGTTGATGGGAAGGCGAAGCATGAGCGCCGATCCTCCGGGCGGAGCCTTCTATGATCGGCGAGGGGCGCGGGTTTTGTCGAATTCGTCGATCAAATGACGAGTCGCCGATATCAACGTGCCACCCTCAATCAGCAATAGGAGAACTTCATGCGGACTAGATTTCCGTGGGTTAAGCCTTGTTTCGCTCTTCCCATCACCCTGTTTTCCCTCATCGGGACTCTCGAAGCGCGAGCGCAATGTGACCAGTGGTCAACGATCCAAACCGGGCCAAGCGGGATGCGGCCTGGCATCACTTGTGCGACGATGTGGAACAACGACTCAGACGAGTCGACCTCGCCACAGTTGGCAGTGGGCGCGTACTTTCGTCCGGGGAATGGCTCTTCATTCGCGGGTGTCGGCATACTGGGTGTGTCGGGACTTGTAGTGCTCGGTGGAGCTATGAACAATGGAATCAACGCGATCTCGACCTGGGATCCCGACTCCGGGGGACCCATACCCGAGCAGTTGATTGCCGGTGGTCGATTCACGGCCATCGATGGCATGCCGGCATTACGGGTTGCGCGCTGGGATGGCGTAGCGTGGAATGCACTCGGATCAGGCATCGACGATGGCGAGGTCTTGGCGGTTGCAGCTTGGGATCCGGATGCCGACGGCCCGATTCACGCGGAGCTGTTTGCTGCCGGGAGCTTTTTCGCTTCGGGCGATACCGAAGTGCGGAGCATTGCTCGGTGGGGTGGAGAGGCTTGGCACCCGGTTGCCGGTGGATTTTGGGGAGCATCTCCATCAACCGTATTCGCATTGACGATTTGGGATCCTGACGGTCCTGGATCGGCGGCCCCGCAATTGGTCGCTGGTGGAACATTCCGGCGAACTGGCCCGCATTTCGTGAATGAAATCGCGCGATGGGACGGCGTTTCGTGGCATAGCTTTGGAAACGGCCCGTTCGAGAGCTTCGGATGGGTCGGCGCACTCGGCACGTGGGATCCGGATGGTGCAGGTCCCGCTACCGAGTGGCTCATCGCCGGGCAATTGAGAGATGTCGCGCATCCAATACGAGCTTGGGATGGGACCGAGTGGCGGGATCTCGGTGAAGGGATTTCTGGTGATGTTTTCGCCCTCACCTCTTGGAAGCCCGGCGCATCGAACGAACTCCCGACGCAACTCTTCGCCGCGGGAAGGCTCGCGGTCGAAACGAGCGAGGGCTATGTCTCGACGAATGCGACGCGTTGGGGTGGCGCAGACTGGTCGTCATTCGATGTGGAACAACTCTGGGGCGTGCAAGCGTTCCAAGTATCCGTGCTGGGAGGCACCGAAGCTCAGGAATTCGAACTGCTGGCGCTCGGCTATGGGATTCCGACCGAGGAGAGATCAGAATCAATCGCGGCGTGGTCTGCGTGCTCGTCAACGCGCTGTCCGGGTGACGCTGATGGCGACCTCGATGTCGACATCGGTGACATCGCCGTCCTGATTCAGCACTGGGAAGACATGCACCCTTCGGTTCCGCCGGGCAGCTTCGGCGACCTCACACGCAATGGGCGGGTAAACATCGAGGACTTGGCGATCTTGCTTCCTCAATGGGGAGAGTTATGTCGATGAACGACGGCTGCGAACCGTCGCTTACGGCAGATCGAAAAGCAGCACGTCCGCCGCGGTTTTCGCTTCGATGGTGAGGGCGGGTTCGTTGGTGAGGCCCGCGCCGTCGCCGGCGGACATGGGGGTGGTGGTGTTGAGGGTGATCTCGCCGCGGGCGATTTGGAGCCACGCTCGGCGGTTCGGCGCGAGGGTGTGCGAGGCGCGCTCGCCCGTCTTCAGCGCGCCGGCGAGGATTGAAGCGTCTTGATAAATGGGCATCAGGTCCCGGCGGTCGCGGAGGATGGGCGAGCCGACGGGGGCGGCGATGAGGCGCAGGCCGCCGACTCCGGATTCGCCGTTCGTGCCGGCGATGCGGCGCTGGTCGTAGCGCGCGGGGAGGCCCTTCTCGCGCGGCTCGATCCAGATCTGCAGGAGATGGACGGGCGTGTCGCGTGAGGGGTTGTATTCGGAGTGGCGGATGCCGGTGCCGGCGGACATGCCCTGGAGTTCGCCGGGGGAAATGACGCCGCGGTTGCCGAGGGAGTCCTGGTGCTCGAGCGAGCCGGAGAGGATGTAGGTGATGATCTCCATGTCGCGGTGTGGGTGGGTGGGGAAGCCCTGCCCGGGCGCGACGACGTCTTCGTTGATGACGCGGAGGGGGCCGAAGCTCATCCACGCGGGGTCGTAGTAATCGCCGAAGCTGAAGGTGTGATAGGTATCGAGCCAGCCGTGGTTGAAGTGGGCTCGGTCGGAGGATTTTCGGAGGGTGAGCATGGGGGATTGTAGGTGCGGCTTGCGGGGTGGGGCTTGCGGTTTGCGGCCGGAGTGCCTTGCGGTGACGTCGGGTGAGTGGTGATAGGCTGCTTCGATGATGATGTTCACGTTGAAGGCGGGGCGTGTTCGCGCAGGGTTCGTGGCGATGTCTGCGCTGGTTGCCGGTGTGGTGCTTTCGGGGTGTGAGTCGTTCACGCCGCCGACGTTGCGGGTGAGCGAGGTGGTGCTGGCGGAGCGGTCGGCGGACGCCGTCGTGCTGAACGTGACGGTTGAGGGGGAGAATCCGAACGACATTGATCTGCAGCTGCGCGATGTGACGTACCGGTTCGAGCCGGAGGGCAGCGCGGCGTTCAGCGCGGTGCGATCGGCGGAGGCGACCCTGCCGCGGAAGGGCGTGGGGCGGTTCCGTGTGCCGGTGGTGCTGACGGGCGCGGAGGCGGCGGCGGCGAGCGAGGCTCAGTACCGCTTCGCGGGGACGGTGGAGTATTTGCTGCCGGGGTCGATCGCGGAGTTGTTGTTTGATTCGGGGCTGAGAAGGCCGACGGCGGCGTTCGGGGAGAATGGGCGGCTGGATTTGTCGAAGGTGCAGTCGGGGGGGTGAAGTGTGATGGTGGTTGTGGCGCGATGAGGAGCGCGGGTCACAGGTCCGCCTGTTGGTTCAAACACTCCTTTGCCCCTTCGGGGCTCTCCCGTTGAAGGGGTTCAGTCCGGGGGTTTCGCTCTCGCCCTTCGGGCGCTCGCTCAACCCCCGGCAACGTGCCTGCGGCCCTTCGGGCCGAGGATTCGCGCGCTGGAGCGCATCACGCGGAGCGAACGCGGCCGGCGGCTTCGGGGTTTGTGCGTCGACGTTGATGTGAAAGAGAGAAGAGGCCGGGTGCGCGGCGGGCGGTATCATCGCGGCGCTGCAATTGTGGTGCGCGGCTGAATCTAGGATGTCCCTCTCCCCGGCCCTCTCCCAGAGGGAGAGGGAGTTTGGAGACCCTCTCCCTGCCGGGAGAGGTGTGAGGAGATTGCGATGGCGACTGTTGCGAAGCGCGGCGGGGTGAACAAGAAGGCGGCGCGGGCCGGCGCGGTGAAGGGTGGCCGCGGGTTGAAAGGCTCGGCGGCGTATGACGCGCTGATGAAGGAGCTGCGCTCGATCGCGACGCTTGAATCCGTCGGCGCGCTGGTGGGGTGGGATCAGGAGACGTACATGCCGTCCGGGGGGGCGGGGCTTCGCGCGGAGCAGCGGCAGATGCTGAGCGGGATGTGCCACGAACGGCGGACGAGCCGCGCGGTGGGCGACCTGATCCGCGCGTGCGAGAACGATCCTTCGGTAATGACGGACGCGAAGAAGAGCGCGAACATCCGGGAGATCCGTCGGGACTACGACCGAGCAACGAAGTTGCCGACGTCGCTGGTTGAGGAGTTGAGCCGGTGCGCGTCGCTGGGGATGGACGCGTGGAAGGCGGCGCGGAAGGAATCGGATTTCAAGAAATTCCTGCCGTGGCTCGAGAAGACGGTGAAGCTGAACCGTGAGAAGGCGAAGTGCTACGGCGTGCCCAAAGGCGGCGAGCATTACGACGCGCTGCTGGATGAGTTCGAGCCGGGGATGACGGCGAAGCGGACGGAGGCGATCTTCGGCCCGCTGCGCGCGGAGCTGGTGCCGCTGATCGACAAGGCGGAGGGGTCGTCGCGGAAGCCGGATGAGGACGCGGCGCACGTGGTGCTGCCGATCGAGAAGCAGAAGGAGTTCGCGTCGCGCGTGGCGGCGAAATTCGGCTTTGATTTCAGCGCCGGGCGGATGGACGAGACGGCGCACCCGTTCTGCGAGAACATCGGGCCGGGGGATACGCGGCTGACGAATCGGTATCGCCCTGATGGCTGGTGCGATGCGCTCTCGAGCGCGACGCACGAGGGCGGGCACGGGATGTACGAGCAGGGGTTGCCGAAGGAGAAGCTGTTCGGGCAGCCGCTGTCGAGCGCGACGAGCTTGGGGATTCACGAGAGCCAGTCGCGGCTGTGGGAGAACCTGGTGGGGCGGTCGCAGCCGTTCTGGAAGTGGGCGATCCATGTCGCGCGCGAGGTGTTCGGCGACGCGCTGCCGAAGTTCACGGCGGAGCAGGTGTACAAGGCAGCGAACGTGGTGAAGCCGAACTTCATCCGCGTGGAGAGCGATGAGCTGACGTACAACCTGCACATCATGCTGCGGTTCGACCTGGAGCGGGCGATGTTGCGCGGCGATCTGTCGTGCAAAGACCTGCCGGGCGTTTGGAACGAGCGGGTGAAGCGCGATTTGAATTTGAAGGTGCCGAACGACGCGAAGGGGTGCCTGCAGGACATCCACTGGTCGATGGGCGCGATCGGGTACTTCCCGACGTACACGTTCGGGAACTTGTATGCGGCGCAGTTCTGGGAGGCGATCCACAAGTCGATCCCGGACCGCGACGCGCGGATGGCGAAGGGCGACTTCGCGCCGATTCTCGAATGGCTGCGCGAAAAGATCCATCGGCACGGGCGGATGTACAGCGCCGGCGAGTTGTGCGAGCGCGCGACGGGGAGGGCGCTGACGCATGATGCGCTCATGCGGCACCTGAGCTTGAAAGTGCGGAATGTGTATGGGGTTTGAGGGGCCTCGCCCCCGGTCAAGCGGTTGGACTTGCTCTCAACAAGGGAGCTTAACGGTCATGGCACAACGGCTGATCGCAACTACAATTTGCAGCTTGCGGCCCTGAAAGGACGGTGCGCCTTCGCTGTGAGACCCCCCAACGATCCGGACATCTTTGACAAGCGCCGGCTACCTCCAGCGCTTGACCAGCTTGTGCGCGGGATGAATCCGTGGTGGGAAGGGAAGCCCGGGAGAGTGCTGCCCGATTTCCGTCGCTGGGCGTTTGAGAAGGTGAAGCAAGGGCTGACCCGGGGGCTCGCTCCGATCACGGTGGTTCGCGGGCCTCGTCAGGTCGGGAAGTCGACTCTTCAAGACCAACTAATCGCGCACCTTCTCGAATCTGAACGGGTTGCTCCGAATCGAGTTCTCAAAGTCCAGTTCGACGATCTGAAGGAACTGGTCAAGATCGAGCTTCCCGTACGGACCTTGGCGTGGTGGTTCGAGAATCGGATTCTTGGCTGTACCTTCAACGAAGCTGCGCACGCAGGCGAGCCCGCGTACTTGCTGCTCGACGAAGTTCAGAATCTCACCGAGTGGGCATCCGAACTCAAGAGCCTAGTAGATACAAACACTTTGCGCGTTCTTGTGACGGGCTCATCCGCGCTGCGCATCGAGGCCGGGCGCGACAGCCTCGCGGGGCGGATCAGCACGATCGATCTCGGGCCGCTGCTGCTCCGGGAGATTGCGGCCTTAGGGCTCTCGACCAGCATTCCGGCCCTATTGCCGGACAATGGAATCGAAGCGCTCCGGGAGAAGCGTTCGTGGTCTGAATTGCAGGTACTGGGGCTTACACACCGCGCGGCTCGCAACGCCGCGTTCGAGCGCTGGTCTCAGCGCGGCGGATATCCCCGCGCTCAAGAACGTTACGAATCTCCGTGGCCCGAGGTGGCAGATAACCTGGTCGAGACCGTCGTTGAACGCGCAATTCAGCATGATCTTCGACAGGGCGTTCGTGGACGGAAGCGAGACGAATCGCTATTGAAGGAAGTTTTCAAACTCGCGTGCCGCTACACGGGCCAGACGCCAAAGCAATCGGTCTTCGTGGCGGACATCAAGACCTCGCTCGATGCGAACATCGGGTGGCAGCGCGTCCAAGCATACCTTCGCTTTCTCGAAGGCGCGATGCTGGTTCGACTCGTCGACCCCTTGGAGCTGCGACTCAAGCGAAAACGCGGGAGTTCCAAAATCTGCCTGTGTGACCACGGGCTCCGAGCGGCGTGGCTTCAAGAGGTGATCCCGTTGGAACCCGCCGCATTAGACGCCAACCCGCATTTGTCCGATCTAGCGGGCAGAATCGCGGAAGGGGCGGTCGGCTATTTCTTTGCTGGCATTCCACACCTTGATTTGGCGCATTTTCCGGAGCGCGGGCCCGAGCCCGAAGTGGACTTCGTACTCACCATCGGTGACCGTCGGATTCCGATCGAAGTCAAATATCGAAAGCGCATCGATCCGCACCAGGACACACGCGGGCTGCGCGCGTTCATCGAGAAGTCTTCATACAACGCGCCTTTCGGTGTACTCGTCACCCAGGGCGATGATGTCGTCATCGACGATCCGCGTATCGTGCCGGTCTCGCTGCCATCCTTGCTGCTGCTGCGATAAGCGTATTTCATACTCAGACAAGGCCGCTCCACGGCACCATGCGGCGGCACCTATCCCCCCCCTCCCCCGTGAGTGAGAGGCGGTCAAATCGCTTCGATCCCGAAGAACCTCTTCGTGTTCGCGTTGATGCGTTCGTGGAAGTCCGGCCACGCGAGGTTGTGGAGGTGTGCCAGGCACTCGGCGGTGAGGTGCGCGTGCTTGGGTTCGCAGGGGCGGACCTTGCGCTGCGGCTCGGGGGGGAGGAACGGGGCGTCGGTTTCGATCATCACGCGGTCGAGGGGCGCGAGCAGCGCCGCTTCGCGGACTTCGGGGGCGTTTTTGTAGGTCAGCACGCCGGTGAAGCTGACAAACGCGCCGAAGTCGAGCAAAGCGCGCATGTCGCTCGGGAACCCGGTGAAGCAGTGGAAGACGAATCGGTGCGCCGGGATCGTTGAGCGCTTCAGGACCGGGATCAGGTCGCTGAACGCTTCGCGGCAATGGAGGACGATGGGCTTGTCGATCGGCATGTGGCCGCGCGCGGGATCGCCCCGTCGGCAGGATTCGATGAACGCCAGCTGCTCTTCGAGGACCGCATCCTGGATGCTGCGGGGCGGTTTGCCGTAGTGGTTGTCGAGCCCGAGCTCGCCCCAGCCGACGCACTTGGGGTGCGACGCGACGCGGCGGAGATTCTCCCACTCGTGCGGCGATTGGTCGGAGTAGAGCGGGTGCACGCCGGCGGTACACCAGACGCGCTCGTGAGCTTCCGCGATGTCGAGCGCGGTCAGGCAGTCGCGCGTCGTGGTGGAGATGGTGATCGCGCCGGTGACGCCCTCGCGCTCGGCGGCGGCGAGGACCTCGGGGATCCGTCCTGCGAAGTCCGGGAAGGTGAGATGGCAGTGGCTGTCTATCATGGGCGGCGTGCGGATTGCGGATTGCGGGATGGGGCGCGGGGCCTTTGACGAAGCGTATGCGATGCGCGGGAGGATTTGAGATGACTGGTGCGATGCGGATCTTCGGCGTGCGGTTGATCGCGGTGATCGCGATGGTGCTGTGCATCGCGGGCGTGGGCCGGGCCGCGGTGCCCGACGATGCGGTCGACGGCGAGCGCTGGTACGCGCTGACCATCGGCGGCGAGCGGTCCGGCTGGGCGCGGTTCGCCATCGAGACCGGCGAGGGGGGCGACGTCACGTGGACACAGCAGATGGAGATGCGCATCACGCGCCTGGGCGAGAAGATGACCATAGGCCTGAAGTCCGTCGTCATCGAGAGTAAGGATGGCGAGGCGCGGAGCATGCGGAGCGAGCAGATGCTTGGCGCGGGGAAGTACTCGGCGGAGTTCACGTTCCTCGACGACGGCATCGGCGTGACGATCGACGCACCGGGCGGGCAGCAGTCGCTCAAGGCACCCAAGCCCAGGGACGAGTGGCTCACGCCGATGGAGGCGCGCCGGCTGACCGAGAAGATGCTGGCGGAGGAGGCCGCCGAGTTCTCGTACAAGACCATCGACCCGTCTGCCGGTCCCTCGGTGATGACCGTGACGCAGAAGAAGATCGGGCCGGCAAAGGTCACGATCGACGGCACGGAGCTTGAGGGCGTCGAGTGGGAGATAGTGCAGAGCGTGATGCCCGGGGTGAAATCGCGCGAAGTCACCGGCGCGGACGGCTGGGCCATCCGCAGCGTGACGCCCGTGATGGGCTTTGAGATGGTGATGACGCTGAGCACGAAAGACGCCGCGATGGCGGCGGGAGGGGCGGCGGAGTTGATGGAGCCGATGCTCATCACGCCGAACGTGCCGATGAAAGAGGCGCGCGCGAGCGAGCGGGCGGTGTTCGTCGTGCGCTCGAAGGACGGCTCCCGGCTGGGCGACCTGCCCTCGACAGGCGCGCAGCGGGCCCAGAGGATTGATGAGCAGTCGATCCGCGTAACGCTCGATCTGAACGCGAACGCGGAGAAGAAGCCGGGGGCGCTCGCTCGCCTCGCTGACCCCGCGGTGAACAACGGCGAGAAGGTCTATCTCCAGCAGTGCGCCTCGTCGAGCGCGCTGATCAATAGCGAGAGCGCGTGCGTGAAGGGGTTGCTGGTGGACGCTCTGCAGGGCGTGCCCGAGGGCGCGGACGCGCTGGCTCGCGCGACGGCGATGCGTCAGTTCGTCGGCGGCTACATGACCGGCGCGGGGCTGAGCGTGGGGATGGCGGGATCGGATGAAGTGTGCCGGACGAAGAGCGGCGACTGCACGGAGTACGCCGTGCTGCTGGCGGCGATGCTGCGCGCGAACGGCGTCCCGAGCCGCGTGGTGTGCGGCTTGCTCTACTGCGACACGCTGCTGGGCAAGCGCGACGTCTTCGGCCCGCACATGTGGACACAGGCGATGGTCACGGTGGATGGTGAAGAGCAGTGGATCGATCTCGACGGCGCGCTGGGGCCCGGCGCGTGCCGGTTCGACGCGGGCCATATCGCGTTCGCAACGACGGTGCTGAGCGACGAGGCGCCTGCGGCGAATTTTCTGGAGTTGGTGCCGTTTCTGGGCGGGGTGACGATCGAGGTGGTGGAGGAGTAGAGGAGCGAGAGCTGAGGCAGGAGCGTGCATCGCCGCCGAGCCGGCGTTGCACGGCACCCGTACCTGTGCGGCCCGTGTCGGCTCGCCGATACACTCGCCGCATGATCCCCACGAATCATCCCTTCGCGTCCCGCGCCCAATCCTTGCTCACCAAGCTCCGCGACGCGGGCGAGTACAAGATTCTGCAGACCATCGACGGCCCGATGGACGCCGTCGTGCGCTTGAAAGATCCCGCGACGGGCACGTCGCGCGAGGTAATGTGCTTTTGTTCGAACAATTATCTCGGACTGGCGAACCACCCCGAGGTGGTCGAGGCGGGGCTGAAAGGGCTGCGCGATTTCGGCGCGGGGACGGCGAGCGTGCGGTTCATCTGCGGCACGTTCTCGCCGCATCACGCGCTGGAAGAGCGGATCGCGAAGTTCCTGGGCGTCGAGGCGTCGTACACGTTCGTTTCGTGCTGGAACGCCACGGAGGCGGTCTTCCCCACGCTGTGCGAGACGACCGACGCGATCATCTCCGACGAACTGAACCACGCGTGCATCATCGATTCGATCCGGCTGGCGAGCGTCATCAAGAAGGGCGTGAACCGCTTTGTCTACAAGAACAACAACATGGCGGAGTTCGAAGCCAAGCTGGGCGAGGCACGAAAAGCGATTGGCGACTCGAACGTCATCTGGGTCATCACCGACGGCGTGTTCTCGATGGAAGGCTCGATCGCCAACCTGCCGAAGATGCGCGAGCTGTGCGACCGCTTCGGCGCGGTGCTGCTCGTGGATGATTCGCACGGCACGGGCGTGATGGGCGAGACGGGGCGCGGCACGCACGAGTACTACAACATGCCGGGGAGCGCGATCGACCTGTTCACCGGCACGCTGGGCAAGGCGCTCGGCGGGGCGGCGGGCGGGTACATCGCCGGGCCGCGGTACGCGGTGGAGACGGTGGTGCAGCGCGCTCGCCCGACGCTCTTCAGCAACGCGCTTCCGGTGACGGTCGCTTGCTCGGCGGAGAAAGCGATCGAAGTGCTGATGCGCGAGCCGCAGCGGGTGAAGAAATTGCGCGACAACGTGGCGTACGCGCGGAAGCAGATCAAATCGGCGGGGTTCGACGTGCTCGAGTCCCCCACCGCCATCTGCCCGATCATCGTTCACGAGACGGCGAAGGCGATCGCGATGAGCAAGCGCCTGCTCGAACTCGGTGTGTACGTCATCGGCTTCGGGTACCCGGTGGTGCCGGAGGGGCACGCGCGCCTGCGCGTGCAGATCTCGGCGGCGCACGAGTTCTCTCATATTGATGGGCTGGTGGCGGCACTGAAGAAGCTGTGATCGGGGCGGGGTCCGGGGGCCGACGATGGAGTTCCGGAATACCTTCGAGCCCTTCGATGTTGACTAGCGGAGAGTTCTGCAGGAGCCCGCCGTGAGTGACTCACCCAAGCGTTCGCGTGTGCCGATTCTGGTCGCGTTGTTTGTCGTGCTGGGCGGGGCGTGGTTTGTGTTCAACCGTCCCGGCAAGGCGCCGCTACCAACCGCGTTTGCCGCCGGGTTGACGTTCGAGCAGGGACGCGCCAAGGCGAACGCGGAGAACAAGCTGCTGGTGGTGGTGGCGTCGGCGGACTGGTGCTCGCCGTGCCAGCGGTACAAGCGCGGGGCGCTGGCGGACTCGCGCGTCAGCGAATGGCTCGGCGCCAACGCGGTCGCGGTGATGCTGGACGTGACGAACGACAACCCGGAAGCGGCCCAACTGGGCATCAGCGCGATCCCCGTGACGCTGTTCTTCCGGGACGGAGCCGAACTCTCGCGGCGAGAGGGCTTGCTGGGCACGGAAGAATTGCTCGGGTGGTTCGGTTCGGCGTCGGGCCAAGTCGTCGGTGCCGCGCGCTAAGTCGCGAATGCAATGGGACGGTCGAGCGCTCAGCCCGCGCGGTAGTACGTCACGTTCGTCGCCGCGTCGCGCGCGATAACCGCGAGTTGGCGTTTCGCATCGTCGGTCAGTTCGCCGAAACGCAGCCCAATCTCGTAGGTTCGGAAGCCGACCTTGCGGACCCAGACGGCGGTGACCGGCGCGGTGAGCATGCCGGTCGGCGCGTTGATCGTCAGCCCGAAGGGCTCGTTCACGGGAACATCGGGGCGGCCCTTGCACTTGACGCGCAGTCCCGTGCCGGAGAGATCGACCACCTGCCCGAGGCTGCACTTGATCGACTGACAGCGCAGCCGACCGGCGCGGCGGCTTTCGTCGCCCTGCTTCGAGCTGAGTGAGAGTGGATCGCTATTCCGGGCGGCGCCCATGAGGGAGCACATCGTCGCGTGGCTGCACGGGCTTGAGCGCACAGACGGCCGCGGCGACCACACCGGTGGTCTGCGAGTGCAAGCCAACCCGGCGGGTCCGGGAATGTGTGAAAGAAGCGGGCACGGTGTCCGAATAAGCGGGAATCGCCGAGACGCCGCCGCGCCGGTGGTGCGCGCGGGTTCGGCCGGATTTGGGAGGACTTCCATGGCCACGCCCGATGCATCAACAAAGCCATCAGAATCGAATGAAGCCGCGTCGAGCGGGAACACCCGCCCATCGTTCCGCGGGCGCCTTCGCCGATCGCTGATCGATTGGGTCCGCACGCTGCTCGTGGTCGGGCTGGTGCTGGGCACGTTCCGCTCGACCATCGCCGACTGGTATGACGTGCCCACCGGGTCGATGAACCCCACGATCATCGAGGGCGACCGCATCCTGGTGAACAAACTCGCATACGGCGTCCGCGTGCCCTTCTCGCCGTGGTGGATCGCGCAGTGGGGCGAGCCGCAACGCGGGGACATCGTGATCTTCTACTCGCCCAAGGACGGCACGCGCCTCATCAAGCGCGTGATCGGCGTGCCGGGCGACACAATCGAGATGTCGAGCAACCGCCTGACGATCAACGGCGCGGCGGTGGAGTACGCGGCACCCGAGCCGTGGATGCAGAGCGCCATGCCGATCGACAAGCGCACCCGGCACACCTACGCATCGGAACAACTCCCGGCCCGCGCGCACGCGGTACTCGGCACGCCGGGCGTGATGTCATTGAGTTCATTCGCGCCGATCTCGGTCCCGCCGGGGCGGTTCTTCGTGATGGGCGACAACCGCGACCTGAGCGCGGACTCGCGGATGTTCGGACTGGTGCCGAGGGAACGGATCGTGGGCCGTGCCGGCGCGGTGGCGGTGTCGCTCGACCGGGATCACTGGTATCGGCCGCGATGGGAGAGGTTCTTTGGGGCGCTGAAGTAAGCGCATTGCAACTCGTGCGCTGCGTCGGTTGCTGATCTACGATGCCGCATATGGACTCGGCTCGACCAACACTCCCGGCGCGCGAGCCGCGTGGGCACAAAGGCACCTTCGGCACCGTCGCCGTGGTGGGCGGGTGCGCGCACGAGCCGAGCTTGGACACCGGGCTTGACGGGTTGCGGATGCTGGGCGGGCCGTGCTTCAGCGCGCTGGCGGCGCTGCGGAGCGGATGCGGGCTGGCGCGCCTCGCGGTGCCGCGCCCGCTGGTGGATCACGCGCTCGCCGTCGCGCCGAGCGCGACGGGCATCGCGTTGGCCGTGGACGCGCGGGGCGACCTAGTGCCGCACCTCTCCGCCGCGGTGATGGATGATCTGGCGGCGAACGCGGACGCGATGATCGTTGGCCCGGGCATGGGAATCAGCGACGGCGCCGCCGCGGCTGTGCTGCGCGCGATGGGTCAGGATTCCACGCCCGTGTTGCTCGACGCTGATGGCTTGAACAACCTCGCGGGGATCGCGGAATTCTGGCGCGACTGCCGTGCGCCCGCGGTGCTGACGCCCCACCCCGGCGAGTTCCGCCGACTCGGCGCGGCGCTGTCCATCACTGCCGATCCGGCGAACGACGCGCATCGCCCCGCCGCCGCGGAGCAACTCGCGCAGAAGCTCGGCTGCGTGGTCGTGCTGAAAGGGGCTGCCACGATCGTCACGGACGGGCACCGCGCGTGGACGTACGACAAGCCCAACCCGGCGCTCGGCACGGCGGGGACGGGCGACGTGCTCGCCGGGCTGATCGCCGGGCTGATCGCGCAGCACCACCGCCGACCGATCCTCGCGGGCGAGCGCACGATCACCAGCGAGAAGCTCGGAGAGCTGTCGCTCTTCGAGTGCGCGTGCGCGGCGGTGGCGGTGCACGCGCTCGCCGCGGAGCAGTGGACGGCGCGCCGGGGCGTCACCGGTGGGCTGTTGGCGACCGACCTGCTCGACGAGATCCCGGCGGCAGTGGAACGCCTGCGCGCGACGCGCCTCGCGGCAGGCCCGTAAGATTCGCGCGTGAATTGGCCCGCCGTCACATTCCTCGCGCCCCTCTCCGGCCTCGTTGCCGCGGGCGTGGCCGTCCCGGTGCTGCTGCTGTGGTACTTCCTGAAGCTGCGCCGCCGGCCCGTGCGGATCAGCTCCACCCTCCTGTGGCAGCAGGCGGTGCAGGACCTGCAGGTGAACGCACCGTTCCGCTGGCTGCGCCCGTCGTGGCTGCTGCTGCTGCAACTGCTGCTGCTGGCGGCGCTGGTCGGCGCGATCGCGCGGCCCGCGCTCGACCTGCCGGGCGAGCCGCCCGAGCGGATGATTCTGGTGATCGACCGCTCCGCGTCGATGTCGGCCCGCGATGTGAGCGCGGGTCCGGGTGGGACCGACGACATTAACGTTGGCGCCGACCGCGTCACGCGCCTCGACGACGCCAAGCGACAGGCAAAGGAACTCGTGGCGCGCCTCAGCGGACGCTCGCGCGCCATGATCATCACGATGGCGGCCCAGCCGGAAGTTGTGGCGAACTATTCGCGCGACCGCGGCGCGCTCGCCAACGCCATCGATGCGATCGTGCCGACCGACCAGCCCGCTGATCCCGGCGCGCTGTGGCGCGTGGTCGAGGCGTTCGCCGTCGGCGGGGACGAACGCGGCGGGGAAGCCGCGAATTCATCGATGGACCGCGCCGCCGTCGTGCTCTTCAGCGACGGTGCGATTCGGCGCACACCCGGCGTGGGTGCCGGGCCCGCGTCGCTCCGCTTCATCCGCTGCGCCCCGCCCGAGAGCGCCCCCGCCGACAACCTCGCGATCGTCGGCTTCAACGCGCGCCGGGCCTATGACGACCCCGCGACGGTGCAGGTGTTCACGCGCATTCAGTCCGTGAACAGTTCGACGACGCCGATCGACGCCGCGCTGACGCTCAGCCTGAACGGAGAGGTGATCGACGGCTCGGCGATCACTCTCCCAACCGACGCGTCACCCGCCAAACCGGCGAGCGTCACGCGCACATTCAACTTCCAGAACACCGAGGGTGGCCTGCTCACCGCCGCCATCGCGCGGGGCGACGCGCTGCCCGCGGACAACTCGGCGTCGCTGCTGCTCCGCCCGCCCGGCGCGCCGCGGATTCTGCTCGTCCAGCCCAACGAGCCGAACGCGCGCGCGGACCAGGTGCTTGTCGACGGGCTCGGCTGGTTCAAACCGCGCGAGCTGGCACGCGTGCGCCTCGCGGAGTACGAGCGCGCTGCGGCAAGCACGGCGACGACCAATCCGAACCCCGGCGTGTTCGACTTGCTGGTCTTCGACCGCGTGCGCCCCTCGCGTCTGCCGCCGGCCGGGAAGCCCACGATGAGCTTCGGCGCGGGGCTGCCGCTGACGGGCCTGTCGGTCGAAGCGTACGCGCCCGACGACCCGGCGGGCGCTTCGACGGGGTTCGCGTTCTGGCAGCGCACCCACCCGGTGATGCGCTATGTGTCGCTCAACGCCGTCACCGTCTTCAGCCCGCTGAAGGTGACGCCCCCGGCCGAGGGAGTGCGCGCCGACAGCGGGCCGATCACCTCCACCGTGCTCGCGTCGGGCGCGGGCGGGCCGCTGATCCTGCTGCTCGAAGGCGGCGCGCCGGCGGCGGGCGGCACGAGTGCGCGCCGGCTCGTCATCGGGTTTTCGCCGACCGACTCGTGGTGGTTCAAGGAGCTCAGCTTCCCGGTGTTCCTGAAGAATGCCGTGGACTATCTGACGCTGACGGGTGACGAGAGCGCCGGTCGCGGGTTCACCACCGTGGAAGCCGTAACGGTCGCGCCGATCGCGGGCGCGACGGACGTCACCGCGACCGGGCCGGAGACGCTCCGCCGCAAAGTCCCGCCAGAAGTCACGCCGCGTTTGACCCTCGGCATCCTGCCGCGAGCGGGCGTGTACGAACTCGCCGGCGCGACAGCGGCGGACAGCGACGTGCCGCGCGTGCCCGTCAACCTGCTCGACGATTGGGAGAGCCGCATCGGTTCGTCATCGAACATCGACGCGGGGGGGTCGAGCACGCCCGCGACGGGCATCGGCTCGGCGACACCGCGCGAAATCTGGCATTGGCTCGTCGCTCTCGCCGCCGGCTTACTGATGCTCGAGTGGCTGCTCTTCGCGTGGCGGATGCGTGTGTAAGCACGAGAGCGCGTGCCGGGGCATGAGGCTCGGATCATGCCCCGGCTTCGATGTGAACGCGGGGCACGACCAAAGCCCCGCGACCCGATGCGCGGCTCGTACTGAGTACTGAATCCGCACGACTCGACGCGACGAAACCACGCCGCCGTTGTACGCTCGGGCTCATGCCGCGTTCCTACTCCATGAGAGGCCTCTCGATGCCAAGCCGATCACCTATCGCCCGCGCCTCGTTCGCACTGATCGCCGCCGCCGCCGGCGCGTCGCCCGCGTTGGCGCAGCAATCGCCGGTGGACCCCGCGACCGGCAGCCGCGCTACTCCCGCGCCGCGCAGCGAGACCGGCCCGCTGGACTTCAAGCTGAACGCAGGCGGCACGTACACGTTCCAGTCGGATATCGACGACTCGAACGCCGACGTCTCGAGCGCCCGCACGGACCTGGGCTTCAACATCGGGTGGAACGCCGCCGAGACGCTGCGCTTCGACCTGCTCATCGACGGCGAGCTCTCCTTCTACGACTGGAACAACGCCGCCGCGATTTTGCCAGGCGCGAGCGAACCGTTCGATGATCTTTTCAGCACGGGCCTGTCACTCGGCGCGCGCTGGCGCTTCAGCGACCCGTGGTCTCTCGCCGGCGGCGTGTTTGTCCGCTCGGGCTGGGAGAGCGGCGCGGACCTCGCCGACGGCATCACCGTCGGGGGCTTCGGAGCGGTGGGCTACCAGTTCACCCCGAACTTCAGCGTGCTGCTCGGCGCGGGCGTCACCAGCCGGCTCGACGACAACATCACGCCCTTCCCCTTCATCGGTTTCCGCTGGTTCATCAACGACAAGCTGCGCCTCACCAGCCGCGGGCTGGGGCTTGATCTCACGTACAGCGTCAGCGACGAATTCGACGTGACCCTCGGCGGCGGGCTCGACCGGCGTGAATACCGGCTCACCGAAGATCACGGGGCGCTGCCCGACGGCGTGGTCCGCGCCGACCGCGTGCCCATCGGCGTCGAGTTCGCGTGGAAGCCGGTTGAAGGTCTAAAGCTCGCGCTCACGGGCGGCGCGCTCGTCTACCAGCACTTCGAGTTCCTCAACGAGAACGGCGGGGAAGTCCTCGAAATCGAGACAGACCCGGCAGCGTTCGTGGGCGTGCGGGTGGAGTGGAGTTTCTGAGGAGACTTGAGCCTTAAGGCTCGAGACGTGAGCATGAGCCGGCGGTCGCGCTCGTTACCGTAACTCAAGCATTCGCGACTCTGGCTCAAGAGTCAGAACTCATGTCTCAAGACTCTCTTTGATAGACACCTCGTGCATGCGCACCGACGCCTGATCGAGCGCTTCCTTCGCGCGGTGGAACTCGTTCGCGTCGACGCTGCGCCAGTCTGCCTCCGCGCGCGACACGAGTTCTCGCAACGCGCTCACCTTTGACTCCAGCTCCGCGCGGTAGTCCGGCGGCAGCTTCGCGCCGATTTTCGCCAGCCGGTCGCCGATCCATTTCAGGTCGAGCTTCGAGTTGGCGATGAGATCGACGACGCGGTGGCGCGTCATGTCGTCGCGCGCGTGCGTCAGGCTCTCGCGTTCGATGTGTTCGATCTCCTGGTTGGACAGGCCGTGGTTGGGCACCACCTGCAGCGACGCGCGTTTGCCGCTGCGTCGTTCGTGCGCGGAGACATTCAGGATCCCCGACGCGTCGACGAGGAACTCGACCTCCACCTGCGGGATGCCCGCGGGCATGGGCGGGACGCCGCGGAGGTGGAACACGCCCAGCGTGCGGCAGTCCTCCGCCATCTCGCGCTCGCCCTGCAGCACAGTCAGCTTGATCGATGTTTGCCCGTCGACGCTCGTCGAGAACATCTCGGTCGCGCGCGTCGGCACGGTCGAGTTCTTCGTGATGATCTTCGCGAACGCGCCGCCCGCGGTCTCGATCCCCAGCGACAGCGGGATCACGTCGAGCAGCAGCATGTCGAGGTTCGCGCCGGACATGATCGACGCCTGCACCGCCGCCCCGAGCGCGACGACCTCGTCCGGGTCCAGCGCGACATACGGCTCGCGCCCGAAGAACTCCCCCACCCGCCGGCGCACCAGCGGGATGCGAGTCGACCCCCCCACCATCACCACGCGGTCGATCTCTTTCGCGCTCAGCTTCGCATCGCGCAGCGCCCGCCTGCACAGCTCGATCGTTCGCTCGACCCACGCCCCGATCAGCCGCTCAAACTCTTCGCGCGTGATGACGCGGTGCAGCTCGGCGGAATCACGCTCGGAAAGCTCGATCTTCGCCGCCTCGGCGCGGTGGCGGAGGGACTGGAGAGCGGATTGGTCCTGCGTCGTGCGCACTTCATCCTGCGCCGGAAGTGCGGCAACGGCGGCGTGTCCCATCGAACCGCCGCCTTCATCCAGCGCGAGCCGCACGAGCATCTGGTCGACATCATCGCCGCCCAGGTGCGTGTCGCCCTTTGTCGCGAGCACCTGGAAGAAATCCGCGCCGGGCGCGCTAGGATCGCTCGCGGCATCGCCCACGCCGGCACCCTCGCCCGCCGCGAGCCCCGAACGGGAGTGAGGGGTCTCTTCGCGCGGGATCACGCGCAGGATCGACACATCGAACGTCCCGCCCCCGAGGTCGAAGACCGCGATCGTCTCTTCCTGCTTTTGTTTGAGCCCGATGCCGTACGCGAGCGCCGCCGCCGTCGGCTCGTTGACGATGCGCACAACCTCCAGCCGCGCGAGCCGCCCGGCGTCGCGCGTCGCCTGGCGCTGCGCGTCATCGAAGTACGCCGGCACAGTCACGACCGCCTTCGTCACTTCGCAACCAAGCGCGCGCGACGCGCGATCTCTCAACTCGCGCAGGATCGCCGCCGACACTTCCTGCGGCGAGACCACCGCGCCGTCCGGCAGCCGCACCCGCGCCGTCGCGTTCGCCCCCTCGATCACCTCATACGGCAGGTACGCGAGGTCCGGCTCGGCATCGCGCCGCGAGCGCCCCATCAGCCGCTTCACGCTCGAGATGGTCCAGCCGGGAAACTCCGCCGCCCGCTCGCGCGCGACGAAGCCGATGGCCGCGGCCGATGTCTTACGTCCTGCGTCCTGCGTCTTGGGCCGATCAGCTGTCTCCGCTGGCTCGCCGCACGTCGCACGCCGCACCCCACTTCCCTCATACCGCACCACGCTCGGCAGCAGCCCGCGCCCCATCTCATCCGCGATCACCCGCGGCGTGCCGCTCGCATCACACCACGCCACCAGCGAATTCGTGGTGCCGAGGTCGATGCCGATGATGGGCGGGGTTGAGGGAACCGGCGGGCTCATGCGCCGGAAAGAATAGGGCAGCCGCGCGATCGCCGGGGCGGATCACTTCGGGGCGCTTGGTACCGGTTCTCTGGCATGAATCTCGACCCCGTCGGGCAGTTTTCTGGAGCGAAACACATCCGCCGACAACGTCCCCGCGCCCGCCAGCCAGTCATCCTCGCCGGTCACATACGGCCGCGCAATCAGCTCCGCCCGGTCATACGGCTCGCGGTACATCGCGTCACGCAGGTACGCGCCGGGAAACGCCGTCGGCCCCGGCCCCAGATACGCCGGGTTCTTCGTCACCTCGCTCGGCAGCGGCTCGAACAACTTCGAGAGTGACGAGAACTCGAGCGTGCCGTCCGCGTTGATGCGCAATGTCATCGGCGGCAACAACACCGGCTCGACTGCCGTCGTCGGCGCATTCGCCGGCCCCGGCCCCCCGGATCCCACGATCGCGCTCACAGTTATTAGGATCGCCGCTGATCGGATCATCACACGAATCCTCCCGCACTGGCGCGCCCGGATCAAGTGAAAGCGGCACTCGATCGCGCATCAAATGAAAAACACGGCCCGGTGTTTCGCCGAGCCGTGCGGAGTCTGTTGGTATTCAGGCAGTCACTCAGCGATGCGGGTGCGCATCGCCGTGGTTGTCGTGCGCGTCGGCAGTCTTCGCCGCGGGCGCGGGCTGCTTGGGAGTCTGCGTGGTGGCGGGGGCGTTCGCGTGCGCCTTGCCGTGCCCGGTGCTCGGCGCGCCGGCGAGGATCTCGCCCTCCGCCGGGTGCCGACCGAGCCATTGCACCGCGCCGGTGTCAAGATCATACACCGCGCCGACAACCATCGCCTTGCCGTTCATCACCAGTTCGCGGACTTCGTCGCTGCGGGTGAAGAGATCGTCAATGCTCTGCCACACGTTCTGCTGGATGACCGCCTTGACCAGCGCTTCGTCCTTCAGGTCGGGGTACTGCTCCTTCACGAATTCGTACGCCGGGATGATGTTGTCGACGAGCCCGGGGATGCTGCCGTGGACCGTGGCGCCGGAGCAGACCGCCTTCACCGCGCCGCACTTCGAGTGCCCCATCACCACGATCAGCGGCGTGTTCAGGTGCCCCGCGCCGTACTCGATCGTGCCGATCTCGTCGCCGTCGGCGACGTTGCCCGCGACGCGGATGATGAACAGCTCGCCGATGCCGCGGTCGAAGAGCAGCTCGGGCGCGACGCGCGAATCCGCGCAGGTAAGGATGGTGGCGAACGGCTCCTGCCCCGACGCGACCGACTTCACGCGCAACGCGTCACGGTTCGGCCCGCTGGTGGTGCCGCTGATGAACCGCGAGTTCCCGTCGCGCAGGATCGTCAGCGCCAGCTCGGCGGCGGCGGGCGCCTTGTACGAGCCGGGCATCGCCGCGGCGGTGTGCGTCGGCGCGGTGGGAGTGGTCGGCGTCGTGGCCGCGGGCTTCGCCGTCGTTGCGGGCGTGCTGGTCATCGCGGGCTTCGCCGCGGGAGCCGCGGGGGAGTGAGCGGGGGCCGAGCCGTGCGAGCCTCCGCCGCTGCCCGCCAGCAGTGTGCCGGCGAGCGTCGCGAGCGCGAGAGTGCCGAAAGCGAGCTTCGTCAGGTGAGTCTGTGTCATGTCAGGAATGCTCCGTGTCAGGTGCGCCAGCGACCCGGCAACGGCAGGCCGCGCTCCGCGAACTATCGGCCCGACCCGAAACCGGATTCACTACGATCCCCGCTCATCCTCGAAGTGCGCCCAGTCACGCCGCAGAAACCGGGGATCGTCTCTCGGCGTTCCGCACGGTCTAACGTCCGGGAACGGCTATTCTGTTCCCCCCATGCTTACGTCGATCCGCTGGCTCAACCGCTACCTCGCCCCCGCAGACCTCGCGCCCGATGACGCCGAGCGGCTGCTCACGTCCACGTCATTCCCCATCGAATCGCGCACCGAAACCCCGTCGGGCGACACGGTCCTCGACGTCGAAGTCACCAGTAACCGCGGCGACTGCCTGTGCCACGTCAGCCTCGCGCGCGAGATCGCCGCCGTCACCGGACGCACACTCCTCGTCCCCAACCCCGACCTCTCGAAGTTCCCGAAAGGCCCGGCGGCGGGCTCGCTCACCTCCGTCACAAACGAAGTCCCCGCGCTCTGCCCGCGCTTTACCGCCCGCGTCATCCGCGGCGTGAAGGTCGGCCCCAGCCCCGCGTGGCTCGTCCAAGCGCTCGAAGCCGTCGGGCAACGCTCCATCAATAACGTCGTCGACGTGTCGAACTTCGTGCTCTTCGAGCTCGGACACCCGAGCCACACATTCGACCTGAACACGCTGACAGGGAAGCGCCTGGTCGTGCGCCACGCGCGAGCGGGCGAGTCCCTCGCCGCCCTCGACGGACGCTCGCACAAACTGCTGCCCACCGACCTCGTCGTCGCCGACGCCGAGAAGGCGCAGAGCCTCGCGGGCGTCGTCGGCGGGCGCGACACGGGCGTCACCGAAAAGACCACCGACGTGCTTCTCGAACTCGCCACCTGGGACCCCCCCACCATCCGGCGCACCGCTCGCCGACTGGGCATCCGCACCGACGCCGGCTACCGCTTCGAGCGCATCGTTGACGCGCGCGACCTCGAATGGGCCAGCGCCCGCTGCGCGGAACTCATACTCGAAGTCGCGGGGGGCGGCGGCACGCTCTGCGACGGGCTCATCGACGCCGGCGCCGCCGCCAAACCCCGCACGAAGATCGATCTCCGCGCCGAGCGCTGCTGGCGCGTCCTCGGCATCGAGGTGCCCGTCGCAACGATGAAGTCGCTCCTCGAATCGATGGGCATCGAAGTCGCGGGCGTCGCCAACCACCACGGAGCGACCGTCCTCTCCTGCCTCATCCCCCACCACCGCCCCGACCTGCTCCGCGAAATCGACCTGATCGAAGAAGTCGCCCGCCTGAACCAGATCGACAACATCCCTATCGCCGACGCGCTGAATGTGCGTCTCGACTTCAAGCACCCCGCACCGTGGTCCAGCCGCGAACGCGCCACGCGCGACCTCTCGCAGGCGCTTACCGGCGCGGGGTTCTACGAGACCGTCACCTTCAGCTTTCTTCCCAAGCCCGCGGCGACCATGTTCCTGCCCCCCGCGCTGCGGCTGATCAAGATCGATGAGGAACGGCGCAAGGACATGCCGTACCTCCGCCCCAGCATCATCCCCTCGCTCCTAGGCGTGTGGCGCTCGAACCGCGACGCGCAGGTGAAGCCCGACACCGGGATGCGTCTGTTCGAAACCGGCTCTGTCTTCGCCGAGGTCGACGACGGCAAGGAGTTCAAGCGCCAAACCGTCGAGAACGTGAACGTCGGTCTTCTGCTCGCCGCGCCCGCTGGCCTGTCGCGCGCCGACGCGCGCCAGCATGCCCTCCGCGCGCTCCGGGGCACGATCGAAACCCTCCTTGACCGTCTCGCCGGTCCGAGCGCGGCCCTGAAGATCGAGCCGATGCCCGCCGTCTTCCCCGCGTGCGAGGGCCCGAAGGGCGGCGGCGCGTCCGCCGGAATCACAATCAGAAATCAGCCAGCCGGCTACATCGCGCTCCTCGACGACGCCGCCCTTGCGCACTGGGAGATCGACGAGCCCGCCGCCGTCGCGGAGATCAACCTCGGCGCGCTCATCGCGATGTACCCGCCGAAGGTCCGCGTCGAGATGCTCCCCGCGTTCCCCAGCATCGAGCGCGACCTCAGCTTCGTCGTCCCCGAATCCACCCCCTGGGCTTCGATCGACGCGCTGGTCCGCAAACTGCGCCTGGACCTTTTGGTCGATCACCGCCACATCGCGACGTTCCGTGGCAAGCCCATCGCCGCGGGCCGAAAATCTCTCACCCTCCGCCTCCATTTCCGGCACCCGGACCGCACCCTGCGGCACGAGGAAGTGGACCCGCAGGTCAACGCGCTGATCAGCGCAACAAAATCTGAACTCGGGGCCGAACTTCGAGGGGTGGATGCAACGTAAGCAGGGCGTGCTTCTCTCCTGATCTCGTCCAAACCGACCCCGTTTCCCGCGAGGAAACCGGGTCGGTTTGGGTTTTGGGAGGAATTTTCTGGTTTCGAAACGGCAGCGGCCAAATCGGGCGAGGCTTCTCCTATACTCCCGCTTTCTTGACCCTCAGCGAGCCGAACTCAGACCAATGCCGACGAAGAAGCAGCCAGCCCGAGCGACTCCTCTGCGAGCCAAGCCCGCTACTCCGACCGTGAAGAAGGAGATGCCGATGCCCACGCCGCCCCCCGCCACCGCCACCGCGTCAAAGCCGCGCCCATCGTCCGGCGCCAAGACGCAGACGAACACCGATCGCCCCTACGTCTGGATCGACGGGCGCATGCTGCCGAAAAGCCAAGCCGCTGTGAGCGTCTTCGACCACGGCCTGCTCTACGGCGACGGGTGCTTCGAGGGCATCCGCGTCTACCAGGGCCGCATCTTCAAATGCCGCGCGCACATGAAGCGCATCTTCCGCAACGCCGAGCGACTGCGCATGAAGATGCCCTACACGCCCGACGAAATCGTCGACGTCATGCGCATGTGCATCAAGCAGAACGGGCTCTCCGACGGGTACATCCGGCTCGTCTTCACCCGCGGCGTGGGCTCGCTCGGGCTCAACCCCTTCAAGTGCCCCAAGCCCAGCGTCATCTGCATCGCCGACGAAATCTCACTCTACCCGCCCGAGATGTACCAGACCGGCATGAAGGTCGTCGTCGCCAAGCGCCCGCGCACGCCCACCGCGTGCCTCGACCCGTCGCTCAAGAGCCTCAACTATCTCAACAACATCCTCGCCAAGATCGAAGCCATCGACGCCGGCTGCCTCGAAGCGATCATGCTCTCCACCGACGGCTACATCGGCGAATGCACCGGCGACAACCTCTTCATCATCAAGGACGGCAAGGTCATCACCTCGCCCCTCGACGTGGGCATGCTCGACGGCATCACCCGCCAGTTCGTCATCGAGGAACTCTGCCCCATGGCGGGCGTCAAGGTCAGCGAGAAGAAGCTCAAGCTCGCCGACGTAATGAACGCCGACGAAATCTTCCTCACCGGCACAGCGGCGGAAATCATCGCCGTCACCCAGGTCGACGACAAGAAAATCTCCGACGGCGAGGGTCCTGTGACGAAGAAGCTGCGGGCCAAGTTCCGCGAGGTCGTCACCGGGCCGCATGTGCCGGAGGATTGATTGCCACTGCAGCCGCCAGACCTTGGCACCGTTGCAACGATCCCAAAGCCGATGGACGATCGGAGAAACTCGCGCCCTGCACGTTTCCTCAATAGAACTGCGCTAATTCTCCACGAGAACGGCGCGCGAACGCGCTCTGAGAGATGCCGTTAGGCCGTGTGTTCGATCTCGGGCGGAGCGTGGCAAGATCGTCTAAATCGCTCGGATAGACAAAGAACGCGATGCTTGGGGAGCTCTTCTCCTCGAACAGTGCTTTGCTTGCGACTTCGTGGTGCTCCAGAATGTCCTTGCGCCATTCTATTCGAGCAGGATTGTTGAGTCGCAGCAGTTCCACCAGATACTTCGCATCTGCAGTCTTGGCGATCAGTCTGCCTTGGCTGTCAACTTCGAAGTGGTCACAAAGCGGCGCATGGATCAATTGCGATGGTAGTGACGCGGATCGCTTTCGGGAGTTGCACGTAGAGCAGCAGTAGCACAAATTATCGTAATTGGCCGCCTCGCCAGGGGCGTGATGCCGTGAAACTATGTGGTCAATCGTGAATTTGTCAGAGCCAGAGGGGCTGCTGAGATCCCACATCTCTCGGCTCAGACAGTACACACAACGGAAGTCGTGCTCATCTCGCAACCATGGCTTGTATGAGCGATAGTCGCTCAACCCGCATGGTCCGTGTTTGCGGTCAGCCAAAGCCCGTTTGGGCGCTTGAAACGGAAATGGTATTTCAGGCATGACTACCCGTGGAGCAATCGTCGCATTCGATCGATTGATGGCCGTAACTCGGCTTCTATCTTGGCGTCCTCCTCGTCCTGCAGCCGCTGAAGCTCTGCGGCATCAGCCCCTGAGAGCGTGCCCATGCGATCACGATCCAGAAGCGACACTCTTCGTTCTTGGCGCACCTGCGCTTCCTCCGAGCAGTTCGCAAGCGTTGAGTCCGATCCGAACGTACCAGTCAAGAATGTGCGCCGGTGATCAAGCCTAGCCAAAGCAAAAGAATAGTCAGGATCGACGCTCAAGCCCAGCGTCCACGATCGTCGTGCGGCGGGTTGCTCTACCACAGGACCGGTGCTGCCCATTGCAAAGGCCAAAGCTGCCGTGACTACGACGTTGCTGCCCCTGCCAGCACGGAATCGATTAAACCTTACTGGCAGTGTCGATGTCTCTGGTTGTTCAAGGAGATTCAAGCCCGGGCTCCATTTTGACGAGCAATGACTCAAACGTCCACCAAAACGCATTATGCGTCACTTCTTTTAGATCATCGAGCCGCGAAGAAACATCACCAACCCCCGCTACGGAAGGATCATAGCAATCAAGATCTAGCACGCACTCACGATACTCTGGGTCATCGCTCGAGCCCCACTTGAACGCGCTGCGATAAGTCAGAGCCAGATCGTTTCGGATGTCAAATGACTGGGCCAGTTGCCCCGCTTGGGTAAGGGCTGGGTCGAGGCGACGTAGAGGAAAAACCTCTGGCCGGAGGTGATCGAACCAGTTGTCAGGCAATTGGACTTTGTGAGGCTTGTCGGTAGCAAACCGATCGATGTATCGCAGGCCGAGCCGCGTCCTATTGCCGATTCCATGCAGTTCGACAAGTCTCTGCCATACGCTTGCGAATCTTGCTCTGAATTCGGAGAACCGTTGGTATCGCCTGACCTCGAGAGCCAAAAAATCCGGGGTCAGTGTGAGCGTCCACAGGCCTTGAATGTCTTCGAATTTCCAGACGGGCGTCGCGGCAATTTCTTTGGGGCGACCCTGAACAATCTCCAAGCCGACTTCGTGGAGCGGCGTCGCTTTCGCGTACTCGGCTCGGATTGCAGTCGCGAACTTGACGTAGCCCTCGTTGGAATACAGTTCGGCGAGAGTGGGAAACCGTATCTGGGCCAAGATCAACTCGATCGGAGGCTCGGCCAAGTCGCGTCTTTCAGCGTGCGGGAATGGCGTTTCAATCGCAGGCATCTTCTCTCAGCATATCGGATTGTCAGGTCCGGAACACTATAGCCTCGCCTTCTCCCGGCGCGCTGTCCAAGATGCCCAATCGGTACGATTCCCCCATGAAATTCGCCGTCATTATCCCCGCCGCCGGCGCGTCGTCGCGCTACTCCGCCGCCGGCGGGCTGCGCTCCAAAGTCGATGAAGATCTCGGCGGGCGCCCCGTCCTGCAGCGCACCGTCGAGCTCTTCTCCAATCGCGACGATGTCGCGCTCATCATCGTCCCCGGCCCCCTCGCCGAGTGGGATGAATTCACCCTCCGCCACGGCGACAAGCTCGGGCTCCTCGGCGTGCGCCTGTGCAAGGGCGGCGAGACCCACCGCTGGCAATCCGTGAAGAACGCGCTGAACATCGTCCTTGAAGCCAACGCTGCTGGCGCCGGCATCACGCACGTCGCGATCCACGACGCCGCCCGCCCCGGCGCGAGCGAACAGCTCATCGACCGCTGCTTCCGCGCCGCGGAGAAACATCCCGCCGTCATCCCCGCGATCGACGTGCCCGACACGATCAAGCGCGCCAGCCCCGTTGCGAAGGTCGACAAGGACATCGACCCGCTCGACGCGATCCTGGGCGACGCCGGCAAGAGCAACTCAACGGCGCGCACCGTCGAAGCAACGATCCCGCGCGACAGTTTGGTCCTCGTGCAGACGCCGCAGGTCTTCGAGATCACACTCCTCCAGCGCGCCTACGCGCAAGCCGACCTCACCAGCACCGACGACGCCGGGCTCATCGAGCAACTCGGCGAGCCCGTCACCATCGTCGAGGGCGAGCACCGCAACCTGAAGATCACCCGCCCCGCGGATCTGCAGCTCATCCGCCAGATCCTCGGCCTGCGCGGCCCGGCCGACCGCGAATCGCACAAGCGGTTCTGAATCCCGCGCGAGTGGCAATGCCGCGATGGAGCCGCCGGCGCGAGCCGGCGGGCCTTGGACGACAATCCGCCAGCCGTCTTCCCGAGTGGAACTTGCCCCCGGCTCGCGCCGAGGGCTCCATCATGCCGGCGCTCGCCGCTCCAGCAACTTTCTCACCCCCTTCAAGTCCCATCCCCGATACCCTGAGACACGCCCCGCTGAAACTACCCATCCCCTTTGACGACCAAAGGTGCATGACCATGAGCACGATGCCCAACCACCCCAAGCCCACCGCCGCCGAACCTTCCGCCAACCAGCCCGAAAAACTCATCTGGAGCGGCAACCCCAGCCAGTGGACCAACATCCTCTGGTTCGTCTCGTGCATCCTCATCCTGCCCATCCCTTTCGCGATCTACCACTGGCTGCGCGTGAAGTGCACGAAGTTCGCCCTCTCCAGCCAGCGCCTCCGCGTGCAGACCGGCATCCTCACGCGCCACTTCGACGATCTTGAGCTCTACCGCGTGAAGGACTCCGCCATCAACCAGCCCTTCATCCAGCGCCTCGTCGGCCTCGGCAACATCGACCTCGTCACCAGCGACGCCAGCACGCCCAAGCTGCGCCTCGCCGCCATCCCGAACGCGCTCGAAGTCCACGACATCCTCCGCGCCCAGGTCGAAAAAGTCCGGCGCGAACGCGGCGTCCGCGAGCTTGATGTCAGCGACTCCGACGTGCTCACGGGCTAAGCCGGTGTAAGCCTGCACAGCACCGCGCGATCCGCGCTTCTACCATCTCGCCCATGCCCCGCTTCTCCCTCCCCGTCCCCGCCGACTACCACCTCGCGCGCGATGTCTGTTCCTACGGCTATTTCCTCCTCGCCCCCAATCACTGGGACATCCGCGAGCGCACCTTCTCCCGTCCTCTCGCGCTCTCGAACGGCGTCGCTCATCTCACCATCGCGCAGCCCGACGGCCGCGGCTCCCCGCTCCGCGTCGTCACCGACCGCGCGATGAAGAAGCCCGAGCGCGAGGAAGCCGCCCGCCTCCTCACGCGCATGTTCAATCTCGAAGACGCCGCCGTGCGCGAGTTCCACAAGCTCGACCCGCGCTGGAAGAAATCCGGCCGCGGCCGCCTCTTCCGCAGCCCCACCTTCTTCGAGGACCTCGTCAAAACCGTCACGAGCTGCAACGTCGCGTGGCCCAGCACCATCCTGATGAACCGCAAACTCTGCGATGTCATCAACCCCGCGTTCCCCACACCACACCAACTCGCGCGCAAACGCCCCGCGATGCTCCGCGCCCGCTGCGGCGTGGGATACCGCGACGCCCGCCTCGTCGAGCTCGCCAAACTCGTCGCCCGCCGCGAGGTCGACCCCGAATGGTTCGAGGACCGCGCCAACTCGGATGAAGCCGTCTACGACGCGCTCCTCGAACTCCCCGGCATCGGCCCCTACGCCGCCGCCAACATCATGCAGCTCCTCGGGCGCTACAGCCGACTGCCCCTCGACACCGAATCCGTCCGCCACGGCAAAACCATCCTCGGCATGACGGGCACCGACGCCCGCATCCACAAGCAACTCCACGCCCACTACGCCCCCTTCGGCGAGCACAAGTTCCGCAGCTATTGGTTCGAGCTGTGGGATTTCTACGAAGCCAAACGCGGCCCGGCATGGACCTGGGACCGCGAAACCACCGGCAAAACCTTCACCGCCGCCCAGTTTGAGAAGGATGAGAAGACGGAGCGCGGAGGAAAACAGAGGAAGACGGAGCGCGCGAAGAGAACGAAGCCAGGCGACAGACCCAAGAAGCCGTCACTGAGCCGGGCGAAGTGACGGCTCGCCGCGCCGCCGCCGCGTGATTTCCTCGCGCTCCCTCTTGTCCCGCCGCGCGGAACCGCTATTCTTTTCTCCATGCCCGGGGCACGCCCCGGACGGCTTGGCCCGCTGCCAAGAACGCACAAGGTGTGTATGGACCGATTGCGATGACCACAATCCCGTTCCCCAAGCCCCGGAGCGAGTTTCTCCAGGGACGCTGGACCACTGAAGACGCCGCGCAGCTCTACGGGCTGCCCGATTGGGGAAAGGGGTACGTCGGGGTCAACGACAAGGGGCACATCGTCGTCCGCCCCGACAAAAACGCCGAACGCCAAATCGACCTCTTCGAACTCGTGCAAGGCTTGTCCGAGCGCGACATCAACACGCCGCTGCTCGTCCGCTTCAGCGACATCGTCAAGCACCGGCTCACCGAGATCCACGACGCCTTCAAGGGCGCCATCGAGCAAGAGAGCTACCAGGGCCGCTACCAGTGCGTCTACCCCATCAAAGTCAACCAGCAGCGTCACGTCGTGCAGGAAATCCGCGACATCGGCGGCCCGATGGGCTTCGGCCTTGAAGCCGGCAGCAAGCCCGAACTCCTCGCCGTGCTGGGCATGACCGTCGATTACCCCGACATGCCCATCGTCTGCAACGGCTTCAAGGACTCCGAGTTCATCGAGACCGTCGTCCTCGCCACCAAGCTCGGGCGCAACATCATTCCCGTCGTCGAAAAATTCAGCGAACTCGAACTCCTCGTCAAGCACGCGCAGCGCTACGACGTCCGCCCCCAGATCGGCGTGCGCGCGAAGCTCTCCGCCCTCGGCGCGGGCCGCTGGGAATCCTCCGGCGGCGTGCGCTCGAAATTCGGCCTTTTCATCAGCGAAATCCTCCAGGCCCTCGACTACCTGAAGGCCCACGGCATGGCCGACTGCCTCAAGATGGTCCACTTCCACCTCGGCAGCCAGATCTGCGACATCAAGAACCTCAAGAAAGCCGTCAACGAGCTCGCCTACATCTACACCGAGCTCCGCCGACTCGGCGCCGATATGTCGATGATCGACATCGGCGGCGGCCTCGGCGTCGATTACGACGGCAGCCAGTCCGCCTACGACTCCTCCATGAACTACACCATCGCGGAATACGCCGCCGAGGTCGTCTACCGCATCAAAACCGTCTGCGACAAAGCCGAGGCCCCGCACCCGACCATCCTCAGCGAGTCGGGCCGCGCCATGGTCGCGTACTCCAGCGTGCTCATCTTCGATGTCCTCGGCTCCAGCACCTTCGATGCGCCCCCCGCGCCGGACGAGATCGACGCCGCCATCGCCGCGAGCCTCGCGCCGGGCGAGGACATCCCGCAGCCCATCGTCGATCTCTTCACCACCAACCAGAACATCACCGAGCGCAACCTCGTCGAGGCGTACCACGACGCGATGGCCGCGCGCGATGAAGCCATGAGCCTCTTCTCCCTCGGCTACCTCAGCCTGCCCATGCGCTCCGTCGCCGAGCGGCTCTTCTGGTCCATCGGCCGAAAGCTCCTCGACCGCGCCAGCAAAAAGGGCGAGATGCCCGAGGAGTTCGGCCAGCTCCCCGAGATCCTCTCCGACCACTACTTCTGCAACTTCTCACTCTTCCAGAGCATGCCCGACTCGTGGGCCATCGACCAGCTCTTCCCCATCTGCCCGATCCACCGGCTCGAAGAAGAGCCCACCCGCCGCGGCGTGCTCGCCGACATCACCTGCGACTCCGACGGCAAGATCGACAACTTCGTCGACAAGCGCGACGTCAAGAAAACCCTCGAACTCCACCCCGTGAAAGAAGGCGAGAAGTACTACCTCGCCGTCTTCCTCGTCGGCGCGTACCAGGAAATCCTCGGCGACCTGCACAACCTGCTGGGCGACACCAACGCCGTCCACGTCTCCATCGACGATGAGGGCGATTGCTCCATCGACGAAGTGATCCCGGGCGACACCGTGGCGGAAGTCATGAGCTACGTCCAGATCGACGCCGGCGCGCTGAAAAGAGAAATGCGCCGCGACACCGAGCGGGCCGTGAAGAACAAGAAACTCACGGCCCCGGAAGCCGGCTCGCTCATGCGGTTCTATGAGAATGGGCTGGACGGGTACACCTACCTCGAGGAATAAAGCCAGGGTGCCACCACCCGCCGCGGCCCGGAGCGGCGCGTGGTGCCGCACGCAGCGGGTGCCGTGGAACGGCCTGCTCTGAGGCCGATCCACGCTCGTTCCCCTCTACGAATCCCCTCTCGCTTCTCACGATTCATTCCTCGCCTATCACAATGGTCTGTAGTAGTGGTGTGATCGTCGGCCCGAAGGGCCGTAGGCTCGTTGCCGGGGGTTGAGCAAGTCCCCCGGGGGTTGAGCAAGTCCCCCGGGGGGCGAGCGAAACCCCCGGAGTGCTTCCCGCCTCATGTGCGAGCCCCGAAGGGGCGAAGGCGCACTCCAACAAGACACTCTCACGATCACGCCGCGGCGTCGGGCCGTTCCCCGGACCCGTTCCTCGGGTCAGTGCGATCGCGCGACTGGCTTCACGGCACATTGACCTGCAGAAGCAGGTCAATGGCACGAGGCAGGGGAAGACGGTCGCATTATGTTGATATTAGGTCATAGACCTGTGTAAACAGTTTTGATGATACTCTTATCTGGCGACCGTCTTCACTGAAATCGACAGCCCACGTCGTTTGAGTTTGGCCAGGAAGCTTCTGCTCGCCTTCGACCGTCCCGGTCTCGAGCCTGTAAAGTCGAATAAAATTACTGTAGCGGTCTTCGCCGTCAACGGGATCTTTCTCGCCTCTCGCACTGAAGCACACCGCCAGAAGTTTCACTTTAGGTGAAAGAGAAAATCCGGACGAAGCATGAATGAGACCGTTAAAGTCGATTCTTGATACAATATCGCGGGCTTGGGTATCGAATAGACAGACTCCGTGCCGTGTAAGATAGAGAAGGCGGTCACCACCGTCGAGAAGCTTAAATGCTAGAATTTGATCAACCCAGTCTGCACCAAAACCAAATGACTTGATCTTCTTGAATTTCTTCTTAACCGAGAATATGAATTCGCCTGACTCGTCAACTATGGAAACGGCGGAGTTGCCGCCATGCATCGTCGAATAGAATCCTTGATGCGCGACCCAAAAACAGCCTCTCGCGTACACACAGGTGAATGTATAGCCAAGAGTGCCTGCGCCGTCGACTAACAAGCCGCACTCGACTCCATGCTCGTCGAAAACAGGATGCTTGGACTCATATCGGCCGTTGTTGACGCCGGGCATCCGAAAGTGGCCAATGGCATTGGTGTTCTGTGCGAATGATGTATCGATCCAATCCTTGTCGCTCAAACGCAATGCTGGCCTAAAGGTGGCTTGACTCTCGCGAAAGTAAATCTGCGCCTTTGCCATGATACTGTACCCATACACTGACCAGACAACGGGTCGGCGGTCGTCGGGGGTGTCTAGCTGAGGGAGTTGCCTCGGCATAGCCTGTACAACACGATAATATGAATACTAGTGGCAGTCGTTCAAGCGGAACTAAGCACAAGGCATAAAGAAAACGTGGCCGGTGGTATCGAAGCCAAGAATCGATCGTGCCAACGACTCTCTGCCGAGACGCTACTACCCGCCAAGACATACAGAGGGCGATGGTCGTGTGGCATGCTTCCGTCCGGGTATGCATGGTTTGCGCCGTGCGCCCGGCGGCATTCTTCGCAATTCGAATCATGACACCGGCGAACAGCCGGCCAACCCGTCCCGATCATCGTGCCAAGTGCAACGCGACCACCACTTCGCGATCCGGGTAGATAACGCATAGATCTAGCTTTTCATCTGAGTTGAAGTCCGCGACATGTAGAGAAACGCCTTGGGTTCTATCACGCCACTTGACACCGGGCAAGGCAACAATGCTTGGCTGACCAGCGAACTCGCCCGCGCCAGAGTTCATGCTGATCCGAATGTTGCCACTCTGATCAAGGCAAGCGGCATCGAGTTTTGAGTCACCATTCAAATCTGCAATGATCGTGCTTACTGCACCCGAGAAACCCGCGAGCTTCGTCATGACTTCGAACACCCCTTTGCCATTGTTGGAATAGACTGTTCCGCCGGTCAGCACGTCGATACTTCCATCACCGCTAAAGTCTCCAGCCAAGACACTCTGTCTTGCTCCGCTAATTCCGGTTGGAACCTCAGAAGGATGAAATACTCCCGAGCCAGAATTCTTCATGATGAGAATCCCGTGGCTCACCCCCGGGGCACTTAGCGCAACTACGAGATCACTTGTTCCATCGTTATCAATATCCGCGATCGCGAGGTCAGAAGGCTGGCCATTCCTTACCCCAGTGGAGTGTTCGACAAACCGCGAAAGATCCCCACTGCCGTCGTTGAGATGCACCGCGACTGTATCATTTTGATTCGGCGATGCGAAGTCCATATCGCCGTCGGAGTCGAGATCGCCCGCGATAGGTGACCCTGCAAAATTGCTAGTCTGAAAGTTTCGGCTGAGTCCGGGACGGCCGTCACCGGAGTTCAATATAAGTTTTCCCTTCGGCATGAGATAGTCAGGGCATTTGTTTCCGTCAACATCTACTAAGACTGCACCAAAGCGCGGTCCCTCGGCATATTGCATTGGTTTCATACCAAACGAACCGCTACCATCATTTGTCCAGACACTTAACGCCATAGGACTCCGACCATGAAAGACAACTACATCAATGTCTTTGTCCAAGTCAATGTCCGCAACGCTTCCTGAACTTGCGTCATCAGAAAACGTGTACATCACAGCTTCTCGAAACTCCATCTGTGCAGAAGCCGCACTAGCGATGAATCCGACTATAAGTGCGTGCGCGAGCATGGCATCCCTTTCGAAATAATTAGACCAGCTTGAAGCGGTGCCGGTCAGCAGGGGTACCGGCGTGCCCTTAACAGATTGACGTAATGGAGTCTATCACCGTTCGGGCGGCAGGCGGCAGGTGCCGCGCCCTGACGTGCCACTGGCTTCGGCGGCTTTTGGGCCGATGCCAGTGTCCGGCGTGAACAGCATCGCCTACCCCGAGTCACGGTCATCCTCGCCGAGCTGAGGAAGCCCATGACACGACCTCGCCCTCATCCCCCCCGCAAGTCCCTATTTCTGCGCGCGCCGGTGACATGTCCCCGCCAAGAATCCCAACTACATGAAAAAATCCAACAACCCTGCAATCTCAAGCACTTCCAGCACTCCCGCCCGCGCGCAGGTTCGCATTTCTGCGCGCGCCCGTGACGCAAACCCGGATGGGTAGAGGGACCGCGCGTCTCGCCCGCCGCTCGACAGGCGGCGGGCAACGCCCGCCCCTCCGCGCGTTCTGCGGCGACTGGCCAGCGACCGACCGAACGCGCTCGGACCGTGCGCGCGTGCGTCTCACCACCCACGCGCCCACCGGCGGCGAAAGCCGCCGAACACTTGGCAGCCCGCCGGCGGGTTTTCTTACTTTCTCTTCTCCGCGCCCACGACTCACGATCAAACACAACCACACAAACGCAACACCACCACCTCGAACAACATCATTGGCAACCCAACAAGTCGCGCCGCGCCAGCAAAACTCCGCGCCATCCGGGCGCCACCACCCGCCGCGGCTCGGAGCGGCGCGTATTCATGGAGCCGCCTGCGCGAGCAGGCGGGCCTTGGACGTGGCCCGCGCATTCAGCGCCCCCCGCGGGGAGGCTGGCTCGCGCCGGGGGCTCCACTTCGAGCGCGCTCCGATCCGCCGGGCTCACGCGCCGTCCGTCTTCGGCGCATTCGCATCCGCGCCGCCGCCGCCAGCAGGCGGCGGCAGCACCACCGGCCCCGCCGCGCTCATCGAGCGCGATGTCTTCACCTTCCCGCCCATCTTCTTGGGCGGCAGCTTCGTCGGCACGATCCCGCCGGGGAACTTGCTCGTGTCCACCTTCGCCGCTGGCGCGATGACCGGCGCCGCGGGGGTCGCGTAGCGGTTCATCGTCTGGCGCTTGATCTCGGTCATCTGCTTCGAGCGTTCGCGGTCGGCGCGCACGCCGCTGGGCACCGGGCCGGGCTTGAAGTCGGGGTACTGCTTCTCGGGGATGTGCGTGTTCGCGAGTTTCTCGATCTGCGTGAGCAGTTCGCCCTGCTCGGGGGCGACGAGCGCCCACGCCACGCCGCCGCGGCCGGCGCGGGCCGTGCGCCCGATGCGGTGGATGTACACCTCGGGGTCCTCGGGGAGGTCGTAGTTCACAACATGGCTGATGCCGTCAACATCCAAGCCGCGCGCCGCGAGATCGCTCGCGACGAGCACGCCGAGCGTGCCGTCGCGCAGGCGCTTCATCACCGTGTTGCGCTTGCCCTGGTACATGTCGCCGTGGATCGCGTGCGCGTCGACGCCCTTGTCGCGCAGGTACTCGCACAGATCATCGACCGTGCGCTTCGTGCGGCAGAAGATCACCGTCAATTCCGGGTCTTCATGCGTCAGCACGTGCAGCAGCATCCGCCGCTTGTCCCACGGCTCGACGCTGATATAGAACTGCTCGACCAGGCTCACCGTCAGCGAGCCGCCGGCGGTGATGATCTTCTCCGGGTCCTTCATGAACGTGCGCGCGAGCTTCTCGATCTCGTCGCTGATCGTCGCCGACACGAACACCGTCTGGTGCTCGCTCTTGATAGACGAAAGGATCTTCTTGATGTCGTCGCGGAAGCCGATGTCGAGCATGCGGTCCACTTCGTCGAGCACGACGAACTTCGCGTTGTTGAAATGCAGATAGCCGCGCTCGCGCATGTCCATGAGCCGTCCGGGCGTGGCGACGATGATCTCCGGGTTCGCGTCGAGCTGCGCCGCCTGCTTGCGGACTTCCTGCCCGCCGTACACCGCGGAGACTTTGATGGGCGTGAACCGGCCGAGCTCGGTGAGTTCCGCCGCGATCTGCAGCGCCAGCTCGCGCGTGGGCGCGAGGATGAACGACTGGAACGGCAAGCCGCGCACCGCGCCGTGGAACAGCGGCAGGCCGAACGCCGCCGTCTTGCCCGAGCCGGTGCGCGATTGGCCCAGCACATCCTTGCCCGCGATCACCATCGGTATCAGCTGCGCCTGGATCTTCGTCGGGTGCTTGAACCCAAGCTCCTCGCACCCCTTCACCACGCTGTTGCGCAGCCCGAGGTCGGCGAACGTCTGCGAATTGAAGATCTCGTCCCACTCTTTGCCCGTCGGCGCGCGCTCGGCCCGCTCGCGCTTCGGGCGCGGGGCGATCGGCGGGCCGTCATCAGTGTCATGCGAATGATCGCCGCCGCGCGGGCCGTCATGCCGCGGCCCCCCGTGGCCGCCGTGCCCCCCGCCCCCCGCCGGCGCGCCGTCGCGCGGCGCATCGCCGCGGCCCCGGCCGCGCCCGCCGCGCCGGTTGCGGCGTGGTCGGCGATCCGGATCAGCAAGGTCGGGCGCACCGCCGCCGCCGCCGTGATTCGAGCGCCCCTCACTCGCCGAGCCGTTCGCTGGGCCGGCGCTATCGGATTGATCGTGCGACCCGGCATCGCCTTCCGGCGCGCCAGTACCAACAGCGTCACCATTCGGCGGCCCGCCGTTGCCCTTGTTGCGTCCGCGCCCGCCGCGCCGTCGCCGCCGGCGACGCCCGCCGCCCTCGCCCGGTGCGCCGGGCGTTCCCGGCGCATCACCGCCGTGGTCATTCGAGTGATTGGAGGGCCCCTCGCCGCCGGCAGGTGCGGGGCTGGGGTGGGAACCTTCGGGTTGTTCGTGGTCCATCGGTGTGGTGCGCTCGCTCGCGGCGTCGCGCCCCGCCGAGTTCGGATGGAAGACGCCGTTCGCCGCGTGATCCGCCGGAGAACCATCCGGGGGGCGGGGCGAGGGGCGTCAATCATCCGAACGCGGGGCGGTTGCCGATTCAGGGAAACCGTGCCCGATCGGGCGGCCGCGGCCCGGTCAGAGCGATGGGGGTGCAATCGATTCGCGGCCCATCTCTGGGATTCGCGGTTTCCGCCGCGTATCCTCTATCGAGAGCGTACCCGCCCGGACGATACAAGTAAAGCTTTTGAAAGGTGGCGCCGGCATGAGGCCGACGCCCCGGGCTCGTTCATCAAGGAAGGTCTAGTGCCGCCCACCAGCCGCATCGAAGTCGATCTCGCCGCCATCGAGCACAACGTGCGCGTCGTCCGCTCGGTGCTCGAGCGCTCGGCGGACCGGAACCTCGGCACCGCGCCCGCCCCCGGCACCCCCGGAATCTGCGCGGTGCTGAAGGCGGACGCGTACGGCTGCGGCTCAGCGCGGGTCGCCAAGCGGCTGAGCCTCGCGGGCGTTGAGATGTTCGCCGTCTACACCCCCGAGCAGGCGCGGGCGCTGGTCGAGGCGCACATCTCGCAGCCGATCCTGCTGCTGATGCCGGTGCGCGAGATGGACCGCAACGACCCGCTGTACCGCTCGGCAGCGCGCGACCGGCTGCACTTCACCGTGCACGACCGCGACGGGCTCGCCTCGCTCATCGCCGTCGCCGACGGCTTCGGCATGACCATCCCCGTGCACCTCGAAGTGGACACGGGCATGTCGCGCGGCGGGGCGCCGCCCGACGAAGCCGCCGCACTCGCGGTGCGCATCAGCGAGCACCCGCGCCTGCGCCTCGCGGGCGTGTACACGCACTTCAGCGCCGCCGACACCGATACGAATTTCACGAAGCAGCAGCACGACACCTTCAGCGCGTGGCTCAAGCGCGTCGGGCCCGCGCTCCCCGCCGACTGCCTGATCCACGAAGCCAACACCTTCGGCACGTTCCGCGCCGGCGCGAACCACCGCGGCATGGTGCGCGTGGGCCTCGCGCTCCTCGGCATGGCGGGCGAGGAATTCGGCGGCGGCGAGTTCGAGTTCGCCGCCGACGCCGAGAAGCTCGCGCCGGCGGTGCGCTGGGTCAGCCATGTGGCGCACCTGAAGTGGATCGCCCCCGGCACGCCCGTCGGCTACGGCTCGACGTGGCGCGCGCAGCGGAAGACGCGCATCGCGCTGATCCCCGTGGGCTACGCCGACGGCTACCCGCTGGCGCTCTCGAACAAGGGCGTGGTGGCGATCGAGCTGCCGGGCGGCATCCGCGCGTACGTCCCCGTCGTCGGGCGCGTGAGCATGGACCAGATCACCGCGGACGTCACCGACATCCCCGAGGATCAGATCACGCTCGGCTCGTGCGTGGAAGTGGTGGGCAACGACCGCACGGCGGCGAACCACCTCCCCACGCTCGCGAAGGAGGCGGGCACCATCACGCACGAGCTGCTGTGCCGCTTCAGCGCGCGATTGCCGCGGTCGTACATCGCGGTCGAGAACCCGAAGGTGACGATCGCCTCCGTGGCGAATGCGGCGCCGACGCGTGCGGCGGTGTGAGCCGGGCCAGGGCACACCGCGGCCTCTCGCGGATGAATGCCGTGAAATGGAAGAAACGCCGACGACTCGTCGCTGACTCGGGCATATATTTGTGTTATGGCTTCGCTGGGTGCGTTCCCATGGTGGCTCTTCGCGCTCTTCCTGGTCATGCTCGGGATCGGGGCCGGGTTCGCGCTCTCACGCCGACGAGAGGAACGGCGCGTCGGGCTGGCGCTGATCGCGGCCGCGGCGATCTTGGTCGGCGTCGGCAGCAGCGTTCGCTGGGATTTCGCAACCAGACGCGGCTGGATCGGGGGTCAGGCCGACACTGAGAAGGTTCTTGCGATGGAAGCCCTGAGTTCGGCTGAGATCTATCTCGCTCAACGCCGAGCGTGGATATCGATGACACCGGGTGAGCGATGGCGGTGGCGGTTGACGAAGTTCCTAGTCACAGCCGGCTCACTGACAGCGGGCGCGCTGCCGACGTTTCTCGTCCTCACGCGACGCCCGCGCTGACAGACGACTCCCGGCTCCAACCCGGGCTAGACTCCGCGCATCGTCGGAGCGCGCCGGTCCATGAACCCCACCGCCCATCTACTGCGACCGGAGGTCGAGGAGCTGATCCGCGAGGCTCGCTACGCCGAGCTTCACGACACGCTGCACCTCGTTCCGGCGGCGGACGTGGCGGAGATCGTCGCGGACCTTGACCCGAAGGACTCGGCGATCGCGTTCCGGTTCCTGCCGCGGGACCACGCGGGCGAGGTGTTCAGCTATCTGCCCGCCGAGGAGCAGGAAGAACTCATCAAGGAACTGGGCAACGAGGCGGCGGTGCGCGTGATAGAGGGGATGTCGCCCGACGACCGCGCGCGGTTTCTTGAAGAACTGCCGACGGAGGCGGCGCAGCGGCTGATCGGCTCGCTCAGCCCGGCGGAGCGGCGCGCCACGCAGGCGATCCTGGGCTACGCGCCGAAGAGTGTCGGGCGCTTGATGACGCCCGACTACATCACCATCAAGCCCGAGTGGACCGCCGCCCGCGCGCTCGAAGAAATCCGGCACAAGGGGCGCGACGCGGAGATCATCAACGTTGTATACGTCGTCGATGAGCACGGGACGCTGATCGACGACATGCGTCTGCGCCAGCTGCTGCTCGCCGATCCGGGCCACACGATCGACGCGCTCATGAACGGGACGTTCATCGCGCTGCGGGCCGACCAGCCGCAGGAAGAAGCGGTGCGCACGATGGCGAAGTACGACCGCGTGGCCCTGCCGGTGGTGGACACGCGGGGCGTGCTGCTGGGGATCATCACGTACGACGACGTGGCGGACGTCGCCGAGGCGGAAGCGACCGAGGACATGCAGAAGCTGGGCGGCATGGAGGCGCTCGAGGAGCCGTACCTCTCGATCGCGCTGCTCAGCCTGTTCCGCAAGCGCGCCGGCGTGCTGTTCATCCTCTTCATCGGGCAGATGTTCACCGCCAGCGCGATGGATCATTTCGAGGGGGAGCTCGCGAAAGCGGTGATCCTGTCGACGTTCGTGCCGCTGATCGTGTCGAGCGGCGGGAACAGCGGGTCGCAGGCGTCGGCGCTGATCATCCGCGCCATGGCGCTCGGCGAAGTGACCGCCGCCCTGTGGTGGCGCGTGCTGCTGCGCGAGATCATGTGCGGCGGGCTGCTCGGGCTGCTGCTCGGCGGGCTGGGCGTGCTGCGCATCCATGTATGGGGCTGGCTCGGGTGGTACAAGAACGACGCGGGGGCCAACGAGCACTTCACGCTGCTGGGCGTGACGGTCGGCGTGGCGGTTCTGGGCGTGGTGATGTGGGGCACGATTGTCGGCAGCATGCTGCCCTTCATCCTGAAGAAGCTGCGGCTCGACCCGGCGGCCAGCTCGGCGCCGTTCGTCGCCACGCTGGTCGACGTGACGGGGATTGTGATCTACCTCTCGGCGGCGACGCTCATCCTGCGCGGCACGCTGCTGTAGCGCGCGATCCGCTATCCTCCAGGCATGGCGATCATCATTTTCCAACACTGGGATACCGGCAAGCCGGGGCGGCTCGGCCTGACGCTGCGCGATCACGGGTTCAAGCTCGACATCCGGCGGCTCGATCAGGGCGCCTCGCTCCCGACGAACTATGACAACGTGGACGCGGTGATCTCGCTCGGCGGGCCGCAGAACGTGGGCGAGAGTCACAAGTGGATGCAGCCCGAGATGGACTACCTGCGCGGCGCGCACGAGCGGATGATCCCGGTCGTGGGCGTGTGCCTGGGGCACCAGATGCTGGCGGCGGCGCTGGGGGGCGAGGTCGGGAAGATGGACGCGCCGGAGTACGGCTTCGTCGATGTTGACATCTCGCCGGGCGGGCAGACGGACACGATTCTCGCGGGGATCGCTTGGAAGTCGCCGCAGTTCCAGAGCCATGGTTGCGAAGTCAAGAAACTCCCGGCGGAGGCTCAGTTGCTCATGAGCAGCGCGGGGTGCAAGGTGCAGGCGTTCCGCGCGGGTCTGCGCAGCTACGGCTTCCAGTTCCACTTCGAGGTGGATGGCGCGACCATCGACCAGTACGCGCATTGCGACAAGGGCGACCTGCACCGCGCGGGGACCTCCGCCGAGCAGATCACGAAGGAGGCGCGGGGCGCGATCGGTGAGCGCTTCGCGCGTCTGAGCGACCGGCTGTGCCTGAACATCGCCGCGTATCTGATCCCGAACGCGGCGATGGTGTCGTAAGACGAGCGTGGGTTATCGGCGGGCGCTGGTTATCGAGCCGGCACGAACCCGAAGCGTCCGCGAGGCTGATCCCTGGCTGAAGTGGCGACACGTCGTGCCCGATTTGATGGTTGCACGCCTCGGAACTGTGGGGGCGGGCGGCCCACGGTATCGCGGCGTACATCCATTCGTGACAAGCGAACATTCTCTCAACACGGCGCCGGCGGCGATCCCGGGCTCGGGCGATCGGGCGCTGTCGCTGCGCTGGCGGGCGGCGAATTATGTGCTCGCGTCGATGACGCTGCTGAGCGTGTGCGTGTGCCTGTGGCTGGGGCATCAACTGGTGAGCCAGGCCGGGCGGGCGGCGGAGCAGAACGAGCGCTGGGCCGAGCGGCTGAACCAGATGACGGAGTTGGCGCGCCTCGCGGTCCTGCTGCACGCGCCGGCGAGCGCGGCGATCACCGCCGAAGACCCGGCGGGCGCGCGGGCCGCGCTGTCGCGCGGGCGCGCGCAGTCGGTCGCGATGCTCGGGTCGGTGCGTGCTTCCTTGAACGAACTGAGCGAGTCGGAGCGGGCGCAGCTTGTTGACGCGGTGAGCGCGGCGGCGGCGGGGTTGCAGCGTGTCGCCGCCAACACAGAATCGATTGTCGAGGCGTGCGAGCGCGAGGACCGCGAAGCCGCGGTCAACCAACTCGCCGATCTCGACGCAGGGCTGAGCGGCGCGAGCCAGTCCATCCACCACCTCATCACGCTGGCGCGGTCGATGCGCGCCGGGTGGTTCGACGAGCAGAAGTCGGCGGTGCAGTCGCTGCAGCGGCTTGAATTCGCCCTCAGCGCGCTCGTGCTGCTGACGGCGCTGGCGGCGATCGCGCACACGGGCCGGATGCACCGGCGCATCCAGGTCAGCGGCGAGGCACTGGCGCAGCACACGGCGGCGCTCGAAGCGGCCAACGCCGACCTGGCCCGGGCCACGCGGGCGGCGGAGGAGGCGAACCGAACGAAGTCGGCGTTCCTCGCCAACATGAGCCACGAGATCCGTACGCCCATGACGGCGATCCTGGGCTTCGCCGACGTGCTGCTGGCGCCCGAGTCGAATGAAGAGGAGCGGATCGACGCCGCCCGCACGCTGCACCGCAACGGGCAGCACCTGCTCACGCTGGTGAACGACATTCTCGACCTCTCGAAGATCGAGGCCGGTCGCATGGAAGTGGAGCTGGCGCCCACGCCGCTGCGCCCAATCGTGCGCGACGTGCTGGACCTTTGTTCGGTGAAGGCGGCGGAGAAGGGGTTGCTATTGGACGTGGCGCTCGAGGGCGCGGTGCCCGACACGGTGGTGACCGATTCCGTCCGCCTCAAGCAGGCGCTCGTCAACCTGATGATGAACGCGATCAAGTTCACTTCGCGCGGCGGGGTGTGCCTCGACATCGGGTGCGACCCCGAGGCGCGCCAACTCCGCTTCCACGTCACCGACAGCGGCATCGGGCTGACCAAGGAGCAGATCGCGCGGCTCTTCCGCCCGTTCACGCAGGCGGATGTCTCAACCACGCGGCTCTACGGCGGCACGGGGCTGGGCCTGACGATCACCAAATGGATCGCGCTGCAACTCGGCGGAGACGTCACGCTCGTCAGCGCGCCGGGCAAGGGCAGCACGTTCACCCTCACCATCGGCACCGGCGCGCTCGAGGGCGTCGAGATGGTGAAGGAACTCACCCGTCACGCGCGGCGCGAGACGTCCATGACGACCGGCGCGGCGCTCCCCTCGCTGCGCGGGCGCGTCCTGCTCGCGGAGGACGGGCCTGACAACCAGAGGCTCGTCTCGCACCTGTTGCGGAAAGCGGGCGCGACGGTCGAGGTGGTGGGGCACGGCAAGCTGGCGCTCGATGCGGCGCTCGAAGCACGCGAGCGCGGCGAGCCGTTCGACCTGATCCTGATGGACATGCAGATGCCGTTCATGGACGGCTACACGGCGACGCGGGCCCTGCGCGACGCTGGGTACACGGGCCCGGTGATCGCGTTCACCGCTCACGCGATGAAGGGCGAGCAGGACAAGTGCTTCGCCGTCGGATGTGACGCGTACCTGTCCAAGCCGATCAGCCGGGAGAAGCTCATCACCGAAGTGGCGCACTACATGCCCCGGGCGCACGAGCCCGGCGCGCGCCGCGCGGCGTGACCTCTTTGAACCACAGAGGCACGAAGACACCGAGACGGCACGGAGAAACGAGACCGATCGGAACTGAAGACTGCGACCCGGGGCACCGGCACTCCTTACTCCGCGCGACCTCGGCTTCTCTGCGCTTCTGTGGTTGTCCGATCTGCTCACGGCGCGAAGCGGTCGAGCATGGTGATCGCGAGAACATTCCACGAGACAAACCCGCCGGCGTGGGGCCACAAGCCGCGGGCGTCGTCGTTGATGCACTCGAAGAGCGTGCCGCGGGATTCGAGGCAGTCCGTCAGCCCGCGCGCGGTGCGGAGCGCGAGCTCGCGGGCTTCGCCGGCCCGGCCCGCGGCGTGCAAACCTTCGGCGAGGTAGTAGTTCGCCAGCACCCACACCGGGCCTTGCCAGTTGGAGACGGCCGTGCGCGCGCCGACCTTCGGGTCGAAGATCAGCGAGCGGGGTGACTGGTTGAAATACAGCGAATCGGCGGGCGCGGTGCGCACGCCGACGGGGCCCCAGAAGGCGCGCGCATCGGTGAGGAGCGCGATGAGCTTCGCCGCACGCGCTTCGTCGGGCACGCGGGCGTAGAGCGGGAGCAGGCTGGTCCACGACAGCATGGGCGACACGGGGAGGCCCTCGCCGCCGGTGGAAGGATCGAGCACCTTCGCGTCGGGCGCGTCGTCGCTCGCGCGCCGGGCGGCGTACCAGCCGGCCTGCCGCGCGGCGTCCTCGTGCCACATGAACCGGTTCATGCGGGCGCGGAGGTCGTTGGCTTTCGCGCGCCAACGATCGGTGTCGCTCGCTATGCGGAGCACCATCGCCAACTCGGCGAGCGCGTCGTACTCGAGCGCCATCATGGCGCTGGCGCCGGGGTCCTCGATGGTTCGCTCGGGCGCGTTGACGAGGAGCAGGTCGTTGTCGAATCCGGTCTGTAGCGCGGAGTGCGCGATGATCAGGCCGTGCGCGCCGGTGTATTCACGCTCCGTGAACTCGATGAATCGCGCGACGCGCGGGTAGACGTCGTTTGCCTCGATCCACGCGGCAGCCCGCTCGCGGTCATGAGCAGCGGCGGCGCAGCGGATCGCGAACTGCGCCATGCACGGCTTGGCGGGCTCGGCTTCATGCGTGCGGTCCGGCATCTCGACGCGGTGGATGCGGCCGTTCGGCTCCATGAGGTCGAGAAAGTTCAGCAGGCTGCCGCGGCAGGGGGCGACGAACTCTTCGTGACGCAGCAGCTCGATGGCGGCTTCCGATGCGTCGTGATGGAACAGCCCCAGCGAGTAGTCGCCCGTGTTGAAGACGTCGGTGGAGTCGGCGTGCGCGGGGCGTGCGCTCGCCGACGGCGCGTCGCGCGGCGGCGGGGAGGGCGACAGCCACGGGTGCTTGAAGCGGGCCGAGGGGGCGCGCACGCAGCGGCGGGATTCGGTGAGCAGGTGCTCGCGCAGTCGGGCGAAGTCGGTCATGCGGCGGTGCTCGGCGGGTGATCGGCGACAGTGTGCCCGATCCGATGCCGACGCGCGGGGCGGCGATCCGACCCCGGTCTTACGTGACGTTCACCGAATACACATATCTCGTTCGGTCGTCCGAGCCGGTTCACGGTGGACGCCGGGGCTGATGCTCCGAATTGCACGCAAAATCAAGGGGATTTCGAGCGTGTTACCAACCGCCGTTGATGGCCCTGCTGATCGGGAGTCGGCGTCCGGACGGGGGAGTGAACCTCGACAAATCCTCACCGATCGCAAAGGGCGAATCCCGAACACGCGATTACACTTTCGCCGATCTCTCGTTGTGAGCGATGTGTGGATGGGCCGCGGATATCGCCTCGGCGGCGCTGCGACTCTGCCCCTCACCGGCGCTCACGATCGGAGGGCGCGACTCATGCTGCACCTGATCGACGAATCCGACGCCGGCCGCACGCTGTTCGAGCAGCGCGAGGGATCGCGCGAGCCCTGTGGACGAGTGGTGCGGATGGACATGCACTGCCATTCGCGCGCCAGCTCGGCTCCGGTGATCGAAGCGCTGCGGCCGCTGGGCGCGCCGGAGAGTTACTCCGAGCCGGAGCGGGTGTACGAGCAGGCGCGGGCTCGGGGGATGGACTTCGTCACCATCACGGACCACGACAGCATCGACGGCGTGATGGAACTCGTTGATCGGGGCTTTCAAGATGTGGTGGTCGGCGAGGAAGTCTCGGTCTACTTCCCGGAAGATCGCTGCAAGCTGCATGTGTTGGTGTGGGGCCTCTCGCCGGGGCAGCACGAGGAACTGGCGCGGCTGAACCTGCGCGACGACGTGTACCAGTTCGCGCACTGGCTTCAGCAGAACAATCTGGCGCACTCGTTCGCGCACCCGCTGTACGTGCAGAACGGGCGACAGCAGCCGTGGCATCTGGAGCGCGCCGTGCTGCTGTTCAAGGGGTGGGAGACGCTGAACGGCGCGCACGCCGGTTCGCACCGCGGCGTGGTCGAGCGGTACCTCGAGGCGCTGACGCCCGCGAAGATCCAGGCGCTTTCGCGCCGGCACGGCATCGAGCCGCTGTGGGTCCGCTCGTGGGACAAGGCCCCCACCGCCGGGTCCGACGATCACGCGCTGATGAACGTGGGGCAGACGTGGGCGGGGGTCGAGTGCGAGGAGGGGCGGCGGATCACGGACCCGCGCGAGTTCCTGCGCCGGGTGATGGCGGGCAAGGCGCGCGTCGGCGGGCAGGCGGGTCACTCGTCGCTGCTGGCGCACCAGCTCACGACGGTGGGCGTGAACTACTTCGCGCGGCGGCTGTACTCGAAGTGCTCGCCTCGGGGCCGCTATGTCGCGAGCAAGCTGGGGCGGTTCGCGGGCGTGGCGATGAAAAAGCCGCCCATGATCGCCGTGGCGCTGGACACGCTGAAGCGGAAGATCAGCCGCAAGCGCAGCCGCACACGCCCGCTGATCCAGGCGCTGCAGGCGGCGATGGGCCCGGTGCTTGAGAAGTACCCCGACCTGCGCGAGCGGCTGGAGCCCTCGGCGTGGAAGAACGGCGCGCCGGTCGCCAGCCACGAGCGGATGGCGGAGTTCACGGGCGAGCTGTGCGCGGCGGTAGCCCGCGCGATGTCGGCGGGCACGATCCGCGCGGCCCGGGACGGCGACACGAGCGAACTGATCGACCATATGCTCAGCTACGCGATCCTGCAGGCGGCGCAGCTCCCGTACGTCTTCTCGCTGTTTCACCAGAACAAGGAACGCCCGATGCTCGAAGAGCTGGAGCACCACACCGCGGCGCCGGGGTCGGGCGCGAGCGTGCTGGAGCGGCCGATGCGCGTCGCTCTGTTCACCGACACGCTGGGCGACGTGAACGGCGTGTCGCGGTTCATCCAGAACGTCGCGGACCAGGCGAACAAGACCGGGCGCGATCTGCAGATCATCACTTCGACGCGGATCCCGGTGCCGGGGTGGGCGAACATCCGCAACTTCGAGCCCGTGTTCGCCTCGAAGATGCCGAAGTACGAGCAGCTCGAGTTCGCCCTGCCGCCGATGCTGAACATCCTGCGGTACATCGACACGCACCAGCCGGACGTGATCCACATCTCGACGCCCGGGCCGGTGGGCCTGGTGGGGTACATCGCGGCGCGGATGCTGCGCGTGCCGGTGCTGGGCGTGTACCACACCGACTTCCCCGCGTACATCGACCGCTTGTTCGACGACCACGCGTTCACCGCGATGGCGCAGACGTTCATGCGGTTCTTCTACAAGCCCTTCCGCAGCATCTTCACCCGCTCGGAGGATTACGTTGATTCCCTGGTGAAGCTCGGCATGGCGCGGGAGAAGATGGTCGCGCTGATGCCGGGCCTGGAGACGGCGAAGTTCAACACCGGCTTCCGCGACAGCGCGGTGTGGGACGAGCTCGACAGCCAGGGGGCGGCGAGCGTGGCTCGGTCGGCGGTGAAGGTGCTGTACGTCGGGCGCGTGAGCGTCGAGAAGAACATGCCCATGCTCAGCGCGGTGTGGAAGCAGGTGGCCCGGCGCTGCGCCGAGCGCGGCATCGCCGCGGACCTTGTCGTGGTGGGCGACGGGCCGTACCGCAAACAGATGGCGGAGGAGCTCGCCGGCACGCGGGCGCACTTCCTCGGGTTCCGGCACGGGCGCGAGCTCTCGACGATCTACGCGTCGAGCGACGTGTTCGTCTTCCCCTCGACCACCGACACGCTGGGGCAGGTGGTGATGGAGAGCCAGTCGTCCGGGCTGCCGGTGATCGTCACGGACCAGGGCGGTCCGAAGGAAGTCGTGCGCCACGGGGAGACGGGCTTCGTCCTTCCGGCCGACGACGCGGGGGCGTGGGTGGCGACGATCGTGAACCTCGCCGAGAACCACGCGGCCCGCACCGCGATGGGGCGCGCCGCGAGCGAGTTCATGCGCGGGTTCGACATCTCCCGATCGTTCGAGCACTTCTGGGATGTGCACACCGAGGCGTGGCACGAAGCGCTGGCGGAGCGCGGCATCACGCGCCGGTCGGCGAGCGGATCAGGCGGCGCGGCGGGGGAGTCTGTTCACGAGTTCGGTGCGGATGGCCCGCGCTTCGCGGCGGAGATCGCCCGCGACGGTGCTGGGCACGCCCGGCTCGGCGGCGAGGCGCGCGAGCTCGTCCACCATGTACATGGCGACAGAGCGGAATGAGGGGCGGGCGGGGTTCGCCGCTGCCCGGGCCGCGTCCGCGCGGGCGAGCGAGATGACCTTGTCCGCGTACTGCTCGTCCGCCGGGTGTGCTGTCATGGAGCCTCCATCCGCGTCCCGCGGGTGCGGGGTTGCGGCCGCGATCGCGTGGTGAGCGGGGAGCAACCTACCCGGCGCCGGAGCGCGATCGCGGCAAACCCATCCATCGGCGCGGGGGCGGCGAGTGATCGGCGAGTGTCCCTCACGGGTCGGTTTCGGGACGGCGAGCCCCCGCGTAACCCGGCGAGTTTGCCGTCGCCCGAACCGCCGATCGGGTGGTAGCATCAGGGCATGCCGAGAGCCGCCCGGAAACCCGCCGCCGAGGATGCCCTGAAGGGGTCCGAGGGCGAACCCGATAATCACGCCGAATCGCCATCGCCGACCTCGAAGAAGCCGAGCGGGCCGATCGATCCGCTGTTCAATGAAGAGCTGACGATCCCCGCCGTCGAAGCGGTGGTGATGACGAGCGATCGACCGATCAGCGCGGGGAAGATCGCGCTGGCGCTGGGGCTGAACGCGCGGGGCGACGGCGTGAAGATCGTCCGCGACGCGATCGACGCGCTCAACGCGCAGTATGACGAGTCGAAGCGCTCGTTCCGCATCGAGAACGTGGCGGGCGGGTACCGCGTGGTGACGCGCCCCGACTTCGCCCCGGCGGTGCGGGCGTTGCACGGCGTGCGCGAGAGCGGGAAACTCAGCCGCGCCGGCGTCGAGACGCTCGCGATCATCGCGTACAAGCAGCCCATCACCCGCGCGGACATCGAATCGATCCGCGGCGTGGCGTGCGGCGAGGTGCTCCGCACCCTGCTCGACCGCCGGCTCGTCGACATCGTCGGGCGTGCAGAAGAACTCGGGCGCCCCATGCTCTACGGCACGAGCAAGCTGTTCCTCGAAACCTTCGGGCTGGCGAATCTGAAAGACCTGCCGAACGTGGGCGAGATCTTCCCGGAGGTCGCCGGCGCGATCGAGAAGCAAGAGAAGCAGGACAAGGCGCGCCGATCGCGGAACCCGGCGGCGGGCGGCGCGACTGAATCCTCCGAAGAGGGCGCGCCGGGGGCGGCGGCGATCGCCGAGGCGAAGCCCGCGAAGGATGATGCCCAGTGAAGAGCATGACGAACGTGATGATGATGACGAAACGCATGCCGCCTGCGGCGCTTCGGTGCGCCGCGATCACGGCGATCGCGGCGGCGCTGGCCGGCTGCTCGCCCTACGTCCTGCGCGGCAAGGTGGTCCAGGGGGCCGCCAGCGAGGTGGTGATCGTGAACCCCGACGACCCGCGTCTGGAGTTGGACGGAGTGCCGGGCGCGAACGTCTCGCTCAGCGTTGATCCCTCGCGCGCGCAGCGCAAGCTGCTGGCGCGCCAGGCGAGCGGCGAGACGGGTGAGCTCGAATTCCGCATCGAGGAACTCGGCGCGGGGATGATCGAGTACGACATGGGCTTGAGCGCTCGGCGTGCGGGGTTCCAGCGGGCCGAGGGGTACTTCAAGCTTCCGACGAAGGATAAGCGCGTGCTCATCGTGCTGACGCCCGGGCGCGATGTGGGCGAACTCGACAACGACCTGACGCCCGAGCAGCAGGTGGAGAAATACTGGCGGTAAACGTCGCCGATGTGCGGCCCAGTAATCGCCTCGCACGATTCAACCCGTGGTTCGTTCGTTCCTGAGATGATCCGCGACCCGCAGCGCGAGCGTGAGGATCATGAACATGGAGTTCGCCTGGCTGGCCGTCACAAATGTGCTGCTGCCGGCGATGAACAGGTCGTCGAAGCCGTGGACGTTGCAATCGGGTGTGACCACGCCGTCCTCGGGGCGCTCGGACATGCGCGTCGTGCCGACCTGATGGAAGCCGTCGCCGACCTGCTCGGCGGCGCTCTGCTCGAGATCATCGACGACGTAACTGAGCCGGCCCACGCGGTGGCGCTGGAGGTACTCATCCCAGTGCCGGTGCGCCTCGACGACATACTGGGCGTCGCGCGCGGTGTAGCGCTGATCGATCCGGATGCGCCGGAGTCCCAGCTCGTCGCGCTCGTCGGCGAGCGTGACGCGGCTGTCCGGGTTTGGCATCGGCTCGCCGAAATAGTGGAGTGTGTAGACGTTCCCGCGGCTGGGCTGGAAGAAGCCCGGCACCTTGCGCTTCGCGAAGTAGCGCCCGTAGCCGAAGGTGGGGATGAACCACGCGGTGCGCGGGAAGTCGCGGACCATGTTCAGCACGTGCGCCCACGCGCTGCCCTGCTGACCCTTGATCGCGGACTTGCGGATCGCTTCGGACGCGAGGAACTTGCCGAAGGGCGAGCTGAGCGTGAGATACGCGAAGGAGAGAATCCCGTTGCCGTGGGCGGGGTCGCCGATCTCGGGGTTGACGAGCCACGCGGAGATGTTGCCGAGCCCGGCGCGGTGCTGGAACTCGCGCGAGAACGAGAATCGACGGCGGAGATAGACGCCCTCGGGGTCGCGGTCGAAGCCGTAGACCGTCTCGCGCGGCGGCGTCGAGAAGTGCACCTCGGCGATGCGCCCCGACACATGCCCCTGGTAGAACCGCCCGAGTTTGTCCGAGTGATTTCCGATGCCCCCGGCGTGAACACGGTCCGACGCGAGCATGAGGCGCGTGGTATTCAGCCCGCCGCAGGCGATGACGTGGCGGCGCGATTTCAGAAGCACTTCTTTGCCCGAGAGGGTCTTGGCGCGGATCGCCGAGACTTTCTTGCGGCCGGGCTCGCACTCGATCTCGACGCAAGTCAGCCCGTGCACGAGCGAGAGCCGATCGGCGCGGCGGAGGTCGTCGGCGTAGACCGCGCCGAAGTTGATCACCGACCAGCGCTCGAGGCTCGTGCTGGTGATGTCGCCGTCGGGCAGACCCGGGACGATCGAGTGGCGCGTCACTCCCGGGATGTTGCGGATATCAAACTCCGGCTCGCCGGCCAGCAGATACTCGCACACGCGCGGGAAGTACGGCGCGATCGATTCGTAGGAAATCGGCCAGCGCGAGTGCGGGATGTGCGGGCGATCGTCGAAATCGACCGGGTCGAAGGGCACGACGCGCCCGCCCCAGATGGCGGACGTACCGCCGATCTGCCGGCGCGTGCACTCCGACATGGGCGGGTGCAACTCGGCGTCGCGGAAGGGGGTCTCCGCGAGCGCCTGCACACGCTCGGAGTAGCGGGGCCCGCCGCTCTCCACGAGCGTGACGCGCTTCCCGGCGCGGCTGAGTTCCATCGCGATCACAATGCCGGCGGCGCCCGCGCCGACCACGGTGACATCCGATTCGATCACGGACCCCGTCGCGAGGCTCTCCGCATCGATGAGCATCAGCCGGCCCCCGTGAGCCCGCCGAGCCGGGCGGCGGCGGCGCGCTCGGCGTCGCTCAGCGGCCCGGCGCTGATGGCGGCGGCGTTGGCCCGCAGGTGCTCCGGGCGGATCATGCTCGGAAGCACCGACGAAACGCCCTCCACCGAGCGCAGGAACCGCAGCGCCAGCGACGCGATCGTGTCGGCATCATTCGGCAGCCCGTGGGCGGCGAGCGCGCGCGTCACGGATTCGTCGCGGAACATCCGCCCGTTGGCGAACGGCTGTCGCGCGATGAATCCCACCCCGAGCTCGCGCGCGAGCGGGAGCACGGTGGAGAGCGGGCGCTGCTCGAGAAGGTTGGCGCACACCTGCACCGCACCGATGCCGCTGTCCCGATCCTTCAGGGCGCGGACGGCGACATCCTCATCGCACGAGACGCCGACCACGCGGACTTTGCCCGCCTGCCGCAGCGCCCGGAGCGCACCGAGCGCCTCGCCGCGCTCGATCACGCTCATGGGCGGGTCGTGCAGGAAGAAGAGATCGATGCGCTCGGCCCCGAGGCGCTCGAGGCTCGCGTCGACGCACGAGCGAACGTACGCGGGATCGAAATTCTGCGAGCGCTGCGACTGCATGACGCCCGCGGCGGCGGACTTGACGCCGCGGAGCCGCGTCACGATCGGGCGGAGCAAGGGCTTGACCCACGAGAGCGCGCGGAGCTTGGCCGAGAACGAGTAGCCGCACTTGGTGGCGATGACGACGCGGTCGCGGCGCGAACGGAGCTCCCGCCCGAGCAGCCGCTCGCTCCCGCCCACGCCGTACATGTCGGCCGTGTCGAAGAACGTGACGCCCGCGTCGAGCGCGAGCCGGATGGCGCGGGCCGAATCGCCCGCGCCGGCGCGGGAGGCGACCGGGGCGCAGCCGAAACCGAGCACGGAGACACTGAGACCCGTCGAGCCCAGGGGGCGCTGTTCCATACGACATTCTCTACCACAAACCCGCGGGGGCGTGCACGGCACGTGCTCAGCGCCGATGGGCGTGGATGTGCGACGCGTCGACCCAGCGCACCTCGAAGCCCGCGCCGCGCAGCAGACCGACGATCTCGTCCGGCGCCGTGGTCATCCCGCGCTGCGCCAGCAGGCCGAAGTGAACCTCGACGAAGATGTCGCGGCACGCGCCGTCGCGCAGCACGCCGCCCATGCCCTGGAGCACGTCGAGCTCGAAACCCTCGACGTCCACCTTGGCGATGTTCGGGCGGGGCAGGCCCTGCTTCGAGGCCGCGTCGTCGCCGGAATAGATGGGGAGCTGCATGACTTTGCCGCCCGCGCCGCCGTTCTCGACGATGCGCGCGTTGGGATGGACGGAACCATCGCCGACATCGAAATTCACCGTACCGGACGCGCGGCCCAGCCCGGCGTTCACGAGGCGCACATTGGCGCACCCGGTGACGCGCTGCGACAGCTGCTGGAAGCAGCCGGGCACGGGCTCGAAGGCGACCACCGTGCCGCGCTCGCCCGCGGCACGCGAGAAGAGCTCGGTGTAGTGACCGATATTCGCGCCGATATCCCAGATCACATCACCGGGCCGGACCGCGCCGAGCATGGCGTTGCCGAAGCGCTCTTCGTAGCCGGCGGCGTTACGCCAGCGGCCGATGAGGCGCGTCAGCCCCATCGAGCGCGCCACGTTCCTGAGCTTAACGACCGGGCCCCAGGTGAGCAGCATCAGCGGGTCTCCATCGGCACCGGGTCGCGGTGCGGTTCGGTGTGTTGAGTCCCGGCGCGGCCGTGCCGCGCCGCGCTCGCTTCGGGCGAGCGCGGGCGGATCGGGCGCGCCGGCGTGCCGGCGCAGAAATGCCAGGCGGGAAGATCGCTTTTGAAAACGCTCGAGCGCGCGCCGACCACCACGCCGTCGGGGATCGTCACGCCCGGCGCGACGAAGACGTCGGCGGCGATCCACGCATCCTCGCCCAGCGTGATCGGCGCGGTCGTCAGCGGGTGGTTGGGCTTGTCGATATCGTGGCTCGCGGTGCAGAGGAACGCATATTGCGACACGGTCGCGTGCGCGCCGAGCGTGATCATGTCAACCGAGTAGATGTCGGTCAGGTCGCCGAAGCACGCCATCTCGCCCATGGTGATGTTCCACGGCGCCCACACCCGCGCGGTCGGGTAGATCCGGGCCGTCGGATGGATGCGGGCGCCCATGAGCCGGTAGATCCAGTTCCGCCAGCGGTGCGCGAAGCGCGGGGACGGGCGGATGAGCAGCAGATACACGACGCCCCAGAGCGCGCGCCGGAGCCGATTGCTCATCGTGTGCGGCGAGGTTCCTTTGGGGGTGGTTTCGTACATGGACTAAGTGCTTCTGGAGGGGCGAGCGGTTTGTATTCCCGCCGCATGAAGAAGATACTCGACGAGCATTCGGCGAGTTCGCGGACGGGCTTGAGCAACCGCGCCGAACGGCTCACCAATCGCCAGAGGGGCGCTCTCTATGGGCAGCGCGCACCCCAACCGCCAACAAGAATCGCGATATCGCTCAGCCCCACCGCGCCGTCGCCGTCGGCGTCACCGGTCGGCCCGGCGGTCGCCCAGTTCGTGATGATGATCGCGATGTCGCTCAGCCCGACGGTGCCGTCGCGGTCGAGATCGCCCGCGAGGGTGGAGCAGTCCGGGCAGCGCTGGCCGCGGATGAGCTGGAGGTCGTCGAACGACACGCCCTGGGGGCTTGCGGACGCCGCGCTGAAGCGGAGGATCACCGCCGAGCGTGCCGCGAAGGGCGAGAGGTCGATGCACGCGCGGGCGCAGCCGCCAGAGCCTCCCGCGCTGCCGACCGCGGGCGAGGTCCACACCGTGACCCACGACGCGCCGAGGTCGTCGCTCACTTCGATCCGAGCACCGCTCGGCGATGCGGGCACGCTGAAGCTGAAGCGCAGCGAGGCGAGAACCGCGTCGTGCAGATCAAAGCACGCACTAATCGCCGACGACGGCTCCGCGCCGGGTGCCGCGGCGGCGAAGATCATCGCCGGGTCACCCGCGCCGGCGCACGGGGCGCTCTCGCTCGCGCTCGGCGGGGCGGCGGGGTCGCAGGCAGCAAAGGAGCCGGGGAAGAGCTCGCACACGCTGAACTGCGGGTCGATCACCCCGCCGTCGCCGAAGTTCTCGCCGAACTCGGTCGAGCAGAGGCCGGGGCAATAGGTGCAGCCAAGGACGGACGCGAGGATCACGCAGATGTCGTCCCACTCGGTGGCGCAGCAGTACGGGTCGATCGCGCATAGGCACGCGGTGACGGCGGGGTCGTTCGTGCCGGGCGGGCCGGGGGTGCAGGGCTCGTGCGACGCGCAGGCGATGTCGCGGCGCAGGCGGATGTCGTCGATCGCGGCGCCGTTGCTGACGGAACTCGCGGAGAGGAACCGGAACCGCACGCTCGGCTGGCCGCGGCAGGACGAGAGATCGAGACACACCGGCACGCACCCGCCTGGGAAGCTGACGGGCGCGGTCCACAGCGTGCTCCACCCGCCGCCCGCGACGGAGACTTCCACGCGCGGGCCGAGCGTGCCGGTATTCTTCGTGTAGTCGAAGGTCATCGCCACCGGCGCGTCGCCCGCGAGCGAAAGGCATTTCGTGATGGCGGCGGAGTACGGGAAGCCGCTTGAGAAGACCATCGCGTAGTCGCCCGCACCGCCGCAGAGGCCGCCCGCGCTGATGACGGGGCCGGTGCCCTCGCACGTCTCGAACAGCGCAGGGAAGAGCGTGCAGACGCGCCCGGACTGGAAGAATGTGCCGAAATCGGCGGTGAAATCTGCGAGGCACGGCTGCACGGCGCCGCAGTTGCCGCAGGAGAGCGAGTCGACCAGCGCGACGCACTGCTCGTCCCACGCGACCTCGCAGCAGTACGGGTCTTGGGCGCAGACGCACGCCATGATCGCGGGATCGATGCAGCCCGGCGAGCCGGGCTCGCAGCAATCGTGCGGCGGCTCGCACCCGCCCGTGCAGCCGGTGAGCGTGATGCGCACGTTATCGATAAAGATCGCGTTGCTGTTCGCGCCGTGGTCGAGCTTCCACGCGAAGAACCGCGCGGTGCCGACGGGCACGATGTGCTGCACGGTGATGCACGCGCCGCCCGTGGTGCTCAGAGTGCCGATGGAATCGGTGATCGAGCTCGCGCAATCGAAGGGCGTCGCGCTGCCCGTGCGGAAGCGGACGACGGTGTTCGTCGCGACGGCCTGCGCGTACTGGAACTCGAGGCGCACCTGCGTGCAGCCGCTCGACGCGGGCAGGTCGAGCAGGATCACCGGGTCGTGACCCGCGGCGTTCAGCCGGAACGAGTTCCCCGTCAGGCACGGGCTGGTGGAGGTCACGCTCCCGCCGTTGCGGCACCAGCGGACCCGGTACGCGCCGTTATCGAAGTCCGCCGGCGCGGAGAACGAGCCGAAGGTCTCGAGGTACAGATCACACGACTGCGCGGCAGCGGGCCGCTCGGGCGGCACGGCGGTACCGAACAGCAGCATCGCAAGCGCCCGCGCGGTCCTCGCGCGTCCCGTCCCGCCCGGCCCGATGCTCAGCGCGCAGCTCATGTCTTCACTATCGGACGATCGAACAGCGGAATCCGGCGACGGGCGGCTACATCCCCCCCATGCCCTTCAGAAACTCGACGAGGTCGTCGAATGAATCGACCTCATTCAACCCCGACGGCGGGGCGAAGATCATGTCGAATTGCTGCCCGCACATCCGACCCCACTGGGCCGTGATCTCGGAGACATCGTCCAGCCCAACCGATCCGTTCAGGTTCACGTCGCCGAACGGGCCGAAAGAGCCCCAGTTGGTCACCACGACGGCGAGGTCGGCGAGGGTGATCTCGCAATCGCCGTCGGAATCACCCGGCAGGATGCTCGGATTGGTCCAAACGAGCGTGCCGCCCGGCGGGACAACAACGCTCAGTGTGCTGGTGGTCGGCGCCTGGTACCTGAGGTCGATGAGGATCGTGTACGAACCGTCCCCGGGGATCGCGTTGGTAACTTGATAATAGAGGAGCGCCTCGACCAGCCCCGACTCGGTTGTCTGGGTGAAGCCGGTGTTGGCGGAGAAGGACAACCCGCCGAGGTTTCCCGACGCGACGCAGCGCCATGTGACCACGCCGTCGGGCGGGAAGTCAAGGTTGAACGAGAAACGGAACGCGAGCACGGTCCCCGCTTCGATCGGGCCCATGATCATGCCCGTGCCTCGGAAATCCGGGCCGCAGCATCCCCAGTTGCCGTTGACCAGAGGGGCGGCTTGGCCCTCGAACATCACCAGCGACTGATCAGGCGAGACGTGCCCGTTGTAGAAACAGGTGGCGAGCGGTGAACAGAACCCACCCCCGCCATAGGAGATCGAGGTGCTGGTCAGTTGGAGCGTCGCGGCATGCGCCGGAGCAGCCGCCGCAACGAGACACACCGCAAGAGTGATTCCAAGCAGGCGAGAAAACAGCAGCCGACAGCCAAAGACCTTTGAACAAGAAATCGACATGGATCTCCCTCTATACTCGCGACAACACGGCATTGGACGGTCCGAATCCTTCGGCGGCCGCCCTCTGGGCAACGACTCCATCGCGGATCGACTTCGCTGGCGAACGAGTGTGATCGGAGCCGTTGCTGTAACTCTCGTACATTACAGGGCTTGATCACGAAAACAAGACCTTTGCTCTGGGACGGTGGTGAATCCCGGGTGAAGTTGTTGTGCGCAAAGCGCCGCGCTGGTGTGGTCACGCCGAAGTGTGCTGAATGATGCGAACAGACTCCTTTTCGCCTTGAGCGCTCTGGAGTTTGGTCGGAATTAGGTCGGTATCCGTGAGACTTCGCCGATCACCGCGCTGAAACAGCGTTCTGTCGCTTGCTCAACGTCGCTCTTCATGTTCAGCACCCACTCGGGTGGTTCGGATCCAAGCAAGCGGGCGAAAGAATTCGATTGCATATGCGAAACCTGAACAATAGCATGCTATCGAACCAGCGTACGGACACCGAAATTCCGATAGAAGAGCAAAACTCCCACCCATCGGCCGGTGAACACCATGTGGAGGCCGTCGGTGGCCGGGTTTGTCAAACTTGTGAGCAATCGTTCCGTGACAGCAGGCCGTTCGAGCAACTTCAGCGCCGACGCACCCCCACTCCGGGTCGGCTTGGGCGTTCATCTCCCCGCGCTCGATGGGATGCGCGGGCTCGCCGTGCTGCTGGTGATGATCTTCCACCAACTGGTGATGCAGCCGATGAGCGCCCTGGACCGTGCGGTCGCGTCCGTCGCGCACGCCGGGTGGTGCGGCGTCGATCTGTTCTTCGTGCTCTCGGGCTTCCTCATCACGGGCATCCTGCTCGACTCGCGCGAGCAGGCGCACTACTTCCGCAACTTCTACGCACGCCGGACCGTGCGCATCTTCCCGCTGTACTACGCGGTCGTGTTCCTGTGCTTCATCGCGCTGCCGCACGCGGGGCAGATCTTCGATAGCCCGCTGGTGACCGAGAAACTCAAGCGATTCGCCGCGACCGACGACTACCAGTGGTGGTACTGGGCGTACCTCTCCAACTTCGCGATGGCGATCACCGGCTCGTTCCAGCACGGCGTGCTGGGCGTCACGTGGTCGCTGGCGATCGAAGAGCAGTTCTATCTCGTGTGGCCGGCGGTGGTGTACTTCTGCTCGCGCCCGGCGCTGAAGCGCGTGTGCGTGGGGCTGATCCTGCTGTCGGTGGCGCTGCGTTTCGTGCTGGTGTTCACGCGCGAGACGCACCCGATGGTGCCGTACGTGCTGACCCCCACGCGTCTGGACGGGCTGGCGGTCGGCGCCTTGCTGGCGATCGCGGCCCGCGAGGGCGCCGGCCTGCCGGCGCTGCGCCCGGCGGCGAAGGCCGCCCTCGCCGCCGGATTCCTCGCGTTCATCTCGGTGATCGTTATCGACGCCTCGCTCGGGTGGAACGAGTTCTCCCGCTTCGGCTACGAGGCCACCGAGCACGGGCTGGGCAAGCTGATGCAGGTGATCGGGTACCTCGCGCTGCCGATCGCGTTCGGCGGGCTGCTGGTGCTGAGCGTCACCGCCGCGCCCGGCACCGCGCTCGCGCGGGTCTTCTGCTCGGGCATCATGCGCACGCTGGGGAAGTACAGCTACGCGCTGTACCTCTTCCATCTGCCGCTCCGCGCGGTGATCCGCGACACACTCTTCGGACCGGGAGTAAGCGGCGGCGGCGGCGGGCCGCTGGTGAAATTCCCCATCATCGCCGGCTCGCAGCTGCCGGCCCAGATCGTCTTCTGGATCGTGTCTTCGCTCGTCACGCTCGCTGTCGCATGGCTCAGCTGGAACCTCTACGAGAAGCACTTCCTGAAACTGAAGAAGTACTTCGAGTACCGAACGCCGAAGGACCCGGACGCCGAGCCGGCGCGCGGCATGGCGACGGAAGTGGTGGTGTCCGGGCGAACGCCGGCGCTCAGCGCCGGGCAATGAACAAGAAGATGCACGACCGGGACAAAGAGACACACATCAGGCGTCATCTCTCAATCGCTTCGATCGCTCTGTGGTGAAACGGTTCAGGTCTCGAGCTTCTCGCTCAGGAACGCGCTCACCTGATCAAGCGCGATGCGCTGCTGCGCGCCGCTGTCGCGGTCTCGGCAGGTGACGGTGTTGTCCTTCGCCGAATCGCCGTCGATCGTGAAGCAGTACGGGCAGCCCGCTTCGTCCATGCGGGCGTAGCGCTTGCCGATGGACTGCTTCGCGTCCGTCTCGATGAAGCCGCTGCGCCCGAACTTCTTCGACAGCTCCTCGTGCAGCTTCTCCGCGATCTCGGGCATGCCGTCCTTGTTCACCAGCGGGAAGACGGCCGCCTTGATCGGCGCCAGGCGCGGGTGGAACCGCATAATCTCGGGGCTGGGGCGCGACGGATCCTTCGTATACGACTCGCACAAAATCGCGAGCACGCCGCGGTCGAGACCCGCCGCGGGCTCGATGCAGTGCGGCAGGTAGCGCTCGCCCTTCTTCGACCCGTTGGGCAGCAGTTCGCCGCGGTCGGTGTCGAAGTAGTCGAGCTTGACCTTCGAATGCTCCTGGTGCTGCGTGAGGTCGAAGTTCCCGCGGTGCGCGATGCCCTCAAGCTCGCCGAAGCCAGGGGCGGTGAATGGGAAGCGGTACTCGACGTCGCTGGTGCCGACGGAGTAGTGCGAGAGCTCGTCCTTCTCGTGCTCGCGGAGAATCAGGTTGTCGCCCGCGAGCCCGATCGTCTTCCACCATTCCATGCGGAAATCACGCCAGAATTTGTACCACTCCTGCGATTCGCTCGGGTGGCAGAAGAACTCGAGCTCCATCTGCTCGAACTCGCGCGAGCGGAACGTGAAGTTCCGCGGCGTGACCTCGTTGCGGAAACTCGTGCCCGTGTTACCGATGCCGAAGGGGACTTTCACGCGCGTGGTGTCGACGACGTTCTTGAACTGCACGAAGACGCCCTGCGCCGTCTCGGGGCGGAGATAGGCGACGTCGTCCTCGGTCGCCGTGGCGCCGATGTAGGTTTTGAACATCAGGTTGAACTGGCGGGGCTCGGTGAGTGTGCCGACTTTCTCGGCGTCGGGCCCAAGAACCTTGGCGAAGTTTGCAACCGGGATCGTCGTGAGCGACACCGAGCGAACCGCTCCAAACGTCTTCTCAGCTTTCTTACGTTGCTTCGCCTCGCTTGGCGAATCGCTCATATAAGCAAAGAGCGGCTTGTCGCCCGGATCGCCGTTCTCGGGAACAAAGACGCTGACATGGTCATAGCGGTATCGCGCTTTCGTTTCGCGGCAATCCACCATCGGATCGTTGAACCCGCCGATATGCCCGCTCGCCGCCCACACCTTCGGGTGCTGGATGATGCGGGTTTCGAGGGGCACGCAGCGGACTTTCTCGCCGTCGGGCCCGCGTCGGCCCCAGCAGGGGTTCATGATCATGTCCTGCCACCACGCATCGCGGAGGTTCTTCTTGAGCTGCGCGCCGAGCGGGCCGTAGTCCCAGAAGCCGTTGATCCCGCCGTAGATCTCGCTCGCCTGGTAGATGAACCCGCGGCGTTTGCACAGCGACATGATGTCGTCCATCGACTTGGTGCTCGAAGCGGCGGGGGCGGGCTGGGCGGGCTGATCAGACATGGTCAAAGCTCCGTGCGAATCGCGGTGAACGAACCAATCTAGCAGAGCGCCCGAACGATCGGCCCGGCGTGCGCGGCACAGACACGGGCGAAGCGGCGATGCCCACGCCGCCCGCCGAGGGCGGCCGCCGAACAGCGCGATTGGCTATTCTCACCGCATCATGCTGCCGGGCGATAGATCAGCGATGAACGGACCGGGCCGCGAATCCGCGGCGGGAGCCCCCTCCGCCGACGGCGGAGGAGCATCGCCCGCGCCGACCACGGCCGCCCCACCCACGCACCGCGGCACGGCCCCGCGCCACCAGCGCCCGCCCGTGTGGCCCACCGTGATCGGGACCATCTCGATCGTGCTCGGCGCGGCGGCGGTGCCATTGGGACTCGCGGGCATCGTCATTTTGTTCGTCATGGTCGCCGACGCTCGCAAGGCCGGGTACGGTGCGATCTATCCGACGACGGTGATCGTGCTGAGCGTCGTGGACTTGGCGCTGGGCATGCTTCTTGGCGCGCTGCTCCTCGCCGCGGGAATCAAATGCGCGCAACGCCGACCCGATGCTCTCTCGTACCATCGAATCTGGGCCATCTCGAAGGTCGTCTATGCGGCGCTCTACGCTCTTCTGAACCTTATTGTTGTTCGTCTACAACACTCCGCTGTCGATGCGGATCCGGCGGCATTTCGGGAAGAACCCGGCGACTTCTATGCGCCGAGCGAGCTCGACATCGTGATGATTGTCCTGTGGACGATCTGGCTCTTGTTCTACCCGCTCTTCATCCTCATCTGGTTCAATACACGAAGCGCGAAAGAGGACTGCGCCGCATGGAAATGACCACGTTCACCGAGTGATCCCGTCTTCAACTGCTCAGTTGCCGATTAGCGATTTGCCCATTCCCCATGCGCTGCACCACCTGCGACTACGAACTCTGGAACCTGACCTCGCGCACCTGCCCCGAGTGCGGCACGGGGTTCAAGCCGTCGCAGTTTTCCTTCGAGCCGGATTCCGTCCGCTTCATCTGCCCGCACTGCCAGCAGGAGTACTACGGCACGGACGCGCAAGGGCACCTCTCGCCGCGCGCGTTCGATTGCGTGAAGTGCGCCGTGCGCATCGACATGGACGAGATGGTCCTGCTCCCCGCGGCGGGCGTCTCGGAGCACGACACGCGCCCGGACGAAGTGCCGTGGCTTGAAGCGAAGGGCAAATGGCGCGGCTTGCGCACGATCGGCTGGGCGATGTTCCAGCCGATGCGCCTGGCGAAAGCGCTGCCGCACGAGCCGCGCCCGGGGCGCGCGATCTTCTTTGCGACGCTGGCGAACACGGTGTTCTTGCTGCTCGGCGCGGGGTTCTTCATCGCGCTCGCCTTCTTCTCCGCGATCGCCGGCGCGGCGGCGGGGGGCGGCGGCGCGAGCGTGATGGGCATCCTTGCCGGCATCATCGGCGCGCTGCTCGGAGCGCTCGTCATCGTCCCCCTCGCCTTCGCGTTTGTTCTGCTGCTGTGGTCCTTCGCCACGCACGGCCTGCTCTGCCTCTTCGCGAAGCCGGTGGGCGGTCATGCGCGCACCCTTGAATGTCTGTCGTATGCATCGGGCGCGCACACGCTCGCCGCCGTGCCGTGCATCGGCGTGTACGCGTCTGTCATCACGTGGGTGTGGTGGGCCGTCAGCGCGACGATCATGCTCACCCACGCGCAGCGCGTCCGCGGCTGGGCGGCGGCGGTGGCGACGATCCTCCCGCCGCTGATCGTCGCCGGCACCGTGATCACTCTCGCGGTGCTCACGATCGTCGGCATCGTCAGGCAAGGCACCGCGATGAGCCAGAAGATGCAGCAGTCGCAGCAGCTCATCGACGGCGTGGACGCGACCGACCGGACGGGGGAATTGGGCGACGCGCTGGTGCTGCACGCGCGCGATCGCGCCGGCGCGATCGCCGAGACGCCCCTCGAACTCGTGGCGCTCGGCACGCTGAAGCCCGAGATGCTCATCCCGACCGATGAAAACGGCGTGCGCGACGAAGAGTCCCCCGCCGGGCAGTGGCTCGCGCGCCTCGCCGCCGCGGACGACGGCGAAGCGGCGGAGATGATCGCGCAGGCGACCGCCCAACTGCCGCCGAGCGCACCGTGCATCCGCGTCGGTGATTTCATCTTCATCCGCGACGCGGCGAACGCGCCGGGCGAAGCGGCGTTCACCGACGAACTGTGGGTGATGGTGTGCCTGCCGAAGGTGTATCTGCCCGCGCTGGGCCGGCTCGACGCGCCGAGCACCACATCGAGCGACGACACGGCAAAGGACAAGATCGTTGACTCGATCGATGACGTTCTCCTGGACATTGAATCGCGCGCGCGGGCCGGGCGAGCCGAGTCGTTCAGCCTGTTCGAGCTGCGGCTGAAACTTGCGAATCAGAACAGCGTGCGCACGTCGGCGGGGTTGCCCGAACTGCCCGATCTGACGCCGGTGCCGGAAGTCGTGCTCCCGCCGCCGTGAGCCCCCCGGGGGGGGAGGGGTGGCACGCACTCAGCTTTGGGAGTGCGTGCGATGGGTGCAGAGCATCAACGAAGCCCCGCCGCGCAAAGCATGCACACTCAGAGCCGTGTGCCTGCCGCCCGTTGTTGCGATCGTCACATGCTCCGCGTTCAGCGCGTGCCCGGCTCGATCATCTCCCACCGGCTGACCTCGATGCGGCCGACGCGCTTCGCCGTGCTGAGCGAGGGGAGATTGGCGGCGCTGATGCGCCCGAAGACGATGGGCCACTCGCCCGAGCCGTCGAGCAGGTCGATGAACCGGCGCTGCATCGGGGCCGCGAATCCGCGCCCCCAGAATTCCGGCGCGAGGATCTCCTCGACCATCTTGTACCCGCGCAGCCCGTAGTCGGCGTCGCGCACGGCGGCGACGATGCCCGCCCACTCCCCGCCCACGCGCACCTCCCCCACCACGCCGTGCTCGATGAAGTGCCGCATCGTCTCGCGCGTCTCCACGACCACGAAGCCTTTCATCTCGGGCGAGCGCTTGTGGAACTCGTCGTACGCGTGCGCGTATTTGTCGAACCACGACAGATCGCCCACCGGCGTCACGCTCACCTGCTCCGCGCGGTCGGGCAGCGGGCGGCGCTGCACCTCGACGATCAGCCCGGCGACGGCGTAGAAGTCCGCGCGCGAGCGGCACGCGTCGCCGTTCAGCGAAGCGTCCTCGTGCATCCCGCGGAACAACCGCACGCCCATCGGCTCGAGGTCGCGGAACGCGGCGGCGACGGCGTCGGCAAGCGCGCACGCCGCGCCTTCCTTCGACAGGTCCGCGTCGTGCGCCAGCACATCGATGTACCAGAACCCCTCGCCGCGCGCGCGCCGCGTGGGCTGCCCGATCGCGGTGCCGACGGGCGACTCGACCAGCCGCGCCAGCACGCCTTTGGGCACTTCATCCAGCCACGGAACCGCGGGCTCTTCGATCACGCTGTGCGACATCGCTTCGAGCGCGGCATCAACCTCGCGCTCGACCGTCGCCCACAGCGTCTCAGGAGACAACCACCCCCGCACGGTCGGCGCGGAGCCATGCACGGCGCGGTCAATCATCCGCGCCCGGACTGGCGATGGAACACCCGCAGCCCGATTCATCGCCCATCACCCGCCACGACACCCATGCCCAGCCCACCTCCAGTGCCAACGCGACCGGAAGTATTGCCCGTGCCGGGCGCGCGTTCAAGCGCCGCGCCGAAATATGCAGCAGATGGATGCCTCGACGCGCGGACTACCGCTCAAACGTTGAACAGGAAGTGGCACACATCCGCGTCCTGCATCACGTAGCTCTTGCCCTCGACGCGCAGGCGGCCCTTTTCCTTGATCGTCTTCTCGTTCTTGAATTCGACGAGGTCGTTCACACTGTAAATTTCAGCGCGGATGAAGCCGCGCTCGAAATCGGTGTGGATGGTCCCCGCCGCCTGCGGCGCCGTCGCGCCAACGGGGATGGGCCACGCCCGGACTTCCTTCGGCCCCGCCGTATAAAACGACATCAGCCCGAGGAGCGTGTAGATGCCGCGCGCCACCGAGTGCAGCGCCGGCTCATTCAACCCCAGCGATCCGAGCATCTCGGCCCGCTCCTCGTCGGAGAGGTCTGAGAGTTCGCTCTCGATCTTGGCGCAGACGGGGACGACCTGCATGCCTTCCTCCGCCGCGCGCTTGCGGACTGCCGCCGCGTGCTTGCCCTGCCCGAGAACGTCGTCCTCATCCACGTTCGCGATGTACAGCACCTTCTTCGCGGAAAGGATGCCGAGGCTCTTGAACGCCTTGCGCTGCTCGTGGTCGTCGAACTCGTGCGCCTCGAGCAGGCCGCGCGCGGGCTTCCCCTCCGCGAGCACGGGCTGGAGTTTCTTCAGCACCTCGTATCGAGCCACCGCCTCCGGCTCGCGGCTCTTCGCCGCCCGCTCCGCCTTCACGATCGACCCCTCGACCGTCTCGAGATCCGCGAGGATCAGCTCCGTCTCGATGATCTCGATGTCGCGCACCGGGTCCACGCCGCCGGCGACGTGCGTGATCTCCTCGCCGCCCGGCGCTTTCTCGAAGCAGCGGACGACGTGCGCGATCGCATCCACCTCGCGGATGTGACTGAGGAACTTGTTCCCAAGACCCTCGCCCTTGCTCGCCCCGGCGACGAGCCCGGCGATATCCACCAGGCGCAACGCCGCCGGCACCACCTTCTGCGACTGGATGAACTGCAGAATCGTCTGCAAGCGCGGGTCAGGCACCGCCACCACGCCCACATTCGGCTCGATGGTGGCGAAGGGATAGTTGGCGGCGAGCGCGCCGGCTTTCGTCAGCGCGTTGAACAGAGTCGATTTGCCGACATTCGGCATGCCGACGATTCCGGCTTCCATGGCGAAGATCCTTCGAAAGTGGGCGGTGAACGCGGGGCGACGATGGTAGCCGAAATCACCGTGGCACAAACATTCTGCGAACATCAAGCACGCCGCCGCCATTCCGCCGCCGATCGGTGAAAACACCTTGACCACTCATAACCAGGGATGTACCTTGCCGATAGGTGGATGGAGATGAGTCCGGGGCGTTCGGGGGTGTGTGCAACATTCGTGGCGGAGCATCGGATGACGCCGGACGACCTGCGCCGAAAACGCCTTGAGGAGTTGCTCGACCTCGCGTGCATCGCGCGCGGCTGGACGCGCGCCCGCCTGGCGAAGGCACTCGGCCGGGATGCAAGCAATATCTCGAACGACACCGGCAATCCGAAGCTGGATTATCTCGTGCGGCTGGCTGCCGTCCTTGAGTGGCCCTTGGGCGAAGTCGGTGCCGCCATCTGGGGACCGGACGCCACCCCGCTCACCCCCGCCGCCCTGCCCGCGAACCCGAAGCAACCCGCGCCGAACGAGAGCTACGAAGCCGCCCGCGCCGCCGCGTACGAATCGATGAAGCAGGGCGACTACAACACCGCCATCGAGCACACGCGCGTGATGTACCGCACAGCCCGGACGGAGGATGAGCGGGCGAAGGCGATTGCGAATGAGTCTGGTTACTGGAATGTGCTCGGCCGACATCAGATGGCCGTTGAAGCTGCGCAGCGCGGGCTCGCCATCGAAGGGCTTACCGTCGCGCGGCGACTCCAATTCCAAACCAATCTTGTGCTGGCGCTCTTCAAGCTACACAACCTCACGCTCTCGCTCAGCCTCGCCGAGTCGATCGCCAAGCAGGCTTCGGCGAATCTCGGCGCAGACCCGATCATCCGCCGATGGCTTGCGCTGGCGCATTACACCAAGGCGTTCAGCCACCTGTATCTCATGTTCATCGAGCCGGACCGCAAGGCGGAGCACAGCGCCGAAGCCTTCCGCGATTTCGCGGCGGCGAAGCAGGAATTCCGGGCCGCTGCTGAGATCCTGGGCGAGCCCGAGTTACTCGGCATCGCGAACAGTTGTGACGCCGGGATGGTCGAACTCGAGGTTGAATCCGGCCGTTTGACCGCCGAACAAGGCATCGCCCGTGTGTACGCGACGCTCGAAGAGGCCGTTGATCTTTCAACGGTCGTCTCGTATCAGGTTGAAAGCTATGGCTGGTGGGCGCTTGCCGGAGCGAGCATCGCAATCCGGCATCTGGGCGGCCGTGACTTGCAGCGGGCGCTCGCGGTCTGCACGAACAAGGCCATCGAAGTCGCCGACAAGCTTGATCACTGGTTTATCCGCGAGCGTGTGTTCACTCTGCAGTATCTCGGGCACAGCAGGCTGTCACAGACTTCGGGGCTCGACATCGACTATGTCGTCGACGATGAAGATCGTGCCCGCATCGTGTCGCTCATGGGACGTTTCCCCAACTTCAGGCAGTTGGGCTGGCGTATTCTCGACTCGGCCCGCGTGGTGCGGGATTGAGTGGCGAACGGAGTCTGACGGCGTGAATCGATCGATCGCCAAGCCGCGCATCCGCCCAGCCCTGCGAACGGGTGTTTTCGCCGTGGGCGCGATGTGGATTGCATCGGTGGCGTGCGGACAAGGTGCCATTGACCCCCGCGCCGACACCCGCACCCAAATCATCGCCCCGAAGTACCTCCCCGGCTACGACCCCTTCAATCCAACTGGGTTTGACGACCCAACCGCTGAGTTGCTGGGCGACCCGCCCGGCGGACCCATGCCGCCCTTCGCCCCGATCGATCCCGCCGCGTTCGATTCGGTCTCGTCGGGCTTCGAGTTCGCCGGGGCTTCATCCGAACCTGCCCCGGTCCCGGCACCCGGCCCGGTCGCGGCATTCGTCCTCTCGGCGAGCGCCGTGTTCCTGCCGCGCCGCCGATCGCGCTGAACTGCGTCCTGGAGTGCTTCAATCATCATCCTCCCCGCCGGCGCCGCACGTGGCCGGTCGTGCCGCCGAGCGTCCGCGGCGGATCGCGGACGCGGCGCCCGGTGAAACCGCGCGGGCCGCGCAAAATCACAGCACCAAATTCTTTCGCCGAGTTTTCTCGGAGTGTGATTCAGCGCCCGCACAATGACCCCGCCGCGGGACGCTCCCGTCGGCGGGGGATTCCGGCGGGCCGCAACGCCACAACCGAATCCCTCCAGATTCCGGCTTCCGGCCACTTCAGACAGACAGGAGAACGACCACATGTTTTCAAATTCTGGCAGTCGCATTGCGCGCCCGATTCGCGCGGCGTCGCTTGGGACCACCGCGCTTCTGACCGGCGTCAGCCTCGTTGGCTGCTCGGTCGATGCCTATGTCGAAGCTCCCGGAATCCGCGGCCGGTTCCAGACTCGTCCAGATCGGCCCGCGGGCGGCGATCAGGAGATTTCGCTGTGCGACATTGAACTTGAGGTTGGAGGGCGACACTATCCGGTCGTCGACACGGACGGGGACGGAGACTGTGATTCGGTCGTGCTCGATTCCGGCGAGGTCATCCGGGTCAGGCGCCGGGGACGCGAGATCATGAGCCTCCTTCCTCCCGGCGATCATGACCCATCTGATCCCACTTCGCTCGAACCGCGCGTGATCCACCTCACATGGGAGGAGTTGATGAATCTCGCCCGAGTCGATGCGCTCGCGTCGATCGGAGGGGTGCCCGCGGGTTCTGCAACCGAACTGATCGATGCGGCCGGGCTCTCCAAGTACATGCCGGGCGCAGACTTCGCTGCGAGCCTGAATCTTCACGTCGCTGAGTTCAGCCCAACCGATCAACGTGTCGCGCTGACGTTCGGCTGGACGACCGCCGCGCCGCTGCCGGACCCCGACGAGTTCCCGTCGCTCACGATCCACCAGTTCATCGTTGGCCCTGTGGAGACCGGAGCGCCGAGCTATCTGCATACCCAACTCGCCGGGCCGATCGGCGACGTCGCGCGGTACTTTGAAGCCTTCGGTGCCGAGGAAGTTCACCTCAGCTCAAAGGACTTCGGGCCGCTTCGCATCGACTTGTCGGGCGACACGAACACCTTGACGATTGGGCGTCCCGGATCGTCCGCGCAACTCAACCTTGAGTAGACGAACCAGATGCTCGCACGTTTCTTGACACCTCTCGCGGCGACAGTCCTCTGGTCGGCGGCCTCGTGCGCCGCCGACCGGAGGATCGCGGTGCCGGGCCAGAGCGAGCTCGACGCGCTCGCGGTGCGCCGGCTCGTGATCTCGCCCAACTGCGACGGCGCCCCGACCGCCGAGCTCCGATTCGGTTCCGCGATCGTGATCGCGCCCGGCACGCTGCTCACATGCCTGCACCTCACCGGCGACAGCCCATGTTTTATCAACGGCACGCGGCTGAACCCCCAGGTCGAGACTCTCGCTCGGGGCAAATCGAGTGACCGCGACTTCCCGCCGGCGCAGGTGGCGCTCGACCTCGGCGCGGACACCGAGCGCCTTCGGCAGTTCGTGCGCCGCGCCGAAGAAGACTGGATTGTGCTCAGCACCGCGATCCCTTCAGAGAACGAGCCGACCGCCTCCCTGCTGAGCAGCAATACGGATATCCGCGGTCATCGACTATTTGTCGTGGGATATGAGCAGACCTTGGAAAGCGCCGGTGCGCATTCGAGCACGCGAACCGCGCTCCCGGCCCGGTTCTCCGAACCGCCGACCGAGTTCGGTTCGATGCCCGATGAACTGTTTGTGGTCACCCTCGATACGCCCACCAAGTCGATCGCCGGCATGTCCGGCGGCGCCATCGCTTCTCGGGATCCCGAGAGCGGTGATCTCGCCGTCGCTGGTCTGATCGTTCTGTCCTATGTACGAAAGGACGCTCTCGGACGGCTCCACACATATGTCGTGGGGCGAAGAGTGCCTGATCAGTATCTGCCGTAGTTGCGCGCCACAATGCAAGGCGCCCCAGCACCGCCGAGCCTATTGCATCATGCTCAAGCACAGCTATCTCACGCTTCTCATTCTTCTCGCATGCGGCGCTTCTTCCGGGTGCGCCGCACGCTTCTCGCCTGATTCCGCCGCTGGCAGTGACCCTATCGCCGCGCGAGTTGCGCACACCGTCGATCTGCGTTTCACGGTCGCCCGCGACCGCGCCGGGACCGCCGTCCCCATCGGACCGAGCACGGTCATCACCTGCTGGCACAACTTCGTCGACGACGACGGGGTCGAATCAACCTCCATCGAGTTTGACGGTGTCACGATCCCTGTCAACATCCTCGACCGCGGCGACTGCCCGCCGATCGACCTCCCCAAGCCCGTCGGCATGATGCACGACTGGGCGGTGCTCACCACGCCGCCGACAATCACGCTCACACCGATCCGCGCCGAGTCCGCTCGCCCGCTCCGTGTGGGCGACACGGTCTACCTCGCTGGCTACTTCGGCGGCAACGACGGCCCGATCACGCGCGCCAGCGCCGAGAATCTGCTCGTCACGGTGGTCCGCGCACGCGTCGCGCCCACTCCGGATTCCTGGACCGACAAGCCCGACGAACTCATCTGCCTCGACGCGCCCAACCCAGACACGTCTCACGGCATCTCCGGGGGGGCCGCCCTCGTCTGGGACGAGCATCGCAACGCGTTCATCCTCATCGGAATCTACCGCGGCATGTGGAAGCGCACGTTCCTCGGCCTGGGCGACTCCGTTCACATCGTGCGCCGAATTCCACCACGGTGGAGCACACCCTGATCGCAATCGCTGTTCAACACCACCCGCGCCGACACCCGCGCCCAGATCATCGCCCCGAAGTACCTCCCCGGCTATAACCACTTCAATTACAGCGGCTTCGACAATCCCGCCGAGTTGCTGGTATTGGAGCCGGGGCCGTTCGACCCGCCGCCGACCGGGGGCCGACTGCCGACTTCCGCGAGCTGATCGAATTCCACGCGGCGGACCGCGAGCGTGTCATGAACTCCGGGGTTCGCGCCGCGGCAATTCTCTGCGTGATTCGCAGCGATGCCGCAGAGTTCCTCTGCCAAGGCGTCTCTCTCACGATCGATGATGGCAAGAGCGTCAGAAGTGAATTCTTCCCTACGATTTTCATCGAATCACTCGACGCCGCCGATGCTGACGGTGCGAGTGGAGGGCAACCGCGCCAGCCGTATCCGCCGGGCGGCGAGAATTGCTGGGGCTGGCTGGGGGATTGCACATGGTGCCTCGCCGGTATTCTGGGCTTTGCGTTATCGACCTTCTCTTGCATCGGTACAACCGGACCGGCCGCGATTGCTTGCATCATCACATTCATCTTGGAGTCTGGCGGGCTGATCGCGGGATGTGTGAATTGTGCGAGGTGTTTGAACGGTCCACGCTGGGCAAGCTCCGTTCCACGTGAATGAGCAGGACGATGAAGCACGCACTCCGCATCCTTGCCAACTCAAAGTCCAGCCGATCGCCGGAGGTTCGGGCCGACCGTCGTATCCTGATCTGCCAGTTGACATTCGCCCCCGTTCTCGCGATTGGCGCGTGCGCCATGCTCGCGATCGCAATCGTAGGTCTGGTCACAGACCGATCAGGGCCGTGGAGATTGTTCTTGCCGACGATGTTCCTAGCTAGCGCGGCTACTGCTGGACTTGGAATCCGCAAGATAGCGCGCCGGATCGAGCCACAACTTATCGCCGAGCGCATCTGCCCGAACTGCGGCTATGAACTTGTGCGAAAGGACACCGATGGCGTGCTTTGCACCGAGTGCGGATGGACATTGAATTCATCGAAACCACCCGACCAATCTTGAGAATGGACGCTCGTGTTGATCGTGCGTGTGCCGACAGAGAGATCTCTCATCCCTTCAGCACACGCACGATCACGCTCTTCTCGACACCCGCACCCAAATCATCGCCCCGAAGTACCTCCCCGGCTACGACCCCTTCAATCCAACTGGGTTTGACGACCCAACCGCTGAGTTGCTGGGCGACCCGCCCGGCGGACCCATGCCGCCCTTCGCCCCGATCGATCCCGCCGCGTTCGATTCGGTCTCGTCGGGCTTCGAGTTCGCCGGGGCTTCATCCGAACCTGCCCCGGTCCCGGCACCCGGCCCGGTCGCGGCATTCGTCCTCTCGGCGAGCGCCGTGTTCCTGCCGCGCCGCCGATCGCGCTGAACTGCGTCCTGGAGTGCTTCAATCATCATCCTCCCCGCCGGCGCCGCACGTGGCCGGTCGTGCCGCCGAGCGTCCGCGGCGGATCGCGGACGCGGCGCCCGGTGAAACCGCGCGGGCCGCGCAAAATCACAGCACCAAATTCTTTCGCCGAGTTTTCTCGGAGTGTGATTCAGCGCCCGCACAATGACCCCGCCGCGGGACGCTCCCGTCGGCGGGGGATTCCGGCGGGGCCGCAGCGCCACGACCGAATCCCTCCAGATTCCGGCTTCCGGTTGTTCAGTAACGAAAGGGGTTCTGGGTATGGGACACAAGGCACTCTCGAAGTTTCAAGCCTTCGTGCGGGGATGCATGCTCGGTTTGGCGATCAACATGTCGATCCTGCCGATGGCGCAGGCGCAGCAGGTTTCGCCGCCGCGGCCCGAGGAACCCGCCGCCATCACGCCGATCGACGAACCGATCGTGACGCCGGTGAACCCGGATCCGTTCGATGCGGCGATCGAGATGCAGCGCGGCATCTACGAACGCCTCTTCCAGCATCCGTGGGACGCACGAACGGGCGGGCTGAGACTGAACGCGCACATCACAAGCGAAGGGCAATTCTCGGGCGCCAATTTCTTCGGCGAACCGTTCACCATCCGCGTGGCAACGTCCGCACTGATGGACATGACCGTCGGTGCCTCCCCGGCCGAGATCGCGTGGATCGAACAGCGCGAAGCACGCCTGACACTGCTCGCCGGCGCGGTTTCTAACGGGGTGCTATCGATCGGCTGCATTGCGATCAGTTCGTCCATCCTCAATGACGCGGGCGCTCCGGTGCTCAGCCTGCTTGTCATCGCCGAAACGGAGTACGACCCGATCATCTTCGAGCCGCTCGATGGTGTTCAGCAACCTCTGATCGTCGATCCTCAGCCGCCTTCGGACGGGCCGGAGGGGATCGGACCGATCGACATTCCCGCGGGCCCCGATCCTTTCGAGGAATGCGCCGAGTGTGCGCGCATCAACCGCGAACAGGAGGCCGCGCTGCGCCGGACCCGCGATCTCAAGATCGAGAATGCCGAGCGACTCTTTCAAGCGGAGGTCGCGGCGGCCAACGCAAATTTCAACGATGCTCGCAATCGGAACAGACTGGAGATGACCATCGCCGTGACGGCCACTGTCACCGGGTTCGTCGTTGCCGCGAGGACATGCCTCGTGCCGCTGACTATTCCCTGGCTCGGCACGATCGCGGCAAGCACCTGGATCGCCGCAACCGCAGGGATCGCGCTCGGCATCACTGTCGCGACCGTCGGGTCGCGCATTTCCAAGGATCGCTCCGCTCGGGCGGCCCGAGACGCTGCTGTCAATGCCGCCGCGACACGCCGGGCCAACACCATCTCCGAAGCGTGGGACGAGTACAATCAAGCAGTCAGCGACTTGCTCCTTGAGTTGGAAGAGTGCCTTCTCGAACATGGGTGCTTCAACATCAAGCACCATCTTCCGAGGTCGCCATGAACATCATGATCAGCCCGTCACACTCGGAGACCGCCGACCGTCGTCAACGACAATGGTTCACTGCGGGCATGACTCTCGTGCTCGTCGGAGTTGGCGGCACGATCGCCGCGCCGTCCCTGATGACGCTCGTGCCTGTGGACCCGCCACAACAACCCGTTCCCAGCGATGTGCAGCTTCAACTGACCACCGCCCGCCATGATGAGTCCTCACGCATCAGCATCGCCACCTCCATCGCCGCCGCCGTGACGCTGATGGGTGTCTATGCCGTCGCACGTTCACACCCCCTATGGCCACGCCGACGCACCAACGCATAGTCACACACCGCGGCGTGCGGCTCTCGCAAGCGACTCCGAATTCGGTTCCAGAAGCCCGTCCATGAAACACGCGCTCGGCATTCTCGCTCATTCAAAGCCGCTCCGCGCGCCCGCTCTTCGCGCGGAGCGGCGGCGACTCCACGGGCAGCTTGTGGGCGCCCTGATCCTCGCGCTCGCCGCGTGCGTGATGCTGGTCGTCGTGGTCGCCGCAATGATGAGCGGCATCCCCGGCGTGCTGCGATGGTTCTACCCGCCGTTTTTCCTGTGCGCCGCGATCGGCGTCGCACTCGAAGCTGGAAGAACGGCGCGGCGAATCGAACCGCAACTCATCGCCGAGCACATCTGCCCGAACTGCGGCTACCCACTCGTGCAACGGGGCTCCGATGGCTTGCTCTGCACCGAGTGCGGCTTGACCGCCGGATCGCCCCTGGCTCGCACCGACTCGCCCGATCGCGGACCGGTCTGAACCGTGCATGAACCGATCGTCGAGGCTCACCACCCCATCGGCACATGCCCGTTCACGCTCTCCGCGCTCAGCCCCGGCATCGGGAACTCGCGCGCCAGCGCTTCGCCCAGCATCGCCGGCTGCGTCAGCAGCACGAGCGCCGGGCGCTCCAGCACGCGCGAGACGAAGCGGAACGCGCGGCGGAGGTGCTCGCTCGTCGTCACCACGATCAACTCGCCCTGATCGCCGAAGCGCAGCGGCATCACGCGGAACTGCCACGCCTGTCGCGGCGTGAGCAGCTTCATCGCCTCGGCGTCTCTCTTCTCGCTCCGGGCGTCGACGTGTTCCGTCAGCGCGGTGTACTGCTCGGCCCAGGCGCTCTCGATCTCCGCCGCCGACACCTTGAAGAGCTGCTCGGCGAGCAGGCCGAAGGGGCGGTGCCGCGTCGATTGCTCGGCGAGGATGCGCTCGACCTGCTCGTCAGTCAGCACGCCCCGGGCCACCAGAATTTCACCCAAACGATTCGCCATACGCACTCGCCTCCATCCAACGCGGCCCCCGTCGAACCCAATCGCATCCCCCTCGGATGCGCAGCCCGGCTCGGCGGCGGGTGTTCATCGGTGAACCGGGGCATCTCCCACCACGATGGGTGGCGGAACGGCACGCCGACGGTCAGGCCGTGCGCGATGCATCGCCGCCGCCGATCACGCGGACCACGGGCGGACCTTCGCGCCGAAATCGAAGAATTCCGCGACGATCCGCTTGCACATCGGGCGGCCGTTTCTGATGCGCGCGGCCCGGAACCCGGGTTCTGGGACGCGCGGGGCGGCTCGAATCATGGTTTTCGGACGCGGCCGGCGGAACGCGGCTCGCTCACGCCGGTAGCATCTGCCGCGCGGGAGGGCCCGCCGACGTGAGGATGATTATGTCGCAAGCCGCCCGAGAACCCGCCGACCTGAAGACCTTCGACAGCCTCGCCGCCCGCTACGCCGGGCTGACGGAGAAGCTCCGCACCGTCATCGTCGGGCAGCACGACGTGGTCGAGCAGCTCCTGGTGGCGTTCTTCTGCCAGGGGCACGTGCTGATCGTGGGCGTGCCGGGGCTGGCGAAGACGCTGCTGGTCCGCACGCTCGCGTCGTCGCTGAAGCTGGATTTTAAGCGCATCCAGTTCACGCCCGACATGATGCCGAGCGACATTCTCGGCGCGGAACTCATCCGCTCCGATCCGAACACCGGCGAGCGCTCGATGCAGTTCGTCGCGGGCCCGATCTTCTCGAACATCGTGCTGGCGGACGAGATCAACCGCACGCCGCCCAAAACGCAGGCGGCGCTGCTCGAAGCGATGGCGGAGCGGCAGGTGTCCGTCGGCGGGGTAACGCGCAAGCTCGACGAGCCGTTCATCGTCGTCGCTACGCAGAACCCGATCGAGCAGGAGGGCACCTACCCACTGCCCGAGGCGCAGCTCGACCGCTTCATGTTCTGCCTGAAGATGGGCTACCCCAAGCCGCAGCACGAGCGGATCATCGTGGGCAAGAGCGAGCTGATCTCCGCCGCCGCCGACAAGATCACGCCGCTGTTTGATGGTCACGAGATGGTAAAGCTGCGCCGCGCGATCGGCGCGGTGCCGGTGAGCGAGCACGTGGTCGACTACGCCGTATCGCTGGCCCGTGCCACGCGCCCGACGGATGAACTGTGCCCGGCATCGATCAAAAAGTACATCGCGTGGGGCGCGGGGCCGCGCACGGGGCAGGCGCTGGTGCTCGGCGCGAAGTGTCTGGCGGCTCTCGAGGGCCAGCCCACGCCCAGCGCGCAGCACATCTCGCGCCTGGCGCCGGCGGTGCTGCGGCACCGGCTGGTGCTCAACTACGCCGCCTCGTCCGACGGCGTCGATGTCGATCAGATCGTGGAGAAACTACTGCGCGACGTGCAGCAGCCGTCGTATCAATAGGAAAACCCACCCGAGTTGGGCATGAGTGACCAAGGGTACAGAGTAAAATCTGAACGGTTTTCAACAATTTCGCCAGAATGAACTTGTCAGCAAGCGGATTGAAGATGAGAATCCGCGTTAGGGTAATCATGGATTGTCGGCGGTAATGCTGGTGTGAAACCGATTGCTTGGCCGATGGGATGACGAGACCCTTTTGTTTCGGTTCCGAATGGCCGCCCCGGAATGTCGGCCTGGAAGTGAGCCTGAAGCATGTGCGTGGAGATGGAGCCAGGACGGCTCGGGGGAACCCGTAGCGACCCGTCGCAAAAGCTCCGCACCATTTTGGAGTGTGTTCAATCAAGAACGATCGTCCCGCTCGGGACGTACCAAATCATGTCGGCGTTGTGACGTGCGCCGCATGACGTAGCATCTCTCTCTCCTCCAGTGACCCGCGAGTTGAAAAGCTCGCGGGTCGCTTTGTTTCGGCGTGCGAAGATGGCAAATAGCAACAGACAGTCACGGACACGGAGTTTGAGTCGAGCAAGCTCTTGCTTTCTTTGTCTGTGCTCGTCTGTGCCGTCTGCGGCAGAAACGGCTGCCGCGATCACGCGCCCGGGCGCTGCTTTGGGAGCGCGCCGTTGTTCTGCTTGGCGTGCCGGCTGAGGGAGATGAGCGACGCGATGGCTTCGCGGATTTCAACCTCATCCAGCTCCGACACATGCCCGTCGGCGATGGCGGCGATGGCTTCGGCGCACTCCTTCACCGCGCTGGCGGCGGCGGAGTCGATCGAGTGCGACTCGCGGACGAAGTAGCCGCCCAGTTCCTGGCAGACGAAGTCCAGCACCTTGTCGCCCAGTTCGGGCTCGCAGCTTTGGAGCGCTTTCACGAACCGCTCGACCGGGTTCGGCTGGGCCCCGGAGCGCATGCGGTTCACCTGCCGGGTGGAGAGGTCCATCGAGCTCGCGAAGCGCTTGACGCCCACGCTGTCAACCATGTGATGGAAGAGCTCGTTGGCACGGCCGGAGGATTCATCGTTCTGAGGGGCGGGATCTGGCACGCGGGAGAGTCTAGCGATGGGGCGGGGCGACGCCAAAGCCGACGGCGTGGCCTTACGCCGCCGCGGGGCCGGGGGCGCGGAGGCTGGCCGAGGCGCGCCGGGCGGGGGTTTCGGCGGCTTCCTTCATCGCGGCGGCGGTGGTGGCGTGCTGCTCGGTGGCGCTGAACTCCTCGCCGAAGCGGATGAGCCTGAAGCTGTTGCCGATGACGAAGAGGTCGGCGACGAAGTGGTAGAACGCGGCGAAGCCGATGGCGATGTTGCCCGTCGCCGCGATGACCAGCCCGATGATGGCGATGATGATCGACGCGGCGATGTTCTGCGCGATGATCGTGCGCGTGCGGCGGGCGAGCATCATCAGGAAGGGCACGCGCGAGAGGTCGTCGGTCATCAGCGCCACGCCCGCGGAGTTGGTGGCGATGTCGCTGCCCGAGAGGCCCATCGCGATGCCGACGTCGGCGGTGGCGAGCGACGGGCCGTCGTTGATGCCGTCGCCCACCATCATGACGCGCTGGCCCTTGGCCACGATGCGCCGGATCAGTTCGTGCTTCTCTTCGGGGAGGCACTCGGCTTCGATGAGATCGACGCCGACGGTGACGCCGACGCGCTTGGCGACGGCGAAGCGGTCGCCCGTGAAGAGCGCGACTGAGCGCGTACCCAGCTCGCGCAGTTTTTCGACGACGCCCTTCGCGTTGTAGCGGAGTTTGTCTTCGAGACCCACCGCGCCGAGGTACTTGCCGTCGCGCATGATGTGGACGCCGGTCATGCCCTCGATCTTGGCTTCGACCTGCTCGACGGCGCTGCGGGCGGCGGGGTTCAGTTCGACGAGCCACGTCGGTCGGCCGGCGAGAATCTGCGATGAGCCGCGGGTGGCGCGCACGCCCCGGCCGTGGACTTCCTCGTGCTGCCAGCCGGATTCGGGCGAAACGCGGGCCATCGCCGCGGTGGAGATGATGCTGCGCGCCAACGGGTGGTTCGAACTCTGCTCCGCATCGGCGGCGCCTTGAAGCAGTTCAGCGCCCTCGACGCCCGGCGCGGGCGCGAGCCGGCTGACGGCGAACTTGCCCGTGGTCAGCGTGCCGGTTTTGTCGAGCACGACGGTATCAATGTTGGCGGCGGCTTCGAGATAGCTCGTCTGCTTGATGAGGATGCCCAAACGCGCGGCGGCGGCGAAGGAGGCCATCATCGCGGTGGGGCTGGAGATCAGCAGCGCGGAGGGGCACACGACGACGAGCACGGTGATCGCGGTGTCGATGTTCTGCGTGAGGTACCACACCAGCGCCGCCGTCACGAGCGCGACGGGGACGAAGTAGCGCGCGACCTGTTCGATCAGCAGTTGGCGCGGCGTGCGCGACGATTCCGCTTCGCGGATCAGGGCGGCGACCTTGCCGATGGTCGTGTCTTCACCCACGCTGGTGACGCGCAGGTCGATCGCGCCGGTGAGGTTGGTCGTGCCGGCGTAGACGCTGCCGCCCGGCTGCACTTCAACGGGCATGGCTTCGCCCGTCAGCGATGCCTGGTTGATGCTCGATTGCCCGCTGGTGACCACGCCGTCGACGGGCAGGTTCTCGCCGGGACGGACGCGGACGATCGAGCCGACCTTCACTTCCGAAAGGCTGACTTCGCGCTCGCCCGAAGCATCGACGAGGCGCGCGGTGTCGGGGGTGAGTTGGACGAGGTCTTCGATCGCGCGCCGAGCGCCCCACGCCGTGCGGCGGAGTGCCTGGTCGGCGACGAGCAGGATGAACGCGAGATAGCCGGCGGCTTCGTACTTGCCGGTGGCGATGGCGGCGAGGATGGCGATGGCGGCGAGGGTGCTGCTGGAGGGCTGCCCGCGCCGGATCTCCCGCCACGCGGAGTAGAAGAGGCCCGCGCCGAGGACGAAGGCGCCGATGGCGGCGGGGATCTGCGCGACTTCATCGGAGGCGAGATGGAACCAGCGCGTGATGGTAGTGACGAAGACGAGCAGGCCGCCGACGCAGTAGGCGAGAATCCAGCGCTCGAGTTCGAGTTCGTGGTGGGCGCAGCATTCGAGGCTGCCGTCGTGCTCGTGATGATGGTGATGCTTATTGGCGTGCTTCGCCGCGGACTTGCGGGCGTGATCGTGCTCGAGTTCAGCAACGCCGGTCTGGATCGACGACATGCGGTGACTCCGGGGCCGGGGGGCGGGGGCGGCACACGAACTAGAACCAAACACATGATCGCCCGATGAGTATCGTAGCCGGTCAGCCGTGGACCGGCGCGTGACGACGGTACGCGGGGGAGCGGGCGGGGTTGCACAATCATGGGGCGTGTGCGACGGGCTTCCGCGGCTCGGGGAGGATGCCGTTGGTGCGCGGCACCGGAGAGGGTTGACTCAGCACGGGCATCGGGCCGGAGCCGCCAAAGCTCGTCGCACCTCAAGGCATGCCGCCTGCCGCGCGTTGTGGGCGCGACATACGGGTTCGGCGTGCCATCGAAGTCGGCTCGGCGACTTCGATGCGATCAACGCGGGATCATCGAAGTCTCAAAGCAGACTTCGATGGCACGTCGGGCATCGGACTTCGATGCCACCTGCCGCAACCCTCCATCAGGGCACGCATCCTCGGATCACGTGTCAACCATGTCCCCGAACGCTGTCAGGGATGTCTCCGGTCTATACACAAAGCAGACTTCGATGGCACGTCGGACGCAGGAGTTCGATGCCACCCGCCGGCGCCGAGGTGATCAGAATGCCGATGCGCTTGATGCTCTTCATCGTATTCTCCGGGTCAGGGTCCACAAGAACGGCAACGCTACGACAACTCCCGACGGCGCCGGGATTGAGGACGCGATGCGGAAGCTGAGGGCTGCGCCAAAAGTAGATGGGAAATAGCCACCGCTCAGTCGGTCGGCTCGATCGCCGAGGTCGAAGCCGAGTGGGCCAAAGACGATGGACGGGCCGTCGGTCAGCCGGAACCTCGGCGGCTCGCTCGGATCGATGAATGCGTCTTCCAGCCACTCTTCGGCTCCGCCGCTCGCGTCGAGGAGTCCCCAAGGGGTGATCGTCTGCGGGTATGCCCCTAGCGGGATGAAGTTGGCGGCGAACCCGATCTGCTGACTGAGCGTCGCGCTCGTTTCTCCCACGCCCGGCAGGCCCGGCACGGGCGCGGTGTCGGAGGAGTTCGAATGCAGCCACCAGCCCGGCTGATCGGGGCCGAAGCGGTTGGGATCGAAATGCACCGCTTTCATCCACTCGTCGAGCGTGGGGATCCAGAACTTCGCGTCCGGCGAGTGGGTCAACTGATCGTTGAAGGAGCCGTCGGGGTTGAACGTGAAGGTCGAGGTGTCATAGGCGCCGCTTGCGATCGCGGCGAGCGTTGGCTGCTTGTCATTGTGCAGCCAGTTGCAGTACATCGCCGCGTCGCGCCAGGTGATGCCGTAGACCGGGTTGAGGGCGGGGGCGGGCAGCGATGCGAGCTGCCAGCGGATGCCGGGGCCGAAGTAGTTCGGGTCCTGCACAGCGCCCCATGTCAGTCCGATTGTGCCGAACCACGCGAGTTCGCTCGACTGCGTCGAGAAGGTATTGACGAATTCCAGCCACTGGGCGGTGGTGATCTCGAGCTTGCTGATCCGGTACTCGTAATCGACGCCGCCCCGCGGCCGCGCGCCGCCCGGCCCTCCAAGAGAGAGCATCGTGCCTGCATTCCCCGGTGAGCCGATGGTCGCCCAGTGAATGTCATAATCCGGCACCCCGCCGGCCCCCCCGGCGAGGCACGGCATTGCCGTCAATGCCGCTACCGACAGCGCGGCGATGCCTCGGCAAAGCCGCCCAATACGGCACACTCGTTCACAACGGCGCTGCTTCATGGTGCGATCCTTGTCTGTGCGCGGGCATCGACCAACAGTTTCGGTGAATGGCTCGGCGGGGCGTGAGAATCGTGTGAGGGCGTCGGCGTGGATGCAATCGCGCGGCGGGGATGTTCGAAGCCTCAAAGCACACTTGGATGGCGCGTCGGACGCAGGAGTTCGATGCTATCCGCTGAAGTGCGCCAATCATGCTCCCTGCACCCCGTTGGGGTGCGCGCGAATGAGGTCGCTGACCGGGGGTCTGCGCGGCTGCGCCGCTGCGACCCCCGGCAACGGGCCGACAGCCCTTCGGGCTGGAGAGCTGAGGATTTCGACGGGGGATTTTGAGTCGTGGATCGTGAAGCTTGGATCGTGAAGTTTGAATCGCGAATCTTGAAGCGCGAATCTTGAGTCGTGAAGCTTGAAGCGTGAATCTTGAATCGTGAAGCTTGAATCGCAAATCTTGAATCTTCTCTGACCGGGGGTCTGCGCGGCTGTGCCGCTGCGACCCCCGGCAACGGGCCGACAGCCCTTCGGGCTGGAGAGCGGAGGATTTCGGCGGAGGATTTTGAATGGTGAATCGTGAAGCTTGAATCGTAAGTCTTGGATCGTGAAGCTTGAATCGTGAAGCTTGAGTTGTGAGTCCTGAGTTGTGCGTGTTGAATTGTGAATCTTGAGTTGTGAATCGTGAGTGTTGAGAGAAAACCCGTCGACGGGCGGATCGAAGATGGCTCGGCTTTCGCCGAGCTTCGAAACTGGTGTCGGCGGGGGCGGGGCGGTGTGTGCCGCCGCGCCGGGTCCGCCGATCGAGCCGGACTCTGACTCGCGCGGGGTCGTCTGCAGCCGAGCCGCGGGAGTGGAGGACGCCGCGGGCGCGCCCTCTACCTATCCCGGTTTGCGTCACGGGCGCGCGCACAAACGTGAACCTGCGCGCGGGTCGTCGCGAATAGCTGCGATCAGAAGTGCCTGATTTTTCAGGGGTTGTGGCGGTGCGCAGAGTTTATGCGGCTTGTTGCCGAATTCTTCGGGGACATGTCAGCGGCGCGCGCACAACGAGTGACCTGCGGGCTCGGCGTGCGGTCGAAGACGGGTTGTCCGCTGCGGTGCGCTCGACGCGAAGCACATCGAAGTCTCAAAGCAGACTTCGATGGCACGTTGGAGGCAGGACTTTGATGCCGCCCGCCGGACCGGCGGGTGCGTGTTGTGGTGGTGCCGGGAACGGTACGCTTGGTGGTCCATGCCACGAACCGACATCACCATCCTGGGCGACGGACAGATGGGTTTAGTGTGCGCGGCGATTCTGGCGTCGCAGCCCGGCGTGGGGCGGATCGCGCTGTGGTGTCATGATCGGCGGGATGCGGAGGTGCTGGCGCAGACGCGGCGGTCGGCGCGGCTGCCGATGATCACGCTGCCGGCGCGGGTTGAAGTGACGAGCGATGCGGATGCGGCGCTGATGGGGGCGGAGCTGGTGATCTGCGCCGTGCCCACGCAGTTCATCCGGCGGGTGTGGGAGGGGCTGGCGGGGAGCGCGGGGCGGGCGGCGGGGGCGAGCGTGGTGAGCGTCGCGAAGGGGATCGAGATCGACACGCTGCTGACGCCGACGGAGATCGTGCGTGAGGTGCTCGGCGCGTCGGCGAGCGCGGCGGCGAAGGAACTCGCTTCGGCGTCGCGGTGCTGCGTGTTCAGCGGGCCGACGATCGCGCCGGAGCTGGCGCGGTGCCTGCCGGCGACGATGGTGGCGGCGAGCGAGAACGAAGCGCTCGCGAAGCGGGTGCAGGAACTCTTCACGACCAGCTATCTGCGGGTGTACACGGCGAACGACCCGATCGGCGTGGAGGTAGCGGGGGCGACGAAGAATGTGATCGCGATCGCCGCGGGCGTGCTGGATGGGCTTCAGGCGGGGCACAACGCCAAGAGCGCGCTGCTGGCGCGCGGGCTCGCGGAGATCGCGCGGCTTGGGGCGGCGATGGGCGCGAAGCCCGAGACGTTCTATGGGCTCGCGGGCGTGGGGGATTTGGCGACGACGTGCTTCAGCCCGGAGGGGCGGAACCGCTCGCTGGGTGAGGCGCTGGGGAAGGGCGAGTCGCTCGCTTCGTACCTGAACCGGACGGACTCGGTGGTGGAGGGCGTGGCGACGACGATGGGCGTGATGGAACTCGCGCGGCGGCACGGCGTGGAGATGCCCATCACCAGCGCCGTGCATGCGGTGCTGTACGAGCGCGTCGACCCGATCGACGCGATCGCGCGGCTGATGAGCCGCACGCCGAAGGCGGAGCGGGTGGGGTAAGTGCTGCCCTGTCTTTGCCGACAGAGACGCGGAGACTGCGCCCCGGCCCGGATGAAGAGCGTATTCTCGTGGCGGTATGTCTCTCGCATTCCGCCGATTTCTGCTTGATCGCAGCGCCCCCGGCGCGGCTGGGGCGCGCGATGTTGACATGATGGGCCAGGCCCTTGGGCTCGCGCGAGAAGCCGCCGCCGCGGGCGAAGCGCCGATCGGCGCGGTCGTGTACGAGTCAGCCACCGGGCGCGTGCTGGGCACGGGCCGCAACCGGCGCGAGGCGGACGGCGATCCCGTCGCGCACGCGGAGGTGCTCGCCATCCGCGCTGCGGCCCGCGCCGTGGGCGACTGGCGGCTGAACCACTGCACCCTCGCGGTCACGCTGGAGCCGTGCGTCATGTGCGCGGGCGCGATCGTGAACGCTCGCGTGGGCCGCGTGATCTACGGGGCGGACGATCCGAAGGCGGGCGCCGTGCGCTCGCTCTATCGGCTGCTCGAAGACCCGCGCCTGAACCACCGCGTGACGCCCATCGCGGGTGTTTTGGCGGCGGAGTCGGGCTCGCTTCTGCGCGAGTTTTTCCGCGCCCGGCGACGCGGCTGATGCGCATTTGTCACCCATGCCCTTTGGCGTTGGCGCGCCGGATCGCCGACAATCACACACCATGACGCCGCCCATCGCATCATCGCCGACCATTGCCGAGGGCGCGTGCACCGTCTACTTCGCGTACGACGTGGGGCAGTCGATCGACCTGTCGGCGGCGGCCCGCGCGCTCGCATGCGACGCCGAGCCGCGGCACTCGCGCGACGGAGCGACCGCGCCGAGCTATTTCGAGTTCCGCCCGCGCCCGCTGCGCCTGTCGCGCCCCGCGCCGTCGATCGCCATCGCCGACCGCCGCACCGAGCCGAGCGTCGGCATCACGCTGTTCGATTTCGGCGCGATCAGCGTCGCGTACACGATCTCGCTCACGGGCTCGCTCGGCGCGCTGGTCCCGTTGGCGGAGGGGTTGTCGAACAACGCCGCGCTGCTCGCCGAGTCACGCCGTCAGGTTGAAGCGCTGTCGGGCGAACTGGGCGACGCGCTCCGGGCGGCGTCGATCAGCACGATCGTTGAAGACTACGCTGTGTACCGCGCGCGCTTTGATGCAGGCGCGGGGCCCGACGCCGAGGCGATCGTCGGCACGCACGCGCGGCTCTTCGGCGCGATCCTGCGCGGTGACGGCTCGCCCCTCTCGGCGCAGCAACTCGACGACGCGCTCGCCTGCCGCGTGTCGTACTCGCCGGGCGACGCGGCCCTGATCGACTGGAGCGCCGCGTTCGTCATCGCGGAAGACGCGCGGGACGTGCTCGCGGTGCTCGAGTACGCCAACGTCGAGCTGATGGAGATGCGCCATCTGGACGACCGGCTCGACAGCGACGTGGACCTGGCGTACGACGCCGTCAGCCGGCCGATGTCGTGGCTCTCACGGCTCCGCGGTTCGCGCGGGACGCTGCTCCGGCGCATCGCGCGACTGCAGATGGACGGCGCGGTGCTGTTTGAGGAAGTCAACAACGCGCTCAAACTCGTGGGCGACCAGTACCTCGCGCGCGTGTACCGGCTCGCGTCGCAGCGGTTCCACCTGACGGAGTGGGACGGGAGCATCACGCGCAAGCTCGACACGCTCGACAGCATCTACCAGAAACTCGCCGAAGAGCGCGCCACGCTGCGCATGGAGATTCTCGAATGGATCATCATCGGGCTGATCGCGTTCGAGGTGGTGATGTCGTTCGTGCGGTAGCGTGCCGCTTCAGTCGCGGATGCGGCGAAGCGCGACGCACGGGTCGAGCGCTGCGAGTCGGCGGGGAGTTAGACTGTGTTGTTCGCTGTCCGCGCGTTCGCCGCGTCAAGCCACTCGGGGCCGCGCGATGAGGTCGATGTCGCATGATCAAGAAGCTGTGGGAATGGATCTGCCTGGTGATGGGCGTCACGCCGCCGGGCGAGGCGAAGCCCGTCGACAAGTGGGCCGACGTGCGCACCAAGCACGAAGCCTGGGAGCGCGAGCAGGCCGAGAAACGTGAGCGCCGGGAAGATGAAGCCGCGCGCGGGTGAAATCGCTACCCGACTTCGAGCGGCACGACCACGAAACGGTCGACGTCCACCAGGCCCAGGTCGGTGAGCTTCAGTTTCGGGATCACCGGCAGCGGGAGGAAGCTGAGGGGCATGAAGGGGTCGTGGTGCGGGCAGCCGAGCGCGCGGGCGGCGGCGAGGAGCGCGCTCTGCTGCTCGATGACGCGTTCGGCGGGCTGGTCGCTCATCAAGCCGGCGATGGGGAGCGGGAGGAGCGCGAGGACGCGCCCGTCGCGCACGGCGCACTGCCCGCCGCCGGCGGCTTCGAGGGCGCGGGCGGCGGCGAGCATGTCGGCGTCGTTCGTTCCGACGACGGCGAGGTTGTGCGAGTCGTGCCCGACGGTGCTGGCGAGCGCGCCGTGCGCGAGCTTGAATCCGGTGACGAAGCCGCGCCCGATGGTGCCGCCGGCGCGGTGGCGCTCGATGACGCAGAGCTTGAGGAGATCGCGCGCGGGGTCGGCGGCGCACATGCCGCGCTCGACGCGCGCGGGCATGACGCGCTCGCCCGTCACGATCTGGTGCGGGTGCATGGCGATGACGCGGAGGTTCGGCGCGGCGGATTTCGCCGGGATTGTGAAGGACTCTTCGCTCAGGTCTCTCGGCAGCTTCACCGTGGCGCCGAGTTTGATCGGCGGTTCTGTTGCGGGCTGAACAGGCGCGATGAGCACGCCGTCGCGTGCGACGAGCCGGCCCTCGGCGTACACCGCGCGCGGGCGCGGAGCAGACAGGTCGTCGAAGACGACCAGATCCGCCTGGTATCCCGGCGCGACGGCGCCGAGCCGGCCCGCGCGCCCGGTGAGATGGAAGTGCTCGGCGGTGTGGAGTGAGCCGAGCGCGATGGCGGTGGCGGGTTTCAGGCCCAGCGCGATGGCTCTGCGGACGACGTGGTCGATGTGACCTTCATCGCGCAGGTCGGCGGGGTGCCGATCGTCAGTGCAGAAGCAGAAACGCGTGCGCGTGAAGTCAGTGACGAGCGGCAGGATCGCTTCGAGATTCCGCGCGGCGGAACCCTCGCGGATGAATATGCGCTGCCCGAGACGCAGCTTCTCGCGGGCTTCCTCGATCGTCGTGCATTCGTGATCGGAAGTGATGCCGGCGGCGATATACGCGCCGAGCCGGCGGCCGCTCAGCCCCGGCGCGTGCCCGTCGACCATGCGGCGTGCGAGGCCGAGGTTTACTTTGTCGAGCACCTCGGGCACGCCGAGGAAGACGCCCGGGTAGTTCATCAGTTCCGCGAGGGCGACGACACGCGGGTCGTCGAAGAGCGGCGCGAGGTCGGCGGCGGTCAGCGCCGCGCCGGAGGTTTCGAGCGGTGAACTGGGCACGCATGAGCTGACGGCGAAGCGCGCGTGCATCGGGGCGCGCTCGGCGTCGCGCATCAGCCAGCGGATGCCCTCGATGCCGAGGACGTTGGCGATCTCGTGCGGGTCGAAGACGGCGGCGGTGGTGCCGTGGGGCACGGCGAGGCGGGCGAATTCGCTGACGGGGAGCATGGTGGACTCGACGTGCATGTGCGCGTCGATGAACCCCGGCGCGACGAACGCGCCGCGGAGGTCGATGATCTCACGCGCGTCGGCGAGGTCGCCTACGCCGACGATGCGCCCCTGATGGACGGCGACGTTCGCGCTCTCGATCTCACCGGTGAAGACGTTGACGACGCGCGCGTTCGAGAGGATGAGGTCGCAGGGCGCGTCCCCGCGTGCGGCGGCCAAGAGGTCGGGGGTGATCGGGTTCTGGTGCATGGGTGCGTCGCGTGGCGGCGGTCGATGCGGCCGGGAAGAATTCAGCGATCGGTTTGGTTCGCTCCCGTGCGGCGGCCGGGCGGGGTGCAACTGTCGCTCGGGGAACACTGTACCTTTGCCCCGCCTCCCGGCATCAGATTGGCTGAGCGCACTCGATGAACACCTCAGTGTCCGATACCGTTCAAGCCGCCTCCGCCCCCGAGGGGGAGGGTGCGCACGCGCTGGTATGCATGGAGATTTGGGGCGGGAACCACGCGGTGCTGAACGCGGTCTCGGCGCCCGGCATTGACGCGTGGGTGTACTCGATGCCGTACAAGGGGCACGCCGCCGGGGGCGATGTTCACTATGTGTCGATGTGCGCGGCGGGGAAGATCTCGCGATTCTTCGTCGCGGATGTTTCGGGGCACGGCGACGAGGTGGCGCACGCGTCGCTGCGTTTGCGCGACCTGATGCGCCGGCATATCAACACCGTTGATCAGTCGCACTTCACGCGCGCGATCGGTGCGGAGTTCCAGTCGGGCGGCAACGACGACGGGTTGTTCGCCACCGCGGTGCTGGCGACGTACTTCGCGCCCACCGATCACCTCGTGGTGTGCAACGCGGGGCACCCGCGCCCGCTGTGGTACAGCGCGGCGCGGCGGGAGTGGCGGCTCTTGCGTCATGACGACGCGGGCGTGAGCGCGCTGCCCTGCGCGGCGGAGGTGGGCATCTCCGACCTGCCTCTGGGGCTGATCGATCCGACGGCGTACACGCAGTTCGCGGTGCCGATGGCGAAGGGCGACGTGGTGGTGCTCTACACCGACTCGTTGATGGAAGCGAGGAACCCGCGGGGCGAGCAGCTCGGCGAAACGGGGCTGCTGGAGCTCGCGCGGACGCTCGACTCTTCGCGCCCCGACCGCCTGATCGACGATCTGCTCCGCGCGATTGACGGGCACCGCGCGGGGTGCGAGCCGGATGATGATGTCACGCTGATCGTGCTGCACCACAACGCGAGCGAGCCGCCGCGGTACTCGCTCGCGGAGCGGGCTTCGGCGTTGCTGAAGATGCTCGGGTTGGTCAGGGTGTAGCGGCGGGCGTCGCGGCCGGCGTGGGCGCGACGGGCGCTGCGGCGCGATTGAGTTCCGCTTCGGCGGCGATGAAACCAAAGGCGGCCCAGTTCGGACTCTTCACGACTTCTGACCACAGCGCGCGGGCTTCATCGGGCTTGCCGTTCACGAGCGACCACGCGCCGAGCGCGTAGGCGCGGGAGGCGTCGTTGACGGCGTTGTCGGTCTTCTGGCCCAGCGCCAGCTCGCGCGACAGCTCGCCCTTGTAGTGCAGCAACAGTTCGTGGTACGGCTCGTTCTCCATGATTTCCATATTGGGCGTGACCTGGGCGAACAGCTGCGCGATCTCCGCGTCGACGCGCACGCGGCGCTTCGAGTTGCCATCCGCCCATCGGCGCGCCGAGAGGATGTACCAGTTCCACGTCGCGGCGCGCATGTCGTCGTTGGGGCAGATCTCGGCGCACAGCTTGAACGAGCCGTAGGCCAGCCCGAAGTTGCCCGCGCAGTAGTGCGCCACGCCGAGGTGGTAGTAGATGTTCGTGTGCAGCGTGCTGCGCGGGATGTTCATCGCGTTGGGCTGGCCGTCGTCCTCGACCTCGTCGGGTGATTGATCGGCGTGGGTGAGTTCGGCGGCTTGTTTGAGGTCGGCGATGGCGCGCGGGAAGTCGCGCACGGTGATGAACCGGTGCCCGCGGTGGCGGAGCAAGCGCGCGCTCGTCGGGTGCTGCTCGAGCGCTTTGGAGTAGACGGCGATCGCTTCGCGGAAGCGCCCGAGATACGCCAGCCGGCGGCCGAGCCATATGGCGGCGAACTCATCGTCGGGGTCCGCGTCGTAGCGGGCCTGCGCCGCCGCGAGATCGGCTTCGAGTTCGGCACGCTTCTCCGGTGCGAATTCGAGCGGTGGGAGCGGCGCCCCCGAGATCGACTTGATCGGTTCGGCGACGGCGGGTTCGCGCGCGAGCGCGACATCGGGCGAAAGGAACGCTGCGAGAGCGAGAGCGACCAGCGGAGGTTTCATGCCGGAATCGTATCGTGAACCCGTGCGCCGAGCGTGCGGTCAGAACCGGAACGTCAGCCCGACCTTGATCGTCAGCCCGCTGCGGATCGACTGGAATTCCTGATCGTCGACATCGAAACCCTGATTGAAGACGATGAACACTTCCTGCCCCGGCTCGACTTCCCAGCGGATGCGGCTGTTCAGGCCCGCGGTGTCGCTGACGTTGTCGTACTGCACGGTGTTGGTCCACGAGAGTTCGGGGGAGAACTGCACGGCGGCTTTCACGCGCGCGACCTCAACGTTGAAGTCTCCCTGCGGCAGGTCGATCTGGTTGTGCTCGAACTCGAAGCGGGTGGAGATCCAGCGCGTCTGCCAGGCGATGAAGGGCAAGAGGTCGGCGCGCGTGCCGTCGTAAAATGAGCCGACGCGGCCCTCGATGCCTGCGGAGAGTTCGCGCGACGCACTGCTCTCGATCCGGCCGCGGAAGCGGGAGAAGGGGTAGTCGCCCGGCGGGATGATGACGCCCGGCGCGATCTCGAACGGCTCGGTCAGCCCCTCGCGCAGCAGGTCGTAGGCGAGGACGAGCCGGTCGCCCTCGTCGAACTCGAACGCGACCTCGGGGAGTTCGAGTTCGCTGGACTGCACGGCGTTCTCGAGCGTGGTGTAGAGGCGCCAATCTGCGGCGAGGTCGATGTGGCGTACGCCGCGCCAGCCGGGGCGGAGCCGGTAGCGCGCGTTGTTGTTGTACTCGTACACGCCGCGGCGTTCGGTGAAGCCGAGCGCGGGGTTGAAGTCCCGGCCGATGCGGGCGGCGAAGGTGCTCAGAAGCAGCGGGTCGTTGGGGAGTGTGACGCGCCCGCCGACGGCGACGCGGTCGGTGTCGTCGGTGTCGCTGGTCTCCGAGCCGATGACCCAGGCGTGCGCTTCGAGCGCGCCGTTGCCGATGACGTTGCTGAAGCGGAAGTTGGCGTCGACGCCGGCGACGTAGTTCTCGCCCGGGCGCGTCGGATCGCCCGCGGTGACGAGCAGCCCGATGCTTGACTCTTCGAGAATGTCGACGGCGGCGCGGGCGACGGAGAGGTTCTTCGCGCCGAGGACGGGGTCGTCGTCCATCTGCACGCTCATCACGCCGAAGGACAGCCCGCCTTCGCGCCCGGTGAGTCGCGCGCCGGCGAGGATGCCCTTTTCCTCGCCGCGGACGATGCCGATGCGGCGCGAGAAGAAGGGCAGGGGCGACTGGCGGATCCCGCCGAAGGAGAAAACGCCCGCGTCCTGCAGGAAGAAGGCGCGCTTCTCGGGGAAGAACAGCGGGAAGCGCGTGAGGTTCACGCGGCGGTCGTCGACCTCTGCTTCGGCGAAGTCGGTGTTGTAGGTGATCGCGAGCGTGGTGGAGGTGGTGAGTTTGTAGAAGACGTCTACGCCGCCGGTGAGCGTCTGGTTGTTGTTCTCGAAGTCGAGCGATGCAAGCCCGAAGGGCTTGATGGTGAGCCCGGCGCCCTGGCTCAGGCCTTCAAGCCCGCTCATCGCGCCGGCGTCGGCGACGGTGCGGACCTGGCTGTTGCGTGTGGGCGTGGCCCAGCGCGCCGTCTCGTTTTTGCGGCGGATGATGCGCTGGATGTTGAAGCCCCATGCTTCCGCGTCGGGGTTGAACGAGATGGACTTGAAGGGGATCGCGATCTCGGCGAGCCAGCCGATGGGCAGGTCGCTTTCGGGCGTGAAACCGAGCGCTCCCTCCCGCCCCAGCGCCACGCGCGCGGACCACAGCCCGTCCCACTCGAAGCGTGTGTTGCGGTTGGCCTCGATCAGCCCGTCGCGCCGCCCGCCCGCGGCGCCGACGGCGAAGAAGAAGCCGTCGCGCCGTGTGCCGTAGGGTTCGAGCGCGATCTCGACGCGGTCGTCGAGCGAAAGGTCCGCATCGCGCTCCATCTCGCGGGCCACCACGCCCGCGGGGTCGGCGTCGTAGCACACGACCGCGAGATAGAGGTTCCTCTCGTCGAAGCAGACGCGCAGCTCGGTGCGCTCCGACGGCGGCGCGCCCTCTTGCGGGTCGACCTGCGTGAACTCCGTGATGACGGCGGCGGCGGACCAGCAGGCGTCGTCGAGCTTCGCGTCGATGATCGGCGGCTCGCTCGTGCGCACGGCGGCGAACGACGGCGCGACAGGCGGTCGGGCGGGTGAATCGGGCTGCGCGGGAGCAAGCGAGCTGAGGAACAGCGACGCCGCAATCGAACAATGCCCCACTCGCGCGATCATGCGCCGGATCGTATCGAAAACCATCGATTGCCTACCCGCGGCAGCGCTGGGCGGCTTCGGCGATGGCGCGCACGCGGGCCGGGTCCGGCTCGCGGCTCCATTCGCCGCGCTGCTTGAACCACGACCCGACGATCGCCGCGTCGGCGGAACGGAACAGTTCGGGGAGCGACTCGGGCGTCGCGCCTGAGCCGACGAGGACGGGCAACGCCGTGGCGCTGCGTACGGCTTCGAGGTCCGCAAGACTGGTCGCGCGCCCGGTGGCGGCGCCCGTAACGATCACGCCGTCGGCCCCGAAGAACTCGGCGGCGCGGGCGGTTTCGGCGATGTCCACATCGGCGGTGATGGCATGGGCGCTGTGCTTCTTCTTGATGTCGGCGAAGACGCGCACATGCTCCGCACCGATCAGTTTGCGGTAGCGCAGCAGCGGGCCGGCGTCGGCACGGTCGAGCAATCCTTCATCCGCGACGGCGGCGAAGACGAAGCCCTCCGCGCGGATGAAGTGCAGCCCGGCGGCGTGCGCCACGGCGAGGGCGGCCGCGTTCGCGCCGGCAAGAATCTGGATGCCCAGGATCGGCGCGGGCGCGCCGGCGCGGGCGCTCGATGCGGCGGCGTCTTTGACCGCGAGCGCGACGGCGGCCATGCCCGCGACGATCTCCGGGCCGACATCGCGCGCGAGGTACGGCGCATCGTGCATGTTCTCGATCGCCACGCCGTCGAACCCGGCGTTGATGAGGAGCGCGGCTTCGCGCGCGGCACGCTCGGCGATGGCGGGGACCGGCTCGCCATGCGAGCGCGGCGTGCCGGGCAGGGCGGCGACGTGGACCATGCCGATGAGGCACTTCGGGCGTGGGAAGATCGCGGTCATCGCTGGAGAATACCCGGCGCGAACGCCGCCGCGTGCGGTACGCTGTGGGCATGACACACGCCCCGCGCGCGGCTCTTCTGCTTGCTGTCCTAGCGTTCGCTTCCCCGGCTGGCTTTGCGGGTGATCCCGCCGCCGCGCCCGCGTCGCCCGGCGCACCGGCGAGGGCGAACGCGGACGAGCAGTTGCTGAAGCTGCTGGAGGAGGATCTGACGGCGAAGCGTCGTGCGGACCCGATCAGCGCCAGCTCGCGCGGCGATCGGCGGTTCGATCGGCTGCTGCCTGATGAATCGGCCGAAGGGCGCGCGGCGTTGCTCGCGGATGCGCGGGCGCGGCTGGCGATGGTCGAGAAGATCAACTGCGACGACCTCTCGCCCGCGAACCGCACGAACTGGGCGCTGATCCGCTATGACCTGCAGCGCCGCATCGAGCGCGACAAGTACCGCGAGTGGCAGCTGGCGATCAACCAGATCGACGGCTTGCAGAACACCCTGCCGCAGATGCCGGATCAGATCAGCTTTACGTCGGCGCAGTCGCTGGACGACTACCTGGCGCGTCTGCGCGCGGTGCCGGCGTATGTGGATCAGACGATCGCGAACATGCGCGAAGGGGTGCGCGAGAAGCGCGTCCCGCCGAGGGTGGTGATGCTGGGCGCGGTGGACCAGTGCCTGGCGCAGGGCGAGGCACGGTACGAGAAGGACCCGGCGTCCCACCTGATGTTCAAGCCGTTTGTCGGGCGCGACGCGAAGCTCGCGGACGACGCGAAGCGAGTGATCGGCGCCGAGGTGGTGCCGGCGTTCCGGCGGCTGGGCGAGTTCCTGCGCGATGAGTACATCCCCGCCTGCCGCGAGAGCACGGCGTGCGCCGACTTCCCCGAGGGGCGCGAGTACTACGACTTCCTGATCCGCGGGTTCACCACGCTCGAACTCAGCGCGGCACAGATCCACGAGGTGGGCGTGAAGGAAGTAGCGCGCATCCGCGCGGAGATGATGGAGACGATCGCGCGGTCGGACTACCCGAGGAAGAACGAACTGAAGGGCGATGAGCTGTTCCGCGCGTTCGTCGAGTACCTGCGGACCGAGCCGCGGTTCTACTTCACGGAGCCGGAGGATCTGCTGAACGGGTACCGAGCGATCGCGAAGGTGATCGACGCCGACATGCCGCGGCTGTTCGGCAAACTGCCGCGCCTGCCCTACGGCATCCGAGAGATGCCCAGCTTCATCGCGCCGAGCTCGCCCACCGCGTACTACTACAACGGGTCGCTGGAGAACGGCGTGGCGGGGTACTTCATCGCGAACACGTGGCGGCTGGACCAGCGCCCGAAGTACGAGATGGTGCCGCTGACATTGCACGAAGCGGTGCCGGGGCATCACCACCAGATCGCGCTGGCGCAGGAGCTGATGGAATCGGGCCTGCCCGAGTGGCGCACCACGGTGGGGTACACCGTGTTCGTCGAGGGGTGGGGCTTGTACGCGGAGAGCCTGGGGCTGGAGATGGGCGACACGCCGTCGCCGGCGGGGCTGGGGCTGTACGCCGATCCGTACGACAACTTCGGGCGGCACTCGTACGAAATGTGGCGCGCCATGCGGCTGGTGGTGGACACGGGGATGCACGCGCTGGGCTGGAGCCGCGAGCGCGCGATCCAGTTCATGCTCGACAACTCGGCGCTCACGCGCACGAACATCGAGCGCGAGGTGGACCGCTACATCGCGTGGCCCGGTCAGGCGGTGGCGTACAAGATCGGCGAGCTGCACATCAAAATGCTGCGGAAGAAGGCGGAGACGGCGCTGGGCGAGAAGTTCGACGTTCGCGGATTCCACGACGCGGTGTTGGGGCAGGGCGCGGTGCCGCTGAATGAATTGACTCGGCAGGTGGAAGAGTGGATGGCGGCGAGGGCGAACTAAGGGCCGAGGCTCGGCGATGGTGTGCAGGACTCGTGACCCGCGCGGCTCCTGTCCGTTTGCGTCGTGACAAAAAAGGCCGGGCCCGGCAGCACGGCCGAGCCCGGCGAGCGTGTTGAATGGATGAGAGCTTCAAGCCGCGAGCGGCTTAGTGAATAACCACGCTGCCACCGACCTGCTGCTGGCGGATTACGCCGACCGGCCCGACGGGCTGCACGATCGGGGGCTGCGGGGCGCCGCACCCCGCGAGGCAGGCGCGGAGCGCGGCGGCGGCGGCGTTGATGGCGTTATTGAGTGTGAGCGAAGCGGCGGTCACGGCGGCGTTGTAGGTGGCGTTGGCCGCGGCAACAGCGGCGGCGTGGGTCGTGTTCGCCGCGGCGATGGCGGCGGTGAGCGCCGCGTTGGCGGCGGTGATGGCGGCGCTGTGGAACCCGATGCACGCGGCGACGGAAGCCGCGAAGACCGCCGAGCACACGAGCTGGCACGCAAGAACAAAGAAGCCGCAGGCGAGGCCCGCGATGCGGCAACCCAACTGGACCGCGATGGCAAGGCTCATGCAGATCGCGAGCGAGTTGTCGGCGGCCGTCTTGGCGGCGGCGAACGCCGCGTTCGCCGCAGCGATGGCGGCGGCCTTGGCCGCGTCGGCGGCGGCAATCGCCGCGTCACGACCGGCGGCTGCGTTCTGGACGGCGATGTTGTACGCGGCGTTCGCCTGGGCGACCGCGTCGTTGTACGCGGCGTAGCAGGCGGCGACGCACGCCGGATCGGCACCCTGCTGGATAGCGTATTGGATCTGATCGGCCTGGTCGAGTAACTCGAAGTATTCGATCTCGTGCTGCAGGCGCGTACTCTCGAACTCAGATTCGAGATCGGCGCGGGTCACTTCATATTGTTTCTCAAACTGGTCGAGAATCTGCTGGAATTCAGCCCCCGCGGTGAAGAGCGGGCCATTCGGATCCGTCACACCGTCGAGCAAGAATCGCGAGTGCTCGACACCGCCAAGGATGACGCGGACCGCCGTGCCGTAGACTGCGACAGACCCGCGATCGGTTTTCAGCAGGCCGACCGCGACGCCGGAGCGATACTCGTGCTCGGCGGCCCATGCCTTCTGGTCGGGCGGAAGGTCCACGGAGCCCGTATCAACCGGCGTCCACGACACAACGGTGAAGTTGAACGGCTCGCCGAAGTCGTTGACGCCGATGTAGTCGCCGAGTTCGGTGACCTCTTTCTCGAGCGGGTAAGTCCAGTTGTCGGAACTCCAGCCCGACTCGAAGAGCGTCTCCCAGACGGACTTGTGCGTGGCGATCAGATCATCAATCGGGACCATCGGGTCAGCCATTTCGGCCTGACCGCCCTGCTGAACCGGGGCCGCATGCACGGCCGAGATCGGCTGCAGCGCGGGGATGATGCTCATGTTGAGCGTCAGCCCCATCATCATGCCCATCACCAGCGGATGTTTCCGCCAGGAACGGGCAAGCCGGCGCGCGGCACCACTGAGCATGTTCTTGAGCGACATGATTCCTCCCTACTGGAACTTCTGGAACAGCACGATCCACGCGGCACGGCGCCACGAGGTGCTGATGCACTGGCAATGCCCATGCCACTCGGCACAACGCCTCGAACTGGTCATCAAGAGCGCGCCATAGCCGCCAGCGCTTGACTCATGCATGCACGGAGTGGCGACAATCGGATCAGGATGTTAGCTGCCCGCCTTCAGCGGCGGAAATTCACGCCAACGTGGCGAGCATCTGTCAGGCGCGAGTCGCGCGCACCGGCGTGAAGCGCGCGCCGAGCACCTTCTGGGCGTCGGCCTTCATCCAATCCTGAAGAACTCCCGTGTACACGGCGCGGAAGTCCGTGGCGAATTTCAGATCGCCCTCGTCGAGGTTGCCGAGTGAAGGGTGGTTGCCGATGACGCCGCCCTTGACCATCGGGCCCATGAGGAACATGGGGGCCGCGGTGCCGTGATCGGTGCCGCCCGAGCCGTTCTGGCCAACGCGTCGGCCGAACTCGCTGAAGCTCATCGTCAGCACGCGCGAGTCGTTGCCGCTGTCTTTCAGGTCTTTGTAGAAGGCGCTGATGCTCTGCGCGAGTTGGTCGAGAAGGTTGCCGTGCGGGCCTTGGATGCCGCCCTGGCCGGCGTGGGTGTCGAAGCCGGTGTGCGAGACGTAGTACACGCGCGTTTCGAGGCCGTGGCGGATCATCGACGCGACCATCGCGAGCTGCTGCGCCAGCCGGTTGCCGGGGTAGGTGACGGGCGGGCGCGACGCGACGGCTTTGCGGATGCGGTCGCTGGCGATCTGCGCGTCGAGCGCGGTGCGCGTGAGGAATGAGGCGGCGGAGTCTTCTCCGCTCGCGGGCGGCGTGCCGTCGCCCGCTGATGTAATGCGGTCGTACGGCGGCTGCATCGATTTGTGCAGGTCAAGCCCCGTCCAGCGGAACAACTCGGGCGACTCGAAGCTGATGGGCTGGAATTGCCGGCCTTGCATCGCGAGCGGCGCGCTGCGCCCGATGGCGATGCCCGCGTGGCCCTTGCACCCCCCGGTGCCGCCGGGTTCGCCGGCGCACTGATTGTCGAAATAGCGGCCGATCCAGCCGTCGCCGGTGCCGCTGGTGTCGGCGGTGTGCCAGATGTCCATGCTCTTGAAGTGCGAGCGATTCGGGTTCGGGTAGCCGACGCCCTGAATGATCGCGAGTTGCCCCTCGTCGTAGAGTTCTTTGAAGCCGGTGAGGCGCGGGTGCAGGCCGATCCCGCCGCCGGTCGGGCCCGAGCCGATGCGGAGGACCTGCTCGGCGGGGATGGCGATGCCGGGTCGCGCGCGGTAGTAGAGCGGATCGCCGAAGGGGATGACGGTGTTGAGGCCGTCGTTTCCGCCGGCGAGTTGGACGACGACGAGGATGCGCTCGTCGGGCACTCCCGGGATGCTGGTGGTAGCGCTGCCGTCGGGGCGCGCGATGGCGTCGGCGGACGCGCTCAGGAACCACGGCACGGTGAGACTCGCCGAAGCGAGCGTCAGGCCGCGGTGCAGGAATTCGCGGCGGGTGAAGGGGTTCGTTGGGTTCGGCGCGAAGAGCATGGGGGGCTCCGAGGGATTGAAGCTCGAAGCTTGAAGCTTGAAGCCGGGCATTCGCAATTCCCGCTTCGAGCTTCCAGCTTCAAGCTTCCGGCTCTAACACAACTGATATTCCGGCATGGCGGTGACCAGGACGAGCGCGCCGAGGAGCGCATCGCCGGTGTTTCGGCCCGTGCTGGTGAAGAAGTCTTCGATGATGTCGCGGTTGCGGTCGGTCGGCTCGCCGCCGAGGGTAAAGCGGAGGAGGTAGTCGGCGATGGCGCGCGGGTCTCGCGCCGCGTCGGGGTCGCTCTGCGCCAACGGCGCGAGGAGGTCGGCGGGGTCGTACTTCTCGGTGTCGGCGAGCGGGTCGAAGCCGGTGGGCGTCTTGCCCGTGAGCAGGAAGTTGAGCAGGTTCTGGCGGACAAAGAGGGTGGAGGTGTTGATCCAGCTGCGCTCGCCGTCCCAGCCTTTCACGCTGGGCGGGAAAAAGAGCGACTGGCCCATGAGGCCCATCGCGTCGTTGAGGACGCCGAGGTCGCGTACGGGCGTGTTCATCGATCGCACCGCGCCGACGACGAGTTCGGCGGGGCTTTTGATGCGGTTCAGGACGACGGCGGGGTCGTAGAAGTGCTCGGAGAGGAAGAGGCGGCGAAGGACTGGGCGGAGTTCGTAGCCGTTGCCGGCGAGCATGGCGGCGAGCTGATCGACGACGGATCGGCAGGGTTTCTCGGCCGGGCCGGTTGATGGGATATCGCGCGCGAAGAACCGGTAGAGCTTGGCGGCGATGAACTTCGAGCAGGCGCGCTGAGCGAGGATGGCGCGGACGAAGCCGTCGCCGTCGAGCCCGCCCGACTTGCCGAGGATGACCTTGCCGCCGGTGTCGTGGGCTTCGCGATTGAGCTTGAACTCGTTGTACTCGAAGGTGTAGCCGGTGAGAGCGCGGGCGCCTTCCTTGATGTCCTTCTCGGTGTAGTTGCCCACGCCGAGTGAGAAGAGTTCCAAGAGCTCGCGCGCGAGGTTCTCGTTGGGCTTCTCTTTGCGGCTGTCGTTGTTGTCGAGGTACGCGAGCATCGCCGGGTCGCGGATGATGTTGGAGAGGAGGTCGCCGAATCGCCCGGCGGCGTGCTCGCGGAACATGTGGTTCTGCGCCAGCATGTGCCAGCTGTTCTCGATGGTGCGGTAGCTGGTCGCGAAGTGCCCGTGCCAGAAGAGCGTGAGCTTTTCTTGCAGCGGGCGGGCGGACTCGATCATGCGTTTGAGCCACCAGCGCTGGATGTTTTCCATCTGCGCGCGATCACTCTGCTCGCGGCGCTGGCGCTCAAGGCGCACCTTCGCGAGTTCGTCCTCGTCCTGCGATCGGCGGGCTTTGCGGATCATGGCGCGCTGCTCGGTCGTGGGCGGCTGCATGATGGTGGGATCAAACTGCTCGATCTCGGTGCGGGCGTCTTTCGTTGACGCCCCGAAGTCGAGGAGGTGATCGACGGACTTCTCTGGCCCCCAGTCGGCGAGGAGGCGGATCTGCTGGGGCGTGCCGCCGAAGCCCGCTCGCCAGAGCAAGTGCCGCGCCTGCGCGTAGCCGAAAGCGGACTTCGCGATGGGCTGGAGCGACGGGGTCGGCGGGTTGGCGGGCGGGTTCGACATCGTTCGCGCTCTTGACGGGGATTGGGTCTTGGTGCCGAACGAATCGGGCCGGAGTTTCTTGCCGCTGGTGGGAATCGTAGGCGGTGCGCTGATCGATTACGGGACCGTTGATACGAGAAGAAGAAGGAGAAGAAGAAGAAAGGAAGTTGGGGAGACACGGGTGGAACGCCCGTCCCTCTCGGTTGGGTAGAGGATCAGATGCGTGGCGGGTCGTTGAGTTCGACCGCTTGGGGGATGGTTGTTCGGCCGATGGGCGTTTCGATGATGAGTTGTCCGCGGTCGTCGAGGCCGAGCAGTGTGCCGCGTATTGGCGCGTCGGTGGGGGTTGCGACTTCAGTCTCGGCTCCAACGCCGAAGAGCGCGGCGCGGGCGGCGGCGAGCCAGTCGGCGGGCAGGCCCGGGGCGGCGACGGCTCGCGCGAGGTGCACGAGGAGCGTGCGCAGGAGTTCGTCGAGATCGATCGGCCCTGCGGTTTCGCGCGCGAGGCTGGTGGGCGCTCGGCGGAGGTCCGCGCCGAGTTCGTCGGGGTTGTTATTGGCGTTGATGCCCACGCCGATCAGCAGCCATGTTGTGCCGCTGGTTGGGGCGCGCTCGACGCGGCAGAGGCAGCCGCTGACTTTCTTTGCGTTGACGAGGATGTCGTTGGGCCACTTGAGTTGGGCGTGTCTCGTGCTGTCGGCAGCGCGGAGGGTGCCTTCGATCGCGGCATGACACGCGACACCCACGCGCAGGCCGAGGCCGTCAATGAGGCGCGGGGCGTCGGCGCTGGCGACGGGCCAGATGGAGGTACACCACAACCCACCCGACGGGCTGTGCCACGCTCGGCCCGCGCGGCCCTGCCCGGCTACCTGGCGCTCGGCGACGAAGGCGACCGGATGATCGATGCCGCCGGCCCGGATGGCGTCCTGCGCGAGCCGGTTGGTTGAGTCGACGACACTGAAGCGGCGGACCTCAACGGGGTTTGCGGGCGTCTGGCGGGCCATCGGCGGGGATTGTCGCCGAATGCGCCGAGCGAGTACGGGGCAATCCCGAACAATCTCCAGCACGAACTTCACGCGGCGGGCTTGCCTCCGGCGCTCGGGCGGTCGATACTTCTCACGTTCTTTCATGATCCAAACGCACTCCAAACATAGTTCCGCCCGCTCGCCGCGGCCGTTGGTCGGGGCGGGGTCGATGCTGGTGGTGTTGCTGGTCGTGACCGCGCTGCCCGGCGTGGCGGCGGCGGCGGCTTCGGAGAGTTCGTTCGTCACGAAGATGACGCTGACGGAGACGCCGCGGCGCGGGCACGAGCGGGCGGCGGTCTCGCCGCGACCGAAGGGTGATGAGGATGAATCGTCGCGCGTGATTGTTCCGGCGAGCGCGGGTCGCTGGCGTGTGTCGGTGGTGACACCCGTGGTTCGCCGCGGACTGTTGTCGGCGTGGTTGCTTGAGACGAAGCCACCGCGGGTTGAGATCGGGATTGTGGACTCGCTGCTGTCGTTGCCGCCGCCGGCGCGGTGATCGATCGGCGTTGATTCCCCCGACTGCCCCGGCGTGCGCCGGGAACGTTGCATTGTTCAATTTGATTGACTCACACTGCGATGCCGCCGTGCTGCGCGATCGTTGATCGCTTGGCGTCGGCATCCGAAAGGCTCTGACTCCTATGGCCGGCAACTCTGATATTCCCCTGATTGGTCCGATCATCCGCGGCATCTTCGGCACGCGGAACGAGCGGTTCGTGAAACGGTACAACACGCGCGCGGCGGAGATCGGCGCGCTCGAACCTCGGATGCGCGCGATGACCGACGCGCAGCTGCGCGGCGTAGTCGCGGGGCTGCGCGATCGCGTCCGCACCAGCGGGCTCGGCGGCGGCGACGAGGTGATGGTTGAGGCGTTCGCGGCGGCGCGCGAAGCGATGGACCGCTCGGTGGGCATCCGCAACGCGTTCAACCCGAAGTTCCGCGAGCAGTTCGCAAAGGACAAGCTGCCCGCCGACATGCGCGGCGTGTATGAGCGGTTGATGGCGGAGATGGACGCGGCGGAACCGAAGCCGCCGACGGCCGAGTTTCTGGGTTGCACGGAGGCGCAGCCGGGGTGGGTGTGGACGGAGATCCCGCCCGAGTTCTATGAAGCGGTGCGGGCGGTCTATCCGCAGAGCAAGCCGCCGTTCCGCGCGCGGCCGTTCGACGTGCAGCTCATCGGCGCGATGGTGTTGTACGGCGGCAAGATCTCGGAGATGAAAACGGGCGAGGGGAAGACGATCGTGGCGCCGCTGGCGTGCTACCTGGCGGCGATCGAGGGGTACAAGCTGCATGTCGTGACGGTGAATGACTACCTGGTGCAGCGCGACCGCGACTGGACGTTCCCGTACTTCCACGCGCTGGGGCTGACGGTGGGCGCGATCCACCCGATGCACATGCAGGACGAGGACATCAAGCGCGACATGTACCGCTGCGATGTGATCTACGGCACCACCGCCGAGTTCGGGTTCGACTATCTGCGTGACAACATGAAGCGCTCGGCGGACTCGCAGGTGCAGCGCGTGCGCGAGTTCGCGGTGGTGGACGAGGTGGACTCGACGCTGATCGACGAGGCGCGCACGCCGCTGATCATCTCGGGGCAGGCGCACGACGACGCGCCGCGGTACGACCTCGCGGACCAGCTGGCGCGGCACCTGGTGCAGATGAACAAGCCCTGGGACGAGGCGGACAAGAAAGTCGATGAGTGCAAGAAGCTCATCAAGGGCACCGAGGGGGACATCCGCAATGCACGGGACAAGAGCTCGGTGCCGGCGCTGCAGCAGAAACTGAGCGAAGCGAAGGCGCGCCTGCCGCAGCTCGAGAGCGAGCGGGACAAGAACACGCGGTACTTCGAGATTGAGCGCGAGCGGAAGCAGGCGCACCTGACGCATCACGGGGTAGTGGAAGCGCAGCGGAAAGCGGACATCGGATCGTTCTACGTGGGCGAGAACATGGACATGCCGCACCTGCTGGAGCAGGCGCTTCGGGCGCATGTGATCTATGAACTTGACGTCGATTACGTGGTCATGAACGTGCCCGATCAGTACACCGGGCGATCCGACCCCGGGATCGTGATCGTGGACGTGAACACCGGGCGTCCCATGGTCGGGCGGCAGTGGTCGGACGGGCTGCATCAGGCGGTCGAAGCGAAGGAAGGGGTGCGCATCAAGCCCGAGACGCAGACGGTGGCGAGCATCACGATCCAGAATTTCTTCAAGATGTACAAGCGTCTGGCGGGCATGACGGGCACCGCCGACACCGAGGCACAGGAGTTCAACGACATCTACAAGCTGGACGTCGTGGTGATCCCGACGAACGTGCAGGTGGTGCGGCGGGACTTCGAGGACGTGGTGTACCTGACGGCGAAGGACAAGTGGAACTCGATCGTCGACGAGATCAAGGCGTTCAACGACATCGGGCGCCCGGTGCTGGTGGGCACGACGAGCGTCGAGAAGAGCGAGATGCTCTCGAAGATGCTGGCGAGCAAGCACAACATCCGGCACGAGGTGCTGAACGCGAAGCAGCACGAACGCGAGGCGCACATCGTGGAGAGCGCGGGACAGCTCGGCGCGGTGATGATCGCGACCAACATGGCCGGGCGAGGCACGGACATCAAGCTCGGGAAGGTCACGCGCGAGGCGCTGCTGGACCACTGGCTCCGCCGCGGCATCGCGCCGCGCGAACTGACGATCGATGCCAGCGACGAGCAGGTGCGCGAGCTGGTGTACCGCAAGGTCGGGCCCAAGGAACTGGACCTGCAGAAGCGCGAGGTCGAGATAATGCCGTTCGACGAGCTCGAACTCAAGCTGCTGCGCAAGTGGGCGATGGGGCACACCTTCGCGGACCCGAAGCAGATCGAGAAGATGTCGGCGGAGCAGCTGCGCACCGAGCTCGACGCGCAGGGGCGCTTCTCGCTGCACCGCATCGGCTGGGTCGATTCGGTCGAGCAGCTCGGCGGGCTGCACGTTATCGGGACGGAACGGCACGAATCGCGGCGCATCGACAACCAGCTCCGTGGGCGGTCGGGGCGGCAGGGCGACCGCGGGTCGTCGCGGTTCTTCGTTTCGCTCGAGGACGAACTCATGAAGCTCTTCGCGGGCGACACCACGATGAAGGTACTCAGCCGGCTGGGCATGAAGGAGGGCGACGCGATCGAGCACCCGATGCTCAGCAAGTCGATCGTTCGCGCGCAGCGGAAGGTCGAAGAGCGGAATTTCCAGATCCGCAAGAACATCCTCGAATACGACGAGGTGATGGAGCACCAGCGCCAGTCGTTTTATGGCACGCGGCAGCGCGTGCTCGACGGGCGCGACCTGAAGGGCCTGATCTTCGACTTCGTGGAGGACGCGGCGGCGGACGCCGTCGAACGGTTCCTTGATAAGGATTACTTCGCGGAGAGCGCGAGCGAGTTCGTGCTGTCGCGACTGAACTTCTCGATCCCGCACGAGCGCCTGCGCGGGCGCGACAAGGAGGACCTGATCGAGTTCGTGCGCAAGGAAGCAAAGCACGAAGCGCGGCACGAGATCGAGATCACGCTGGGCGAGTACATGCCCGAGGGCGTGGCGGCGGAGGACATCGACACGAAGGGCCTGTCGAGCTGGGCCGCCACGCGGTTCAAGGTCGAGCTGACAGCGGACGACATCCGGCGGATGAGCATCCGCGAGGTGTCGAACCGCCTGTACGAAGCGGCGGTGTCGCGCATCAACGAAACGGATCTCGACGACATCGACCAGTACCTCGTGAAGAACTACGGCGCGCAGCAGCTGGCGAAGTGGCTGAAAACCACGATCGATCTCGATTTCACGGCGGACGAGATCGCGGCGAAGGAGAAGCACGAGGACGTGGTGGAGATGGTGGCGCAGCGCGTGCGTGAGCAGTACAAGAAGCGCGAGGTTGAGTACCCCGTTGATTTCCAGATGCAGCTCACGATGGGTTTGATGCGCCAGTCACCGCAGGGCGCGCTGCAAAACCTCGTGAACTGGGCGAACACGCGCTACAACCTCGGCTGGACGGAGGAGAAGATCCGCACGACCCCGCCGCAGAAGATCCGCGACGAATTGGTCGCGGCGTCGCGTGAGTTCCTCGAGCACGACAAGCTGGACAAGGCGGTCGCGGAAGCGGTGGCGATCACCGACGGCGCGGAGGCGAACCGGTATTTCAAGGAGAAGTACAAGGTGGAACTGCCGCCGTACATCCTGCGCCTGAAGGGCGATGACCTTGCGGCGCAGGTGAAGGCACGCGTGGAAGCGGTGCTGCGGAGCGAGCAGGTGCAGTTCGAGCGGTACGTGATGCTCGAAGTGCTGGACAGCGCGTGGAAGGATCACCTGTACGCGATGGACCAGCTCCGCGACACGATCAACTACCGTGGGTATGCGCAGCAGGACCCGCGGATCGAGTACAAGCGCGAGGGCTCGCGCCTGTTCCGCGAATTCATGGCGAAGATCCGCGACCGCGTGGCGGAGTACATCTTCAAGCTGCGCCTGATGCCGCAGGTCGGCCCGCCGCCCGGTGCGCCGCCGATGCAGGCAGCGCCGCGGCCTGCCGGCGCTGCGAGCGCGCCGGCTCCGGCTCCGGCACCGGCGGCTCGGCCCGCGGGGCCGGCGCGCGTGGTGCCCTTCGGCGGCGGGACGATCAGCGGGCCCGGGCTGTAATCCCGGCTACTTCAGCTTCTTCATGACGAAGAGGTAATTGAAGCCGCGGAGGAAGAAATTCCCTTCCTCCGCGGCTTTATGCCAGTTGCCGCGCGCGAGCTTGGCGTTGTGGCGCACGACGGCGATGATGTCGATGGGCGTGAACTTCTCGCGCATCATGGCGAAGAGGCCGAAGCCGATGGGCATGAAGCCGCTGGCGTCGGGGCCGGCACCCTTGCGGAATGAATCGCTGACGTAGAGTGCCATGTATCGGCGCGGCTTGAGGACGCGGTGAATCTCGCTGATGACCTGGCGCATCGCGTCGTAGTACGCGCGGCCGTCGTCGGGTCCGCCGGCGTCGAGCTTGCCGATGCACTTCGGGTCTTCGGAGTAGTCGACGTGCGTGGAGTACGGCGGGTCGACGAAGACGAAGTCCGCCTTCGCGTCTTCGAGTGGGAGCTTGCGCGCATCGGCGCGGAAGATGTCGGTGCGGCCTGGGCGCGGTGCGAGGTCGTAGCCGAGCGCGCGCCGGTCCATGTCGCGCGCGACGTCGATGGTCGTGCCGCTGCCGCACATGGGGTCGATGACGAGATCGCCCTCGCGCGTGTAGCGGGTGAGGAGCTGCCAGATGACCCAACTGGGTGACGCGCCGACGTAGTTCTTGTCGCCGAAGGTCGCGCCGCTGGGCGAGTCGTGATGCTGGCTGGGGTACTCCCAGAGCGTGGTGGTCAGCACGCGGAGCGGCGGCTTGCGGAATGGGCGCGGCGAGGTTGGAGCGCGGCGCGCGGCGGTGTCTTTGGTTGATCTTGGAGCCTTTGGCGCGAGCGGAGGAGACCCCTCACTCCCGTTCGGGGCTCGCTTGGGATCGCGAGGTTTCATGCGGCCCCCGCGTGTTTCATGGTTTCGATGACCTTGGCGCGCGCTTCGGGGAGCGGGAGCTTCAGCTTCGCGCCGGCGGCGTGGTAGTGCCCGCCCCCGCCGAGGGTCTGCGCGAGTGTGTTCACGTCGATCGAGGGCTCGCCCGCTTTGCTGCGGAAGCTGATCTTCGTGAGATGCTCTTCGGTTTCGATGAGGACGGCGGAGACGCGCACGCTGGCGACGGACATGGGCAGGTCGTTCAGCCCGCCAGCTTCGTCGAGGGTGGCGCCGGTTTCGGCGAGGTCGCGCTGCGAGAGGCTGATGATCGCGCCCGGGCCGATGAACTCGATGGAGCGCAGCGCGCGCTCTGTGATGCGCAGCCGCTCCGGGCGCTCGGCTTGCTCGACGGCGCGGTAGATGCGGTTGTGATCAACGCCCGCGTCGACGAGATCGGCGGCGAGGCGCATGGTGCGGCTCGACATGTTCGAGTGGCGGAACCAGCCCGTGTCGGTGGCGACGCCCAGGTACAGCGGCTCGGCAATCTCGACGGGGAGCATGCGCGGGCCGCTGACGTTCAGCAGCCGAGCGCAGAGTTCCGCCATGATCTCGCACGCGGCGGCGGCGGCGGTATCGACGTAGCGGTGCTGTGCGACGGCCGCGTCGCCGTGCGCGTGATGGTCGATGAGCACGGCGGAACCGGCTCGGGGTTCGAGCCACGCGCGGGCGCCCGCGAGTTGTGTCCATGAGCCGGTGTCGCAGATGGCGACGGCGTCGGCGGACTTCAGGAACGGCTCGTCCCACGTGTGGCGGTGCTCGTGGATCACGCGCGTCTGGCCCACGACATCATTGAATCGCGGCGACCACGGATTGAGGTAGACCGGCACGGCATCGACTTGGACGTGCGCGAGAGCGCGGGCGAGAGCGAGCGTGGAGCCGACCGCGTCGCCGTCGGGCTTGGAGTGGGTGAGGATCGCGACTTTCGACGCGGCGCGGAGCAGCTCGGCGAGGCGCGCGAGCGTGGCTGATGATCCCCACGCTTCGGCGCGAGCAGAAGAGCCGGATGATGGCGCCGCCCGGTCGTTCATGCTCGAATCTCCTCGGCGATCTCCATGCGGGCGCGGCTGCCGGCGCGCTGCGTGAGCGAGCGGACGCGCTCAACATCGCGGCGGATCTGTTCGATCAGCGCGCCGACGGTCTCGAAGCGCGCCTGGTCGCGCAGATAGGAAGCGAATTCGAGCCGCAGCGCCCAGCCGTACTCGCTCGCGCCCTCGGCGACGGGGCCGACCCAGTCGAGGATGTACGCTTCGACGGTGCGCGTGTTGCAATCAAAGGTGGATCGCGTGCCGACATGAATCGCCGCCGCGAGTCGGCGGGCGTCGGGCAGCACGGCCCAGCCGGCGTACACGCCGTCGAGCGGGAGCAGACATTCGGTGCTGAGGTTGGCGGTAGGGAAGCCGAGCTCGCGCCCGCGCCGGTCGCCGCGGACGACGGTGCCGGTGAGTTCGAAGGGGCGGGCGAGGACGCGCGCGGCGTCGTCGACTCGGCCGTGCCTGATGAGCCAGCGGACCATCGAGCTGGACGCGGTGATGATCGATTGATCGGAGAGCGCGACGGTGACGGGCTCGACGATCGACGCGGTTGAGCCGCGGGCGGCGCACAGCTCGGCCAGCGTGCCGACATCGCCCGAGCGGCCCTTGCCGAAGCGGAAGTCGCTCCCTTCGACGATAGCGCAGGGGTCGAAACGCGCGAAGACCGAATCGATGAATTCTGCGGGCGACTTGCGCAGGACCTCGGGGCGGGGCTCGAGGGGGGCCACGTCGTCAGCGCCGAGCGAGCGGAGCAACTCGGCGCGGCGGTCGAAGGTCATCAGCATCTCCGGCGCGCTCTCGGGACGCAGCACCGTGAGCGGGTGCGGGTGGAAGACCATGGCGGCGACGCGGGCACCGGGCGAACCGAACGCCGCGCGGTCGGCGAGGTCGCGCGCGCGGCGCACGAGGGCCGCGTGCCCGGCATGAACGCCGTCGAAATTGCCGATGATCACCGCGGTGGCGCTGGGCATGAGGGGTGAAGCGTAGGGTGGATTCCGCGGCGAATCCAGTCGATGACGCGGCGCCGGACTCTAGCCCGGCGGTGTACCTTGTGCGCGTGAGTAACGCGATTCTTCCAGCGTGTGAGCAGGGCAAGAGGTGGTTGCTGGTTGTCGCCGCGCCGAAGGAGGCGCGGGCGGTCTCGCGCGGGATTGCCGGGCGTGAGTTTGAGCCGGATCATTGGGCGCTGACGCCGATGGGCGAGCGGTTCGACCTGCTGCTGAGCGGCGTCGGGAAGGCCAACGCCGCGGGGGCGACGGCGCGGGCGATCGATCTCGCGCGGCATTCGGGCGTGATCAACCTGGGGATCGCTGGCTTGCTCGCGGACACCATCATCGAGGAGACGTGCGGCGTGGTCGCCGCGGGCGGCGGCATCGTGAGTTCCCAGGCTTCGACGCGGCCGCTTGTTCTCGGCGAGGTGGTTGTGGCTTCTGAGAGCGTGTTCGCGGATGAGGGATCGGCGACGCCCGACGGGTTCATCGACATCGCACGGCTCGGCTTCCCGCCGGTCGTGCGCGGGGCCTCGCCCGCGTCGGTCCGCGTGCCGTGCGATGACTTCCTCGTGAAGTTGCTTGCTGGCGAGTTCCGGAACGCCGCCCCTGTGGCTACGGTTTCGGTGTGCTCGGGCACGGACGGCGCGGCGCGGGACATCGCGCGGCGCACCGGGGCCGCGGCGGAGGCGATGGAGGGTGCGGCGGTCGGGCTTGCGGCGTGGCGCGTTGGCGGCGCCCGGCTGCCATTTGGCGAGGTACGCGTCATCAGCAACACCACCGGCGATCGGGCCCGGCAGCGGTGGGACCTGAAGCTGGCGTTCGAGCGATTGGCGGACGTGGCGGCGGCCCTATAACCAGGCTTCGCCGGATGAGCCCGCTGGCGATTCCGAGTTATGACGCGCGTGTCGGGCGAACAGATGCGGCGCGCGAGGCGGGTGGCTCACTTTGCCGTCGGATGAGGCCGATCGACACCGAGCGGATCGCGCGGGCCGAGTCGCCGCGCGCCCCTCGCACCACGCACGCGGAGGCGGACGCCATGCCGTTTGGGTTCAGCTTTGGAAAATCAAACGTGGGCGAAGTGATCGCCATCGACTTTGGGGTGTCAAGCCTCAAGGTGCTGCAGGCGACGCAGGGTGACTCGCCGAAGCTGCAGGCGATCGCCTGCTCTGCTACGCCCGACGAGCTGTCCGAGAAGCACGCGGAGCGGCTGGCGTTCCAGGCGCAGGCGCTGCCGGAACTGCTGAAAAAGGGCGGGTTCAAGGGAAAACGCGCGGTGTGCACGCTGTCGGCGTGCCACTCGCTGGTGCAGCATGTGCAGATCCCGAAAACAGACGGCGCGAATCGCGCGGCGCTGCTGAACGAGCAGCTGCGCAAAGTGACGGGGCGCGACCCTTCCGGGCTGATCCTGCGCACGTTCGATGTGTGCGACGTGACGCGCTCGGGGAAGAAGTGCGAGGAAGTGCTGTGCGTCGCCCTGCCGAGGGACGTGGTGCTGGCGCATGTGCGAGCCCTGCAGAACGCGAAGCTTGAGGCGGTGGGCGTGCACTGCGAACAGCTCGCGTCGGTGCGCGCGTTCGACCGTATTACACGGCGCGCCAACGACTCGGCGCTGACGAGCCTGTACATCGACCTAGGCTACGGCACGACCAAGGTCATGATCGTCCACGGGCGGGAGCTCGTGTTCGGCAAGACGATCCAAGTCGCCGGACGGCAGCTCGACCGCGCGGTGGCGAGGGCGCACAAGTCAACGACGGCGAAGGTGCGGCGCACCGGGGCGCCGTTGGTGGCGACACCCATGACGCAGCAGGTGCGGCAGGCGAACGCGGCGCTCGATGACACGGCGGCGCTGACCGCAAAGCTCGTGCAGGAGTCACAGGCGCGGAACGGTGCGGGCGCACCGGCGCCCGGCCCGGTCATCACGGCGGGGTCGCCCGTGATGGAGAGCGGCGCCCCCACGGTGGCTGTGGCGGAGGGGGAGGAGCGGCGTACCGGCAATACGCCGTCGATGCTGTGCGAACTGGGGGAGAACGCGGCGGACGAGCCGTCGCCCGAAGCCGCGATCATCTCAGTGCTCGACGCGCTGGCGGACGAGGTGGCGATGTGCGTGCGGTACCACGGCGCACTGTTCCCTGACCGCAAGATCGATCGGTTCGTCTTCGCGGGCGGCGAGGCGCGGCAGCTTGAGATCGCGCGGCGCGTCAGCAAGGCGCTCCGCTGCCAAGCGCACTTCGCTGATCCGTTCGCTCATCTGGACCGCACGGGCGTTCGCGCGGTGGGTGTTGATCTCTCGTCGCCGCAGCCCGGCTGGATCGTGCCGCTGGGTCTGAGCGTAGCGCCCACGGACCTGTGACCCCGAACCGTTGTTCAACCGCCGAGGAGTTCGCGAATGAGCTTGTTCAAACGATCCGGGATCAAGGGCGGGGCCGCGCCGGCCAACCGCGCGACGCAGAGCTTCCTGCCCGAGGACTACATCGAACGCCGCAATGAGCGGCGGATGACGATGATTTCCGCAGGGTTGTTCTCTGTCGTGACGGCGGGCGTGGTGGGCGCGTTCTTCGTGACCAACCGGCAATGGAGCGACGTCTCGCGCTACCAGCAGGCGATCAACGTGCGCTATTCGCAAGCGGCTCAGGACATCGAGCAGCTCAAGACGCTCGAAGACCAGAAGCAGGAGCTGATCGAGAAAGCGGAGCTGACGACTGTGCTTCTGGAGAAGGTGCCGCGGTCGATCCTGCTGGCTGAACTGATCAACCGCATGCCGCCCGACATGACGCTGCTCGAACTGCAAACAAAGAGCACCCGCCTCGACGGCCCGAAGGGCAAGAAGTCGGGGAAGGGCGGCAAGGGAGCGGGCAAGGGCGCGGACAAGTCGGCCGACGCAAAGAACAAGGGCAGCAGTCTGAGCTCGAAGAAGTCGCGCTCGAACAAGGACGAGGACGCCGCCGAGAAGCCCGAGGTGTCGGCACCGAAACTGCAGACCGCGGTGATGCTGATCGGCGTGGCCCCCTCGAACCAGAGCGTGGCGGCGTACGTCACCGGGCTGCAGGAGTGCGGGCTGCTGGAGAAAGTCGAGCTGAAGTTCAGCGAAGTGACGATCATCCGCGACGTGCAGATGAACAAGTTCCGCATCGAAGCGGGGCTGCGAGAGGGCGCGGACGCGCGGCGGCTCGAGCCGGGTCTGGCGCCGACGCTGAACCGACTGACCGAGGCCGCGCGGCCCGGGCTGTCGCCCGATGCGCCGGCACAGGCGGACGGCGCTCAGAACAAGGAGGACCGCTGATGCGCTTCGGATGGCGTGAAATCGTGTTTCTTCTGGTGCTGATCGCGATGCCGACCAGCTCGTACTGGTTCGTCTTCCGCCCGCAGAACAAGGAGATCAACGCGGCGAAGGCGGAGATCGAGCAGAAAGAGAAGATGCTCGAGAAGCTCTCCGCCGCCACGGCGCGCTCGCGCGACCTGGCGCGCGCGAACGAGGAGATCGCCGCCGCCATCGGCAAGGTCGAGTCGCGTCTGCCGGGCACGAAGGAAGTGGATGTGATCCTGAGCCAGATCGCGCAGCTCGCGCGGGAGAGCCAGCTCGAACTGCCCAAGGTGAAGAGCGAGAAGCCGATCCCCTACGCGAAGTACATGGAGCAGCCGCTCTCGCTGACGATGCGCGGCGACTTCAAGGACTTCTACGAGTTCGTGCTGAAGGTCGAGAAGCTGGACCGCATCACGCGCGTCCCCGACATGCTGGTCAAGAAGGCGGAAGACATCGACGGCGCCATGGAGGCGTCGTTCACCCTGAGCATCTACTTCCAGCCCGATTCATCGACGACGGAGGGCGGCTCATGAGCATGCGGTTGCCGGGCATCAATGGGCAGGAGAAGGCCCCCGCCGCGACGGACGGCGCGACGGCGGGCGCTGATGGTCAATCGACATTCATCGCGGAACTCGCGGGCGCTGGCGCGCAGAATCTCGCGCCGTTGCCGACGAAGAGCCGCTTCGGCGGGTTCATGCTGCTTGGCGTGATCATGCTGGTCGCCGCGGGCGTGCTCGTGGGCATGCGGTTCCTCGGCACCAAGGGTGTGAAGCAACTGCTGAACATCAAGATTGACTACCCGATCGGCGATGTGCTGCCCGACACGGCCGATCACTCGTCGGTGCTGCGTGAGCTGAAAGACAGCGGCAGCGTGGTGCAGGTGCCACTCGAGAAGATCCAGCAGAACCCCTTCTCATGGAACGGCTTTGAGGAGCCGGAACCGGTGGCGAAGGGGCCGCGTGAGCCGGACCCGGCGGAGCTCTCACGCCAGGCGGCGGCGCAGCGCCAGCAGAAGATCAAGAACGAACTGGCGCAGTTCAAGCTGAACAGCGTGATGGGCGGATCGCGCCCGATGGCGCGCATCTCCGGCACGCTGCACCAGGTGGGCGACAAGCTCGGCGAGTACTTCGTGGTCAAGTCGATCGCGGGGCGCTCCGTCGAGCTGACGGCGGACGGGCAGTCGTACACGCTGTCGATGGACGAGTGAGTGACTCGGCATTGCTCGCGCGATGCCGCCCGGAGTGACGACGCGTGGCGAAGCTGAAACTGGACGGCTTGCTGAACGACCTGGGCGTGGGGAGCGCCGCCGCCTCCGCGAGCGCACCAGCGCCGGCGGCTCCGAGCGCACCGGCGCTTGGCGTGTCGCGCGGGTTCGCCTCACCGCCGACCGACCCGAAGGACGCCGCTCTCCAAGAGCCCGCTCCGGCGCCGACCGAGCGTGCTGCGCCGGGGATGACCGGCACGACGAGCGATCTCGACGCGCTGATGCAGGGCCAAGCCTTTGACGCCGCGCCGCGTGAGGAGCCCGGCGCAACCGCGCCGACGGTCGATGCACAGGCCGCCCACACGCCGAGCGACCGCGGCAACGGAGCGAGCGAAGCGCCGGCTGGCTCTGAGAATCTTGACCCCGACGAGAGCGGCGGCAACAGCGGCAGCGCCGCCGAACTCGCGCAGCATCTCCTCAAGAAGGGGCTCATCACCCAGCGCCAGGTGACCGTCGCGGAGAACGTAATACGCCAATCGCCCGGCGAGCGGTTGATCGACGTGCTTGTCAGCCAGGGCATCGAGGAAGACCCGCTGCTCCGCGCGCTCGGCGAGTTCAGCGGGCTGGCCTATGAAACACTCGACCTTCGCGGCGGGATCGATCACGCGTGCAACCACGAGATGCTGCAGCAGCTCACGCCCGAGTTCTGCAAGCAGAACAAGGTGCTGCCGCTGCGCGTCGAGAACGACCGGCTGGTGATCGGCACCTCGCGCCCCGACGACGTCTTCATGGTCGATGATGTGCGTCTGACGTTGAAGGCGCGGTCGGTGCGCATCGTCGTGGTGCCCAGCGCCGACATCCTCGCGGCGCTGGCGATGCTGGGCGAGTCGCAGCAAGAAGAGGTGGACGTCGAGTCGCTGCTCTCCGACATCGACGAGGACGACGTGCAGGTCGACCGCTCGAAGCAGGACGCGGTTGATCTCGAGAAGGAGGCGGGCGAGTCGCCCGTCATCCGCTATGTGAACTACATCATCCAGCAGGCGGTGAAGGAGGGAGCGAGCGACATCCACATCGAGCCGGGCGAGAAGGCGCTGAAAGTTCGCTTCCGCATCGACGGCGTGCTGTTCGAGAGCCTGCACCCGCCGGCGAGAATGGCGGCCGCAATCACGAGCCGCTTGAAGATCATGGGCAACCTCGACATCTCCGAGCGCCGCCTGCCGCAGGACGGGCGCATCCGATGCCAGGTCCACGGCCGCAAGCTCGACCTGCGCATGAGCACGATCCCCACAGCGGCGGGCGAGAAGGTCGTGCTGCGTATTCTCGACACACGCTCGATCAACGTAAACCTTGAGGATCTCGGCTTCGATCCGAACACGCTGACGATCTGGCAACACCAGATCGACCAGCCGCACGGCGTGATTCTCGTCACCGGCCCGACCGGCTCAGGTAAGACGACGACGCTGTACGCCTCGTTGCGCTCGATGGACAAGACCACGCAGAACATCTCCACCGTCGAGGACCCGATCGAGTATCACCTCGACGGCATTACGCAGACGCAGACCCACGAGAAGATCGGCATGACGTTCGCGAGGGCGCTCAAGGCCCTCCTGCGCCAGGACCCTGACGTGATCATGATCGGCGAGATCCGCGACCAGGAGACCGCGCACACCGCGGTGCAGGCGGCGCTCACCGGGCACTTGGTGCTGAGCACGCTGCACACCAACGACGCACCGAGTTCGATCACGCGGCTCGTGAACATCGGCATCGAGCCGTTCCTGATCGGCGCGGCGATCAACGCGGCACTGGCGCAGCGGCTCGTTCGAAAGCTCTGCTCGCACTGCAAGAAGGAAAGCACCCCCAGCGAGGAAATGCGTGAGATGCTCGAGATGCAGGGGCTCGCGGAGGCGAAGTTCTATGAGCCCAAGGGCTGCGACCGTTGCCGGAACATCGGCTTCTCCGGCCGGGTCGGCATCTACGAGTTGCTCGCGGTCGATGACCATCTGCGCGACCTGATCGCGCGGAATCCGAACGTCACCGAGTTCCGGCGCTTGTGTACCGAGCGCGGCATGGTGTCCCTGCGCCAGGACGGGTTTGCGAAGGTCGGGCGCGGGCTGACCACGGTGCCCGAGGTCATGCGCGTGACCGAGAGCACGATCTGAGCGGCGGCGTCACGGCGACTTCGGCGACTCGGGCTTTGTTGCTGGCCGGTTCCGACGCTCGCGCGCCTTCTTGAACGCGTCGCCCAACTCTCCCGTGCGCTCTGCGGGCGGGGTGTTCGCGATTGGCGCATCCTTCGGCGGCCGGGCACCGGCCGCGGATCGCTCGGCGGTGAGCGTCGTGTCGAGCGCCTTCAGCGCTTCATCGACCCTCTCACGCGGCAGCCCGGAGCGGAGCAGCCGCTCTTCAACTTGTTCGCGGGTCTCTCGCCGGACCGTCACGCCGTCGATCATCTCATCCCTGGGAGGGGGCGCGAAGGCCACCGCGCCGCCCCGATACATCGGCAGCACGCACTTTACCGAACCGCGCCGCAGCACCACGGAATCGCTCGCGGCATCGATCGACTCAACCTTCCATTCTGCTTGCGGAAATTTCGGATCCTTGAAGGAATCACCGGCTCGCAGCGCCGTCGGCAGTTGTCCGGGCTGCGCACCGACGTAGCCGACCGACGCTACGACCACGCCGTCGCGCGACAGATGGAGGCTCTTCAATTCGAGATTGTCAAGCGCCGCCTTCACATCCTGTGGCAGTTGATCGAGCGCCAGCGGCAGGCTCGGCGGCGGTTCGGCTTGAGCGGTGCCCGCATCCGCATTTGCGGATTGATCCGCCGCCGGCTTCGCCGGCCACGGAACGCGGCCTGCGGAGAAGTAGTTGCCGCGCTGCAGCAGCGCGAGCGACGCCTGGCGCGCTTCAAGAGCCGCGTCCCACTTCGGCATGCTGGCGATCACCGGCGGCGTGGGCGTCGCGGCATGGTCCGGCACGCCGAGCGGGCGCACCAGCGCCACAACCATGAAACCAAGGCTGATGGCGGCGGCACCCGCGGTGACGCGCGTCGCCCACTGCGCGGCACTGAGGCCCGAGCCCGGCGCGCGCTGCAAACGGGCGCGATCGATCGGGCGCCACGCGGCCGGTGTGTGGTTTGCGCGGTCCATCATGACCCTGCCCCCCCGCTGCCCGCCGCGCCGATCACCGCGATCGCCTGTAGCTCGATCGCCACCTCGACGCGTCGCGGCAGCTGCACGATTCCCGGCCCGCGCAGCTCGATCATCGAGATGTTTGTCGCCAGCGTGGGCAGATTCTCGAGCCGATCGACGAGCGTGTAGATGTCTTCGGGCTTCTCCGCGCCGAACTCGATGCGGAGCCCGACGACGCGCACGCCGCGCGACGCCGCGCCGGGCGCTGCCTCGCGCGAGCCTTGCGACGCGCTGAGCGGCGCGGCGGTGGGCGTCTCGAACCCGAGCGATTTCGCCAGTTGATTCACTTCGTCGCGCAGACGTGCCTCCGCGAGGTCGATGCTCTCCGCCGCGATCACGCGCGCCCGCAACGAACCCCACTCGGACTCCGCCTGCGCCAGCGCCTTCGCCCACGACTCGCGCTGTGACACGAGCGATCGCTGCGCCTCGACGAGTTCCGCGAGCGCGCCGTGGCGCGCGGCGGCGGAGTCTTCGCCCGGTTCGCCCCGCGCGAGCACCCCGGCGCGGTCCGCGCCGACGACAACCGCAAGCACGCCGATCACGCCGAGCATCCCCTGCTGCCGCCGCGTCAAGGCGCTCATGGTCTGCCTCCAGTCTTCGACACGACAGGGGCGGCGGTCTCACGATCGGCGCGGATCGAGAACATATCCATCTTGCGTTCGGACACGCTGACGCTGGGGTTCACCTGCCGCGCATTGGCGAAGGCGGTGGTCTCTTCGAGTGCGCGGAGCGTGTCGAGATAGCGCGACGACTCGCCGTCGAGGATCACCGCTTTGGAATCCACGCGGACCTTGTAGAGAAACCCCTCGGGCGGCACGGCCCCGTGCGCCTGCGCCAGCACGGGCGTCAGGCTCGACCACTCGGCGGTCATGATCTTCGACGCCGCCGCGATGTCGGCGGAGAGCCGGCGCGCCCGCTCGCGCAATCGTTCGACTTCCGCCACGCGCGGCGCGAGTTGTTCCCGCTCCGCCGAGAGCGACTCGATGGCCCGCTGGTAGCGCCACTCGCGGATCGCGCTCGCGCCGAGGAGCAGCGCCACGCACGCGGCGGCGAGCGTGGCGGGGCGTGCCCACGCGCGCAGCGGGCTGCGCGATCGCCCCACCAGCGGCATGAATGAATCAGGCGCGACGATCTTCGCCAGCGCCGCCGCCAGCGCGAGTTCCGACGGATCGAGCGCCCGCACGCCGGGCGGCGGCGCCCCGTCGCCCGGTAGCATCACCATCGTGCCGCCCGGCGACAGTTCCGTCTCGTGCGGCACGCCGAGTTCGTTCACCCGGCCGTGCGCGAGCTGATGCCGAACGAGCGCCCCCGTCGGCCCGCGCTCCAGCACGACCGCTGAAGGTTCATTTTGCAATCCCAGCCCCGCCATCGCCATATGCGGCGCGAGCACCTCGATGTTCGCCTGCCCGGTGACGCGTGCGAGCGCGTTGATCCATGGCTGGGCGACCGACCGGCGGGCCGCGATCAGATAGCCGCCGGCTGCCTCACTCTCGCCAGCGCGCGCGATGTATCCGGCAATTGCATCTTCGGGCGAGATGGGCAGAAAACTATCGATCGACGCGATGATTCCCGCGCGGGCCTTGCCCCACATCGCGGGCGACACCGCCACCGGGCGCACGCCGCACCACGCGGACGGGATCGTGAGCCGCACGCTCGGGCGCGCACCGTCGGTCAGCGATTCGATCACGCGCCGCGCCTCGTCCTCCGACAGGCTGAGGAACTTCGGCAGCACCACGCCGGAGCGGCTGCGCGCGCCGAGCGGAGACATCGTCACCGCCACGAGATGCAGGTCTGCGCCGACGATCACGGCCGAGAGGGTTGTTGTAGAGAGCACGCTCACGTCATGGCATCCGATCTGGCAGTGCTTTACATCGCGCGGAGCGCGATGGACTTGATCCCGTTGTCGCCCATTACCGCTAGGCCTTCAAAGCGGGCGATCGTATCGCCGCGCATCTCGACCGTGAATCCGATGATATTCCCCAGCTCCGTGCGGATCAGCGGTTCGGCGTCGCGCGCCGCGATGGGGAGATAGCGCGCGACCCATTCCGCCGTGATCGGCCCCTGCCGGCGCGCCTCCATGACCCGATCGGCGAATTCAGCCCCGACCCCCGGCAGGCTCAGCAGCACCTCGCGCGAGCACGAACCGATGTGGCACTTCTTGTCGCCCGACAGAGTGAGGTCTGCTCGCACCCGCTCGAACACTTCCCGCGTCATCGAGGGCAGGTAGAGCATCTCCTCAAGCGAAACGAACGGGGCGTTGCGCGCGCGAAGCCCCTTCGCGCGGTAGTGGTCATCTTCCGCGCCGAGCGCCCGCCGAAGCGTGTCTTCGTCGCGCCAATCGGCGATCTCGTCGGCGAGCCGCGCCGCCAACTGCGCATCGATACCTTTCGCCGTCAAGAACCGCGCCAACTGCGCCTCGCTGGCCGCGTTGATCGAAAGCTGCCCGGCGGCATCCCACATCGCCACCCGGAAGCGGCGTGAGTCTGTCTCGGACAACCCGAATTCCACCGCGCCCGCCGGCAGCCCGACTGACTGCAGCGCCTTGAACCGATCGACCGAGCCGCTCTGCCCCGCCAGCCCCCCGCCGTCGGCGACCGCCTGTGTCGCGCCGTCTCGGCTCTGCTGTTCCTTCGCTTTCTTGTCGATCTCCTCGCCCTGCTCGCCCAGCAGTTGCCGGATGATCGGCGGCAGGTCGGGCTTCTTGTTCTGCGGTGCGTCCGAATCGCCCGCGCCGCCGGGCTTTGACGACTCCGCGAGCGCGTCCGCCTCGCGTTCTTCGTTCCTCGCGGACATCAGCCCCGAGAGCGCGATGATGACGGCGGCCCGCGCGTCGCGCTCCGCCGCCGCCCGCTCTCGGATGATGCGCGATTCGAGCGTGGTAGCGCGAGAGACGACGGCGCCCTGCAGCACCAGCGCGAACGCCGCCGCCGCCGCCAGAAGCACCAGAATCAGCGCGAAGCCCGGACGACCAGCACGCACGAGAAGTTCTCCTTGTTCCGCTCACCGGACAGACGGACCATGCCGGGTTCTTTGGTGGATTCGGGCGTCACCGCCGCCCATTCGATGCGCCGGAAATGCTCAGGTTCGCCGGCCCGCGGCTCGGCTTGGGGCGCCGGCGACGACGCCGGCTCAGTACCTTCAGAATCTGTCGATCCGTCCGCGCTCGGCTCCGCCGCGGCGGGCTTCGGCGGGCGCTGCCACTCCAGCGCCTCGCAATTCGACAGCAGCGTGATCGATTCGACCAACGCCCGCCCGGCGAGATCCGCTTTGTCGCTGGTCTCGTCCTTCATCGTGGTCACGCGCCGCTCGGTGTAGATGAGTTTCCAGCGCCGCCCCTGCCCCGCGCTCGACGTGTAATCCTCTTCGATGCGGTACTCCGCGATCACCAGCGGCCAATCGGTGAACAGCAGCGGGCGCGCGGTGACGAACTGCAGCGCCTCGGGCGAAATACTGACGCTCCCACCATTCTCCGTGATCCCCACCGCCGTTCGCCGGCTCCCCCACTGCTCGCGGAGCGCCTCGATCACGCGCGTGACGCGGAGCGAGGCGCCGGCGCTCCCCGCGTCCCCCGACCACTCACGCGTCTGCGACAGCAGCGCACCGATCAGCACGCTCATCGACGCGAGCAGCGCGATCGCCAGCACCACTTCGAGCAGCGTGAAGCAGCGCCGACGCCGGCGACGGCAGATGCGAATCGGGATGAATTGTGCGGCAGTCCTCATCGTTTCACTCGAGCATCATTCGTGCTACCGGAACCAGACAAACCGCGTCGCGCGCCCGGCGAAGGTGACCTGATACTTCCACACGAGCACCTCGGGCTCGAGTTCCTCGTTCGTCTTGCCGTACATCGGGTTCGGCACGCGCGCGGGCTCCGCCGACACTTCGTACCCGCGCCCGTCGTACTCGCCGATCCACGAGCGCACCTTCGTTTCGGGGTCTACGACCGCCTGCCCCAGCCGCCCGGCGGTGATCAGTGCGACGATCGCCTGCACGTCGCGGTCATGCTGGGCCGATGCCGCCGCGTCACGCCGAGCCGCGATGGTCTGCGTGCGCAGCTGCAGGCACACCACCAGCACCGCCGACAACATGCCCAGCGCGAGCACGGCTTCGAGCAGCGTGAAGGCGCGCGCCATCCGAGGGTGCCGCGGCACGCGGCTCGGAGCGTGCCCCGATCCAGCGGCAACGCGAACACATGGCCGGGAGCTATGGCCGATGCTCTGATCGGCCACGCCGCCCCCGCCATCGCGCACGAGCACAGTCACCGCCAGCTCACCCATGCACCGCTCCTGGCGAGATCGGCGCCGCGCCCGCGGGCGACGGTTCAGACTCCGGCGCCGTCTCGGGCCGCTCGGACGGCTCCGAGGACTCCGCGGGCGGCGGGGCGATGCTCGGCAGCACCTCCCCCTGCGGCCCATCAAACCGCAGCGCACCCCGCGGCAGGTCGCGCGCCATGTCGTACAAAGCCTCACGCACCGCGCTCGCGCTCGACAGGAACTCGCTGAACCCCTGCGCCGTCTGTTCCGGCTCGTCGCTGATTGTCGGCGTGATCGCGAGCACGAGCTCCGTCCGCACGTCCTGCTTCCGCTGCGTCTGGAACGCGAGGCCGATGAGCGGGATATCGCCCACGATCGGGATCTTCGACACCGAGTCGCGCTGCTGGTTGTCGATGATGCCGCCCAGCAGCACAGTCTGTCCCTGCGGCACGGTCACGGTCGTTTCGATCTTGCGCGTCGTGAACTCGGGGCCGAGGTCCGTCTGCTGACCGACGGCGGTTACTTCCTGCGTCAGCTTCAGCGTGACCTGCCCGGACTCGTTGATGCTCGGCTCGATGTCGAGGATCACGCCGGTCTTGCGGTACTCGATGCTCCGCCGGATGCCCGTGGTGCCCTGGTTCTGCGTCGAGCTATCAATATCCGCCTTCACGATCGGCACCTCGCCGCCGACTTGGATCGAGCCCTTGCCGCTGTCACGGATGGTCAACTGCGGCAAGCTCATGAGATTCACGTTGCTCTCGGTCTGCAGAGCCCGCAGCACGGCGAACCCGTCGCCGGCGGTGAAGAACGTGCCGAGCGTCGCACCCGCCGGCAGCCCGGGCGTGCCGGTGATCTCGCCGATGCCGATGCCGTCGGCGTCGAGAGCGCGGAGGAAGTACTCCACCCCGTACTCGAGCCGACCGTTCAAACCGACCTCGGCGATCATCGAGCTGATCTGCACCTGCTGCCGCGCGCGATCGACGGCCCGCAGCGTCGCCATGATGTCCGCGTAGTCCTCGGGCGTCGCGTAGATCATTAGTAATTGCTCGGCCTGGTCGAGCACCAGCCGCACGCGCGTATCACCCGCGCTCGCGCCGGAGCCCGCCCCCGCCTGCGCGTCGGGCTCCATCCGCTCGGCGAAGGTGGCCTTCAGGAACGTCTGCAGCGCCGGCGGCTCGAAGTGCTGGATGCGGTAGATGAACCGAGTCCGCTTCGTCAGCTCGGGCGGCTGATCCACCAGTTCCACATACTCGCGAAGCACCGGCTGCAGCGTCGGATCGCGCGAGATGACCATCAGCCGATCCGTCCCGGTGATCTCGACAAACGCGACCTGTGCGTCGTTCTGCGCATTGATCCCCGCGCCGGTGACGATCTCGCCGAGGATCTTCTTCGCTTCCTCCGGCCGGCGGCTGCCGAGCCGGTACGTCCAGATTTCGGACCCATCGAACGCCGGCACGTCGAGCAGCGCGAGCACCTGCGCCAATCGGTTCGCCTGTTTCGCGGTATCGGCGATGATCAACGTCCGCCCCACCGCGACGACCTTCGATCCAGTCGACGCGAGTTCCTTCACGCCGTTGAGCGCTTGATCCGCCGCCACATGCTTCAGCCGACGCACGCGCACCACCGGCTGGTCGCTCGCCAGCCCGGCGCGCTGCTGCATCACCGGTCCATCGGCCCGCGCCAACGCATCGCCGGCGCGGATGAAGGCGGTATCCCCGCGCACTTCGAGCGTGAAGCCGTAGACCGCGCACAGCCCGCCGGCGAGGTCCATCAGGTCGCCGCGCGTCATCTCATCGTCGATATCAAGCGTCACGCTGACCGACGCCGTCGCCGCGACATAGTTCATCTTCAGGTACTCGCCGAAGATGATTCGGAAAATCTCATTCGACGACTGGTTGTTCGCCGCGATCTTCACCGGGATCAGCTCGCCCGGCCCGCCGTCGAGCATTGTGGGCGAGACGCCCTCGGGGTTGAAGTTGGTGGTGCTCAGCCGGCTCTTGCCCAGCAGTTCCGTCCGGCGCATCTGGCGCTCGGAGCCGACCTGCAGCGGCTCGCTCACGGGGCGCGTCGCCGAACGATACGGCACGCCGGGTTGCAGCGACCGCGCCGGAGGATCGATGAACGCCGTCTTCTCCGGCGCGCTCTGGCACCCCGAGAAGAGCGCCAGCGACACCAGCGAACCCGCCGCGCACACCATCATTGACGACACCGAGAAAATCCGGTTCATGGCTCACACTCCGGCTGACCATCCGCGGCTCTCCGCCGCGCATCCGCAAAAGGTACGACGAACCCGCGCCCCATGCCGCGCGAATCGTCGCGAGCAAACCCGCCCGCGAGAATCCGCCGCATTCGCTGGGAGTTTTCCACCGCCATCGCACCAGATCTCCGTTCAAAGACCCAACATCACATCACCGAGCGATCACAACGACCCCGCCTGATTCATCGCCATCATCCCTTGCACCAGCGAAAAGATCACCCAGCCGACGCTGACCGCCATCAGCAGGATCGTCGCCGGCTCGAGGAGCACCATCAGTTGCTGCGTGGTGCGCTCCTGTTGGTCGATGCACACCTGCGTGGCGCGCTTCAGCGAACCGGCGAGATCGCCCGACCGCATGCCGACGCGCACGACGGTCGCCGCCGTCGGAGGCAGCACCTGCCCGTCCGCCAGCGCTTCGCCCAGTTCCACTCCCTCGCGCACTTTCTGGCGTGCTGCTGCCACGCGCCTTGCCACGACGGGCGAGCCGACGACCTGCTCCGCCTGGTGCAGCCCCGCGAGCACGTCGCCGCCGCCCTCGATCATCGTGCCGACGACGTCGCACACCACCGCGCCGTGCGTGTTCCACACCAGCGGCCCGATGATGGGCCAGCGCAGCATCTTCTCGGCCAGCGCGTCGCGCCACTCCGTCGGCAGCACACGCCCGCGCTGCGCCGAGATCACCAGCAATACGATCGCCACGATCGGCACGCCCCACACCACCCACTTCGCCGCGTGCAGCGTGATCCACGTCGTCAGCGGCAGCTCGCCCCCCAGCGACGACAGCACCTCCGCGAACTTCGGGATCACGAACACCGACAGATACCACAGCACCGCCAGCGCCACGCACAGCACCAGCGCCGGGTACGCCAGCTTGCCGAAGATCGCGCCGCGCAGCTTGTGCAAGCGCGCCAGCGACGACTCGATCAGCCCCACCACATGCGCCAGCCGCCCCGATTCATGCCCGGATTTCAGCAGCGCCAGCGCCTGCGGCGAAGCCAAACCCGCGCACTTCTCCACCGATTCCGCCAGCGGCTTGCCCCCGCGCACCGACTCGCGGATCTGCTCGCACGCCCGGCGCAGGCGCGGGTTCGGTGCCAGCTCCGTCATCGATGACAGCGCGCTCTCCATCGGCACCGCGCTCGACAGCAGCAGATTCAGCGTCTGGAAGAACCACAGCGAATCACCCCGGCGCAGCCGATCGCTGGCGAACTGCGCCCGCAGCGCGTCCATCACGCTCAGCGGGCGGATCTCGATCGCGATCAGCCCCGTCCGCTTCAGTTCTTCGCGCAGCGACCGTTCGTCCGCGGCTTCGCGCCGCCCGGTGATGACCGCCGCCGCCCCGCCCGCGCCCGCGAGCGAGCGCTGCACCGGGATCGCCGTGAACGCGAAGCGCGTCACGCGCCACCCCCGGCCTCATCGACCACTTCCGCCGCCGCCGCGTGCCCCAGCGCGCGCACCACTTCCGCGCGATCCGTCACGCCCTCGCGGATCAGCCGTTCCGCATCGATCATCATCGGCCGATATCCCGCGGCGACCAGCGCCTCGCGCAGCCGGTGCTCCTCCGCCCCTTCGAGCATCCGCTTCTTCACCTCGACGCTGAGCCCCGAATACTCCATCACCGCCACGCGCCCGCGGTACCCGATCCCGCCGCACGTCTTGCACACCGAGCGCGCCGGCTCGGCATTGCGGCACGAAGCACACACCCGCCGGATCAACCGCTGCGCGCTCACGCCCTCGATCGCCGCGTTCACCAGGTACGGCTCAACGCCCATGTCTACCAGTCGCACAAACGTCCCCGGCACATCATTCGTATGCAGCGTGCTCAGCACCATGTGACCCGTCAGAGACGCCTGGAACGCGATCTCCGCAGTTTCCTTGTCGCGGATTTCGCCGATGAGGATCACGTCCGGGTCGTGCCGCAGCACATGGCGCAGCGTGTTGCCGAACGTCAGATTGATCGCCGGGTTCACTTGGATCTGGTTGACCCCCTCCATCGCGTACTCGACGGGGTCCTCGACCGTGACGATCTTCAGTTCCGGGCTGACCATCGTGCGCAGGAGCGCGTAGAGCGTCGTGGTCTTGCCCGAACCGGTGGGCCCGGTGATGAGCACGATGCCATGGTTCTTCTCCGCCGTGGCGCGGAGCCAGCGGATGTGCTCCGGGTTGAACCCGAGATCGACGAGTGAAATCTCGCTGAGCTTCTGCCGGTCCTGGATGCGGATCGCCGCGTCCTGCCCGTACGTCGTCGGCACGATGCTGACGCGCAGATCGACCATGCGCCCGCGCAGGCGCATCTTGATGCGCCCGTCCTGCGCCCGCCGGCGCTCCGCGATATCAAGGTTCGACATGATCTTGATGCGACACAGCAGCGCCTCGTACAGCCCCGCCGCGGGCGGCGGCTGGTCCACCAGCACGCCGTCCACTCGGTACCGCAAACTGATCCGCCGATCGAACCGCTCGAGATGAATATCCGACGAGCCGAGGTCCATCGCGCGCTCGACCGACTGATTGAAGAACCGCACCACCGGCGCCTCGCTCGCCATGTCGCGCAGCGCCGAGAGCTCGCCCGAGACATCCATCCGCGCGTCATCGCCTGTCGCCGACGCAGCAGAATTCTCTCCCGTGCCGCCGCGCTCTTCGAGAAACCGTGCGATCTCCTTCGCCGTCGCGATCGCCGGTTCGATCGCCGCCGAATCCTGCCCGCCCGCGATCAGCGTCCCCAGCACCGCGCCCAGCCCCGCCTGATCCGATGGGTCCGACGCGACCACCCGCAGCACGCGCCGACCATCCGCTGCGCCCTCGACGGCCGGCTGCTCGAGCACCAACACGCCCGCGCTCGCCATGAACCGCGCGGGCACGGCATCGCTCGGCTCGCCGCTCTCGTTCGCCGCGTCCCACCGCGCCGCGCCGCTCCACGCCGACAGCCGCGCCGCCAGCGCCTCCTCGCTCATCAAGCCGAGGTCGAGCAGCGCGCGCAGCTCGGTGAGACCGTTCTGCCGCGCCACTTCCATCGCCAATTTCCAGTCGTTCTCCGTCAGCGCGCCGGCCTGCACGACCGAGCGACGGAACGCCGCGCCGTCGTACCGCAGCCCGGGCTTGCCGCCCGCCGTGCTCGCGTTCGCGTGGGTCGTTGTCATGATCGGTTGTCGAGGTCCTTCGCGTCACCCTCGCCGCCTTCCTTGCCGTCAGAGCCCAGCGACCGCACGATGAACCGGCCGTTCTCACCCTCCTTGTAGATAAACGGCTTGCCCCACGCGTCCTTCGGCAGCGCGTCCTTCTTCAGGTACGGGCCGTTCCACCCCTCCGCGTCCGTCGGCTTCGTCAGCAGGACCTGCAGCCCCTCGCTCTCGGTCGGGTAGCGCCCAACATCCATGCGGTACTTCTCGAGCGCCCCGTCGAGCACCGCGATCTGGCCCTTCGTGGTCTTCACCTGCCCCTGCCCGAACGCGCCCGACAGGTTGGGCAGCACCAGCGCCGCCAGCAGCCCGATGATCGCGATGACGAACAGCATCTCCAGCAGCGAGAAGCCCGCGCGACCCCCCAGTACGCGACGAATGACCGACCGATTCTCGTTCCGCACGCGGCTCACTCCTTGCCCGCTCCGTTGGCGGATGACGAACCCGCGCGCCCGCGCCGCAGCTCCGCCGCGCCGGACACCGGGTCGAACTCGATGGCCCACAGTGTACCGCCGCCCTCACTCGGCTCGATCGTCCAGCGCCGTGCGCCCGTGCGTCCGGAGCCGTCAAACTCAGCCAAAGTCCGCGTCACAATCGCCCCCCCGGCGTCGCGCACTCGAAGCCCCGGTGCGTCCCATGCGCGCAGGTCCTCCCCCACTTTCACCGACAGCCCGCGCTCATCCGACACCAGTTCCACGCTCCGTCGCTCCGCCCGGCGCATCGCTTCCGCCCGCTCCGTCAGCAGCACCGCCTGCACGCCAAAGACCGCGTCGCGCGCCCGCCCCGCGCGCGACCACGAACCGAGCGACGGCAGCACCAACCCCACCACCAGCGCCACCAGCGACAGCACGACCACGAGTTCGAGCATCGTGAACCCGCGCCGCCCCCGCCCGACGCCGTGCTCGTGCCGCGCGGAGGAGGTCACAGCCGCAGCACCGCGATCGCGTCATCCGTCGTCACGCGCCCGTCGCCGTTCACATCCATCCGCGACGCGGCCGTCTCCGCCGCGTCAGTTGCGGTGCCGGTCGTGTCCGTGGTCCCATCAGTCGAACCGGAGGGCGTGCCGGTGGTCCCCGTCGTGTTCAGCGCCGACACCGCCGACGTCGTCCCCGTCGTCGAGATATCCGTCCGCCCGCTGACCACGGCCCGCAGGATGAGCGCCGCGTCGTCCGAATTGATCTTCCCATCGCCGTTCACGTCGCCGCGCGTGCCGGGCGTCGGTGTTCCGCCCCCGCCGCCCGACGCGATCCCCACGCGCACGTTCAGGTTCCGCGTGGGCGTCAGATCGATCCCACCCGGCAGATCGATCGGCGGCAACTGCTGCCCCGAGTACACATAGTTGAACGCCTCGCCCGCCGTGTTCTCGAACCGCACGTTCGTCAGAACCGAGTTTGCGCTGATGTCGAAGAACCGCACTGTCACCACCTGCCCGACCGGCACGCCCTCCACCGCTGTCGTGTTCGGCACGTCGCCATACACCAGCATCGCGTACTGGTTCACGGGAGTGTTGTCGCTGCCCACCACGAACCGACCGACCACGCGATCCCCGAAGAACGCGGCGATCTGATCCCCCGCCTCCGGCTGCGGCCCATCATTCGTCCGCAGCAGCGAACCCGTCACGCGCTCGCGCACGTTTGACGCCACCGGCGCATCGAACTGCGCCAGCGCGGGCGCCGCCGCCGTCAGCACCGCGACACTCGGAACAAGCACGTTCATGAGTCTTTTGAACATCAATCCCTCGATCCCCCGGTCCCTTGATCCAGCTGTCCCTCGGCCGAACTCAGACGCGCGAACCGGCCTGTTTGTGTCACGAATCCTCGACAAAAGCATACGCGAGCCGCGCCCGCAGCGCCGCGACGAGACGCGCCGATCATGACCGCAAGCATCGCGGGATCAGCCACAGATCACCCAGATCAGCCCAGACCAGAGCAAGCGGTTTCGCAAGCAGTTCCCAAGCGGCCGACTGATGCGGGATCATCTGGGTCCACCTGGGTCATCTGTGGCCGATCTTCTGCGCAATCGCATCGCTACGCCTGATCAGAGCGACGCATGTCCCGCGCGCAAACCCATCAACTCAAAAAGCAAAACCGGGGGCCCGTTTCCAGGCCCCCGGTGCGGTTTCACGTGGTTTTCAGCCGAAGCGACTCGGCTTAGTTGGAGCGGTAGTGGATGAACATGCCGGTGCCGTCGGCGATGGCACCGACGTTGTCGATGTCCGTCACGCCGTCGGCGGCGTCAGCGTCCTGGCTGAAGACGCGGATGCGGCCGTCGATGTCCAGCGTGTTCTGGAAGATGATGATGTAGTCGGCCCGCGGGTTGGCGGTGAAGAACGCCGCCGGGGTCGCGAAGCCGCCGTTGGTGGTCACGGTGCCCATCGCCCACCCGAAGGTGGTCGTGTTGTTCGGGAAGAACGTGCCGCTGGCCGGGAAGACCGACGCCGAGTTCATCGGGGCGCCCAGAGTCACGAGGCCGATGCGGCCCCAGATGTAGTCGTTGTAGTAGAACCCGAACGCCTGACCGCCGCACAGCGAGTTGATGTCGCTGCCGACGCGGACGCCCTGGTTGTTCATGGTGAACGCGAAGAAGTCAACGAACTGGCGGCAATCGATGATGATGTCGCTCAGACCGCCGTCGCTGATGGTGAAGACGCCGTCGTTGTCGCCGTCGTTGAACCACACGAACTGCTGGAGCGGGCCGACCGTCGGGGTCAGGCTCGACACCGGGGCGAAGTTCGACGCGACGATGCCGACCGGGAACGGGCTGGGCTGGTTGCCGGCGCTGGTCGCGTAGCCGCTGACGCGGTCGTGCGGCACGATGTTCCACTGCTCGTGGACGTGACGCTGACCCACGTTCGCGATGTTCATGTTGAACTGGACGGTGTCCGGGGCCGGGTTGCCGGCGGTGGACTGACGGGCGCGGTTGTTGGGGTTGAAGACGATCGGGCCGCCGCCGTTGACCGTGGTGGTCAGCGAGCTGGTGATGAACCGGCGGCCGTCGGGGTAGGTGACAACGAAGATCAGCGGGTTGTTGACGCCCGACAGACGGTTGAAGCCGCTGCCCTGGAAGGCGCTGTTGGGGGCAGAAACGTGGATCTCGTAGGTGCCGCTGGTGTTGTCGATCACGGCGCTGGAGACGATCGGGTCGCCGTAGATCGCGAAGCCGGTGTCGTCATCGTTGTCGCAGGAGTTGCCATCCTCGGGGGTATAGTAGAGATCGTCCAGACGGCCGCTGCTGGAGCGGAGCACGTCCCAGCACATGTCGACACGACCACCGGTCAGGGTGTTCCCCGCCGTCTCGCCGCGGCCGGTGAAGGTCACGGAGTTCAGGCTGGTGGCGGCCACCGTCAGGATCAGGCTGTCACGCGAGGAAATCTCGGTGCTCTCGCCGTCGGCGGAGTCCGGGCCGTAGGCATCCTTGCAGTTCGCCAGGAATTGCACGTTCGCCTGATCGCCCGTCTCGTTGAACTCGATCACGCCGCGGTGCAGATACACGAACGGCGAGAGGCCCAGCAGGTGGTTCGTCATCGCGTTGAGCGAGTAGAAGCCGTCAAAGTTGTTGGTGTAGTCGGCGATCACGTGCGGGATGTTGTTGTGGACGTAGCTGATCCGCTGAGCGCGGGGAATCGCGAGCATGACCTCGATACGGGTGCCGATCGGGGCCGGGGCGGTCCCGTCGGTGATCACGCCGCGGACCGGCATGATCGAGAGGTCCTGCGTGTCGATCGCGGGCTGCGGCACGGCACCGACGTTGGTGACGACCTGATCCGCGGCGCGGACCTGGTTGTTCACGAAGCCGACGCGGGCGATCCGGGTGGTGTCGATCGAGCCGCGGTAGGTCAGCGTGACCGTGCTGGTCATCGCCACGCGGTTGGTCGTGCCGGTGTCGAGCGTGAGAACAGCGTTCAGCCCGTCGGCCGACAGCGTCGCGCCGGTGACGAGGCCAGGGGTCACGGTGAAGTCGGCCTGCTGGAAGGTGCTCGCGAGCACAGCGGTCTGGAACCGCATGTTGATCTGATCAGCAAACCCGTCGGCGTTGGTGTCGACGAAGAAGACGCTGAAGCGGTTGCCGCCGAAGGTGCTGTCGAGCGGGACAAACGGAGCAACACAGTCGATCAGCGTGGCCGTCCCGACGAACTGGTTGCTCGCGCCGTCAACGCCGCCGTTATCCGCCTGGAAGACCAGCGCGTCGCCAACTTCGAATCCGTCCGGGCTGGTGAAGTTGCTGTCGGCGATGAAGAAGCGGTTGGCCGTCACGAACGTGGTGGTCGCACTGCTGAGGTTGCGCTGCCCGTTGCGGTACGTCACGCGGCTCTCGTCGAGGCTGCCGATGTTGATGTTCTCGCTCATCGCGAAGCCGGCGCGGTCGTTGCTCTCCGCGTCGCCGACGTTGCCGTCCTGCTCGCAGAAGAACTGATCGAAGCTGGCGCCGCTCTGGTTATCGCCGGTGAAGAACCAGGCGATCGCCGGGATCGGGCTGGCGCGGTCGGTGGTGAAGGTCTGAGACGAGAGGGTCGGGAAGGCGATCTGGTTGCCGTTGCCGTCCGTCACGGTCGACGAGCCGGTGGTGCTGACCTGCAGCGGCAGCGGGCCGGCCGAGCCGGGGATCGCTTCCGTCGCGGTGCCTTCGTTGCCCGAGGTGTTGTCCCAGTTGGTCGTGTTGGTGTTGAACGCCAGGCACACGGCGTTGCCCGTGTTGAGACGGTCCGGCAGGCCGCCGGTCGTCTGATCGATCGACGCGATCGTCGCGCCGGTGATCGGCACGTTGTTGTTCGCCGGGTTCGCGTCAGCGACGGTGTCGTCGTTGACGAGCTCGCCCGTGACCTGGTTGATCTGCCCGAAGGGCTGGACGGTCGCGCTGGTGCGGATCGCGGTGAAGTTCGAAGCGCCGGCGGTCGTCGTGACCGGCTCGGTCATGACGATGTACGCGGTGTCCAGGCGACCGTCGTTGTCGGTGTCGCCGAAGGCGAAGCTGTTGATCGCCGGGTCGATGCCGTCGTTGACGGTCAGCGCCGAGCTGGGGGCGGCGAGCGTCGTGCCGAAGATGTCCACCGGCTGCGTGCCGACGGAGCCGCTGTAGTTCCAGTTGTACTGCACGCCCGTGTCGTCACGCCCGTCGGCGAAGACGTTGTCGCCGCCCGCGGTCACGTCGATAAGAACGATGTTCGGGTTGGTCCCGTCGAGCGCCGGCGTGCCGCCGATCGTGAGATCGGAGTCCACGGTGCCGCGCATCAGGCCCACACCCGCGTTGTTGTAGAACGCGCCGTCGCCGAAGGTGCCGCTCAGCGGGTTGCTGAAGCCGACGGCCATCGCGTCGGTCGGCGTGCCGGCGGTGAACGCGGTGCGCCACTCGATGCTGGTGATCGTGAACGCCGGGGGAGCGGCGACCGCCGCGCCGCCGGTCTGCAGGGCGCCGTTGCCGAGGTAGTCGAAGACGCTGCTGTTGTTGGCTTCCGGGCTGCCGGTGGTGTCCGGGCGGAACTGGCCGCCGTTGGCGATGTTGCCGGCGGTGGTCAGCGCGATCTGGAGGATCGAGTTGTTGCCGCCGACAAACGTCACCGCGCCGAGCGTGCCGGTCGAGCTGAGCGTCGTCGCGTCAAAGGTGAACGGGCCGGGGGACGCGATGTACTGGAAGTCGGTGTTGTCGACCATGCCGGGAACGGTCTCGTTCGCCGTCACGCCGGTGCCCAGCGCGGTCGAGCCCGAGACGCCGCCGGTGATGATCAGCGGCTTGTTGAAGACGAAGAACAGGTTGCCGCCCTGTGAGAAGACGTTGGTCAGCGTCGGGCGGGTGTTGTCGACCTCGAAGCTCGCGTCGTTCGCTTCGCTCGCGGTGTCGATGCGCGTCGCGGCGCGGTTCGCGTCCGTGGGGGACGCGTTGGTCGAGAGCGTCACGCCGATGCTGGTGATCAGCGGGTTGGCGAAGAGAGCCTCGTCATCGGTCGTCATACCGAGGTTGAGCGTCTGCGTCACGGCACCGGTGCCAGCAGGCGTCTGGAACGCGCCACCCGCCACCTGCGCCGCGTTCAGCGCCACCGCCGCGATATCAACACCAGCCGCGTTGAAGCCGACCAGCCGAACTTCGAGAATCGGGGTGGCGGCGAGAATACCGTTCGCAGGCACGACCACCGTGATCTGCCCGCTGCCGCTGAGGAACTCGCGGTTGGTGGCGGTGAACACGGGGCGCGAGCCGCCGCTGGTCACGACTTGGTTCGCGAGGGCCGGGTAGGCCAGCGCGCTGCCGGCGGTCGTCGCGAGCGTCGCGAGACCCACCAGAGCCTTCATCAGGGACGTTCGATTCATCGCTTTTCCTTTCATCAAACCACGTGGCGAAACTTTTGGGGATCCCTATCTCTGCTCACCCCGCCCTGAGCCGGGCGGGGTTCGATCGCAATTCAACGAACCCTCACAGCGGCGACACCGCCGCGTTCATGCTTCCTGTGCCCAAGCCCCATTCATCGCATCGGGCGGCAAACGCCCGAGAAACCACAAGATGGCGAAACCTGGAGGTTATGGACTACAACCGACTGCCGAACATACTGGCGGTTCCACCGCCCTGCAAATAAGCCAATGCCACCAAAGCCTGTCCACACAGCCCAAAGGGGACAACCGCTTATCGGCAGGGTTCCCGCTCAGTGTCACATTTTTTGTGAGTGCTTGCAAACTTCGAGGAGTGGATTATCGCCACGGCCCCGCCCAACGCATCGGCGAAAGCGATGATATTTCTGGATATCGAGGTCTGATTTATCGGACGCAGCCGTCCGGCTCGGGCCGGGGGGCGATCACCCCGGATCGGTAGCCGCAGAGCAGCGCCGCCATCACGTACCGGATCACATCACCCTTGCTGGTGGTGCCGAACTTCTGGTTCAGGCGCATGAGATGCGTCCGAACCGTGGGGACGGCGATGCACATCCGCTCGGCGAGTTCCTCGTTGGTTCCGCCGCTGCAGATCGCGATGACGACTTCGCGCTCGCGCTCGGTGAGGCCGCGGAGCGCGGTGCCGAGGAATTCAATTTCCCGCTCGTTGAGACACAGCGGACGAACCTCGGCATCTGAGTGTGCAGACGTATCCACGTTTCGGCTGGGGGGTTCAGCGACAAGCTGCTTCGCCACGCCTGGAACCGTGTGAACGGCGAGAGTTGCTGGCGCTGGGCCCGCGGAGTTCGCGACGGCCGCGCGCACGGAGGGGCGGACAGGGGCCAATTCAGTCAAAATCAGATCTCTCATGACCATATTTCCTTGCCGCATGAACTGATGGACCCTGGCACACAACTTCAGGGCAGTTGGGCGGCTCGGCGGTCATGGCCGAGGAACAAAACCCCTAGAATCCCCCGCGCGGAGTAGCAGAATACGGCCGCGCGCGGCGTCCATCAAGACTTATCGGCCCGCGGCGCGGTCCGACACGGCAAAATCGAGTTGTCGGCGACGGCGAACCACACGGCTCTGTCCCGAGCACCTGGCGCAGGCCGTCCGAACGAGGGGAACGATTACACAGTCGAATTACGGGCGGGCATTTTCAAGCCGATTCCAAAAGAAGTTCCGCGAGCGCCGTGCCCTTTTGGCCCGGCGGGGGTCATCGCCCCGGCGGACGGCCGCCGATCGCGGCCCGGAGGAGCGAGCCCATGCCCGTCGATCTTCAGCAGATTCTCCGCACCGCCGCCGAGCACAACGCGTCGGACATCCACCTCGTCGCAGGGCACCCGCCGGCGATGCGCGTGCAGACCGTGATGACCCCGATGGACTTGCCCGTGCTCCAGCCGGCGGACGTCGAAGCGATCCTCAAGAAGGTAGCGAACCCCGAGGCGCTGTCGCGCTTCGAGGCGCACAAGGACTCGGACTTCTCGTACGCCGCCCAGGAGTTCGGGCGCTACCGCGTCAATGCGCACATGCAGAAGGGCTCGATCGGCATCGCGATGCGCACGATCAAGACCAAGGTCCCGCCTTTGGCGGCGCTGAGCCTGCCGCCGGTCATTGCGCGGCTCACCTACCTGCCGCGCGGGTTGGTGCTCGTGACGGGCGACACCGGCTCGGGCAAGTCGACGACGCTCGCCGCCATGATCGACGCGATGAACCAGCGCTACAAGATGCACATCATCACGCTGGAGGACCCGACGGAATACGTCTTTACCTCGAACCAGTGCCTGATCGAGCAGCGCGAGCTGGGGCAGGACATGCCGAGCTTCTCGTCGGGCTTGAAGCACGCGCTGCGTCAGGACCCTGACATCATCCTGGTGGGCGAAATGCGAGACCTCGAGACGACGAGCCTCGCGATCACCGCCGCCGAAACGGGCCACCTGGTGCTCAGCACGCTGCACACCTGCAACGCGAGCCAGACGGTCGAGCGCATCATCGACATGTACCCCGCGGGGCAGCAGAACCAGATCCGCGCGATGCTCGCTGACACGCTGCAGGCGGTGATCTCGCAATCGCTCTTCTCGCGGATCGACAAGCCGGGCATGGTGCCGGCGGTCGAGGTGCTTCTGTGCACGCCCGCGGTGCGGAACATCATCCGCGAAGGCCGCGCGTTCGAGATTCCCAACGTCATCGAGACCAACCGCTCGCTGGGGATGGTGTCGCTCGACTCCTCGATCGCCGAGCTGTTCTTCAACGGCATGATCTCGCGCGAGGACGCGGTGGCGCAGGCGGCGTACCCGGACAAGCTGGAACGGCAGCTGGCGGCGTAAGCGCCGAAGGGCCAGATGGCAAAGGGCCAGATGGCAAATCAGGAACGATATGCGGCCGATCGCGGCACGCGCGGAGTCATCGATCGAATCTGCAGCTTGGCCATTCGCGATTTGGCCCTTTGAGGATCCCGCATGCCCGCCTACCGCTACCAAGTCCGTTCGTCCTCGGGCCAGACGGTTGTCGGCGTTCTCGAATCCGACACCGCCGGCAACGCCGCCGCCACGCTGCGGGCGCAGGGGAACCACATACTCGCGCTGACGCTGATCCAGGGCGGGTTCGATCGCTCCGGGCTGATGCAGAAGCTCAAAGAGATCAACTCGGGCAAGCCGACGCTGAAGAACGTCCTTGATTTCACCACGCAGCTCGCGGTCATGGTCCGCGCCGGCATCGGTATCCGGGCCGCGCTCGAGGGCATCGCCGAGCAGACCGAGAACATCCGCTTCCGCAAGATCATCATCGGCTTGAAGACCGACGTCGAGTCGGGCAAGCAGTTCTCGGAAGCGCTGCAGCGCCACCCGAAGCTCTTCAACCCGCTCTACATCAACATGGTCCGCGCGTCGGAGATGTCCGGCTCGTTCGGCAAGATGCTCGACCGTATCGCCGCGTACACCGCGCAGCAGATCGAGACCAAGAAGATGGTCATCGGCGCGATGATCTACCCGGGCATGATCGCCACCATGGCGATCGGCGTCACGGTGTTCCTGCTGACGTTCGTGCTCCCGAAATTCGCCAAGGTGTTCGAGGGCAAGGAGGAGATCCTCCCCTGGACCACCAAGTTCCTGATGGCGCTCTCCGACTGGATGGTCAAGTACGGGCTGTACACGCTGCCCGGCTTCGTTGTCTTCGGCGTGGGGCTCTTCTTCTTCCTCCGCACCGAGCTGGGCTCGTGGTGGTTCGACAAGATGAAGCTCGGGACGCCCATCTTCCGCCGCATGTTCCGCTCGCTGTATATCTCGCGCTCGCTGCAGACGATGGGCGAGCTGATCAACGCGGGCGTGCCGATGCTCGACACCCTGGCGATCACGGGCGACATCTCGGGCAACCAGCTCTACAAGCGGATGTGGCGGGGCGTCTTCACCAGCGTGAAGCAGGGCAAGAAGATCGCCACCACGCTGTACCAGTCCAAACTCATGCCCCACGCGGTCATCCAGATGATCGGCGCGGGCGAGGAGTCCGGTAAGCTCGGAGAGGTGCTGGACGAGGTAGCGACCTTCTACTCGAAGCAGCTCCGAGAATCCATCAAGGCGGTGACCAGCATGATCGAACCCATCATGATCATCCTCATGGGTTCCATCGTCGGCTTTATCGCTATGGCCATCATTCTCCCCATCTTCAAGATGAGCCAGATCGTCCGCTGACCGCAGCCGGTGCCGAACGTATCCGATGCTTCTCTCTGGAGGCGGAGCGCGCCGCGGGGCCGCACGCCGAGGGAGACGCTTATGGGTCCGTACCGACCGAACGCACGACGCATGACACGCACACGCCGCCGCGGCTTCACGCTGCTCGAGACCTCGTTCGCCACCGTCATCATCGGGGTGGGCGTGCTCGCCGTCATCGAAGCGCAGCAGGCGTTCCTCACCAAGAACGCGTGGAGCAGCAACGCCTCAACCGCAACGCTGCTCGCCAACGAGATCCGCGAGCGCACCCGCGCCTTCCCGCGCCACGACCAGTTCTCGGGCGGGCTCTACCTTACTGACCCGTCGGACATCGGCACCTTCACCGGCTGGGGCCCCGAAGGCGACGAAGCCAGCCCCGAGGACTTCGACGACCTCGACGACTTCGACGGCGCGGTCTTCGGCGACGCGCCCAACCTGCCCGCCGGCTTTACCCTCCGCGCCCGCTACCCCGGCCCGCTCGACGCGCTCGCGCACGTCGTCTCCGAGACGCACTGGAACGGCGTGGTCGAGGTGTTCGTCCCGGAGGGCGAAGAGGACCCCGTGCCCGTCTCGCTCCGCGGCTGGACCCAGTGCGTCCAGGTCGCCAAGGTTGACCCTGCCGACATCACGGAAACCGCGGCGAACAACGCACGGGTAACGAACGGCAATCTCATCCTGCGCGATTTCGAAGAGTTCCCTGTGCGCGTCACCGTGATCGTGATGTACCAGCCGCCGGGCGAGGAAGTCGCGGGCGAAGTGGCGCGGGTGAGCTGGGTGGCTTCGCCTTGAGAGAAAGATTGCGTCCTGCGTCTTCGGCAAGCCGCAGGACTCGTGACTCGACGATGTTCCGGAGGCAGCGGGGATCCGACATGAGCCGCATCAATCAGCCGACGCACGATCATTCAAATCGACTCTCCGCCGCCGAGCGGCGGCCCGGCTCGGCGCGCCGCGCACCGCGCCGCGGCGTCACCGGTGTGCTCGCGATGATGTTCCTCGTCCTGTTCTCCTCCCTCGCCGTCGCGATGGCGGTGGTCAGCAAGGGCAACCTGCGCACCGCCGAGACGCACCTGCGCGTGACGCGCGCCATGGGCGCGGTCGACACGGGCATGGATATCGCCGCGGCCCGCTTGTCCGAGGCGGCGTCGCGCTTCGTGGTCGCGAAGGGGCAGATCACGCCCGACTACGCCGCCGAGCTGTGGGCCGGCACGTATAGCGACTCCCCCTCGGTGCGCGTGCTGCCCGCGCTGTACGGGCGTGCTGAGGACTCGCCCCCCGACGGGATCGCGGCGGCGCTCGCCGCCCATCACGCGGGCGACGAAGAAGCCGATCCCGCCGGCGACATCACGCTCCCCGACGCGCCCGACGGCTGGGTCGTCGCGCCGCCCATCGCGCTCGAGAAGGGCGGCAACGACCAAGCCGTCACTCTGGCCCAGATCACGTATGTCCCGCCCGACGCGAACGGGCGAGTCCGCGCCATCGTCACCGGCTACGACTGGGACTGGACCCGCAGCCGCTGGATCACCCGCACCGCGCAGCAGTCGTTCAACATCAGCAAGCCCGTCAACCACGCGATCGTGGCGCCCAGCCGCGTGATGATCGGGCGGAACGTTCAGATCTCCGGGCCGCTGGGCATCCGCTACGACAGCGACGCGCTCGACGAGATCGACGGCGCGCCGGTCACGATCAAGTCCGACTTCAAGGGTCTGAACAACCTGCTCGACCGCAAGCTCGACGATTTCTACGCCAAGGTGCTCCTCGATGATGTCGACGGCGACAACCGCCTGCGCCGCAACCACGCCGTCGAGTCCCGCTCGCTCGCCGCGCTCAACCTCAACGACTACGACGACGATGACGCCGCCGACAACGCCTTCACCGACCTGACGCGCGACGGCATCGTTGATGACTTCGACATCTTCCTGAAGCATTATGACGCGAACGGCGACCGCCGCGTCATCTGCGCATCCGCGCTGACCAACGGCACCACCGTGCAGGGGCAGAGCCCCGAATTCACCGCCGACAACTCGCTCGCGCTCCTGATCGACTCGGGCAAGCCCGACCGCAACAACAACAAGAAGCGCAACGGCGATCTCGTCGACGGAGAGTGGGACTGGGACACATTCGCGGACAACAACGGCGACGGCATCCGCGACGCCGACGACCGCGATCTCAACGACATCAAGCTCGGCTACCGCGACGGCGTGCTCGACTACAAGGACCAGTACGCCAAACTGCGCGGGCACATCAAGCTCCGCGCCTCGCGCTCGCAGTGGGAAGCCTCCGACGACGGCTTCGGCTCGCCCATCGGCGACTACCAGGAGCAGGTCCAGGGCGCCATCCGCGCCACCGCCCCTGATCAGCCCGTCGAGTTCGACGCTTCAGACGACGAGCTCCCGCCGTTTACCGATGAGAGCTTCAGCGAAGCCACCGAAGCGCTCACCGCGCTCACCGAGGACGCCGAGTCGTTCGCCGACCAAGTCGCCGAGCAGGGCGGCGTGGGCTTCGCACCGCCGCGCCGGGTTGAATCAACGCCCTACGGCTCGCCGACCCCCGCCGACTGGTACAGCCGCCCCGTTTATCAGGACATGACCTTCCACAACGTCACCATCCCGATGGGCAACAACGGCCTGTTCATCAACTGCACGTTCATCGGCGTGACGCGCGTCCAGTGCTACACCAACAACACCCACCTCTCGTGGACGTACTACGGGCAGGAGACGCGCGACCCCCAGACCGGTGCACTCACGCTCACCTACCCCCCGCCCCCCGCCGAGAGCCCGAGCGCCCTCGACAAGGGCTACAGCACCCCCGGCGCGCCGGGCTACGACGGCCTCCCCGACGTCCTCCGCGTGGGCGTCGACCTCAACGGCGACGGCGTGGCGAGTGACATCTGCACCAACACCAAGCAGCTCTCCAACAACATCCGCTTCCACGACTGCCTCTTCGTCGGCTCCATCGTCGCCGACAAGCCCTCCATCTTCCACCACACGCGCAACAAGCTCGTCTTCACCGGCTCGACCCGATTCACCGACGAGCACCCAGACTACCCCGACGATGCACGCTACAACCCGAGCGATGAAGAACTCGTCGAGATCCAGAAGAGCTCGATGATGCTCCCCAACTACTCCGTCGACATCGGCACCAACAACTCCGACGCCGACCAGGACGTCCGCCTGCGCGGCGCCGTCATCGCGGGCGTCCTCGACGTCCGCGGCAACGCCTCCATCGACGGCGTGCTGCTCCTCACCTTCGCGCCCGAGTACGGCGCCGCGCCACTCTCCATCTACGGGCAAGCCGCCGGCGATCCCGCCGACTTCAATATCACCCTCGGCTACTTCAGCCAGGACGACGGCGATGAAGAGGGCTTCGACCTCAGCTCGCTCACCGATCTCGACGGCAACGGCTCGGTCGACGTCGGCTGGGACTCCGCCCGCGATCCCGCCACGGGCGAACTCGTCCCCGTTGGCAGTGCGCCGGACCCCATCCCCGACAGCTACTTCGACGGCGTGCCCGACACCGACGCCGATATCTCGCCCGGCGCCTTCGCCCGCAGGGCCGTCGCGTTCAACGGCTTCGGCAAGATCGTCCTCAACCACAACCCCGACCTCGTGCTGCCCGACGGGCTCGAAATCCCGCTGGCGATCACCCCCATCCGATCGACCTACGCCGAGGGGCATTTCACGGAGTAACCGCCCATGACGACCCGCACCACCAACCCGTCATCGCGCCGTGAACGCAAGAGCGCCCGCCGCGCGCGCCGGGGCCTCTCGCTGGTTGAAATGATGATCGCCCTGTCGATCAGCAGCACGCTGCTCGCCAGCGCCCTCGTCGCGCTCGACGGTATGTTCAAGGGCTACCAGCAGACCACCGAGTCGGCGTCCACGCACGTCGTCTCGCGCATCGTCGCCACGCGCCTGATGGGCATGATCCGCACCGGCTCCGACTTCGGCCCGATCCCCGACGACATCCTCGACGCGGGCAGCAACCCCATCAACGCCGACTACTTCGAGTTCGCCAGCCAGAAAGACGCGAACGGCAACGTCACCCAGATCACCCGCATCGAGCACCGCCGACCCGGCGCGGAAGCGGAACTCAACAGTTGGGGCGCGGACGACGACGTCCCCGAATCCGCTCAGCCCATGAGCGAGGACACCGAGCCGGGCGAGCTGTGGTTCGTCCTCATCGACCCCACCGGGGCGGAGCCGGAGATCATCACCCAACATCCGCTCCTCACGGGCGTCGGGCGCGTCATCTTCACGCTCCACTTCGACGTCGGCCCGCGCCTCACCCGCGCCACGATCGACATGACCATCGCGCCGAACGACTCGCGCGACCTCACCATCCACACCGACAACACGCCCAAGACCATCCGGCTCGTCGGCTCGGCCGTCCCGAGACAGTCGATCGAGTAGTCACTGCGCTCACGGCCGCAGGGTGCCGCGGCCGATGCTCTGATCGGCCACGGCTCGGCGCCAACTCGCGCACGCATCATGCCGAGCAGAGCCTCGGCCATGCCAACCGGAATGACCTCCAAGCGGTGCGCGGCGGCTCCCCCCCATCCCCGCTACCATTCCCCGCCCGCGCATGCCCCCCGAACCGAGAAACCCGCCAAGCCCGCACGAGACGGCCCATCTGCCGCTCGATATCGCCGCGCACGAGGGCAAGTACGTCGACGACTTCCGCCGAACGCGCCCGGTGCTGTGGCTGGTCACGCTGATCGCGCCCTTCGTCGCCACGCTCGGGGCGCTGATCGTCACCTACTTCATCAAAGGCCCCGAGTTCACCCAGAAACTTGTGGGCACCGCCTTCATCACCTTCTTCGCCTTGGGGCGTTTCGTGATCCTCGGCGGGCAGGATGCCGACACCGACGCCGTGCGCCGGTTCCTCAGCCCCGAGGAACTCTTCGCGATGGTGATGTGGATGGACATCTGCGTGGCGATGCTCTTCGTCTATCACGCCGGGTTCATGTTCCGAATCCCTTTCATCGGCCCGCGCCTCGCGGCATTGGTCGAAGACGGGCAGTACATCCTGAAGAGCCAGCGCTGGATGCGCCGACTCACGATGATCGGGCTGATCGCGTTCGTCGCCTTCCCCCTCGCCGCCACCGGCAGCGTGGGCGGGTCGATCTTCGGGCGACTGCTGGGGCTGAGCCGCCCCGCCACCTTCTTCGGCATCATCGTTGGCAGCTTCGTCGGCTGCGGCGCGATGTACCTCGGCGCGGAGATCATCGGCCAGTACATCAACCGCGATAACCCGCTCCTCTTCTGGGGCGGGATGGCGACCATCGCCCTGCTCGTCATCCTTCTGAACATGCGTTACCAGAAGATGAAGAAGCAGTCCCTCGCCGAGCGCGTCTCCACAAACAAGCAGTCTCAACAAGCGGCGTGACCCGCCCCCCCCGGCCCCCGGTCCCGGCATCCATTACAAACCGTCGCATGAGCACGCCGAATTCGGACGTGTTTTTTTCGGTCTGCCCGAGCAAAAACCACTGGCCTTCGGCCTCGGTCTACCCCACAATTCAGGCATCGATCACGCTGATCGTTCCGTTGGAGAGACACCCATGAAGCGCTCGCTCAACCGCCGCCTGTCGGCTCTCGCTATCGCCCTTCCCTTCGCCCTCGCCGCCGGCGCGAGCGGCGCGACGTGGTTCGTCGACGACGACGCCTCGGGGCTGAACAACGGAACCTCGTGGGCCAACGCCTTCACGAATCTTCAGTCGGCGATCACCGCCGCTCAGGCGGGCGATGAGATTTGGGTCGCCGCCGGCGAGTACAAACCGACGGGCACCCTCGATCGAACGATCACCTTCCAACTCAAGCTGGGCGTCACTATGCGCGGCGGATTCGAGGGCGACGAAACCAGTCCGGGCCAACGACCCGCCGACTCCGATCCCACCGCAGCCGACCCCGCCGAGGATTCGATCCTTTCGGGCGACATCGGCGCACCGGGCTTCGGCGACAACTCCTACCACGTCGTCACCGGCACCGGGACCAACGTCTTCACCGTGCTCGAACGCTTCGCCGTCGGCAACGGCGAAGCCACCGCGACCCTCGGCGGCGGGCTCTACAACTCCCCCGGCTCGCCCACCGTCCGCGACTGCCTCTTCTTCAACAACCGCTCGGACTTCGGCGGGTCCGCCGTCTTCAACGAGCTGTCGTCCTTCGTTGTGCTGAACAACTGCGTCTTCCGCGACAACCAGGCGCTCGGCAACGGCCGCGGCGGGGCGATTAGCAATTTCAACGGCCCCTCGGGCAACATCGTCGGCTGCACCTTCATCAACAACTTCGCGAACAGCGGCGGCGGGGCGATCCTCAACTCCAACGCCACGCTCACCATCGACGATTGCCTCTTCGACAACAACGTCGGCAACAGCAACGACGGCGGGGCGGTCTGGAGCATCTTCTCCAGCATCCTCTTCCGCGAATGCACCTTCAAAAACAACCGAACCAACACCTCGCTCGGCTCCGCCACCGCTGGCGGCGTGTCCGCCACCGGCGGGCTCTGCACCATCGAGGACTCCGTCTTCGACGGCAACGTCGGCTGGCAGGGCGGCGGGCTCACCGCCTGGCTCGGCTGCTCCCTCGTCGTCCGCGACACCCTCTTCACCAATAACAACGGCGCCATCTCTGGCGCGGGCATCCACATCATCCACGACAACGCTTTCGCCCAGATCGAGAACTGCACCTTCACCAACAACACCACCGCCGCCGGCTTCGGCCAGGGAGCCGGCGTCTACATCAACCATTTCAACACCAACGTCTTCAACTGCTCATTCACCGGCAACAACGCCAGCCGCGGCGGCGCGATGTTCATCAACGCGTCCGCCACCGTCCGCGATTGCATCATCACCGGGAATTCAGTCACCAACGGGCAGGGCGCAGGCATCTTCGTCAACAACGGCTCGCCCACCATCGTCAACTGCGCCATCGTCTCGAACAACGCCATCGGATCGGGCGGCGGCGCGGTGGTCGGCGGCGGATCGCCCAAGTTCATCAACTGCCTCATCGCGGGCAACACCTCCAGCGTGCTCGGCGGGGGCGTGCTGGTCAACAACGGCCAATTCCCCGCCGCCCCCCAGTTCATCAACTGCACCGTCGCCAACAACAACGCCGACTCTTTCGGCGGCGGGTTCGGCATCTTCAGCGGCAACACCACGCTCTCCGGCTGCATCGTCCGCGGTAACACCGCCTTCTTCGATGCCCAGTTCCGCTTCGTCGGCGGCACGCTCGGCATCGCCTACTCCAACATCCAGGGCGGGTTCGTCGGCACGGGAAACATCGACGCCGACCCTCTCTTCCTCAACCCCGCCGACGCCGACGGCGCCGACAACAACCTCGGCACTTCCGACGACGGCTTCACGCTGACGCCCGGCTCCCCCTGCCTCGACGCCGCCAGCAACCCCGCGCTCGACGCCGCGCTCCCCGCCGGTGTGGTCGTCGAACTCTCCGGCTTCTCTCGCTTCCGCGATGATCCCGCCGCCGCCGACACCGGGCTGCTTTCGGCGATGAACCCCGGCATTGCGGACATGGGCGCGTACGAACGCCAACCGCCGCCCGTCTGCCCGGGCGATGCCGACGGCGATGGCAGCGTGGGTTTGGGCGATGTCGCAGAATTGATCCAGCACTGGGATTTCACCGTCACACCCGGAACCGACGGCGACCTCGACTTCAACGGCACTGTCAACCTCGCCGACCTAGCCATCGTGATCATCAACTGGACCCGCGTTTGCGATTAGTCGCACCGGGCCGCGCGCCGCCCAGCCGGCTCATCGCGGGCCGTGACGTACGTTCAATCAGCATGCATTGCCATCCACAGTAGTGCGCGCACCGCAAACCGATGCCGCGCATCGAGTCACGCCATCACCGCTTCGGTGGGGTTGCGCACGGTGCTGAATCGTCACGCACGCGGCGGCGATACGGCTTTGTACGCAAATTGACCGGGAGCAGCCCGGTGTAATCCCGAAATGTTAAAGCTTTCCTCATGGATTGGACCCCGGGGAGGACTTTGGTAGCGATAATACAGAATAAGGGCGAGGAGCAACACGATTGCTGAGGGGCAACCGGTTGCATGGTTGATCGGGAAGATCTTGATTGATTCGAGTGGCGAACCGGTGCCGGTGCGTACCTGTCACACGTTCGCAAATCGCTGTTCGCTATTGGAGTCTCTCGCCCATGATGCCGGGAGCTGTCGCCATGACAAATCCACTGACGCTCAATCTGCCCACGCTGAGTACGGCGTCGATGAGTGCGCTCTTCGCTGACACGCGCGCGGGCGTCATCCTGTTCGATCGCGACGGGCGCTCGCTCGACGCGAACCGACAGGTGCGAACTCAGACGGGAGAAGCCGCCGAGGCGTGGACCTTCTGGGCGCTTGACCGGCTGCCCACAGACTACGCGCGCGAACGCCTGGGCGTCATCCGCCGCGCAATCGACACCGGTCGCGTCATCAAGGTGCTCGGCATGTCGGGCGGTGTGCTCAAGTGCAGCACGTACCGACCGTACCGCGAATCGAGCGTCGGCGAAGACCGCTGCCTTACCATTTGCCAGCCGATCGACCACAGCGATCCGATCATCACGCAGGAAAGCAACATCGATTTCGAGATCGTCCGCGCTCAGGTCCACGACCTCGGGATCCTCGCCAAGCTCACCGAGCGCGAGCTCGAGTTGCTCTCCCTCATCGGCGAGGGGCACAGCACCGCCGAGATCGCCAAGCGCCTGCACCGCTCGATCAAGACGGTCGAGTGGCACCGCGCGTCGATCGGCGCGAAGCTCGGCGTGAAGAACCGCGTCGAGCTGGCCCGCATCGCCCTGCATGCCGGGCTCGCCGGGATGAGCGCCGAAGAGATCCGCGAGCTTCACGCGCATTCCAGCAAGAGCGCGGCGGCACCGATCACAAACTCGAACCCGATCCCCGTGGTCGGGGCGGACAACGCCTGAGGCCCGGCGGCTGTCGCCGCGTCACACCGCCGATTGCCCGCGCCCGGCGCTCCATTCCAGATGGAAGAACTTCCCGCGCGGCTGGTCCACGCGCTCGTAGGTGTGCGCGCCGAAGTAATCCCGCTGCGCCTGCAGCAGGTTCGCCGGCAGACGGTCGCTGCGGTAGCTGTCGAAGTAGCTCAGCGCGCTGGCGAACGCGGGGACCGGGATGCCGTCGACCGCGGCGCGGGCCACCACCGCACGCCAGTTCATCTGCGCTGTCTCGATCACGCCCGCGAAGTACGGGTCGAGCAGCAGGTTGGGCAGGTCCGCGCGGCGCTGGTACGCCTCGGTGATCTTCTGCAGGAACCGGGCCCGGATGATGCACCCGCCGCGGAAGATGCGCGCGATCTCGCCCAGCTTCAGCCCCCACTCGTTCGCGCGCCCGGCGGCGGACATCAGCGCGAACCCCTGCGCGTACGAGCAGATCTTCGAGCAGTACAGCGCGTCGCGCACGCAGCCGACCCAATCCCGGCTGCCGTGCTCGGCGGCGATTCCGGGGTGCTGCACGACCGGCGAATGCTGGTGGCGCTTGGGCGGGTGGATGATCTTCGCCGCCGCCACGCGCTCGTCCTTCATCGAGCTGATGTTCCGCGCGTAGACCGCCTCCGCCATCGTCGGCGCGGGCACGCCCAGGTCGAGCGACGAATTGATCGTCCACTTTCCCGTGCCCTTCTGCCCCGCGGCGTCGAGCACCACATCGACAAACGGCTTGCCCGTGACCGGGTCCTTCTGCTTCAGAATGTCCGCGGTGATCTCGATGAGGAACGAATCAAGATCGCCCGCGTTCCACTCGCTGAACGTCGCGGCCATCTGATCGGTGTTCATGCCCAGCGAGTCGCGCATGAAGTGGTACGCCTCGCAGATGAGCTGCATGTCGCCGTACTCGATGCCGTTGTGAACCATCTTCACGTAGTGCCCCGCGCCGCCGGGGCCGATGTACGTGGTGCAGGGCACACCGCCCGAGACCGGCTTGCCGCGCGACGCGCCGGGGAGCGGGCGGCCGGTCCTCTCGTCCACCTTCGCCGCGATCGCGGTCCACACCGGTTCGAGCAGCTTCCACGATTCGGGCTTGCCGCCCGGCATGAGCGAAGGACCGAAGCGCGCGCCCTCTTCGCCGCCCGAGACGCCCGAGCCGACGAAGAGCAGCCCCTTCTCACCCAGCGCCCTCTCGCGCCGCACGGTGTCCTGCCACTCGGCGTTCCCGCCGTCGACCACCATGTCGCCCTTTTCGAGTAGCGGCACGAGCGAGTCGATCACCGCGTCGGTGGGCCCGCCGGCTTTCACGAGGATGATGATGCGACGCGGGCGCTTGATCGACGCCACGAAGTCCTTCAGCTCCGCCGACGGCACCAGCCCGCCGCCCATCGAGCCGAAGACGTTGGGCGGGTTCTTCGCCACGAACTCGTTGGTGACGGCGGTGGTGCGGTTGTACACCGCGACCTTGAAGCCGTGGTCCGCCATGTTCAGGACGAGGTTCTGACCCATGACCGCGAGACCCACCAGACCCACATCAGCGACAGCGTCGGGCATGTTCAGCGAGCTCCTTGGCGAGAAAGTCACGAGGCTCCGTCCACGCGAACGATTGTCGGGCGGGGGGCGGCATTCGGCAAGCGGCCGAGCAGCGCCCTTCACAGGTGGCACGCACACGGCTCTGAATGTGCGTGGAGTTCATCGCCATGTGTGAAGCATCCTCGCCCAAAGCTGCGAGCATGCCACCCGTGCCAAATTCCAAAAAGCACAGCGCCCGGCGAATCGCCGGGCGCTGTGATGATCAATTCAATTCAATCGAGACTTAGCGGCGGCGGCGGGCGATCATGCCCAGGCCCGCGAGGGCCAGCGCGCCGGCGCCCGGGGCGGGAACGCGAGCAGCGCCGAACTCGCCGATGGCGAAGCTGGCGTTCGAGCTGACGGTGATCGAGGTGAGAGCGCTGAAGTCATCGGTGAAGAAGCCCCAGCCATTCGCTCCGGCCTCACCGGCGACGGGGATGCTCAGGCTGGTGTTGCCCGAGACCGCCGTGATGGTGAAGGTCTCGAACAGATCGGGTTCGGCGTAGAAGTAGAACGCGCCGGTGCCGGCGGGGAGCGAGAGCGTCACCGCGGCGAAGACGCCGCCGCGAGGAATGATCTGCTCAGCCGGGACGACGTACACGTCGCCGGTGTAGCCGTGGCTCCAAGTGGCCCAGCCGGCGCCGATCGAGGCGTGGCCCAGAGTCTGGCTGAAGCCGAGGGTGCCGAAGGGCGCGCCGTCAGCAACGCCGACGTCGTTCACGCCGACGTTCGGGCGGGCGTCGTCGCCGAACGGGACCATGGTGTAGCCGCCGACGGTGGCGGGCGGGGCGCCGGTGCCGAGGTCGACGACCTGGATGGCGGCCTGCGAGCCGGCGGTGATGGCGAGAACAGCGGCAACGGAAACAATCTTCATCTGACTCTCCTTCTCAGTATTGAGAAACCTGTGCACGAAACTGAGGGCAAAGCGGGGGAGCGAGTCTCCTCGGCTCCCCCGCAAGAATCGTCAACCCTGCGAGCCTTGAACGTCAGTCCAGTGAGCGGCTCTTCGGGTGATCAATCAGAATTAGCGGCGGCGGCGGGCGATCATGCCCAGGCCCGCGAGGGCCAGCGCGCCGGCGCCCGGGGCGGGAACGCGAGCGGCACCGAACTCGCCGATGGCGAAGTCGTTGGTCTCAGAACTGATGGTAATCGAGGTCAGCGCACTGAAGTCATCGGTGTAGAAGCCCCAGCCGTTGGCGCCCGAATCACCGATGACCGGGATGCTGAGCGTCGTGTTGCCCGAGACCGCAGTGATGACGTGCTCGCCGAAGTTGTTCGGTTCGGCGTAGAAGTAGAACGCGCCGGTGCCGGGGGCGAGGGTGATGGTGACGGACTGACCGCCGCCGGTCCAGTACACATCGCCGGTGTAGCCGTGGCTCCACGTGCCCCAGCCGTCGCCGATCGAGCGCTTGTTCAAATCGGGGCTGAAGCCGATCGCGCCGAAGGGCGAGCCCTCAGAGCCGTCAACGCCAGAGACGATGGTGCCGGTCGAGCGGGTGTCATCGCCGAAAGCGACCATAGTGTAGCCGCCGATGGAGGCGGGCGGGGCGCCGGTGCCGAGGTCAACGACCTGGATGGCGGCCTGCGAACCAGCGGCGAGGGCGAGAACCGCAACGACAGAAACGAGATTCTTCATACTGAACTCCTTCTCCTGAGAAACAAACTGCCAAACTCCAAAACCCTGTAACCCCGAGCGACGTAAGGAATCGTGCTCGGGACAACAACGACGTGCTTTCATGCCGACCGAGAGCGTCCGGCGGGAACAGCGGCGATGGTCTAAACCGAGTGGGGGTGAGATAGCCCTGTGCGGGCGAACTCTCTCCTCAGTTGCGGGGTCTCCAACTCCGTGCGCTCATAGCCTACTATTGGGAAGGCAACAGAGCAAACGACTTTGTGGTTTATTTCGCACGTTTTCTTCGGCGCGGATCTTCGGCCTGCGCCGACTCTTCACGTTGATTTGCAGGGTTTTTTCAAGGCAATGGCCATAAACCGTTGCAGCATCAGGGCTTATGAGACGGCGATGTTGAAAATCATCAGAACTGATGTGGCTTGATTGACGAACCGCGAAAGATCGCAAGGATTCGATGAAACACGTAACTGCGGAAATCCCGGGTTCACTGCAACGTCCGATAGCTTGATCGCGTCGCACCGGTGCTGACGAGTCCGCTGCACGTACGGCGCAATCTCAACGCCCCGAATTGAAAACGCGGGAGCGCCAATTCGGCGCTCCCGCGTGAGTGAAGAGCTGCTTTGAACTGGAACAGCGCGCCGAACTTAGCGGCGGCGGCGGGCGATCATGCCGAGGCCGGCGAGGGCCAGCGCGCCGGCACCGGGGGCCGGGACGCGAGCAACGCCGAACTCGCCGACGGCGAAGTCGATGTCAGAGCTGATGGTGATCGAGGTGAGGGCGCTGAAATCATCGGAGTAGAAGCCCCAGCCGTTCGCGCCGGAGTTGCCTTCAACGCCGATGCTGAGGGAGGCGTCGCCCGACTGCGCGGTGATGGTGAACACGCCGAAGGGATTCGGCTCGGCGTAGAAGTAGAACGCGCCGGTGTCCGGGGCGAGGGTGATCGTGACCGACAGAGCGCCCTGGGTCCAGTACACATCGCCGGTGTAACCGTGGCTCCAGGTGCCCCAGCCGTCGCCGATCGAGCGCTTGCTGACATCGGGGCTGAAGCTGATTGCGCCGAAGGGCGAGCCCTGCGACCCATCGATGCTGGAGACGATCGTGCCGGTCGAGCGGGTGTCGTCGCCGAACGGGATCATCGTGAAGCCGCCGACCGTGGCGGGCGGGGCGCCGGTGCCGAGGTCAACGACCTGGATGGCAGCGGAAGCGGCGGCGGTGAGGGCAAGAACGGACAGCGCGCAAACGAACATCTTCATGACGTGCTCCTTCTCCAGATGCGGAGAGACTGAAACTACAGAGCTTCGGGCCGGGACAAAGCCCAGCCTCACATTCGAAGCTCGATCGAACAGAGTGTTCTTCAGCGACCCCGGCCGTTGGGCCGGGCGCGTGACTCGCCGAGGCTTCCCTACCATCGGCACTTCAAGCTAAAGCGCGTGAGCATTCGTGCAAGCGGTTGCATGTGGATTCACACATTTCTTGCGTCGGCTTGGCGCGCCGTGCGAACTTTGGCTGGCACGACCCGCGTGCACGCCGTAATCACTCGGCGATACATCGGCTCGATCATCGAGAACGACGACGGGGATATCGCTAGTCGCCGTGTTTCTTGCGCAGCCGCGGCGAGAGGCGCAGCATCAGATGCACGCGCTCGAACTCGTTGACCCAGTCCTGCATGGTCGCCGCCACTTCCTCGGGCGGCACCGGCGCGCCGGGGAGGGGGCATGACGGGCCGAGCTGGCGCGCCGCGATGGCGCGGTAGCGCGACAGTGTTCGGTCGCCCACGAGGGCGGCGAACTCGAAATCCTCCGCCATGAAAATGGCGACTGGGACGCGGTGCCCGCCGCAGATTTTCAGCCGGTCGGCGAGGTCGATGTGCTCGTCGCGGTCGACGAAGCGCAGGTCGATCTTCGCGGGGTTCGCGTCGGCGATGCGCGCGAGCAGCGGGCACTGCTGCACGCAGTCGCCGCACCAGATGCCGGAGATGACGAGCACGGGGATGCGGCGCGTGAACGCGCCGACCAGTTCGCGCTGCGCATCAGTGATCGCGCACGCGTCGTGGAATCTCCTCCAGTTCGCCTGCTGGTCGGGCGTGCCGGTGCGGCTGTATTTTTCGTAGGGCAAGCCGGCATCAAAAACGCGGCGGAGCAGGTCGGCGGTGAGCATGCGGGGATGGTAGGCGGCGGTGCGGCGTGCGGGATGCGGGATGCGGCGCGCAACTCGGATGCCGTGGAACAGCGCTTCGCCGATCCACGCTTGTTCCTCCCTCCGCGACCTCCTTTCGAGTCAGGAGAACCGAACGTGCCGATCCCGGAGCGTGCATCGCCGCCGAGCCGGCGTTGCGCGGCACCGGCACCGTGGATTCTCTATTGGCATCAACCTCGAACGCACCGACTGCTCAGAGCAGCAGTCGGTGGCACTGGGCAACTTCGGTATCGCGCGTCACTGCGCCGCGTTCGTGCGGAACACGCGGAACGGCGTGCCCGGCATCGTGCCGCCCGCGCTGAACCACGGCGAGAGGTGGATCTGGCTGGTGGTGAAGTACAGCTCGTTGTTCGGGCCCCACGCGAGGCTGTCGGGCCACGCGAAGAGATCGTTCTTCACGAGCGTTTCCATGGTGCCGTCCGGGCGACGGACGACGATCGCGCTCTGCTCGATCGCGGTGAAGTAGATGTTGCCGGCGGCGTCGATCTCCATGCCGTCGGTCACCACCGTCTGCCCGAGGTTCTCGACCGCGGCGCCGACCTGCTCGGCGGAGAGCGTCGCGTCGCGCAGCACGCTGGTCGGGATGCGGTAGAGCGTCTTGCCCGTGAGCGCCTGCCAGTAGAGGTATTCGCCCGCGCGGTCGAGCGCCAAGCCGTCGGAGTGGACGACCATCGGGGTGCCGTCGGTGAACTTCAGCGGCGCCCCGCCGCTAATGGAGATCGAGACGTTCGGCTCGGCCTTGGTCGACGGGTGATCGGCGAGCAGGCGGCGCGAGCGGTTGGTCTTCAGGTCCGTCACGATGATCGCGCCCAGCCCCGAGTCGGTGATGTACGCGACATCGCGCGCCGCGTCGATGCGCACGTCGTTCAGGTACGCGCCGTCGGGCGCGTTGTCCGGGCCGAAGCGGATGATCCATTCGACCTGCTGGAAATTCGGGTCCATGCGCACCAGCTTCGCGCCGCCGGGGATCGGGCCTTTCAGGCGCGGCGATGCGGGGTCGAGCGCCCACAGCCGATCCTTCGCGTCGATCGTCAGCGCCTGCACGCAGATGAACCGCTGCGAGGGATCGACGACCTGCCCCTCCTGCCACGAGTTCCAGGTGATGTTGGGGTACGGGCGGTACGTGCCGCCGGGGAGGATTTCGATGACGGACGTGCGGTGCCCGTCGTGCCAGCGCGGGGACGAGACGAACGCCTTCCCACCCTTCGACACCGCGATGCCCGTGATCTGATCGCGGTCGAAGCGAGCGATCTCGCGGATCACCGGGCCGGCGGCGGCACCCCCGGAGCCATTACTCACCTCACGCCCGCCGGAGTACGGATCGTTGGCGCACCCCGCCAAGCCGGACACACCTACTGCGGCGAGGAGGATTGGGCGAAGGACAAACATGGTCAATGTGCGAACTTGGGTGGTCATGGGCTGGCTCCTGTTGAAGCGAGACACCACTGTATCACCCAACGCAGGGAGCAGCTGGACAGAGGGCGTGAGGTCAACCCGGAACGCCGTTGATTCGAGATATCTGATCGACCAGAGATCCGTACCGCACAGAACGAAAAAAGGCCGGCGTGAAACGCCGGCCCTCGAACGCGATGACAGGACTGCGAGCGGATTACATCTTGCCGTCGGCCCAGACGAATCGGGGAGTCGATCCGGTGACCTGCACGCCCTGCGAGTAGACCGTGCTCACACCGTCGACCGGCACGCCGCGCTTCCACAAGCGCAGGTAGACGTTGAGGTTGTCGTCAAACTGATTCAAGCCGTCGTTCTCGTCGGCGAAGAAGTTGTCGCGCTTGGGGATGGTGGGGTCGTTGGCGTACTTGATGGTGATCTGCTTGGGGTTGAAGGAGGTCTCGTAGTCGACGTGCCCGTCGTTGTACGCGATGTTGCCTTCCCAGGTGTCCTTGCCGCCGTGGATGCGCAGCGTGTTGGAATCAACGCCTGACGCGCCGGCGACAAGCTGCCATGATTCCGGGCCGCCGGCGGGCTCGGCGGCGCCGCTGTACACCGGCCCGCGGTTGCCGAGGACCGGCTGGAGCGGGCTGGCACTCAGCGAGCTCCACTGCCCGACGGTGCGGCGGGCGAAGAAGATCGGGATGTGCGCGTAGCTGACGCTGCCCTTGTTGTCTTCCTCCATGTCCTGGCCCTTCGTGCGGCCCATGAAACTCATCGTCTCAGGCTGGGTGTAGTCGAAGGGGGTGCCGCGGAGGGTGGGGTCGTAGAGGGCTTCGGCGGGGATCGCCGCGCCGGCCGGGTTCTGCAGCTTGTACCACTGATCCGGGAGGCGACGGATGTCGGGGCTGACCTCCGCCGGGCTGACGAGCATGTCGGTGCTGATGCCGCGGTTGAAGAGAAGGATGGAAAAGATGTTGCCCGTTCGGTTCTTCGAGGCCGACGGGGCCGCGCCCTCGAACGTACCCTGCATTTCGGTTTTGTCGCGAGCGTCGAGGCGCTCGGCTTCGGGGTACTTTTCCTTGTCGCTCTGCGCCCAGCCGACCAGTGCCTGATGGATCTGGCGGACCTGAGAGGAGCACTTGACCTGAAGCCCGCTCTTGCGCGCCTTGCTGAGCGCGGGGAGCAGGATGCCGATCAGCAGGGCGATGATCGAGATCACCACAAGCAGTTCGACGAGTGTGAAGCCTTTTCGATGCGAGGCAGTCATGGATTCACTCCGTTTCTGAGCCGCGGGACGGTTCGACCATTCACGCGGCGGGAACTCGATTGCACAGAGAGGCTTCATCAGTTGCTGCCGTCAACCCAGATGAACGCGCCGACCGGATCGAGCATGGTCCGATCGAGGGTCACGTTGGTGGGAAGGCCTTGCTGGAACTGGCGCATGTAGGCGTTCCTGTTGTTCGCGGGCTCGTCCGCCGAGGTGCCCTCGTTGAACTCGTCAACGAACAGGTTGTCGCGCTGCGCGACCGGCTGAGTGCCGGTGCGGTCGATGTAGGTGACGGTCTCCGGGTCGACGTCGCGGGTGAACTCGACGTGCCCGTCGCCGAAGGCGACGTTGCCCCACCACTTGTTGCCCGGGCCGTGGATGCTGAGGGTGTCGGACTGCGTGCCGGTCACGCCATCCGCGAGCATCCAAGGCTGGCCCATCGTGGGGATCGCGGTGCCCTGGTACACCGGGCCGCGGTTGCTCCAGATGGGAGTGGACGAGCTGAGTGCGTTGGTCCAGTTCGAGGCACGGCCGCCTTCGATAGGCATATGGGCGTAGCTGTTGTGGCCGATGCCGTTGACATCGATAACCGGGTCCGTGACGGTATCGTCATACGGCGTGCCCTTGAAGCGCGGGTCCCAAGCGGCGTCGGCATCGTTCACTGCACCGCGGGGGCTGCTGAACTCGTAGTCGCTCATCTGCTGGATGCGCGACGTCTCGGCGGGGCTGACCACGACTTCGGGGGTAATCGAGTTGCCGTAGATCAGCACCGAGATGATCGCGCCGGTGGTGTTCTTCGACTCGCCGGGCGGGGGCGCCACGACGGTGTTGTTGTTGGGGTCGAGCAGGGCGGGGCGGGGGAAACGCTGCTGGCTGTCGTCCTGCGACCAGGTGGTGCAGGCGCTCATGATGGCGCGGAGCTGCGTGCCGCACTTGAGCTGGTTGGCGTTCTTGCGGGCGCGGCCGAGGGCCGGGAGCAAGATGCCGACGAGCAGGGCGATAATCGCGATCACGACGAGCAGTTCGACGAGCGTGAACCCGCGCTGCTTGGTGTTCTGACGAGTCTTCAACATTGAGAGAGCTCCTGAACGATGCCCGCCGCGGCGATGGTGAGCAGTGCTCCACCGCGCGGCGAAAGGGGGGAATCCAAGGAACCGGCGCGACGCACATGTCGGCCGGAAGAAGCGGGCGCCAACGCCTTCACCAATCGCGGACGGTCATGGTCCGCGGCGGATCGGGCCGGGTTGTCGCTTCGCCGATTCCCCGTGTCGGTATGCAAGGCATACGGGTGCGGTGAGCACCGACATCAGGACAGGATCGGACAGGGTTCCGACAGTGAAGGGATGGGCGCAGGCCCCACCGGCGAAGCAGATGAGTACGATACCGTAGACCCTTCGCGGGTCAAGCGAGCGCGGTTCCGGCAATGTGCCCAACCGGCGCGCAAACCACACCAAACATAAGGCGAATCAACCATGCCCGACGTGTTCAACCGTCTGAGCCAGCTCGGATTGACGCTCCCCACCCCCACGAAGCCGGTGGCGAACTACGTCCCGGCAGTCCAAGTACCCGCTGGCGCGAAGCTGGTGGTGATTTCGGGGCAGGTGCCGCTGAAGGACGGGAAGCTGATCGCCAGCGGGCGCGTGCCGAGCGCGGTGTCGATCGAACAGGCTCAGGAGTGCGCCCGGCAGTGCGTGCTCAACGGGCTGGCGGCGCTTCACGGCGAGATCGGCTCACTCGATAGCGTTCGGCGCGTGGTGCGGCTCGGCGTCTTCGTCGCGTGCGACGACTCCTTTACCGAGCAGCCCAAAGTCGGCAACGGGGCGAGCGACCTGATCGTCGAGATCTTCGGCGAAAAGGGCAAGCACGCGCGGGCGGCGGTGGGTGTGCCGTGCCTGCCGCTCGGAGCGCCGGTGGAGGTTGAGTTTTTGTTTGAGATACAGGCCTGAGGTTTGGGGCTTGGGGCTTGAGGTTCGGAACAAACACTGCGGAGGTGCGTGATGCGCCGGGATCACCGGGGGCTTGAGGCGTTCAAATTGACGGACGAACTTGTATTGAGTGTGTACGCCGCGACGCGATCCTTACCCGAAGGAAGAGCTCTTCGGGCTGACGGCGCAACTCCGACGTGCCGCGATATTTGCTGCCGCGAACATCGTGGAAGGCTGTGCGCGCGACACCGAAAGCGACTATGTGCGATTTTTGCACATGGCGTTCGGCTCGCTGCGCGAGACCGGCTATCACATTTCACTGGCGGCGAGACTCGGCTACTTGGCCCAAGAAGCGGCCGACGCGCTGGATGAAAAGTACAACCACGCGGCCCGAGTGCTCTCAGGACTCATCCGAGTCCGCGAGCAGGAGATGACCTAATCGCTGGGCTCCTTTCCGGCCCCAAGCCTCAAGCCCCTCCAAACGCCTTCTTGTAATCCGCCAAGAACTTCTCGAGCCCCTGATCCGTCAGCGGGTGTTTCATCATTTGCTGGATGACGCTGAAGGGCACCGTTGCCACGTCCGCGCCGAGCAAGGCGCAGTCGACCATGTGCTTCGGGTGGCGGATGCTGGCGGCGAGGATTTTGGTCTGGAAGCCGTAGTTGTCGTAGATCTGCCGGATCTTGCGGATGAGTTCGGTGCCGTCCTCGGCGATGTCGTCGATGCGCCCGATGAACGGGCTGACGAGGAACGCGCCGGCTTTCGCGACCATCATCGCCTGCAGCGGCTGGAAGCAGAGCGTGAGGTTGGTCTTGATGCCGTCGTCGGCGAACGCCTTGCACGCCTTCAAGCCATCAACGGTGCTCGGCAGCTTGACGACGATGTTGTCGGCGATCTTGGCGCGCTCGCGCCCTTCCTTCATCATGCCGTTGAAATCGGTGGCGATCACTTCCGCCGACACGGGCCCTTCGACGATCTCGCAGATCTCGGCGAGTCGCTTGCCGTAGTCGGTCTTCTCCTTGGCGATGAGCGAGGGGTTGGTGGTCACGCCGTCGAGCACGCCCAGAGCGGCGGCCTGCTTGATCTCGTCGAGATTCGCGGTATCGATGTACAGTTCCATGGCGGGCCTCCGGGCGTGAAGGGGGGAGCGGGCGAACGGCGGTCGGCGATCAGCGCTCGGCCGGACACACACTGAGAACATCGGTCCGATGCCGGTCGGTGATCGGGGGGATCAGTGAACTCTAGGAGTTTATCGGGCCTGAACGGGCGCGTGCGGCGACCACCGGGTGGGTGGGCCCTCAGCACTCAGCACTCGTTTCTCAGCACTTCGCCGTTATTTCCCGCCTGAAACCAGCAGCAGGATCGAGACCAGCGTCATCACGAACGCGAAGACGCCCAGGCCGACGACGAGGGCCGTCAACGTCTTGATGCGCGGGTCAACCTTCGGGGTTGAACGATCGACCGGGATTTCGGTGACCTTCGAGCTCTCGATGCGGACAAGCTCCGCCACCTCGGCGGCAGGTGTTTCGTCTTTGTGCGCGATGGGCGGCAGCTCGCCGCGGCGGACGGCACGGAGATCCGTGAGCAGGTCGTCGCAGTTCTTGTACCGGTCCTTGCGGCTCTTGGCCATCATCATCTCGATGACCTCGCTGATGCCGGTGGACAGCTTTGCGTTGACGTGGTCGGGCGCAACGAGTTCGCTCTTGAGGTGCTTCTGCATCACCTCGCTGGGGTTCTTGCCGTTGTACGGCACGTTGCCCGTGACCATGTGATAGAGCGTGGCGCCGAGAGAGTAGATGTCGGCCTGCGCGTTGATGTTCACCTCTCCCCGGATCTGCTCGGGGGAGATGTAGTAGGGCGTGCCGTAGGCCTTGCCTGCTTCCGCGAGCGCGGCCTCTTTGTCATCGATCGCGCGCGCCAGACCAAGGTCCGCCACCTTCACGACGCCCTGGGGCGTGATCATGATGTTCTTGGGCTTGATGTCGCGGTGGATCAGCCCCTTGGCGTGCGCGTGCTGCAGTGCCTCGGCGACCGCGATCGCGATGTCCGTGGCTTCCTTCTCGTTGAAGCGCTTGCTCGCAACGATCGCGTCATGCACCGTCTGCCCGTCGACGAACTCCATCACGAAGTAGTGGAATTCGCCCGCGTTGCCGACGTCGAACGCCTGCACGATATTCGGGTGATTGAGCTGCGCCGCGGCGCGGCCCTCGGCGTAGAAGCGGTCGATGAACTGCCGGTTATTCGAGTACTTCCGCGGCAGCACCTTGATCGCGACCATGCGGTCGAGGCTGAGCTGGCGGGCTTTGAAGACGGTCGCCATCGCGCCCGCGCCGAGCTTGCCGAGAATCTGGTAGCCGGGGATGCGCTGGCCCGAGCGGACCTCATCGACGTACGCTTTCAGCCGCGTGATCTGACGCTCGGTGACGATGCCGTCTTCAACAAGGATGGAGGAGAGGGTGCGCTGGTTCGGGTCGTCGCCGCGCTTGCGGAGCGCCGAGGCGATCTCGTCTTCGGTGGCGAGTTTCTGATCGATGATCGCCTTGCCGAGGATCGTGTCGGCGGAGGTGGTGCCCGGATCGCCGCCGCCTTTCGCGGCGAGCATGCCGATCGTATCGACCGGGAGCGCGGTCGAGCCCGGCGCGCTCGGCATCCCCGTCTCGCCCGGCAGCTTGAGCGGGACGGTATCGCTCGGCAGCGGCAGGCGCGACTCGGCGCTGGTGTCGGGTTGGTTGGGCGCGGGGTTCGTGAGCACTGCTTCCTGTCGCACCTTCCGGGCATTCAAACTAGACCCGTCGGTCGGGCGTGTCAACGATCCAGACCCGCCGGCCGTCGGCGAACCCGCGCCGCCAGATGAACGCGCCGGCGCCGCGGGGGTCGGCGAGTCGTAGAGCGAGGGGCGCGCGCTCTGCCTAGAACTCTGACCGAACTGTCCGCCGTCCTTGGAGCGCATGATCCCGGGGAAGCCTTTCCGTCATAAAGGTCGATCTCGACTCCTCCGGGGTGACTATTCGAGTGATCGGCTGCGACAGTTCCCGCGAGAACCCGAAGCGCGAGAAGAGGGGCAATCTGCATGCAAATCCACCGTTCGGGCGACACGCATGCAGCGCGAAAATGCACGATGCGGTTGACGGATTCCTAACACGATCCAAATAAGCCCCTCGATCATCGTGGGCGGATGACAGGTTTTCCCCGTTCCGTGACCGCGGCGCGCGAAGATGGGCGGTTGGTTGGATGACGCCGATGGCGGCGGGTCACGGCCAAAGAAGCATCGCCGCGGCCATCGCGGCCATTCCCACGTCTTCGACGAGCGTGACCGTAGTCATGGGCAGGTTGAGCGCGGTGCCGAGGCAGGCGCAGCGGATGTTCGACCTCCGCATCAGCGCGCGGAGCACGCCGAGCGAGCCGAACAGCATCAGCGCGAGGGCCACGCTGTTGGTGATGGTCGGCTGCCAGCGGAGCAGGTATGCGACGCCCAGCGCCAGTTCGATGAATGGATAGATGAAGCCCCATCTCGGCCACTCGCGCGCGAGCAGGTCGTAGCTGGCGTACGCCGACACGAACCCGCGCAGGTCGAGCAACTTGAAGAAGGAAAAGACGAGGAAGAACCCGGCCATAAAGTGGTTCATGAAGACGTGCACCGCCGGCGCGCTCTCGTGCGCGTGGGCATCCCCGGGCAGCGCGAACGCGATGAGTGCTGGGATGCCGGCGATGTAGCCGACGATCAGCGCGAGCGGGTAGAGGCTGGGCTTGCGCGCAGGGGCTGCGGCGGCGTCGGGGTCGGGGTCGTAGCTGGCCGTGAGTTCGGAGCCCAGCGCGTACGCGCCGGCCGAGCGGACGGCGGCCGCGAGCGCCTCAGTCGCCACCGGACCACCGAATTCGATCGTCGCCCGCGGCGGGTTCAACGACACCTCAGCCGCGGACACGCCCAACACCGCCCGGAGCGCGTCGCCCACTTTCTGAACGCACGACTGACAGTGAAGCCCCGAGAGGTTAAATGTGTGCTTCGCCATACCGATTGCTCCCCCGCGGGGAATCGTAGGCGCGAGACTCGCGGGTCATCGCAACGACTTGAGCTCGGCCCGGACCTCCTCCAGCCGGGCGCGCACGTGCGCGTGCTGGTGCGGGAACGCCGCGTCGGTCAGTACCTCCAGCGCGCCGCTGTAGCACTGCGACGCTTCCTGAAGGTTCTCGCGTCGGTCCTCGTCGTCGTTGAGGAGTGCGTATGCGTGCCCAAGATTGGCGCGGGTCTTCGCCCAGTCGACGGGGAACGCAGCGCGCGTGCGGACGTCGAGCGCTCTGGTGAAGCATTCGATCGCTTCGTCGATGTGGCGCGAGTTCGGGACGTTGGGGAGCGCGAGCAGCGCGTTGCCCAGGTTGTTCTGCGTCGACGCCCACTCGGCGGGGGCGGTCGAGCGCGTGCGGACGTCCAGCGCGCCCTTGTAGCACGCGATCGCGCGCCGGAGATTCTTCTCGCGTTCGTCCCCCTCCGCGGGCATCAGCGCCCACGCGTTCCCCAGATTGTTCTGAGTGGCCGCCCACTCGCTGCGGCGCTGCTGCTGCGACCAGACTTCGAGCGCCGCCGAGTGGCAGGCGATCGCTTTCTCGATGTTCGCTTTGTGCTGATCGGGCGACTCCGAGGGGCACTGGATCCACGCGTTGCCCAGATTGTTCTGGAGCTGCGCCCAGCTCGAGGGGTGCGCCTCGCGCGTGCGCACGCTGAGAGCGGCGTTGAAGAACTCGATGGCGCGCTGCACGTTCACCACGCGGATGCCCGAGGGGAGCTTCTCCCACGCATGACCCAGGTTGTTCTGGATCACCGCCCACTGGTCCGGGTGCGTCTCGCGCGTCCACACCTCTGCGGCGCGGTTGAAGCATGTCATGGCGCGCTGCAGGTTCTCGAGATGCTTGCCCGAGGGCAGCGCCTGCCACGCGGAGCCCAGGTGCAGGTGCGTCTCGGCCCACCACTCGGGCTCGTCGTCGCGCGAGATCGTCTGGGCGGCGGACTCGAAGCACTCGATCGCGTGGCGCAGGTTCGCGTCGCGCTCGCCCGCGTGCAGGTGCATCCACGCCATCCCCAGCAGGATCCGCCCGCGGACCCACGCCGGCGTGCCGATTTTCATCGAGCGCACCGTGTCCGTCAGCAGGTCGATTGCTTCCTTGCTGTGCGCATCGACCGAGCCGCGCTGGCAGCGCAGCAGGCACGCGGCGAGGTTCCGCCGAGCGCGAAAATCGTCCCGGCGCGTGCGCGCCTGCCGGTAGATCGGGGCGGCGTCGTCGTAGCGCTTCTCGAAATAGAGCCGGTCGGCCTGCAGCGTCATCAACTCGGCTGGGTCCAGCATGCCATCGAGCCGGGCCAGGGCAGCTTCGGCGGCTGGGAAGTCGTTCCTCGCCAGCGCCACCACCGTCAGCGCCAGCGGGTGCGCGCACGCCGACAAGCGCTCGATGGCGCTGCTCGCGCCCGTCGGCGGGCGGACGCCCGCGATCGTCTCGCCCGGGCGCTTGTCGTCCAGCCACACGGCGCGGACCAACTCGATGTCGTGCTCCTGCTCGGGCGTGAGCGCGTCGAAGAGCGCCGCGGGCGCCGTTCCCTCGCCCCCGGTGCCGCCGACACTCTCGGTCAGCGGGCCATCGAGCCAGTTCATGTAGTCATCGAGGCGCGTTTCAAGCCCATCCCCCTGCGCCGCGATCCACTTGTTCACACCCACGCTGAGTGTCGCGTGGTGCGCGAGCGTCTGCTCCGCGACGGTGGGGATCGCCGACAGGGTCTGGTGCCAGGCGCGGGCGCGGTCTTGCGAGATAAGCGGGTGCTTTCGCTTGCCCGACGCGATCGCTTCGACCGAGCGCTTCAGCGTGCCGTAGCGGCACACGAGCTGCGCGAGAAACGCGCGGATCTGTTCCACATCGGCGGAGGCTTGATGGATCGGGGCGGCGATCGACTCGGCGACCAGGCGCATCAAGCCGTGGACCGCGTGCAAGCCGGCGTGCGGCGGCGTGGTCCCCGGATCGCCGGCGGCACGCACCGCGCCGGCACTGATACCCCCGACGGCGATCACCAGCTTCGACATCACCCTGCCCGAAGCCATACGCACGAGTGTATCCCTCCAGCCGAGGCACCGATAGCGCCACCTCCGCCGACGACACTTCATTCGGACGCGCGGGCGGGCTGTTTCGTTGCACAGGTCGTCAGAACCCCGCGGCCCGCCACCACTCGCTCGGCTGCGCGCCGAGGGCCGACGCGATGGCGAGGAAACTCTCCATGCTGGGCAGGTGCGCCCCGCGCTCGATGCTGGATAGCTGGCTGACGCTCACGCCCGACGACTCCGAGAGTTCTTTCAACGTCCAGCCGCGCTCGGTGCGGGCGATGCGGATCTGCCGCCCGAGTTCATGGCGCAGCCGGTCCTGCGGCCGGCCGCCCAGATTGAACGCCGCCGCCGCCTGCGCGAGTGACGCACGCAGCTCGTCGATCGAGAACGGCTTGGCGAGATAATCGAAGACATCCTGCTTGAATGTCTGGCGCATGGTCTGCAGCGAGGGGTAGCCCGTGACGACGATCACGCACAGGCGGTGCCAGCGCTTGCGGATCTCGTTCAGCACATCCTCGCCCGAGTAGCGTCCCATCTTCATGTCGAGCAGGACGACATCCGGCAGGCGCGCTTCGTTCATCGCGTAAAACTCGTCGGGCGTGCCGGCGACGCGCACGTCGTGCCCCTCGCTGGTCAGCACTTGGCGGATGTACTCGCGGAAGTCCGCGTCATCATCCATCGCCACGATCGACAGCGGCGGGACGTTCGGCGCGGTGGCCGAACTCTCCCCCACTGCCGCGGTCGGCACGCTCATCTTCGCAGCGTCGTTCATACGTTCGCCCCAGCGTAACCGGGCAAGCCGCCCGACGTGGAGTTGCCGGCGTCGCCCGCGGCGTCGGCGGGGAGCATCACTTCAAATTCCGCGCCGGACTCACTCGATCCCTGCGGCCCGGTGTTGCGCGCCAGCAGCACCCCGCCGTGCTCCTTGACGATCCCCTCCGCGACGGCGAGCCCCAGGCCTGTGCCGTGCGAATCGAGGCGCGTACTGGTGAACGGCTCGAACAACCGAGTGAACATCTCCGGCGCGATGCCCGGTCCGGTGTCTGAGACGGTGATCGAGAGCCACCGCCGCCCGTCGCGGTCCGCCTCGGCGGCGGTGATGGTGATCCGTCTTGCGCGTTCGCCCGGCTCCATGGCGTCGATCGCGTTGCGCAGCAGGTTCACAAACACCTGTGTCAGCCGGTCGGGGTCCCCCACAGCGCGCGTGCCGTGGGCGACGCGGTCGACGAACTCGACCTGGCGCGCATCGCGGTCGAGGCTGACGAGCGTCCACGCCTCGCGGATGATCTCCGCCATGTCGAACGGGCGCGACGTGGGCGGGCGGACGCGCGCGAAGTCCAGCAGACTGTCGCCCAGGCGTTCGAGCCGCGTGACGACGCGGTGCATCAGCGCCGCGCGCTCGGGATCGACGCCCTTCGCCGGGTTCCGCGCGATGTCCTCGACGCTGCCCTTCAGCACTGCGAGCGGCGTGTTCAACTCGTGCGCGATGCCGGCGGACATCATGCCCAGGCTCGCCAGCCGGTCCTGGTCCTCGAGATTCCGTCGCGCGGTTTCGAGCAGGTGGTTCTTTCTCCGCAGCTCCGCGGCCCCGTTTTCGAGGCGCTGCAACGCGACTTCCAACTCGTGCTCCTTCTCGCGCAGCTTCAGGATCGACTGGTTCCGCGAGCGCATGATCTCGCCAAGCTCGTCCTGCGGGATCTGCGGCGTGGGGATCAGCTCTTCCTCGCGCACGCCCTCCTGCACCGCGAGGTCGGCCCGGCGGAGGCGCTCGATCGGGCCGTACACCTGCTTGGGCAGCACGAACACCTCGAGCGTCAGCGCGATCACGCCGTAGACGGACAGCAGCGCGACGATGAGCAACAGATACAGCCTGTTGACCACCGAGCGCGCGCTGACCGAGCGATCGGCGGCACGGAGAAACCGGTCCGACACGGAATCGTACCGCAGCGCGATGGGCGAGCCGTCGTCGCCGCGGGTCAGCACTGTCTGATCGGCGGCGGTGCGGAGGCGCTGGACCGTGTTCTCCGGGATTTCCAGTTCATTCGCGCTGCCGCGCGCGAACGCCAGCCCCTCGACCTTCATCGCCATCGCCTTCTCGGGCGACGCAAGGAGTAATTCCATCGCCAGCCGGCACTCACGCTCCTCCGCCTGACTGACCAGCTCTGTGATCGGCACGCGCAGCGCGAGCAGCAGGATGACTCCCAGCGCCAGCGAGAAGGCGGTATGCAGCACGATGAGCTTGGTGCGGATGCTGGTGACGCGCGGGCGGAACCCGCGCCGGAACGCCGCCGTCGCGCTCGGGCCGCCGCCCGGCTTGTTCGGCGCGCCGGCGTTCATCAGTTGACTGTCCCCGACCCCGCCCCCGACGGTTTCGGCACCGAGAGAGGGTTCTCCTTCAACGGCAGCGCATCGCGCCCACCGGCGGGGTTGCGCCACGCCATCAGGTCGAGCAGCACATACGCCGCCACCGCGAGCACACCGATGAACGCGGCGAGGGTCACCGCCGCGCGCACGCGCCGGCGGCGACGCGCGCGCGCCATGGCGTCCATCGCGCGTCGAACCGCGCCAGAAGCATCCGCGCCCGCCGTCGCCGAGCGCAGCTCGCCGACGGCACCCTTCATCGCGGAACCGACCGCGCCGCGCAAACGATCATCCGCGGCGCGCAAGTTCGCGCCGATGAAGTCCCTCGGCAGGTCGAACACCAGCGCCAGCCGCGCCTCATCGAATCCCTCAACCCGCGCCAGCATCCACAGTTCTAAGTCCGTGGGCGGAAGGGCGGCGGCGGCGCGCCACAGATCGCCCGCGCCGCCGCTGAAGACATCCTCGGGCGTGCGCCCGCGCCTCGGGCGGCAGAGCGCCGCGAGGCGCGCATCGAACCGCGCCGCCGCCGCGCGAGAGACATCCGGGAACGACACACACGCCGCGGCGAGTGCCTCCGCGGCATACCCGCGATGCCCCGTCAGCAGCAGCGCCCGCCGATAGTCCGCCGACAATCTGGATGCAAGTTCATTCACCGCACTATCGTTGCCGACTGGCGGGTTCCGGTCAACGAACGGGGGGTGCCGGATCGCCCGAAACCTCTCGGGCATGTGCTACCCTGTGCCCATGCTGAACAAGATCGTGCCAACCGCCGCCGACGCCATCAAGATTGCACGCGAGCGCGGCATCCTCAAGGACAACATCACCGTCATGGTCGGCGGGTTCGGGCTCTGCGGCATCCCCGAGCAGCTCATCATCGCGCTCCGCGATTCGGGCGTGAAGGGGCTGACCTGCATCTCCAACAACGCGGGCGTCGATGACTGGGGGCTCGGGCTGCTGCTGCAGACGCGCCAAATCCGAAAGATGGTCTCCAGCTACGTTGGCGAGAACGCGGAGTTCGAGCGCCAGTTCCTCTCGAAGGAACTCGAAGTCGAATTCAACCCGCAGGGCACGCTGGCGGAGCGCATCCGCGCGGGCGGCGCGGGCATCCCCGCGTTCTACACCGCCACGGGCGTCGGCTCGCCCGTCGCCGTCGGGAAGGAAACCCGCGAGTTCAGTTTCAAGGACGTGAAGCGCACGTACGTGATGGAGACGGGCCTCTTCGCAGAGCTGTCGCTCGTGAAGGCGCACACCGCCGACAAGGCGGGCAACCTGATCTACCGGAAGACCGCGCGGAACTTCAACCCGATGATGGCGACCGCCGGCAGCTTGGTGATCGCCGAAGTCGAGCGCATCGCCGAGGTCGGCGAGATCGACGCCGACGAGGTGCACACCCCCGGCAACTACATCGACTTCATCGTTCAGACCAAGCCCGAGAAGCGCATCGAGCAGCGCACCACCCGCCCGGCATGAGCAAGCAGACTCGTTCTATCATCGCGATCGTCGCTTCGGTCCTGGTGATCGTGCTCATCCTGCTGAATCTCCACACGGTGGGCGTGCGCCTGGTGATCGCGGAAGTCCGCATGCCCGCGGCGGTGCTCATCGCGGTGTGCGTGATCCTCGGCTTCGCCATCGGCGCGGGGTGGAAGCGGCGGGTGTAGAACATGCCAATGACCTGTTCCTGCAGGTCAGTGCGCCTTGAAGCCCGCCGCGCGATCACACTGACCCGAGGAACGGGTCAGTGGCACGACATCTCTCACGCTCATCACGCCGCCCGATCCGCGAACCCCGCGAGTTCCAGCAGTTCGTTCTCGATGCGGCTGGTCGCCCGCGCCAGGCGCGACGACAGCAGCGCCTCGACATCGATGTCGAAGCCGTCGGCACTCGGGTCGAGCACCGCGACATCCACATCCGACGCGCCCGCGCCCACCAGCACCGAGCGGAACGTCCGCGCGGCGAGATCAGCCCCGCGCGGGCCATTGGCGCTGGCGAGGATCACCAGCACGGGCCGCCGGCGCCACACCGACGCCGGCACGCGCGACACGAACAGCTTGAGCAACCCCAAGCTCTCCGGGCGGCTCGCATCGGCGGCGACCGCCACGAACTCCGCGTTCCGCACCGCTTCCGCGGCGGCGTTCAAGCGGTCGCTCGGGTAGCCGTCGAGCAGTGCCGCCCTCGGCAGGCGCGACAGGTCGATCTTCTGCGACAGCACGCCGCGATCGACCAGCGTCGCGACCGAATACGCGCCGATCGACGGCGACGGCGCGCCCGGCTCGGCGGGGGAGGAATCAATCACGACGGCGGTTTCTGGATAGTTCATGGCTCTACAACCTTTCGCTCCGATGCATTTCGGCGGTTCGTGGGTTCATGTGAAGAAAGCGGAAAAACAACACAGGCCGCGTCGCTTGGTGGGCGGCGCGGCCTGGATAGGCCTGTTCGGATCGTTTGGGCGGTTCTGGAGTGACTTAGCCGGTCACCCTCACACGCCCGCGATCCACGCCGCCGCACGCATTCGTCTGCGTACGCTGACAATGAAGTCGCATGGCCATGTGGGCGACCGCCACGCTCGCGAACGCAATAACGCCCTGGTTCAGGGCTTTCTGCGTCGGATTGGCGGCGATCGAGCGGTTCATGACGGCGGAAGTATCGACCCGAAACCGGGCCGAGTCAAGGGATCAACTCACGAAATGTTCTACGCCCGAACCCGGGCGCTGGTTTCACTCTGCATAAATGAATCAGCGGCAACGAACGCCGAACCGGGCGTGAATCTTTCGGATTCACCGGACGAGCAGATTCACCGCGGAGCCGCGGTGCACTCTTCTCCGGAATGCGCTCAGTGCTGGTGCGGCGGCGCGGGGCTCGACGCGGGCGGCGCGAAGTTGAGCCGCGTGTCATCGGGCAGGCGCACGGCATTTGTCACGGCGTATGCCGTCGGTCGCTTCAGCGCGGTGTCGTACTCGACCTCAAAGGTGAGTTCGATCTTGTTCCCCAGCTTGATGCCGTCGAGCGAGACGCCCGGCTTGAGCGGGAAGGGCATCTCCATCGCGGGCATGCCGAGCGCACCGTTCTCGCCCATGAAGTGCGGGATCGGCTCGTGGCGGACGGTGAAGGCCGCCGTCGGGTTCTCCGAATTCGGGATCAGCGCCACAATGGCGCGCGTGGTGTATTCGTGCACCACGATGTTCGCGGGCTTCTGCTCCGCGCTGCCCGCGTCGCTCTTCCGGCAACTCCACAGCGCGATTGGCATCGTCGCCAGTGCGCTGACCGCCACGGAGAGAACCCACAAACGTTTCGCCATGCCGCAATTCATGACAGCATGATAGACGCTCGGCGGCGCACTCTCATCAACGGATCGTGTACGACTGCATGCGTGTGTCTGCCGAGCCGTCGTCGCGCAGGTAAAGCACGGAAGAGTTCACGACGCCCGTCCGGCCGCTCACGAAATTGCCATCGATCCTCCACGCCGCGCCGAGAGCGGCGGCGCTGATCGCGGGGTTGGGCGACGCGATCAGCGCCCGGAGCGCGGGCAGCGTGGGTGCCGCCGGCTCGCCGCACAACCCCAGCAGGCCCAGCGCGTCCACGCGAACATTCGGGTCGGCATGATTGGCGGCGACGACAATCAGCCGATCGGCGAGCGTGCGGCGCTCGCTTACTGAGAAGTCCCCCGCCGACAACCGGATCACGAGCCGCACGAACAGCGGGCGGTCGCTCACCTTCGGGCGGATGCTGATCGCGGGACGTTGCTCGAAGTCGGGGTACATCCAGATGAGGGCGCGATCGGGCAGGTAGTACGCCCACCCCACCCGCTCGATCGGCGCGAGCCACCACGACAGCGCCGCCAGCGCCGCGCACGCGCATCCCGCCGCCAGCCAGCGGCGGGGGCGACGCGGCTTGAAGAAGGGCAACTCATCCGGCTCGTACGCCCCGCACTCCGGGCAGTGATGCCCCGGGATGTGCCGAAGATCATGCCAGCAGTTCGGGCAGTGCCGCAGGTGCGCGCGCCGGTCCGGGCGCAGCCACATCCACGCGCACCAGCCCGCCACCAGGAGCAGCGCGAAGCCGATCAGGCTCAGGATGATCCCGACGTACGACACGCACACACCCCACACACTCGGCACTCGGCACTCGGCACTTTCATACGCCCGATGCGTATGCCCGGTTCGCCGTACTCTCGGCCCTCATTTCCCTTTCAAGGTGACGCGCGTGAACGACCGCTCCGAACGCATGTCTTTCGAGAACTCCGCCATCACCGACGCGGGCGGCGAGCCGAAGCGTGACGCCATCGCGTCTTCCCAGTCGGTGCCGGCTTTCACATCTTCGATCCACGCCTTGTACGCCGACTGATCGCGCTTCACGAGATACCGCGTCATCATGTGGCTCAGCGGGTAGCTGTCGTCATTGGGCCAGGTGCCCTGTTCATAGCTCTGCCGTACCACCGTCATGGGGTCCTTGTTCTGCATCGCGAACGACTTCGCGTGCTGCCACGCTTCGGAGGTGTGGTTCGATGTCGTGCCGATCTGCCCCGCGATGAAATCCGCCAGCCCCTCGTTCGCCCACGCGGGCAGGCGCGCCGGCGTGCGGAAGCGGTACATCACCGCGTGCGTCGCTTCATGCACCAGGGTGCGAAGGAAGAACTGCTCGTCCGGCCCGCGGTAGAAGTTCAGCATCGGGAACGCGCCGACATAGTGGCAGTACCCGCCCGCCATCTTGCCGCGCGGGTTCCTGAAGAAATCCAGCTCGAACTCCACGAACGCGTCGCGCTCCGCGAAAACGAAGACCACGCACTTGCCGAGGAACAGGCTGCCCTCGGCGTTGAAGCTCAGCAGCGAATCCATCGTGCTATACGTCGTTTCGAGCAAGCCCAGCACACGCTTCGTGTCGGCGTCGCCCATCACGCTGTAGAGGATGAAGTGCTCGCTCTCCTTGGTGCGCAGGCGCACGCCGTGTTTTTGGAACGCCGCGTCGATGCGCTGGCGCAGCCCGCTCATCGCCGCCGCCTGTTCCTCCGCCGAGACGGCGGGCCAGGGCTTCGCGCCCTTCTCCGCCTGCGAGTCATCGGGCGGCGCGGTTTCGCCGCCGGGGCCGGGCTTGGGCGAGCCGGGATCAGCCTTGCCCGCGTCGTCCGCCTTCTCTTTGGAGCGTTTGACTTCTTCCTCGGCCTGGCGATCCGCTTCGCGCCGGTCGTACTGCTCGTAGAGCGCGGCTTGGGGGTCCTCGCCGCGCTTCGCCGCCGACTTCGCGTGCTCGGCGAGCGCCGCCGCCGCCGCCGCGTCGAGCTTCACCGCCTGCGCAAACGCCTGATCCGAGAGCGCCCGCGCGTTCAGCGCCAGCATCAGCGCGCCGAGGTCGAGCCACTCCTCCGCACTCTTTGAGTCGAAGACCCGCCGGCGCAGCTCGTAGGCTTGTTGGGGAATGATGTCGCGCCACGCGACCACCTGCTCCGTGCCGTCTTTCAATTTCAGTGTGAGTTCCGCGCGCGTCCAGCGCGTGATCTCCCCCACCATCGCGGGCCCGCTTGACTTCGCCAGCTTGATCGTCGCTGGCACCGGCGCGGTGATCCGCTTCGGCTCGGGCATCCGCGCCCATGTTTCACTCACGACCGCGAAACACATCGCGCTGGCGAGAATCAGCCACCCAAACGCACGGCACATCGAACGCGCACCCACGAACCCGCGGAACCGCATGGGGAATCCTCCTCTGACGTGTCCCGATCATACCTCGCGCGATGTCCGAGAACTGCCAGAACGGCAGGCTCGCATGACATCCCACCTGAATCAGTCGTGCGTGATCGCTCGCCGCATGCTCAGGGCGTGTGAAGGCGCTCGCTCGCCCATTCGATAACACAGGCACGCCCTTCGCACAGTGCGGGGGTCAGGCGTGGCGCGACCGGCCGCGACCTATAATCGAACGTCCCGAAACCGTTGCCCGCCGCCGACGAATCGAATGGGGCGAGCACACGGGTTCGAGCAGAGAGAGTTCCGCACAGGGCCCCGACCTCGGCTCGCAGGAGAAGACCATGTTCGAGCGCTTCACAGACCGTGCCCGCAAGGTGATGGCCCTCGCCAATCAGGAGGCGCAGCGCCTGAACCACGAATACATCGGGACGGAGCACATCCTGCTCGGCCTCGTCAAGGAAGGTTCGGGCGTCGGCGCGAACGTGCTGAAGAACCTCGATGTCGATCTGCGCAAGGTGCGCCTCGAAGTCGAGAAGCTTGTTCACTCGGGCCCCGAGATGGTCACGATGGGCAAGCTGCCGCAGACCCCGCGCGCCAAGAAGGTCATCGAGTACGCGATCGAGGAAGCGCGGAACCTGAACCACAACTACGTCGGCACCGAGCACTTGCTGCTCGGCCTGCTGCGCGAGCACGACGGCGTCGCCGCGCAAGTCCTCATGAACCTCGGGCTGAAGCTCGAGGAAGTCCGCGAGGAAGTCCTCAATCTCCTCGGAGCGGGCGTCGACAAGGACGACGCCGACGCGGGCGGGCAGCCCAACCAGCCGAACCAGCCGAACGCGGGCAACGCCGCGAAGGCCGGCCCGCAGGCGAAGAGCAAGACCCCTGCGCTCGACAGCTTCGGGCGCGACCTCACGCAGCTCGCCCGCGAAGGCACGCTCGACCCCGTCATCGGGCGCGAGCGCGAGATCGAGCGCGTGATCCAGGTCCTCTGCCGCCGCACGAAGAACAACCCCGTCCTCCTCGGCGAGGCGGGCGTGGGCAAGACCGCGATCGTCGAAGGGCTCGCGCAGGCGATCATCAACAACGAGGTGCCGGAACTGCTGCAGGACCGGCGCCTCGTCGTTCTCGACCTTGCGATGATGGTCGCCGGCACGAAGTACCGCGGCCAGTTCGAGGAGCGCATCAAGGCGGTCATGAACGAAGTCCGCCGGGCGCAGAACCTGATCCTCTTCATCGACGAACTCCACACCCTCGTCGGCGCCGGCGGGGCTGAGGGCGCGATCGACGCGTCCAACGTCCTCAAGCCCGCGCTTGCCCGCGGCGAGATCCAGTGCATCGGCGCCACCACCTTTGACGAGTACCGCAAGTACATCGAGAAGGACGCCGCCCTCGCACGGCGCTTCCAGGCGATCACTGTCGACCCGCCCAACCCGGAGCAGACGGTGCTCATCCTCAAGGGCCTGCGCGAGCGCTACGAGAACCACCACCGCGTGAAGATCACCGACGAAGCGGTCGAAGCCGCCGTCGAACTCTCGGGGCGGTACATCACCGGGCGCGTGCAGCCGGACAAGTCGATCGACGTGATCGACGAGGCCGGCGCGCGCGTCCGCCTCAAGACCATGACCAAGCCGCCCGACCTTGCCGACCTCGAAGCGCAGATCGAAAAGCTCTCGATCGAGAAGGACGAGGCGGTGAAGGCCGCAGACTATGAAAAGGCCGCAGAACTCCGCGACCAGGCGGAGAAGCTCCGCCGGCAGAAGGAAAAGACGCAGCAGGACTGGCGCGAACGCGCCAAGGAAGTCGGCGGCATCGTCGACGAGGACGTCATCGCCGAGGTCGTCTCCAAGATGACCGGCGTGCCGCTCACCCGTCTCGAGAAGGAAGAAGCCCAGCGCCTGCTCCAGCTCGAAGCCGAGCTGCACAAGAAGGTCGTCAGCCAGGAAGAAGCGATCAAAGCGATCAGCAAGGCGATCCGCCGAGCGCGAGCGGGCCTGAAAGACCCGAAGCGCCCGATGGGCAGCTTCATCTTCGTAGGCCCCTCCGGCGTCGGCAAGACGCTGCTCTCCAAGGCGCTCGCCGAGTTCATGTTCGGCGACGAGGACGCCCTCGTCATGCTCGACATGAGTGACTACATGGAGAAGCACAACGTCAGCCGCCTCGTCGGCGCGCCCCCGGGCTACGTGGGCTACGAAGAGGGCGGGCAGCTCACCGAGCGCATCCGCCGGCGACCCTACGCCGTTGTCCTGCTCGACGAGATCGAGAAGGCCCACCCCGACGTCTTCAACATGCTCCTCCAGATCATGGAAGAGGGCCGTCTGATCGACTCCTTCGGGCGCAACGTGGACTTCCGCAACACCATCTTGATTATGACCAGCAATATCGGTGCTGACCTGATCAAGGGCGGCGGGGGCTTCGGCTTTTCGAAGCGCGACGGCAGCTCGAACTTCGAGAACATCAAGGGGATGCTCACCAAGGAGGTCGAGCGCTACTTCCGCCCCGAGTTCATCAACCGCCTCGACGACCTCATCGTCTTCAAGCCCCTCAGCAAGGAAGACCTCGTCACCATCGTCGACTACGAAACCGCCAAGCTCCGCAAGCGCCTCGGCGAGCAGGGCTGGTCGCTCGAGTTTGATCAGAAGGCGAAGGACTTCCTGATCGACAAGGGCTACAACCCCGACTACGGCGCCCGCCCGCTTCGCCGCGCGATCAGCACCTACGTCGAAGACCCGCTCTCCGAAGCCATGCTCTCGGGCGAGTTCCAGGGCAAAGCGACGATTCTCGTCAGCAAAGCCGAGGGCGAGGGCGAAGCGGGCGAGAAGCTCCTCTTCAAGGGCGAGGGCGTCGCCGCGCCGCGGAAGAACGCGGGCGGCGGGGGGGACGGCGAGAAGAACAAGCCCAAGCCCGTCGGCGCTGGGGCCGATAGCCCGTAAGACCATCGGTCACGGCGCACCCGTCACCATCAGAGCCCCGCACCCCGCGTGCGGGGCTTTTTTCGTTGATTCCGACGGGAACCGGTTGACCGGGGCAGGCGTCTGAGTATTATTCCTTTTAAGGAATAATAGTATGCTCAACCCAAAAACCGCCCGGCGGGCATCCCCGGCGCGATCCGTCTCGGCACTCGAATCACTCGGTTTCGCCCCGCTCGAGGCAGCGGTGTACGCCTTCCTCATCAGCGAATCACCCGCCGGCGGGTACCGCATCGCGCAGGCGCTGGGCAAGCCCTTCGGCTCGGTCTACAAGGCGCTCGAAGGGCTCGAAGCGAAGGGGGCGGCGATCCTGTCGGAGGAATCCGGGAACCGCGTGGCGCGCCCGGTCTCCATCAGCGCCGTGATCCGGCGTGCGTCGAGCGAGTTCGAGCGGTCGTGCCGGGCGGCGGCGGAACTCGTCCCCGTCGAATCAGAGTCGCGCGACACGCACCTCTACACCATCGCTGACCGGCGGCTCGTGTTCGAGCAAGCGCGCGAGATGATCGACCGCGCCGCGACGTTCCTGCTCGTCAATCTCACCCCGGGCATGGCGCGGGAGGTCATCGCGCCGCTGGAAGCCGCCATCGCGCGCGGCGTGCGCATCGGCATCAAGGCGTTCGCGCCGATCGCGCTGCCCGGCGCCGACATCGCGATCGACCCGCGCGGCGTGGACGCCATCCGGCACGCGCCGGGCGAGTGGCTCGTCATCAGCTCCGACGGGCGCGAGCAGCTCGAAGCGCTCTTCGAGCACGGCGCGGGCGAGCTGCTCGCCGCCCACTGGACCGAGAACCCGCTGCTCGCGTGGACCTCGTTCACCGGGCTGAGCTCGGACTTTCTGCTCGCCGCGCTGCGCTCGTCGGACCTCGGCGCGGACCCGCGCTTCGCCGCGATCGCCGAGCGGTTGTGTGTCTTCGAATCACCCGCATCGGCGGGCAAGGAATGGCTGATCGACCGCTTCCGCCGCCCGTCCAAGGGACGCGGGCGTGGGCGAACGTGAACGGGAATGAGCGTGATTGTGCTGGGAATCCGTCGTGTCGTGGGCTTGATTGAGGAGTCAGTGAGATGCGCATCATGAAGTCGGTGTTGTTGTTGGTGGTGGGTTCGCTGGGCGCGCAGGCGGCGCCCGCGTGGGCCGCCGAGATTCTCGTGACCAGCTTCGGCACAAGCCGGGTCGGTCGTTACACGCCGCAGGGCGCGTTCATCGCGCCGCTCGACCTCTCGGGCGGCTTGTCGCGCCCGCTCTGCACGCGCCTCGGCCCGGACGGCAACACGCTCTACGTCGTCAGCGAAGAGAACCACGCGATCAAGCGCTACAACGCCACCACCGGCGCGTTCATCGACACTTTCATCGCCGGCGGCGCCAGCGGGCTCAACAACCCCACCGGGCTGACCTGGGACAACGAGGGCAACCTCTACGTCGCCAACTTCGGCTTCAACAACGTCGTGAAGTTCAACGGCAGCACCGGCGCGCCCATGGGCACCTTCGTCTCCGCCGGCTCGGGCGGGCTCTCCGGGCCGGACAACGGCACCGTCTTCGGTCCCGACGGCAACCTCTACGTCCCCAGCTACAACACCAACCAGGTCCTCAAGTACAGCGGCGACGACGGCTCGTTCCTCGGCGCCTTCGTCTCCTCCATCCAGCGACCGCGCGTCATCGAGTTCCGCAACGGGTCGATGTACGTCACCAGCGAAACAACCAACTCCGTCCGCCGCTACGACGCGGGCAGCGGCGCGTTCCTCGGCAATTTCGTCGCTCCCAGTTCGGGCGGGCTGAGCCAGCCCATCGGCATGGCGTTCGGCAACGACGGCTACCTCTACGTCGGCTCCTCAACCACCAGCCGGATCCTGCGCTACAACGAGAACACCGGCGCCTTCGTCGACATCTTCATCCAGGGCGGGCTGGGCGGCATCAGCGCGCCGGCGTTCATCACCGTGGTCCCCACGCCGGGGACCGGCGTGATGGCGCTCTCGGGCCTGGCATTCGCCCTGCGCCGCCGCAGAATGGACTGAATCTCGCCGATGGTCTTGATTCGGGAGCGCGGCGCGGGAACACTTCAGTTCCCGACCGCGCACCCGGAGAGAGACGCCGTGCGACCCATCGCCCCCACTGTTCTGCTGATCGTTGCTCCCGCGTTCGCGGGCGCGCCGTCGTTCACGCCGCTGGGCGACCTGCCGGGCGGCGCGGCGATGAGCCGCGCGAACGCCATCAGCGCCGACGGCACCACCATCGTCGGCGCCTCGACATCCGCCAGCGGGATCGAAGCGTGCATGTGGCGCGCCGGCGTGCTCACGCCGCTGGGTGATTTCGCCGGCGGCCCGTTCAACAGCGAAGCGACCGACTGCTCGGGCGACGGCTCCGTCATCGTCGGCTTCGGCACCATCAGCACGGGCGAAGAGCGCGGCTTCACGCTCACGCTCCCCGCCCCAGGTGCGCTCGTCGAACTGCCGCCCGGCCCGTTCGCCGGCGCCACGTGGTCGCGCGCCGACGCCGTCTCACGCAACGGCATGATCGCCGGCGGCGTGACGCACTTCGGCGGGCTCGACCCTGGCACCATCCAGCGCGCCACCGTCTGGACCGGTACCTCACCCGCGCTTCTGCCGCTCATCCCCGCGCCGCTCGCCATGGCGGCCCGCGTCTTCGGCATGCGCGCCGACGGGCTCTACCGCGTCGGCCGCGGCGACCGCGCCGGCACCTCGCCCTGGATCGCCATCAACTGGGTCGTCGGCACGGGCGACTTCCGCTTCTTCCCCGGCACCATCGGCTACGCGGAAGCCTTCGGCACGACCGCTTCGGGCACCGTCAGCGTCGGCACGGCATCATCACCAGACACCGAGCGCATCCCCGGCGTGGGCGAAGCCGTCTACTGGATCAACAACGACCCCACGGCGCTGGGTGATCTGCCCGGCGGCGTCTTCAAGAGCTCCGCCTACGCGATCAGCGACGACGCGACGGTCATTGTCGGGCAGGGCACCAGCGCGATCGGCGACGAAGCGTTCCTGTGGACGCAAGCGGACGGCATGCGCCGCCTCAAGAACGTGATCGAGGACGATTTCGGCATCGACCTCACCGGCTGGACGCTCACCGCCGCGCGTGATGTCAGCGCGGCGGGCGATGCGATCATCGGCTGGGGCACGAACCCGGCGGGGCAGCAGGAAGCGTGGCTGTTCCGTGCCGACTGCCTTGCGCGCCCGGCGTTCTCGCAATCACCGACAATCACCTATGCCTGCCCCGGCACGGACGCCGCTTTCGCCGCCGCCGCCGTCGGCACGCCGACGATCTCGTACCGCTGGCGCCGGAACGGAGTCGACCTCACCGACGGCCCGACGGGCTTCGGCTCAATCATCAGCGGCAGCGGGAGCGCGATGCTTACGATCACCGGCGTCGCCGCCGCGGACGGAGGCTCCTATGACTGCATCGCGCTGAACGCCTGCGGCAACGCGGGCACCACGCCCGTCGAACTCCGCGTAACCCTCGCGGGCGACGCCGACCGCGACGGGTTCGTGGGCCTGAGCGACATCGCGCTTGTCACGAGCAACTGGACATTCACGGTCCCGCCCGCCCCGCCCGAATCGGACCTCGACGGCAACGGCATGATCGGGCTCAGCGACCTCGCCGCGGTGATCACCAACTGGGCACAGTCCTGCCCGTGAATCGTTCGCGATGATGAAATGAAACACGCCCGCGCAGGCAGGCGTGTGGTTCGTACAGAGTGATCGGGGCGCGCACCGAACCGCGAGTCCACCAGTCGCTTCAGCTTCCCTTGTGTTCAGGGTGATTCACGCCGATGCCAGCGCCGGGCGCGTGACGATCACGGGCGCCGGACCGATGTCGCTCACGGCTCCGTCGAGGCGGAAGGCCCGAGCGGGGGCGTCCGTGCCGCAGGCGGCGATGTGCCCGAGCGCTCGGGCGATCAGTTCGCCCCGGCTCGTCGCTTTCAGCTTGCGGTGCAGCGACTTCACATGGTCGTGGACCGTGTGCGGCGAACGCGCCAGGTCGGCGGCGATCTCCTTCACGCTTTTGCCCAGCGTCAGGTGGTCGAGCACCTCGCGCTCGCGGTGCGTCAGCCGGCTGAGCGCGTTCGTCACGTCAGGCCCGAACGCGAGCGACGCCCGCGCGACCAGCGGCGTGAGCACGCCCGCCAGCACCGCAGCGTCCGCGTTCTCGAATCTCTTCCCGGACATCCCCACGCCGAACTGCACCACCAGCGTGCGCCCGGGCACGTTCCCCGGCATCTTTACCACGCCGACAAGAAAGTCCGACGCGCCGAGGCGCGACCAGCGCCGCGCGCCGTCGCTCCCAGAGAAGCGATCGAACCCCGGCAAGTCACGCAGCACGCCGACGCGCGGGCCCCCCGCCGGCTCACCCCAAGGGGGCAACGACCAATCGAGCGACGGGGCGTGCAGCGGCAGCAGCGCTTCGCCCGAAACGTCGCGCCCCTGGGCGTCGTGGCCCGCGGCGCCGACCGCTTCCACCTGCGCGATCGCGCCGGTGTCGCTCAGATGAACAATCGCGACCGACACGATCGCGCTCGCCCGCAACGCCCGGAGAGCCCGGGCCGCGTCGTCGCACCATTCCATCGTGGCGATCGCCGGAAGGGAACACGTCGCGGCGGAGAGTTCCGCCGCCAGGGCGACATGCCCCGGACTCAAACCGACATCAATCAACATTGGTCTCAGCCTTTCAATCATGGAAAGGAAAGAAACAAGAACGAATACGCAGTGTATATCGGCAAACTCCCCCATGCGGGTCGCGTGGGATGCCGATGCAGCCCCCTGATTGCCCGGGGACGCTACCCCCTTCCGGGCATCACAATACGATGCGGGTGGGCGAGAGTTCCATCAATCTCGCGTGCCGCATCGGACATGCGGGCAGACATGAGAATCAGGCGTTTTAACGCCGGAATAATCAAACTTCGCCCGCACGAATTCTGCCGCGCTCGCGGCCGCACACTCACTCACGGCGTCGGCGGCGCCGTTTCATCGTTCGCCGACATCCGATCCGTCACCTCGCGCAAGAGACGCGCAGCGAGGTCCGGGTCCGCCGCCGACGAGTACGCGTAACTCGGCTGTAAGCCTTGATTCAGCAACCGCGGGTCGGTCCATTGGCTGGTCAGGCGTGCCGACGCAACGCTCACGCGCCGGCCCGGGCGCTCGACGTGTTCGACATCAACCTCCACGCGTGCGATGCGGTCGCTCGACTCGGCGTTGGCTTGATCGCTCGGCTCGAACCGGACGCGCGCGACGCGCCGCTCGTTCTGCGCGAACCCCTCGAGCGCGGAGCGCCCGCCCGTCGCGTGCGGCACCCAGGGCGTCATGAACCCAGCCCACGGGCGCGGCACCGTCGTGATGATCCCCGCCGACGCATCCACGCGGTCGAGCTCGAACGAAGCATTGCGCAGCACATCTTTGGCCGCCTGGAACGCGCGCGGGTACTCGTCGGCGGTGACGCGCAGCTCCGTCACCGCGGGGCTCGACGTGCACGACGCCACGCCGACCAGCGCACACAATGAGATGACGAGTGATCGCGGCATGAACTCAGAGTACCGCGCCCTGAGTTGGTCATCCGAGGGTGCCACTGGTTGGCTCTGCAACCAGTGCTCCATCATCCGCTTCAACTGCTAGCTCGTGTCCTCCGTGCGGGGGGTGTCGGGGGTGCCATGGCTCAGGCTCTGCTCGGCCATGTCGTGCGCCTCGGCGAGGGCTCATCGTGGCCCAACAAAGCATCGGCCACGGCACGCGCAGCCGCCTTCACTCAGGCAGATCAACCCGCTCGCCCAGCGATGCCGCCAGTTTCCGTACGGCTGCTTTCACCGCCGACAACTCCGCCTCCAGCGCGCCGACGCGCTCGACGAGCGCCGCCGACGCCGGGGCCGAAACCGCAACGTGGCTTCGATGCACCTCCGGCGCGTGGGCCGTGTCGTCATGTCCGCCGCCTGGCGCGTCGAGCGGGTGCAGGTCGGGGCAGATCAGCTGCGCGTAGCGCGCGACACGCACGCCCGAGCCGGGCACCACGGGCAGCAGCTTCGCCAGCGGCTCGGCCCGCGTGCGCAGCGCGTCGAGCACCGCCTGCGTGGATTCGTTCGTCGCCAGCGCGTGATCGGTGGGCGGCATCATCCGCGCGGCGTTCGAGCGCAACGCCGACAGCGACTGCGGCCCGCGCAGCAGCAACTCCGCCAGCAGCGCCATCTCCGCCATGCTGATCTGAAGCACCTCGCGCACGACGTGCCGGTACTTGGGCACGCGGCTGCCGGAGAGGAACGCCTCGCGGACCAGTTCCTTGCGGCGCAGGCCGTCGACCGCGCCGAGGACGATGTCCTCGTCGAAGTTCACCAGCGGGTCGCGGTTGTTCTTCTGGTTGCAGCCCGTCACGAGCGCGTTCAGCGTCAGCGGGTACTGCGCCGGCACGGTCTGCGCCTTCTCGATCAGGACGCCCAGCACGCGGCACTCGGAGGGTTCGAGCGAGGGGATCGTCATGCGGGCAGTGTAAGCGCGCCGCGAAGAGTCAACGCACAGAGACGGGGAAGGCGAGACCGAGGACAATGCCCGGACGCGTTAGAAGAGACCGAATCGGCGGAGTCGCGCGATGTTCGGGCGATCAAACTTGAAGAGATCATGCGCCGGGGCATCGAAGCGCTTGACTTGATCGGACAGCGCCTTGCTTCCTTTTTTGAGCTTGTACTCAACTTCGTCTGGATAAAGAGGGACTAGCTGCAGGAACAGGACTCTTCGATCATCGAGTAGGAGCGTGCGGAAAGTCGGGTTGACCCCGCGCGGCTCGTAGAGCAGCGCTCCCGTAAACGGAGAATCCGGCATTCCGCCTGTCTTGGCGTGCAGAGCGAAGTCGAGTGTGTGTCCATAGCCGACGAAAGCGCCAGTTGCGTGCGGATAGCGCGCGATCATCTTCATGGCGCTCGCGGCCCATGCAAAGCGAGGATCCTCGCTCAGGTCGGACTTGCCAGGCCGATCCGCGGGAATCATCGCGCAGAGTTCGACGTGCTGAAACTCATCATGGCCCGCTGGAACGCGCTGCGGTTGCTCACTCATGCCGGACGTGACGATGAGCCAGAAATGGCGATCCTTGCCCGGCGCGACGATGTGCAGGTCGACATGAACCAGCGGCGAAATGATCTCGTGGAGGACAGAGCTGACCGGACCGATTGTGCCCTCGATGTGCGCGGAGATGGAAGCGATCAACTCTTCGTTGCCGAGCGAGAAATCGGCTTCATGTCCCTCACCGGGGTTCTCGGATTCGAGCGAATACGTCATGCGCAGAGTTTATTCAGCGCAAAGACTGCAAGCACTCTGAATACGTGGCGAGGGAAGGCACCGATTGACTACCGTGGCCGCCGGTGAGGTGCTCGGGGCAATGACTTTCAGACGCCTCTAACGCCCATTGCGTTCACTCTTGAATCAAAGGTCGCTTCGGCAGCGGGCGGCGCCGCGCGATCGAGAACCGCAGCACCTGCACCACCACGAGGCACCCGCCCAGGCTCAGCAAAGACGCCCACGCCGCTTTGGCGAAGAACGCGTTGGTGTCTTCCGCCACCGCCGCCGCCGAGGCGCCGGGACGCAGGGCCGCCAGCGTCTGGCTCGCGTCGATGCCCAGCGCGTGCAGGCCCAGCTTGATCAGAATCATCGCCGCCCACATGCAGAACAGGATGCCCGCGAGCATCGCCCACTGCGTGCCGATGAACTTCCAGCGGGCGAGCGACGACTTCCCCTGCATCACGAACCACAGCTCACGCACCGGCATCAGCGCGATCATGATGAAGTAGTACAGACCACCGATTCCAGTTCCGGGCATTCCGACGACCATTGGGAGTGAGTCCTGAGGGGTGAGACTTGAGCCTTGAGCAAAGATGAGGCTTGGGGCTTGAGGCTTGAGGCTTGAAGCTTGAGAACAGACGCCGCCTTGCCGCGTCTTGTTCTGGCTGATCGCTGACCTCTGAAAGCTGACAGCTCTTAGTGCCCCTTCTGGAACACGCGCACCGATTGGCTGGGCATGATGAACTCCGTCCACACCGCGCGGAGTACGTAGTACGAGTTGATGAAACGGATCAGGAAGAAGCCCGGCAGGCTGGCGAGCGCCTGCTTCACCTCGCCGCGTTGGTGCGCCTTGCGCAGCACGGGCACGAGGATCGCGGGGATGTCGATGAAGTAGCCCAGCAGGAAGATCGGGCTGACAAAGATCGCCAGCAGCGGCAGCAGCACCAGGAACGCCAGCGCGCACAGCGTCGCGTCCCACAGGCCGATCATCACCACGTTCCGCAGGAAGGGAACGTGCACGACATCCTGCCAGTGGACCTTCACGCACTGGATGAACCCCGCGCTCCAGCGCCGCAGTTGGCGCGAAAGGAACGTGAGATTGTGCGGCTCGATCGGGTAGCACACCGCGTCTTCAACAAACCGGACGCGCCAGCCCGCGAGGTAGCAGTTCCACGTCAGGTCCATGTCTTCCGCCAGCGTGCGGTGCGGCCAGCCGCCGACGGAACGCAGCACCTCGGTGCGGTACATCGCGAAGCAACCCGACGCCAGCAGCGGCTTCTCGTAGTAATCCTGCAGCGGCTTGTAGAGGCTGAACGCGAAGAGATATTCAACATAGCGCCCGCGTTCCCAGATCGAGCGGACGAAGCGCGGGATCACGTAGCCGCAGGCGCCGGCGACGTCCGGCTCCTTCATTGCGGGGAGCAGCTTCTCGATCGCGTCGTCCGCAAGGACGGTGTCCGCATCGATCGCGAGCGTCATCTCGCTGGTGACGAACGTCAGCCCGTAGTTCAGCGCGCTCGACTTGTTGCCCGTGTTCGTCGGCGTGCGGACGACCGTCGCGCCGTGGTCGCGGGCGATGTCGCCCGTGCGGTCCTTCGAGCAGTCGTCGATGACAATGATCTCATCGGGGCGGACCGTCTGGCGCTTCACGCTCTCGATGGTGTCGGCGATGCTCGCCGCCTCGTTGTACGCGGGGATGATGACCGCGACGCCGGTCTTGGTCTTCGTCGGCACGGACGGGCGCACGGCGGGGCGCGGGCGAGCGGCGGGGCGTACGGGGGGCGCAGGGGCGCGGGGCAAACCGCTCGCGCCACCCGCGGAAACTCCGGGCGGGTCGGCGAGGGCGGTGCGTTGCAGCGGGTTGAGGACGGACAGCGACGAGAGCAGGGACATGGGGGTGAATCTCACGAGCCGCGGCCGGGATCGCGATCTGCTTGCAGCGCAAGCGCAGCGCGAGCGGACGGCGCGGACGAACATGGGGCGGTCGGTTGTGGAATGAGTTGGTCGCGGGGTTCGGTGACGAGTCAGCCGATCCGGGTTGTGACGCCGCGACACTCACCGCCGTTCGGTCAGCACGCCGGGCGTAACAAGGCCCAACAGCGACCGGGCGGACTGTGCAACAGTATAGCGTTGTTCGGAGCATCCGGTTCTGCCTTGCATGCAAGCAGACTGCGATTCGCTCCGCTGACGTGCCTATATACCCTAACAATTTCCTATTAAAAGGCGCAAGACAAAGAAGCCACGCATGGACACAGATTAAGACAAGAGGTTTGCCACAGTCGGACACAGACACGCTCAGACGGAATCCGAACGGTCTTCTTCTTGAAACAGGGCTTGTCCGTGCCGTCTGCGGCAATTTCCGGGCTTCTCCGAATCAGTGTGCATCCGTGTCATCCGTGGCTTCTTCCTCATTCCGGCCGCTTGGCCGGGGCGGTGGATTCCGCTATCTTGTGCGCCCCTTTCGCCCGGCCGCCAGACGGCCCGGGCGGCGGGTTCATTCCCTGTTCACACCGCTTGAGGACCCAGCCACCATGCCCAGCGCCGGCACCATCACTCAGGTCATCGGCTCGACCTTCGACGCCCAGTTCGCCGAGGACCAGCTCCCCGACATCTACAACGCGATCAAGATCGAAGCCGACACCCGCGTCGGCAAGCTCAAGGTCGTCGGTGAGGTGCAGAAGCACCTCGGCGGCGGGCGCGTCCGCTGCGTCGCGCTCGGCTCCACCGACGGGCTCTCGCGCGGCATGAAGTGCGACGATCAGGGCGGGCCCGTTTCCGTGCCGGTGGGCGAGGAAGTCCTCGGCCGCGTGTTCAACCTCCTCGGCGAGCCGGTCGATCAGGCCGGCCCGGTGAAGGCTGGCCGCATGCGCGCGATCCACCAGCCGGCGCCCGAGTTCTCCGACCTCAACCCCAAGACCGAAATCCTCGTCACGGGCATCAAGGTCATCGACCTCCTCTGCCCCTTCGTCCGCGGCGGCAAGATCGGGCTCTTCGGCGGTGCCGGCGTCGGCAAGACCGTCATCATCCAGGAAATGATCGCCCGCGTCGCCAAGAACTTCGGCGGCTACAGCGTGTTCGCCGGCGTGGGTGAGCGCACCCGCGAGGGCAACGACCTCTGGCGCGAAATGAAGGAAGCCCAGTACACCGACGCGCAGGGCAAGACCGCCTGCGTGCTCGACAAGGTGGCGATGGTCTTCGGCCAGATGAACGAACCGCCCGGCGCGCGTCTCCGCGTCGCGCTCTCGGCGCTCACCATGGCCGAGGATTTCCGCGACCAGTCCGGCCGCGAAACGCTGATGTTCGTCGATAACGTCTTCCGCTTCACGCAGGCGGGTTCGGAAGTGTCGGCGCTCCTCGGGCGTATGCCGAGCGCGGTCGGTTATCAGCCGACGCTCTCGACGGAGATGGGCGAGCTTCAGGAGCGGATCACCTCGACCGCAAAGGGCGCCATCACCTCGGTGCAGGCGATCTACGTGCCCGCCGACGACCTGACCGACCCGGCCCCCGCGACGACCTTCGCTCACCTTGACGCGTTCGTGACGCTGGCCCGCGGCATCGCCGAGAAGGGCATCTACCCCGCCGTCGACCCGCTCGGCTCCACCAGCCGAATCATGGACCCGCAGATCATCGGCGAGCGGCACTACAAGGTCTCCCGCCGCGTGCAGCAGATCCTCCAGCGCTACAAGGAACTGCAGGACATCATCGCGATCCTCGGCGTCGACGAACTCTCGCCCGACGACAAGCTCATCGTGGCCCGCGCCCGCAAGATCGAGCGCTTCCTCAGCCAGCCGTTCCACGTCGCCGAGCAGTTCACCGGCTTCAAGGGCGTCGACTCGGGGCTCGATGAAACCATCGACTCCTTCGAGCGCCTCTGCAACGGCGAGGGCGACGACCTGCCCGAGGGCGCGTTCATGTACGTCGGCACGCTCGACGACGCGCGCAAGAAGGCGGAACGCATGGCGAAGGGCGGCTAAGCAGCGAGCCAGCATCCCAATGACTGATTCACCGACCGGGCGAAATCTTCGCCCGGTTTTTATTTGGCTTCGTGGATCACGGCAATCAATTTGGGGAGCTGCCTTTCCCAGTGGTCCAGATACGCATCCATCGCTTGGCGTGCTTTGATGGCATCCGGTTCCTCCTCGGAACCCCAGCTGTACAGCGGCTTCCGGCCGAGACTCGCCCATCCATCTGTCGCCATACCCTTGCGAGAGACTTTCAATCCGAACTCCGCGCGATCTCGAGTCACACGAGCGAGAAATCGCTTTCTCCACTCGGGATCTGGGCACTTGAAAACGCACATGTTGCAACTAAGCGTCTGCTCCGTCCAAAGATTGAAAGTCCAGTAAATCCAACTTCCCGGAGAACCATCGCTGCGCTTCCGTGGCGCGTGACCGATGAGGTCGCGATGGTAAAAATCGACAGTCTTTCTTCCGGTCGTGACCTGCTGCCATCGATCCGCGCGGGCATCGAGCGCGTCTTGAGCGGCGCGAAGCACAGGAGACGACGTTGAATCGACATGCCGAAATATCAAGTCAATAGCCGCGCGATGATTCGTGTATATCTTGCGGCAAAGAGATTCAATATTCTTGTTGTCCATGAGACGGGTATCCAGCAAGCTCAGATAGTGATCTAGGAAAACACTGACGTCGTTGCCGATACTGCTGCCAAAGCTTCGTCTTGTACGGGAAAGAACACGGTGAAGCTGCGGTGCGGAGTAGCACACCCACCCCAACTCACTCGGAGTCTGGCCGGCGAGCGTCAGGTAAACGTACATCCGACGCGCATCGGGGTACGCCGAGTTCACCCAGCTTTGATACCGGGCCAACTGGTCTCCGTGCTCGCCGGCGCGGAGCTTGTTCTCCACGGCAATGACGAATGCGGGCTCTTTGCCCGTGATGAGCAGGTCGATGCGTTCGTGCTCGCGGCGTACCTCGATACCTCGAAGCTCTGATCCATCTAGATCAATGGCATCGATGGGCGGCTCGATTCCCTGCTCACGGGCACAGCGAACAAGATCGAGAAGCCAAGCACGAAGGAACAAGTCGCCCTGTCCGTGCGACTCCCCCGGGTCGAGCAACCACGCGAGGAAGTTGGAGTGCTTGATCTCGGCCGTAACCACCCCAAGAGCATCAAAGACATTGAAACGACCGATGATCTGCTCGAGTTCGAGCAGATCATCGTTCTCGATCACGAATCGCTCGAGCGCGGCCAGATCGTCCACCCCATCCGTCTGATTGCTCATATCTCAGCAGTATACAAGGCACTTCATCGCGCTCGGTACAACACCCCCCCCGAATGCGCCGGCACCTCAAGCCACTCTTTCGCTGAACCATCCTTGCCGAGCTGCGCCCCGCCGCCCAGCGCCTGCACCGACCACGCGCCCTCGGGGAGCGCCACCCACGCGACCTCAGCCGTCCCGTTCAGCACCACCACCGCTTCGCGCCACGGGTCGCGGCCGGTCACGTCCGTCACGCGGAACGCCACGCAGCCCCGCGGCACGCTCAGACCCAGATGGTCATCAAGGAACTCCACCGCGCGCAGCACATCGTCCTTCGATGACAGCCGGAACATCGGGTGCGCCCGGCGCAGCGCCACGGCGTCGCGGTGGAACTCGTACAGCGCCGCCCGCTCGCGCTTGTCGGCCCAGCGGATGTTGTTGATCTGGTCCCCGAGGTTGTAGCTGTTCTCGTGCCCGCTCTTCGTGCGCCCGAACTCCTGCCCCGAGTGCAGGAAGGGCGTGCCCTGGCTGGTCATCAACGCCAGCGAGCCGAGCGCGCTCATCTTCAGTTTGTCTTCGTCAGAGAGCCCGAGCGTGCCGTCGTGCCCGTGCGAAAAATGGCGCGAGCCGGCTTCGAGCCGGTCGAGCAGCGTGTGGTTGTCGTGGCACTCGATGTAGTTGATCGATTCCAGCGGCGAGTCGCTGAAGCTCGTCACGCCGCCAAGAATGCCTTTCTTGACCCACTCCGCGTTCTGCCCGCGGGCCAGGAAGCCGACGTTCGCCAGATCGAAGACATTCCCCCGGAACGCGTCGCGGAATTCATCGCTGAAGACGCCGATGTTCCTGCCGCGCTGCGTGCCCTTCTTCTCGCCCTCGACGGGCGTCGGGCCAGCGGTCCACGGCTCGCCGTAGATCAGGATCGTCGGGTCGATCGCGTGCAATTCGCGCCGGACATGGTCCATCGTTTCGCGGTCGATCAGCCCCATGAGGTCGAAGCGGAAGCCGTCGACGCCGAACTCTTCGACCCAGAGCCTGCACGTCTCGACGATGAACCGGCGGCCCTGCTCGGACTCGCTGCGGAACTCGTTGCCGCAGAGCGCGCCGTTCCAGGGCGTACCGTCATCTTGAAAGCGGAAATACTCGCGCGGCGCGAGGGCCATGAAGCTGTGCAGCCGGCTGGGCCACAACTCATAGGTGTGGTTGAAGACCACGTCGAGCGTGACACGCAGCCCCCGCTCGTGCAGCGCCGAGACGAGCTGCTTGAACTCCCGGATCGGCGCGTCGAGCTCCACGCTCGACGCATATCCGGGGTGCGGCGCTTGGTAGTCCGTGGGCATGTAGCCCCACTCGTATTCCGGGTGGTACGGCATGGCGAAGGCATGCACGGGCATCAGCTGCACCACATTCACGCCCAGTTCAAGAATGTGATCCAGCCCGGTCAAAAGTTCCGTGCCGTCGAGCCGCGTGCCCGGCTCGGCGAGCCCGAGGTACTTCCCGCGCCAGTCGGCTCGCACGCCACATGAGGGATCGCGGGTGAAATCGCGGATGTGCAGTTCGTAGATGATCGCCTCGGCCGGGTCGAGTTTCGGGCGCGGCGAGACACGGCTGCGCTCCTGAACGATGTACCCCCGCCCGTGCCGAACCAGCCGGGCGCGCGGGTCGATGATCTCCGTCAGCGTCCGCCCATCGCGATCGAGTTCATAGCTGTACGACCAGCCGAGCCAGTCACCCGGCACCTCGACCTGCCACACCCCAGGCTCGGCGGCGACGGGCTTCAGCGTGTGAACCACGCTCTCCCGGGTTCCGGGATGAACCAACCGAAGCCGCACGGCGTCCGCGTGCGCAAAGACGCCGAAGTGGGCCGATCCGACCCGCAGTTCCGCGCCCAAGGGCGCGTCCGGGCGGGGTTTTCCAGTGCTGGAAAGATAGTGTTTGGAAGCCACGGCTGGACCATTCATCGACCGATGCTCTCCCTGCCTCGTGATCGGTTCGCCCAGTGTGACCATCCGGCTTCGATGCCGGGCGGGGGGCGATGAGCGTCCGCAAAATACCGGGAAATCAGCGCTTCTCCGCGCGATCGGGAGGGGTACGATACCGATCGCGCGGCGATCACGCGCAGAATGCAGAATCGCGCCCCGAAGGACCGATCAAAACGTGGTGAAAAATCCCCCAAGTGAATTCGAACTGTCCCGGCGCGATCTCCTCCGCCGCGGCGTGTCGGGCCTGGTCCTGCTCGCCGGCGCGTCGGCGTTCCTCGGCGGGTGCGCCTCGGGCGGCGGCTCGAACGAGCCCGAGTTCGCGCAGGGGCTCCCCGATATCAACTGGCCGCGCGACCCGCTCGCGAACGCGGCGAAGAAGAACACCTTCAGCGCACCGGCGCAGCCCAAGCCCATGCCGCAGGCGCCGACCGACGTGGTCCCCACCGGCGTCCTGCCGCGCACCGCGTGGGCGCGGGGCGGGCAGATCGCCAACCGGATGAACCGCGCCGACCGCCCGTACGGCTACATCACCGTGCACCACGACGGCATCAACGCTTTCACCAACACCTCGCAGGCCGCCGCCGCCGCCCGGCTCGAAATGATCCGAAAGTCGCACCTCAACCGCCCGGGCGAGCCCTTCGGCGACATCGGCTACCACTACCTGATCGACCCCGCCGGGCGTGTCTGGCAGGGCCGCCCCCTCCAGTGGCAGGGGGCGCACGTCAAGGGCCAGAACCCCGGCAACCTCGGCATCTGCGTGCTGGGCAACTACAACGAACAGACTCCCAACCGCGTGCAGCTCGCGCGGCTGAATCAGTTCGTCGCCGAGCAGATGCGCACGCACCGCGTGCCGCTGAGCAACGTGAAGACCCACCGCGAATGGGCCTCGACCGAGTGCCCCGGTGAGTCATTGCAGTACGCCATGATCTCGACCCGCAACTCGGGCGGCGACCTCCGCCGCATGGCCGTGGCGTAAGTCGATCCACTGTCAGCGAGTGACGGAACACTTACGGCCCCGTCGGCACGCCGCGGGATCGTGCTTCATCGAGAATCTGCCGCAGAACCTCGCGCGAAGCATCCACTTCCATCGCTTTCTTCGCCCACGCCGCCGCGTCAGGCCAGCGGTTGGTCTGCGCGCTCAGGATCGCGAGGCTCGTCAGCGCATCCGCGTTCCGCGGCTCGCGTTCGAGCACCTGCTCGAACAACTGGCGCGCGTCATCAAATCGCCCGCTCATGGCGCGAACGTTGCCCAGGTTCAGATACGTCTGCGCACCCGCGCGCCCCGTCGCCAGCGCCTTCTCCAACATCGGCGTGGCTTCGGCGATCTTCCCCGTCGACCCCAGCGCCCAGCCGAGCAGTTCCATCGTTTCGAGATCGTCCGGGTCCAGCCGCGCCGCCTCACGCAGCGCGCGCTCCGCGTCCTGCGGGCGCCCCATGAACATCAGCGCCCGACCCGCGCCGGCGTGCGCCCGCGCGAACCCGGGCGCGAGACGCGCGGCCCGGTCGAAGTGCGGCAGCGCCTCATCAAAGCGGCTCAGCCGCGCGAGCGCCCCGCCCATCCCCGCGTGCGTCTCCGCGTCGGCATCATCCAGAACAAGCGACTTTCGATACTCCGCGATGGCATCTTCCACGCGCCCCGAATTCACCAGCGCATCCGCATGATTGCTGAACGCGACCGCATCCACGCCCCGCGATGCGTACACCCGAGCATTCGCGGCGGCGATCGCGCCGATCACCACTGCCGCCGCCCCAATCGCACGGCCACGCCCACCCGCCGCAGGGTGCAGTTCTTCATGTGCCACTTGCCGATTTGCTATTTGGCCCTTTGATTCCCTGCCCCTCCCCCGCGGCAGCACCGCGCTGATCCCCCCCGCGGCGAACATCACCAGCACCGGCGCCAGCGGGAAGCGGTATCGCGCGAACACCACGAACGCCGCCACCGAAAGAATCGTGATCAGCAGGTACGCGTACAGCGGCCACAGCCTTCGCCAATCACGAACCGTCAGCACGATCCCCGCCGCCGCCATCGGCACGAGCACCCCGAAGTGCAGCACCACATCAAACGTGCGCAGCATCGCCGAGTGTCGCGCGTAGAGGTAATAGTCCTCCGTGTCGGGCAGCTCGTAAGCGCCGATGGTCATCAGGATTTTTTTGCCCGTGAGCTTCAGCCAGTCCATCGGCTGCTCGCGCATGAACTTCAAGCCGCGCGCGAAGTACCAATCGGAGACTTCTTTCGCGCTCATCGTCCGCCCGGTCGCCGCCTGCGCTTCCTTCACCCACTCGGCCTGCTCATGCTCCGGGTTCACCTTGCCGCGCGTGAACGACAGATACGTGCCGGTGCTCCGCGCATCGTTGCCCATCCAGAAATTCTGCCCCATGTTGGGCGTGGAGACCACGAAGTCGCCGATCACCTGCTTGTTGCGGATCATCCACGGCGACACCGCCGCGAAAAACCCCACGATCACCAGCGCCGCCGCAGTAGCGCGCCAAGCGAGTCGCGAACGGGGGTGAGCGGTCTTCGACGCAGCCGATGCACCGCCGCCGCCGATCACCGCCATGACCATCAACACGGGCACCAGCGCCAGCGCATTCTGCCGAGTCAGCACCAATAACCCCAGCATCGCGCCCGCCAGCAACCACCACACCAGTGACATCAGCCCCGCGCGCGGCGCACTCTGATTTGCCATTTGCCCATTTGCGATTTGGCCATTTCTCGCGCCGGCGAACGCCGCCGCGAGCATCCCCATCGTCAGCAGCACCGCCAAACTCGATTTCTCGATCAGCCCATCAAAGTAGATCGCGCTCGGCAGCACCGCGTACAGAAACCCCGCGAAGATCGCCGAGCGACGATCGAACAGCCGCCGCGTCAGCAGCATCACCAGCGCCAGGCTCACGGCGCTCATGCCGATCTGCATCACCCGCACCCACACCAGTTCCGTCAGCCCCGCGATCCTCGGCAGCGCCATCACATACGCATACAGCGGCGCATGCACGAAATCCGCCGGGCCTTTCCAGTCCCCCGCCGCGATCTCCGACGCCCGCTTCGCATAGATCGCCGCATCGCCCAGCGGCACGTTCCAGAATCCAATGTCCGCGATCTCCGCGAGATACCCCGCGCGCAGCGCGACCGCGAACAGCACCACGCCGACGATCCACCATCGGAACGAGCGGTCACGGGTTGTCGCGGCGGGTGCATTCACAGTGTTGCTCGGCGTGTTGTGCTCGATCCTCTTCTGAACCTCGTGGCACAGGCGTCCCGCCTGTCTCTCCTCAACCCACTGCTTTCATCCGTGCCTATCGCTTCTCCGTCTCCCGCAGCCGCTCGACTTCCTTAAGCGCCGCGCGCGCCTCCGCGCGCGAGGGGTCGATCTCAATCGCGCGCCGGTACGCCGCCGCCGCCAAATCCCACTCGCGCATCATCGCCCGGCAGGCCCCGAGATTACTCCATGCGTCGGCGCTCGCGGGTTCGATCTCCGCCGCACGCTGGTACGCCGCTGCCGCGTCCGCCGCGCGACCCGCGCCGAGGTACACGTTCCCAATGTTCACCCACGCTCGCGCCAAACGCGGGTCAATCGTCACCGCGCGCTGCAGCGCCGCCAGCGCCTCGCCCAGTTGGCCGCTCTGCCCCAGCGCGGAGCCGAGCAGATTCAGCGCCACCGCATCGCGCGGATCAAGCTCCGCCGCACGCCGCAGCGGCTCGGCCGCCTCCTCCGCGCGCCCGAGCCGCAGCAGCACATCCCCCACGCCGCGGAGCGCCGGCCCGTGCGACGGGTCCCCCGCCGCCGCGTGCTGATACTCGCCAAGCGCTTCCTCCAGCCGCCCAAGCTCGGTGAGCGCGAACGCACGCGCCAGCCGCGCATCAACCTCATCGCCGCCGCCACTCGACGCGATCGCCCGCGCCGCCTCGGCCGCCGCTTCCTCGAACCGCCCGGCATCGCTCAGCACCAGCGCGTGATTCACCAGCGAGAACCCGCGCACGGCCCGCTCGCCAGCGACGGGCCAGTTCGAGGCAAGCGCCGCTGCAACTGATGTCAGGACAGCACCAATGCCTATCGGCGACCACAACCGGACTCGTCCGAGTTCGCGCACGCGACCACGATAGCAAGCCGTGCTCGTTCGGCGCACGCCGATGCCCGCCCCGTACAATCCCCCCATGCCGAATCCGTTCTACATCACCACGCCCATCTACTACGTCAACGACCGCCCGCACATCGGGCACTGCTACACCACGCTTGTCGCCGACTGCGCCGCGCGGTTCCAGCGCCTCGCCGGGCGCGAGGTCTTCTTCCTCACCGGCACCGACGAGCACGCGGAGAAGGTCGTCGATTCCGCCGCCGCGCACGACATGTCGCCGCAGCAGTGGGCCGACCGCAACGCCGCCGCGTTCAAAGCCGCGTTCCAGCTCGTCGGCTGCTCGAACGACGATTTCATCCGCACCACCGAGCCGCGCCACAAGTCGAAGGTCGAGGAGTACGTCTCGCGCCTGCTCAAAACCGGCGACATCTACCCCGGCGATTACGAAGGCTGGTACGACCCCTCGCAGGAGGAGTACGTCACCGAGACCACCGCGCGCGAGAGCAATTTCAAAAGCCCCGTCACCGGGCGCGAGCTGATCCGCCGCAAGGAGAAGAACTACTTCTTCAAGCTCTCCAAGTACGAGAAGTGGCTGCTCGAACACATCGACGCGAACCCCGGCTTCATCCGCCCCGAGGCGCGCAAAAACGAAATCCTCGGCCGAATCCGCGAGGGCCTTCAAGACGTCCCCGTCAGCCGCGCGGTCAACGCGAACGACCCGCGCAGCCAGTGGGGCATCCTCATGCCGGGCGACCCGGGGCACCGCATCTATGTGTGGATCGATGCGCTCTTCAACTACCTGAGCGTGGTGGACGACCCCTCGCGCACAGAACTCCGCAAATTCTGGCCCGCGAACGTGCACGTGATGGCGAAGGACATCATCTGGTTCCACGCCGTCATCTGGCCGTGTTTGCTCCACGCGCTCAGCGAGAAGCCCCCCGAGTGCGTCTACGCCCACTCCTACTGGATCCGCGAGGGGCGGAAGATGAGCAAAAGCCTCGGCAACTTCCTCGACCTCGAAACCATCCAGGCGTACATCAACTGGGCGCCGAACAAAGAAGGCGTGCCGCTGGGCGTCGACGCACTCCGCTGGTTCCTCCTCACCCAGGGCCCGCTCGGCACCACCGACGCCGACTTCTCGCACGCGAAATTCGTCGAGGTGTACAACGCGGATTTAGCCAACGGCATCGGCAACGCGGCGAGCCGCGTGGCGAACATGATTGAGAAGTATTTCGAGGGCCGATGTCCAGCGCCCGACGCGAGCGAACCCAACCGCGTGGTCGAGTGCGCCCGCCAAGTCGGCGCGCGCGTCCACTCGCACATGGCGACCGTCGACCTCGGCGATGCGCTCGCCGCCGTCATCGCGCTCACGCGCGAAGTCGACGGCTACGTCAACGACACCTCGCCGTTCAAACTTGCCAAAGACCCCGCAAATCTCCCGCGCGTCGGCGCGATCCTCTACAACTGCGCCGAAGCCATCCGCATCGCCGCCATCCTCCTCTCCCCTGCCATGCCCACCAAAATGGCCGAACTCCTCAAGCGCTTCGGCCAGGAACCCCCGCGCCCCGACGGCTCCTTCACCAAACCCCTCGCCGAACTCTGCCAGTGGGGCGGCCTCAAGCCGGGCACGCCGATCGTCAAGGGCGACATCCTCTTCCCCCGCGCCGATGCCGAAGCCCCCGCCCCTGTCGCCGCCGGATAAGACTTTCACCACAGAGGGCACAGAGATCACAGAGGCGGAATGACTGATTGACTGATGGATCGAGGTAAGCAGCGAAGCACATCCACTTCCCACACACCACATTCCTCTCCTATTCTTCTCCGTGCTCTCTGTGCCCTCTGTGGTGAATTCCGAAATGCCCGATCTCTTCGACGATCCCGGTGCCGAACAGCGAGCGCTCGCCGATGCGCTCGAGCTCTTCGACTCCTACCGCGAGGGCTCACTCGTGGCGGGCGAAACCGCCTGGCCCGTCCGCTTCATCTGCTGCGGTATCTCCGGCAAGATCGTCCTCTGCGGCCCGGAAGAACTCTTCAACTCCGCCGAGCACGTCCTCTTCATCCCCGAAGAGAAAGCCGACACACTCCAACTTCTCGTCTCGCCCGAACCCTGCGCCGAGTGCGCCGCCACCGACCACTACCTCGCGTACCACGGCAAGCCCGAAGGCATCCACGCGCCCGCCTGGGCCGAGTGCTGGATCGACGCCGCCCGCCACGGCCCGTGGGTCTTCGACGGCGACGCCTTCATGGCCCCCAACCCCCTCGCGCCGATCGAACCCGCGATCTGCAAACAACTGAACGCCGACAAAGCCCGCCTCGCCGCGTTGTGCCAGCGCTCCGCCGGCCTCGTCGTGCCACAGCCGACGTGCGTGGGCGTCGTCCCCAGCGGCCTGCACATCCGCGCCCGCTTCGGCGTCGTCCGGGTCCCCTTCGACGAACGACTCATCACCCCGGACGACGCCTCAAGCCGAATCGAACGCATGCTCAGCGATGCCGCGCGATAAACAAGATTCACCGCAGAGTCGCGGAGCACGCGGAGAAGAGAAGAATTGGCCACGGATTCCACGGATGGACACGTATAGGAATGAAGACATTGCCACGGACGGACACAGACCCTCACAGACAATTGCCTCCACGGTGATCGGATCGTGCGTGCCGTCTGTGTGTGTCCGTGGCAACTCTTTTCTGATCCGTGTCCATCCGTGAAATCCGTGGCAAGCTCTTCTCTCTTCTCCGCGTGCTCCGCGTCTCCGCGATGAATCCCTCTCCGTGCCCTCCGTGTCTCCGTGGTGAATGAATGCCCCAACTCCGCGACGCCCATCTCCACCTCCTCGAGCACGGCGAGGAACTCTCCCACCTCAACCTTTCCGCCTGCGCCTCGCTCGATGACGCCCTGCAGCGCATCGCGCACGAAGCCGCTCACGCCCCGGCGCCCGACCACTGGCTCACCGCCGTCGGCGTGCGCACCGCCGCCTGGCCCGAGCGGCGCTACCCCACCGCGCGCGAGCTGCACGACGCCGCCGCCGGCCGCCCCGTGCTCCTCCGCTCCTTCGATCATCACGCGATGTGCGTCAGCACCCGCGCCCTCGCGCTCGCCAACATCACGCGCGACACCCCCGACCCGCCGGGGGGACTGATCGAGCGCGACCCATCAACGCGCGAGCCCACCGGCCTGCTCCTCGAATCCGCCTGCCGGCTCATCACCGCCGCGCTGCCGAAGCCGACGCCCGACGACCGCCGCGCGCACCTTCGCGCCGCCCTTGCCGACCTCGCGCATCAAGGGTTCATCGAAGTCCACGACATGCTCTCGACCCCGAGCTTCGCGCGATTGCTGCTCGAATCCGAAGCCCGCGCCGAGCTGCCCATGCGCGTCCTCCTCTACGCCACGCGCGAGCACTTCGACGAACTCGCCCGCATGCAGCACGACGGCGATCTTGCGCACTCGCGCCTCGTCCGCCTCGCCGGCTTGAAACTCTTCACCGACGGCACGCTTAACAGCCGCACCGCCCACATGCTCCACGACTTCCACGACCCGATCCCCAATCACCCGCGCGGCACGGCGCTCATGTCCACCAGCGACATCACCAACGCGATCAATCACGCCGCCAACGCCGGCTACCCCATCGCCGCCCACGCCATCGGCGACGGCGCGGTCCGCAGCGTCCTTAACGCGATCGAAGCCGCGCCCTCAGTACTTCCGGGGGCCGGGGGGCACCGCATCGAGCACGCGCAATTCGTCGACGAATCCGACATCCCGCGCTTCGCCCGCCTGAACGTCATCGCGTCGATGCAGCCGTGCCATTTGCTGACGGACATCGAAGCCATCGAGCGCTTCACGCCGCACCGCGCCGCGCGCGCCTTCCCGCTGCGCGACATCTTCGATAGCGCCCGCGCCGCCGGCCGCGACCCGCGCGAACTCCTCTGGCTCGGCTCCGACACCCCCGTCGTCCCGCCCACACCCGAGGACAATTTCCAAGCCGCCGTCCACCGCCGCCGAGCGGGAATGCCCAGCGAACGCGCCGTCGCCCCGCGCCAAGCCCTCACGCGGGAAGAGACGCTCGCCAGCTACGAGCCGCTCGCTTAGACCCATCCAGATTTCGAACAAAGCCTAGATGCTCGCTCGCGATCGCTGACTTTCTTCGGCCGAGCCCGCAAGATTCTTCCCGGTCGGCGACATGATTGTGCGAGCCGATCTTCCGACCCCGGCTCATCAGCCAACCACACGCTCACACTCCACCGGAGGAACGTCTCCATGCGCTCGCCCGCCATCGCCGCCGCCCTGCTCAGCAGCGCCGCCCTTCACCATCTTGCCGGCTCCGCCCACGCCGGCGGCATCCCCGCTTCCCTGCTCTTCAGCGGCAACTGGAGCAACCCCGCGAACTGGTCCACCAACCCGGTCGTTCCAAACAACGGGCAGCCTGGGGCGACCGACACATACAACATCAGCATCATCAACAGGGTCGCGACGCTTGATCAGAACGTCACCGTCACGGACCTGACGCTCGGGCACGTCTCGGGAGGCACCAACGCCATCGCGAACACCAGCACGACACCGCAGACACTCAACGTCGAGGGCGCGTTCAACTACGCGCAGGGCATCCTGGGGGGCAACAACACATACATCATCAGCCCCGGCGGCGCGATGAACTTCCTCGCCACCCCGGTCGGGCAGACCAAGCAGCTCAACGCCCCGCTCGTCAACCACGGCACCGTGACCATCAACTTCCTGACCAACCTCCAGAGCACCGCGCCGGGCACGCACCTCGTCAACGAATCCGGCGGCACCATCAACATCAACAACACCACCAACCTCTCCCGCACCGCCGGCTCGGTCGACGCGGCCCTCACCAACCAGCCCGGCGCGACCATCAACGTCCAATCGCCCGCGAACGCGACCATCAACTGGATCTTCAACAACCACGGCACCGTGAACGCCGAGTCCGGCTCCGTCACGCTCAATAACGGCGGCACGCACACCGGCGCCTTCAACCCCGGCTCCGGACGCACGATCACGTTCGGCGGCACGGGACGCACGCACACGCTCTCGCCCGCGTCCACCGTCAACGGCCAGGGGACGGTCGCCTTCTCGACCGACGCCGTCATCGAAGTGCCGCCCGAGAACTTCAACCCCGGCACGCTCGGGGTGAACAACGGCAACGTCCAGTTCGCCACCGCCGAACAGTACGAGTCGTTCATCGACGCCCTCTCCATGGGCGGCGGCCGACTCGATGCCGGGCCCGGCGGGCGATTCGACATCAACGCCTTCATGAATTGGTCGGGCGGCGAGCTCGATACCGAGGTCGTCATCGGCCCGGGCGCCGCCATGTTCGCCACCGGCACCGAGAACCCCATCGCTCCGCGCATCGCCAGGAAGACGCTCACCAACAACGGCTTCGCCAGCCTGAGCGGCAATCTCAACAACCAGACCGACGCCGGCGCGCCCGCCATCGTCAACAACGGCACCTTCAAGACCGACGGCACGACCAACATCACCGGCCCGGGCGCCTTCATCAACAGCGGCATCTTCGAGACCACCACCGGCACCACCACCGTGTCAAGCCCGTACAGCCCTCAGCCCGGTTCGACCACGCGCGTGAAGAGCGGCCACGCGCTCATCCTCGAAGTGATCGCCGAACTCCGCGGCGGTTTCAACGTCGAAGACGCCGCCGAGATCAACGCCGTCGCGGCCAACCTTGAAGTGATGAACGCCATCGCCGCCGACATCGATGCGAAGGGACTCGTCAACTTCATTGATGTCGCCAACGTGGTGCTCGACGCGGCCACGCGTCTGGGCGGCGCTGGGCGCGTTAATATCTCGCCCTCCGATCAGTTCGAAAAACTGCTCGTCAACCTCGGCATCACCAGCCCGGGCAACAGCCCCGGCACCCTCACGATCGGAGCTTCCTTTGTCCTCGGCGACACCAGCCAGCTCGAATTCGAGCTGGGCGCTCCCGGCTCAGCCCAGGTTGATCGCATCGACGTGCTCAACAATCTCACGCTCGACGGCACGCTCAACGTCGCCCCGCTCGACGGCTTCGCGCCCGGCATGTTCACCCTCATCACCGTCGCCGGCGCCATCACCGACAACGGGCTGACACTCGGCGAGTTCCCCCCGGGATTTGTCGGCGAAGTCGTCATCGATCAACCCAACGGCGAGGTCCAGCTCGTCGTCACTCCGGCGCCCCCAGCCTGCCCGGGTGACTACGACGCCAGCGGCGACGTCGGGCTGGGCGACATCGCCCTCACCGTCACCCACTGGGCACAGCCCATCGGCCCCGGCACACCGCCCGACGCCGACGCCGACGGATTCGTCGGGCTCGCCGAGATCGCGCTCATTGTCAATCACTGGGCCACCATCTGCCCGTGATCCTCGCCCGGCAAGCGAGCGCGACCACGCTCACCCCCCGCGCTCCTTCAGCACCACCGCAAACCCCAGACTCTCATACAACCGCACCGCCGGCTCGTTCGCCCGCGTCACCACCAAGCTCACCTGCGTTTCCCCCGCTTCGCGCAGCCGGTTCATGGCGCGCACCAGCCCGGCCCGCGCCAAGCCGCGCCGCTTCCACGCCGGCGCCGTCATCGAGAACGCCACGAACGGCTCCCCCTTCACCCGCGTCACCAGCGTCGCGGCCGCGAACGCACGCTCCGCGCCGCCGCCCGCTCCACTCAAGCCCTGAACTGCTCCACCGGCCGGTGCTCCTCCTTGGCCCGAAGGGCCGCGGGGTTGTTGCCGGGGGTTGAGCGAGTCCCCCGGGGGGGCGAGCGAAACCCCCGGACCCTGCCCTTCCGATGCTCGAGCCCCGAAGGGGCTCCGGAGTGCTTCAGCAGAGCAATCCTCAAACACGAACGAGAAGCTCGCCAGAAACTCGCCGTACTCCCCGCTCAGCAGCTTGCCCACCTCACGCCGCGCATCCTCGATCGTCTCGCCCGAGTCATCCACCGTCCCGCGGTACGAATCGAGCATCAGCACCGCGATCGCCTCGGCGTCGGCACCCGACGGCCCGCGCAGCGCGCACGCCACGAACTCCGGCTCATCACGCCGCTCTGCCAACCGCGCCGTCATCCAGTCTCGCACCATCCCGCTCTCCCACTCGCGGCACAAAATCACAACGAAAGCTGCATGTGAACCTCATCCACCCGCTCCTCGCCCACGCGCGTGCAGTCCGGCTCGTACCCCCAGCGCACGAACCCCATCGACTCGTACATCGCGATCGCCACCGTCGCGGTGCTCGCGGCCCCCAGCCCAACAACATCAATGCCAGCCCACCCGCGCGCGATGTTCACGCACTCGCTCACCAGCGCCCGCGCCACACCCCGCCCGCGCTTCGGCTCTGCAACATACACACCCCACAAATACGCCCGGTGCCGCCGCTTCACGCGCTCCTCACGAAAAATCCCCGCCCCTCCGACGAGCGCGCCGCCCTCGAACGCGCCGAGGATGACCGAATCGGGCTTGCGCAGGTACCGCTCCACCTCGGCCAGTTCCGTCATGCGATCATCGCCGGGGACGCCCATGAACGCGTACTTCTCGTGCGTGATCATCTCGAGCCGCAGCGCCGCATACGCCGCCGCATCGTCAACCGTCAATCCGCGAATCACCACGCTCGCCATGCCGCACAAGATAACTTCGCGCTCCATCCTCGCCCGCGAAGTGGGCAACCGCACACAAGAGATCAAGCCAGCCTGTGAAACGGGCGCTCGAACGCGCCTAATGCGCCAAGTCCACCCGCACCGCGCCGAGCTGATACGCCTCCTCAAAGCCCGCGCGCAGAACATTCCGCCACGACGAAGGCGACGCGCTGATCGACTCCGCCGCGCACCACCGCGCCCCGAGCCGCGCCGAATGCACGATCCGCGCCGCGATCAACGCCGACTGCACGCCGCGCCGCTGGTACGCGGGCGATGTCCCCGCCGCGATGAACCAGCCCCACTCCCCCTCCACCCGCAGCACGCCGAACCCCGCCAGCCGATCGCCCTCAAACGCCCCGTGAACCCCCGCCCCGCCGCGCTCAACCATCGTCATGACCGCGGCGACCCCCGCCTCCGAGTACCACGCCGCCGCGCTCGGCAGCAGCGATCGTACTTCCTCGCCATCCATCACCCGCACAACAAACCCCGTCGTCGGCACCACGACATCCGCCGACGCCGCGCGCCGCATCCCCGCGTACCGCACCGTCGGCACGCGCATCGCGCCGGCCCGCTTCAACACATCCCCCACCTCCGCCGTCGCGCCCCACGGCGGGATCATCACAAACACCGTCGTCAGCCCCATCGCGCGCCACCGCGCCAGTTGTTCCTCCACTTCAACGCCGCTCATCGCCCGCGACGGCGTCGCCCAGAACAACCCAAGCCCCCCAGCCGCGCACCCGAGCCACCCCGACTCAAACTCATGCACGACCTCGCCGAGCCGCAGACGCGCGCTGAACAGCCGCATCCGGTCCAGTTGCATAGCCAGCTCGCGCTGTTCGGCCTCTGTCACGCCGCGAGTCTATCGGGACTCGTGCCACTGCCGGCGGCAGCTCCGGGCCGACTGCATTGCGATGTTGCGGCACTCACACCCGATCAACTTCACCGGAACTCAAGTTGGTGCCGCCTCGAACAGTCCTCAACAGGTCGATCGGAGTTCAACAGTGAAACGACCCGAAGAGAACCTCGCCCTCGGTGCGGCCATGCTCGGACTGGCCATCCACTTCCTCCTCATTCCCGAACTTGGCTGGACGCGCGGGCGCCGACCCTTTGATTTCGGATGGGTGGTCATCTGCTTCTGGATCGCACTCCCGGTTGGCCTTTGCACAGGCGCCGTGCGCTTCACAACCGGCTGGAGACGGATCATCGCAGTTGTCGCATTGACTGGATCGCTCCTTGTTCCTGTTGGATTTGCCGTTTTCATGATCCGATTCGCGCTCAGATAGCATGGGCGTTCACGCTCCGACTCGCTGGCCAGACCACTCGCATTCCGGCGTCCCAACGCCATTCCAAGCAAATCTTAAAACTCCAGCGCACGCCCGCCGCGCTTCGCCTACACTTCAGCCTGATCTCAAGCCTCTTTCCGCCTCTGTTTGTCGGAACGTGATTGTTGGATCGCCGACGCTTCTCTCGCCCGAGTTCAAGCACCGGATCATTCTCTCGGGCAATTTTGGAAGCTTCGCGATGAAACTGTACGTCGGCAATCTCTCGTTCAACACCTCTGAATCACAGCTCCGCGACATGTTCGCCCAGCACGGCGACGTGGCCTCCGCCTCTCTCGTCATGGACCGCGAAACCGGCCGCCCCCGCGGCTTCGGCTTCGTCGAAATGAACGATGACGCCCAGGCCCAGGCCGCCATGGCCGCCCTCGGCGGCGCCAACGTCGACGGCCGCACGCTCACCGTCAACGAAGCCAAGCCCCGCGAAGGCGGCGGCGGTGGCGGCGGATTCGGCGGCGGCGGTGGCCGTGGTCGCAGTGGTGGTGGTGGCGGCGGTGGCGGCGGCCGCGGCCGCTGGTAATTCACTCGCGGTCGAGCGATCGACCGCGAACCACGCAGTCAGCCCGTGAACTCACGAAGGCCGGCGCTCTCAGCGCCGGCCTTTTTCATTGTTGCGCTCATGCGCCGAGCGCACCGTGCCTATACTTCGTACAGACTTCTCAGCTTCTTCCGTTCGTTTGTCGGAAATAGTCTTTGAATCGCCGACGCTTCTCTCTGCCCGAGTTCAAGCACCGGATCACTCGCTCGGGCAATTTGGAAGCCTCTTCATGAAACTGTACGTCGGCAATCTCTCGTTCAACACCTCTGAATCCCAGCTCCGCGACATGTTCGCCCAGCACGGCGACGTGGCCTCCGCGGCCCTCGTCATGGACCGCGAAACCGGCCGCCCGCGCGGCTTCGGCTTCGTCGAGTTCAATGACGATCAGCAGGCCCGCACCGCCATGACCGCCCTCGCCGGCGCGAATGTCGATGGCCGCACCCTCACCGTCAACGAAGCCAAGCCCCGCGAAGGCGGCGGTGGCGGCGGACGCCGCGATGGCGGCGGCGGCGGTCGCTGGTAATTCACCCCGCGCGATCGATCACTCGATCGCGCTCCGTTCAATCATCAATCAACGATTGATCTGAACTCAACACAAGGCCGGCGCTCCGAGCGCCGGCCTTTTTTATTGGTGCCGAGCCACGGGCTTCCGTTGCTCTGAACGGATGCCCGTGCGGTGTGCACCGAAGACACGGGCATCGGCCCAAAGCCGCCGAAGCCCGTGGCACGAACGATCAAGCTGTCGCTATCCTCATCTTCATGCCCTCGCGCGAACCAATCGATCCCGCGTTCATCGCCGCCGTGCGCCTGCGCCCGGTCGAGCCCGCCGACCTGCCCGCGATCTTCCAGATGCAGCTCGACCCCGAAGGCAACCGCATGGCGATGGTCAAGCCGCGCAATGCCGAGGCGTTCCGCGCCGCGTGGGAGGGCAACTTCAACAACCCGCTCGTCGTGCCGCGGGTGATTGTCTCCGGCGGAAGCCCGATGCTGGGCCTCATCTCCTGCTTCCAGCGCGACGGGCTTGACTACGTCGGCTACTGGATCGAGCGCGAGCACTGGGGCAAGGGCCTCGCCAGCCGCGCGCTCACGCTGCTGCTGGAGGAAGTCACCCGCCGCCCGCTCTACGCCCGAGTGGCAGCGACCAACCCCGCCTCCCTCCGCGTGCTCACGCGCAACGGCTTCACCGAAGTCAGTCGAGAATGGTCGCAGGAAACCGACCGACTTCTTGCGTGCGATGAGGTGATTCTGAGGCTGACGTGAACCGTGCCATCGAAGCCGGCTCGGCGACTTCGAGGCGGATCACCCGAACTCATCGAAGTCTCAAAGCAGACTTTGATGGTACGAGTTCGATGCCATCTGCCGCCACCCCGCCCCATCTATCCTGAAATCAGAAAGCAAAGAGGTCGACCATCCTCTGAATTTCGCACCGCTGTCCAAAATGTCTTGACGAAATCATCCAGCGCACAACTGTGCTGTGGAACATTTGTATCGTATTGGTCACCGAAACACACCCACAATCGATCGACAGCGCCTTCGTAGATGATGTGCGTGAATGTCCGGAGGATTCGAGCAAGCACATCGTCCACATGCGCCTGGGAGTTGGTGCATGTGGAGCCCGGCGATCCTATCCATTTGACTTCGCTCCAAACAATTAGTTCATCCGACCGATTGTCGGTCGGTGATGATGTAACTGCAAAAGACTCGCTGCGCGTGCTGGCCTCGCCGATGACTTTGATCATATCCAATATGTCTTGATCGTGTATGTTATATCCCAGCACAAGGCCAAGCTTCTCACTTGCGGCTTTCTTGGCAAAGGCAAACGCCGTTAATAACTGCGACGCCGCGGACTGGTCTGTCAGAGTGTACTTGCCGCAGATGTAGTTACTCACGAATGTATCCGTTAACTATGTTGGGTGTGCCTACTAGGGCAAGAAAGTACCCCGGGGGCGAGACATCGTGCCGCCGACCGTCGATCGGAACGGTCCGTGCTCCCGAGCTCGGCCACAGAAGAAGCCGACCGTTCTAGACCGCGGTTGGTGGCACTCCGCATCACTTCCGTCTCGCTCCATCTCGATGATCGAGACGTGCCTTGGTCATTCGCTCGCGCAGGCCGCCGTGGGCGATGAAATCCTGTTCGAGGCGGCGGAGTTGCTGGTCGAGCAGGTAGTTGGTCTGGTGGATCAAACAGATGGCGATGTTGGCGACGACCTCGGCGGGGCGGGTTTCGATGATGGGGCGATAGGACTCGTAGGTCACATGGGGCTTATTGCCGAGGCGACGCACGAAGAGGGCCTCTTTCGAGTCTTTATCCCATATAGGCAACTCGCGGACCCGCAGGAAATCCTGGTAGTCGATCAGCAGTTCTTCAAGGCTGGCGCGGGCGACGCCGGTGAGCTTGAGTTCCATTTCCTTCGAGGTGCCGGACGCGGCGCTACCCTCGGCGATGTTCTGCTTGCCCGACCGGGCGGCTTGGACCATCTGGTCGATCGTGCGGTCGCCGCGGGAGAGGAACTGCTTGCAGAAGCGGAAGGTGATGTCGTAGACGACTTCGGCCTTCTGATACGAGAGCAACTCTCGGTAGTTGCCGTGCGGCGGGATGAAGCCGGGGGTGGGCATGGGAGTTCATCAAGGCTATGGGACAGATGGGACGGATATGTCACATCGTAACCAGCGGCAAACCGGTTCATACGTCCTATTGGTCCCATCAGTCCCATTCCTGATCATGAAGAACGGCCCCGGTCGCCTGACCGGGGCCGTCGTTGTTGTAGCGGTCGTGCAAGCGACTTATCAATAGTCCATATCATCCATCCCACCACCACCGGCGGGAACAGCCTTCTTCTCCTTCAACTCCACGATCGCCGCATCGGTCAGCAGCAGCAGGCCCGCGATGCTCGCGGCGTTCTGCAGGGCCACGCGTTCCACCTTCGTCGGCACGATCACGCCCATGTCGACCAGGTCGCCGTACTCATGGGTCATGGCGTTGAAGCCGTAGTTGTCGTCCTTGTGGTTCTCGACGGTGTGGGCGATCACGGAGCCGTCAAGCCCGCAGTTGGCGGCGATCTGCTTGATGGGGGCGGAGACGGCGCGGTCGACGATGTCGATGCCGGCGCGCTCGTCGGCCTTGGCGTTCTTGCGCGCCTTGTCGAGCGCGCGGCGCGCCCGCAGAATCGCGACGCCGCCGCCGGGCAGGATGCCCTCTTCGACGGCGGCGCGGCAGGCGTGCAGCGCATCCTCGACGCGGGCCTTCTTCTCTTTCATTTCGACTTCGGTGGCGGCGCCGACGTTCACCTGCGCCACGCCGCCGGCGAGCTTCGCCAGCCGCTCCTGCAGCTTCTCGCGGTCGTAGTCGCTGCTGGTCGCGTCGATCTGGTGCTTGATCTGCTCGATGCGGCCCTTGATGTCCGCCGTCTTGCCCGCGCCCTCGACGATCGTTGTGTTGTCTTTATCGACGCTGATCTTCTTCGCGCGGCCGAGGTCGGCGAGCGTGATCTTCTCGAGATCGAGCCCGAGTTCCTCCATGATCGCCTTGCCGCCGGTGAGGATCGCGAGGTCGTTCATCATTTCCTTGCGCCGATCGCCGAAGCCCGGGGCTTTGACGGCGCAGACCTTCAGCACGCCGCGGAGCTTGTTGACGACGAGCGTCGCGAGCGCCTCGCCCTCGACATCTTCCGCGATGATGAGGAGCTGCTTGCCCGCCTCGGCGACCTTGCTCAGCACGGGGAGCATGTCCTTCGCGCTGCTCAGCTTCTTCTCGTAGATCAGGATGTACGCGTCTTCGAGCACCGCTTCCATCGTCGCCGGGTTGGTGACGAAGTGCGGCGAGAGGTAGCCCTTATCGAACTGCATGCCTTCGAGGAGTTCGACCTCGGTCTCGAGGCTCTTGCCCTCTTCGACGGTGATGACGCCGTCCTTGCCGACCTTCTCCATCGCCTCGGCGATGATCTTGCCGATCGCGGCGTCCTGATTCGCGGAGCAGGTGCCGACCTGCGCGATCTCCTTGCTGCCGTTGACCTTCTTGGACATCTTCTTGAGTTCATCGACGATCGCGCCGACGGCGAGGTCGATGCCGCGCTTCACCTGGTTGGCGTTCGCACCGGCGGTGATGTTCTTCAGGCCCTCGGCGTAGATCGCCTCGGCGTAGATCGTCGCGGTGGTGGTGCCGTCGCCCGCGTCCTTCGACGCCTTGCTGGCGACTTCCTTCACCATCTGCGCGCCCATGTTCTCGTAGGGATCTTCGAGCTCGATCTCCTTCGCGACGGTCACGCCGTCCTTGGTGACGGTGGGCGAGCCGAAGGACTTCTCGAGGACGACCACGCGGCCCGAGGGGCCGAGGGTGACTTTGACGGCGTGGGCGAGTTTCTGCACGCCGCGGAGAATCCGCTCGCGGGCGTCGGTGTCGAATGCGATTGATTTAGCGGCCATGATTGAAATCTCCAAAGTGCAAAGGGCCAAATGGCAAATTCAGTTGACGCTTTGCGGTGTGATGTTTGGGGTTCTTGTCCTGTTTGCTATTTGCTCATTTGCGATTTGGTCATTTGAGATCGGCGCTAGCCGATCTTGATCCACGCGACCTTCTCGGCGTCGATGATGTAGATGCTCCGCCCGTCCGTGACCTTCACGAGATGGTCCGCTTCGTCCGGGATCAGCATCGCGCGCTTGACGGTGCACGGGTTCGCCATGCTGATCAGGTGCTCGGCGGTGCCGAAGTGGATGGCGAGGTCGCGCTCGCCGTTGAGTTCTTTCAGAGCTTGTCGGAGTTGGTCGTTGGTCATGGTCTGAAGGCATCAAGCCATCGAGGGATCAAGGCATCAAGTGAAGGACGCGGGGCGGGGCACACCGAACTTCGGCATCGGGCGAGCATCGAGAGCGGCCGTGATCGTCATCACTGGATGCCTCGATGGCTTGATGCCACGGTGCCTTCTTATTCCTCGACGATCGCCAGGATGTCATCCTCGCTCATGATCAGCAGCGTGTCCTTATCGAGCTTCACCTCGGTGCCGGCATAGCTGGAGAAGAGAACGCGGTCGCCCTTCTTCACGCTCAGCGGGATGCGCTCGCCGGTGTCGGTGTTGATCGCGCCGGTGCCGACGGCGGTGATGGTGCCCATCTTGGGCTTCTCCTTCGCGGACTCGGGCAGGAAGATGCCCGCCTCGGTCTTGTCGCCGGCTTCATCGCGCTTCACGAGGATCTTGTCGCCGAGAGGACGGACTTTCGTGGCCATGATTCAGGTCTCCAAAGGGTTGATATGTGAAAGGTTCGATCGAGAAGTCTGTTGAGTGCTGAGTGCTAAGTGCTGAGAGTAGTGAGTTGGGAGTTACGAGTTGGGAGCCGGAGAATTCATCTGGTCTGTTGTGTTTCCGCGAGGTCTGGTTTGCATGCATCTACCTTGTGATCTCGATCGCCTGTGTCCGGCTCCAAACTCAAAACTCCAAGCTCCAAACCCACTTCACGCCCCTCCCGGCCAGCGGTCGTCGTAGTGCCTTCGCAGCGCCCGGCGCAACGCGTCGAGCACGGCTTCCAAGTGAACAGGTCGGTCGATCACCGCGAAGGCGCCCGCCTGCATCGCCGCCATCAGCGCCCGCGCGTCCTCGCGGCGCGTGCGCCGTGGTTTGATCACGATTGTCGGCGGCGGGCTTGGTTGCCGGCCCAGCAACTGCAGCAAACGGCACCCGGCCTCTTCGCCGCTGAGCGGCGAGTTGGTCGGCGACGCCCCCCCACCGCTCCCGGCGCTCACCGGGCCGCAGTCCATGGGCAGCGACAGGTCCACCACGGCCAGATGCACCGTGTGCCGGCGAACGGCGTCGGCCGCCTCACGCCCGCTGTGCACCACCAGCGCCTGCACGCCCAACGGCTGGAGCAGCCGCGGCAATTGGTCCGCCCACGTCTCATCCGCCCACCCCGCCGGCCCGGCCCCGAGACCGGTGGAGAGCAGGAGGTTCAGCCGAACCCCGCCGTGCGATGGCTGGCCGCCGATCGGCGGTTCGGGGGGTCGGGATGGCGGGCGCACTGATACCACGATGGTGCCGGAGCAAGCCGGGGGCCGCGCCACACCACGCCGAAGTTGCCCGGAGCGGGCAGGATCGGCGATGAACGCCCGCGGCACTGCCAGCGATCGATGGGGTTTGAAGTGCGGGTGCCAGAGTGGCAGGGAAAGCGCAATTGGCACGGAGCGGTGGGAGTGCGCTGCGGGCAAAAAGAAAGCGGCGGGGCTTGGGAGCCCCGCCGCTGGAGGGTCTGAACGATCTGATCAGAGGTCGATCAGATTACGGGCACGGGCTGCCAGCAGCCTCGCCGCCGCCGCAGGCCGGCATCGCGCCGCTGCAGCATTCGGCCCAGTTGCTGGTGACCAGAGCGATGTCGCCCAGGCCGTGGCTGCCGTTGCCGTCGAGGTCGCCAGCGCCACCCGAGCAGGCGGCGGGCTGAGCCCAGCAGCCGGTGATGATGGCGATGTCAGGCAGACCGACGCGGCGGTCGCCGTTCACGTCGCCGCAGCACACGGGCAGCGGGCAGGTGACGGTGGCGCAGGAGGTGCCAGCGCCCTGGGGCGTGCCGTTCTGAGTGACGCACGCGCTCGGAGCGAGATCCTGGCAAGTGCCGTCGCCGAAGCAGCAGGCCTGAGTACCGGCAGCGCCGCAAGCGCCGCTGTTCATCGGGCAGAACTCGACGCAGGTCTGGCCGCCGTCGACCGCGACGCTGACGTCGAAGCCGGCGAGGCCGCTCGGAGCCTCGATACCGGCGTTGAAGTTGCCGTTGGTGCCGTCGAAGGGCACCGAGTCAGTGGGGATCGAGTCGTAGCGGAGCTGGATGCAGTTCGAGCCTTCGAAGAGGACGATTTCGCCCACGAGGACCTCGGCGGAGCCGAAGACGGTGATGCCGTTGTAGACGATGTAGAAGCGGCGGTTCGGAGCCGTGCCGAGAACGGTGGTCTCGATGGTGCCGCCCGACTCGGGGTCGAGGTCGCGGCCGTAGAGGACGATGCGGTCATCGACCGGGCCAGCGCTCGGGAGGGTCTGGGTGACGGCGGAGAGGAAGCCGTCGAAGGTGACGTAGCCGTTGGAGGTCACGCCGACGTTGTCGTGGACCTCGCCCCAGTACTTGAAGCTGAAGGGGAGATTGACGAGCTCGAAGTCATCGTCGGTGAGGACGAGGACGGTGCCGAGCGGCAATTCGGCGGGGGCCGCGCACATCGAGCCGTTGTTGTAATTGGCGACGGAGGTGCCGAGGTCGGTCGAGAAGACGCCGCCGAGGGTGGCGCAGTCGGCCGAGGTGGCGTAGCAGAAGGTGCTGCCGACGGTGCAGCAGCCGATCGGGTCGGCAGTGAGGGTGGCGATGAAGTTCGACGGGCCGCCGCAGGGGAAGCCGTTGAAGCCGTTGTTGGCGATGAAGACGACGTAGTTGCCGGGGTTGAGGGTGGCGGACGTGGTGGCGGTGGCGCAACGCTCGGCCGCACCGGTGGCGAAGGTGATGCCCGCAGCGCCGCACTGGTCATTGCGGAGGATGGTGGCCGCTTCGAACTCGCCCTGGACGTTCCAGGTCACGATGCTGCGCTGGCTGAGCGTGAAGCTGAACCAGTCGGTGTCACGGGTGCCGAAGGCGCCCCAGCAGGTACCGCAGAGCGTATCGCCGATGTTGATCGGCTCGAACGCCGTCGGGGTGCTGTTGCAGCCGCCGTTGGTGTTCGTGTTGCAGACTTCCAGCTCGTTGATCGCGCCCATCGGGCACGCCGGGATGGTGCAGACGTCGCAGACCTGCGGCGGGACGCTGCAGGCGGCGCCGTTCTGGATCGTGAACACGAAGTCGCCCGTGGCGAAGAAGCCGTGGACGAGGATGTAGTAGCGACGGCCGACCTCAGAGCAGAACGAGAGTTCGGTCTGCGGGGCGCAGGAGCCCTCATCGTCGGCACCGGCGATGCACTGCGGGGCAGCGCAGCTGCCGCAGTAGACGGAGATCTGGGTGTCGAAGGTGGTGCCGAGGTTGCACATCGAGAGGTTGATGGTGTTGCCGTTGCCGGTGACGTAGTACCACACGCCGGGGCCGACGCCGTTGACTTCGGTGCCGCAGTCGTAGGCGAGCGGGTCGATGCTGGCGCAGTTGGTGGTGGCGCTGATCGTCGAGGGGATGACGCGGACCGCGTCCACGTCGCTGCAGACGTCGTTGGCGGGCGGGGTGACCGGGCCCGGGCAACGGACGCGAACAATGTAACCGCCACGGTTGGAGGTGTTGTCGAAGGTCGCGAGCATGACCACGAAGTCCTGCGAGAGCGACAGGTTGGTCAAGCACAGCTGGCTGAGCAAGTTCGCGCCGCCGCTGGGGGCGGGTCCATCGCAGCCGTCATCGTTGCAGCTGATTTCAACCAGCGAGTTGCAGGGGTCGGCAACGTTGTTGATGCGGTAGGCAGTGAGGATCGAGTCGCGCGCCAAGCCGTTGGTCGAGCAGGTGTCGACGGTGACGTTGCCGCCCGAGTCGGCATCGGGACGGAACTGGAACCAGACGGTGGCGTTGGGGCGGTTGCCGCGGGTATCGCAGCTCTGCAGCGGGTCGAGCGGGTTGTTCGGCTCGAGCAGATTGTTCACCAGCACCGAGGACTCGCAGGCGACGGTGAGGCGGGTGGCGCACTCGCCGTTCACGGGGGGGGTCAGGACAGGGCACACGCCGCCGACTCCGCCGCTCTGCATCGTGAGGTTGAAGCAGAAGGTGAACTCGAAGACGCGAAGGTCGCCGAATTCCGGGCAGCGGCCCGGCTCGGTCTGCGTGCCGAGGTTGTCACCGGCGGTGTCCATGGTGCTCTGCTGCTCCCAGAGGAACCAGCAGGTGACCGGGGCCGGGGGCAGGTACTGGACCTGGGCCCAGTAGCACGTGCCGGAGTTGACGCTCAGGCCGGTGCCGAGGTTGTAAGACATGATGAAGCGCGTGAACGCGCCGAACGTGCCGCTGGTGCTGTTCGTCGCGGTGACGGTGCGGCTGCTCGCCGGGGGCGCGGCTTCGTTCGAGAAGATGGCGCGGTTGCCGGTCTGCAGCGCGTTGACCGCGGTGCTGACGGCGGCGGCGCAGTTCGGCAGACGGTTCGCGTCCGACGGATAGAACGTGATGCGCCAGTTGACGTTGCGGTTCGTCGGGGTGCACTGGGCGAAGCCAGTGCCGCCGTTGAACGCGAAGAGGCCCTGCACGCAGAACTGCGTGAAGGTGCCGGAGACGGCCGGGTTGAAGTCGTCGTACACGTCGAAGAGGGTCGTCGTGTTCGCCGTGGTGCCGGGGCCGATCTGGCAGCTCGTTGCGGTCGCGGGGCACGCGCCGCCCACCGGATTCGGGCCACGTTCGATCGGGTCAATCGACTCAGCCTCGCTGTCGCCGGCGAGGAGCGCTTCTTCCCAGGTGAGCTGGGCGAAGGCATTGCCGGAGAGGCCCTTGGAGTCCTTTTCAAACTCAGCCTGAGTCTGCGGGGCGGCGAACGACGTCGTCGCGACCGTCAGACCGACCGCCATACCGAGCACGCGCGTAACGGCTCGGATGCTACACCGATAATCCACTAGACACCTCCTCTTCTCCATGACGCAGACAATGATGAACAAAGCGCCCGCTAACGAGCGGGCAGCGCGGGAACCCTATTTCCCAACATCAAAGAGATACTCGATGCTGGGGGTGTGATCAAGGTGATTTCGGCAAAATCGCCGATCACCTTCCGATTCGCTGGGAATAACTTCCGCTCGCCCACGTACCCTCCGACCGAACTGACCCGTGCTCAAGTCCGCAACTCCACCCGACCGGCGAACAACAAGCAGCCTCAAGAAATGATGTGATACACACCCTATTGTGGGATATCGCAATCGATGCCCCATTGGTTGATGGTTTCGGCCAGCTCATTCATTTTGAATGGAGCCTCCCAGTTCAGGATGACCACCGCGAGATCGGCGAGAGAGCGAACTCCATCGCGATTCCAATCCCCTGGGCACTCACATGAATCGGGGATGAAGTTTCCGTCGGTATCTCGAAGATTTTTGTTTAGTATTTGTTCGTAATCGGGTTCGCTGTCGTTTGTGCAGTCTGGTGTCACGCGGGACCACCACGTTGACCAGCGGTCGTCGATGGAGCTTGGGCCGACATCAAGCGCGGCGTATTCCTGAATCGTCCAGAATGATCGGCCGTCGGCGGGATCGACGATTGTGGCGCTGTAGTCGCCCCAACGATTGCGCCCGGTTCCGAGCGTTTTGAAGTAGCTGTCCTCGCCCGATTTCAGAGTGAACACGGGGCCGAAGGCGCCGAAGCGCCACACCTCTTTGAGCGCGGCGGCGGCTTCGACATATCGCGTCGCATCCGCGCGGCTGAAGCCGAGCAGCGCGTCACCCGCTTCGTTCACCGAAATCGACGGGAAGATCAGATGCGTGTCGGGGCCGTCATCCAACACGCCGCTTTGAGTGATGGGCGATGGGAACGCCGATGGGTTGAGCTGATACCAGAAGACTCCGGTGCGCTCGGAGAGCATGGGATTCATCGGGTCGGGCGATGCGGGGAGCCCGCCCATGTGCGCGAACCACAGCCGCCCGTGGCGCACGACGGCGTTCATCATCCGCGCATCGTTCGTCTCGATGCGGTTCGGGTCGCCGAGTTGCGGCGCATCGCGCAGCAGCGCGCCGAAGTTCGTCGGCACTTTCACCAGACCGGTGTCGCCCATGAACGCGTTCTCCATCGGCATCCAGACGGGCGCGCTGGGCGTGCCTTCGAGGCGCGAGATCGCGAGAAGGAACGTGCCGTCGGCTTCGTCGAAGCGGAAGGTGTTCTTCGCAAGGTACAGCGGGCCGGAGTCGCTCGCGTCGAGATGGTGCGCGGGCGCGAGGGTGAGGCCCGTGGGGCCGAGGTCTGGGTCCTCGTCGAAACCGGTGTTGAAGACGCTGACGGTGATCGTGCCCCCCGGCACAAGGGCGGTGTTCTTGTCGATGACCCACATCTTCACGCCGCTGGTGGTCGGCGGGTCGGTGACGGCGATGGGGAACAGGTTGTTGGTGATCGCGATCCAGCGGGAGTTCACGCCGAAGCCAGGGTAATCGGCCCAGCGCACGCCCGCGGCATCGGCGAGAAACTCGTAGTACGTCCACGCGCCGGTGGGGTCGCTGGTATCAGAGATCGCGAAGAAGACGCGCGAGTTCACCGAGCGCGAGCCGGCGTCGGCGCACGCGATCCATCGCCCGCTCGGCGCGTCGTACAGCAGGTGCGGGTCGAACGCGGGGCGGTTCAGGGGCGAGAAGAACCGCGCGAGGGAGATGATTCCCAGGTCGTCGCCGGCGCGGGAGTGGATGCGCACCTGGCTGTTGAGCATGGTCATGACGTGCATCGGCCCGACGGCGCCGTTGGTGTCGGGCGGGATGCGCGTGGCGTTGTCGAGGATCGCAAGGAACGAGGGCGTGATGATTGGATTCGCGATGCCGAATGGAGCGAGGCCGCCGCCGCGCGGCGCATCCGCCAATTGCACCGTTCTCAATTCAAAATCCCCACTCCGATCCCAACTCTGTGCCCTCTGTGCTCTCTGTGGTGAGTGTCTTATTCCTGACGGGAACGGCATGGGCATCGGCGCGTGATCGTCAACGATCGGCGGCGGGGGATCGCGCTTCGCCGCCGATTCGCGCGCGAGGAGTTCGGCCCACGTGGCGCGCCCGCCGGCGGGGACCTGCGCGGTCTCGGTGGGCTCGACCACGCGCTGGCGCGCGAAGGTCGGCGCGGCGCACAGAAACACGAGCATCGCCAACATCGAGCATCGCATGGCCGAGCCGAGCCCCGGGCATGGCACCCATGTGGCACAGATCACGCGGCGGCGATCGTCCGAGAACACGACAACACGAGTTGAGAGTGGCATCCCGGGAAGTATGCCCCGTGATTCGCGCGATGCCAGCGGATTGGCGCGAGCGACGCCGCGAAACGAGCCGCGACCGTGACGGAGCGGCTTACTCTGCCTCTCGCTGCTGCGCACTCCGCGCGTCGCGTGTCGAACCGATGGAGCGGACAGACTGATCTCCGAGACGCGGAACTCGGAAAGAAGAAGCCACAGATGGACACAGATGGACACAGACGAGAAGAGGTGAGTCCGTACTGCTTCTTTTCTTATCTGTGTCAGTCTGTGTCCATCCGCGGCAAATTCTTCTCCTCTCCGCGTTCTCTGCGTCTCTTCGGTGAAACATTCAAGCGGGGTGCGTCTCCCGGTCGGCTTCTTCGTCGCTGCTCGGGCGCTCGCCGGTCTTGCGGTACTTGGCGCGGCGGGCGGCATATTCCTCGGGCGAGACGCTGAGGTCGGGCTCCCCGCCGCGGATGTGCTCGGCGTGGAGTTTGCGCAGGAACGGCACGCACCACTGGCAGCCGGTCCCCGCGCTGAGGCATTCGCTGATCAGCGACGCGACGGGAGGATTCTCGCGCGCGAGAAAGCTGCGGATCTTCCGCAGAGGGACGTGGAAGCACAGGCACACGTCGTCGTCGGGGTGCATGACGCGGGGATGGTACGCCCGCGCCGATCAGCCGCTGGCCTTGGGCAGTTCGACGAGCAGGAGAATCTTCGGGCGGTCGGTGGGCTGGCGGACGTTGGAGCGGTCGAAGACGCCGAGCCAGCGGCTCTCGTAGACGGGGCGGAAGGCGTCGTCCTTCATGGCATTGAGCGGATTGCCGGCGACGCGGATGCCCTCGATGGATTTGGGGTCGTAGCCTCGGATGATGAACCAGGCGATGAAGACATCGCTGCGGGTCGTGACGGAGTTGGCGACGCCGTGGAAGAGGCCGAGGCGTTCTTCGGCGTCGTTGTCGGAGGCGACCTGATTGTTAAAGCTGGTGAAGGGTTGCTTGCCCATTTCACTGGTACCGACCGCGTGGTAGAGGAAGCCCTTCTGATAGTCCGAAAGGGCCGCGATATCGGCTTGGCCAAGCCGTGCGGGGTCTTGCGACCAGCGACCAAGGACGGCGAGTTCGCCGACGTTGACGAAGCCGGCGGGCAGATCGTCCCGGAAGTCCGTCGTCGAGGACATGATTGTGTCGCGCAGCCCGCTGCCGACGGGGGCCGTCGAGATGCCGGTGATCTCCTGCGGCGTGGGGGACCGGTTCGGGATCGCCGACGAAGGAGTTTGCTCGCGGTAGTCGAGCATCGCTTCAATGCGTGCGGAGCCGTTGGGATCGGCGGGCAGCGGGACTCCCGACGACCCCACGCCCGACACGCTGAGCGCGGGCGCGAGGTACGGCACCATTTCGAGCACGCGGCGCGGTGCGGTGTTGATGTTGATACGACCTTGCGTCTTGGTGATGCCCTCGGCCAGGAGCCGCTCGACCGGCGCGTGCGGCTCGAAGATCTCAAACACGCGGAGCGCGAGCGGCGTGCTCAGCGAGTCGAGCGTGTTCTCGCCGATGGAGATGTTTGGAACCTGAACGCTGGAGTCGACCGGCTCATCGAACGCGAGCCGCAAGATTGGTCGCGTGAGGTCGAGCGTGCCCACCGACGGGTTCGGGGCTCCGAGAACGGAGTCTGTCGGCGAGTGGGTGTACTCCACATCTCGGAACAGCCACTCGCCCTTGGTAGTGAGGTTGGTGAGCGGGATCGAGAGCATGCCCGAGGGCGGGCGCACGGCGAGAATGGCGAGGTCATCGCGCGGCAGGGTGTTCACATAGGTGAACGCCGCCGTGGAGATCAGTCCCAAGTCGCTCAGCGAGCCGAGGGGGGCGTTCGGCACATGCAACTGGAACGGCGCGATCTGGGACTCGGTGATCAGCCCGTTGGCGGCGCGGGCGGGGGCGGTTGGCAGAAGCTGGAGTTCGGCTCGGTCGGAGAAGGGCGTTGAGTTCGTGATCGGGCCTGCCACCGTCTGGAACAAGGTCATTGGGTCGACGATGACCAACGGGGCGAGCGTGGCGGCGTCGCCGGGGCGCACCGGAGCCAGCCACAGCGCCGCATCGAAGTGGTGGTCGAGCAGGTTGAGTGACCCTTTGTCGGACTCCATGACATACGCGGGGAAGCCGCCGCCCAGCGGGATGGTGCCGGGGCGCGAGAGCTTCGACCAGAGCGCCACGCGCCCGGCGCGCATCGTCGGGTCCGCGATTCTGTCGTCCTCGGGCAGTGGCGCGACGGCATAGCCCATCGCCTCCCAGTAACCGATGCCGATCCCCTGGCTGGCGCCGGTGATGTTGCGATAGCCGGTCGGCGGGTTGTCGAGCTGGAACGAGTACCCGTCGAGCCTCGCGGGGAATCCGAACACATCGGCGTCCGCGCCACTGGGGTTCTCGGGCGGGCTGAGGCGATCGACGATCACTTCAAACGCGGTGCCGTAGCGGCGGCTCAGCAGCACCGGCGGACGGGCTCGGGGATCGATCGCTTCGAACAAGAGCGCTTCATTGTTCGGGTCCGGGGCAAGTGGATTGACGACGTGGTCCATCTTGAACACGTTGCTCATGCCGTAGGTCTCGCCGTCGAAGAGATCGGCGATGAAGCCCGTGGTGTCGCGCAGGGTTTCGCCGGCCGCCGGGATCGTCCCGGTGGGGACGGCATAGAACACCATCGACTGTCCCGGCTCGACATATTGGAACGCGTCATCGCTGACCAGGCGGTACGCGATGTCCTGGCTGTCGAGCGTGTTGCGATCGCGCGGGATGCGAACGTAGTAGTCTTGCGTGGACAACCGCCAAGTCCACGGGTTCGAGACGCGGACCATAATCACCGAGCAGATCCTGTCGTCCTCGGCGACGGTGCTGTCGGAGGTGTCGTAGATGGCGATGGTCGCGACGTCGGTCAGGAACAGATGATGTTCGGTGCCGATGACGGTGACGCCGGTCGGCTCGATGCTCTGTGCGGGGATTCTGGGGACGCCGAAGAATGTGGTGGGCAGCGCGTTCTGGAAGATGCCGCCCTGCGTCAGCGTTGTGCCCATTTCGATGACATCAACCGTGCCGGGGATATCGGTCACGAGCGGGTCGTTGTAGAAGCGGATGACCGTGGGTAATCCGCCGTCGTCGTTGGGCGGCAGCCCGCCGGGCGGCACGGAGCCATTCGAGTCGATCGCGTCCGCGAGATTCACCGCGAAGGAGAGCGCCGGGATGATGGCAGCGGAGGCGCCGACGGGCGCGGTCGAGACCGACTTCAGCGCGTTCCAGAACCCGTCCTGCCCGCCGCCGTAGCCCGCGTTGGGATAGCCGGCGAGGATCTCCCGTTCGTTATAAGTCGCGGAGAGCACTTCATCGAGCGGCGTGGGCAGCGGGCCGTCCGTCGCGAACGGCGCGAGAGCCCAAATCAACCCGGAGACGGTTCGCCGCATCAATTCGGGCTTGCGCCGCTGGTACGCGACGATCTCGTCGCCTGCGATCGGGTTCATGAAGTCGCGCAGCCCGATCTTCGGCATCGGGGTCTGACCGTCGGCGGTCGGGACCGGCGAGTACAGGCTCACGCCGCTGACGGGAGTGATGTATCGGCGGACGGAATCCTTGAGTTGCTCGAGCGTGGGGGTGCGCTCGCCGGTGGGGGGGGCAGGGTCGAAGGAGCGGGCTCGGGAGTTGGCTTCCTTGGCGCGCAAGGGGCCGGTGAGGATGCCGGGGCCGGTGCCGGGGAGATAGCCGCCGGTCTCCGGGCCGTCGAAGGTTTCTTCGATTTTGGAGATGAGCCCGCGGTTGTTGGTGCCGCTGAACGCGAAGAGGTCGATCATGTCGCGGAGCGGGTAGCTGCCGGCGCGGGAGAAGGCGGGGCGGTCGGGCGCGGCGCCGATGTAGCGCCAGAAGGCGTCGCGCTGGTCGGGGTTGAGCTGGCTGCTGCCGAGCTGCCAGGGCGTGTAGGTGGAGCGGACCCACGGGTCTCGGCGGATGCTGCTGCCGTCGGCGGAGATTTCGGCGATGAGTTCGCCCACGCCGAGTGTTTGCTCGATGTGGGCGCGGAATTGGCGGGCGATGAGCTGATCGGTGCGGATGGTGCTGGCGTACGCGCCGCTCATGTTGCTCTCGTTGAGCAGGCGGAAGAGGTCGATGTCGGCGGGGGTGGCACCGGTGGCGATGTCGTCCGCCGACGGGCCGTAGGAGAACTCGATCGACGAGTTGACGTTGATGAGCGCGCTGGCGTCGACAATGCGGGCGGCGACGACCCACTTCAGGCCATAGAGCTCGCCCAGTGAATCGATCTGCTGCCAGCGTGCGTCGGGGCGGAGGTCGCCGTCGGTGTCGGCCCACTGCGCTTCGTCGACGGCGTCGAGGACGTCCTGATCGTTGCCCGAGTCGCCGAGCTCGCGGCCGAGCTGCGCCATGTTGAACTGAATCACAGCGGTGTAATTCACGTTGTCGGGCATCACCTGATTCACGCCGCGCTCGGCCCGGAGGTTGTTGGGCCCGTTGGGATTCGCGGTGTCGGCGACGAGCAGGTTGGCGGCGGGGTTGGCGAAGCCGTCGGGTGTGGGATCGGTGAAGAAGCGAGAGAGGTCGGCGTAGAGGCCGTCACCGCGCTGCCACGCCGGGCGGTCGGAGGTGTTGACGATGCCATCGCCATTCGTGTCCTGAACGAAGCGGTAGGCGCTGCGGAGGTTAGTGATCTGCTGCCACGAGCGCGTGTTGTTGGGATCGCCCGGGTCCCAGTTCGGGTCGTAGGTGGCCAGCCACGCGTCGTCGGGCAGGGCGGCGAGGTACCGGCGGTTCGACTGCAGCGGAGCGGCGCGCGTTTCCTCAATGAAGTTGAGCCGAGCCCTCGCCCAGTCCGGGCTGGTGGGCGCGGTGCCCGGCGCGGGGGCGTAGGTGTAGGTGAAGCGCGAGATCGGCGGCATGGACAGCCCGGCCTGGAGCGGCGCGGTGAACTGGCGCGTGTTGGTGTAGGGGTAGTCCCACGTCTCGCCGTCCTCGAAGAAGCGCGGCCAGACGTTCACGTCGAACCCGTTGACCAGCACGGTGCGCGGGGTGGAGGGTGTAACGACCTTGTTCCCGAACAGGTCGGCGGTGAGCAGCGACTGGATGTCCGAGACCACCGCCGTCACCTGCTGCTGGTAGTTCTGCTGGCGCTGCAGGGCGGTCGAGCTGGCGCGGTCCACGCGCACGAGCGTGACATACGCGAGGGCGGCGATGGAGACGATCGCGAGGAACGCGAGCGCGAGGAGCACGACCGTACCGCGGCGCGAAGGGGCGCGGGACGGCAGAGCGGCGGCGGACGAGCGAAGGGAACGGAAGAAGCCGGGCATCGGTCACCTCCTGCCGAGCGTGGAATAGGCTCGGCGGGCTGCTGGAACACAAACCGGAAGGTCGCTGGGCGCGCGGTTCAGTCGGTCGATGACTCAGTTCGCGCGGAGCGGCACGTCCATGATGAACTCGAAATTCCGCCCGCCGCTGAGGCGGGACTGGGAATCGTGAAGGGTCATTCGGATGCGGATCATGACGGGCTTGCGCCACGCGCCGCCGTACTCGGCGGAGAAGAGCGGGCCGCCGGGGATCGGCCGCGCGACGGGCACACGGAAGCCCCAGATCGCGAGGTATTCCTGGCTGCGGTTGGGGTCGGCGTACGGATCACCGCCGGTGGCGGCGGCGTTGGGGTCGCTCGGGGCGGCGAAGGTGTTGATGAGGCTATAGGCGCTCCACTGCGGGCCGAAGCTGAAGGATGGGCCGTTGGGGATCAGCAGGCGGGCCTTTCGGTTGGTCGCGCTCACGCCGTAGGACAGCCCGCCGCGCGTGAATCCTTCGGGCGCGATGATCTCGGGATCAGGCTGACCCGAGAACTCCGCGCGAACGGTGGACGGCAGCGGGGGCAGCAGATCGCGGTTGCGGAACTCGGTGAGGCGCGAGGCTTCCTCGCGCGTGAACTCGGCGTCGAACCAGACAATGTCGCCGTAGTAGAGTTTGATGTCGGGGCGGAAGGGCGGGCTGAAGGGGCGGTCGGGGTTCACGCCGTCGGCGTGCGTGTTGGTGGGGTCGGGCCAGACCGTGCCGTCGCTCCACGCGATCTCGAAACTGCTGCAGTGGGCGGCGATGGTGGCGTGGACATCCATCGCGTCCTGATCGCGGTACTGACGGTTGACGAAGGGCGGCTCGGACTCCGCGAGCAAGCGCGTGAAACAGCCGGCGATGGCGCTCTGCTGCAGGTAGATCGTGTCGGCGACGACCTGGTTGGCGTCGGTCTGGACCGGGTTGTAGGTGGAGTCGGGCGCTTCCGAATCGCGCGGCACGCGCAGCCACAGCGGCGAATCCGGGCGCAGCCCCACGGTCGGGCGGCCGGTGGTCGTGTCTTCATCGATGATGCCGTTCCATCGCCCGGCTTCGAAGGCGCTGGCTTCGGACGATTCCAGAGTGCCGCCCTGACCCTCGAGCCAGCGGCGGACACCCTCGAGTGACTGCGCGCACACATCGACGCGCCCGAAACGGTTCAGGCGCGGGAACGGCGGGGTGTTGTCGGCGTCGGGGTTGCGGTCCGCGTCCTGCGCCCAGCCGGTCGCGTTGCCGGGGAAGGGCGGCGGGAAGGTGTCGTCGATCGGCTCGCGCATCGCACCGAAGCGGTCGCCCCCTTCGAGGTCGCGGATGTAGGGCGTGTAGCGGTAGCCGTTGTCGGGCGGCGGCTCGCGCGACGGGTCGGAGGGCGGGCCCGCGGCGTCGAAGCCGCCCGCGAGCAGCAGCGGCTGGCGCAGCAGCAGCCAGTTCGAGGCGAACTCATTGCGACCGGTGACGAACCCGCCGTTGAAATCGAAACCGTCGGGGTCCCAGGGTTCGTTGCGTTCGCCGGCGCGGGCGCCGAAGTCGCCGTCGGGGATCCATCGGCGCTGGGGCGCGAGCGGGCGGTCGGGGTTGCGGAACGTGGGGTCCGTGGGGTTCTGCTCGACCTCGTTGAAATAGCCGGACTGATTGTCCGGCGCGGGGCGGAGCCCGTGCCCGTAGTAGATGCGGGCGGCGAGGGCGCGGATGGGTGTCTGCGCGCCGTTGGCGGGGACCTGCTGCGAGACGAACTCGCCGCCCGTGCCGGCGGCGGTGAGGAAGATAATCTCGTCGAGCCGGCGGGTGACGGCGCGGCTGATGGGCGTGCCGTCGGGATTGCGCGCGTAGGGCGCGATGCCGGCGCGGGTGTCGAACTCTCGGTCATCGAGGTTCAGGTAGATGGCGCGCTCGGTGTTGTCGAGCATCCCGTTGTTGTTCACGTCGCCGATCTTGCGGCTGCGGATCGCCATGAACGTCTCGTCGGCGCGGAGGTTCGAGAGCGAGGCGAAATCGGAGCGCAGCTGGCGCTCGATCGAGCGCGCGAGCTGGTCGATCTCGGACACCGAGGCGCCGGTGGTGACGAGCCGGTTGACGCTGCTGAACACCTGCCCGATGCCGATGACGAGCAGCCCGGTGGCGCCGATCGCGACGATCAGCTCCACGAGCGTGAAGCCGCGGGCTCGGCGTCGGGCGACGAAAGACGGGTTGGTCGGGACGGTCGGGCTCATGGTGTGTTCAGTTCGCCAGTTGGTTGATCTGCACGCTGATAGGGCGGAGCTTCCAGAATCGCGGCGGTGAGACGCCGCGGTCCGTTGCGCTGCGCACGATGTCGCGTACGGCCCACGCTTCGACCATCACCGGCGCGGCGCTGCGACTGGAGAGGTACGACTGCTGCGAGCGGCGGGGCGAATCATTGAGCGCGGCGCGCCAATTGTTGTTCGACAGCCGTTCGAGGCGCAGCACGCGCACCGCGAGGTCCGCGCCGGGGTCGGTCGCGTCGGTGCCCGCGACGAGCAGTTCCTGCCCGGGCTGCAGCGCCCACGACAGGTTGTCGTCCACGGTCTCGAAGTAGTACTCCTGGCGCGTGTCGTCCCAGCCGAGCGTCAGCTCGACGAGGGCGAGCGGCGAGACATCGGCGCTCGGGGGCTCCGCGCCGTCGGTCGAGTCGGAGATGGTGTCGGTGGGCACGAAGTCGGCGTCGACGGCGGGGGGCGTCAGCGTGTACGCGAAGAGCGCGATCTGCGACGCGGTGCGTGTGCGCCGGTAGAGCATCGAGAAGGCGAACTCGGGCCGCCGCCCGTCCCGCTCGGCGGGGTCGTTGCGGAAGATGACGCGGTCGGTGAGCGAGAGCAGCGAATCGTTGCGGTAGCGATAGTCGAGCGCGCGGACCGCGGTGACGGCCCGGTTGGGGCCGAACCCGCTGAAGTCGAACCGGACAAGCTCGGCCCGGGCGGCGGGATCGCTGACGGACTCCTTGGTGTCAAGGAGGATGTAGTTGGTCTGATTGTTCGCGTCGCCGTTGAGGTAGTACGCGACGCGGTCGGGGGTCTGGGTGAGGGTGTCCATCCCGATGCTCGACGCGTTGGCGCGGGTGTAGATGAACGGCCCGCCCGCCAGCGAGGTCAGAGCGCTGGTGTCGTAGAGCTCGACTTGGAACGAGACGGTATCGGGATCGACGCGCCCATGCACGAGCGGGATGAGCGCCCCACCCGCGCCGACTGCGGCGGCGCTGTTCAGGAGGGTCGACATCGGCATCGGCACGCCGGAGAATTCGAACATCGTCGCGGGCACCGTCTCCGACGGCTCGACGAGGAAATACACCTGCTGCGCCGGCGCGGAGCTGGTCGTGAGCGTGAGGGAGCGGTCGGCGGCTTTGCTGTGCGCCATGGCCCAGACACCCTCGGGGCGCGTGGCGAGGCCCGGGCCGTCGATCGTGCCGACGAGTGTTTGGATGCGCGACATCGCGTTCTGCGTTGCCTGCAGCGCGGCGGTGGTCTGGCTGGAGAGCTGCTGCTGGCGGGCGGCGCCGGCGAAAAGGGCGAGCAGCCCGAGGATGCCGAGCCCGATGATGACGGTCGCCATCATCACTTCGATGAGCGTGAAGCCGCGGCGGGGATGCCGTCGGCACGGGTCGCCGGAATGGAATCTGGAAGGGGTCACAGCACGTTCCTCCTGATCACATTGCCCGTGTAGCGGTTGAAGCTGAGAATCTCGCCGTTGAGTTCCACCCAGCGCGAGACGCGGTGGAGCAGTTCGTCCCAGTTGTTGCGCTCGCGCCCGAGCGACTCACTGAGCCAGTCGGGCTTGGGCGCTTCGATGGCGCCCACCTTGTTGCTCCCGCGGATCAGCCACGGGCGGCGGACGCCCGTCTCTTCGCCCATTTTCGAGAGATCGACCACCGCGAGCTGCGAGACGGTGCGGAGCACGACCTCGGGGTTGGGCGAGCGCGCCAACACGCTGAGGTTCACGCCCGTCGCGTTGTCGCGCGTGGTCTCGGGGTCGAAGGCGTCGGGATCGTCGTACGGGACCGGCGCGACGGAGTTGTCGTCGGCGGGGACGGGCGCGTTCGACCACTCGATGTAGAAGTTGACGCTGTCCTGCCCGCCGACGCTGATGGTGGCGCTCGCGGTGCCGTCGGGGCCGAAGAGGATGCAGAAGGAGTTGGCGTGGCGCACGGCGAGGCGCGCCTCGTTGAAGAGCGGGCCGTCTTCGACGATCTGTTGGTACGCGTCGTAGCCCACGCGGTCGCGCGGGGCGGCGGCGGAGTCGGGGTCCTCGGGCATGAACAGGCGCGGGTCGCTGCGCGGGAAGATCCACGGGATTTCCTCGACGGCGCTGAGCGCGAAGGGGCCGGTGCTGTCGCCCGAGAAGGTGGTCTCGGTGACGTCGCCCACGTACCAGTGCGCGGTGTCGCGGTCGATGCCGCGCTCCCACTCGTCGCTCACGCCGTTGCGCGGCGAGCGGTCGGAGTCGGGGGTGGTGGGCATGCGGCGGACGGGGATCGCGGGCAGGCCGAAGACGCCCGTGCCCCTGGGCAGTTCGATGGGGACGGTGTTGGTCGCGGGGCGGAGCGGGAGGCAGTAGGTGTGCTCCGACGGGCCGGAAGCGCGATCCTGGCTCGTCAGCTTGCCCGAGTTCAATCCCTGCAGTTCGAGGATCTGGAGCGTGTACGTCTCGGTCTTGATGTCGAAGAGGAACGCGACGCCGGTGGGGCGCCCGTTCTGGATCGCGAGCGCCCGCGCGTTGCCCAGGGTGGCGGAGACGGTGTTGATCGCGCTGCTGAAGTTCGCCGAGCTGATGATCCGCCCCACGGCGGGGAGCAGCACCGCCACGCCGATGATGATGATCGCCGCGACAATGAGCATTTCGATGAGCGTGAAGCCGGGGCGCCGGCGCGGGCTCGCGGGTTGGTTGGTGGCGCGGTTCATCGGTCGTTCACCATGTCTTTCCTGATCGGGCCGGGCGTGTACGAATAGATGTTGTCCGCGACGAGCTGCTCCGCCTTCTGCAGATGGGTGAGCGTCTCGCCGGCGAAGGGCATCGCGGCTTCGGACCTGAACCCGTACTTCAGGTCGGCGCCGGCGCTCATGAAATACGGGCGGCGGTTCACGCACTTGCCGAAGAGGTCCTGCGCCAGAATGTTGTTGGGGTGGACGTAGTAGACGAGCTGCTGCTCGGCGACGTTCCACGGCGCGGACCACTCGGGCTTGGCCCAGGAATCAACGACGGAGGGCGCGTCGACACCGCTGCCCAGCCCGATGCTGGTGGGATCAGACGGGTCCGGGCGTGAGCCGTCGCCCGCGGGCGTCGCGACCAGGAACTGCGACGGGATGCCGCTGATGATCGCGTCGCACTCTCCCACGCCCTTGATCTGCGCGAGGAAGACGGCGGCGTCGGGGCGCGCGGGGAACATCTCGCCGCCGGCGGCGCTGTAGGGCACCAGCATGTTGTCCGCGCCAGGAGTGCTGGCATACTGCTCGACAACGAACTTGGGCACGCCGCCAGCGGCGTTGGAGTATTCGTCCAGCGCGCGGTCGAGCGTGTTGAGCAGCTGGCTCGTCTGCGCTCTCTTCTGGTTCGAGAAGACCAGCGGCCCGACGCCCGCGACCAGCCCGAGCAGGACGGCGATGATGCCGACGACCACCAGCACTTCGACCAGCGTGAAGCCGCGGCGCCGGGACCGGGCGGGGTACGGCGGCACTCCGTGATGTTGTGGCGCGCTGGTCATGGGGTGTACCTCACGTTGGTCTGAAGATCGCGCAGCAACCGCTCGAGATCGCCCGTGAACTGGCTGGGATCGAGGTCGCGATCGAGCCGAGGCTGCACGGCCGCGCAGTCCTGGAAATCACCGAAACGCGGGCGCACCGGCACAAAGTCCATATCACTGCTCGGGTCGGGGTCGCACTGCTGCGCGGGGTCAGGGCCGGCGGAGAGGAGCATGTAGGGCGCGCCGAGCACCGATTGCTCAAGCGTGAGGTCGGCTGTCCCGCCCGAAGCGAACTGGTATTCCACGCCGCGGACGGTGCGGAGTTCGATCGGCACGCGCCCGACGCTCGGCTGGGACGGGTCCGTGGCGCTGCGGGTGTACCAGCCCTTGTAATACCGGATCGGGTTGCCCCACGAGTCGAGCACTCGGAACAGCCCGGTGGACGCATCACGATCGAGGTTTTTTCCGAGCGAAGCGACATCGAGATACGGCCCGTAGACGCGGCCTGCCTGCGACTTGGCGCGCTTGGCGGACTGCATCTGCCGGTCCATCCCGCCGCCCCAGGATCGGTCGGGGCCCGGCGCTCGGATGCCGGGGCCCGGCGCGCCGTCATCGATGTCATCGCCGTCGTTCGACATGTCGCCGTCGAAGGTGGAGCCGTCGGTATCGCCCAGCCCGACGAGATACGTCGCGATGGTGTAGTCGCTGTTGAATCGGAAGGGGACGGTCCGCGTGCTGGTCGCGACCAGGATGTCGTCGAAACTCGAGAAGGGCAGGCCCGGCCCGATCATGGATTCGGGCACGCGGAAGTTCCGCCGGCTCGTTGAAGTCGCCGCGATCGGGTCGAACTCCGGGTCGACCAGCAGCGGCGGGAGGTAGTTGAAGTCGGTGCGGAACGTCTCGATCGCGGACCCGACGTTCTGCATGAGCCGCGACGTCTGCGACTCGCGGGCGTAGCGGTAGGCGCGGCTCAGCCCGGTGAGCAGCAGCCCGATGAGGATCGCGATCACGCCGATCACGGTGAGCAGTTCGACGAGCGTGAACGCGCGCCGGCCCGCCGAGGGGCGAGGATCAACCGGGATGGCTCCGATCAGACTCTTCAAGCACAACACTCCGTTCGGCGGCCCCGGCGGGGCGCCGATGAATCACTTCTTCTGCAGTCCCTCGATCATGCTGACGAGCGGGAGGAACATCGCGACCACGATCGTGCCGATGATGCCGCCGAGGAAGACGACGAGCAGCGGCTCGATCAGCTTCACCAGGCCCTCGACCGCCGTGTCGACCTCTTCGTCGTAGTTGTCGGCGATCTTCAGCAGCATGGTGTCCATGTCGCCCGTCTCCTCGCCCACGTCGATCATGTTCACCACGATCGAGTCGCACACCTTGCTCTCGCGGAGCGGGGCGGCGAACGTCTCGCCCTCGCGGATCGAGTCGTGCACCTTGTTCAGCGCCTTGTAGAAGACGTAGTTGCCCGACGTATCGCGGGTGATGCTGATCGCTTCGAGGATCGGCACGCCGGCGGCGACGAGCGTGCCCAGCGTGCGGGTGAAGCGGGCGATGATCGTCTTGCGCACCAGGTTGCCCAGCACGGGCACATACAGCACCATGGTGTCGAAGAACGCCTTGCCGGGGCGGGTCTTGCGGATCAGCTTGATGCCCACGAACGCGAGCGGCGTACCGATCAGGATGATGGCCCAGCCGGGGATCGTTTGCGCGCCCTTGGTCGGGTAGTTGCCCACCATCCATGCGCTGACGTTGATGAGCGCCACGGTCGGGCCGGGGAGCGCGACATCGAAGTCGGCGAAGATTTCCTTGAACTTAGGGATGATGAAGACCATGATCGCCGTCACGATCACGACCGCGATGAGAACGACCGTGACCGGGTAGATCATCGCGCCCTTGACCTTCCTCTTCAGGCGCTCGGCTTTCTCCATGAACTCGGCGAGGCGCTGGAGGATGACGTCGAGCACGCCGCCGATCTCGCCTGCGTTGACCATCTTGCAGTACAAGCCGTCGAAGGCGCGGGGGTGCTTCGCCATCGCTTCGGAGAGCGAGGCGCCGCCCTGCACGTCCTCGCTCACCCCGCCGAGCACGCCCTTCAGCAGGCCCGGGCGCTGCTGCTGCTCAAGAATCTGGATCGAGCGGAGCAGCGGGAGACCCGCGTCCTGCAGCGTGGAGAGCTGGCGTGTGAACGTGGTCAGCATCTTGGGCTTGACGCGCCCGAAGGGCAGGCCGCCGCCGCTCTTCTTCTTTTTCTTGGTGGCCGTCTCGCCGGCGGCGGCGGACTTTTTCACCTTCTGCTCGCGCACCGCGGTAGGGAACAGCTGCTGGAGCTTGATCCGCTGGATCGCCTCCTCGCTGCTGGCGGCGTCGATCGTGCCCTTCTGCCGCTTGCCCGCTTTGTCAATCGCTTCGTACTGGAAGGTCGGCATTCCGCACCTCGGTCGGGGGCAACACGGCCCCGTCGTGCCATCCGTTCAATCCCGTCCCCGATCCGCTCTGGCGCGCGGCCCTGGGACGATCACTGGTCCACATCCACGCTCAGTCTTCCGCGATGGTCTCGCGGACCACTTCATCAATCGTTGTCAACCCGTCGTAGATCGAGAGAAGCCCGCTCTCGCGCAGCGTGCGCATGCCGCGTTTGCGCGCCTCTTCGCGGAGAAAGGACGTGCTCGCCTGCTTCATCACAAGATCGCGCAGCCCGTCGTCCATCACAAGAATCTCAAAGATCGCCGACCGGCCCTTGTAGCCCGAGCCGTGGCAGTTGTCGCAGCCCTTGCCGCGGAAGAAGACGCGCCCCGCCACGTCGTCCGGGCGGAGCGCGAGTTCCATCAGTTGCTCTTCGCTGGGCGTGAACTGCTCCTTGCAGCGCGGGCACACGGTGCGCACGAGGCGCTGCGCGATGATCGCTTCGATCGTGGCGGTCAGAAGGAACGACTCCACACCCAGGTCGAGCAGACGCACGATCGAGCTCGGCGCGTCGTTGGTGTGCAGCGTGCTGAACACCAGGTGCCCCGTCAGCGAAGCCTGCACCGCGATCTGCGCGGTTTCGAGGTCGCGGATCTCGCCGACCAGGATGATGTCCGGGTCCTGACGCAGGAACGAGCGGAGGCACTTCGCGAACGTCAGCCCCGCTTCGGTGTTGATCTGGCACTGGCACAGCCCGTCGATGTCGTACTCGACGGGGTCCTCCGCCGTCAGGATCTTGGTGTCGATCGAGTTCAGCTCGTTCAGCGCGGCGTAGAGCGTTGTCGTTTTGCCCGAGCCGGTCGGGCCGGTGACGATCACGATGCCGTTCGGGCGCTCGATGATCTTGCGGAAGAGTTCGAGATCGTCCGGGCGCAGCCCGACGCGGTCGAGCGAGAGTTCGACGTTGCCGCGGTCGAGGACGCGCATGACGACGCTCTCGCCGTACATCGTGGGCAGCACCGCGACGCGGAGGTCGATCGGCTTCCCGCCCACCTGCAGTTCGACGCGCCCGTCCTGCGGCAGACGCCGCTCGGCGATATCCAGATTCGCCATGACCTTGATGCGGCTGGTGATCGCCGAGCCGAGGTACTTGGGCGGCGGGACCATCTCGTAGAGGACGCCGTCGATGCGGTAGCGCATCTTGAACTCGTCCTCGAACGGCTCAAAGTGGATGTCCGACGCCTTATCCTTAATCGCCTGGAGCAGCACCAGGTTGAGCAGCTTGATGACCTTGTTGTCTTCCGCCGCGTCGAGAACGGCTTCGAGATCGATCGACGCCCCCCCCGCCGCCGGGGACTTGGCCAGCGATTTCAGGTTCTCGTCCGACGCGATATCGGAGACGACATCCGCGAGGCTGCTCTTCGCCCCGCCGTACATTTCTTTGAGCCGCTTCTCGACTTCCTTTTCGTCCGCAACGAACGCTTCGACCTTGAAGCCCATCAGCAGGCGAAGGTCGTCGACCGCGCGGAAGTTATCCGGGCTCTTAAGCGCGACCTTCAGGCTCTTGGTCTTGGGCTCGTATTCAATAGGTACGAGTTGGTACGCCATCGCCGTCTCAGGCGGGATGACGTTCTTGGTCTGTTCGTCGATCGTGAGCTTGTCGAGCTCGACAAACATCATGCCGCGCTGGCCGGCGAGTGCCTCCTGCACATCGCGCGACGTGATGACGTTCATCTCGACCAGCAGTTGCCCGATCGGCGCCTTGCGGGTCTTCTGCACTTCGAGCGCGGCATGCACCTGTTCGCGCGTGACTTTGCCGAGCTTCGTCAGCACGCGACCAAACTTGCGACCCTTGAGTTCTGCAGGATCAATGACCATCCGCGCCGCTCCAAACCACAATGAAGAGAGTGAGTCCGGTATGTCACTCTCTCAAAGGGTTCGGCAGTTGTATCGCGCGGGATCCCGGAAAACAACACAAGAACACACGATTTGTGTTGCGACATCGATCATTCAAGACATCAAGGCGGATGTTTCTGGTGAATGATATGCCGGTGAGCGATGCCAACGGACCGCGTCCCCCTCGGGTTACTCCTTGGGCACTTCGGACTCTTCGTCCCATTCCGCTCGGCCGACTTGGCGGCCCAGCTTGTGGACGCGGTCGGTGAGGTCGCCGGGGTTCTTGGACTTGTCGATCATCTCTTCCGCCGAGATCATCCCCTTGGTGTAGAGGGACCACAGGTGCTCGTCGAGGAGCTGCATGCCGAAGCGCTTGCCGGTCTGGATGGCGGAGTCGATGCGGAAGCTCTTGTTGTCGCGGATCAGGTTGGCGATCGCGGGGGTCACGACGAGGAATTCGTACCCGGCGACCATCCCCTTGATATCCACCCGGGCCAGCAGCACTTGGCTGAGCACGCAGATGAGCGACGTGGACAACTGAACTCTGATCTGGTTTTGTTGGGTGACCGGGAAGGCGTCGACCACGCGGTCGATAGTCTTGGCGGCACCGGTGGTGTGCAGGGTGGCGAACACAAGGTGGCCCGTCTCGGCGGCGCGGATCGCAGATTCGATGGTTTCGAGGTCTCGCATTTCGCCGACGAGGATGCAGTCGGGGTCCTGACGGAGAGCTCGCCGCAACGCCTCGGCGAAGCTGGGGGTATCGCTGCCGATCTCGCGCTGGTTGACGATCGACTTCTTGTGATAGTGGTAGTACTCGATGGGGTCTTCCATCGTGACGATGTGGCGCTCGAAGTTCGTGTTGATGTAGTCGAGCATCGTCGCGAGCGAAGTGGTCTTGCCCGAGCCGGTTGGCCCGGTCACCAGGAACAGGCCGCGCGGGCGGCGGATCAGTTCTTCGCACATCTTCGGCAGGCCGATCTGCTCGAAGGTGAGCAGCCGATTGGGAATCAATCGGCAGACGATGGCGAGATCGCCGCGCTGGCGGAAGACGGAGACGCGGAACCGAGCCTCGGTGCCGTAGGCAAAGCCGAAGTCGCAGGTGCCGACTTCCTGGAGTTCCTGCTGGGCGCGCTCGCTGGTGATCGCCTTCATGAGGGTCACCATGTCGTCGGACTCGAGGACTTTGGTGTCGAGGTTTTTGAGCCCGCCGTGGAGCCGGAGGGTGGGCTTTCGCCCGACGGTGAGGTGAAGGTCCGACGCCTTGAGCTTGACGACGGTGTCGAGGAGTCGGTCGATCTGCATGGTGGACATACGCGTGATCCTCTGAGCGAACGCAACCACCCCGGCCGGCGGGATCGCGGCGGGTCAATGGTCGAGCGTCAGATTGTACGGGGGGACGGGGTCGAGAGGTTCCTGCCGCGGCGATGGCTTCATTCTGAACCGGGATTGAGTTAAGGGCGTTTCGGCACGGGAACCGAGATCACCGAACAGGCGTCCTACGATTCCGAGTCGGCGGCAAGGGCGAGAGCCAAGTTCGCGTCGCGGCTCGGATTGACTGTGTCAGAGCGGATTGATCGACACTCAGGAGACGATTGAGATGAACCGTTCCACGATGAATCGTTCGTTCGGCGGCGGGTTGGTTCGCGGCGTGGCTCGCGCTGGTGTTCTGGCGGCGGCGATCGTCGCGGGCGGCGTGGGGTTTGCATCGCCGGCGAGCGGCGCGGTGACGATCATCATCGGTGGGGGCAGTGGCGGGATCATCATCAGTTCGGGCGATGCGCAGCGGATTGTTGATACGTGCGTGAATCGGATGAAAGCGCCGGTCGATCGCACCGAGCGGCTGGTCAATTCGTGGCGCGATGTGGGCGTGCGGCAACTGACGATCATCGGCTCGCGCCCGCCCTCGGCGGCCAAGGACCGACTGATCGCCGCCGTCGCGGATCGTTACATCCTGCTGATCCAGCGCACCGGCGCAAGCACCGAGACGCTCATCAACCGCGAGGCGGACGCGTGCCTGGCGCGCCTGACCCGCTTCCGCGCGGAACAGCGGTTTTTGGATGCAGTTGAAGCTGCGAGATTGACGCAGCTCGATCGGCTGGATGAGGTGAAGGTGAATGCGATCGAGGCGATTGTGGCGGCGGCGGAGGCCGCCGCTGGGAGATGAATCGCCGACGAAACCAACTCTCACCACCCAACGATGCCGACGGAACGAGCTACGCCGCACTGACCCGGAGTCGGGTCAGTGGCACGTCGCTGCTTACAACTCCACCACCTGCATATCCGCCTCCTGTTTCACTTCGAGCACCGGCGTTTTCACGTCGGTGATGAGCGGGCGGAGGGTGTCGGCGAAGTTTGCCATTTCCTGGCGCACCTCGGCGGCGTTGAACATCTTCACGCGCGGGGCCGTCAGGCGCGTGGCGCCGGAGACCTGGCCCGGCATGGCGGGGATTTCGGAGAGGAGTTTCTCGTCGGGGTCGTGCGCGGCTTCCTCGCCCTGCGCGATGGAGAGGAGGTCGAGCGCGATCTGGCCCTCCTGCTTGGCGAGTTCGATCACGGGAATCGCCTGCTCGAAGCACTGCAGCAGGCCCTTCGCGTTCTCGAATGTGCCGGCTTTTTCGAGCCAGGTGGCACCGGGGAGGACGATGTCAGCGCCGCCGGGCGCACCCAATTGCCCTGTGAGGCGGTTGGGGAGTGTGTCGATGAGGACGAGGAAGGGGGATGAAGAGGTAGTCGGAGTCGAAGCCCCTCTCCCCGGCCCTCCCCCTGAGGGGGAGGGGGTTGAAGACCCGGCACGGAGTGCCGGGCCACCTTGAACAGCAGAGCCACCGAGAGACTTTGCGAAGTCTTCGGTGATCCACTCGCTCGGGTAGTTGCCGGTGAGGAGGACGGCACCAAACTTGGAAGCGCGCGACGCGAATTCCTGGAAGCCGAGGACGTTGGGGTTCATGCCGCCGAAGTGTCGGGCGACGGCTTCGAGCGCGCGGCGGACGCCGCGGGCGTTGGGGGCTTTCTCGGCGGAGATGGTGTAGCCGCCGGGGAAGGCTTTGTCGGCGCCGTGCATGGGCACGGGGCCGAGGGCGAGAGTCGCGTGCGGGTCGATGGCTTTGGCAAGGCGCGCGAGGAGGAATGCTTCTTCGCAGGAGAGCATGGGGCTGATGAGGACGCCGAGGCCGCCACGGGTGACGCCCGCTTTGAGCCCTTCGATCGCTTCGCTGTACGCGCGGCTGTAGTCGCACTCGACGCGGCGACCCAGCTTCAGGTGCGTGGGCGAGCGGAGCCGGTCTTCGCGGTGGACGAACTTCCAGCCGTAGCGGATCTCGTCGCTGATCCACCACTTGTTGACCTGCATGTTGGTGCGCGGCTTGAGGCGGTAGATCTGCCCGTTGTTGTGGTGGACGGTGATGTTGTCGCCGCCGGCGGTGATGCCGTCGATCGACGGTGTTTCCTTGAGGAACCAAACGCGCTGGGTGAAGAGGAAATCCTTGTCGAGCAGCGCGCCGACGGGGCAGAGGTCGATGACGTTGGCGGAGAGCTCGTTGTCGAGCGCAATGCCGGGGAAGACGTCGATCTGCTCGCTGTTGCCCCGCCCCTGGACCATGAGCTCGGCGGTGCCGGAGACTTCGCGGGTGAAGCGGACGCAGCGCGAGCACATGATGCAGCGGTCGCTGTAGAGATAGACGTGCGGACCGAGGTCTTTCTTGGGTTGCTTGACCTTGGTTTCCTCAAAGCGGGAGACGCCGCGGCCGTACTCGTAGCTGTAGTCCTGCAGGAAGCACTCGCCCGACTGATCGCACACGGGGCAATCGAGCGGGTGGTTGATGAGCAGGTATTCCATCACCGCTTTCTGGTTGGCGATGGCTTTGGGCGAATCGGTGTAGACGACCATGCCGTCGGTGCAGGCGGTCTGGCAGGTGGGGAGGAGCTTGCCGAGCGACTCGAGCTTGTTGTTGTTGCGCGGGTTGGGCGCCCAGACCTCGGCGAGGCAGATGCGGCAACTGGCGACGATCGAGAGCCCGTCGTGATAGCAGTACTGCGGGATCGCCTGCGCGTTCTCGTTGGCGACCTGCAGGATCATCTGCCCGGGCTTGAACTCGCACTCGTGGCCGTTGATGGTGATCTTGGGCATATCAAAGGTTCCGCGTGCTTCGCGGCACGGAGTCGGACGGCTGTTCGGCGGCCGATCGGATGATCGGCGAGAGGTGGAATGATAGCGGAACGGCGCGCGGCTTCGTGATCGGACTCGCGATCGAATCGAGGCCCGGGAATCCGCATGGAATCGGCGTGAAAACAGGGGCCGCGGGTTGCCCAGCCGGGAAGTCGTGAACGCGCGGCGCAGGCGGACCCGCGCGGCGTCGATCCGGGCGCGACCCGCTTGGAGCGGGGGCGAACGCACGGCATGGTGAAGGTGTCACGCGATCGCACCCGGGGCCGATGCTGCTTCGGGCGGGTGGGGATCGCGGGGGACGCCGCCGAGCACTTCGTCGGCGTCGGCTCCGGAGCGCCGCGTGGTGCGGCGCTTGCTCAGGGAGGAGGTTCGCCGTGATTCACACGTCTGAAGCGTTCGCTTCGCGATTCTCGCCGCTTCTTCGTTCCTGCTAGGGAGGAACGGGGAGCGGGTCACTGCCGCCTCGTCGAAGTCGCCGCTGTCGTCCGCCATGGGGCCCGCAATCGCCGCCCCGTCTGCGCCGCATCGGAGCCCTCGGCCCGCCGACCGCACACACGATTCACCTCCAGGCGACCGCGTCCCTTACCGGGGACGGGGGGTCGCTTCGCCTCGACAACTCAGAACCGCACAGTGAAAGGAGTCACGCATGAACAACTTCAAGACCATATCGGGTGTCGTCGCCGTTTCTGTGATGGCGGTCGCCGGGATCGCGGGCAGCGCGAGCGCGGGGACCATCACCGCGTCGTTCAACGCGAGCCACTCGCAGGGCATCAACATCGATGCGCCGGGTCACTACGTCGGCAACGTGACGACCGTGACGTTCAACTGGACGCGCCCGGACTCGCCGGGCGTGGGCGTGGACACGATCCTGCCCTCGACGTTCAACACGTGGTGCATCGACCTCGATCAGTCGGTGTCGTCGGGCGTGAATCACACCTACACCGTGCTCGGTGGTGCCGAATACGGGCTGAGCGGCACGCAGATCACGCTGCTCTCGCGCCTGTTCGGCAAGTATGGAGGGGGCGTTGACAACGCGACCAAGTCCGCCGCGTTCCAGGCGGCGGTGTGGGAGATCCGCTACGACACCGACAACGTGCTGACCACGAGCAGCTTCAAGCTGAACACGACGGGCAACATCCGCACGCTGGCGCAGTCGTGGCTCGACGACGTGACGAGCGCGAACTACACGGGCGGCACGATGGATATCTATGTCCTGCAGTCGAACACGGTGCAGGACCAGGTGACGGGCATGGTGCCGACGCCCGGGGCGGGGCTTCTTGTCGCGGCGGCTGGTCTTCTCGCGATGCCGCGCCGGCGGAGTTGAACGAACGCACGATGGAGGGCTCTTCGAACGAACTTTCTGATGCACACACCGGGCGGGCGGGGGCCTGAGAGACCCCCCGCTCCCCCGATCGGAACTCGCGATCGGCGTTGATCTGCAGTCAGACGCCGAGCGCGGACCTTTGAGAGAACGATCATCGCGGCGCGCCGACGAGGGAACGGCGCTCGGCTGATGGTTGGGCCGGGACGATAGACCTCCTTATCGGTTTGGCGACCGCCGAGGGCCTTGATCGGTCCTCGGCGGTTTCTTTGATTTGATCGGTGACGACGCGGATCTATTGCAGCGTGTCGCGGATCGCGCGGATGCGGGCGACGCAGTCGGCCTGGCGCCGGGAGGACTCGAGCGCTTCGAGGCGGGCTGTTTCGCGCCGGATGGTGTCCGTGCGCGAGCCGTCCGAGTTCTGTCGCGCGAGGATCTCGATCATGCGCGTCCACGAATGCCAGTAGTCGCGCGTGTGCTCCTTGCGCGACTCGAGATCGGCGGCGAGGCGCTTGAACGCGGCGAAGGCGGCTTCGTCGTCGTTCATCGCGAGGGCGGCTTCGCCGGTGGCGCGGAGCAGATCGGCGGTCGGCGCAGCGTTCTCGCTCAGCGAGCGGAAGATCGCCGCGGCGGAAGAAGCATCACCCGCGAGCAACTGGGCCCACGCCAATCGGCGGCTCTGCTCGCGGCGCTCGGCGTCGCTGGACCAGTGTGGCCAGTCGGCGGCAAAGCGGAGCGTGCCGAGCACGCCGGCGGGGACGCGGTCGGGCTTCGCGTCGGCGGCGAAGCCGGCGGCGAGGGGTGAGACTTGAAACCATGCCGACTCGCTGACCGACGCGGTGACGGCGCGGGCGGCGGCGGGGGCGATCGCGTTCAGCCGGTCGAGCCATCCGGCGCACTCGCTTGTGTGCCCGAGCCGGCCCAGCGTGCGCGCGCCGGCGGCGAGGAACTCCGCATCTGTCTCGCTCGTCACGTCGAGCAAGGGCACGTCGCTGATGGCTGCCCACGCGCGCTCCGGTTCGGCAAGGTCGAGCAGCGCAGTCGCGGCGACGGCGGCGGCGGGGCGCGAGAGGGCGACGGCGTTCGGTGCGAGGACCGCCGCTTCGATCGAGGCACGGGCGCTCGCCGCGGATCGCCGGAGCGCCTCGGGCGGCATCATCGACTGATCGGCGTACGGCTCGGCACGCTTCGGCACGTCGGCGGCGATGACCAGCCAAGCCCGTGCGATCGCCAGGCGTGCGCCCGCGAGAGCGGCCGGGTCGCTCTTCAGCGGGCCGGCGACGGCTTCGGCTTCGTTGATCTGCGCGACGACCAGTGCAGGGTGGATCGAAGGAAGGCCGTCAATCAGCAGCGTGACGAACCGCTCGCGCAGCGCGGCGCGGTGCGGCACGTCGATGGTGGTCTCGTGCGCCAGCCGGAACGCGCCGAGCACCGCCGAGCGGGCGGCGGCGGAGTCTGGCGCGCTCGGCGGGGCGAGCGGCCAGAGGCGCTCGCCCGCGGCGGCGGCGCGGAGGATCGCGCCCGGTGCCTCGGGGTCGCCGGGCGTGTCGTGCGCGATTTTCGTCAGGATCGCGACCGCCCGCGCGAGTTCGGCGGCGCTCGCGCCCTCTCGCGCGAGAGCCTGCCCGAGCAGCGAGCGGGCCAACGGGCTGAGCGATCCCAGCTCGCTCTCGTCGCGGGTTTCGCAGAGTTCGAGCAGGGTCAACGCCTCTTCGTACTTCGATGCTTTGATGATCGCATCGGCTCTCGCCACCAGCGCGATCGCGGGGAGCGACTCGTTCGAGCGGGCGGCTGGGACGTGCTCTCCCAATCGCTCGACGGCGAGCGCGCGGCGCTGCGCCGTCGGCTCGGCGAAGTCGCGCGAGTCGACGATCGAGCGGAACGCGGCGAAGGCGCTCGTTTCGGCGGCGGCGCGGGCATCGTCGTGCTCCGCCGAGCGGGCGAGCCGCAGGCGCGTGCCCGCGGCGACGAGCGCGAGCGTGAGATCGCGTTTGCCGTCGGCGGTCTTGAACGCCGGTGCGGATTCGGCCCGCTCGAGCGCGGCGAGGGCGCCGGCCGTGTCCTTGATGCTCTGCGTGGCGAGCACCGCGCCGAGCGCGAGGTCGGGCGCGATGGACGCGAGCACCTCGGGCGGAGCACCGTCCTCCGTGGCGGCGGCCCGCGCCTCGCCGAAGTGTTTCAGCGCGGCGGGGGCGTCGCTCGATTGCAGCGCCGCGACGCCGAGAAGGAGCGAACGCTCGGCGGCGGCCCAGGGAGTAGCCGGGTCGGCGGAGCGGGCCGACTCGATCGCGCGCGCGAGCGCCTTCGCGCGGAGATCCTCGTCGGGCAGCTCGGCGCGCACGAGGAGCAGCAGTCGAGCCTCCTGCAAGGGAAGGAGCGTGTCGCGCGTCCGCACGGCGTTGGTGATGATGCTCTCGAAGTTCGCCGGACGCTGCGCTTCGGGGAGTTGTTCGGCCTGCTTGATCTGCTGATCGAGCAACCGGCGGCCGTACACCAGGAGCGCAACCGGCTCGGCGGCGTCGATCACGGCTCGGCGGTCGCGCGCCGCCGGCAAGGAAAACAGCGTTGCTCGGTCGGCACCGGACTCGGAGAGCACGCCTATGACGCTTTCGCACAGTTTGCTGTTCTCGACCAAACCCTCAAGCGTGAGGCCGAACAGCGCGTCTTGATCTGCGATCGGGGTGGCGGTGCGCTTCTCCGCTTCACGCAGAATGGGACTCTCGACACCACCGCGCAGATTGCGTATCGCCTGCTCGAGGGACTGAGCGAAGCCCGCATCAGCCATCGCTTGTTCATCCATCGACCATCGGATCGACTTCAGAATCGGCGTCGGCGGTGTGGCCGCCGGCTCGGCGAAACTCGGGCACGCGACCACAGCGCAGACGGCGAGAATTCCGGCACGGAAAGCGTGGTTCATAGTGTGGGTCGGGCGGGTGCGGGTGTCGTCGGGTTCGCAAACGTCACCTGATCGTACCCCGCCCGGCGGAGCGCGTTGAGCACCGCGAGGGCGTGCTCCCACTTCGTGCCCAGCTCGGGGCGGATGATGAATTTCTGGGTGGGCGCGAGGATCGGGCCGCGGGCGTCGCGGGCCTTCGTAAAGAGATCTTCAACGCCGGTTGGGGAAGTGATCGCCGGCGCGTCGGTGGTGACGGCGCACTGCTCTGGGCCGCCGCCGAGCGAGCGCACGCTGACGGAGATGGTGACGCTGGGCGGCTCGAAGGGGTCGGGCGCTCGCGGCGCGGCGGCGCTGCTCGACTGCAACTGCCGCGGCGCGCCGGTGCGGATCGATTGCTCGATCGGCGCAAAGCTGGCAAGCAGGATGAAGTACGTCATCAGGAGGAACACGACGTCGATCATCGCCGTCACGTTGAGGAACATCGTGGTCGGCTCGTGCCGACGGCGGCGGCGGGCGTGCACCGGCTCGGCGTCGATCTCGTCGAGCGTGAGCACCGGATCAACATCGCCCGGCAGCGGGTCGTTGGGCGGGCGCGTCATGGCGATGGCTCCGCTCGAGCGGCGGCGGGCTGGCGCATGCCCTCGGGCAACGCGATCAGGTCCACCTTGCTCATCCCCGCGAGCGTGACCGCCTGCAGCGCGGGGTGGACGCGCTCGTACGATTCATCGCGCGAGGCGCGGATCATCACGCGCACCGACGGGTCGCGCCCGCGCGCCTCGCGCAGCGCGCCGGCGATGGCGGCGATGCCCTCGGGCGTCGCGTCGTACGAGCGCAGCCCCACGCGGTACGCGCCGCCCGCCGACTGCGACTTCGGCATCACGTTCACCACCACCCGCGCCTCGGCGGGGAGCGGCTCGGCGGTACTGGCGCGCAGCATCGGCAACACCAGGTCCACCACCTGCTCCTTGTTGATCTGCGAGATCAGCATGAAGAAGACGACGAGGATGAAGACCACGTCGACCATCGACGTGAGGTTGGGCTGGATCTTCGGCGGGTTGTAGGCGCGCCGGCGGCTCACGCGCTCGCCCCCTCGGACGAATCGGCGAGGCGCGGGCCGGGCTTGTCGCTGCTCGCGGCGTTGGCGCGCGGCGTGCCCGATGCGTTGCGCAGCACGCCGAAGAGTTCTTCCGCGGTGCGCGAGGCTTCGAGAGTGAGCGAATCGATCCTGCCGCGGATGATCGAGTAGGCGGCGAGCGCAGGGATCGCGACGACGAGGCCCCAGAACGTCGTGACGAGCGCGGTGCCGATGCCGGCGGCGAGGCTAACGGGGTCGGGCGTGCCGCCCGACGAGACGATGGCGCGGAACGCGAGGATGATGCCGTAGACCGTGCCGAAAAGCCCGATCATCGGCGCGACGTTGCCGATGACGGCGAGCGGCTCGGCACGGCGGAGCCGGCGGAGCGTGAGTTCCTCGCTGGTGGATTCGGCGGCGCGGAGCATCGCGCCGTGACCCGCGGGGGCTTCGCCCAGCCCGGCGCGGACGACCTCGCCCAGCAGCGTGCCGCTCTGCGATGCGACGTCGGCGGCGTAGGGCGCGCGCTTCTCGCGCAGGATTTCGCGGAGGCGCGACGCGAGACCATCGGGCACGATGAGTTCGCGGCGGCTCTCGCGGAAGAGGCTGACCATCAGCGCGATGCTTGCCGCCGACAGCAGGATGAGCGCCCAGATGATGAGGCTGCCGATCCACTCAACCTCGCCGGTGGATGGGTTGCGCTGGATGAAGAAGACCTCGGCGAGGGAGATCGTGCTCGCTTTGGCGGGCGCGGCGGCTTCGAGGGCGGTCGTGGTATCACCCGCCGGTTCGGCGGCGCGGAGCGCGCGGGCGGTGATGAACAATGCGATCGCCGCGATGCCCAGCATCAGAATGCGGAGCGTGTGACGGGCGTTGAGTCTCATTGTGCTTTGAGCTCCTCGAGGCTGATGAAGCGGTAGCCGCCGGCTCCGCCGCCGAAGGTCTCGCCGATGGACCGGAGGATTCGCGCGGGGTCGTCGTTGATGAACTGGATGGTTTTGATCACGATCGGTCGGCGGCCCGAGTCGGGGTCGGCGGGGTTGAACTTTTCGAGTTCCGCGAGCACCTGGTCACGGTCGGGTTTCCACACGCCGGCGCCGGTGCTGACGGAGGAGAGCACGAAGATCGCATCGGGCTTCAACGCGGCGGCGGTCTGCAGCGCACGCACCGGGTTGCCGATCCCCGCCGGCTTCACAGCGCGGGCCCACTGCAGCACTCGCCGGACATTCTCCTTCGTCGCGCGGATCAGGCGCTTGGGCTTGAGCGTCTGGTCATCTTCCGGGTGCGGGGCGACGACGGCTTCATCGCGCTGAAAGAAAATCACCTGGAATCGCTGCGTGGTGGCGAGCTTGCCGACGGATTGTTCGAGCCGATCGAGCACGAAGGGGAACGTCGAGACCATCGAGCCGCTGGCGTCGACGACGTAGATGATGCTCTCGGCGTTGCTTGCGCCCATGCCGGCGAAGCGGACCTCGGGGAAGCGCCGATCGGCGGCGAGTTTGGCGCGGTCGGGGCGCATGCTGGGGGTCGTGAGCGCCGCGGCACCGGCGTTGCGGTCGAGACCCGCGACGAGATCGCTCAGGGTGGGCTTCGCCGCCGATTCGGTCATGCGCGGCATGGCGGCGTCGCCGAATTCACCCGACAACTCCGGCGGATCGGCGGTCAGGCGCACCGGCGCTGGTTCGTCGAAGCTCACGACCACCGGCGCGCGCGAGCCGCTCGGGCCGCTGACGCTCCACACGACGAAGAAGCCGGAGACGATCAGGGCGGCGTGGATCGCCAGCGAGATGCCCCACGGCAGCCACTCGGCGCGCTCGAGCGCGAGCCGCTTCGCCCCGGGAATCGCGGCGGCGGATGCGTCTGGGCGCTGGTCGTTCATGGGGCGCTAGTGTAGAGCCGATCCGAGGAAGATTTCACCACGGAGACACGGAGAGCGCGGACTTCGGAATGAAGAAGCCACAGATGGACACAGATTGACACAGATGAAGAGACAGAACTCTGAACTTGTTTTCCCCGTCCTGTCTGTGTCCATCTGTGTGCATCTGTGGTAAATTCTTCTCTTCTTCGCGCTTTCAGAATCTCCGCGTCAAACGCTGCGGTTCGCAAACATCGCTCCGATGCGGAGGCGTGCTACGCCGCTGGCGCGGGCTTGGGCGGGGCTTTGGGCGTCGGGCGGAACATCCAGCCGTCCATCGACAGGCGCCCCGCTCCGCTGAAGGCCAGCCCGAGAGCGATCATCAGCAGCGCGAACTGGAAGAGCATTTTCTCCCACGCGCTCGACCACTTGGCGGGGTCGCTCAGCATCGGCTGGGGCAGCACCCAGAGGAACGCGCCGCCGCCGGTCCAGGCGGGGTAGATCTGCGTGAGCCACAGCGCGACGATCATGGTCCCCGCGAGCGCGAAGGCCCAGATGCGCGTCATGAACCCGAGCAGGACGAGCACGCCGCCGAGGAGTTCGGTAACGGCGACGAACCACGGCAGGAGGCGCAGCGCGGGGGGCGTTGCGAGCGCCGCCGGCCACGCGACGCGGCCCTTATCGTCCGGCTGCGATGCGTTGTGCAGCATGACCGAGAGGCCGTAGAGCCGCAGTGTGGTCAGCGGCTCGGGGAAGTCGTCGGCGGTGTAGGTCTTCGCGCCGCGCGAAGCGGATGCCGACGCTTGATACATGACGACGCCGACCGCCGGGGGCGCGAACCAGTTATCACGCGCGGCGAGCGCGGGCGGGCTGCTCGGCGCCGGTTCTTCGACGGGAGAAGGGGCGGGTTCATCGGGCGAGGGCTTCGCCGGTTCCGTGTCGCTCGGATTCTCTTCGACCGGCGGCGTGGCTGGCACGGCGGGTTCTTCGGCCGCCGGCTCGGGAGTTTCCTTCGGCTTCTCGCCCGGCGACGCGTGCGGGCCTTCGAGTTTCACACCCAGATTCGCCAGCACGGCGGCAGACTCGCCCGCGAACGGCTGATCGAAGAACAACTTCGCCGACCCCGCCCAGATGAACGTGATGCCGAGCGACAGGCGCAGGAAGAGGGGCGTCAGATTCAGCGCGCAGGATTGCCGGAGGGCCATGGTGCTTCTTGCTTCGGCTGAAATGACGGGAGCGGGCGAGAAATGGCTTGGGGGGTGGGGCTTGGGGCTTGAGGTCGGAAGGCGGAGGGGCGGAAGTCGGAAGACGGACGCGAACGTCACGCTGTTCGCGGTAGTCGAAGCGAGATGCTTCAACTCCGCACGCGGCGAGCCGCACACAGCAAACTCGCCCCGGCATTGGCAACCTACAATCCCCTATCACGCGGGTGTGGCGGAACTGGCAGACGCCCGGGATTTAGGTTCCCGTGTCCGCAAGGACGTGCAGGTTCGACTCCTGTCACCCGCATTGCGCCTCCAACCCCCCTCTCCCTCCAGGAGGGGGTTCGGGAGAGGGGCTCGCTTGAGTCGGGAGGGCCAGCGCTCGGCTCGCGCGCTAAGCCGGGATGGTCCAACGTCCGCAATAACCGCGGCCTCGCCCCGCCGTGAAGGTGACGCTACGCTTCCCCCGAGTTCAGCCCATGCGCATCGAACCCTCCAACCCGTTCCATATCTCGCGCGCCTATGGCATGAAGCCGCCGGTGAGTTCGGCACGCGTTGAAGCCCCCGCCGCTGCCGCGCCCGCGAGCGACACGAGCGCGGTCGCTCGGGCCGGGCCAGGGGCGGCGAAGCTCGTCGCTGGCGTCGTGCCGGGGCGGATTGATTTCTCGGGCGACCAGCCCACGCAGAACACCAGCGCGATCGCGATGTACCGGCACCCCGCCGACCGCAACGCGGCGGCGACAGGCGTGAACGCGGGACGGTTGATTGATATCACCGGTTGATCGGCACGGCCCGCGCGGGTGCCGTGGAATGGCCTGCTCTGAGGCCGATCCACGTTCGGCGATCGCTCGGTCTCGTTGCCGAGACTTCGCACTTCCACATGCGCATCGCAGCGCGGGAGGAAGGAGCCTGAGTAGAGGAACCACGAGCGTGCATCGCCCCGAGCGGCGTTGCACGGCACCCACCGCGCTCACTGCCGTTCGGGGCTCGCTGCTACTTGAGATTCTCCGGCAACTCCGCGTGAAGCAGCTTCAACTCCTCCGCCTTCGCGCGCGGCATGACCAGCGTTGCGTCCGGCGTGTGGATCACGATCAGCCCCTCGCACCCGAGCATCGCGACGGTGTGCGCCTCGTGGCTGTTGACGATGAGCGAGTCCTTGCACTTCATCAGTTGCCCCTTGCCAGAGACGCGGTTGCCCTCGCGGTCGGCTTTCAGCGTCTCGCCGAAGCTGGGCCAACTGCCGACGTCGAGCCATGAGAGGTCCATCAGCACGGTGCAGACCTTCACGCCCTCGGCGGATTTTCCCTTGCCGCTGGTGCGCGCCTGCTCGCGGCTGGCGGGCTCCATGATCGCGTAGTCCACACTGATCTTCGGCAGCGTCGGGTACACCGCGTCGAGCACTTTCTTCTGGTCCTTCGTGCCCCACGCGGCGGCGATCTTTGAGAGCCCCTCGTGGCTCTCGGGCTTCCAGCGGCGGAGGCAGTCCATCACCGTGGCGGCGGACCAGACGAACATGCCGCTGTTCCAGCCGAAGGCGCCGCTCTCGAGGTACGCCTCCGCTTTTTCGCGGCTGGGTTTCTCGACGAATCGCTCGACCTTGAAGCCGAGCTTGTCGGTGCCGGGGATCGTGCCGCCGCGCTCGACGTAGCCGAAGCCGGTGGCGGCGTAGGTGGGCTTGATGCTGAACGTCACAAGGCGCGACGGGTCATCCTCGACGAGCTTGAAGCCGATCTCCATCCGGTCGCGGAACAGGTCCACCGGCTCGATGATGTGGTCGGCGGTGAGGACGGCGAAGACCGCCTTCGGATCAATCTTTTGCAGGATCGCGGCGGCGAAGCCCACCGCGTTCACCGTGTCGCGCCCCACCGGCTCGCCCAGGATCTGCGGGTCGGAGAAGGTGGGCAACGACGCTTTGATCGCGGCGCGGTAGCTCTCGTTCGTGCAGATGTAGCGGCGCGACGGCGGGACCAGGTCCTCCAGCCGATCGGCGGCGATTTGCAGCAGCGACTTGTAGCCCTTCCCCTGCTTGATGAACGGGACGAGCTGCTTGGGCTGACCGGCCCGGCTCATGGGCCAGAGGCGCGTGCCGGCACCGCCGGCCATGATCATTGCGTAGCGCATAGGGGGAGGAATGGTACACGAGGTTCCGCTATCGGCTTGAGGCTCACGCGAACATGCCGCCCAAGCTGCTGGCGCTCGGCGAACCAATCTGACACACTGCCGTCATGCAGGTGGATGACTTTCGACAGTGGTTGGTTCCATGCGCGTTGAGCAATGACGCGCCACGCTACACCGTCACGGCTCGGCGCGATGCTGAAGGCAGAATCGGAATCTGGCATCAGTACACCGAGCGGGACCATCGGATTCACCGAGTGGCGTCCATCTGCATACTCGCGCTCCTTCTCATCCTAGGCGGGCTTTTTGCTTACGTGATTCTGCCGCATGAACTGGGTGCCGAGCGCGGCCGACGAGTTGCGACGATTTCCATCTGCATTGCGACGGTCACCGTGGCGATCGTGCTGACTGCACTGTGGAACCACCGGCCCGCCATCGCGAAGGGCGCATGGCTGCTTCGGCTCGACCCATCAGAACGAGTGATTGAGCTCGCCGACCGCTCGGTTGTGCGCTACTCCGAGATTCGAGAACTTCGGTCACGCACTGTCAAGGATAGTGGTGCTGACCCAAACCCCACCTTCACCCAGCACCAAATCGCGGCGCTCGTCGATGGGCAGTGGCGATGGTACGGGCTGTTCTGCACCTACGGTCGAGCTTGGGAGCTCTGCGGTGAGCTCGCCACGTTGATCGGTGTTCGGACGACGGCCGATTGGATTCAGACGGTGCAGTCGGCGCGATCCAGACTGTGGTGCAGGCAACTGCAACTCAACTGTGATCACGTCCCATACGCCGATCGATGGATCGCGGCGGATGAGTTCTAGTGATTTGCAGTCGTCGGCTCGGATTTGCCGGGATGAACATCCGCTTCCGCTATCTCAGGCTTCCCACCGAACCACTCGCTGCCGCGCTGGATCAGCGCGTAGAACAGCGGCACGAAGAAGATGGCGAGGAACGTCGCCGCCAGCATGCCGCCCATCACTCCCGTGCCGATCGAGTGGCGCCCCGCGGCGCCCGCGCCCTGCGCGATGACCAGCGGCACGACGCCCAGGATGAACGCCAGCGACGTCATGATGATGGGGCGGAAGCGGAGCCGGGCCGCCTCGGTCGCCGCTTCGGCGATGGGTTTGCCCTGCTTGCGCAGCGCGACGCAGAACTCGACGATCAGGATCGCGTTCTTCGCCGCCAGCCCGATGAGCGTGAGCAGCCCGATCTGGAAGTAGATGTCGGCGTCCGTGCCGCGGATCAGCACGGCGGCGAAGGCGCCGACGATGCCGATGGGCACCGCGAGCAGCACCGCGATGGGCAGAGACCACTTCTCGTACTGCGCCGCGAGCACGAGGAAGACGACCACCAAGCCGAACGCCATCACGATGGGCGCCTGGTTGCCCGCTTTGATTTCCTGGTACGACGCGCCGGACCACTCGTAGCCGTAGCCGGCGGGGAGCGTGCCGGCGACGTCGCGCATCGCGTCCATCGCTTCGCCCGTGCTGCGCCCCGGTGCGGGAGCGCCGCTGATCTGCGTCGAGGGGAACCCGTTGAATCGACTGACGACGCTGGGGCCCGACTGGAACTTCGTCTGCACGATGCCGGCGAGGGGCACCATGTTGCCCTGGTCGTTGCGGACATAGACCTTGCCGATGTCGTCGGGGGTCTTGCGGAACTGCGGCTCCGCTTGGAGCTGCACACGCCAGACGCGCCCGAACTTGTCGAAGTCGTTGACGTACAGCGCGCCGAAATATGCCGCCAGCGCATCGAAGACGTCGCTGATCCGCACGCCCATCATCTTGGTCATCGTGCGGTCGAGATCGATGAAGAGCTGCGGAAGCGTGACGCGGAGTGTGGAGTTCATCGCCGCCAACTCCGGGCGCTGGGCGGCTTCCTTCATGAATTGATCGTTCGCTTCGGCGAGGGCGCGGATGTCGGCGCTGCCGCGGGCCTGGAGCTGGAACTCGAAACCGGCCCGCGCGCCGAGCCCCTGGATCGCCGGCGGGTTGAAGGTGAGAACCAGCGCTTCCCTGATCTGCGAGAACGCACCCCACGCGGCCCCGATCACCGCGCGGGCGTGCTGCTCGGGGTTCTTCCGCTCGCTCCACGGCTTCAGGGGCACGAACACGGTCGCGGCGCTCGTGCTGTTCGTGCTGCCCGAGAGCAGGTCAAGCCCGCCCAGCACGATCACATCCGCCACGTTCGGATTCGCGAGATAGAACCCCTCGACCTTCTTCAGCACGTCATTCGTGCGGTCGAGCGAGGCGCCGTCGGGCAGTTGCACGGCGGTGATGACGTAGCCCTGATCCTCATCGGGGATGAAGCCGGTGGGCACGCGCTGGATGAGGCTCCAGCCGACGTACATCAGCCCGCCGAAGAGAAGGAGCGTGACGATCGCGCCGCGGATGGCGAGCCGCACGGTGCCAGCGTAGCCCGCGGTGATCGCGTTGAACACGCTGTCGAACCAGCGGAAGAGGATGAACTTCTTGCCGTGCGAGGGTTTCAGGAGCAGCCGGCACAGCGCGGGGCTGAGCGTGAGGGCGACCACGCCCGAGATCGCCACGCTGATCGCGATCGTGACAGCGAACTGCCGGTACATCTCGCCCGTGAAACCCTTTAGGAACGCGACGGGCAGGAACACCGCCGAGAGGACCAGCACGATGGCGATGACGGGGCCGGTGACCTCGTTCATCGCTTTGATCGTCGCTTCGCGGACGGGGAGCTTCTCGTCGTGCATGATACGTTCGACGTTCTCGACCACGACGATCGCGTCGTCGACGACGATGCCGATCGCCAGCACCATGCCGAAGAGCGTGAGGGTGTTGATGGTGAAGCCCAGCGCCGCCATCCCAGCGAAAGTGCCGATGATCGAGACGGGCACCGCGATCAGCGGGATGAGGGTCGCCCGCCACGACTGCAGAAAAATGAACACCACGACGATCACGAGCACGACGGCTTCGAGCAGCGTGTGGACCACGCCCTCGATCGATTCGTCGATGAACTTGGTGGTGTCGTAGGGGATGTCGTAGGAAACGCCCTTGGGGAAGCTGGCGGACATGCCGTCCATCGCGTCCCGCACCGCCTGCACGGTGGCGAGCGCGTTCGCGCCGACCTGCAGATAGATAATGACAAGCGTGGTCGGCTTGCCGTTGAGTCGCCCGAAGAGGTCGTAGCTCTGCGAGCCGAGCTCGATGGTCGCGACGTCCTTCAGCTTGATCATCGAGCCGTCGGGGTTGGCGCGGAGGATGATGTTGCCGTATTCCTCGGGGTCGTCGAGCCGCCCCTCGGTGAGCGCGGGGATGGTCAGCACGGTCTGGCCCGAGTTCGGCTCCTGCCCGATGCGCCCGGCGGCGAAGATCGCGTTCTGCTCGCGGATCGAGTTGGCGAGGTCGGTGACGGTGAACCCCTTCTGCGCCAGCCGGTCGGGGTTGACCCAGATGCGCATGGCGTAGTCGCGCGAGCCGTAGACCAGCACGTCGCCGCAGCCGGGGATGCGCTTCAGCGCGTCGAGGAAGTTGATGGTCGCGTAGTTCGAGAGGAACAGGTCGTCGTACTGCGGGTCATCGGAGTTCAGCGCGATGACGCACAGCATGTTCGACGACTTCTTCGTGACCGTGACGCCCTGACGCTTCACCACGTCGGGAAGACGCGGCTCGGCGATCGCCAGCCGGTTCTGCACATCCACCGCCGCGATGTCCTGGTCCGACCCGATGTCGAACGTCGCGGTGAGGACCATGTTGCCGTCGTTGCTCGACTGCGATTGGTAGTAGATGAGGTTCTTCGCGCCAGAGAGCTGCTGCTCGATCGGGGCGGCGACGGACTGCGCCACCGTCTCCGCGCTCGCGCCCTGGTACTGCGTCGCCACCTGCACCGTGGGCGGCACGATCTCGGGGAACTGCGCGATCGGCAGCGTCAGCATCGCCACCGCGCCGAGCAGCGTGATGAGCAGCGAGAGCACCGTCGCGAAGACCGGGCGATCGATGAAGAATTTCGAGATCATGATTCGCCCTTCGCCGGCGCGCCCACGACGCGCACCGTCATGCCCGGCTGGATCTTCTGCACGCCCTCAACGATCACGCGGTCGCCCGGCTTCACGCCGCGCTCGATCACCCAGTCGCTCCCCAGCCACTGCCCGGTCGCCACGGGGCGGAGTTCGACCTTGTTCTCGGCGTCGGCGATGAAGACGAACTGCCCGTTGGGCTGCGAGAGCACCGCCTGCTGCGGCACGGTCAGCGTGTTCGGACGCTCCCAGCCCAGAATCTGCACCTTGACGAACTGCCCCGGCTTCAAGCGTTCCTGCGGGTTCGGGAACTCGGCGCGGACCATGCCGGTGCCCGTGCCGGGGTCGATGCGCACATCGACGAAGTTGAGCGTGCCCTTCTGATCGTACGGCGTGCCGTCGATCAGTGTGATGGAGCACTCGATCTTCCCGCCGGGGGAGTTGGGGTCAATCGTTCCCTTCGAGTACGTAATGCGCCCGGAGCGGACGTTCTCCTGCCACTCGAGGATTTCACGCTCGCTGATGGTGAAGTTCACGTAGATCGGGTCGTACTGCACGACCTCCGCGAGCAGGCTGTTCTGCCCCGAATCGACCAGCGCGCCTTCCTCTTTCTGCGCTTTGCCGATCCGCCCGGTGACGGGCGACGCGATCTTCGTATAGCTCAGGTTCACGTTCGCGGCATCGAGATTCGCTTTCGCCAATTCGGCGGCGGCGGCCCGCTCGTCGCGCTGCGCCTTCGCGGTGTCCACTTCCTGCTGGTTCGTGCCCCCCTGCTCGAACGCAGACCGCACTCGCGTGAGCGTGACCTCCGCCAGGTCGAGCGACGCCTTCGCTTGCGCGACGCGCGCGGTGGCGATGTCCACCTCCGCCTGGAACGATCGCGCGTCTAGCATGAAGAGCGGATCGCCCTCCTTCACGCGCCCGCCCTCTTCGAACGTGCGTTTGAGCAGATACCCCTGCAGCTTGGCGCGGACCTGCACCGTCTTCGATGAGTCGGTCTGCCCGATGAATTCGTAGAACACCGGCACGGTGCCGGGCGAAACGCTGACCGTCGCCACCTCCGGGGGCGGGGGCGTGGGGCGCGACTGCTCTTCTTTCTTGCACCCCGCGGCGATGGCGCACAGACCGGCCGCTGCCGAGAACCATGCCGCCCAACCCGCCGCTCGCCGCCCGCACTGCGCGATCGTCATCTGATGTTCCTTTCGCCGCTGCCGACCGGCGGCATCGTAACCCGCGATTCCTGGCGCGCCGAGCGGATTCGCGCCGCGGCGGCAAAAGAAAAGCGGCGGGCCAGCCGGCCCGCCGCTCGTGGAGTTCGATCATCGATCATCGCGCCGAGTGACACGCGTCACCCGGCGAGCAAGGTTCGATTACTTGTCGATGAAGTTGGTGAGCTCGTCGTCGCGAACCGGGGTCTTGATCTCGGAGCAGGTGGTCTCGCCGATGACGAGGAGTTCGCCGCTCTTGGTCGCGCGGACCACGAAGCTGCCGCCCTTCACCGCGCCCGGGGCGAGCGTGCCGAAGTTGAACTCGACCTTGCCGCCGACCAGCTTGCCCTCGGCCGAGGAGATGAACTCCATGCCGGCGGGGAGCGTGAGGACCATCTTGGTGTTGGTCAGGTTGACTTGGCCCTGGTTCTTGACTTCGACGCGGTAGGTCTGCGGGTCGCCGACGGTGGTAACGCCCGTGTCGTCCGTCACAAGGGTGCCGATGTCGGGCACGCCGATGACGCTGCTGTTGCACTGGTCGGTGACCTGCGCGGCGCAGTTCGCGTTCGCGGTGGCGGAGCAGGTGATCTGCCCGGCGCCGCTGGTGCGGGCGGTGTAAGAGACCGTCTTCGTCTCGCCGGGGTTCAGATTGCCGAGGTTCCAGGTGACGGTGCCGCCGCCCGTGCCGCCGTTGTCAGCCGAGACGAAGGTGGTGTTGGGAGAAACGGTGGCGCGGACCACGGTGCTCTCGGCGACAGCGTCGCCCGTGTTCTTCACGGTGAACTTGCAGGTGACGTTCCGGCCGATGAGGGCCTGACCGCCGCACTCCGCCTTGATGGTGAGGACCGGCTGCTTGATGACGGTGGCGACCTTCGCCGACTCGGCGGTCAGTCCGCCGGTGGCGGACGCGGTCACGAAGTTCTCGTAGCGCCCGGTCTTGGCAGCCTTGAGGGTGATGCTGGTCTTCTTGGACTCACCGCCCGCGAGAGTGCCGACGTCCCAGGTCCACTCGCTCTTGCCGTCAACAGTAGTGAGGCCGGCGGGCATGCGGTCAACGACCTTCACGCCTTCAGCCGCGCCTGAACCGGGGTTGGTGACGGTGATGGTGGCGCTGATCGTGTCGCACACCAGCTTCTCGGGGTCCATGGTCTTGGTAACCGCGAGAGCCGGCTGGACGACCTGCGTAGCCACGCAGAGCACGTTGTTGTAGCTCGCGGTGATGCAGTTGCTCGCCTGACCGACCTTGGCGGCGGTGGCGCTGACCTTGATCGTGCGGCTCTCGCCCGGCTTCATATCGCCGAGGGCCCAAACCACCGAGCCGTCCGCGCCGCGGCTGAACGCCGGGTTGGAGGACGTGAGGCTCAGGTTGTCCATGCTCTCGTTCTTGACGACCACGTTCTGGAGGTTGCCGTTCGTCAGGTTGCAGACCACGATGTCGTAGTCGTACGGCGCGCCGGCGCGGACCTGGCGGGGCATCATCTGAGTGATCAGGAGAGCGCTGGAGCGCTCATCCCCGGTCGGGAAGGCGAGCGACGAGGCGGTCCAGCCCGCTGGCACCGTCGGACGGCAGAGGCCGGTCGGGGCGGGGGTCGGCTTCGGTTCGAACTTGCCCTTGTTCGCGGAGTCATCGATCGGCGCGGGTTTGGCGACGGCCTTCGGCGCGCCAGCATAGTCGCGGCGCTCCGGCTCGCGGAAATCGACGTTGTACTTGTCCGTGCGGTTCGCGGTGGAATCGCAGGCGCTCAAACCCGTCACGCTCATCGCGGCCAAAGCCGCCACGAACAGACCCGACCATTTCGTTGCTTTCATCGTTTGTGAACTCCACGAGGTGTGAGTGATATGTGTTCCCTATGACCGTCAGCGGCCGGAGAATACCACAGAATCACATCGATAGTGCGGAAACGGCTCAAGTCCACTTGGTTCGCCACGTTCCTCCGCCATTGAGTTGTGTTGGACGGACGGACACTGACACAACGGAAGATGAGACATGTAGCCGCCATCGCGCAACTCATGCGCTGAATGAGTATTCAGTTGAGCGCTCATTCGCCACCGACACCGGGGGAGTCTTCGCCTGAGCTTTCTCTAGATTGACCCCAGTGTCCAAGATCATCCAATCAAGCACCGATCAGATATCTGAAATCGACAGTCCGAGGGCGTCGTCAAGCCAATCATCGGAATCAATGATGGCCCGCCGGTTGGCTGTGGCAGTCAACCTCAATCTCATCCACACGACACAGAGCATGATCGAAGCCAAGGTGCTACCGACGGCATTCGATCGGCCGGCCTCGATCAACGCCCGCGCGGCCAAACCGCGCAGCGGCGCATCTTCAGCGCTGACGAACGACACCGCCGAGCCGGCGTTGCCCTGTCGCGCCGTGCGCCCGAAGAGCTGACGCTCGAGCCGCGGCGAGTCGTTGAGTTCCGCGGCGATGACATGCAACCCCCCCCGAGCGGCGGCGTCAGCGGCAAGCGTGATGTCGGTCCCGCGGCCCGCCATGTTTGTCGCCACCGTCACGCGCCCGGGCTCGCCCGCACGGGCGATGATCGCCGCTTCATCCCCATCGCGCACGGCGTTCAGCACCGCGTGCACCACGCCGGCGCGGGTGAGTTCCTCGCTCAGCGCCGCCGACTCACCGATCGAGCGCACGCCGACCAATACCGGGCGCCCTGCGTCGAGCACTCGGCGAGCCTCTTCAACCACCGCGCGCCGGCGCGCGAGCGCATCCGCGAAGAACCGGCGCGGCTGAACCACCCGTTGACATTGGCGGTTCGTCGGGATGCGCACCACCGGGAGCCCGTATACCTGCCACAGCTCCGAGCGCTCTTCCCACGCGGTCCCGCTCATGCCCGACAGTTGGCGGTAGAGCCGGAAGAACCGCTGGAAGCTGATCCGCGCGAGCGCCTCGGTGTCGGGGCGGATGTCGAGCGATTCCTTCGCTTCGATCGCCGGGTGCAGACCCTCGCGCCACGAACGGTCGGGTGCCAGACGCCCGGTCGATTCGTCAACGATCACGACGCGCCCGTCGCGGACGATGTAATCGCGCTCGCGCTCGAACAGATCGCGGGCGGCGATCGCCTGCACCACCGCTTCTTCCCATCGCCGGGGCGTGACGCCCCTCGGCTCGGGAAACTCGCTTCGGCTCGCGCGGATCGCGTCGCGCCCGGTCGGGGTGAGCATCACGTCGCGCCGCGCGCGGTCGAGCGTGTAGTGCGCCCCATCGCGGAGATGCTCCGCCGCCAAGCGGGCCGCGCGGGCGAACGACGGATCAGCCTCGGGGGCGCCGATTCCTTGGGAAATGATCAGCGGCGTAATGGCGTCGTCGATCAGCACGGCGTCGGCCTCGTCGACGATGGCGCACCCGAGCCCACGCATGAGCAGACACGAGAGGTCCGCCGCGCCGTCGCGCGAGCGCAGCTGCGCCGCCGCGCTCGTGCCGATGCCGGCGAGGTGCAGCCGATCGCGCAGGAAGTCGGCAGCGGCTTCCTTGCTCGTGCAGTACGTGACATCCGCGTGCCACGCGGAGCGGCGCTCGGCGTGGGGCGTGCCCTGCGCGATCCATGCCGCGCGCACGCCGCAGTATCCGTAGAGCGGCGCCATCCACTGAGCGTCCCGCCGCGCGAGGTAGTCATTCGCCGTCACGACGTGGCAGCCGCGCCCGCGCCAGGCGCTCACGACCGCGGGCAGCGTGGCGGTGAGCGTCTTGCCCTCGCCCGTCGCCATCTCCGCCACGCACCCGCGCGCGAGCGCCAGCGCCCCCGCAAGCTGCACGACATACGGCCGCTGCCCGAGAGTGCGGAACGCCGCTTCGCGCACCAGCGCGAACGCGGCGTCAAGATCGGCGTCCGTGTCGCGCCCTGCGCGGAATGCCTCGCGCGCTCCGGCGAGCCGCTCGCGCAGACGCGCGTCGGAGAGTGATTCGATCTCGGCGCGCAGCGCGTCGATCAGCGATGCGCGCCGGAGGAACCCGCCGGGGCGAGCGCGCAGCCGCGCGATCGGCCCCATCGCCCGGCGCGCGGCGGCGTCCCAGCCCTTCATCCGCTCGCGCCGGAGCGAGAGCGATGAGAGGGCGCGCCACTGCGCCGCGGTGATGGCTGCGGGAAGCGCCGTCATCCGCCCACCTCTTGAGGCACACGACCGGCCGCGAAGCCGCTCGGCGGCGGCTGGAGCGCCTCGCGCACGCCGCGCCAGGCGCGGGAGAACAGAGTTTCGCCCGCCGCCCGAGCGCGCACCACCGCGGTGCCTCCGGGGATCAGCGCGTCGAAGCCGGGGCCGTTCGATGGCGCCCGGATGATGACCTCGAACGCGGGTACCACACGCTCGCCCTCGAACCGAAGCCCCGCCGGTTGCACGCTGCCGATCAAGCCGATACGCGCGACGGAATCAACGCGAGCGCGGAACTCGACGGGAGTGCCCGAACGATCGAGCCAGGGTGCCGCGATCTCCGGCCTGACGAACGCCCGGAGAACTCGCTCGCTATCGGCCGGCGAAGGTACCGCTCCCGCCGCTGGCTCGGCGAGATCAATGACCGCGTCCAATCGCTCCCAGCGCGGCAGCGGGACCGCCGCCGTCAGCACCGCGAGCACGCCCGCGGCGACGAGCGTGGACAATACGGCTCGCGGGCGGTGCCGCGAAAGCTCGACCGAGCAGAACAGGTAGCGAAGGAACCGCGCGGCCGGGAAGAAGACCCACAGCACGAGCGAGACGGTCGCGAGCGCCGCGCCGAGCATCCACTCCTGCCGCGCGATGAAGAGCAAGACTCCGACGGCGATCATCACGCGGTACACCCCGGCGAGCAGCGCGTACGCCAGCAGCCACGCACGCTCGCTCGGCGAGCGCGCCGGATCAACCGCTCGCGACATCCCCCACACGCGCCGCTTCATCAGATGCTTCATCGAGTCGAACGCTCGCCCCGATAGATTCGGCAGCTCCAGCCAGTCGCTCAGGATGAAGTAGCCGTCGAACCGCAGCAGCGGGTTGAGGTTGAACGCGAGCGTGCCGATGCTGGCGAGGAGGATCACGTTCCACGCGACCGCGGGCGCCGCCGTGCCCGGCTCGCTCCGCGCCCACACGACGGCGGCGAGGCTCGCGATCGCCAACTCCACCATCATCCCCGCCGCTCCGACGATGAGCCGGCTGCGCTTCGAGCGGAACGCCCACGCGCTCGACGCGTCGATGTACGGCGCGGGGATGAAGAGAAAGAACATCACGCCCAGCGCGTGGACCGCGCCGGGCGGGTCGTCGGGCGTCATCGCTTCGCGCCGGCCCAGCACTTTGCACGCGGCCGCGTGCCCGAACTCGTGCAGCAGCTTCACCAACGCGAACGTGACGAAGAGCGCGGGCAAGTTCCCGGGCTGCAGCGCGCTGCCCACGCCCTCGACAAACTCGCGTTCGCGCCCGATGAGATGCCCCGCGCCGATCAACAGCACTCCGAGCCACAGCGAGAACCCCAGCGGCGAGAAGACCCACGCGACCAGCGGCGCGACACGAGAGAGCACCCGGTCCGGATCGACCAGTGGCACGCGGAAGAAGACCCACGGCTGCATCATCGCGCGAGCCTCCCGTGCCCGGCGCTTGGCGCGCTGGCGAAGAAGGATCGCCGCATCGGCGGGCGCGGGCGCGGCAAGCAACCCCGCGCCGGAGAGCTGCGCCAGAAGCGCGATCGCTTCGCCCTGAGTGGGCGCGTCGTCGCCGATCGCGCGCTCCGCGAGATCGCGTGCCTCCGCCGCCGTGCGCCGACCGTCAAGCCGGCCGACGAAGGCCCATGCGCCCCGCGACAGCCGATAGAACTGCCCGCTCGCGGGATCCTCCGCGAGCATCCACCACTCGCCGCGGAACATCTGGCGCACGACGCGTACCCCGGAGCGCACGCGCGGGCGCAGCCCGGCGACGCGGTGCCAGGATTCGTGGAAGGTGGGTCGGTCGATGCTCATGTGTTCGGCAGCCCGTCGAGCGCGCGATTCAGAGCCACAGCGCCGCCCGCACGCGGTCCACGAGCGGGCCGAACCACACAGACAGGTACCGCTCGCGACCGACGGTGACGCGAGCCTCGCCCGCGAACCCTTCGCGGAGCCACTCGGGGGGCGCGACCAGTCTCGCCCGGCAGGGCAGCACGACGCGCCCGTCGAGCCGTTCCGCCGCCGAGCCGACTTCCTGGATCTCGCACGCGAAGCGTTCGCCCGGGCGCGCGGGCGCGAGCATCGCGGCGCGCTGCCCGGCGGCGACGCGCGCGGCGTCACGCTCGGGGACGTACAGCACCGCGCGCAACCCGCCCTCCGGCGCGGACTCCAGCCGGAACGGCGCCGGCACGCGGCGCTCGCCCGTTGCCAGTGCGCCAAAGAACAGCAGCGCGACGATGCCAATCGCGAGCAGCTTTTTCCCGGTGTGGCGCGGGCCGACGATCGCCGCCGCCGCGCGCCGCAGCTCGATCAGCAGCATCGCGCCGAGCGAGCGACCGCGCCGGTCGAGCAGCGCGATCGGACCCGCGACGAGGTCGGCGAGCAGGCGCGCGTCCTCGACATCTTCTTGATTAAACGGGCTCGCGCGTTCGAGCGTGAGCACGCCGAAGGGCACGCCGCCGGAGCGGAGCGGGACGCTCATCGCCGACCCGCTCGACCGAGCGGCGAGTTCGCGCACCGCGCGGCAGATCGCGCCCGACCCGGGCGGCTCGGGGTGGATGATCTCTTCATCCTGGTCCAGACATTCTTCCATCGCGGCTTCAAGCCGTCGGGCGGCGTCGGTGGCGCGGACGATCTTCTCCGCGTGGCTCATTGCTTCGAGCCGGATCACCCCGCCGCACGCGAGCCCGAGTGCCGCGCGCTCGCACGCGAACACCGATGCCGCGTGATTCACCAGCGCGAAGACGGCGGGCGCGAGCGCATCGTGCTCCCCCACCGCCGCCACGCATTCGAGCAAACGCCGACGCCGAGCGAGTTCCCCCGCTTGGCTCGCGGCCCGATGGCGCAAGCCGAAGAGCTCAACAAGCGAACCGGAGATGCCAAGCCGTTCGAGCGCGAGAGCCGCTTCGGAATCGTCTGCGCCGCTCGGCAGCAGGTACGCGCCGTAGCCGAGTTCGCCGCCTTGCTTCGGATCGCCCGCGAGTCGCAGCAGCGCGACCGCGCGATCACCGATCGCGGTGGGCACGCTGATGATGCTCGCGGGCTGATCGCCCGCCGAGCGGAGCGCCGCCGACAGCCAGTCCGGCGGGCGCCCGTTCAACCGCGGGTGCGCCGCGACGACCTGCGCCGCGGACCCGCCCGACAGGCGCACCATCGCCCCCGCCTCCGCCGGCGCGATGCGGCACTGCACGCGCACGAGGTCGGCAAGAAAATCACCGCCCGCGGCTTCATCGATGGGCGGGCTGTCGGGCGCGGCTTCGGGCATAGCGCGGCTCATCACACGATAGACATCGGACCAATCCGGACATCGCTCGGAACGTTCGTCGCCCGGGACGCTCCTAGTATGCTTCGGCGGCACTCGGGACGCGCGGGGATTCCCAGTCGAAACCCGCACATCCGCGCTCTTTCTGCAACCGGCATCCTATGTCGTGCGCACAGAGACGGTTCCGCAGCCGAGGATTCAAGGAAGTCATCGCATGCTTACATGGCACGCCCGCCTCGCTCCCATCGTCCCGGTGATCGCCCTGCTCGTTGGTCCATCCGCCGGGTTCGGCGCGTACGGCGCAGAGCCGGTTGCCGGCGCGGGAGTCAGTGACGATCAGCTCGCCCAAGCCCGCGCAGCATTTATTGCGGCGTATGAAAGTCACGGACGGCCACGACTCTCCGTCGTCGTCAACGAGCGCGTCGGCGTCGAGCCCATCAAGCTGCGCGACCCATTGCGGACCATCCTGTCGTGCAACGGCGCGGTGATCTTCGCCGACCGCAAGGCCGTCTCGGACGAGTCACGCCTCATCTTGACGCGGCTGAACCGGCTGCACCCGAGCGTGCGCCACCGCGCCGACATGCCGACACTATCAAAGGACATCGGGCTGATGATCGTCATCGATGCCGAGCCGTCGCGCGCCGGGCTGGCGGCGGTGGCCCGCGCCTTCGATACGCGCTCGGGCGTCATGCTGGGCGAATCCGCGTCGCCCGTCCCGCCCGTGTGGACGAGCGAGATCGGAGAGCGCGCCGCGCGGCGGATGGCGCTCGATCTGTTCCGCGCCGTCGCGGCGCGGTGGACCGAGCTGGGGCCGGGGCGCGAGATCCGCGTTCGGATCGACGGCATCACCAGCGCCGAGCGGCTGGCTCGGGCGTCCGAGGCGCTCGCCCGCCTGCCAGGGCTCCGCCGCCTGGGCGAGCCGACCCGCAGCGCATCGCTGCGCGAAGCGGTCTGGACCATGACTGTGACCGGGCCCATGCCGCGCATCGCGGCCGAGCTGCGCACCATTCTTTCGTGCAACCTCGACCTGACCAGCGAACTCCGCTCCTTCGGCGAGGATTCGATCGAGCTGCGAGTGCTCCGGCGCGGCGAGGCGCACGCCTCCGGCTTCGCGATCGGGTACGAGCGCGCCAAGCGCCCGCGTATCGCTACGATTTTCAGCGTGTTCGAAGAAGTCGGCCCGCCGGGACGGGCCGAGCCGCCGCTGATAATCGGCGGTGGGGCCAATGCCGCCGTGAAGGTGGAAGCGGATGTGCGCCAACTTGAGACGGCGCAAAATGAGTCGGAACTGCGCAAGCTCCTGCGCCTATCGAACCGCCCGATCGAAGCGATGATGTCGCGAGCCCTCGCCGACGGGCCGGTCGAGTTCGTCGAAGGCGAATCGGTCTGCCAACTGCCGTGGAAGAGCGGGCGACGGGCGGCGGCGCTGCCCGACGGCGGTGTGATGCTGCCGCTGGCGCTCGCGGGCACGATCGCGGATGTGCTCATCCTCGGCGAGACGATCATCGAACGCGGGGCGGGAGATACGGAATTCACCGGCACGGCTCATGTGCTCGCGCGCGCGGTCGATGTGCGGACCGGCGAATTGCTCGCGCGGACGGAAGAGCGCTGGCCCTACAACCCGCAATTCACCGCCGACTTCGGACCGAACCAGGGGCCCTACACGGCGCTCGAGGGTGCCGCCATGCGCCTCGCCGATGCGGTCATGCTCCAGCTCGCGAGGCACTGGCTGGGCGGCGAAGGGATCGCGCTCGAGTTCGATCCGTCAATCAACCCTGAGCAGCAACCCGCGCTGGCGGCATGCCTCTTCGATCGCGCTCGCCCCGGCATGGTCTCGCGCCCCGAGCGCGACAAACTCGGCGAGCCCGCGGGGTACCGCGTGTGGTTCGAGGGTGATACGCCGCAGGCCGCCGCCGCGATGCGGTCGGCGGTCGAGGGCGTGCCCGCTTGGTCGGGGTTGCGGTTTGATGTCATCGATGGGCGGATCGCGGTGCACGCGAAACCGTAGCGCGTCGTGACATCACGCCGCCGCGCGCTGCGCCCCGGGCACCGGCACGCGCCGCGACCACAGCGCCACCACCAGCGCGTACGAGCCGAAGAACGCGGCGTTCCACGCCAGGTCGCCCGCGATGGTGTTCTTGAAGAACGGCACCGCCGCCAAGAAGCACGCCGCGAGTCCTTCGAGCGTGCGCGGGTAGTGCCCCATCATCGCCCACTCGGCGAGGTTCGTGATCAGGAAGAACGCGCACGAGCCGATCAGCGACGCCCCGCCGACGCGCCACGCGCTCAGCTTCTCACCCACCACCCGTCGCAGCAGCACCGGGAACGCGAGAGCCGCGTAGACCACGAGCATCAGTGCCCACTGATACAGCCCCTCGCTGAAGACGTCAGAGATCAGCATCGCGCTCAGCGGCACGAGGGCGGCGACGAACCGATGCCGGAACAGGAACCCAGCGAAGAGCGCCGCCGCCGCCACCGGCGCGACGTTGGGCGTCTCGGACATCACCCGCCCGGCGGCGGTCAACGCCACCAGCCCGACAAACGCCGCGCCAAGCCAAAGGGTCCGCTTCGAATTCGTCATCGCCGCACGCTCCGGGAAGCCCGAGGAATCCATCGCCGGGCCGAGTTACTCACACACATCTATCGGCCGGGAGGGAGAGGGTAGCGGAAGAGTGGGCTTGGGGGGTGGGGCTTGGGGCTTGAGGCTTGGGGCTTGAGGCTTGGGGCTTGGGGTCGGCGCAAGCTGGCGAGCTTCGGCGGGGGTTTCGGGGTCCGGGGTCCGGAATTCGGGTTTCGGGTATCGGGTATCGGGTTTGCGAATCGGCGCGATGACCCGATTGGCCGTGCGCCTCTTCCTCAAGCCTCAAGCCCCACCCCCCAAGCCTCATTCCTCCCGCCACTCATACGGCCCGAAGTGCCAGAAGACCGCGTCGCCCGCGTTCAGGATGTACGCGCCGGCGGATTTGTCCGCGAACTTCGTGTTGACCGAGAAGAGCCAGTTCTTCTGCTCGCCCTGCGCGCCCTGGTTCGCCACGCCGTCGATGGACTTGATGAACGCCATCGCGCCCTCGCCGTTGGACTCGAAGGGGAGCGAGCGCGGGTGCACCTTCGCCGCCGACAGGGCGTCGAGCACCGTCATGCCGGATTTCCACGCGAGCGCGGTGTAGTGCTTCTGGAACCCGTCGCCGAAATCGATGACGAGGGTGACGGTCTTCGCCGCCGGCTCGGCGGCCTTGGGCGGCGAGCCACCGGAACCACCACCGCCGCCGGCACCCGGCTGCGCCACGGCGCTCCAGCGCCCGCCCAGCGCGAGCACGCCGAGCATCAACGCGAACACCACCACCCACCGACGGCCGCAACGCCCCAAGACATTCCAAGATTTCATCTGTGATCTCCCGAAAGAGCCGGTTCATATGGACTCACAAAACTGTATCACGCTGGCGCGCCCTCGGGGGCGGCGGCGGCGGCAGCGACGGGCGCTTCCTTGCCGCACTCGGGGCAGGCGCAGAAGGACTTCTTCGTGGGCAACCCGCGCAGACAATAGCCGCAGTAGAGGCACAGCCCCTGAGCGAGATGCCGACGCACGACCCGGCGGCGGAGGAAGCGCTCGCTGTAGTGGGGAAGAATCCCGCCGAGAGCAATGCCGAAGCCCGGGCCCAGAACCAAGAACGCCAAGAAACTGAATGCGCCAAGCAAGCCGCCCGATCGCCGCGCTTCACCCAGCGCGGTGCCTTCGGTGAGGTCGATGAACCAACTGAACACGTACATCCAGCCCCAAAACGCAACGAACGACGCGATCCACGACAGCCAGATGCAATGCGAAAACCGCTTGCGCAGCACGCTGGTGATCTCCCGGCGCTCCGCGTCCGTCACCCGGCGATCGAGCGATTCGGGCAGCATCGTCGTCACGCGACAATCGTAGATCGCGCCCCCGCCTCGCGTCCGCACTCGGGGCAGGTCACGCGCCCATTGGTCGCCGCCGTGCCGCGTACGTCGTAGCCGCAACACAGGCACAGCGTCCCCGCGAGTTCGCGCTCGACCGCTCGGCGGATCAGCCGCGCGCGAATGCCCCGAGCCACGACACTCCCCAGCACGATGGGCAAGATGACGAACACGCTCCCCGCGAGCACCGTCAGGCGCATCCACCGCGCCGGCCACGTCTGTTTCATCCACAGAACGAACTCGGGCGTCATGCACTGCACCCACGCGCACCACGAGAGCGCGCCGAAGAGCGCGTACGCCGCGATGACCGCGGCAACGGACCACACAAGGATCGTCCAATTGCGCCGCTCGACGGCGCGCACCAGCCGCCGACGCTCCGCCCGGGGCATGTTCTGCAACGCGGGGATCATGACGGGCAGCCACTGTACCGACCGACCGACGAAAAGGGAACAAGTTCTTTGCTGGTAGGGAGTTAGGGATGGGCTTGGGGCTTAGGGCGACGGGCTTGAGGCTTCGTGTCTGGGGTCTGGGGTTGGAATGAATGGTGCGGTATCGAGTTGAGAGCTTTGAGTTTGGAGCCAAGCCAAGTGTGGTGCGGTCTTTGACCCGCTCGTCAAACCTGCGACCCAGACCCCAACCCCCAGCCCCCAGCCCCCAGCCCCCTCCTCTTCCCTTCTTGCGCCTTCCGCCCTTCCGACCTCCCGCCTTTCCTACACTCCCCCTCCCATGTTCGCGCCGATCCCTGAAATTCTCGAAGACATCCGCGCCGGCAAGTTCATTGTGCTGGCGGATGACGAGTCGCGCGAGAACGAGGGTGACCTGGTCCTCGCCGCCCAGCACGCGACGCCCGAAAAGATCAACACGATGGTGCGCCTCGCGGGCGGCTATCTGTGTCTCTCGCTGACCGGCGCCGATTGCGATCGGCTCGACCTTTCACCCGCCGTCGCGTCGAACACGTCCGTCCGCGGCACGCCCTTTACCGTCCCCATCGACGGTCATCCCAAGCACGGCGTGGGCACCGGCATCTCCGCCTTCGACCGCGCCAAGACCGTCCAACTCGCGATCGACCCGCGCACGAAACCCGACGACTTCGTCCGCCCGGGGCACATCAACCCGCTCCGCTCGCGCGACGGCGGCGTGCTCGTGCGGCTCGGACAAACCGAAGGCAGCGTGGACCTGGCGCGCCTCGCGGGCTGCCACCCCAGCGCGCTCATCATCGAGATGGTCCGCGCCGACGGCGAGATGGCCCGGCGCGACGACCTCGCCAAACTCTGCGCCGAGCACGGCTACAAGATGTGTACCATCGCGCAGATCATCGAATACCGGCTGGCGCGCGAGCGGCTGATCCGCCGAATGCCCCCCGAGTCCGGCACGCCGCTGCGCACCGAGTTCGGCACGTTCAACCTCATCGCGATCGAGAGCAGCGTTGACCCGTTGCCGCACATCGCGCTGACGCTGGGCGGTGTGGGCGACCTTGACGCCAGCGGGCGCGTGATCGAATCAACGCAACCAACACTGGTGCGCATGCACCGCCGGAACGTGCTGGGCGACATCTTCGCCGACCTCGATTCTTCGCCCGAAGGCTCGACCGGCGCGGCGCTGCGCGCCTCCATGCGCGCGATTCAAAGAGAAGGGCGCGGCGCGATCGTCTATCTCCGCCCCGAAGGCCACGGCGATCAGCTCGAACAGCGCCTCACCTCGCTCCGCCGCAGGCATGTGGAGTTCGACGCACCGGACCTCACGTCGCCCACCGGAGTCGGCGCGAGCGCGGTGCCGATGCACCTGCGCGAGTTCGGCGTGGGCGGGCAGATCCTCCGCGAACTCGGGCTGAAGCGCCTGCGCTTGCTGACGAACCACCCGAAAAATCTGCCGGGCCTGGAGGCGTTCGGGCTGGAGATCGCGGAGCAGGTTCGCCTCGGCGCGTGACGAAAAAGAACGAGGCGCGAAGCGTGAGCAAGCGCTTTCGCCGGGGGCGAGTGCGAGGCCGGGTTCGGGTGCCGTGGCCGATGCTCTGATCGGCCACGATCCGGCGGCGCAGGGGCCATCACCATCGCGGAGCCGAGCCTCGGCCATGGCACCCGGCACGAGAGCACTTCTATACTTCGTTCATGCCCTCGCCGCGAGACACGTTTCACTGGCTCGATGTCGACCGCATCGCGGAGGAGTTGCACGCCGCCAACCGGGAGCGCGACCCGCTGAGCGTGCGGTTCCCAGAACTGCGCGATCTCGTGAAGCACTTGCCCGGCTTCGAGGAGCAGCCGGGGCACCCGGTGAACGAGCGGATTCTGGAGACCATCCAGATGCGCTGGTTGGAGGAGCGAGAAGACGCCGGCACTGGCGACGATGACGATCAAGATTGAGAGATTCGCCCCATCATCGGCCGGATGAAAGAGTCGGAAAGTTCTCGCGTTCCACTCAACTCGCTTCTATAATCAAGTAACAGCCGATCGGTGCCGCGCCGCGTGCCCGATCGACGGATCAATGACCCCGCCGACGGAGTCCGGGCGTGAATCTGTGGCTGCTCATCTCGGTGATCATCCGCGCTGCCGCGCTGGCGTGGGCGGCGGTGCTGTGGGTCCGCCGGCGCAATTTGACGCTGGCGTTCACCGTCGGTCTGTTTATCGTGATGTTCGTCGGGCTGATCGGTTACCTGACGGACTCGGTGGAAGAGCGGGGCTGGTTCCCCCTCGACACGACGCCGATCCCGCCGTACCTGCTGTCAATCGTCACGAGCCTGCTGTGCATCACCGTCGTCGCGCTCTTCGAAGCGTCGTCGCGGCGCGATCGGCGCCGGGCGCAGGACTTCAGTCTTTTGGCCTCGGCGCTCGAGGAATCCGCCGAAGCAGCGATGATCACCACCGCGAAGCTCGACGGCGAGGGTCCCGTCATCGTCTGGACCAACGACGCGGCCTGCAATCTCTTCGCACGCTCGCGCGAAGAGCTGCTCGGGCAGTCGCCGCTGGTGCTTCGGTGCGGCAACGCGATCCCTGCGATGACCGCCCTGCGCGAACGCGACACCTTTGAGGGCGAGTCCCCCTGCCCCCGGCGCGGCGGCACGGAATTCCGGCTGCAGAGCACCGTCTCCAGCGTCCGCACGCCCAGCGGCGAGCGCACCCACTTCCTTGTGCTCTACCGCGACGTCACCCGCCGGCACGAAGCGGAGGAAGCCCTCCGGCGCAGCGAGGAGAAGTTCCGCACCGTCGCCGACACCACCCCCGCGATGCTCTGGCTCACCGACCGTGACAGCAATAGCACGTTCTACAGCAAGGCGTGGCTCGACTTCCGCGGCCAGGACCTTGAGACCGAACTCAACGGCGGCTGGCAACGCGCCCTCCACCCCGATGATCGCGAACGCGCGGTCCGGGTCTACGACGAGAATTTCGCCGCCCGCCGGCCCTACACGATGGACTTCCGCATGCAGCGCGCCGACGGCGTGTACCGGCGCATTCTCGACCGCGGGTACCCGCGCTACACCGACGCGGGCGAGTTCATCGGCTTCGCGGGCTGGTGCGCCGACGTCACCGACGAACGCGCCGCCGCCGCCGCCCTCGCCGAGAGCGAAGCGAAGTACCGGCAGGTGGTCGATTCCTCGCCCGACGCGATCGCCATGCACGCCGACGGCAAGGTGGTCTTCGTCAACGCGACCGGGCTGCGCCTGCTCGGCGCGAGTTCGCCCGACGAGGTGCTGGGCCGACCGTTCCTCGACTTCGTCCACCCGGACGAGCGCCCGTCGTCCGTCGAACGCGCCTGGCTGATCCTCGATTCCAAGCGTGAACTTCATCCGACCGAACGCCGGCTGCTGCGGCTCGACGGCTCGACGCTCGAGGTCGAGCTCGCCGCCGCCCCGTGCACGCACCAGGGCCGGCCTGCCGCGATGATTTTCGCGCGCGACCTGAGCGAACGGAAAAAGGCCCAGCGCGAGCTCTCGACATCACAACAACGCCTGTCGCTGCTGGTGCTCCAGAGCCCGATGGGCGCGGTCGTGTGGGATACCGAGTTCCGCATCGTCGAGTGGAACCCCGCCGCCGAGCGTATCTTCGGGTTCAGCGCCGCGGAGGCGATCGGGCACGACTACACCCTGATCGTTCCGCCCGAGGCGCGCCCGGGCGTCGAGATGGTGCTCGACGCGCTCCGTGCCGGCCGGGGCGGCACGCACAGCAGCAATCTCAACAACACCCGCGACGGGTGCCGGATCCACTGCGAGTGGTACAACTCGCCGCTGATCGACGAAGCCGGTCGGGTGATCGGTACCGCGTCGCTGGTCGAGGATATCACCGAGCGCGTCCGTGCCGAGGAGCGCCAACGCCTGCTCATGCTCGAACTCGACCACCGCGTGAAGAACAATCTGGCGGTGGTCGTCTCGCTCGCCGAGCACACGCTGCACACCGCGGCTTCCTTGCCCGAATTTTCCGAAGGATTTCTGGGCCGCGTCCGCGCGCTGGCCCGGATGCACACGCTGCTGGCGCAGTCGCGGTGGAAAGGCGCACGGCTGCGCGAACTGCTCGAGCGCTCGCTCGAGGCCTTCACCGCGGGCGACCGCGGGCCCATCAGCATGTTCGGCCCGGACGCTTTGCTCGGCACGCGCGAAGCCTCCTCAATCAACATGGTGGTCCACGAACTCGCCACCAACGCCGCCAAGTACGGCGCACTCTCGGCGCCGGGCGGGCGCGTGCTGATCGAGTGGAGTGTTGTCGATGAGGGCGCTGGCGAGTCGCTCGCGCTCACCTGGGCCGAGATCGGCGGCCCGCCTGTGATCGCGCCGGCACGCCGGGGCGTGGGGCTGACGGTCATACAGGAGGCGATCGGCTACGAGCTGGGCGGCAAGGTCGATCTGCAGTTCGCGCCCACCGGCGTGCGCTGCGAGATGATCATCCCCCGCGCCGGTGATCGCCCGCCGACTCGCGATGACATCGCCGAGCGGGGTATGCTCGCCGCAGAGGTGACCTCATGATGATGATGTCGCAACCCTTCTCCACCGCCCGCGCCAACCTTGGGCTGCGCATCCTGGTTGTCGAGGATTCGTTCCTCGCCGCCTCGTCGCTCTCGCGGCTGCTCGAACGCCTGGGCTGCACGGTTGTCGGCCCGGCGCCCACCGTCACCGACGCGCTGCGCCTCATCAGCGAGCGACCCTTCGACGCCGCCATCCTCGACATCAACCTCGGCAGCGAGACCGCCGAGCCCATCGCCGCCGAACTCGACCGGCGCGGCACGCCCTTCCTCTTCGTCACCGGCTACAACAGCCCACGCCTGCTGAGCGAGGCGTACCTCGGCCGTCGGCGCGTGCTCAAACCCGTCGAGTTCGCCGTCCTGCACGCGGCGATGCAGGAAGAGTTCCAGCGATAGCGGCCGCGCCGACTCTCGCGCCCAAGGGTGCCCAAGCACGAAGCCCTGATCGTGCCCCGAGCCGCCGCGCTCACGCTACAGTGCCTGTTCCACCGGAGCTCTTCGATGAACGCCTCAACGCCCCCCCCCTCCCCCGGCGCGCGCCTCCGCGCCCTCATAGACCGCTCCTGCATCGGCCTGCCCGGCGCGTTCAACGGCATGGTCGCGCGCCTCGCCGCCCACGCAGGCTTCGACGCGCTCTACGTCTCCGGCGCCGCGGTCAGCGCCTCCTTCGGCGTGCCGGATGTCGGGCTGGTCACGCTGAACGAGTTCTGCAATGTCATCGAGCAGGTCTCGCGCGCGGGCGGTTTGCCCGTCCTCGCCGATGCCGACACCGGCTTTGGAGAGGGCGAGATGGTCACGCGCGCGGTGTTCGAGTACGCGCGCGCCGGGGCCGCCGGATTCCACATTGAAGATCAGGTGTTCCCCAAGCGCTGCGGGCACCTCGACGGCAAGTCGCTCGTGCCGGTCGACCACATGCTGGAGAAAGTCGCCCGCGCCGCCGCCGCCCGCGATGCGCTCGGCAACCGCTTCATCGTCTGCGCCCGCACCGACGCCCGCGGCGTGGAGGGCATCGACTCCGCCATCACCCGCGCCAAGGCGTACATCGACGCCGGCGCCGACATGATCTTCCCCGAAGGCCTCGCCAGCGAAGCGGAGTTCGGCACCGTCGCCGAGGCGCTGCGCTCGCACCGAGCGCCGAACGGCGCGACGGTCTACCTCCTCGCCAACATGACGGAATTCGGCAAGACGCCCATCATCCCGCTGAGCCACTTCGCCAAGCTGGGCTACCACGCCGTCATCTGGCCTGTCACAACGCTCCGCGCCGCGATGGGTGAGGTGCAGCGCATCCTCGCCGACCTGAAGCGCGACGGCGACGTGAACGCCTTCCTCCCCCGAGTCCAAACGCGCGAGCAGCTCTACGCGGCGCTGGGCTACAAGCCCGGGGTCGAGTGGGTGTGGCCCGGGCGGCACCCCTGACCGAAGCCTCCCGCGGCCCGTCCGATTTTCTTCCGCGCCCGCCTTGACCAAGGATCAGCGCGATCCTATATTTGCATTGTGACGCAAATAAGCAAGCAACGAGCGATGAGCCCGAAGCGCGCCGCCGCCTGCTGCGCCGGGCTCTCCCGCCTGCTCGACCCGGAACTGTTCAAAGCGGTCGCCGACCCCACCCGCGCGAACCTCCTGAGCTGCTTGGTCAAGTGCGGCGGGGCGTGCGGCGTGGGCGAGATCGCGGCGTGCTGCTCCGTTGATCTCTCGGTCGTCTCGCGCCATCTCCAATCGCTCGAGCGTGCCGGGCTGCTTGAGTCCCGGCGTCATGGGCGCGAGGTGCTCTACGCCGTGCGCTACGCCGCCGTCGTCGCCCGGCTGCGCGACCTGGCCGATGCCATCGAACACTGCGCCCCGGCGTGCGACCGGGCTGACATGGACCAACCCTGCTGCGCGGGCCGGTGAACCGCGCCCACCAACAACCGAAGGGATCTCCAATGACCACCACGAAGACGAACTCGCCCTGTTGCGCCCCCGGCTGCTGCTCTGACACCCCCGCTGCCGCCCCCGCCCCCCCCGAGCGCAGCGATCACGCCGTGCGCGAGTCAGTCCGCGCCGGCTACGCCAAGATCGCCGAAAGCGGCTCGTGGTCCGCGGCACAGTCGGCGAGTGCGCCATCGTCGTGCGCCGGCGGCGGGTGCTGCGGCCCGGCGACCTTCTCGCCGGAGCAACTCGCCGAGGCGATCGGCTACTCCCAGAACGAACTCGAAGCCGCACCGGAGGGCGCGAACATGGGCCTCTCCTGCGGCAACCCCACCGCCATCGCCGCACTGCGCCCGGGCGAGGTCGTCCTCGATCTCGGCGCCGGCGGCGGGTTAGACTGCTTCATCGCCGGACCCAAGGTCGGGCCCACCGGCCGCGTCATCGGCGTCGACATGACGCCCGAGATGCTCAGCAAGGCCCGCGCGAACATCGCCCCCTACCGCGCCCAGACCGGGCTCGACAACGTCGAGTTCCGGCTCGGCGAGATCGAGCATCTCCCCGTCGCGGACGCGAGCGTCGATGTCGTGATCTCGAACTGCGTGCTGAACCTATCGCCCGACAAGCCGCGCGTCTGGCGCGAGATCGCGCGCGTGCTCAAGCCGGGCGGGCGTGTCGCGGTCTCCGACCTCGCCCTGCTCCGCCCGCTCCCGCCCGACGTGATGGCGGATGTCGAAGCGCTCGTCGGCTGCATCGCCGGGGCCGCGCTGGTCGAGGACACCCGCACCATGGCCCGCGCTGCCGGCCTGACCGACATCCTCCTCACCAGCAAGCCGCAGTACATCGACGCGATGACGAACTGGGAAGACCCGCTGTACCGCAAGATCATCGAGCGCCTGCCGAAGGGCACGAAAGCGAGCGACTTCATCACGAGCCTTGATGTCGCGGCGCGCAAGCCGGCGTGAGCGCTGCACGCGGTCGCTCTACACCGCCAACTCCGGCGCATCCCCCATCCGCCGCCGATATCGGTTCTTCACCGGCGTCGCGACCACTTCAATGAACCGGTCCACCTGCCGCGGCGCCAGCCCCACATACGCCGCCGGGTCGAGCGCTTCGTCGAGATCCACGCCCTTCATCAGCGGCTCGCGCGACAGGCGTTCGAGCAGGTCGTTTTCCGCGCCGTCGTTTTTCACGCGCAGCCCCGCCGCCTGCGCGTGTTTCCGGATCGCTTCGTGGACCTGCTGCCGGTCGCGCCCGAGTTTCACCGCCGCCATCATCAGGTTCTCGCTCGCCATGAAGGGCAGCTCGGCCATCAGGTTCCGCTTCACCGCGCCCTCGTGGACGATCAATCCTTCCGCGACATTCCGCATGATGTCGAGCGCGCCGTCGAGCGACAGGAACGCCTCGGGCAGCACGATGCGCCGGGCGGCGGAATCGTCGAGCGTGCGCTCGAGCCACTGCGTCGCCGCCGTGTCGAGGGGCGCGTGCGCGAGCGTCATCACCACCCGCGCCAGGCTCGTCGCCCGCTCGCAGCGCATCGGGTTGCGCTTGTAGGGCATCGCCGATGAGCCGATCTGCTTCTCCTCGAAGGGCTCGTCGAGTTCTTTGTGGTTGCTGAGCAGGCGGATGTCGCCGGCGATCTTGTGGATCACGCTCGCCGTCGCCGCGAGTTCGCTGAGCACGAACACGTCGATCACGCGCGGGTATGTCTGCCCCGTGAGCAACAGCAGTTGATCCGGCGGCCAGCCGAGCTTCTGCGCGAAGAGCCGTTCGAGCTGCGCGACTTTCTTGCCGTTGAAATCGAGCAGCGCGAGGAACGACGCCTGCGTGCCCGTCGCGCCTTTCAAGCCGCGGAGCAGCAGCGTGTCGCGCGTGTGCTCGATGCGTTCGAGGCACAGCGACAGGTCGTACGCCCAGTTCGCCGCCCGCTTCCCGATGGTCGTGGGCTGCGCCGGCTGGAAGTGCGTGAAGGCGAGGCAGGGCGTGTCGCGCCACTCGCGCGCGAACTCCGCCAGCGCTACGATCACCCCCGCGCACTTCACCGCGATCAAATCAAGCGCGTCGCGCAGCTGCGGCAGCTCGGTGTTGCAGTTCACATCCTGGCTCGTCGCGCCGAGGTGGATGATCTTCGACGCCTTCGGCGCGACATCCGCGAGCGCGTGCACGTGCGCCATCACGTCATGCCGGAGTTTCGCCTCATGCTCCGCCGCCCGCGAAAGATCGTCGTCCGTGATCGACTGAGCCGCGCGCAACTCGGCGAGCTGCGCGGGAGTGACGGGCAGACCCATCTCGTGCTGCGCCTCGGCGAGCGCCAGCCAGATCTTCCGCCACGTCTCGAACTTCCGCCGCGCCGACCAGATCGCCTGCATCTCGCGCGACGCGTACCGCCCCGAAAGCGGCGAGTGGTACCCGTCGGCACTCACCGCCGATCTGGGCGCGCTGGCGGGGGCATGCGATTTCCCACCCGCCGGTGCGGGTTTCTTCCGGGACGAACGGGGCTGTTTCGCGCGCGGTTTCTTGCTCATCGCTCGGAGTCTGAAGTTTTGGGCAACCGGGACAAGGGGTCCGATCGTATCGCACTTCGGTTGCACTCGTCGTTCATTTACCGCTGAGATGGAGGCATGCCAGGAGGCGCTTCTGGAACGCAAGGCATCACCCCCGCGTCGGGAGACTCGGGCGAGTGGCGGCTGCGCGCTGCAAGCGCATCTGACCTCCCGCGCCGAACCGCCCGCGCAAGCGCTCCCAGGTCGGCGCCCCGCCTGACAAACACTGCGAGCGCAGCACTGCCGCAACTGCAGGAAATCTCGCCCGAGGACGCGCGCGATCGAGCGCTCGTCCATGCTTGGAGGGCCGGCGATTCGGAGGCGCTGACCGAACTGCTCGAGCGCTATCAGGACCGGCTCTACGCCATCTGCTTCCGCATGACCAGCGACCCGGATTCCGCGCGCGACTTGGCCCAGGAGTCGATGGTCAAGGTGATTCAAGGACTCCCGCAGTTCGGCGGGCGCAGCAAGCTCTCCACATGGATGTTCCGCGTGGCGGTCAACGTGTGCTTGACCGATCGGCGTCGGCAACGTCTGAGAAAAACCGCCAGCTTGGACCTCATGCAGTCGAAGGACGCCGGGTCGTCAGGATTCGGTTCGGGCAGTGGTTGGTCCGAATCGTTCTCCGGCGGTAGGGAACCGGGTGGATTCTCCGACGCCAAACAATCCGAAGAGAGAGAGTTGCTCTACGCCGGCATGAGCCGGATTGACGAATCACAGCGGGCCATCATCATTCTTCGAGACGTTCACGACCTGGATTATCACCAGATCGCTGACATTCTGGACATCGCCGGCGGCACCGTGAAAAGCCGGCTCTTCCGCGCCCGGCAGGCGCTGCGCGACGAAATCGATCGTCTCGCCGCCCAGCGCGCCGCCGCCGCCCGGCGAGGATCGAACCCCGGGGGCTAGTATCCCGATCGCCGTTCGCCCCCCCGAGACCCAGCTCCATGACCGAGCGCCCGACCGAGAATGACCTGCTGGAGCTGATCGAGGGAACACTCCCGGCGGAGCGGGTCGAGATCGTCCGGGCCGCGCTAATGAACGATCGCGAGTTGCTCTCGCGCGTCGAGGCGATGGTCCGCGATCGGCGCGCACTGAAGGATTCCGCCGCGTCTGACCCGCGCGCCCCGAGGGGGCTCTCGCAGGAGTCAATCGCGCGCGCGGAACGCGAGGCGCTCTTCGGCGGCGGCCAACCACGGCGACACTCGGCGCGCTCGCGCCCGGTGCTGGTCGGTCTGGCGATGGCGGCGGGAGTCGCGCTCGTCGCCGGCGGCGTCTCGCTGACTCTCAGCTCGATGAGCCGGCCGGGGAAGATCATCGATACGGTCCGCGACACTTCCGCGAAGACACCGCAGCAGTTCGAGCCCGAGCCGGCGCCGGAGTCGGACGTCGCGGCGACTCCCTGGACGCCGCCCGAGCCGATCGTCGTGGTGCCCAAGCCCGATGAGCAGATCGACGCGTGGACGCGCCAACTGGCGGAAGCACCGACGGATTCGTCGCCCGCCGATCCCCTGGAGCATTCGCCGGCGTGGCTCACGGATGAAACCGTCAAGCTCGCGATGGAAGGCCGGTTGAAACTGGAAGTGCCCGCCGGCGTGCTCGTGGCGCAGGACGGATCCGGCGCTGCACCGCTCCGCGCGATCGATCGCCCTCGTTTGCTCGCCGTGCGCTTCAAGACCGATGAAGGCGCGGACGGCTTGCGCCGAGCGCTGGGGCGGCTGCCGTCGAGGATCCCCGGCGTGATGAGCGCCCTGATCCGCGCGACCGAGCAACCATCGCCGACACTTGAATCCGCAACGGCCGAACCGATCTCGCTCGACCCCGAGGACGTGCTGTGGTGGACGCGCCCCGAGTCAGAGTGGGCGCGCTACTCGCGCGTGTACGTCACCGTCGCGCCGGCCGAAGCGAGCCCCGAACGGAAGTAAGCGGGTTGCTTCCCGCCCGCGCTTCACTTCCGAACCTCACATGATCAGTCAGAACCGGCGCGCCGCCAGCCGGCGCCACTTCGTGTCCAGCCGCATCGCCGCATACGTCACCAGCGGCAGCACGAACAGCCCCAGCAGGCTGAACAGCTCGATCGTGCTGACGGACGCGAGTTGCTCGCGCCGGGTGACCATATTGAGCACCGCGACCCCGGCGCCAATGGGCAGCACCGCCGCCAGCGCCAGACCTACCCGCCGGACCTGAATGATCTTCGCTCGCGCCATGTCGCCTCGAGTGCTCTTGTTTCTCCGCGATCGACGCCCGAGCGGAAAACGCGGGAGGGGAGTGATATCGTCCGGACGGTTCGTCTGCCCTGAATCGGGCATCATCCACCGTCTATCCACAGAACACTGCGGAAGTGGCGTGCAAGCCCGGTTGTGAGTTTGGTTGGGCAGTTGTATCGTCCGCCCCCTGTGACTCTGTTCCGCCCGGACACCAGCGCCTTCGCAATGAACCGCCGATCCCCGGCCGCGCTCGGCCCGGTGTTTCGCTGCGCACTGGTCGCCGGGATGGCGATGTCCTGCCCGTGGTCCGCGGTCGCACAGCCCGAGCAGCCCGCCGCGCCGCGCGATCCGTCGGTGCTCGAGAACGAAGACACGAATCCATACGAGGGCCGGCTGGTCACCGCCGTGCGCTTCGAGGGGTTGTCGCGCGTGACGGAGCAGTTCGCGCGGAACCAACTCCGCACCACGACCGGGAGACCGCTCGAGTGGCGCGTGGTGCGCGACGACGTGCGCCGGCTTGAGCGGCTCGGGCAGTTCCGCGACATCCAGGCGGAGGTGCTCGTCAACCCGGACCTGAGCGTCGCGGTCGTCTACAAGGTCGTCGAAGCGCCGATCGTCCGCTCGGTCGATGTCGTCGGCAATCGGCAGGTCTCTGACGAGGACATCCAGACAAAAGTCGGTTCGGTGGTGAGCCTGATCGCCGGCGTGCCGCGGGACGAGTTTCAGCTCGGCGCCGCGCAGCGCTCTGTCGAAGAGCTGTACCGCACGCGCGGGTTCTATCAGGCTCAGGTCACGATCGACGAGAGCGAGCTCGATGAGTCCGGCATCGTCATCCTGCGCATCCGAGAGGGCGAGCGCACGAAGGTCACCGATATCCGGTTCGAGGGGAATGCCGCGTTCACCGCGCGCCAGCTCCGCCCGGGTTTGCTCACCAAAGAAGCCGACCTGTTCGACAAGGGCGTGCTGAACGATGAAGCGCTGGCGGGCGACGTCGCCGAGGTGGTGCGGTTCTACCGCGACCGCGGGTTTCTCGACGCGCGAGCCAGCTACCGCATCCAGCCGAGCGCCAACGGCAAGGAAACCATCGTCACGTTCCTCGTCGAGGAAGGCCCGCTCTACACCCTCCGCCGGGTGGACGTGCAGGCGGAGGAGCCGATCGGCGGCGAGCGCAACGGCCCGCCGACGCTTGAAGTCTTCACACCCGACCAGATCCGCGCGCTCATCCCGCTGAAGCCGGGCGATGTCTTCGGCGTGAAGCCCGTCGAGGATTCCGTCGAAGCGGTCCGCAACGCGTATCTGAAGATCGGCTACGTCGATGCGCTCGTGATCCGAGAAGAACGGCGCGACCCCGACAAGCCCGAGGTCGATCTGAAGTTCATCGTGCGCGAGGGACAGCGCTTCCGCGCCGGGCTGATCGTCGTGCAGGGCAACGACCTGACGCAGCAGAAGGTGGTGCGCCGGCGGATCGCCGTCAAGCCCGACCGCTGGCTCGACGGGCTGGCGGTGCGCGAGACGGAGCGGCGGCTGCGCCAGAGCGGCTTGTTCAACGTGAACCCCGCCGCCGGGCGACTGCCAATCGCGACCATCCAGCCGGAGGACCCGAAGGACCCCGGCGTGCGCGATGTGCTGGTGCAGGTCGAAGAGACTAACACCGGCTCGTTCCAGTTCGGCGCCGCGGTGAACTCCGACTCGGGCGTTTCGGGCCTGTTCACGCTGAACCAGCGGAACTTCGACATCGCCGACGTGCCCGACTCGTTCGATGAACTGCTGCGCGGGCGCGCCTTCCGCGGCGCGGGGCAGAACTTCACGCTGCAAGCCTCGCCCGGCACGGAGCAGCAACTCTACACCCTCGGCATCACCGAGCCGTCGGTGCTCGAATCCGAGTACGGGCTGTCCACCAATCTTCTCTTCCGCGACCGCGAGTTCGACGAGTACAGCGAAGAACGCTACGGCGGGCGCGTCCGCGTCGGGCGGCGCTTCGGCGAGATCTGGGGCGGCGGGGTCAACTTCCGCGGCGAGTCCGTCGACCTGCGCGATGTCGACCCCTCCGCGCCGGTGGATGTCTTCGAAGTCGCCGATCGGAACCTCGTCACATCCGTCGGCGTTGATCTCACGCGCTCGACCGTCGATAACCGCTTCCGCCCGACCCGCGGCACACGGCTCGAATTGACCGCCGAGCAGATCGGCGCACTCGGCGGGGACTTCAACTTCTCCCGCTTCGCCGCCGAGTACCAGGTGTTCCTCACGGTGGATGAGGATTTCCTCGGGTACCGAACGGTGCTCTCGAGCAAGATCGCCGTGGGGTACATCCCGCAGGAAGACGAGTCGCCCATCTACGAGCGCTTCTACCTCGGCGGGCGCTCGTTCCGCGGCTTCGAGTTCCGCGGCATCGGGCCCGTCGGCATCCGCAATGACACGATGATGCCCGGCAACGATCATGTCGGCGGCGATTTCTCGTTCTTCGCCGGGCTGGAACTCGAACGCCCGCTGTGGAAGGATGTCATCGCGGGCGTCATCTTCCTCGACAGCGGCACACTGAACGAGACCGCGTCGTTCGAGAGCTACCGCGTCGTCGCGGGCCTGGGGCTGCGCCTGTACGTGCCCGCGTTCGGGCAGGCGCCGCTCGCGTTCGACTTCGGCTTCCCCCTCGTCCGCGAGAAGAGCGACGACGAGCAGGTGTTCAGCTTCAGCATCGATATCCCGTTCTGAGGGGCGGTCAGCGATCGGCTGGCGTCTATCGGCTCTCAGCAAAGCGAGATTCAACTGATCGCCCCGTCTTGCGAGAGACGCAAGACGCGAATTCCTGTCCGGCGCATCGCGCGCAGCGCTTCACCCTCCCGCCGCCCCCGATATACTCCCCGCACAACTCCCGGAGATTCTCCCTCATGCCGTCCATCCGATCCACTTTCGCCGCGCTCGCTGTCGTGGGCGTCGTGTTCGCGTCCGCCGCCGTGCTGACCTCGCGCCCCGCCGCCGCCGAAGCGATGCTGCTGGCTCCTCAGGCGCAGCCCGTGGCGATCATCGACATCAACAAGGTGCTGAACAAGCTCGACGAGAAGACCGAGCGCGAGAAAGAGCTCCAAGGCTACTTCAAGTCTCTGGGCGACAGCCTGGAAGCGACGAAGAAGGACCTCGACGAGACGCGGAACAGCCTCGGCATCCTGCCGCAGAACACGCCCGATTTCGACGCGGCCCGTGAGAAGGTCGTGCGCCTCACCGCCAAGCTGCGCCTCGACCAGGAGATGTCGCAGGCCCTCGCCGACGAGCGCCGGATGCGCATGCAGCTTGTGCTGTTCAACAAGATCCGTTCCGCCACACAGCGTCTGTCGAAGAAGGAGGGATACGCGCTGGTCTTCTCCGACGACTCGAACGTCGAGATCCCCGCGACGGCGACGGCGGAACAGATCCAGGCGGGGGTGGTCGGTCGCCGGCTCATCTACGCCGACGCCGCCGTGGATATCAGCGAGCAAGTCGCGACGATGATGAACAACGAGTACAAGACGACGCCGAAGCAATAACGAGCGCGACATCCCATGAGCGCCCCGAACCCGCAGCGCTGGTCCGCGCAAGAGCTGGCGTCGGCGGTCGCCGGCGAACTGCTGGGCGACCCCGCCGCTGCCGTGCATGACATCGAGCCGATCGATCGCGCCCAGCCCGGCGCGCTGACGTTCGTGCGCGAAGCGAAGTATCTCGCCCTGTGGCCCGCCAGCCGCGCCTCCGCGGCCCTCGTCACGCGCCGCGTGTGGCAGGAATCGGGCGGCACGACCGAGCCCGGCGCGGGTCGCGCGCTCGTGCTCGTCGATGACGCCGATCAAGCAATGCTCGCCATCCTCCGCGCGCTGGCGACCAAAGCCCCCGCGCCGACCGGTCGGCACCCGGCGGCGAGCGTCGATCCCAGCGCGTCGCTGGGCGAGGGCGCGGCGCTCGGCCCCGGCGCGATCGTCGGCGCGAACACGACCATCGGCCCGCGCACCATCCTGCACCCCGGCGCGGCCGTCGGCCCGAATGTCACCATCGGCGCGGACTGCGTGCTGCACGCGAATTGCGTCGTCGAGCATGGCTGCTCGCTCGGCGACCGCGTCACGCTGCACGCGGGCGTCGTCATCGGGGCCGACGGCTTCGGCTATGTCCCCGGCCCGACAGGCTTGCAGAAACTCCCGCACCTGGGCGATGTCCGCATCGGTTCCGACGTCGAGATCGGCGCCAACACCACCGTCGATCGCGCCAAGATGGGCTCGACCCTCATCGGCGACGGCACCAAGATCGACAACCTCGTGCAGATCGCGCACAACTGCCGCATCGGCAAGCACTGCATCATCTGCGGCTGCGCGGCGCTCTCGGGCAGTGTTGAACTGGGCGACGGCGTGATGCTCGCGGGCGGCGTGGGCATCGCAGACAACGTGAAGCTCGGCGCGGGCTGCAAGGTGGGCGCCCGCAGCGGCGTGATGCACGACATCCCTCCCGGAGAGGACTGGGTCGGCTACCCGGCTGAGAAGGCGTCGCGCTACCTGCGCATCGCCGCCGCGGTACGATCGCTGCCGGATGTCATGCCGCAGGTGCGGCGGTTGTTGAAGAAATCCGAGTGAGCCGGCACGAACGAAGCGACCGGACGCCCGTGCTTCGGTGTCACCGCCTACCATCACGGCATGTCCACCGCGGCTTATCCGTCATCGAACATCGACGGCACCGTCAACCGATTGGTCCCGTTCGTCCACGTGGCGGATGTTCAGGCTTCGCTCGCGTTCTACGCCCTCCTCGGTTTCACGCCGCAGAGCATCATGAAGGACCCGGGCGGCTGCGCCGTCTGGGCGCTGGCGCAGAGCGGCACGGGCGAGATCATGTTCGCCCTCGCCAGCGGGCCGGTCGACGCGTCGCAGCAGGCTGTGCTGTTCTACATGTACAGCGAGAATGTCGGCGCGCTCCGTCGGCACCTGCTCGCCACCGGCGTGCGCGACGGCGGCAACTACAGCGGTGCCGCCAGCCCGAGCGACGGCCCGCGCATGGTCTTCGAGGTCGCGCACCCGCACTACATGCCGGCGGGCGAAATCCGCGTGGCGGACCCGGACGGCTACTGCATCCTCGTCGGGCAGCTTCAGTAAGCGGCCGCCGAACCGGCCGATCGGCAACAATCCCGTGAATCGCGGCCTCGCCGCCGGAATCCCATGCGGGTGGTCCGCACCCCGCGAGTCATCCGGTTTTCCGCGCGATCAGCGCGTTACGATAGTGCTCCGATGGCGGACCACACCACCACTCACGGCTCTCAGCACACCGTCCGGGCCAGCGCTTCCTTCTCAGGAATCGGCCTGTTCACCGGGCTTCCTTCGCGCTTCACGATCCACCCCGCCGGCCCCGACACAGGGATCATTTTCCGGCGCACCGACCTCGCCGGCAATCCGTCGGTGCCCGCGCGGGCGGAGTTCGCCGCCGAGCGCCAGCGCCGCACCGCGCTGCAACAGGGCGAGGCGGTGATCGAGACGGTCGAGCATTGCCTTTCGGCGCTCAGCGGGCTGGGGATCGACAACGCGCTGATCGATGTCGACGCCGCCGAGCTACCGGCGGGCGACGGGTCGGCGAAGCCCTTCACGGACACCATCACTCAGGCGGGCATCCAGCCGCAGAGCGCGCCGCGCCGCCCGCTGGTGATCCGCGAGCCGATCGCCGTCACGGAGGGCGACGCGACCGTCACCGCCCTCCCCGGCCCAACTACCGAGTACATGTACGCGCTCGACTACGGCGAGGGCGCGCCGATTCAAAAGCAGGTCCATCTCTTCGAGGGCGATGCCGACGCCTACGCGCGCGAGATCGCGCCGGCCCGCACCTTCTCGACGCGCGACGAGGCCGAAGCGGCCCGGTCGCGCGGACTCTTCGCGCACCTCTCGCCGCGCGACATGCTGGTAATCGATCACTCCGGCCCGATGGAGAACAGCTACCGCTACCCAGACGAGCCCGTGCGCCACAAGTTGGTTGATTTGATCGGCGATCTGGCGCTCGTCGGGCGGCCGATCGTCGGGCGGATCGTCGCGGTGAAGTCCGGGCACGCGCTGAACGTGAAGCTCGCGAAAGAACTCGTCGAGCACGAGTGTCTCGCGCCGGGTGCTGCGCCCGCGATGGACATCCGCTCCATCCTCGGCGTGCTCCCCCACCGCTTCCCGATGGTGATGGTCGACCGCGTGCTGGAGATGGAAGGCGGGCGCCGGGCCGTGGGCGTGAAAAACGTGACGTTCAATGAGCCGTTCTTCCAGGGGCACTACCCCGAGAAGCCCATCATGCCGGGCGTCTTGATCCTCGAAGCGATGAGCCAACTCGCCGGGCTGATGCTGAAAGACCAGCTCGACCGCGACGGCAAGGTGGGTGTCCTGATGTCCTTCGACGCCGTGAAGTTCCGCAAGGCCGTCGTGCCGGGGGACCAGTTGGTCATGGAAACCGAAGCGGTGAAAGTCACGTCCAGACTGGGCGAGGTCGAGTGCCGCGCGTTCGTGGGCGGGCAACTGGCGGCGGAAGCGCAGGTGAAGTTCCTGATGGTCCCCGCGAACGAGATCTGAAGCCCGGATCCCGATGAATCACCGAGTGCTTTGCGGTTCTCCGTACGCGGCCCGTGCCCACGCGGATCGGGGTGAAATCATTGTCCCGACGGGCGCGTTGACCCTATACTGCGAACGGGTCTTTGGTGGTGGGTCAGCGTCGTTCTGGATTCCCGAACCGGTTCCGAACCGAGCGCGATCGTCACAGACCTTGATGGAGCGCGCGAAGGTTTGATGACGACGACCGGCGAGACAACGAAACTGCCCATCGAGCGCGACGGCTCGGGCGTCGTCACACTCACGCTGCGCTCGGCCCGGCCCGTTGTCGTGCTCGAGTGGTCGCTGCTGAAATCGATCAACGCGGCGCTCAACGAGATCAGCAGCTGGGTGTCGGTGAAGGGATTCGTGCTTGCGAGCGACTCGCGCGTCTTCATCGCCGGTGCGGACTTGAAAGAGATTGCAGGGCTGACCGACGGCGAGTTGAATGACTATCTCGCGTTCGGTCAGCACGTCTACGGCAGGATTGCGCGGCTGCCCTGCACGACGGTCGCCGCCATCAACGGCGCGGTCTTGGGCGGAGGTCTCGAGATCGCAATGCATTGCGATCACCTGATCGGGACCGCGCCGAAGCCGGGAACACCGGAGAAGCCCAGTCGCCCGTACCCCGTCGGATTGCCCGAGGCGGGCCTGTCGATCTGCCCCGGCTGGGGCGGGACGTGCCTGCTGCCGGCGCGGATGGACGCGGCACGCGCGATCACCATGACCGCGACAGGCAAGACGTTCACGGCGATCGACGCGCGCGAGGCGGGGTTGCTGGAAGAACTCGTCGAACCTGCCGGGGATCAGCCGGTATTGCTGTCGAAAGCACGCCAGCTCGCGCTCACGCCGAAGTCCGCCGCGCGGGCCGAGCCGATCGCGATCACGACCCCCGAGCGCCGCGCCGCGGCGAGATCGGCGTTCGACAAGGTCCGCGCGGAACTGCCGAGGACCCAGGCCGCCGCCGCCGTCGCCGACTGCGTCGAACAAGGGATCACGCACGGCTGGCAAGCGTGTCTCGACGCCGAACGAAAACACCTCATCCGCCTTCGCGGCACGGACGAAGGCACAGCCGCGATCAAGGCGTTTCTTGAGAAGAACGGATAACCGCCGAAGGCATCAAGCCACCCAGCCATCAAGCCATCGAGTGAAGACCCCGCGTTCCCAACTCAGCACTCGCTTCTCAGCACTCTTCCGCAAGCCTCATCCCGCAAGCCCCAAGCCCGGAGCCTCGCATGAGCCAGATCAAAGCCGACCTCAAGTCCATGAAGGGTATTTCCGCCAAGGACGCGAAGATGATCGCGGACGCCGAGGTGCTGCTCGGCCCGGACCCGGAGGAGATGGGCTTCGTCCAGAACATGTTCTGGGGCAACATCCGCGAGGAACTCGTCTTCCCGTACCCGAAGAACGACGCGGAGGAGACCGCCCGCTGCGATCAGTTGATCGCCGCGCTCGATGAGTACCTGCGCACCGAGCATCCCTCGATCCCGATCGATCAGGATCAGGAAATCCCCCGCTGGGTCATCGACAAGCTCTTCACCCTCGGCGTGATGGGCATGACCATCCCGAAGGAATTCGGCGGGCTGGGCATGGGCGTCACCAGCTACGTGCGCGTGCTCGAGAAGATCGGCGAGTACTGCGGCTCGACGGCGGTGCTCGTCTCCGCGCACCAGTCGATCGGCTGCAAGGCGGTCATGCTCTTCGGCAACACGGAGCAGAAGAAGCAGTGGCTGCCGCGCCTCGCGAAGGACTGGGTCTCGGCGTTCTGCCTCTCCGAGCCGAACGTCGGCTGCGACGCGGGCGGGCAGGAGACGCGCTGCGAACTCTCCGCCGACGGCTCGCACTACATCCTGAACGGCGAGAAGAAGTGGGCCACCAGCGGCGCGCTCTCGGGCCTCTTCACCGTGATGGCGAAGCAGAAACTCAAGGACAAATCCGGCAAGGACGTCGAACGCGTCACCGCCCTCGTCTGCCACCCGGAGATGGAAGGCATCGACATCTTCCAGAAGAACCGCAGCAAGTGCGGCATCCGCGGCACGTGGCAGGCACGCATCAAATTCAACAACGTCAAGGTCCCCAAGGACCACCTGCTCCATGAAGAGGGCAAGGGCCTGAACGTCGCGCTCACGTGCCTGAACTACGGGCGCTGCACCCTCTCCGCCGGCATGCTGGGCGGCGCTCGGCGGGCGATGGACCAAGCGATCAAGTGGGGCCGCACGCGCTACCAGTTCCAGCGCCCGCTCGCGGACTTCGACCTCGTGCAGATGCGCATCGCCCGGATGGCGGCGCTCTGCTACGCGATGGACGCGATGCTCTACATGACCACCGGCTTCCTCGACCGAAAGGACGAGGACATCCGCATCGAGACCGCCATCTGCAAGACCTTCTGCTCCGAGATGGGCTGGCGCGCCGTCAACGACGCCGTCCAGATCATGGGCGGCGAGAGCTACATGACGGAGAACGAGGTCGAACGCATCTTCCGCGACTCACGCATCAACCTGATCGTCGAGGGCGCGAACGAGGTCATGCAGTCCTTCATCTTCGCCTACGGCGGGAAGGCGCTCGCGGAGCAGATGCTGGGCGTGCAGGCGTTCATCATGCCCGAGCCGCAGAAGGGGCTCTTCGCGCCGGTGAACATCGCCGCCACGCTGAAGAACGCGTTCAACACGAAGGTGATGGGCAAAGCGATCCCGCTGGGGCTCGAGATTTTCCTCGGCATGAAGAAGTCGCCCGGGCGGATCACGCGCCTGCACCCGTCGCTGGCGCCGTGGACCGACAAGATGGCCCGACTGATCCGCGACCACAGCCACGAGTTCAAGCTCGCGAGCTGGGTGAACAAAGAGAAGATTTTGGATCGGCAGACGGTGCAGGCCCGCATCGCCGACGCCGCGATCTACATCCACGCCATGATCTGCACGCTGAGCAAGCTCGACCAGCAGATCCGCGCGGGCGAGGACGGCGTGGAGTTCGAGCGCGACCGCACCGCCGCCCTGCACTTCCTCGACATGGCGGAAGGCTGGATCCGCGAGTGCTGGCGGGGCTTGCGCGAGAACCCGGACACAAGCATGCGCATCGCCGCCGCCGCCGCCATGAAGCTGAACGACACCATGCCCAACAACCTCTTCTCGGTCCACGAGAGAAGCCCCAGCGCCGCCGGAACCGGGCGCACACTGCGCCAGGACGGCATCAAGCAATTCCCAGGCGAGAAACACGCCCACGTTTGAAGAACTTGACCACAGAGGACACAGTGATCACAGAGAAGAAAGACTGAGAGGGATTTTGATCTGATTCAGAATGATCAAAGGCAGGCTCGATCGATCGGATCACTACGAGAGCCCGCTTTGAACTATTCGTTCTGACTCCCCGCTTCTTCCGAGTTTTTCTGGTTCTTTCCATCGCATTCTTCTCTTGTTTTCTTCTCTGTGCCCTCTGTGTCCTCTGTGGTGAACAAGGATCGACCATGCCCAAGAAAACCATCTACGAAGCGAAGATCGAGCACACGCAGATTCTCGACGAGCACGGCAAGCTCGACGAGAAGCTCGCGAAGAACACGCTCACGAGCGACGACGTCGTGTTCCTCTACGAGCAGATGTCGATCAGCCGCCATTACGACGAGATCGCCTTCAAGCTCCAGCGCTCGGGGCGCATGGGCACCTACCCGCAGAACAAGGGGCAGGAAGCCGGCCCCGCCGGCATCGGCTACGCCGTCCGCCAGCGCGGCATGAAAGACTGGCTCGTCCCCTGCTACCGCGAGAACCTCGCGCTCTTCCTCAACGGCCTCCCGATGGAGCACATCCTGCTGCACTGGATGGGCGACGAGCGCGGCAACCAGATCCCCGAGGGCGTGAACATCATGCCCATCTCGATCCCCATCGGCACCCACCCGCTCCACGCCGCCGGGCTCGCCTGGGCCGAGAAGTACCGCAAGAGCGGGCGCATCGCGCTCACCTTCTTCGGCGACGGCGCCACCAGCGAGGGCGACGTCCACGAAGCGATGAACTTCGCCAGCGCCATGAAGCTGCCCGTCGTCTTCTTCTGCCAGAACAATTTCTGGGCCATCAGCGTGCCGCGCGCCATCCAGACCGGCAGCGAGACGATCGTGCAGAAGGGTCTCGCGTACGGGCTGAAATGCTTCCAGATCGACGGCAACGACATCTTCGCCAGCTACAAGGTCGGCAAGGAAGCGATCGAACTCGCCGCCAGCGAGAACCAGCCGGTGTTCATCGAAGCCGTGACGTACCGGCTGGGCGATCACACCACGGCCGACGACGCGCGCCGCTACCGCGACCCGAAGGAAGTCGAGGCGTGGCAGAAGAAGGACCCGCTCATCCGCACGCGCAAGTACATGGAATCGAAGGGCCTCTGGAACGACAAGAAGCAGAAGGCGCTCGAAGAAAAGGCGAAGGAGATCGTCGACGCGGTGGTGAAGCGTGCCGAGGGCATCGCGACGCCGTCGAAGGACGACATTTTCAACTACACCTACGCGGAGCTGCCCGACGAACTGATCCGCCAGCGCGAGACGATGCGGACGAATTCGCTGGGGCAGTTGCCGGAGCAGGAGCGGTTACGTCGATGAAGCATGTAGCGACTGCCATTCTGATCGCGATTGGCTCCGCGGGTTGCGCGTCGCCGACTCGTCACGCGTCGATTGCCGATGAAATCGCTGTCGAAGTTGTCAACACGGACGGAAAAACGACGACCGCCGAAGTGATCGAGCAGATCCACGGCGCTTATATATCCCTTCCCGTCTATGGCAACGCTATCACACTAAATGAGAAGACAAGCGATCGGCTCGTGCTTGAGGCCGACATCTGGCGCATCGGTGCTTCGATGGCTCCACGCGTCGGCAAAGAAGAGAAAGGCATCAGGTCTCTTTGGATCTGGCAGGCGCGTTCTTCAACTGAGGGCGTCCTGGTCCATAGCAGCATGACGCCACTCGGCCCTCGATGGAGCACCATGACCGCCGTGGAGCGCGATGGGTACCAAAGAATCTCTATGGACTTGATGAAACTGTGGCGCGAGGTACCTCGGCCCATTTCGAATTGAATGCGCCGATTCCACCAGTACGAGACGCCGCGCGATGAACCTTACAACTCTCCGAAAGCACTGGCAGCAGCGACCGTTCCGATCATTCGAGATCGAACTGTCCAACGGGCAGGTTCATCTCATCGATGATCCCGACTGTTTCTGGATCCCGCCGGGGCGCTCGAGCAGCGTGTACGTCGCCGACAGGCGTGGCCTGCGCGAGATCGTGAACCCCGCGTACATCGTCGATGTTCGCCTCGCCAAGGGCCGCCAGACATCCAACCGCACCGTGCGCCGCCGCAAGGCCGGCTAGTTCCTTCCTCTTCCGCAACCCGCACCCCGCAAGCCGCCCCCTATGCTCATCAAACTCACCGACACCGAAGGCAAGGACTTCTGGATCAACCCCCTCTACGTGAAAGCCGTCATGCCCGGCAAGGGCGGCACCACCAAGGTCTTCATCCGCTTCGGCACCACTTTCAACAACTACGAGCAGCTCAAGGTGAGCGGCGACCCGCAGGCGATCGCCGACCTCATCAACGCCGGCATGCCCGAAGCCCCGGCGATCCTCGCCGCCGCCGGCATCACGGATGAACAAGACGAAGAAGCCCGCCAACAAGCCGCCGCCATAGCCGCCGCGGGATAGATATCCCTGCAGAACCACCCATCCGCGTCGATTCCCTCTCGACTTCCGCCTTCCGCCCTTCCGACTCCCCTCTCATCACTCTCCCCAAGCCCCACCCCACAAGCCCAACCCCCATGGCCAACCTCACCCTCGTCCAAGCCATCAACCTCGCCCTCACCCAGGAAATGGAGGCCGACGACCGCGTCATCCTCCTCGGCGAGGATGTCGGCAAAAACGGCGGCGTCTTCCGCGTCACCGAAGGGCTCCAAGCCCGCTTCGGCGAGAGCCGCGTCGTCGACTCGCCCCTCGCCGAGAGCGGCATCATCGGCTCGGCCATCGGGCTCGCGATGGCCGGGCTGCGCCCCGTCCCCGAGATCCAGTTCGAGGGCTTCCTCGGCCCCGCGTACGACCAGATCGTGAACCACGCCGCACGCTACCGCACACGCAGCCGCGGCGCCGTGACCATCCCGCTCACCATCCGCATCCCCGTCGGCGGCGGCATCCACGCCCCCGAACTCCACTCCGATTCACCCGAAGCCATCTACGCCCACACCCCCGGGCTCAAAGTCGTCATGCCCAGCAGCCCGTACGACGCGAAGGGCCTCCTCATCTCCGCCATCCGCGACCCCGACCCCGTGATGTTCTTCGAGCCCAAGCGCATCTACCGGGCCTTCCGCGAGGAAGTCCCCGAGGACGAATACACCGTGCCCATCGGCAAGGCGAAGATCGTCGAAGAAGGCACGGACCTCACCATCATCTCATGGGGCGCGACGGTCCTGCAGTGCGTCGAAGCGATGGACACGCTCCCCGACGACCTCTCCGTCGAGCTCATCGACCTCCGCACGATCTACCCGATCGATCAGGACACCCTCATCGAAAGCGTGCAGAAAACCGGCCGCTGCGTGATCGTCCACGAAGCCCCCAAAACCTGCGGCCTCGGCGCCGAGATCGCCACCATCATCCAGGAACACTGCTTCCTCCACCTCCACGCCCCGGTCCAGCGCGTCTGCGGCTTCGACACCATCATGCCGTACTACAAGCTGGAACTGGAATACCTGCCAAACGCGGAACGCATCGCGGAGGCGGTGCTGGCGTGTGCAGCGTATTGACGAGACTTTCTATTTCTTCGATTCAATCTTCTGCTTCATTGCTGCAGTGGCAGCAGGCGTGACATATAAGTCGTGAAAGAGAAGCTCGACAACACGGCAGGTGGCATCGAAGTCCCCACTGATCGTGCCATCGAAGTCCGCTCTGGGACTTCGATGCTCCGGTGCTCGAGTCAACCCCATACCATCGAAGTCGGCGGAACCGACTTCGATGGCACATCATCTCGAAGCCGCCTACCGTTGAACAACCGACGCTATCTTGGTAACAGCCATGCCCGACGCGATCGCCTACGACAAAGCGAAATGGCACTACGAGGGTAACTACCCGGCCGAACTCCCCGAACGCCAAGCCTTCGTCCACATCGGCTTCATGCTCGGCTGGGCGGCCCAAAGAGGACTGCTCGACGAAGAGTTCTTTGGAGATTTTCGCGCTGAGGTCGAGTCCTTTTCGAGACGAGAACTGACCGGTCCGCGTTTGCTTCAAATCTGTGATGGGGCCCTGTGCAACGACATGCTTTCCGCCGCAGCCAACGAATTCCTGTCGAGCTACTATGACCCGACGTACTTTCAAGACTACGAAGCCTGCTTTAAAAACGAGTCGTTGCCCACTCTCTATCACGTCGCAGACACATGGTCGAACTTCGATCGTGTGACCAGTATCCTTGACCAACGATTCCAAGAATGGCAATCGCGTCGGAACTAGGGCGGCAGGGGGCGTGGCACGACAGGCGGCAGCTTTGGGCCGACTGTCGTGTTCGGATATCCGGCGAGTGGCATCGAAGTTCCCTTCGGTCGTGCCATCGAAGTCCGCTTTTGGGACTTCGATGTTCCGACGCTCGGCTCACCCCAAGCACATCGAAGTCGGAGGAACCAACTTCGATGGCGCGCCGCCCCTCCGGTTCCCGCACCCTTGACTTCTCCGATCCCGATCATCATCACGCTGGCCGTGCCGACGCCGAACCCTTCATCCGCTGCGGCAAGAGGCGGACCAAGGCCAGACCGCCGATGAACACGAGCACCAGGAAGAGCGCGCGCCAGAACGCGCGATCGATCATCCCGCTGGTCGACCGGTCCAGCCGCGACAGCCGTTCATCCCACACCGCCGAGCCGGCGAGCTCGTTAGTCCGCTCCAGAAGGTCCGTCAGTTTTTCCGCGGCCTGCGTCGCCGCCGCCGCCGCGTCCCGCACATCGCCGATGTCGAGCGCCGCGCCTCCGGGTCCCGCCCCCGGCCCCGACCCGCCATCAAACCGCGCCACCACGCGGTCGATCGCGCTCACCGTCCCCGTGAGTTCCTTCGCGAGCTCGGTCGACGGCCCGATCGCGCCGCGGAACTCCGAGAGCAGCCCGCGCAGCGCCCCCTCGCGCGACTCCAGCTCGTCGAAGAACTTCCCCCGCTCCACCGCCAGCCGGTCGAATGTCTGGATCACGGCCGCCTCGCGCGCGGCGGCGAACTTGGTTTCGAACTCTTCGAGCGCCGACCGCGCAACGCCGTCGATCGCCGCCCGTGCCTCTTCGATGACGACGGCCCGCTCTCCCGCCAGCCGCGTGAATGTCGCGTCCTGCTGCGCGCTCAGCATGTCGTCCAGCGCATCGATCTTCGCCGACAGCGTGCCCACCGCTTCCTTCAGTTCACCGAGCGAGGCGAGCGATGCGAGCGCGGAGCGGAACTCCGGCTGATCGGCGACGCGGTACATCGTCAACTCCGCCGTCTGCCCCAAGACGAGCGGGTAACGGCCCGCGTACCACAGGGCGCGCTCGCCCAGCAGCCGCGCGGAGTCCACCGCCGCGCTCGCCTGCGAGATATCCCGAAGCAGCCCCTCCGCCGCGGCATGGCGCGCCAGCGTCTGATCCTTGCGGATGTCCACGAACTCTCCGAACCGAACGAACGACACCATGAAGCGATCCGGGTTCGACCCGATCCATTCGTCGATCAGCGAGCGCAGGGTGGCGCGCTGCTCTTCGGACAAGATGGCGGATGCCGACCGCCACGCCGATTCCTCCGCCAGGCGCAGCCGCTCGCCCGCCGTCCGCACCGGCTCGTCCGTGATCCCGCCGGGAATCCAGTGCGCGCCGAACGCCCACCGCTGCAGCGAGACCAGCACCAGCAGGTCCAACAGCGCGGCATCCGGGTTCGGCCCGACCGCGATGTCGATCGCCGACGCCGTCCCGTTCCGCTGGAACCCTTGTGCAAGCTGCCGCGCGACGGGCCCAGAGCCCTCGCTTTGGATGATCGGACGCATCGCCTCGCTCAGCGCGATGGTGTATTCATCCGCCATGCCCATCACAACCGCCTGCACCTCCAACTCCGAACGCTGCCGATCGAGCGTGCTGCGCGACGTCGCCCGGTTGGATGGCATCGCGCAGGACGCGCTGAGCACCGCCGCAAGACCACCGAGAACGAGCCAAAAGTGCTGCCGTTTCATGCTCGGTAGAGTAATCGCCGGGCGGCAGGCGGCGCGGGTTCATCCCGCCCGTGCCGACCGTGAACAGCGACGCCTCGCAACCAACATCCGTCCAGCGCGACGGAAGCCCGCGGCACGCCGAGTCCTCCCGTGGCCGTACACTCCAGCCGTCGCACCCAGCACTCGCGGAACATCCCTCCGCAGGGACATCAGAGAACCACCCATGCCGCGCCCCAACAACAGCAACAAACCCCCGAAGTCCTTCAGCCAGCGCGCCCACCCTGGGGGCGGCGGCCCGGTCGGGGGACCGGGTGGACCCGGTGCCGCCGGCGCTGGCCCAACGCCGGACCCGAGCAGCGCAGACGCGCCCCTCGCCGACGGCACTCCGGCCAAGAAGAGCGACCCCACGCGCAACCGCTTCAAGAAGCGCCCCGGCAAGCGCTGATCGGCGGGAGTTCTCCGCCGAAGATCGAATCCGGTGATCCACCGCGTGCCACCACAGGCGGCGGCTCTGGGCCGACTGTGGTGCGGGTGATTCGGTTGGTGCGGGGGCGCGGCGTTCTGCGGGTCGGCGCTATCGCCGCCCGCTCCGGAGCCAACAACCGTCATCGGCACTGCAGTCCGGAGGAACCGGCCTGCAGTGGCACGGCGGTGCGCTCCGATGATGACGCGATTCGACCTATCCTGACGAGTCGCGTGAACACGGCACCCTCACATACCCGCGCGACAGTCGTGCCGCCGATCGCGTTCGCGCTGCTGGCGGTGCTGTTCGTCTCACTCGCCGCCGCCGGGCCGATGCCGAAGCGGTATGTGTGCGACGCCGAACTCCGGAGCTGGGTGGTCCTCGCCCGCGGCCGGCATCTCTACCTCGAAATCAAAAACCTCCCCGAAGCGCACGCGCACCTCCGCCCGCGCATCGAGTTCACGAGCGCGCACCTTCGGCATGACTACCAACCCCCATCGCGCGCGAGCGAGAGCGATTCATGGGGCGGCACCCTGCCGCGCGTCGCGCGCATGACGCGCGGCTCGCGTCTCTTCTCGCCCCTCGCCCAGCCGCGCGATCGGCTCGAAGCCCGCTACAAGCTCACGCTCGCGCAGCTCGAAGCGTTGCAGCGCGACCGGCTCTTCACCGCCGCGTACGAACTCACCGGCCCGAACAGCAACGCCGCGCTTCGCCGCGTGATGGAGTCGGTGGGTCTGCGCCTGCCGGCGCGTGTGACGAACTCGGGCGGATTGCTCGGCGAGTTCCCCGGCATCGACGCGAGTGTCGGCGCGGAGCTGCCCGCATCGCGCTGGCCCGAGTTCGGCGTGCCGGGCGGCCCCGCGCCGCTCACCCCGCGCCGGCGATGAGCCGAACGCGGGTGGCATGGGCAGCCGCTTTGGGCCGCCCGTGCCCCGCACGAATCACCGCGCAGAACCGCCCAACCAAAGCACGATCAAAACCAGTGAAAAAACCTGCAGCCGTCCGGGATCTCCTGCGTACATCATTCCGTCCGCGATCCGCCGTTCGCCGCCAGCACACGCGGCCGCCCGGCCCGATCGAACCCTCCCGCCCGGCACTTCGTGGGTTGTGAGGGGAGAAAGAACCCGGCATCTCTTCTGTTCCGCCCCGTTCGCTTGTTCGTTCGAGCGTTCTCACGCACACAACGAGCGCGATCGCCACGCCATGACTGCGCGCGGTCCACGCTCGACCTTTTTCCGTTCCGCGCCGCCGCGCGGGCGACACACCGCCCGCGCCGCATTCAGCCACGCACCCGGCATCGCCGCCCCTCGCCAGCGCAACCGCGAGAGGAGTGAGAGATCTCCGTTGGGCAAGAGCCGGAAGTCATCCCCGGCGGGCGGTCGTTGAGAGGCCCCGCCCGCCGCGGGAGTTCCAGCACGGTTCTGTACCCGCACGCTCTGTTCGGCGTGCGGCGATCGACGGCCGCGGGTGAGTTCCTGTCCCCGCGGTCGTTGTGTTTCATCGCCCCGAATCCCGGAAGTTGTGTTCGCCACGCCGCCGCCGCGCGCCTAGCGTGCGTTCGCATGGCACCACCACCCGCGCGGCGATCACGCGCCGCACAACGCGAACCCACCCGCCGAGGACTCGTTGTCGTCGCCAACCGTCTGCCCGTCCACCGCGTCGGGCACGCCGACAGCGCACGGTGGGAGCCCTCCGCCGGCGGCTTGGTGACCGCTCTTTCGCCGATCCTGAAGCAGACCGGCGGCGCGTGGGTCGGCTGGGTCGGCGTGGGCGACAAGGTGGTCCGCCCATTCACGCACGACTCAATCCGCGTCCGCCCCGTGAAGATCACGCGCTCGGAAGTCGAGACGTATTACCACGGCTTCTCCAACCGAACGCTCTGGCCCCTGTACCACGACGCCATTCGCACTCCGGAATTCGACCATTCGTGGTGGGAGCCGCACGTGCGTGTCAACGAGCGCTTCGCCCGCGCCGCCGCGCTCGCCGCCCGGCGCGGCGACCTGATCTGGGTCCACGACTACCACCTGCAGCTCGCGCCGGCGATGATCCGCAGGCTCCGCCCGCGCGCCCGCATCGGGTTCTTCCTGCACATCCCCTTCCCGCCGGAGGAACTCTTCGAGTGGCTCCCGTGGCGTCAGGAGATACTCGAGGGGCTGCTCGGTGCCGACGTCATCGGCTTCCAGACCGAGATCGCCGCCCAGAATTTCTCGCGCCTCTGCCGCAAGTTCACCGAAGCCGAAGGCACCGACCACGAACTCGAGTACCGCGGGCGCCGGATCACGGTCCAGTCATACCCCATCTCCATCGACTTCAACTGGTTCGACGAGCGCGCCGCGCAGCCCGAAACGGTCTCTCGCGCCAACGAGATCCGCCAGCGCCTCGGCCCGCGCCGGAAGATGCTCCTCGCGGTCGATCGGCTCGACTACACCAAGGGCATCGACCACCGCATGCGCGCCTTCGAGACGCTGCTCGACCAGCCCGGCTTCTCGGTGGAGAACTGCGTGCTGGTGCAGGTCGCGGCGCCGAGCCGCGAGGTGGTGGACGAGTACGCCGACATGCGCTCGCGGATCGAGCTGACCGTCGGGCGCATCAACGGCGATCACAGCGTCCCCGGGCGTGTCGCCGTCCACTACTTCCGGCGCAACATCCCGCGCGAGGACCTCGTCGCGTACTACCGGGCGGCGGACGTGATGCTCGTCACCCCCCTGCGCGACGGCATGAATCTGGTGGCGAAGGAGTACGTCGCCAGCCGCCCGGACCTCGGCGGCGTGCTGGTGCTCAGCGAATTCGCCGGCGCGGCCCGCGAGCTGCGCCGGGCGCTGCTGGTGAACCCGCGTGACACGGAGCAGATGACCGCCACGTTCAAAGAAGCCCTGACCATGCGCCGCACCGATGCACGCCAGCGGATGGCGATCCTCCGTACCATGGTCCGCCGGCACGATGTCTTCGAATGGTCCCGCGCGTTCCTCACCGACCTTGCCCGCCCGAAGCCATGAACGACCGACTCGAAGCCATCGCCCGCTCGCCGCGCCTTCTGATCGCCTGCGATTTCGACGGCGTGATCGCGCCGATCACCTCGCACCCCTCCGCGGCGCGCGCCGCGTCGGCGGCCCTCGAGCCGCTCGTCGCGCTCGCCCGGCTCGCCCAGACCGACGCCGCGATCATCTCCGGGCGAGCCCGCGCCGACCTCGCCCGCTTGCTGAGCGAAGACGCGCCGCTCACCCTCGTCGGCAGCCACGGCGGTGAGATGCCCCCCGACTTCGCCCCGCCCTTGCCAGATGCAGCCGCCCGGCTCGCCCCTGTTGAGGGGCTGGTCCGCGAACTGCTCGATGGTGAGGAAGGTCTCTACTTCGAGCGCAAGCCCGCCGGGCTCGCGGTGCACTACCGGGCCGCCCCGCCCGAGTGCGCCGAGCGCATCGTCGCGCGGCTGACCGATCGCTTCTCGCGCGAGCCGGGCGTGCGCCTCAAGCCCGGCAAGATGGTCCTCGAACTCGCGCTGCACGACTCCGACAAGGGGCGGGCGCTCAGCGCGCTCCGCCGCCGCTTCGGCTCCACGGGCGTCGTCTTCATCGGTGACGACCTGACCGACGAGGACGCGTTCCGCACGCTCGCGCCGCCCGACCTGGCGATCCACGTCGGCTCCGGGCCGACGGCCGCGCACCTGACCATCCGGGATGAGAACGCGGCGGGCGGGGTGCTCGCCAAGCTGCTCGAGTGCCGCCGCCGCTGGATCGCCGCCCTGCACCGGACGCCCATCGAGCGGCTGTCGATCCTCTCCGACCAGCGGACGATTGCACTCATCGACCCCGAGGCGCGGCTGTGCTGGATGGGCGCGCCGCGCGCCGACTCGCCGACGGTCTTCGCGTCGCTGCTGGGCGGTCCGGAGGCGGGTTCGTTCCACATCGCGCCGCAACACCACGCCGCGCCCCCGGCGCAGTCCTACGACGGCGACTCGATGATCCTCGTCAGCCGCTGGGAGGGGCTGAGCGTCACCGACTATCTCGACTGCTCCGCCGGGCGTCCGTGGCAGCGGGCCGGGCGCAGCGATCTGATCCGCGTGATCGAGGCGCGCGTGCCGTGCGTGGTGCGCTTCTCGCCGCGCCCGGATTTCGCGCGCGCCCGCGCCGAACTCGAAGCGCGCCCCGAGGGGCTGGTCGTGCTGGGGACGCAGGACCCCATCTCGCTGCACGCGCCGGGTGTCGCGTGGACGGTCGAGCGAGCCGGCGCGCACCAGTCCGCCGTCGCGCTCCTGCCGCCGAGCGATGAGCCGCGGGTGCTGACGCTGCGCTTCGGGACCGCGAACCTGGGCGAGACCGCTCTGCCCGAGCCGGAGCGCCGGCGGCAGACGGAGCGGTTCTGGTCGCTGTGGCTGGCGTCGCTGCGCCCGCCCGCGCTCGCGGGGCCGCTCGTCCGGCGCAGCGCGCTGGTGCTGAAGTCGCTGTGCCACGGCCCGACAGGCGCGATTCTCGCCGCCGGAACGACCAGCCTGCCCGAATGGCCGGGCGGGTCGCGGAACTGGGACTACCGGTACTGCTGGCCGCGCGACGCGTCCCTCGCCGCCGCCGCGCTCGTCCGCCTGGGCAACACCGGTGTCGCGATGAAACTCCTCGACTGGCTGCTCGGCATCCTCGACCGCGAAGCCAGTCCCGAGTCGCTCCGCCCGATCTACACCGTCACGGGCGGGCACCTTCCGCCGGAAGCGGAACTCACCGACCTCGCCGGCTACCGCGCCAGCCGCCCCGTGCGCACGGGCAACGCCGCCTCCGCCCAGGTGCAACTCGACGTCTTCGGCCCGATCGTGGACCTCATCGCGCTGATGGCGGACCGCGGCGCGCCCCTCTCGCCCGAGCACTGGCGCTTGGTCGAAGCGATGCTCACCGCCGTCGAGCGCCGCTGGCGCGAGCCGGACCACGGCATCTGGGAGCTCCGCGCCGAGCGCCGGCACCACGTGTATTCAAAGGTGATGTGCTGGCTCGCCGCCGACCGGGGAGTGCGCCTTGCCGAACAACTGATGGGGCTGCGCCGCCCGCAGTGGGCGCTCGTGCGCGACGAGATTGCCGCCGACATTCTCTCGAACGGGTGGAGCGAGAGCGCCGGCGCCTTCACCGCGGCGTACGGGCAGCCGGAAATCGACGCCTCGGCGCTGCACATCGGGCTCTCGGGGCTGCTCCCACCCGGTGACCCGCGGTTCGTGGCGACCATCGACGCCGTCGAGCGCGAACTCCGGCGCGGTCCGACCGTTTACCGCTACCGATTCGACGACGGCCTGCCGGGACTCGAAGGCGGGTTCCACATCTGCACCGGCTGGCTGGTCGAGTCGCTGGCGCTCGTGGGCCGGCACGACCAAGCGCGCCAGCTCTTTGATGAGTGGATCGGGCTCGCCGGCCCGACGGGCATGCTGCCCGAGCAGTACGACCCCGACGCACGCGAGCACCTGGGCAACACGCCGCAGGCATATTCGCACCTCGCGGTGATCAACGCCGCGATGTCGCTGGCCGCGCTCGGCGGGTGACCCGCGCGAACACACATCCCGTTCCGCCGCTCCGCGATCTCCGCGGTTCTGCGGTGAATCCCGCAAAAAGGAGCAGGGCCGGCGCTCATGGCCGGCCCTTGTGTTCCTTGTGGCGCTTGGGGAGGGATCACCGACCCGCTCCCGCTGCTTTGAATTCGAACAAACGTTTGGACGAAGAATTCAGGACTGAAAACGCCGTGGCGATTACTTGCGCGAAGCCTTCTTGCGGGTTGCTTTCTTCTTGCCGGTTTTCTTGGCAGCTTTCTTCTTCTTGGCCATGGTCAATACTCCTCGATAATCAGAGTTCGGAGCTCCGAGGGAATCCATTCGACGAGCAGCGCCACATGCAGCTTCGTCGTGTTCACTCTACACCTATCGGAAACATCCGGTCAAGAGCTTCACACAACTTCTTGCGCACTTTCGTGCGCGCGACACCATCGGCGCTCACGCGTTGATCGCGCTTCACGCGCCTCTTCAGCGCCGTTGCGCACTCGCGCGAGCGCCGGCGCGTGCGCCGTGTGACTCGTCATCAATCATCACACCGCTCGCGAGCATGCCGCGCGGCCGCGCAGAGCCACCTCGGCGTGTTCAGTGCAGTTCGCAACCGGATCGGCGCAGATCGCTCCACGCTCGGCATCGGATCGCGCGCGCCCGTCGGGCACAGTCCGCGCGTTATTGGCGCACTTGAACAACAGAGTCAGGCTTCAGCGCCGGCTTCTTCAGCGACTCGCGCTTCGCCGCCACGCGCTGCTCCGCCGCGCGTTTGAGCGCGTCGGGGTCCCCGCCGTCGAAAAGTTCGTCGACGTACGATTTGTTGACGAAGTTGTACGCATCGAGCGCCGCCGCGTCCGACAACATGGGCCCGACGCGCGCCCGCACGACCCCCAGCGCGGGGTTGTACCAGAAGGCGGCGTCGTTCTCGTCGATCGCCATGCGTCGGCGCGGGTGCGTCAGATCGTGATCATCGGGCGACGCGACTTCGAGCCACGGGCGGCCTTGGTCGAGCAGCGGGTTGAGCGGCAGATTCCCGCCGAACCACGCCGGATCAACGGTTTTCGGCCATCCGCGGCCGTTCGCCTCGGCCTGCTTGGTCGCCACCCGCGTGCGCATCTCGCGCGCGATCGACGTCACCGAATGCCGGGCGCGCGACTCCAGCCGGATGCCGTGATTCTCGCGGTCGGCGGACAGACGCCACGCGCCGACCGCTCCCGCAAAGAGCATCGCGGTGGCACCGAGCATCACGGCGCGCCGCCATCGACCTCGTCCGGGCAGAGTCGTCATCACCTTCACCATACGGTTCGATCCGCGCCCCGATTGACCCTATAAGCCCGGCGGACCTTCGCGCGGTCGCCCTGCAACGGCTGGCGAAGAACGATCGGGTTCTCGGACCGCACCGGGTGCCGACTGGCGCTATCCATATAGACGGGACCGCCGCCCAGCGCGGGCCGTGCTACTACACTCACCCCCCTCATGTCGAACCTCTCCACCACCACGCTGTCCTGCGGCCTGCCCTTCATCGTCGAACGCATCCCGGGCGTGCGCTCCGTGGGGTTGACATGGCTGCTCCCCGCCGGTTCGGCCCGCGACCCGGAGAATCAACTCGGTCGCTCGGCGATGATTTCCGAGCTGCTGAACCGCGGCGCGGGGGCGCTCGACAGCCGTGCCCACGCCGACGCGCTTGATTCGCTCGGCGTGTCAAAGGGCACGAGCGTCGAGACGTTTCACATCAACCTCGCCGCCACCGTGCTCGGCACCCGGCTGAAGGACGCGCTGCCGCTGATCGTGGACATGGTCCGACGCCCGCGCTTCGATGCCGCCGACATCGAGCCCTCGCGCGAACTGTGCCTGCAGGCGGTCGAGAGCCTGAAGGATGATCCCCAGGAACGGGTCATGATTCTCGTGAAGAAGCATCACGCCCCGTCCCCGATCAACCGCCCGAGCGTGGGCACCGAGGCGGGGCTGACGGCCATCGACGGCGGGAGCCTGAAGCCGGCGTGGTCGTCGCTTGCCTCGCCGAAGGGAGGCGCGGTGCTGGGGTTGGCGGGTGATGTCGATCCCGCTGCCGCCGCGGATCAACTGAACCGCTTGCTCGATGGGTGGGATGGGCAGGCATCGCCCGTTTCGTGGTCGAGCGCCACCAGCCGCGGCTATCACCATGAGACCGACAAGACCAACCAGGTGCATCTCGCGATCGCGCACGACTCGCCGGCGGAGAACTCGCCCGACTGCTGGCTCGAGCGCGTGGTGACGGCGGTACTGTCGGGCGGGATGTCGGGGCGGCTGTTCAGCGAAGTGCGCGAGAAGCGGTCGCTGTGCTACTCGGTGTACGCCTCCTTCGCCGCCGAGGCGAAGTTCGGGCGGACGGTGGCGTACTCCGGCACCACCCCCGAGCGGGCGCAGGAGACGCTGACGGTGCTGCACTCGGAGCTCCAGCGGATCAACACGCCGGCGGGGAAGGTGCAGCCCGGCGAGTTCCAGCGCGCCATCGTGGGCATGAAGTCGAAGCTGGTGATGTCCGGCGAATCGACCGGGGCGCGGGCGTCGGCGATCGCGCGCGATTTCTGGAAACTCGGCGCGCCCCGGTCGCTCGACGAACTCACCCGTCGGATCGAAGCGGTTACACTGGATGAAGTCAACGCGTACCTGGCGCGGCGGTCGCTCGGCGCGACGACCATCGCCACCATCGGCCCGGACCCGCTGACCCCCCCGGCCGCCCAATGAGCCGGCGCGCCACCCCGCCATTCCCGAAGCCCCCGCTCCCCCCGGAGGGACCACTTTCGCTGTCGATCTGCTTCCCGTGCCACAACGAGGAAGCGAACGTCGAGCGCACCACGCGCGACGCGCTCGCGGCGGCGAACGCCCTGACGAGCGACTACGAGATCATCATCGTGAACGACGGCAGCCGCGACCGCACGGGCGAGATCGCCGATCGGCTGGCGCGCGAGCTGCCGTGCGTGCGCGTGGTGCACCACCCCGTCAACCGCGGCTACGGCGGGGCGCTGCAGTCGGGGTACCGGGCCGCGACAAAGCACTGGGTCTTCTATACCGACGGCGACGGGCAGTTCGACATGATGGAACTCGCCGGCTTGCTGCCGCTGCTGAAGGATCACGACGCCGTCTCCGCGTTCCGCTCCAAGCGCGCGGAAGGGTTGCTGCGCCGCTTCAACGCCGCCGCGTGGACGATGCTGGTGAATCTCGTCTTCGGCATGCGCCTGCGCGACATCGACTGCGCGTTCAAGATCTTCCCCCGCGCGCTCTTCGATCACATCTCGATGCGCTCAACGGGCGCGCTGATCGACGCCGAGGTGCTGGCGAAGGCGACGAATCTGGGTCTGCGGATCGCGCAGACGCCGGTCTCGCACCGCCCGCGCACCGCCGGTGTGCAGTCGGGGGCGAGTCTGCGCGTGATCCTCCGCGCCTTTACCGAGTTGATCCGGCTGCGCCGGGCGATCAAGCGAGAGGCGGCCCTCGGCGCGCCGCCGTCGCGGGCGTCCGAGCGGTGATCCCCGACCGGCTTGACCCCGCCCCCGGCGGGGGCGGATACTCACGATCCAATCATCCCCCGATCGATGCCGAGGAGTCACGATGTTCGACCAGCCGCGCTCGCCTGTTGTCACGCCCCGCTCGTTTGTGCTGATGCTGATTCTGGCGACGGGCCTCGCCGCCGGCGGGTGCAAATCGGGCTCGTCGTCGTCATCGAACGCCGCGGCCACCGATTCCGCCCCGGCGGCGAAGGTGCCGAGCGCTGCACCCGCCGCTGCACCGGCGACTGATGCGGCACCGACGCTCGACCCGGTCGGCGCGCTGGGCTACCGGCTCGAATGGCGCGGCTACGCGGTCGTGAGCACGGGCAGCCGCGTGAAGTTCTTCGATACGTGGTCCGATGCGATCGTCGTACATGACACGGGCAACACGGTCTCCGTGCTCGAGCCGCAGACGGGGCGCACGCGCTGGTCGAGCGATCTGGCCGCCGATCTGATCCGCTATGTCGGGAACGGGCGTGCGGCATCGGGAGATCTGATCACGTGCAGCGAGACGGATGTCGCAACGCTCAACATCAAGTCCGGCGACCTGGTGGCGCGGCAGCGCTTCGCGGAGTTGGCGAATACCCCGCCGCTGATCGTGGGCAACATGGCGATCGTAGGCTGCGTGAACGGGCAGGTGCTGGGGCACAACCTGACGTCGGGCTTCAAGCAGTGGGCGTACCAGCTCACGGGCGCGATCAACAGCCCGGCGGTGATGACGGGGGAAGACGCCGCGTGCGTCAGCGGCACGGGCGAGGTGGTGGTGCTCAGCCCGGCGAAGGGAACCTCGGTCGGCTCGACGAAGGTCTACGCCGGGATCACCAACACGCCGGTAGCGGACGATCGCTCGGTGTACATCGCCGGGATGGACCAGTCGATCTGGTCGATCTCGCGCTACAACGGCGGGACCAATTGGCGCGTCCGCACCGCGTATCCCCTGACCGAGCAGCCCGCGCTGCATGACGGGCGCGTGTACATCAGCATCCCCAAGGAAGGTCTCGCGTGCCTCGACGCGACGAACGGCTCGCGCATCTGGACCAGCGCCGGCGCCGACGGGCGCGTGATCGGCGTGCGGAACAAGCGGCTCGTGACATGGAACGGGCGCACCGCGCGCACGCTCGATGCGGTGACGGGCGACGTTGTGGACGCGGTGGACCTGCCGCAGTTCGCGTTCGCGTCGGTCGATCAATTCATGGACGGGAACCTGTACCTTGCCATGCCCAGCGGCGAGGTGCGGAAGTACTCGCCCAAGCGCTGAACGGCTCACCGCCCGCCCGACGCGGGTTCCAGCACCATCACGCGCCGGGTCTTCTCGACCGTGAATCCGAGCGCTTTCACTTCTTCTTCATACTGCTCCGCGACCGACCCCAGCTCGGCGGTCAGCCAACGATCCGTCGTGCGCACCGCGCGGGCGGCACCGAGGGTGTTGGTCACGACTTCGCGCACGCGCCAGGCGCGGAGTTCGCGGGCGCCGAGCCGGATTGACCGCGTGCCGAGCAGTGTCAACTCGCGCTTCGTGGTGCCCTGCTCGCGCAATCGCTTGGGGTTCTCGATCAGCGGCAAGCGGAGCCGGAGCGTCTGCACGTCGGCGTTCCCGGTTGAAAGGGAGTTGGGGAGTACGAGCATCCGGGGCGTGAACTCGGCGATCACGCCCCGTTCGTGGTTGATGCTGCGCTCGAGCACGAGCCCCTTCGATTCTTCGAGCCGGTACGTCTGCTCCTCGAGAAGCGTTGTCTCACTCTCCAGGCGGCGAGTCATGGTGAACGTGCCGTTCTCTTCGCGCCAGGATTCGAGGATGAACCCGCCGGCGTGCTCACCCTCGATGACGCGCCAGCGCCGCCCGCCGACTGTCGCCGCCGTCAGTTCGATCTCGGGGGTCAGCGGCCCGGCGTCGGCGACGAGCGCACCCGCTTCGAACACGTCAAAGGGCGCGCCGGACGGGGTTGGCCGACTCGACGCGCATCCGGCGAGCAACGCCAGCAGCGATACCCAGAAGATGAGACTCGAGGGATTCATTGAGAGTGATGATAGGGAACGCGCTCGACCTGCCGCGACACTGCGGCTCCTCCGGATCGCCGTGCCCGCTACTGGGAACACAACGATTCTCAGAGCAGATTTGCCGTGGCATGCTGGCCCGATGGGGTGATGTTTCGCCGGGCGAGTGCCGGGCTGCCGATATACTCCCGTGATGCTGCGTACTTTCATGAGATTCGCCGCGTTCCGTGACAGCGGCTTTGTACTCGCGTTGGTCGCCGGTTCGATCGGCTTGGTCAGTTGCCGCGGGTCCGATCTGGGCGGCAAGGGCGCGCAGGACAGCGGCTCGTTGCTAGGCGATTTCCTCGCGCCCCCCACGCCGCAGGAAGCCGCCGCGTGGGCGACCGATCAGTACGACGCCGACAAGCGCGCCCGCGGCATGCTGATGCTCGCGAACGCGCCCTTCGGCGGCGAGCGCGTGTACCTCGACCTCTACCGCGCGGCGCTGAACGACGGCGACCCCGGCGTGCGTGCCGTCGCGGTGCGCGGCTTGGCGCTGCACGGCTCGCCCGATGATGTCCCCGCGATCGTCGAGCAGTTCCAGTCGAAAAACCGCAACCTGCGCTGGGAGTGCGCCCGCGCGCTGCAGCGCCTGCACAACCCCGTCGCGGTCGACCCGCTCACCAAGGCGCTCGGCGTGAAGGCCGAGCCGGAGAGCGTGATCCGTACGGCGGCGGCGATCGCGCTCGGGCAGTACGCGCAGGGCAAATCGCTCGACGCGCTGATCGGCGCGCTCGGCGACCGCGATCTGAGCGTGAACCGCGCGGCGCAGGACTCGCTCCGCACACTGACGGGGCAGGACTTCGGGCTCGATGTGCGGCGCTGGGTCGCGTGGCGCGAGGATTCGGAGACTCCCTTCGCCGGGCAGACGGCGTATGTGTACCCCATCTTCAGCCGCGACCCGGAGTGGTACGAAGTGATCCTGCCCTTCTGGAAGCCGCCGAACGAGATCGCGGCCAGCCCCGTGGGGATGACGCGCCCGGTCGGCCCCGGCGCATCGGTGAGCGATCCGCCCGCGCCGAGCGCCGAGGATGTGAAGAACTAACGATGCGGGCTGTGCGTTACGAGCCATTGCCCGCGCCGGCATCGCCGGGTGCCCCGGGTCCATCGGGGCGCGTGCGTCTTGATGGTGCCGCCGGGGTACCATCGCCGCCGACGGGCGAAGCCCGGATTCGCCCGACGCGCGTGGGCATCTCCGCCGCCGACGTGCGTCTCGCGCGCGGCTTGTCGCCCGCGAGCGAGCGGCCCGGCGCGCCGCTCACGCTAGGGCACGAGTTCGTGGGCGTGGTCGAGCAGGCGAACCCCGCGCCGGGCCAGGAGAAGCGCGCGAAGGAACTCGCCGGGAAGCGCGTCGTCGGGTCGATCAACATCGTGTGCGGGAAGTGTGACCTGTGCCGCGCGGGCCTGTCGACGCACTGCCGCTCGCGCGTGGTGCTGGGTCAGAGCGGGCGCGACGGGTGCTTTGCGGATGCCTTCTGCCTGCCGATCGTGAACCTGCACGCGGTGCCGAATGAGATCGACGACGACCACGCCGTCTTCGCCGAGCCGCTGGCGGCGGCGCTGCACGCGGCCCACCAGATCAGGCTCGAAGGCAAGTCGTACATCACGATCCTGGGCGACGGGCGGATCGGGCTGCTCTGCGCGCAGCTGATGGCGAAGCTAAACCCGAGCACGCGCGTGCTGGGCAAGCACGAATCGAAGTTGGCGCTGTGCGAGAAGTGGGGCATCAAGCACCGGCTCGCGGGCGACGCGGGTCGGCGCGCGGATCAGGATGTGGTGATCGACTGCACGGGCACCGGGGCGGGGCTCGAACTCGCGATGCAGCTCGTGCGGCCGCGCGGCAAGATTCTGGTGAAGGGCGTGTTCGGCGCGGACCCCGCTTCGCCACCGGGCGCTGGCGCACGCCCGATCGACCTGTCGCCCATCGTGAATCATGAGATTGAACTGATCGGTTCTCGCTGCGGGTCGATCGCCGATGCGCTCGCGACGCTCAAGCGGGGCGAGGTAGACGTGCTGAGCCTGATCTCGCGCCGGTTCTCGCTGGACCAGGCGCTCGACGCGCTGAAGGCGGCGAGTTCGCCCGAGACGGTGCATGTGGTGATGGAAGTGTGACGAGCGGCGTGCCACTGACCGCGGCTCTGAGCGGTCAGTGCGATTCACGCGAAGAGCACTGACCGGAGGACCGGTCAGTGGCACAGATGGCTGCTCACCTGATCGCCACCAACCCCGCCGAGATCAGCCCCGCCAGCACGATCGCCAGCACAATGCGGTACACGCCGAACGCGAGCAGGCCGTGCTTGTTGAGGAACCCGACGAGCCACTTCACCGCGACGGCGGCTGACACGGCAGCGACGAGCACCCCCACCGCCGACGGGCCGTAGCCGATCTCTTGGAACATGTTGGGAGTGCCGTTGTCGGCGGATTCCTTCACGTTCTGCACAAGGTCCAGCCCCGTGGCGGCAAGCAGCGTGGGCATGCCGAGGAGGAAGGAGAACTCCGCGGCGGCGGCGGGGGTCAGCCCGGCGAGCACGCCGCCGGTGATCGTCATCATCGAGCGGCTGGTGCCGGGCCACATGGCGATGATCTGCATGCCGCCGATGAAGAGCGCGCGGGCGGGCGTGAGCTGGTCGATCGTTAGCCCGGCGTGCGTTCCCTCGTGCTTCGCGCGGTCGCGCGGGCGGATGACGAAGCGGTCGACCGCAATCATGAAGACGCCGCCGAGCGCGAGGGCGGCGATGACCGGCGCGGCGAAGAAGAGGTGGGCCTTGATGATCTTGTGCAGCAGCAGCCCGACCACCGCCGCGGGCATGAACGCGATGACGATGTTGATGAACAATCGCAGGCCGGCGGGGTCGCGCCCGAGCACACCTTTCAGCATCTGCACAAAGCGCGGCCAGTAGAGGAGCGTGACGGCGAGGATCGCGCCGCCCTGGATCACGACGTTGAACGCGTCGATGGTGCTCTTCGGCACTTTTTCATCGAGCTTCATGAGCCCGGACGCGATGATGAGGTGCCCGGTGGACGACACCGGGAGGTACTCGGTGATGCCCTCGACGAGGCCGAGGATGATGGCTTGGAGGTAAGTCATGTCAGTCGGAAGGGCGGAAGGCGGAAGAGGGCTTGGGGCTTGGGGCCTGGGGCTTGAGGAAGAGCTATGCGCGCGATTGCTTCGGCGTGAAGGTACACGCATTGGCGCGATTGCGCGCGGGCGGGCGGATGCCGGCTAGTTCGGCTCCGTGTGATATCGGCGAGCGCGTGTTGAGCGGTGCCCGGGGGTTTGTTTTGATTGTCTGCTGTGGTTCGTGTGACTGCGTTGTGGTGGTGTTCGATTGGTTGTTGCGGTGTTCACGAGGCGGGTGAGAAACGGAAAACCCGTGCACGGGCGGATCGAGTGTTGTGCTCGGCTTTCGCCGGGCGTCGAACCGTGCCGAGGAGGGCGGTTGTCAGCCGCCAGCTTCGGCGAAGGAAAGTAGAAACTCCCGCGCGGGCTGCGCCTGCAGGTCGAGCCGCGTGAGACGAGGGGCCGCGAGCGGCGCCTCCGTATATGGGGCCAAAGTGAAGCGGCGCGCGCACAACCGGTGATGTAAGCGGCGGCTCACTCGGCGCAAGTGCTTGTGCGGCGGGGAGTAAAATTTTTCTTGCGAAGTTGAGATTTTTTGGCGCTCTGCGTGTGGGTTGACGTGACGTGAAGTTGGGGCAGCGTTGCGGGCGAGTGATTGAGTTTCCGTTTCCGCTGGTCGCGCGAGGTTCCGGCACCCCTTCGGGGTGCGGCGTGTTGGTGTGGCGCTGACCGGGGGTCTGCGCGGCTTCGCCGCTTCGACCCCCGGCAACGGGCCGGCGGCCCTTCGGGCCGGGAGGCGGCTTCTTCGAGAGACTCGCGGTCAACCTTGTACACCCGAGGGACAACACCATCGAGACCGCGGTGTACGGATAGCCTCTACAATCCCGCGCGTGACGGATCCGCCGATCGGGCATTGGGGTGATGTGTCGTTCCTCTCGCGCTGGGGCGGGCGGTTTGTCGTTTTTGACGGGCCGGATGGCTCGGGGAAGAGCACGCAGTTCCGCAGGCTCCTTGAAATGTGCCGCGCGGCGGGCGTCGGCGTGTGTGAAGTCCGCGAGCCGGGCGGCACGCATGTGGGCGAGCGCATCCGCGACATTCTGCTCGACCCGATCCACAAGGAGATGTCGCTGCGCTGCGAGATGATGCTGTACATGGCGAGCCGCGCGCAGCTTGTTGAAGAGCGCATCCGCCCGGCTCTCGTGCGCGGCGAACTGGTGCTGGCGGATCGCTACGTCACCAGCACGCTCGCGTATCAGGGCACGGCGGGGGGATTGCCGTTCGAGGAAATCATGGCGGTGGCGCAGGCGGCGTGCGGGGCGCTGCCGGGGAGCTGGAAGCTTGATGCTGGAAGTTCGAAGCTTGAAGCTGGAAGCTTGAAGCCGAGCGCTCCGCCGCAAGCCTCAAGCCCCGAGCCCCAAGCCTCTCGCGCCGGTACCTGGCCCGATCTGGTTGTGATCTTTGATGTTGATGAAGTGACCGCGTCCGGGCGGCTGAATCCCTTGCTGGACCGGATGGAGCAGAAGGGATTGGAGTTCCACCGCAAGGTGCGGGCGGGGTATTTGGAACAAGCGCGGCGCTGGCCGGGGGTGTACGCGGTGCTGGATGCGTCGAAGGACGCCGACGATGTGACGCGGCAGTTGCTGCGCGCGGTGCGGGAGCGGATTGGGGCCTGAGTCTTAAGGTGCGCGGCTGCCGCGGGTGCCGTGGAACGGCGCTTCGCCGATCTACGCTCGTTCAGTGCCTTGGCATTTCCTCGGTCGGCGGCTGAGTGCGTGCAGGGGGAAGAACGAGCAAAGGCGTAGCGTGCATTGCTCAGAGCAGTGTTGCACGGCACCCTTCCACGGAATCGTGCGCTCAGCGTGCCCCGCTGGTTTCCGCGGCCCAGCCGTAGAGGCGTGGGGGTTCGGCGGCGCCCATCGTCCACGCGCGGGTGGAGCGCACGCGCCATGAGTTGCCGAAGGAGCCGCGGAGTTTGAATCGGAGTGACTGGTAGGTGAACTCGCCGGTGCCGCCCTCGGAACCGGGCCTGAGGCCGGGGATGGGGCGGACGACTTCGACGGTCGCCGCGTCGCCGCGGATCCAGACCTGGGTGACGTGGTAGGCGGGGAGGGCCTCGGTGCCGGGGGAGACGAGGCGCGCGTTGTCGTTCTCCATCCGCTTGACAACGCGCTCGGCCCAGCGGAGCTGCATGCCGGGGGGGAGGTTGACGACGAACTCGCCGTTCACGGGGAAGCGTTCGGCGGCGTACTTCAGCGAAGCGGCCATCACGTCCGGGATCGGCGGGTGGTTGGGGTCGTTGATCGCGGAGTCTTCGCCGATCTCGGGGTAGTTGGCGTAGCTGGCACAGCCGGTGGCGAGGAACGCGGGCGCGACGAGCAGCGCGGAGGCGAGCGCGACAGCGGCGAGGCGAGGGGTGTTGGCGGTGTTCATGGCGATGCACTCCCGCCGGGCGCGATCAGAAGGCCCGGCTTCACGCGAAGTGTATCGGCTTGGGATGTCGTCGCGGTGCAATCGGCGGCCGGCGCTGTGGCGGCGTGCGATCGATCGGGCTTACGGCACGGTGAACCCGCCGTCGACCTTGAGATCGTGCCCGGTGATGAACGACGCGCCGGGGGAGCAGAGGAAGAGCACGGGGTGGGCGATCTCGTCGGGCTTGCCGACGCGTCCGACGGGGTGGAGCGACGCCATGTACTCGCGCTTCTGCGGGTCGTCGGCGAAGCGGTCGTACATGTCGGTGTCGATGGCGGCGGGAGAGACCGCGTTCACTCGGATGTTCTGCTTGGCGACTTCGAGGGCCGCGGACTTGGTGAGCCCGAGGACGGCGTGCTTGGACGCGATGTAGACGCTGACGCCCGGCATGCCGATGGAGCCGGCGATGGAGGCGTTGTTGACGATCGATCCGCCCGCGGGGCCGTTCTTCAGGATCGCGGGGATCTCGTACTTCATCGAGAGGAGGACGCCGAGGACGTTGATGTCGAAGACCTTGCGGTAGGTTTCGGCGCTTGCTTCGACCACCGGGCCGAGGGTTTCAAGCCCGGCGTTGTTGAAGGCGGCGTCGAGGCGGCCGAAGGTGCTCAGGGTGAAATCAACCATGGCGCGGCAGTCGTTCTCGCTGGTGACATCAGCGCGGAAGAAGGCGGCGTCACCGCCGGCCTGCTTGGCGAGCTTGACGGTTTCCTGCCCCTCGGCTTCGCGGCGGCCGGTGACGACGACCTTGGCGCCGGCACGGGCGAAGGCGACGGCGGTGGCGCGGCCGATGCCGCTCGTGCCACCGGTGATGAGGGCGACTTTCCCGGTGAATTCCTTCGACATGCGTGGCTCCTGGTGGGGTGAGGCGGGTCCTGCGGATCGCGCGGCGGGGATCGCGGCGCGGGTGTGAAGTCTGGAGAAGGCCCGCCGCGGCGCTCGACGGGGAGACGCGGCGGGCCGTATCGACACATGTCGATACGTCATATTGATAGCCATCAATATGATGCCGGGCAAGTCGTAGGTACAAAATCGCGGTGGTGGGCCGGGCGGGGTGCGGCCGGGTTACGCGCCGGGCCTCGTGGCGGTCTTTCGGCGGGGACGCGGTTTGGTGCGGGGGGCGTCCGGGGCGGCGGCCTGGCTGGCGGCACCGGCGATGGCCCGGGAGAACTCGCCCAGCGCGTCCTCGTTCGGCGCGAGGATGTGATACGGCCCGCTTTTGCGCATGGTGATGACGCCGGCGTCGGCGAGCGTGCGGATGTGGTGCGAGACGGTGGGCTGCGATTGATCGCACAGGCCGCAGACGTCGTTGCACGTCATCTCGCCGGCGGCGCGGAGCTTGCGCAGGATCCGCAGGCGCGTCGGATCGGCGAGGGCTTTCGCGATGAGCACCAACTGCTCTGCACGCATGGCATGAGTATAGGAGTGGGGCTTGGGGCCCGGGGCTTGGGGGAGTTGGCGGCGCGCGGATTATTCATTGGCAATTCACGCCGTGCCGTGGCAGTCCTGCCGTGAGGTCTGCCGCGCGACCAGACGTTGATTCGACTGACCCGCGGGACACGACGACTTCCAGAGAGGAGTTATGGTGGCACGTTGCCGAGAACTCGCGCGGTTACGCTGACGCGTCGAGAACGATCCGGTATCTCGCCTTATCCGCCTTCAGGTGCGCCAACGCGTCGTTGACTTTCGTCATGGGGAACCGCTCGGTCTGGGCCTTTACGCCGTGGTGGCGCGCGAAACTGAACATGCGGGCGATGTCGCCCGGCCCGCCGGTCGGGTTCCCGACGATCGACTTGCGCCCCATGATGAGGCTGAAGGGCGAGACCTCGATATTGCTCGTCGCCGCCCCGAGCACGACGAACTTCCCGGTCGGGCGGAGCGCGTTGATGTAGCGCTGCCAGTCGATCGCGGCGCCGACGGTATTGAGGATCACGTCGAGCGAGTTCGCCGCCGCGTCGAGTTCCTTCGGGTCGCGGCTGTTGACGATCTCTTCCGCGCCGAACTTCTTTGCTTCCTCCGCCTTCGCGCCGGTGCTGGTGAACGCGACGACGCGGCAGCCCCAGGCGCGGGCGAACTGCAGCGCCAGGTGCCCCAGCCCGCCGATGCCAACGACGCCCACGCGCGCCGCGGGCGACACGTTGAACTTCACGAACGGGTTGAAGACGGTGATCCCGGCGCAGAGCAGCGGCGCCGCGGTTTCCGAGTGCAGCCCGTCGGGAACGGGCACGGCCCACGCCCCGTCGCAGCGCACACGGTCGGCGAAGCCGCCGAAACGCCCGACGATCGTGCTCTCAACGCCGGCGCACAACGGCTGGTCGCCGTTCAGGCACCACTCGCACTGATGGCACGAGCCGCTGAACCAGCCGAGCCCCACGCGCTGCCCGACCTTCAGGTGCGAGACGTTCGACCCCAGCGCCGCGACCGTTCCGATCACCTCGTGCCCCGGCACGACGGGGTACGGCGAAAAACCCCACTCGTTCTCGAGCATCGCGAGATCGCTGTGACAAATGCCGCAGTGGGTGACGGCGATCTCGACGTGATCGGGCTTGATCGGCCCCGGATCGAACGATGTGAGTTCGAGCTTCGCACCCTGGCTCTTCGCGGAATACACCTTGAACGGCATGGCGACGCCTCCTCGCTGCGGCGCGCCGGCTCCTCGTCAGCCGCACGCCGCATGACGGCATCCTACGCCGCGTGGCGGCCGACGACACGAACACGACTCAACGGGGTTTCTCTCCACGGCCAAGATGAAACTCACGGAACGCGACGAGCTTGCCGTCGTCGGGAAACAGATCGGCGGCGAGAGACGTCAACGCTTGCTGTGACTCTGGGATGTCGAGTCTACGCGTATGGCCCTCACGCTCGATGATCGCTTGCCCGCAGGAGAAGCAAAGTGTGATTGTGGCTCGAATTGACCCGTCCGTATTGAGGCACTCGAAGCGAACATCAGGATGGAACATGCAGCGGTTGTGCCCGAGCGTTATTCCATTACCCCAGAATGACAGCAGCTCGTGTTGAACTATCTTTCGTTGCGAAGCCGTGAGCACAACTGGGCGGCCGAAAACCGCTTCTCGAATCGGTTCACCGCGCTGTCGCGCTTCGGCCATCTCACGCGGCGCCGGCGCGTCCACCCGCAACGCTTGCATCGATTCAGCACCAGTAATCGCGCTGTAGTTCTCAATACCGATGTACGCGCGCATCACGAACGCCAGCGCGAACATCGCGCCCCCGCACAGGAGCGCGATGATCAGCCCAAGCCCAGTCCAACGCCTTCGATTCATCGCACACAACTATCCGCCGCACGATCGAAACGGTTCCGCCTCCGGCGGCCCAACATCCACATCACGCTGATAACCATCGCGCCCGATCCCGGCGTCGGGATCACCATCGCCGCCGCGATCACGTCGTAGCCGGCTTCCGTCGGGTGCGGGTTGGGCAGCACGCTTTGGTCGAGGATGATCTGGGTGTAGATCGCCTCGTTGCCGCTGAACGACGAGTAGACATCGATGTACCGCCCGCCGTAGGCGTTCGCGAGCTCCGCGATCAGCCCGTTCGCCAGATTCACCGCCGGGTCCACGAGGTCCGCAAGCGTTTGATCGGCCAAGCCGCGGAACGCGTTGGGGTAGCCGAGCAAGATGAGGTCAGCCGTCGGCAGGCTGCCGCGCACCTGATTGAGGATGTTGATGTAGTTCGTCTGCGCGGTCAGCAGCGTCTGGAACACGCGTGTCGCCTGTTCGCTCGGCGGGAGGCTCGGGAAGGCCGGGTCCTGCGCGAGTTCGAGCAAGTCCGCGCCGACGAACGACAGGCTGACGGTCGAGATCGTTCGCCCCGCCATCGTCTCCGCCGCCACCGCTTCGTTGAAGCGCTGCATCTGCGTCTGACCCATGTAGTTGGTGTTGAAGACGCGCGAGGTTTCGCTGAGGTCAAAGTACGACCCGGTCGTTTCGCCGGTCAGCGAGATGTTCAGTACGCTCGGCCGCACCCCGCCGTGCTGCACGGCGAGCGCATCGGCGTAGCGCGAAACGTAGCCGCGGTCGCCGTTCGATGTCTGCGTGTAGCTGGCCTCGGTGGTGATGCCGAAGCCGTAGGAATCGCCGAGGGCGATGTAGGTGGTGTTGGGTTGGGCAAGGGCGTCCGCCGCGCTGAGGGTCAGCGCGAGAGCCATCGCGCCGATAAGACGAACAAAACACAACCGCATGGGGAACTCCTCTCGACTCCCGCTAACCGCCGTCTCCTGCCGCGGTTCGGAGATTCAATCTCGCAGCAGTTGAGGGCCAAGTCAAGGCGATTTGGCGCGATGAGCACCAAACCGGCGGTTGCAAAGGAGATCAGAAGCGCATCGGAAAGGGTCGCCACCGGCAGGAGCGGGGGTATCATGGTGCGCCGTGATGGCAGGGCCGATTGTGAGCCGCTGGATCATGGCGCCGGCACAACTGGGAGGATTCATGCAGCAGCGCACTCGATCCGTTCAGTGGTTAGAGGGGATGCGTGCGCTCGCGATCGGCGCGGCGGCTGCCACACTCACCGGCTGCGCGAATTACCGCGTGCCGGGCGAAGCGGCAGACTTCCGCGCCATGGGCATCTCGCAGGAGGACGTCGATTCGCAAACCGATGCCTCCATCGCCGAGCTCATGCGTCGCCAGCCGCTCGCGTCGTTCCCCGCTTCCATCGCGGTCGCGCATGTGCAGGGCCCCGGGTACCGTTCGTGGACGCACGACAGCTACGGCCGCGGACGCTACTCGCTCGTAATGGACCGCGAAGCGGAGCGCGACGAGCACGTGGAGCGACTGACAGCGTTGCCCATGGTCGCCACCATCGGCCCGCTCAACCGCCTGATCGTGACCGAGCAACTCGACGACCAGATGGATATCCGACGTGCCGCCGCGCAGGTCCGCGCGGACATGGTGCTGCTCTATACCTTCGATACACGCTTCGGCACGGAGACGCTCGTTCCCGCGCTCGGCACGTTCACACTCGGCCTGTTCCCCGCCGAGCAGGCGCGGGTCACGACCACCGCATCGGCGGCCTTGATCGATACGCGCAGCGGTTTCGTCTACTGGCTGGGCGAAGGCTCGGCGAAGAAAGACCAACTCGCCAACCTGTGGACCTCAACCGAAGCCGTCGACCAAAGCCGCCGACGCGCCGAGGCAGAGGCGTTCCACAAGCTGGTCGGCGAGTTCGAAGCATCCTGGCCCGCCGTGGTCCAGCGGTTCGCCCGACCAGGATCTCCGGAGCCGGTGATCCAGTCGCCGCCGAGCTATTCATGGTCGGCGACGGACCTGAAGTAAGTGATTGGCGCTGCCGGCGCTCCGGCTGAAACTCGCTGCGTTGACAGCATATAATGTCCCCGCCGTCGCCACCCCCGACGGCACATCACAACACCCGCACCGTCAGCCAGGGGGGCTTGGCTGCATGAAGAAGGCATCGGGGACCGGGCAACCGGCACCAGTTGATCGGCGGCGACGTCACGCCGCAGTTCCGAACTGATGCCCGATGCCCGGTCCCTGATCCCTCTGGAGATCGCCCCATGGCCAACGGAAAATGGACGAAGAAGGAACTCCTCTCCCGCCCCGTCGAGCACATCGACATCACCTCGTTCGACGCGCGCCCGGTCATCGACTCCTACCGCGAGATGGCGTACACCAGCCGCACGCTCGCGCAGGCGGCGGACATCTACTCGATGATGCTCAAGGACAAGGAGTGCGCGGTGATCCTCACCCTCGCCGGCTCGCTCATCAGCGCGGGCCTGAAGAAGGCGATCATCACGCTCATCGAGAACAACATGATCGACGCGATCGTCTCGACCGGCGCCAACATCGTCGACCAGGATTTCTTCGAGGGCCTCGGATTCAAGCACTACATCGCCCCCGGCTCGCCCGAGGCCCCGCCCGTCGATGACATGACGCTCCGCAACCTGATGATCGACCGCATCTACGACACCTACATCGACGAGGACGATCTGCGCGAGTGCGACGCCGTCACGAAGAAGATCTTCGACATGTTCGAGCCCGGCGCCTACTCCAGCCGCGAGCTGATCGACGGCATGGGCGCGTACCTCGCGAAGAACCACGCGAAGAACGAGTCGATCGTGAAGACGTGCCACCAGAAGCGCGTGCCGATCTTCGTCCCCGCGTTCAGCGACTGCTCCGCCGGCTTCGGCATCGTGCTGCAGCAGACCGAAGCGATCGAGGAAGGCCGCGGGCAGATCGCGTTCGACAGCGGCAAGGATTTCCGCGAACTGACTGATATCAAGTTGGCTTGCAAGGACACGGGCCTCCTCATGCTCGGCGGCGGCGTGCCCAAGAACTTCGCGCAGGACATCGTCGTCGCGGCGGAACTCCTGAACGAGCGCAAGGGCGGCAAGGCCCGCGGCGACATCGGCATGCACAAGTACGCCATCCAGATGACCGTCGCCGACTCGCGCGACGGCGCGCTCTCCGGCTCCACCCTCCGCGAAGCGTGCTCGTGGGGCAAGGTCGATGTCGTCCACGAGCAGATGGTCTTCGGCGAACTCACCGCGCTCTTCCCGCTCCTCGCCAGCGACGCGTTCCACCGCAAGGCATGGAAGGGCCGCAAGGCGTTCAAGTTCGCGGACCTGTTCGAGAAGCCGGCGACGGCGCGGGCGGGCGCGAAGGGCGGGAAGAAGACGGCCGCGGCGCGGTAACTCGCAATGCATCACTGTGTGCAGACCTAAGCAACGGCCTCTTCGAATAGTGCGAAACTCAAGCAGTCGGCCGCCACGTGGCGGCCGATTTTCATTTACAAGCCTCTGTGTCGGCCGATCCCACCGAGTTATGATTCACGCGTTGCAACGACGGCCGATTGGACACTTCGCCGACTCTACAACGAATCACGGAGCCGAGCATGTCAACTCCGCGGCATCACCCACGCTTCGATCTTGAGTCCGCACTCCGTCAATGCTCCCTCGACGAGGTGCGCCGACAAATTCGTGCCTATGTCGAGCAACGGGCCAAAGATCATCCCGAAGACTACGCCGATCCGTCGGCAATCGACGATCACATTCGACTGATGGAACCAGGCGGCGCGCAGATCATCGCTCCGATTCATATTGCGGTCGTTGAGCAACTGCGCCGTGAGCTTCATGTCAGAAGTGCAGCCACCAGAGTTGTTCCGATAGACGTCATGATCTGGGCCGCCGGGGAGCCTGCGCTGCGATGGGGCCCGAAGCTCGGAGGAGTTCCGTACCGCCCGTCCGGCGCAGGGTGGCCGATGCAAGCCCCGGGCAAGCCGTTGAGCTTCATCGGCCAGATTTGCTTCGCGGACTCCGCCGACATCTTGCCTCCGTCGGTGAGACGAGCGGTGAAGGATGATGTGCTCCTGATCTTTGGCGCCTGTCACGCGGAAGACTCGAGCATGCAAGTGGATTGCTACGCCTGTTGCTATGAGCCTGGGGCTTTCTACACCGAATGGCAGACGATCGGCCTCGAAGTTCCTCTGAATGTTGAAGTGCCGGCCGAGGTCCAGACGCGCCCCGTCGCGCACGCACAGCTGCTACGAACGGAAGACTTCGATGGTGTGCCAGATGACCATCCTGTCTTTCATTTGAAGCAGGGCTATCTCATCGATTGCCTTCAAGGGGGCAAGATCGGTGGCCTCGCAAACTACGTGCAAAACGACATCGAAGATGCATGCTTTCTTGCCGCTCTAGGCTCGGTGCGTTCGACCGAGAGCGACCCGCTCAGCGGCGATCGGGGCGATCGCTCCTATGTGATGTTCGACGACATGGGCTGCTTGTACTTCGTGGTTAATGCCGATGGTGACCTCGAGTGGGACATGCAGGGCTACTAGGCGCCCGCGAGAGGAGATCGAAATTCCTAGTTCTGGTGGCGTGATGGCGATCCGTGCCAATCTCGGGTAGAACCCCCGGCATGCCGCCTCTCGGCTCTCCGCCGCATCTCGACTCCATCTCGCGCAGCCTCACGCTCCGCTCGCTCTACCCCTTCGTCCTACGCGCCTTCGCCGACATCGACCCCGCGCGGCGCTCATCCATGCGTGTGCTCGACATCCCCGCCGGCGGCGGCATCCTCAGCGTCCCCCTCGCCGCCGCCGGGTTTCAGGTCACGCCCGCCGACCTCTTCCCTGAAACACTCACTGACACATTGAAGCGCCACGAGGGCTGCACGGTCCTCGAGTTCTTCAAGCGCGAGGCCGACGGCGTGGACCTCCCCGCGCCCATCGCCGCCGCGCTGCTCGGCGATCGCGCCGCAAGCCTCAAGCCCCAAGACCCAAGCCTCTCCCCCGTCGCCGCCGACATGGAAGCCCGCCTCCCCTTCGAGAGCGCGACTTTCGACATCGTCCTCTGCGTCGAGGGCATCGAGCATGTGAAGAACCGGCACGAGATGCTCGACGAGTTCCGGCGCGTGCTGAAGCCGGGCGGGCGGCTCATCCTCACCACGCCCAACCTGCTCTCGCTGCGAGCGCGCCTCGCGTACGCCCTCGCCGGGCAGCGCGCGTTCAAGAGTTATGTTGACGAATACACGAGCGTGTGGGGTCGCTCCGCCGACGGCTCACGCACGTACCACGGGCACGCGTTCCTCGTGAATTACTTCCAGGTGCGGTATAGCCTGCACCACTGCGGCTTCCGCATCCGCCGACTGCTCCGCTCGAACTGGAGCCTCAGCAGCATCGCGCTGCTGCCCCTCGTGCCGCTGGTGTGGCTCGCAACAACGGTCTCGCAACGCCGCGCCGTGAAAAAGTTCGAGCGACTGAAGCGCGAGGGGTGCGTGCCCGCCGACGCAGAGGTGCCGTACGCGGAGATGATGCGCCACCTTCTGTCGCCCGAGATTCTGCTGAATTCAACGCTGATCGTCGAAGCCGAAGCGCGGTGAACGCTGAACCGATGGCCGCGCGTCGTGAGTCCTCCGCGGGTGCCACGAGTCTCGGCAGCTTTGGGCCGAGACTCGTGCGATCGCACAGGGAATCTCGCACACGCCGTCACGCTGGTTCACGCGTCGCGTCTTATTCCCATCGCCGCAAGCCGCATCCCGCACCCCGCAAGACGCGCCCGTCACTCATCCTCATCCCCGCCCCGCCCGGCGTTCACATGCTCCTCCCACCGCGCCTTGATCTCGTGCTCGCACCCCATCAGATCAAGCAGTCGCGCCGCCACGAAATCCACAACATCCCCGACCGTCCGCGGAAGGAGATAGAACCCCGGATTCGCCGGGCACACGATCGCGCCGGCGAGCGTGAGCGTCTCCATCGCGCGGATATCGATCAGTGTCAGCGGCGCCTCGCGGTGCGCGAGGATCAGCTTGCGGCGTTCCTTCAGCGCACACGCCGCCGCCCGCGCCACCAGCGTGTCGCCCACGCCGACGGCGATCGCGTTGAGGGTCCGCGCCGAGCACGGCACGATCACCATCCCGTCATGCACGAACGAACCCGACCCGATCGCCGCCCCGACGTCCTTTGGCGAGTAGTAATGCAGACCACGCGATTCGCAGTCAGCCCCCTCGGGCAGCTTCGCCAGCGACGCGAGCGACGCCGACCCGGCGCTGATCGCTTCCAGCCCCAGCTCGTCGCGCAGCAGGCGTTGACCAAGAGGAGTGATCGCAAGATGGCACTCGTGCCCCGCTCGGAGGATGCATTCGATCACGCGCTGCGCGTAGAGCGCACCCGACGCCCCCGTGATGCCGACGATGAACCGCTTCCGGCCGCTCGATTCGCGCATAGTTGAGGATTATAGGCTCGAAAAGACGTGCCACGACAATCAGGCTCCTTCGGATTGTCGTGCGATGGGTTGTTCTGCGCCTGATGGCGGGAGCACGACAATTCCCAGCGCGGGATTGTCGTGGCACGTTGACTCTGAAATTCCTTACTGCCAGCGGGTCACATGCCACGCCTTCTTGCCGCGACGGAGGAGCGCCAGCTCGCCGTGCAGCAGGTCGCCGACGCTGAGCCGATCGTCAATCCCCGCCGCGCGGCCGTTCACGGTGACAGCGCCGGCCTGCAGGTGCTCGCGGGCTTCGCGTTTGCTCTTGCACAGCGAGGTGAGCGGCAGCAGATCAACCAGCGGCAGGCCCGGCTTGTCGGCCTCCGGGTTCGTCGAATGGGCCGCAAGGTCCGCGCGGCTGTGCGTCGTTGAGGGCACGCTGGAGAAGACCTCTTCGAGCGTTGCCTTGTCGAGATGTGCGATATCCCCCGAGAAGAGCGCCTGCCCCGCCGCCTCCGCGTGGCGCATCGCCGCCTCGCCGTGGAGGATGGTGGTCGCTTCGCGCGCCAGCCGGCGTTGCGCCTCGCGCTTGCCGGGGTCGGCGGCGTGGGCCTTCTCGATCTCGGCGATCTCCGCGACGGGCACGAAGGTGAAAATACGCAGGAACTTGATCACGTCCGCGTCCGCCGCGTTCAGCCAGAACTGGTAGTACGCGTAGGGGCTGGTGCGCGCGGCGGTCAGCCAGATCGCGCCGCTCTCGGTCTTACCGAATTTTCCGCCGTCGGCTTTGGTGACGAGGGGCGCGGTAAGGCCGAAGGCGAGAGCGGCTTGGGGCTTGGGGCCTGGGGCTTGAGGCTCGGCACTCGATGCCTTGGTGGCTTGATGGCTTGATGCCTTCTCGCCCGACGCCTCTTCGTCCGCCGCGTTCATCCGCCGGATCAGATCCGCGCCGGCGACGATGTTCCCCCACTGGTCACTGCCGCCGAGCTGCACGGTCACGCCGAGGTCGCGGTAGAGGTGCAGGAAGTCGTACGACTGGAGAATCATGTAGCTGAACTCGGTGTAGCTGATGCCCTGCTCGCGCGATTCGAGCCGCGCTTTCACCGAGTCCTTCTGGATCATCATGTTGACGGAGAAGTGCTTGCCCACATCGCGCAGCACATCGATGTAGGTCAGGCGGGTCAGCCACTCCGCGTTGTCCGTGCGGATGGCGCAGTTGGTCGCGCGTTCGGAGAAGTCAAGCACCGCCTCAAAGATCGGGCGCTGCTTCGACACGTTGTGCGCCACCTTCTCGGGCGTTTGCAGCGTGCGCTCGGCGGTCTTGCCCGAGGGATCGCCGATCAGCCCTGTCCCGCCGCCCATCAAGACCACCGGCGTGTGCCCCGCGCGCTGGAAATGCGCCAGCACCATCATCGGCACAAGATTGCCGATCGTGAGCGAGTCCGCCGTGGGATCAAACCCGCAGTACACCCGCCGCGGTGCGGCGAGGTGCTCGCGCAGCGCGGCTTCGTCGGTGCACTGGTACAGGAGGCCGCGGGCTTTCAGTTCGGCGAGGACGTCGGTCGGCATGGCGGAGAGAGGATATCGCATCGGTCGAGGAGTACGCGATGGTAGGAAAGCTGACGGCGAGTCAGCGGCCCGGTCGATAGAAGCCTCGCCTGCGCGCCCCGCGCGGGGTTGTCTGATCGATTGCGCGCACGTCCAAGAATCGGGAGGTGAATCATGCGATTGCTAGCCGCCTTTGTGCCGTCGATTGCGCACCTGATGCGATATGCCGCTCGCGGCGTTGGTGTGATTGGATGTGCAATAGCGTGTTCGCCCGGCCGAGCCGAGATTCCGCCCTGCCATCTCGATCAATTGTGGGCGCCGAGCGGTGTTGGGGCTGGCTTAAGTATCTCAGCCAACGGTGATGTGCTGACAATCGGAATGCCTTGGTACACCAGCGAGGGGATTCTGCGTCGGGGCGCGGTACTCGTCTATCGCCGTTCATCGGTCGGGTGGAATTTGGAGGCGACGCTCACGGCTTCTGATGCGAGGCGCGAGGATCGTCTGGGCACAAGAATCGCCGTGGAAGCTGAAACGATCATCGCCTCAACCTACTCCGATGAGGGAGATGCGATTGTCTATGTTTTCCGCCAAGAGTCCGGCGTCTGGCAGCAGGATTCAAAGCTGACCGGTATCGCGCCACAAACCTGGTTCGGTTCCGCGCTCGAAGTCTGCGGAGGACAACTCCTGATCTCGGCGCCGCTGCAGAATGGCCCGGCCGGCCCTTACCAGGGGGCCGTCCATGTGTTCGAAAGAGGTGAACACGATTGGCATGTACAAGCGGTGCTCCGCACGAACCAAGGCACGGCGGGCAGTTATTTCGGAGCGCCTCTTGCAGTGAGTGGCGATACCCTTGCGATCGGCGCTCCATACGAACGATTTGACCACAGCAGTAGCGGGTCGGTGTACATTTTCGAGCGCACGTCCGGGGCGTGGACCCAAACCGCCAAGATCATACCGCCGTTCGATGGAACACCCTGGCTTTTTGGGATCTGCATCGGGCTGGACGGTGACACACTCATTGTTGGGTCTACCGGACCCGAAGCCGCGAAGCCTGCCTTCTCATATCGAAAGCAGGGGACAGAGTGGAATGTCACCAGCGCGCTATGGCCGAGTGATCGCGAGCTGGCAGAAGGATTCGGCCAATCGATTGCTGTTGACGGTGATCGTGCGGTTGTCGGTGCGCGATGGCAATCTGCTCCGGGCGCTCTACAAGACGGCGCTGTCTATGTTTTCGAGTTGTTCGGCGCCACGTATTGGACCGAGCAGTCGAAGATCGTGATCGAGAATCGCGATCGGTACCAAGAATTTGGCACGGCGGTTGCCATCACCAACGGTGTTGGGGTCGCGAGCGCGCCGGGTTTCTCTGGTAACGGAGGCCCTGTGTTCGCGTTCTCCCTCGACCGTGGCCTCCCCTGCGCCGCTGACATCGACCGTGACGGCGTGGTCGCGCTCTCCGATCTCGCGCTGCTCATCAACAATTGGACATCGCCCGTGCCCGACGCGCCCTTCACGCTCGATTTGGACGCCGACTGCGCGGTCGGGCTGGGTGATTTGGCCGCCGTGCTGCAGAACTGGGCGGCCGAGTGCCCGTGATCGCGCGATCAGCGCGGCGGTGCTTCGCCGAGCGTCCTATGCGCACAACCCCCACCCGTTGATCACCATCGAAACATCCGACAACCCGACAGTGCCGGTCTGGTCCTCATCGCCGCGGGTGCCGGGCGGCGTGGTGACGCCCCAGTTATTGATGATCACCGAGATATCGCCCAGCCCGACCTGCCCGTCGTTATCGATATCGCCGGGGCACGCGGGCGCGACGAGCCGGAGCTGCATGCCGTTGATCCCCGATTGGATGAACCCGCTGGGCAGCCCGGAGTGCCCGCCGATGCGGCCGTCGGTCACCTGCACCGTGTGGGTGGTGTACGTGACACTGGGAGCGTGAGCGCCGGGCCACGCGCCGCCGACCATCGTCGGGCCCTGATCCGCGAAGTCCACGCGCACACGGCTGAGCAGCGCGGGGTTGCTCGGCGTGATCGCGTACGTGAGTACCTCATACGCCCCGTTCCGCAGCCCCACGAAAAAGATGCACGCGTCGGTCGGGTTGTTCAGGCTGATGAGCATGTCGTCGATCAGCGCCTGGTCGTTGCCGGTCGTCGACGGATCGTTCACATTGATGATGCTGGTGCCGCCGATGTTGCGAAGCTGCGCGGCGACCGGCGCGCCGTCAAGCCCGACGAGCGGGAAGAGCGTGACCTGCGGCAGGGCGCTCATCGAGTTCCACGCGCCAGCGAGACCAGCCCCGCCGTACGACGCGCCCGGCGCGGTGGCAGTGTTGCCGAAATCAATGTTGACGGACTGCGCGAACGCCGCGCTTGGCGCGAGCATGGTCAGCACCGCCGCGATGAGGTCGGACCGATTCGCTTTCATGATTGATCTCCTTCGTGCCATGAGCATGGTTCATGAACCGCGTGGACACACCACATCGAACGTACATCGGCCGCAGCGCGGTGCAAGGAATTCGCGCGAGACACGGCGCGCATTCCGTGGATGGGCGGATATGCAGATGAATGCATACGCAGCAAGACACTCGAATTCTGTCGCCTACTGGCATCGCTCACAGGGTCGTTGGCCCGTCCGATCCTGCCGTTGTGATACCAAACTCGCTGAAAGTATCATTGTGCAACTAGAAAGTATAGTTTGGTATCACAAGGCGATTCGAGCGGGCCTTGGGCCCGTGTTCCGATTCCGGAGGGCTGCATCGTGGCGAAAGCGAAAGACAGGCCGGCAAGCATGCCTACGGGGGTCGATTTTTGGAAAGCCCCGCCGCTCATCACCGCGCTGACCGACAACGCGCTTGAAGCCGACAAGTGGGGCGACGACGGCTTCGAGCTCGCGTACCGGATGGGCCCGATCTACGACATCCTGCGCCACAAAGACACGCGCACGCCGCTCGCGATCGCCGTCTACGGCGACTGGGGCACGGGCAAGACGACCGCCATGCGCTGGCTCGAAGGTCTCGCCCGTCAGTGGAATCAAGCGATCCCGCCTGCCGGACACACCAAGATCTCGCTCCGCCCGGTGTGGTTCTACCCATGGAAGTATCACAGCAAGGAAGATGTCTGGCGCGGGCTGGTCTCGGAAGTCATCATCAACAGTATCGACGTGCGCGAGGCAAGCACTGCGACCGTGGTGAACGCCGCCAAGCGATTCGGGCTGTTCCTCGGGCGCAGCTTTGTCCACGCGCTCGCCAACATCAAGTTGAAAGCCAAGGTGAAGGAGCCGGTCACCGGAGCCACCGAGGGCGAGATGGAGGTCAGCCTCGCCGCGATCCGTGAAATCCTCGCGGAGTACCGCGAGGCCGCCCACCCCGAGAAGGCGTTCCTAAACGAGTTCGAGGATTCCCTGAAGGAATGGGTGGCAAACACCCTCAGCAAGCACGGCGACGAGCGGATGGTCATCTTCGTCGACGACCTCGACCGCTGCCTGCCCGAAGTGGCGCTGCAGGTGCTCGAAGCGCTCAAACTCTACCTAAACATCCCCAACCTCATCTTCATCGTGGGCGTTGACCGCGGCGTGGTCGATCACCTTGTCCGCGAGCACTACAAGAAATTCGGGCTGGATGAATCGAAGAGCCGCAATTATCTCGCCAAGATGTTTCAGGTCGAGGTCCACGTCGGGCCTTCAGAGAAGCAGATCAAGCAATTCCTTAAGAAGCAGCTCGCGAGCCTTGAGGTCTGGCAATCCGAACTTACCGACCAGGAACGCGGGCCGCTCGATGAGGCGATCCTCTCGCTCGCGGAGCAAAACCCGCGCGAGGTGAAACGCCTGATCAACGGGGCGCTCATGCTCGGCTCGGGCGCTCGGCTGGGCAGTGGGCTCAACCCGAAGGCGGCAGATGTTTCCTTCGCACAAGGTGTGCAAGTGTTTCTTGTCCACCGCGTGCTCGCGGCGGAGTTCCCCCGGCTCGAACGACTGGTGCGCAGGGACATCGGCACCGAGTTTTTCCGCGCTTGGCACCGCGCTATTCAGGATGGCGGGCCGACGGCGCTGCCGTCTTTGCCGACCAACACAACCGAGATGGTCTTGTCACTCGACCCAGAATTCCTTCGTTCGCTTAGAACGCCCGGCCCGGTCGGAAAGGCGCACGGAGTCGCCGCCTCATGGTCACGCACCCTGACCAAGGCTGCAACCGCCGTGACTGTCCGGGCCGCGGGTGTCGAACTCGGCGTGCCGGAGCCCGCACGCTCGCGCGAGGAGCAGGAGGTCGAGGCGAAACGCGCCGCGTTCGTCGAGTTCCTCAAGTCCCTCCCGGCGCCGTACCAGCCGATCTTCGCCGAACGGCGCTTCGCGGCGCTCCTGCCGCTGATCGAGCACCAGGTTCTCGGCGTGCTGATGCAATTGGATTATCCCGCCGAAGGCGGCGGGCTGGCGACAACGGTGGCAGGCCCCGGCGAATTCGAAGGCGATGCCCGGATCGTCGCTGAGGCCGTCGCGGAGCAGGTGAATAAGCCCGCCGACCAGCTCACGAAATCGGACTATGAGAAAGTGACGACACTTGATCTTAGTTCTCAATCCCTAACATCGCTCGAGCCCATCAAGGGGCTCACCAGCCTGCAATCGCTCTCTCTCTTCGGTACGCCGGTCGCTTCGCTCGAACCCATAAAGGGGCTCACCAGCCTCCTATGGCTCTCCCTCAGCAGCACGCAAGTCGCATCGCTCGAGCCCATCAAGGGGCTCACCAGCCTGCAATCGCTCTCCCTCAGTGGCACTCCGGTCGATTCGCTCGAACCCATCAAGGGGCTCACCAGCCTACAACGGCTTTCCCTGGGCATCACGCCGGTCGCTTCGCTTGAACCCATCAAGGGGCTCACTAGCCTGCTGCAGCTCTCTCTCGATAGCACGCCGGTCGCTTCCCTCGAACCCATCAAGGGGCTTGCTAGCCTGAAGTTGCTGTCCCTCAGCGGCACGCAGGTCGCTTCCCTTGAACCCGTCAAGGGCCTCACCAGTCTGGAATCGCTCTACCTGAACAACACGCCGGTCGCTTCGCTCGAACCTTTGTTCAAGCTTCATTGGCTGAAGAATCTGAGCATCGCCGCATGCGAACAGCTCACGCCGGCAGCGGTCGAGCGGTTCAGAAAGGCCCGTCCGAGGTGCACGGTGAATCAAGTGCTGCCCGGAGTTGCCGGGTAACCCGCGAATGATATTCGGTCTTACGGAAGAACCGAACACTCGCAGCACTGCAGACCGATCGTGCCTGCCTATCGGCTCACGCGACACAGGTGCTACACAGCAAAGTACTTCGCCTCCGGGTGATGCACCACGATCGCGCTGGTGCTCTGTTCCGGGTCGATCTGCCAGTTTTCGGTCAGCACGCAGCCGATGCGTCCCGGCTCGATCAGGCGGAACAGTTTTTCCTGGTCGCTCATGTCCGGGCACGCCGGGTAGCCGAAGCTGTAGCGTGAGCCGCGGTAGCGCTGGACGAACAGGTCGCGCACCTTGGGCGAGTCGTCGCCCGCGATGCCCAGTTCCTGGCGCATGCGCTTGTGCCACAGCTCCGCCAGCGCCTCGGCGCACTCGACGCCCATGCCGTGCAGGTACAAGTACTCGGCGTACTTGTTCGCTTCGAAGAGCGCGCGGCTGCGCTTACTGACCTCCTCGCCCATCGTCACGCAGCTCATGCCCAGCACATCCTTCACGCCCGACTCGACGGGGCGGAAGAAGTCGCTGATGCACAAACGCTGCCGGCCCTCCTGGCGCGGGAAGGTGAAGCGCTCGACTTCGCGCGAGTGATCCTTCGGGTCGAAGACGACCAGGTCGTCGCCGTCGGAGTTGCAGGGGAAATAGCCGTAGACGACGCGCGGCAACAGGATGCGCTCCTCGCGGCACTGCTTCTGCAGGCGCTCGAAGATCGGCTGCACCTCGTCGGCGACCTGCGCTTCGTATTCCTCGTCGCTCTGCTTGCCCTTCTTGTACTGCCACTGCCCGCGGAAGAGCGCGACGCGGTTGACGAACGGATAAATCTGGTTGAGATCAAGCCCCTCGACCACGCGGCTGCCCCAGAAGGGCGGCGCGGGGATTTCGACATCGGTGCGCACGCTGGAGCGCACGCGCTCGGCGGTCGCGGTGCCGCCCTCGGCACGTGCCGCTTTCGCCGCGAGTTCGTCCTCGCGCCGCGCTCGGCTGGATTCGATCTTCTCCTCCGCGTCGGCGCGCTTCTGCAGGCGCGAACTGATCTCCGAATCGATCGCGCTGAGCTTCCCGCCCGCGAGGTGGTCCATGAACCGGAGCCCCTCGAAGGCGTCCTTGCCGTAGTAGGTGACGGGGTAGACGTTGCGCAGGTCGTGCTCGGCGTAGAAGCGCGTGAGCGCCGCGCCGCCGAGAATCACCGGCACGTTCATGCCGAGGGTCTTCATTTCTTCCAGGTTGTCGCGCATCACGCCGACGCTCTTCACGAGCAGACCCGACAGCCCGATCGCGTCCGCCTGGTGCTCGTTGTAGGCGCGGAGGATGCTCGCCATCGGCTGCTTGATGCCGAGGTTCACGACGTCGTACCCGTTGTTCGACAGGATGATGTCAACCAGGTTCTTGCCGATGTCGTGCACGTCGCCCTGCACCGTCGCCAGGATCATCTTGCCCTTGCTCTTGCCCGCGACCTTCGGCATGTGCGGCTGGAGGTGCGCCACCGCCGCCTTCATCACCTCCGCGCTCTGCAGCACGAAGGGCAGCTGCATCTCGCCGCTGCCGAAGAGTTCACCGACGATCTTCATCCCGGCGAGCAGGTGGTCGTTCACGATGTCGAGGGCAGGGTACTTCGTGAGCGCTTCTTCGAGCGACTTGGCAAGGTCGCGCGTCTCGCCGTCGATGATATGGCGCTGCAGACGTTCTTCAAGAGGCAGGTCCGCGAGCGACTGCTTCTTCTTCCCGCCGCCAACGCCCCCCGCGTCGTCGGGGAACAGGCTGATGAACGCGGTGAGCGGGTCGAACGCGTCGGTCGTCGCCGTCGCCGGCCGACGGCGGTCGTAGATCAGGTCCAACGCCGCGTTCCACTGCGCATCATCAATATCCTTCCGCGGCAGAATCTTCGAGAAATGCACGATCGCGCCGGTTAGACCCGCCTCCAGGCACTCGTGCAGGAACACGGAGTTCAGCACCACCCGCGCGTGCGGCTTCAGGCCGAACGACACGTTCGACAGCCCGATGCAGCTGAACGTATCCGGCATTGCCTTCGAAATCCGCCGAATGCCCTCCACGGTTTCGAGCGCCAGCCGCCGATCGGCTTCCACGCCCGTTGTCACCGGGAGCACCAGCGGGTCGAACAGGATGTCGCCCGGCGGGAGGCCGTACTTCTTCGTCGCGAGATCATAGATCCGCTGCGCGATCGCGAGCTTGCGCTCGGCCGTCTTGCCCATCGCTTCCAGCGGATCCTCGTCGATGGTGCCGGCGATCACCGCCGCGCCGTAGGTGCGGGCGAGTTCGCAGATGTGCGCGAGCTTTTCCTCGCCGTCCTCGAGGTTCATCGAGTTGATGATGCACTTGCCCGGCGCGTGCTTCAGCCCCGCTTCGAGGACGTCGAGCTGCGTCGAGTCGATCATCAGCGGCACCGACACTTGTCGCGCGAACCGCTTCACGACTTCGGACATATCGCGCACGCCGTCGCGCCCGACATAGTCCACGCACACGTCGAGCACGTGCGACCCTTCGCGCACGAGTTCCTTGCCCATCGAGACGAGCCCGTCCCAGTCCTCCGCGTTCAAGAGGTTCTTGAATTGCCGGCTGCCGTTGGTGTTGGTGCGCTCGCCGACGATCAGGAAGCTGTTGTCCTGCCGGAAGTCCGAAGTCGAATAGAGCGAGCTGCACGCCGGCTTGTATGTATCGATCGCGCGCTTCTTGGGCGCGCGGCCCGCGATCGCCTTGGCGAGTTCGCCGATGTGCTCGGGCGTGGTGCCGCAGCACCCGCCGACAATCGACACGCCGTCGTGCTCGACGAAGCGCATCATGGCTTCGACGAACGGGCCGGGCTTCAGCGGGTAATCCGGCTTGCCGTCAAGCAGAACGGGCAGCCCCGCGTTGGGCAGGCACGACACGTTCTTCGACCAGTTCTTCCCCAGCCAGTGGACGTGCTCCATCATCTCCTGTGGCCCGGTGGCGCAGTTCAAGCCCAGCGACAGGATCGGGAAATTCTTGATCGCCTCCGCCGCGGCACTGATCTCGGTGCCCAGCAGCATCGTCCCCGTCGTCTCGACCGTCACCGACACCATGATCGGGATGTCGTCCGTCGTCTTGCCCGCTTCCTTCAGCGCGACGAGGCACGAGTTGATCGCGCACTTGACTTGAAGAATGTCTTGGCACGTCTCGATGATGAAGACGTCGACGCCCCCGGCGATCAAACCCCGTGCCTGCTCGACATACGACTCGAGCATCTCGTCCCACGTCGTGTGCCCGAGTACGAGGAGTTTCGTCCCCGGCCCCATCGACCCCGCGACGAACCGAGGCTTGTCCTTCGTCGAATGCCGATCGCACGCCGCCCGCGCCACCTCCGCCGCGAGCTTGTTCAGCCGGAACGTCTCGGGGACGAGATCGAACTCCGCGAACACGAGCTTGTTCGCGCCGAATGTGTCCGTCTCCACCACGTCCGCGCCGACGGCGAGGAACGATTCATGGATCCCCTGGATCACCTCGGGGCGCGTCTGCACGAGGATCTCGGTGCAGTTCTCCTTGCCGAGGTAATCGCGGTGCAGATCACAGTCGCACTTGTGAATGCTCGTGCCCATCGCGCCGTCAAAGATCAGGACGCGCTTGGAGAGTTCGCTGGCAAAGCGGCTGGGCATTGGGGAGTTCCGTGAGAGCTTGGGAAAGCCAACTTGGACGGCGGAAGTATATCGATGTATCCGGATAAAGCGATAAAACCACGACTTGGCGGCTGAACTTTCATCGGATCGCCCGGCCCGGCATCGTCTTGAAACCGGGTAAATCGGGTTCGGAATCAGTTCGCAGCCCGATCCCGCCGCCAGCGGTACCATCGGGCCGACTGATCCGCCACTCGTGGGAGCCCGCCGCGTGCCCGACCCTTCGTCCACCCCCGCCATCATCATGCACGGCGTGACCAAGCGTTTCCGCGACAAGACCGCCGTGGACCGGCTTGATCTGGAAGTGCCGACCGGGTCGTTGTGCGGGTTCCTCGGGCCGAACGGCGCTGGGAAGACGACGACGATCCGGATGATCATGTCGATCTTCTATCCCGATGCCGGGCGCGTGAGCGTGCTCGGCAAGAAGAGCGCCATCGAGAGCAAGGACCGCATCGGCTATCTCCCCGAGGAGCGCGGTGTGTACCGCAAGATGAAGGTCGCGCCGTTTTTGTATTACGTGGCGCGACTCAAGGGCGTGCCGTCGGCCGGGCTGAACCACAGGATCGCGGGCTGGCTCGAGCGCGTCGGGCTTGCCGACTGCGCCAAGAAGAAGTGCGAGGAACTCTCGAAGGGCATGCAGCAGAAGGTGCAGTTCATCGCGTCGGTGATCCACGAGCCGGACCTGATCATTCTCGATGAACCCTTCAGCGGGCTCGACCCGGTGAACCGCAAGCTGCTGCGCACGCTGCTGGACGAGCAGCACCAGAAGGGGCGCACGATCATCTTCTCGACCCACGCGATGTTCGAAGCAGAGCAGCTCTGCGACCACCTCTTCATGATCAGCAAAGGGAAGAAGGTGCTCGACATGCCGGTGCGCGACGTGTGGAAGACGTACGACCCGCGCGCGGTGGTGGTCGAGACGGAGCGCTCGCGCCACGACAGCGCGGGCGTGCAAGCGGACCGGCTGGCGCTCGACGGCGTGCCCGGCGTGCTGGAGTCGCACGCGTTGGCGCGGGGCGTGGAACTGAAACTCGCGGAGGGCGTCGCGCCCGCGATGGTGATGGCGGAGGTGGCTCGGCGCGTCCCGCCGCTGCGTATCGAGCTGAAACGCCCGAGTTTGGAAGACATCTTCCTCGACCTCGCGGGCGAGTCGGCTGACGGCGTGGCACCGGAGGATTCGGCTGCGGCGGCGTAGGGCGGATGGTGAACGAAGCTGAGCACGGCGAAGTCCAGACGCTCGCCCACGCTTCGCGTCTTGTTCCGAGGATGGATGTTCAGCGGAGATTGTTCTGACAACCAGCGGCACCGGCGCCAATCGGCCGGCCGTCGAGCGAAGAGATGGAAGGCAGCGAACGATGGGCAAGATCATTCAAGTCGCATGGCGGGAATTCACCGCGACGGTGGCGACGAAGGGGTTCATCCTCGGCGTGTGCCTGCCGCCGATCATCATGCTGGCGGCATTCCCGCTGATCTTCCTGCTGATGAACAAGTCCGGCCCGCGCGTCTCTGGCGAGGTGGCGCTGATCGACCGCACCGGCATCGTCGCGCCGCGCGTCGCGGAACTGTTCAGCCCGGAAGAAGTGGCGAAACGCAACGAGAAGCAGCGCGAGAACTTCGAGAAGGTTCTCAGTTCGTCCCCCATGTCCTCGGTGATGACCGAGGACCAGAAGAAGATGGCGATGGAGCAGGCGAAAGCCGCCGCAGCATCGTCCACCGATCTCACGATCACCACCCTGCCGCCCGACGCGGATGTCGAGAAGGAGAAGGAGCCGATCGCCGCCGCCGCGGGGCGTGAGAAGGACGTGGGCGACGGCGCGTCGAAGCGGCTGGTGCTCGCGGTGATCCCCGAGGGAGTGGTGAAGAACCCCGACGCCGAGGGCAAGTTCGGCAACTACCAGATTTTCATGGCGCCAAAGCTCGACTTCGAAGTGAAGCAAGACATCGAGCGGCAGATCGATTCGGCAATCGTCGATGCGCGCCTGAAGACCGCGAGCTATGACCCGAAGCAGATCCGCGACCTGATGAAGTCTCCCATCGCCGATTCCACCGCGGTGACGAAACAGGGCGAACGCTCGGCCGGCAACCCGCTGACGGGCATGCTGCTGCCGTTCGCGTTCATGTTCCTGCTGTGGGTGGGCACGTTCAGCGCCGGGCAGTATTTGCTGGTGTCGACCATCGAAGAGAAGAGCAACCGCGTGATGGAGGTGCTGCTCTCCGCCGTCTCACCCACGCAGTTGATGACCGGCAAGATCGTTGGGCAGATGGCGGTCGGGCTGTCGATCCTTCTTGCGTACGGCGTGCTGGGCGGCGGTGCTATGGTGATCTTCAAGCAGAGCCACCTGCTCGACCTGCGCCTCTTCGGTCTGCTCATCATCTACTTCTTCATCGCTTTCTTCCTGATCGCCAGCATGATGGCGGCGATCGGCAGCGCGGTGTCGTCGATCCAGGAAGCTCAGTCGCTGATGATGCCGGTGATGCTGGTGCTGATCCTGCCGATGGTGCTGTGGATGCCGCTGCAGCGGAACCCGAACTCGCTCTTCGCGGTGATCCTGAGTTTCCTGCCGCCGGTCAGCCCGTTCGTGATGGTGCTGCGGATGGCCGGCTCGGAGAAGGTGCCGACGTGGCAGATCGGCGGCTCGATCGTGGTCGGCGCGATCTCCGCCGCGGCGGCGGTGTGGCTGGCGGCGAAGATCTTCCGCGTCGGCGCGCTGATGTACGGCAAGCCGCCCAGCCTCGTCGGGCTGATCAAGTGGGTGCGCTACGCGTGAAGCATTGTTCACCGCGGAGACACGGAGAGCACGGAGAGAGGAACAGGGCAGGACAGGAGGAATGATTGCCCGAAAGCAGCATCAAGGCTCTCGCCCGTGAATGTCTGTGCGCGTCTGTGGCTGATTCCGATTGTGGTCGCTCCCTGCTGCTATCCTCCCGCGCATGTTCGGCTCGCATCTTTCCATCGCCGGCTCGTTCGCCAACGCGCTGCGCGAGGCGGAGTCGCTGAAGCTCGACACCGTGCAGGTGTTCACCAAGAACCAGCGGCAGTGGAAGGTGCCGGCCCTCGCCGACGAAGCACGCGACGAATGGCTCGCCGAACTCCGCCGGTTGGGCTGGCAGGATCGCACGGTGTCGCACAACAGCTACCTCGCCAACCTCGCCAGCCCGGACGATGAACTGTGGAAGAAGTCGATCGACCTGATGCGCGAGGAGCTGCTGCGGGCGCAGGCGCTGTCGATCCCGTTCCTCGTCTTCCACCCCGGCGCGCACCTCGGCAGCGGCGTGGAGGCCGGCGCTCGGCGCATCGCGGTCGCGAGCGCCCAACTGCTCAAAGAGACCCGCGGCAGTTCGGTCGCGCTGTGCCTCGAGAACACCGCGGGCGGGGGCACGACGCTCGGGCGCACGCTGGAGGAACTCGCGCTCATCAAGCGGATGATCGAGGATGAAGCGGGAAGTGACGTGGAGCTCCCTTCTCCCCACGCAAGCCGCACCCCGCACCCCGCAAGTCGCCGCCGCTCGCGCGTGGCGTTCTGCATCGATACCTGCCACGCGCTCGCCGCGGGGTATGACCTTGATGCATTCGAGGCGCCCGCGCCATCCGCCGGAACCCCACCCGCGAAGAAGTCGGCGGCGAAGAAGAAACCCGCCGGCAAGGACACGCCCGCGCCGGGGCGGAAGCGGACGGTCGCGCAGGGGATCGAAGCGGGCGAGCGGTTCCTCGCCGAGGTGGACCGGGTCTGCGGCTTGGACCATCTCGCGGCGATGCACCTGAACGACTCGAAGGGCGGGCGCGGGTCGCACCTCGACCGGCACATGCACATCGGCGAGGGCCGGGTGGCGGCGGGGGTCTTCAGCGCCATCGTGAACCATCCCCGGCTGGTCGGCGTACCCAAGATTCTCGAAACGCCGAAGGAGGACGACGCGAAGGGCGTCCCGATGGATACGGTCAACCTTCGGCGGCTGAGAAAGATGATGGAGGGGTGAGCGGGAGGCAGGGGGCGGCGGGTGTCGGGTTTCGGGTGTCGGGTTTGAGAGTGAGCTGGGGCTGGTGGCTTGGGTCTGGGGTCTGCCGGGCCGTGGCGGCGGGTGCTGGTGCGTGCGATTGGCCGATATGACATGATGGTGCGGAAGCACGGGGGCGTTCGACCGAATCAATCAACTGTAGAAGCCACAGGAATGCAGCACACTTTGATGGCACAGACACGTTCAGGGCGGGTTCGGGGATCGTGCTTCGCGGCGATGGCGCTGGGTGCGTCGGCGTTGCTGTTGCCCGCGTGCAGGACGAGCGCGCCGGTGGACCAGGGGCGCGGGCCGGGGGGACCGGGGGGGTCGTCGACCACGGGCACGGCGGTGGAGCGCGGCGGGTCCGCCGAGGCTCGCGCGAATGTTGAGCAGGCGCGTTCATTGAAATCGGAGGGGCGTGACGATGAGGCGCTGGCGCTGCTCGCCCGCGCCATCGAGACGAACCCCACACTGACGGTCGCGCACATGGAGATGGGGGAGATTCTCGAAGCGAAGCAGGACCTGAAATCCGCCGAGCGCGCGTTCGGCAGGGCGGCGGAGCTGGAGCCGACGAACTTCGACGCGCAGTTCAGCTGGGGGCGCGTGCTGCAGAAGCTCGAGCGGTTCGCCGAGTCGATTCGCGCGTATCTGCGGGCGCTCGCGATCCGCCCGGATGATCCCGAAGCGAACCAAAACCTCGCGACGGCGTATCTGCAGATCAACGAGCCGAACCAGGCGCTGGCGTACGCGACACGATCGGTGGCGCTCTCGCCGAGGAGCGGGCCGGCGTACGCGAATCTCGGCGCGGTCTATAGCGCGCTGGCGCGCCACGAGGATGCAATCCGCGCGTACGAGTCGGCGGCGGAACTCATGGACCTTGATCCCGCGCTGCTCCTCAACCTCGCCGAGAGCTACGGCAAGACCGAGCGCTTCGAGCAGATGAACAACACGCTCGAATCGCTGCTCTCGACCGGTGCAACGGCGGCGGCCCACGAACGCCACGGCTACGCGCTCTTCAAGCTGCGCCGATACGCCGATTCGGAGCAGGCGTTCCGCGCGGCGCTGTCGATGGACGCGGACTATTACCCCGCGCTGAACGGGCTGGGCGTGTGCATGCTCAACCGGTACATCAACTCGGGCAAGGAAGACCGGGCGGCACAGGACGAAGCGGTCACGCTCTTCCGCCGCAGCCTGCGCCAGAACCGGAACCAGCCGAAGATCGTGGAATTGCTGGGGCGCTTCGGCGGGTGATTCGGTTCGCTGAATGCGGTTGCATCGCGCCCAGTTGGTCCGGTCTTCATGAATTCGCGCGTCGAGAAGCTCTTACTGAGCTGCTTTGAGCGAAGTGGCGGATGTTTACCCACCGCGCGCGACCAGCGAAGCTGGAAGTGTTGCTTTGTCGAGAAGATGCGCCGCCCGTTCCGCGAGCCTTGCGCGTGCGCGTTGACGCCATCGGCTTCGCGCACCGGCTGTGCTCCGCCACGTACGCGGTTTGGTTCAGCCACGCATGAAACCACGACCGAAATTGGTGTTTCAAGCTCTCGCCGTTTTCGCGTGAAGACGCTTGTATTCACCCGGTTCGCGAGTATGAATTGACATCGGGCTCGTGGCCCGGCGTGCAGGGGACTTGGTGGCGGAGGAGGGACCGATGCGGATCGGAGCGAACGTCAGCACGAAAGTAGTTGCGCGCAGGATCGGATGGGTCGCCGGCGCGATGATGACGATGTCAGCTGCCGCGCTCGCCGACGGCATCGATGTCGGCCGCACGGCGGGCGGACAACTGGCGGCGGCGGTCGAGGTCGCTCAGCCGTTCCCCGTTCCCAACTCGTTCTTCCCGGGGATCGAGGGGTACGCGACCGCCGAGATCGGCTTCGCGTCCATCGAAGTGGACCAACCCGTCGAGGGACTCTTCGCGCTTCCCGCGAGCGCGGACGTGCGCTTCATCCTCGTGAGCGCCGATGACGACTTGCTGCTCTACGCGGGGCTGTCGCCCATGTCCCTCGGCGGCAGCACCATCCTCGGAAATCCTTTCTTCGATTTCCACCCGATCTACAACATCTCCCACGGCGGGCCGGGCACGACGAAATCACTGCAGCTCATCCTGCGCGACGCGAGCGGTCAGTTCGCCGACAGTGAGCCGATCACGCTCACATTCGTCGCCACCCCGGCGTGCCCGGGGGACGTCGACGGCGACAGCGCGGTCGGGCTGGGCGATGTCGCCTCGATCATCGCGTGCTGGGGCCAGGAGGACCACTGCAATCACGAAGCGGACCTCGACCTCAGCCACGACATCGGGCTTGGGGATATCGCGGTCGTCATTCAGTTCTGGAGTTCCTCCTGCCCGTAAGCCGGCGCTCGGGACCGGTCTGCGGCGGAAAGAAACATCGTCTTTGTTTGGACATCGTTGGATCGAGACTTGAGGAAAGGAAGAGAACCATGAAGGCTCACGTCGTTCGTTCGAATTTTTTGATGACCGCCGCGGCGGTTGTCGCGCTGGCGTCCGCCACGCAGGCGGCCCAGTTCACCTTCACCGCCAGCATGGACGGCCCGAGCGAGTCGCCGCCCGTCCCCTCGGCGGGCACCGGCACCGCGATCGTCGACTTCGACACTGACCTGCACACCATGCGCGTCCGCGCCACGTGGAGCGGGCTGACCGGCGTGACGACCGTCGCGCACATTCACGCGCCGACCGCAGTCGCGTTCGCCGGCACCGTGGGCGTCGCAACCTACCCCGGCACGTTCCCGAGCTGGCCCACAGGCGTGACCTCCGGCTCGTACGACATGACGTTCGATATGTCGCTCACGTCGAGCTACACCGGCGCGTTCCTGTCGACGCACGGCGGGGGCTCGCCCGCAGTGGCGGAGCTGGCGCTGATCGACTTCATCCAGCAGGGCCGCGCGTACTTCAACATCCATTCTTCCTTCGCGCCCGGCGGCGAAATCCGCGGCTTCCTCGTCCCCAACCCCGGCGCGGCGGCGATCTTCGGCGTGGCGGCGCTTGGGGCGATGCGCCGTCGGCGCTGAGCCGCGGCGCGGGTTTGCTCAGCCGCATCCCTGGAAATGCTCGGCGGCTTCTCCGCATGGTGAAGCCGCCGATTTCATTCTTCGGCTGGTGAAGCGGCGGCGGGCCGGTCGACGATCTCGGCCAGTATGGTCACGGTGCCGCCGTCCTTTGTGTCCGCTTTCGGCACCGCGTCGGGCTTGGCGTTGAGCGGCTTGGCCTTCTCCACAACCATCGGATCCCATGGGTGCGCGTCTTTGCGCCGGCTCAGGATGACCGACTCGACCGTCCGTTGAGCGGGAACACCGCCTCGCTCCACCCGAATGAAGAACGCCACGAGATCGAGGTCTTTGTCGTCGTCAAGCTCCGCGGGATCGATCGACGTGGGCTCGGTGTCGGTATCGAGCGCGACGGGCGACGCCGTCACGGGCTCGAACGGGGGTGGTTCGGTTGGGGTCGTGGTGCGGGGCACATGCTCGCGGTACACATGAAGTTCGTTCACTGACGACGTGCCAATGTTCTTCTTGATGATGAACGCGAATTCGCACTGCCCGCCGGGGATCACGTCGCACACCACGCCGCGGACGAACTCGGCGTTGTGAATCTCGATCCGGTACGGCTTCTCGCCGGGGCTTTGGACATAGAGAATCTGCTCGGTCGGATGAACCCAGAGTTTGTCGGGGAAGTTGTCCGCTTTCCCGTTCTTGTCCTTGCCCGTGAGACAGGCGTAGATCACGTCGCCGCGCTTGAACTGCTGCGGCGTGCCGCGCATCGCCAGCTTCCAGCCGCCGGCATTGGACGCCGACGAACTCAGCGGCCCGGTAAAATTCGGCTGGGGAGACTCCTCGCAGCACCCCGCGAGCGGCACCACCCCCGCTGACGAAGCGAGCACGAATGCCAACCAGCCCACCTTCCGCGCGCAATCATGCCCCGTCTCACCGGCCATGACCGATTCTCCTTGTGTTGGTTCTGTTGACCACCCTGCGCGACACCCCGATGCACATCATTGTACGGCAAGCGCACCGATCGGATGCAACGCTGATCCGCGTCTCGGGCCACTGACGTTGCAATGCCGTTCCATCGTGTCCCGGGCCATCGCTTCGGACGACGCGCTGGGCTTGAGCGCGGGCTTCACGAGTTCTTTGCAAACAGGAAGGCGCAATTCACGAGCCGCGCGCCCTGCTCATCCGCGACGGCGAAATTGTCCGTCTCATGAATGCACGCCGAGCCGAAGGCACCGTCTTTCCGCAGCGCGTACAGCGCGAGGTTGAAGTTCGGCTGCCCCTTCGCGTTCAGCAGGCGCTTCGCTTTCGTGCGGTCGGCGATCGACTTCAGCACGTACAAACACGCGGTGGTGGGATCGTCGCCCGCTTCCATCCGGCGCACGACGTGGAACGCGGCGGCGTTCTGCATCGCTGCCTCGCCGCGCCCCGTGCCCCCCGCGCTGCCGACGGCGTTGTCCGTGTAGCACCCCGCGCCGATGATCGGCGAATCGCCCACGCGACCGGGCAGCTTCCACGACAGCCCGCTCGTGGTCGTGCAGCCGGCGAGATCGCCCGCGCTCGTGACGGCGGACAGGTGGATCGTGCCGGTGGTGTGGGGGACGCCGTTCGCGTCGGCGAAGAAGTGGCTTGGGGCCTGGAGCCTGGGGCTTGAGGGGGAACGGGATGAAGGAGTGCCATCGCTGCGCTTCTCGTTCTTCTGCGTGGGCAGGTCGAACTCGTCGTCCTGCAGCCAGTCGTCGTCGCGGTTCAGCGTGCTGCGCCACTTGAGCCAGACTTCGCGGACTTCCTCGGTCAGCAGGTTCTCTTCCTTGAACCCCACGCGCAGCGCGAACTTCAGCGCTCCATCGCCCACGAGCATGACATGGTCCGTCCGGCGCGCCACCTCGCGCGCGACGGCGGCGGGGTTCTTGATGTTGCGCAGCGACGCGACAGAGCCGGCGCGGTGCGTTGGGCCGTGCATCACCGACGCGTCGAGTTCGACGACGCCCTCTTCGTTGGGCAAGCCGCCGATGCCGACGGTGTGATCGTTCGGATCATCCTCGACGATGCGCACGCCCTCAACGGCGGCGTCGAGCGGGTCGCCACCGGCACGGAGAACCTCGAGTGCCCGGGTGACGGCGGCCAGCCCGTTGCCCGACGCGATGGCGACGGGACGCGACACCGCCGCGGCCGGTTTCGCGCCGGCCGCCGCCGGCTGCGCAAGCGACTGATTCGCCGCCGACAGCGCCGCTCCCGCGGCCCCGAGCGCGCTTAGCGACGACACAAACTCCCGGCGTGACAGCTCGATCGGCATGCACGTTCCTCCTTCAGGCGGACACACACGGATAGCTTCGCCCGCGGCGCGGGTTCGGGCAAATCTGAGCCTCGCGCGCCGCGCCGCGCGTATAATGGGGGAGCATGACCGGCTCGAGCACCAAACCCACCGGTGGGCTTTCGATGGACGATGTCCGCAAGGTCGCGCGCCTGTCGCGCCTCGCGCTCACCGATGAACAGCTTGCGCAGCACCGCGAGCAGCTCGGCGCGGTGCTCGGCTATGTCGAACAGTTGCAGCGCCTCGATCTCTCGAACGTCGAGCCGATGGCCCACGCGGGCGACTCGGCGAACCGCATGGACGAAGACATGCCGCGCGAGGGGCTGCCGACCGAAGCGCTGATGAAGATGGCGCCGGAGTCGGTGCCGCCGTTCATCAAGGTGCCGAAAGTGATCGGCGACGGCGGCGGGGCGTGATGAACCGCGCCGTGCGCAGAACGGGTGCCGTGCAACGCCGCTCTGGGCGATGCACGCTCCGGCCTTCACTTCTCTCCCTCAACGACTCATCCTTCTTCGTTGAGTTGCCGCGCCGTCAGCGATCTTCGCGCCGAATGAATGGAGCATGAGGCCCGAGGTCGGACCGAGCGTGGATCGGCCTCAGAGCCGGCCGTTCCACGGCACCCGAGCGCAGCACGCGCTCTCGCTCATGCGCGGCTGAACTGATGTGCGATCCGCAACAGCCGCTCCTCCTCAAACACCGGCGCGAGCAACTGCACCCCCAGCGGCATCTTCCCGCTCGGCGAGCCGGGCACATCCGCGAAGCCCGCGGGGATTGAGATCGCCGGGACGCCCGCGAGGTTCGCGGTCACGGTGTAGAGGTCTTCGAGGTACATCGCCAGCGGGTCGCTGGTTTTTTCGCCCAGCTTGAACGCGGGGCCGATGGTGCTGGGCATCATGACCGCGTGGCATCGCTCGAAGGCGCGGTCGAAATCCTGCTTGATGAGTCGGCGGACTTTCAGCGCGGTGAGGTAGTACGCGTCGTAGTAGCCGCTGGAGAGGGCGTACGTGCCGAGCATGATGCGGCGCTGGACTTCGGGGCCGAACCCTTCGGCACGGGAGTGGGCGTAAAGGTCGAAGAGCGCGTCGGAAGAGGCTTGGGGCTTGAGGCCTGGGGCTTGAGAGGAAGCGGAAACGCCCGCGCGCCGGCCGTAGCGCACGCCGTCGAAGCGCGCGAGGTTCGATGACGCTTCTGCGGTGGCGACGAGGTAGTACGCCGCGATGCCGCTGGAGAGATGCGGCAGTTCGACATCCACGATCTCCGCGCCCGCGCGGGCGTACGAATGGACCGCGGCGTCGAAGACGGCGCTCATCGCGGGGGAGTTCTTCTCCGACCGCGCCTCGCGCGGCACGCCGATGCGCAGCCTTTCGATCGGTTGGTCGATGTGCTGCATGAGTTTCGGCGCGGGGCGCGGGGCGCACGTCGAATCGAGCGGGTCGCTGCCGGCGATGACTTCGAGCGCCAGGGCCGCATCGGCGACAGTGCGCGTCGCCGGGCCGATCTGGTCGAGGCTGCTGGCATACGCGACCAGCCCCCATCGCGAGACTCGGCCGTAAGACGGTTTCAGCCCCACGATGCCGCAAAGCGCCGCGGGCTGGCGCACGGAGCCGCCCGTATCGCTGCCGAGTGCCAGCGGCACCATCTTCGCCGCGACGGCGGCGATCGAACCACCCGACGAGCCGCCCGGCACGCGCGACGGATCGTGCGGGTTCCGCGTCGGGCCGAAGGCGGAGTTCTCGGTGGACGAGCCCATCGCGAACTCGTCCATGTTGGTCTTGCCGATGACGATCGCGCCGGCATCAATGAGCCGCTGGGCCGCCGTCGCGGTGAAAGGCGATTCGTAGTGCTCAAGAATCCGCGACGCACACGTGGTGCGTCCGTGCGACAGGCAGATGTTGTCCTTCAGCGCCACGGGCACGCCCGCGAGCGGGCCGACGACTTCGCCGCGGGACATGCGGGCATCGACCGCGCGGGCTTCATCGATCGCGCGATCGGGGAAGGTCTGCAGGAAGCAGCGCAGCTGCGGGTCGAGCGCGCTGATCCGGTCGAGCGACGCGCGCACCGCCTGCTCCGCCGAGATACGTCGCGCGGCGATCGCGTCACGCAGTTCGATCAGCGAGAGATCAAGAATGTCGTTTGAGCCGTTCACTCACGGATCGTACCGCGCGGCACCGTGCCACCGGCTTCGGCTCTGCGAAGTCGGTGCCGTTCGCGCGGAATCACCGACTTCTCAAAGCAGCAGTCGGTGGCACGGGGTGTTTCTTCTTCCCGAACCCTGCAAACCGCACCCCGCCCTCAGACCTGCCCGCGCCAATCACTCCCCGCGACCGCTCTCCACCGCGCGCGGATGAGTTCGTACTCCATCTTCGGCAGCGTGCCCTTCGCCACTTCGCGCGCGTTGTCGGGCCAGCGGTCCGGGCGTGTCGTGCCGACGATCATCGTGTGGACCCCGGGCACGCTCAGCGTGAAGCGGAGCGCGTGCTCCGCCGCGTGCGCCATCGCCGGCTCATCGAGCGCCCGCTTGGGCCACTCGGGGAGGAACGCGTACTTCAGTTTCGTCAGGCGTTCCCAGTACGGCTCGCCGTAGGCGCCGACCGGGCGCGTGTGCGTGCGCCACGCGGCGTTGGCGATCGGGCGCTTCGCGATCACGCCCATGTTCCGCTCAATCGCCAGCGGCAGAACACGCTCGATCGATTCCTGATCGGCGACGCTCACCGAGATCTGCAGCGTGTCGAACACGCCGGAGCTGACGGCGGCGACGGCGTTATCCGAATCACCGCTGTAGCCGATGAAGCGCGTCTTGCCCGCCTGCCTGGCGCGCTGCAGCGCGCTGATCGCTTCACCCTTCGCCAGCACGTCCGCGCTGCACGAGTGCAGTTGCACGAGGTCCAGCCGATCGGTGCGCAGGCGCTTCAGGCTGCGGTCAATCGTGCGTTCGATGCTCGCGGGGGACCAATCCTCTCCCGCGCCCAAGCCGTGCTCGTGCCCGACCTTCGTGAAGAGGTGATAGTCGCCGCGCCGGTGCGCGACCGCGGCACCGATCAACTCCTCCGAATTCGCGTAACACTCGGCGGTGTCGATCACGCTCAACCCGGCGTCGAGCGCGCTGTTGAGCAAGTGAGTCACGGTGTCGGCGCTCGCGCTCTGAAACCCGATCTCCGACCCGCCGAAGCCGAGGACCGAAACGCGCAGACCCGTGTTGCCGAAGAGGCGCTGTTCCATGCGGGAACGATAGCGGAGTGGCGGTCAGCGGTCGGCTTACAGCGATCAGCCAGCCCGATGCCATCGCCAACGGTGCTTCAGGTCTGGCGCAAGTCGCAAGACGCAAGCCGCAGCTCCCCTCCGGCGCACCGCACATCGCGCACAGCGCATCCCGCCCCAAAAGCAACACCACCCCGTCCGGTTTCCCGGGCGGGGTGGTGAGAGATCGCTTGGGTACAACGATCGGCAATCAGCCTCGTTCGTTCGCCACCCGGACGCGGTATCCGGGGAACCGCGCGGTGGGAAAACAGCGCGGCGGCGACGATACATCAGCCATTCACCAATCGAGATAGAGCATCCAGCGACTCCTCCGTGTGCCGCCGAGGGCGATCGGCGGCCTGTGCACCATGAACGTACACGACACCCCGGCGCGGGTCAATCAGGAATCCCGATTCAGCGGCGGATTTCCGCTGATTTTTGGGCCGTTGCGTCCTGTCGGTTGGGTGCGTGACCGGGTGTTGTGAAGGGAGGCAAGCCGGCGCGCGGGGCTATACTTGCCCTTCCCCGCCGGGCGATTGAGCCGGGCGGCACGCACCCGGAATCGAACGCCCCGCTATGACCCCAACTACCGCCACGCCGACGGGCGCCGCTCCCACCATCGTGACGCGCCCCGTCACACCCGCCCCCGCCCCCGCCACCCGAGGAGGCTCGAACCTCACCATGCGCGCCCTTGTGAAGGCCCGCCCCGCCGAGGGGCTTGATTTCGTCGCTCAGCGCCCGATGCCCACCGGCTCTCACGGCAGGATCGGCGAGCCCGGACCGACCGAGGTGCTCATCAAGGTCATGCGCGCCGGCGTCTGCGGCACGGATCGGCACATCTGGGAATGGGACGAGTGGGCCGCGGGGCGCATCCCCGTCGGCATCGTCACGGGGCACGAGTTTGTGGGCGTCGTCGAGAAGGTCGGCGCGGGCGTCACGCGGATCACCCCCGGCATGCGCGTGTCGGCGGAGGGGCACATCACCGCGTGGCAGGATTACAACAGCCGCACGGGCAATGCGCACATCGCGCGGGATACCAGCATCATCGGCGTGGACCGCGACGGCTGCTTCGCGGATTACCTGATGATGCCGCACGAGAACGTCTGGCCGCTGCACGAGAGCATCCCGGATTCGTACGCAGCGATCATGGACCCCTTCGGCAACGCGGTGCACACGGTGATGAGCGCGGGCGTTTCGACGAAGAGCGTGCTCATCACGGGCGTGGGCATCATCGGGCTGATGAGCGTGATGGTCGCGAAGGCGGCGGGTGCTGCGCGGATATACGTCACCGACACGAACCCGGCGCGCCTGAAGCTCGCGCGGGAACTCGGCGCGGATGAAGCCTTCAACCCCATCACCGACAATACCTTCATCGACACCATCCGCAAAGAGACCCGCGGCGAGGGCGTCGATGTGCTGCTCGAAATGTCCGGTGCGGCCCCGGCGATCGATCAGGGCTTCAACGCCCTCCGCAGCGGCGGCACGGCGGCCCTTCTGGGCATCCCCGGCAAGCCGATCACGTTTGATCTCACCCGCCACATCGTCTTCAAGGGCGCGACCGTCATCGGCGTGAACGGCCGGCGGATGTGGGAGACGTGGTACCAGATGGAAACACTCCTCCTGACCCACAAGCTGCCGCTGAACAAAGTCATCACGCACGAACTGCCGATGGAGCAGTACCCCAAGGCGTTCGAGCTGATGCAGAGCGGCGAGGGGATCAAGATCGTGCTGAAGATCAATGGGTGAGGTTCGCGCGCGACGAGCCGCGCCGGGTGAGCCAGCGTTTGATCAGCCGAACCGATGAAGTCGTACCTTCGGCGATTTTGCCGCGTGTTGCTTGCCGCCCTCCGGTTCTGATCTCATAGTTCACAGTGAACCCGCGACGCGGGCACTCCACCGGGGTCCGTTCGACTCGGCGATCGGCAGCATCACCATCACGCCGCGCTCGGCATCCCGCCGAGCGCGCGATCGCACCAGCGCGCTCATGCGCCCGCCTTCACCGAGGAGCGAACCATCATGCCGCACACACTCAGGATCCTCTGCGTCCACGGCGTCGGGAATCAGGAAGTCGATACCTCCTGGCAGGCGGAGTGGCAGGGCCTGATCGCCGACGGGCTGCGCGCGTGGAATCCCGAGCTCGACATCGAGGCGGAGTTCCTCGAGTACGACGCCCGCTTCACCGAAGCCAAGTACGACATCGGCGACGCGGTGCTCGGCACCGCGGGGCTGGGCGCCAGCGCCGTCGTCCATACCATCGGCGACGCGATCGGCTCGCTCTTCGGGCGACGCGGCATTTCAGGGCCGGGCGAGCCCGCCGCCCGCGGGAAGCTCGATGATTCGCTCCGCTGGACCATCGGCATGGTGCAGCAGTGGGCCGCCGACCGGAAACTCCGCGAGAGCCTGCGGAAGGACCTGCTGAAGCAGGTCTCCGACTTCAAGCCAAACCTGATCGCGGCGCACAGCCTCGGCTCGCTGATCGCGTACGACACCTTCGCACGGAATCAGGGCGAACTCGCCGGGCGCGTGCTGGTGACCTTCGGCTCGCAGATCGCAAACCCCGGCGTGCGCTCGACCTTCGGCGGGCGCATCGTGCCGCTGGAGAAAGCCGCGCATTGGTACCACCTGTTCAACGAGTGCGACCGCGTGCTCACCGCGCCGATCAAGCTGAACGCGCGGAACTTCACGCAGGTCGAAACACTCTTCGACATCCCGGGCGATGTGATGAATCATTCCGCCGAGTGGTACCTCTCGCGCCCCGCGACCAGCGAGTGCGTGTGGCGGCCCGTCGCCGGCTCCGTCCGCGCCGCCCGCGGCGTGCGCGGCATGGGCGCGTCGCTCTCCAACTTCCGCTCCGTCACGCGCGTCTCACGCCCGAAAGTCAAGCACCGAGCGGTCCTCGTTGGCATCAACGACTACCCAAGCCCCGAGGACCGGCTCGAAGGCTGCGTGAACGACTGCTTCCGCATGAGCGAAGTGCTGCAGGAACTCGGCTTCGACCCGGAGAACATCCGGCTCGTGCTCAACGATCGCGCGACGTCCACCGCGGTGCTCGAGCGGCTCGACTGGCTGCTCGAGGATTCCGATGAGGGTGACCTCCGCATCTTCTATTACAGCGGGCACGGCGCCCGCATCCCCGACTACGGCCCGGATGAGACCGTCGACCACCGCGACGAGTGCCTCTGCACCTACGACTTCGACTGGAAGCCCGAGCACTGCATCACCGACGACCGCTTCTTCGAGCTCTACTCGCAGCTGCCCTACGGCACGAACTTCGTTTCGATCCTCGACTGCTGCCACAGCGGCGGGATGGTCCGCGACGGCGGGCCGCGCATCCGCGGGCTCTCACCCCCCGACGACATCCGTCACCGCGCTATGAAGTGGGACGCGAAACGCCAGATGTGGGTCGAGCGATCGCTCGAACTCTCCCGCCGGAACCTCGCCGCGAACGCCAAGGACGAGCAACGCTACCTGGGCGAGCACGGCGACACCAAGAAGCTCGGCAGCGCCGTTGCGCTGTGGAACGAGCCGCGCGAGTTCGAGCGCCAGAAAATGGAACTCAAGCACTTCGGCCCTTTCACCCCGGTGCTGATCCAGGCGTGCCGGGAGAGCGAGTATTCCTACGAATACCGGCACGGCGTGACGTCGTACGGCGCGTTCACCTACGCCGCCTCGATGATCCTGCGCGAACTCCGGGCGGCGAAGAAGAACCCGTCGATCAACGAACTGGTGAAACTCGCCGCGACGCGCTTGTCCGAACTCGGCTACCGCCAATCGCCGCAGGTTGTGGGGCCGAAGGTGAAGGTGAGTGCGCCGCTGATGCCGAAGGCGCACTCCAAGCGCTGAAGCGCGACCCCTGCTTCAAGCGTCGCGCGAACACTCAGGGCCGTGCGGGCAGCTCAGCGTTGTTCGTCAACCGCCGAAAGCCTTGCTGAGCATGGCGTGGGCTTCGGCGCCTTCGACGACCTGCGCGGAAAGGACCGCGCCCTTTCGAACGGCGGCCGACAGCGCCGGCTCATCGAGCTCGTTGAGGAGTTGCTTTGTCGCGCGGAGCGCGCTCGGGCCGGCGAGTGCGAGGCGCTGGGCCAGCTCGTTCACGGCCTTGTCGAGTTCTTCGGCGGGCACGCAGTGCGACACCAAACCCATCTCGAACGCTCGCTGCCCGCTCATCGTGCCGCCCTGCAGCAGCACGCGCCGGGCCACACCGGCGCCGATCGTCTTCACCAGCCACGGCGCGACGACCGCGGGGCACACGCCGAGATCAACCTCCGGGTAGCCGAGCTTTGCGTCGGGGTGCGTGACGGCGAGGTCGCACACGCACGCGAGCCCGCACCCGCCGCCGATGGCGGCGGAGTTCACCCGCGCGATGGTCACCATCGGCAATCGGCGGAGCTTGATCGTCAGCTCCGCGATCTGTGAGAGCAGCTTCGCCGGCGCGCCGGGCTCGTTCAGCACCGCCTTCAGGTCCATCCCCGCGCAGAAGACCCGGCCCGCGCCGGTGAGAATGCAGACGATGATGTCATCGCGCCGCGCCAGTTCGTCGCAGCGCGCGTGCAGCGCCTCGAGCAGATCGAGCGAGAGCGCATTCCGCTTGTCCACGCGGTTTAGGCTCAGCGTGGCGATGCGGGAATCAATCGTGAGCGTGGCGAGGTCGGTCATGGCAGGCTCAGGATAGTGGAACGCGTCACGATCGCCGCTCCGGCGCGGCCGGCACCCGGCGGTCGCCGTGAGAAATATCAAACCATCTGGTTGACAATCCGGTCGGGCGCTGTATTTTAAACCACATGGTTCTAGATCGCTCTCCCAATCTCGACCGGGTCTTTCACGCCCTCGCGCACCCCGCGCGGCGGGCGATCCTGCGCCAACTGACGGACAGCGAGCGGAACCTGAGCGAGCTTGCGGCGCCGCTGAAGATGTCATTCCCAGCCGCATCGAAGCACGTGCGGGTTCTCGAAAAGGCGAAGCTCGTCCGCCGGCGCGTCAGCGGGCGGGCCCACTATTGCCGGTTGAATGCGTCGCCCATGAAGCAGGCCGCCGAGTGGACGGAGGGGTTCCGGGCGCACTGGGAGGCGAGCTTCCTCCGCCTTGATGCGCTGCTTGATCAGTTGAAAGAAGACGAAGCAAGAAAGGCGACGAAGCATGACCCCGGCGCGCGATGAAGCCACCACGCTGACGTTCCCCTCGGACCGCGAGATCAGGCTCACGCGGATGCTCGCCGCCCCTCGGGCGCTCGTGTGGAAGGCGTGGACGAATCCGGAGCACGTCGGGCGCTGGTGGGGACCGAACGGCTTCACGACCACGACGCGCGAGATCGACATCCGCCCCGGCGGGGGCTGGCGGCACGTTATGCACGGGCCGGACGGGCGCGACTACGAGAACCTGATCACGTACCTCGAACTCGTCGAGCCCTCGAGGATCGTCTACAAGCACGGGGGCGCTCTCGATGCCGAGCCGGTCAATTTCCCACTCGAGGCTGCGGGCCTGGGCGGGCAGAGCACGCTGGTCACCCTGCTGATGACCTTCGTCTCGAAGAGCGCGCTCGACCTCGTCATCCGGGAGTACGGCGCGGACGAAGGGGGCAGGCAGCATCTCCGACGTCTGGATGAATTCGTCGAGGGGTTGGACACCACTTCATTGCAGGCGGGCTGCGCATGAGCCAATACGCCGCTCCATCACATGCCCCCGATCGAACCATCGGCACCAGCCGCGTGCGGACGATGGTTCGCGGCATTCTCGCCCTGCTCGCGGGGCTGGGGGCGATCGTCGTTCTGTCTCTCGGCACCGATGTCGTTCTGCACGCGACGGGGATCTACCCGCCCTGGTTTGAGCCGATGGGAACGCCGCTGTGGGCGCTCGCGACCGGCTACCGCATCGTCTACGGCGTGCTCGGCGGGTATATCACCGCGCGACTCGCTCAATCCAGACCGATGCGCCATGCGATCATCCTCGGCGTCCTCGGCATCGCCCTGAGCCTGATCGGGGTCGTGGCAACATGGGACTCAGGGCCTGAATTTGGACCGAAGTGGTACTCGATCGGGCTGGTCGTGATCGCGCTGCCCTGCTCGTGGGCGGGCGCCCGGCTGCGTCAGCGTCACTCATAACGGTCAATCGTTCATTGTCTGTACTTGAAAAGGAGCCATCACGATGAGCAGCGGGGCCTTGAGAATCACCACGCCGAACGACACCGAGATCTTCTTCACGCGCGAGTTCGACGCGCCGCGACGGCTCGTGTGGGACACGATGTCGAAGCCCGAGCTCCTCAAAAGGTGGCTCTTCGGCCCGCCCGGCTGGGAGATGACCGTGTGCGACGAGGACCATCGCGTCGGCGGCGAGTTCCACTGGATGTGGCGCCACGTCGATGGACGCGAGATGTCGATGCGCGGCGTGTACCGCGAGCTCGTCCCGCCCGAGCGCTGCGTGCGCACCGAGCGATTCGAGTTCGGCTGCGAGGCCCAGATGGGCGAGCAGCTCGCCACACTGGAACTGAAGGAGTTCAGCGGAAAGACCCGCATGACGCTGACTGTGCGCTACCCCTCGAAGGAAGCCCGCGACGGCGCCCTCGCCTCCGGCATGGAGCAGGGCATGGCCGCGGGGTACGACCGGCTCGATCGCATCCTGGCGTCGGCAGCCTGAGCGGTCGCGGCTACTTCTTCTCTCTCGCCCACATCGCCTCGAGCGAGCGGCGTTCCTCTTCGGAACCCACGAGCGCGAGCGAGGCGGCGAGGGCGCGATCGAACTCATCTTCGTTGAGCGAGCCGTCGATCTCGTTCAGCCACCGCTTGGTCGCGGCGACCGCGCCGGGCGGCTTTTCCGCGAGTTTCGCCGCTTCGATCTGAGCGCGCGGCGTCACGTCCTCGGGGATGTCAACGGCGCGGTCGGCGATCCCGATGCGGGCGGCTTCCAGCCCACTGATGAGCTGCGTGTCGAAGAGGCGTTCGCGCGTCTGCCGCCCGTTCAGGTTCTGGCGCAGCGTCGGCGCGGAGACGGCCGGGCTGATGCCGAGGCGCAGCACGGGGTAGCCGAGCTTCGCGTGCTGGTCGGTGATGATGAAGTCGCCCCCGCCGAGAAGAGCGCAGCCGCCCGCGATCGCCCCGCCGTGCGCGGCGATGACGACTGGCTTGCTCGTGCGCCGGAGCGAACGCACAGCGCGCGACAAGCCGATCAAGAGCTCGCGCAGCGCGCCCGAATCATCCCGGCACAGCGAGAGGTCGAACCCCGAGCAGAACATCGCGCCCTCGCCGCGGAGGACGACGGCGCGGATGGCGGGGTCGGCGTCCAACTCGCGCGCGGCTTCGATGATCGCATCGAGCATCTGCGGCGTGAGCGCGTTGCGCTTCTCTTCGCGGTCGAGCACGATCTCGCCCACGGCGGCGAATTTCGGGTCACGCGTGTGCGCCGCGAGGCGGTCAGTGCGCACATGGTTCTTCTCGCTCACGCGCCACCCCCTGCATTGGTGCTCGCAGCCGCGGCTCGGGCGCGGTCGACGATCTCGCGCGCGTACGCCGCCGCTTCGGCGAGACGGCCGAGATCGACGCCCGTCGTGAACCCGGAGTCGTGGATCGTGCGGACGAGCAGGTCGGTAGAGATGTTGCCCGGGGCGCGCTTGCCGGGGATGGAGGCGTACGGGCACCCGCCCAGCCCGGCGACGGAGCCGTCGAAGGAAATCACGCCCAGGTCGAGCGCCGCGCGGACGCACTCGCTGGCGCGGGCGAAGGTGTCGTGCAGGTGCAGGGTGATGTTGGGCTCGTCGAAGTCGTTGAAATCGTGCCCGCCGGCGGCGGCGATGGCGTCATTGAGCATCGCTCGCATGGAGGCGGCGTCGCCCGCGCCGATGGTATCGCCCAGATCGATCTCGTCCGCGCCGATGCCGATGAGTTGCTCGACGACCTGCGCGACCTGCGCCGGCGCGATCGGGCCTTCGAACGGGCACGCGATGACGCACGACACGTAGCCGCGGACTTCGAGATCGTGCTCGCGGGCGGCGGCGATGACCGGCTTGAACCGCTCGATCGTCTCGGCGATCGTCGCGTTCGTGTTCTTTTTCGAGAACGTATCGCTCGCGGCGGTGAAAACGGAAAGCTTCGAGATCAGCGCGTGACCGGCGGCGCGATTGACGTCAAGCGCGGCTTGGAGGCCTTTGTCATTTGGCACGAGCGCTGAGAGACGGGCGAACCCGGTGCCCGCTGCTTTCAGATCAAGCGCGTTGATCCTAGAGAACACCTCCGCCGCATCGCCCAACTGCGGCACCCACTTCGGGCTGACGAAGCTGCTCACTTCGATCTCATCGACACCCGTCGCGCACAGCAATTCCACCAGCCGGACCTTCTCGGCGGTCGCGATCACACCCGGCTCGTTTTGCAAACCGTCACGCGGGGAGACATCGGTGATTCGGATTTGTTCCGGCACGGAGTGAGCATAGCCGTGCTGCGGGGTGACTCTTTACTGCCGCCCGCCGCTGAGCTTCGCGGTCATCGTATCGAGATTCTTCTTGGCGGTCTCGTTAGTCGGCGCAATCTCGCCCGCCTGGCGGAAGGCGGCCATCGCCTCCTCGGGCGAATCAAGGTTGCTGTACGCGACGCCGAGATTGTTGAACGCGGCGGCGAGCGTCGGATCGAGCTCGGTGGCGGCGATGTACTTGCGGATCGCGTCCGCGTGCTCGCCCGAGTTCTGCAGGCGCACGCCCTCGGCGAAGAGCGAGTACGCCCGCTGGATCAGCGGATCGTTCGACTTCGTCTCCGCCGTCGCGATCAACTCGTATGCCGAGGCGGCAACCGCCGCCGGCGTCCCGGCGGGCTTCGAGGCGGCGATCGTCTTCGTCGGCGGAGCGCTCTCCGAGGACTGGCGCGAGGTGATCAAACTGACAGCGTCGCTCGACAGCACACCCGCGATGAAACACATGACCCCGGTGATGATCACCGCGACGATCTGCGGTGTATGGGAGTGTGACTGACCAGCATTGTATGGAGCGTTCATACAAGAACTATACACCCTTCGAGGCCGCCTTGTACCGTTCAAGACCCTATCGTTCTGTGAAGTTGGCAGGATCGGGCGATTTTGGTCCTGATCGTCCTGAGCCGCGAGCCGCATGCCGGGTTAGAGCAGGGGGCCGAGCAATCTGGATAGATTGTCCAGGAACGCGGCGAACCTAGGGCGGGCGCTCCATGTCACCGGGTCGAGCGGCGCGGATTGGCGGATGTACGCCTGTTGGCTCCAGCGGATCAAGTCGGTGACCTCCCGGCCGTAGAGCATGGCGGTGAGTTCGAAGTTCAGCTCAAATGAGCGGGTATCGAAGTTGGTCGAGCCGATCAGGGCGAGCGCGCTGTCGACGGTCAGGGTTTTCGCATGGAGCAGCCCCTCTCGGTGGAGGTGCAGGCGCACCCCGGCGCCGAGGAGGTCAGCGAAGTAGGCGCGGGCGGCTCGATCGACGAGCCACTGGTCGCTGCGCTCCGGGACCACAAGATCCACTTGCACGCCGCGGAGAACGGCAATGCGGAGGGCGGTGATGAGCGTCTCGCTGGGGATGAGGTAGGGCGAGGTGATGACGACGCGGTGCTCGGCTTCGTGGATAGCGGCGACGAAGAGGTCGTGGATGCCGCTGGCGGTTTCGAAGGTCGGGCCGCTGGGGACGATCTGCACCGGCACCTTGTCCCTCGGCGATGCGGCAACCTCCGGGAACAGGTCCGGCTCTTCGAGGACGACGCCCGTCTCGCTGCACCAATCTTCGAGGAACACAAGCTGGAGCTGCTGGACCACGGGGCCGATGAGCCGGACGGTCAGGTCCTGCCACATGCCGGCCTTTTTGTGCCCGTAGTCGGGGTTCACGATGTTCTGCGAGCCGGTGTAGGCGATGACGCCGTCAATGATCGCGAGCTTGCGGTGATTGCGCAGGTCGATGCGCGCGAGGAAGAGCCGCAACGGATTCACGCGCAGGAGCGGGACGACCTCGACACCCGAGGCGCGCATCTGCGGTGCGAGCGAGCGCAGCATGCCCGCCGAGCCGACGGCGTCGACCATCACACGGCAGCGGACGCCCCGCTGCGCCGCGTTCGACAAGGCGGCCGCGACTTCGCGCCCGGTCCGGTCGTCCTGAAAGATGTAGTACACGAAGTTGACGTGGAGCTTGGCGGCGGCGATGTCGGCGACGAGCCGGTCGATCATGAGCTGCGTGTCGGCGATGCACTCGACCTCGTTCCCGCCGAGGATGGGGTAGTCGCCGATCGACTCGGCGAGGTGTACGAGGTCGCGTTGGCGCGGGTCGATCTCGGGGTGCACGATGTGCGGCTGGAGGAGCGCGGCCCGTTTGGGCGTGCTGACGCGCTCGAGCATCGCGTGGTACCGGATCGCGCGGCGCGCGCCCAGCCGACGCGTTCCGACCATCAGGTACAGCACGAGACCGACGACGGGCAGGAAGAAGATCACCGCCAGCCACGCAAGAGCCGTGGAGGATTGCCGACGGCGGATCACGATCGGCACCATCCCGAGCCGGATCAGCCATTCGGTCGCGATGTAGAGCCAAGCGAGCATGGGGCGGATTGAGGGGTGCGGCTTGCGGCTTGGGGAAATGGCTTGGGGTCTGAGGCCTGGGGCTTGCGGGGACAGAAAAGGGAACGGCGTTGAGCGGCGTACACCTTCGCACTCCGCTGCGCGCGCCGCAAGCCGCATCCGGCAAGCCGCACCCCCGGGTATTCTTCCCCCATGCCCCTCACCCGCGAACAGATCACGCAGCGTGCCGCGAAGGAACTCCGCGACGGCGACATCGTCAACCTCGGCATCGGGATGCCGACGCTCGTCGCCAACTGCATCCCGCCGGGCATCGACGTGTGGCTGCAGTCGGAGAACGGGCTGCTGGGCATTGGGCCCTTCCCCACGGATTCGGAAGTCGACCCGGACCTCATCAACGCGGGCAAGCAGACGATCACCGCGCGGAAGGGGGCCGCGTATTTCTCGTCGAGCGACAGCTTCGCGATGATCCGCGGCGGGCACGTCGACCTGTGCATCCTCGGCGCGATGGAAATCTCCGAGCAGGGCGATATCGCCAACTGGATGATCCCCGGCAAGATGATCAAGGGCATGGGCGGCGCGATGGACCTGGTCGCGGGTGTGAAGAAAGTCGTCGTCACGATGGAGCACTGCGCCAAGGGCGGTGTGCCGAAGATCGTGAAGCAGTGCTCCCTGCCGCTGACGGGTCAGAGGTGCATCGACATGATCATCACCGATCTGTGTGTGCTGCAGATGGACAAGGCAAAGGGCCTGTTCCGGCTGACCGAACTCGCACCGGGCGTGACGGTGGATGAGGTGAAGAGCAAGACCGCCGCGACCATCCTGACGGACACGCCCGCCAAGACGATGGCGGTATGAGCGCAGGACGATGGTCGCTGGCGGGTGCCGGGGCATGCGGCCCTGAGCACACCCCGCTCGTCCGACCAGCGCAGCACGGGGCACGACCAGAGCTCTGTGCCCCGGCACCCGCGCTGGCACACCCCCCTTCCGCCTTCCGACAGCCGCCCTTCCGCCTTCTCATCTCCCCGCCCCTACACTCCCTCCCCACCCATGCCCCTCCTCGCCGCCACCAACATCAAGCACGCCTTCGGCAACACCATCATTCTTGACGGCTGCTCGCTCTCCATTGAAGCCGGCGACCGCATCGGCATGGTGGGGCGAAACGGCTGCGGCAAGACCACGCTCCTCCGCGCCATCGCCGGGCACTACAAGCCCGACGAGGGCGAGATCAACATCCAGAAGGGCTGCCGCGTCGGCTACCTCACGCAGGACCCGGTCCTCGACCCCGATGAAACCCTGCGCGGCGCCGCCGAGGGCGCCTTCGCCGAACTGCACCGCATCCATCAGGAACTCGACGATCTCTTCCACAAGATGGCCGAAGCCGCGCCGGACGAGATCGACAAGATGCTCAAGCAGCAGCAGCGCCTGGAAGAGCAGATGGAAGCCGCCGGCGGCTACGCGATCGAGCACAAGATCGAGGAAGTCCTCCACGGGCTCGGGCTGACCGATGAATTCTTCGATGTCAAAGTGAAACATCTCTCGGGCGGGCAGAAGGGGCGGCTCGCGCTCGCGCGTCTGCTGCTCGAAAACCCCGACGTGCTGCTGCTCGACGAGCCGACCAACCACCTCGATATCGAAGGGCGGCTCTGGCTCGAACACTTCCTGACCGACGAGTTCCCCGGCGCGGTCCTGATGATCTCGCACGACCGATACATGCTCGACAACGTCGTCAACCGCATCATCGAGGTCGAGCACGGCCGGCTCATCGACTACCCCGGCAACTACCTCGCGTTCCGCGAGACCCGCGCGCTCCGCCGGCTCACGCAGATGCGCGCCTACGAGAAGCAGCAGGACCGCTTCAGCAAGGAAGAGGAGTACATCCGCCGCTTCAAAGCAGGGCAGCGCGCCAAGCAGGCGCAGGGGCGGCTCTCGCGCCTCGATCGCGAGAAGTCCGAAAAGACCCTCGAACGCCCGATGGAACTCGCCGAGATGCGCCTCACGCTCCCCAAGGCCGAGCGCAGCGGCGACATCGTCGTCGCCGCCCGCGGCATTTCCAAGGAATACAAGGACGAGAACGGGCGCGAGAAAGTCCTCTTCCGCGATCTCGACATCATCATCAAACGCGGCGAACGCTGGGGCATCATCGGGCCCAACGGCGCCGGCAAGTCCACGCTCGTCCGCATCCTTCTGGGCGAGCAGAAGCCCGACACCGGCTCCTCGCGCGTCGGCGCCTCCGTCGCCGTCGGCTACTACCGCCAAAGCCACGAGCACGTGAATCTCGAACTCCCCGTGTGGGAGTTCATCCGCACCGCCGTGCTGAAGGAGGGCAACGTCACGCTCACCGAGCAGGCGTCGCGCAACCTCGCCGGCGCATTCCTCTTTTCGGGCAGCGAGCAGGAAGCGCCGATGCGCCGGCTCTCCGGCGGCGAACGCAGCCGCGCGGTGATGGCGTCGCTCCTCGGCTCTGCGAAAAACCTCCTCGTCCTCGACGAGCCGACCAACCACCTCGATATCTCCTCATCCGAGCGCCTCGAAGCGGCGCTCGAAGCACCGGATGAAGATAGCGACTCCGACGGCTACGAGGGCACGCTCATCGTCATCAGCCACGACCGCGCCTTCATCGACGCGACGTGCGACCACCTGATCGTCCTCGACGGAAACGGCGGCGCGAAGATCGTCGCCGGCAACTACACCGAGTGGCACGAGAAGGAAACCATCCGCCAGCGCGAAGCAAACGCCGCCGCGCTGGAAGAAACCCGCCGCCGCGACGACGCCGAGAAAAAGCGCCGCGCTGCGGAAGAAGAAAAAAAGCGCCAGCAATCGGCCGCCAAGCCCGCTGCGGCGAGCAACAACCCGCTCGCCAAGCTCAAGACCAAGCAGATCGAAGAACGCATCGAGAAGATCGAGACCCGCATCAAGGCCATCGACGCGGCGCTCACCGACCCGGACGTCTGGCGCGACGCGAAGAAGTGCCAGTCGCTGGGCGACGAGCGCACCAAACTCGTGAGCGAACTGGAACCGCTCGAATTCGAATGGTCCCGCCGCGCGGAGGAAGCGCAGTAGCCGTGCCACTGGCCTGTTCCTGCGGGTCGGGGCGTCGTACTTCGCGCGCTCACCCTTCGCCGCGCCGCTCTTTACAATCGCACGCGTGGAATCCCCTTCGTCACCCCGCCGCTCGATCACCCGCCTCGCGCGGGCGAAGCTGAATCTCGCGCTCGCCGTCGCCCCGCCGCGCGCCGCGGACGGCTTCCACCCCATCGCCTCGTGGATGCACCCGATCGAACTCGCCGATGAACTCCTCGTCACGCGCCTGGAAGACGATCGGCTCTCGCGCTACGCGATCCTGTGGCACGACGGCGCGCCGAAGAAATCGCCCATCGACTGGCCGATCACCAAAGACCTCGCCGTGCGCGCGCACCACCTGCTCGAAGCCCTCGCGGGGCGCCCGCTGCCCGTCCAGATGAAGCTCGACAAGCGCATCCCCGTCGGCGGCGGGCTGGGGGGCGGGTCCTCCGACGCCGCCGCCATGCTCCTCGCCGTGCGCGATCTCTTCGATCTTGATCTCTCGCGCGATGAACTCATCGCGCTCGCCATGCAGCTCGGCAGCGATGTCGCGTTCTTCCTCGAACCAGGCCCCGCGCTCGTTGAGGGTCTGGGCGAGCGTCTCGAGCGAACCCCCCCACCGCCGCCGGCGCTGCGCGATGTGCTCCTCATCATCCCGCCCTTCGGCTGCCCGACCGGCCCCGTCTACAAATCCTTCGACACGCTGATCTCACGCGGCGATCACGAGTTCCGCGAGCACTCCGCGCGCGAGCTGGCGCGCTCAGCGAATGTGCGCGCCGAACTTCTCTTCAACGACCTGGCCCGCCCTGCCGAGACCGTCGCCCCCACGCTGCGCGACATCAGCGAGCGCGCCTCGGCGGCCCTCGCCGGCGCGCCGGTCCACGTCACCGGCAGCGGCAGCACGCTCTTCTGCCTCCCCCCGGCTCACGACACATCGCGAGCACTCGAATCACTCCGCGCGGCGCTCGCCGATGATGCTGTCGTCGTCCCGACGCGCCTATGCCAATGAGCATGTGAAGAAGCGTGCCGCTGACCTGTTCATGCAGGTCAGTGCGTCCCGCCCGCAAGACGCGCGATCAACTCCATCGCCGCGTCCCGATCGCGCACGGCTCCTTCGAGCTGCGCGTCGTACGCCTCTTCGAGCCAGCGCGCGAAGCCCGGCCCGGGGCTGTACCCCGCCGCCACCAGATCATCCCCCGTGACCATCGGCGCCGGCGCGATCCCGCCCCACGTGCGCGCCAGCTCATCCAGCCGCGCACGGATCGTTCCGGCGCGCTCGCGATCGAGCGCCGACAGCAACCCCATCGCGCCATTAAACCACCGCCCGGCGGCGGCCCGCTTCTGCCGCGCCATGCGCCATCCGCCGAACCCACCGTCATCCAGCACGAGCGCTGCCAACAAATCAAGCGTCCCCGCGAGTTCGTCGCGCTCATCGTTGCTCAGGCACAGCGCCCGCCGCCACCGCCGTACGAGTTCCTCCCGGCGCGCTCTCACCTCGCCCAATTGCACGAGCACATCGCCGATCTCCCCCGCCGTGCGATCGACCGCCCACCCCGCGAGCCCCAGCGCGAACGAGCACGAGTCGGGCAGCGTCGCTGTCACGCGCGACTCAGCGCTCGGCAACAACTCATCCTCAAGCGCCGGCCCGTCGAGCGCGAGTTCCTGCATCAGCCGCGCCGCCGCCGCTCTGTTCGCGGCGGCCCGCTCGAACATCATCCGCAGTTCCTCGCCGATGCGCTCGCGGCTGACGCCCCGCAGCTCGCGCGCGTGCCGCCGGATCGCCGCCGCCGTCGCGTCCTCGATCTGAAAGCCGAACCTCGCCGCGAAGCGCACCGCGCGCAGCGCACGTAAATCATCCTCGGCAAGCCGCTGATCCGCGTCGCCCACCGCGCGGATCACGCCGCGCCGCAGGTCCGCCTGCCCGTCCACGAAATCAATCACGCGCCCGCCGGCGCGGTCGCTCTCGTCGAGCGGGTCGATGTAGAGCGCGTTGATGGTGAAGTCACGCCGGCGCGCGTCCGTCTCGGCGTCGCAGAATTCCACCGAGTCGGGACGGCGCTTGTCGCTGTACCCGCTCTCGCGCCGGAAGGTCGTGACCTCGACCGTCACGCCGCGCATCCGAACGAGGCACACGCCGAACGCCTTGCCCACCTCGCGCACGCCGCGGAACACCGCGCCCACCCGCTCGGGTGTGGCGTCCGTCGCCACGTCGTAGTCGTTCGGCACCAGCCCCAGCAGCTCGTCGCGCACGCACCCGCCCGCGAAGTACGCGACTTGACCAGCGCCGCGAAGCTCGCGCACGATCTCGACCGCGGCTTGTCGCGCTTTCGCTGGCATCTCCGGCAGTGTACGGGGCGCGCGTGACGTGTTCAGAAATCGAACAGTTCGCCCAGCAAACTCTTGCGCTTCCGCTCCGGCTGCACACGGTCGTGCGGCCCAACGCGGTACCGCCGATCGTCGTCGTCATCATCGTCATCGCGCCCGCGCCCAACGCCGCCCATCGGCCCCGGCACCGCCAATGCCGACCGCTCGATGATCTTGTCGAGTTCGCCGCGATCGAGCCACACGCCCCGGCACTTGGGGCAGTAGTCGATCTCCACGCCTTGCCGCTCGGTCATCTGCAACGCCGTTGTCGCGCACGCCGGACAGTTCATCGCGCACTCCTCAGGGATTGGTTGAGGAGTAAAGGTAGCGCGCCAGCCGGCGACTCGGTGGTCCCGTCATGCCCGCCGCGAGCCATGTCAGCCCGCCGTGATGTTCACGCCGCGCGATTCGACCCGCCACCGATCACCACCGGCTTTTCCGGGTCACTCGAGATCGAGATGCCGCTCACCGCTTTGTCCACCAGCTGCACCATCTCGAGCAGTTGCGGCTTGGGCACCTGCACGTCCGCGCCCACCTGCTTGCCCTTCTTCACGTTGTCCTCGCTGATCAGCGAACTGAACAGCACCACCGGCACGCCTTCGAGCCTCGGCTCGCCTTTGATGAGCTTCGTCAGGCGCAAGCCGTCCATCCGCGGCATCTCGATGTCGCTGATGATCGCGTCGATCTTGGCGCCGGGCGCCTTGATCGCCTCCCACCCCGCCTGCCCGTCGCTGTACACCTCGAGCTTCTTGTAGCCCGAGGACATCAGCACTTCCGTCATCAGCTTGCGCATGAAGGGCGAGTCCTCGCACAGAATCACGCGCTTGCTCGCGCGGTCTACCTTGAGCGGATTGTCGACGCTCGGGATGTGCAGTCGCTTTTCCATCAGAATCGCGTCCGCGACCGACTCGAAATCCACCATCAGGATCAGTTGCTTGTTCAGTTCGATCGTGCCGGTCACGCTGCTGACGCCCGCCGCGCCGCCCGAAGCGTTGCCGACGTTCAGATCCGGCGCCGGCTTCACGAGCGACCAGCTCAGCCGGTGGATCTGGTCCACCGCGTCAACGAGGAACCCGGTGCGCAGCCCGTTGAACTCCGTGATGATCACGCGCCCGACCAGCTTGCCGTCCGCCATGGGCGTCGCATCACGCAAACCAAGATGCAGCGCCAGATCGACCACCGGCAGCACCGACCCGCGGATGTTGAACATCCCCAGCACCGACGCGTGCTGGTTGGGCGACGCGACCAGCGGGATCGGCTTGATCACCTCGCGGACCTTCGCCACGTTCACGCCGTAGTGCCCGTCCGCCAGCGCGAAGACCAGCACCTCGAACTCGTTGGTGCCCGCGTCAAGCAGGATATCGCCCGTGATGCTCGGCACTTCGTGCGGCACATCGGTGGACTGGGCCGGGGCAGACGGTGCGGCGGTGGTCATGGGCGCATCTCCGAAGTTCAAGTCACACACAGCGATGGCGCGGCGAACGCGCGCGAAACACCTTCGACCGAATCGCACGGTGAATGCACGCCCCGCAGCCGCTTCCAAGACGCACGGGTCGGGTTGCGCCGCCGGGGAATTCCGCGGCGTCTCAGTCTCGCCGAGCGACACGCCCGACTCGGGGTGTCGCTCCGCAATCAGGGGCGTCCGAGATTATCGGGCCCTCGCAAAAGCGACTCGATCGAATCGAGCCGGCGCGACAGGCCCATGATCTCCGTCTGAGCCTTCACGTTCACCTGATAATCAAGATCGATCCGCAGCCGGTCCTTCTCGCCCTGCCGGTTCTGGCTCACCATCACGAAGATCGATAGGAAGATCGCTTCGAGGCTCACCACCATCGTCAGCAATCCGAAGGGGAACGGGTCGAACCCCAGCGCCTTCGGCAGCACGCCCGCCGGCGCGAGCAGATTCATCAGAATCCAAATGCTGAACCACGTCAGATGGAACAGCGTGAACCACTGGCTCGCCGCCACGCTGGCGATTACGTCGCTGGCGCGCTGCCACACCGTCTGCTGCTGCTCGAACGCCACGTTGGGGTTCTTCATGTGGCGCAGCGCCTCGGTGCTGGCGCGCTGTCGCTGCCCGAGCACGCTGAGCATGTCGATCGCCACATCGGGCCGGCGCCGGATGAACCCGTGAAAATCCGCGCGCGTGAGCGAGAACACCTCTGTATCGTCGATCGCGCGGATCGTCGCCGTCCGCGGCCCGCCGTCGAGCAGCGAAATCTCCCCGAAGATCCCTCCCGGACCCAGCGTGTCGAGCGTGATGTGCTCGCCCTTGTCGCTCGGCACGGTGATCGCCACGCGCCCGCTGCTCACGAGGTACAGCGCGTCGCCCCGGTCGCCCATCCAGAAGATCGTTTGATTCGCCGTGAACCGCTGGCGCCGCATCACCTCGAAGAGCGCCGTCTGCTCCTCCTCGTTCAGCGGGCTGAACAGCGGGATGTGCGCCAGCGGCGCGGGCAGCGGGCCGCCTTCCGCGGCCGTCGGTATCGCAGCGGCGCTTGAGTGTTCGGGCCCGTTCGCCATTCCCGAAAGTGTAGGGGAAACCGCCCCGCCCACCCTGGTCGCGCGGTCGAATTGGAGCAGTTGGTTCATCACCCTCGCTGATATCGCGAGGCGCAGGACACCTTGCAGTTCACGCGCTCCCCGCGCGATGCGCCAAGTGCAGCCGCACGAACATCAGCGCCGCCACCAGGCTCACCCCCGCCAGCAGCAGGAACGTGAACGCCCCCATCCCCGCGCCGGCGAGCAGGCCGGGCGCGGTGCCCGGGGGGCTGGTAAACAGCCACACGCCGAGGAACGGCGCGATCACGCCGCGGATCCCCGTGAGCGTCACATGAATGCCCATGTACACCGAGGCGCGCTGACGATCCGCGAAGTCGTGATGCCCCAGGTCCCACGCGATCATGCCCCCGCCAAACGCGGCGCCGAGAATCACTCGCGCCAACACCAGCATCGGCAGGCTGTGCAGTATCAGCCCCGCGAACGTGAACAGATTCGCGAAGACGAACAGCCACGAGTGGTACGCGCGGAACCGCAGGATGTGATTCCGGTCCAGCACCCGCGCCCACAGAGGCAGCGTCAGCACCGGGACCACTGTCGGCAGGATCTGCGTCAGCAGGATCGACCACTCGTACCCCAATTCAAACGGCCCGAGCGCCAACTGGAACGGCGCCATCGCGCACAAGTTCGGCAAGCCCAGCGCGAACTGCGCCAGCATGAAGTCGCGGTACGGCTTGTCCCGCCGCAGCACGCTCCACATCTCTCCGACGCCAAGCCGGTCCTCATCGCGCGATGGCGCCGTGCGCTCCGCCGCGAGGTGCGCCGCCCCGCCGCGCCAGCGGATGTGCGACGTCGCCCACACACCCACGAGACCAAGCCCCGCCGCCGCGAGGTACACCGCGCGATAGCTGAACAGCACGCCCGGCGCATGACCGGCGTCAGAAGGCATCACCAGCGCCACCACCCCCGACGTCAGCGCCACCACCCCCGCCGCCACCAGCGTGATCTTGCTGGTGATGCCCGCGCGCGCATGGCGCGGGTAGTTCGCCCGCCACAGGTCCGTCCGCGCCGCGATGATCCCCGAGAAGCACACCCGCGCGATGATCGCCAGCCCCACCAGCGCCGCGACCCCTGCCGCGTTCGCCGGCAGGAGCGCGATCCCCAACACCGACGCGATCGCGCCGAGTTGCATCGCGTTCGTGGCGCGCACGCGGTCCCGGCCGCGCATCACCCGTGACCACACGGTCCCCGCCAGGTTCCCGATCTGCGGCGCCGCGTACAGCAGCGCGATCGCCAGCGCCCCGGCACCGAGCGCCTTCTCCGCGATCACCCCGATCACCCCCGGCTCAACGCACGCCAGCACCGCCGGGATGCACCACGCCGCCGCGAATTCCCACCGGTAGTTCACCCGGTACATCGCCGGCATGGCGCGCGGCAGGATCGACCGCGCCGCCCGCGCCGGAGCGAACAGCACATGACGCGACCGGGATGCTGACCCATCTCCCAAGACAGTTCACCGCGCCCCACACCATCCGCCCGCCGCGATGCGAACGCGCCGCGCGCCGAGCCGGACCACATTCCACGCAAGGACGCGATTGTAGCGCAAGCCCCCCACCGCTCGCGCCGCCCAAAAACGAACCGGCCGCCGGACATCGTCGGCGGCCGATGGAATTCACGATCAAACCACGCTCGCGCTCACCACCCGCTCGGCTGCGCCGTCATGCGGCTCGGGTTCTCGAGCAACAACAGCCGACCCAACTCTTCATTGAACAGCCGCCAGTTGGTGTCGTTCGTCACCGTCAGCTTGTTGTCAATGTCGTCGCGCCGTTGGCTGGTGGTGTCGAGCTCGGGCGTCGGATTGCCGCGGATGCTACCGAGCTTGGCGTTCCCGCTGCTCGAGCACCCGCCAATCCCGAGAGTCGCCGCCCCCGCCGAGAGGGCAAGCACAACACACACAACGGAACGGCGGGCGGTCTGGCTCATGGGGCAACTCCTCAAAGGGCGACGTTCAGGGGCATCGTTCTAGCCCCGACCGGGCAGGGCGTCAAACAAGGGGGCGTTCGGGCCGCGGGGTTCGGCGTGCAGCCGCCCCGTCCATGCGTGGTTGGATGATCCGATGACCAAGTTGTTCCACAACGCACCGGTCGGGTTGTGTTTGTCGGCGTACCCGGCGTGCATACCTGAAATGCCCACCGCGGCCGCGCCAATCCCGCTCCCTCGGTGCGATGGACTCGGATACGCTCATCGCGTGAGCACCTACTCTCAGTGGCGCAATTCATCAGGCGGTAGCGGCGCCGGGGCCGGCGTGCCCAAGGACCTCGTGGCCCGACTCGCCGAGTCCATCCTCAGCGAGCCGCGCACCCGACATCTCGCCGCCGCGCGCCTCCCCAGCCGCGAAGCCGTCAGCGAACTCGTCGAACTACTGCGCCATCTTATGTTCCCCGGCTTCTTCGGCCGGCGCGGCTTGACACCCGAGAATCTCCCGCTGCATATCGAAGAACTCCTCTCGCCGATCATGCTGCATCTTGAAGAGCAGATCGCCGCCGCCCTGCGCTACATGCACGACATCGAACCCCGCGGCGACGACGCGCGCCCCGCCCCGACCGCGAAGCCAACACCCGAAGCCGACGAGCGCCTGGCGCGCGAACTCACGCGCAAGTTCATCGACGAACTCCCCGAAATCCGCCGGCTGCTCGCGCTCGACGTGCAGGCCGCCTTCGACGGCGACCCCGCCGCCACCCACACCGACGAAACCATCTTCTGTTATCCGGGCATCGACGCGATATTCGCCCACCGCGTGGCGCACGCGCTCACGCGCCTCGAAGTCCCGCTCCTGCCGCGCATCATCCAAGAGATGGCGCACAGCCGAACGGGCATCGACATCCACCCCGGCGCGACCATCGGCGAGAGCTTCTTCGTCGACCACGGCGGGGGCGTCACCATCGGCCAAACCACCCGCATCGGCGCGCACGTCAAGATCTATCAGGGCGTCACGCTCGGCGCCAAGAGCTTCGACCGCGACGCTCAGGGCCGGCTCGTCCGCGACGGGCGGCAGCGACACCCGACGATCGGCGACCGCGTGACCATCTACGCCAACGCCGTCATTCTCGGCGGCGACACTGTCATCGGCGAGGGCTGCGTCGTCGCCGGCAACGTCTTCCTCACGCACTCCGTCCCGCCGGGGCACATCGTGCAGGAAAAAGAGTCGGAACTCGTCCTCCGCGCCAAGCGCCCCGACCTCAACGACACCACCGCGACCAGCTGATCGCGCGGGCGCGAGCGATCGCATGTTCAGCGGGTGGCACGCACACGGCTCTGAGTGTGCGTGTTCCCCCACCATCACACCCGGCACGCCGGGTCCGCGGCGGTTCCATCTGGAACAACGGTTCCGGGTGCCACTACAACCGTCTGCTCTGAGACGGTTGTAGTGCGGTCGCGCGACCACGCCCGGCATGGCGTAGTTCCATCTGTAACGCCTGTGCCGCGCACACCACCTCCCAGCGCGACATAACAACTTCGTCCCCCAACCCGCGCTCCAGCCGCCCCCCGATCGGCCCGACATCACGGCGCGAGGAGTTCCGCGCGCCGCCATGAGCACGACCGCCCCATCATTCCCGTCCGTCTACGACAGCGGCCTGTCCGCCATCCGCAGCGGGCAAGCGCTGATCGCGTCGAGCGGTCAATCACTGATCGACTCGTTCGCATCCGCGGGCGACGCGCTGAGCCCGCGCGCCAGCGATGAGAACCTGATCGGCCGGGCGCTCCTGAGCGCCTCCGCCGCCCGGGCCGCCGCAGATGCGGGCGAAGCGCAGGGCGTCGTCGACTTCTTCCGCGGCAAGGCGCAGGTCGAAGCCGGAGTTGCCATCATCGCCGCCGCCAATCACAACGCCCAGATCGTCATCGACCTGCTCGACCCGAAGCGGCACCGCGATGGCGAGTGCGACTGCGAGCGATGAGGCGCGCACGCGCAAGCTGAAAACAAACAGCGGGCGCTCGTCCGAGCGCCCGCCGCGATGAACTTTCCATTCTGTTGAACGCGCGTCCTTCGGGGGCTCAAGCCTTCGCGGTGTACTGACCGCGGCCCACGCGCTTGAAGCGCTTGTCCTTGATCAGCGTCTGATTCACAATCGTGCGGAAGCTGGGCGAGGTCGTCACGTACCCCGCCTTCTGGACCGCTTCCGCGACGTCCGTCACGGACATGGTGGCGTTGCTGAGCACCTTCAGCAGCGCTTCCGACAGGTTCATCTTGTTCTTTGGACGCCGGCGCCCGCCCACGCGGCCGGCGCTCTTGCCGAACTTCGCCAGCTCGGCGTCGATCGCGGCCACACGCAACAACAGCCGATCACGCTTCTTTGTAAGCCGGGTCACCGCGCGATCGGTCCCGCGCTGGCGGCGGCGCAGCTCACGCTGAAGATCGGCATCACTGAGGGCGGACAATGCACGTTTAGCCATCGATACTCCTCTGCATCAAACCTTCGAACACAGCGCGGAACACCACTCAACAGGCCCGAAACACAGAGAACCTATCAAGTCGAACAACCCCGATGAACCGCAACCGCGCGGCAGAATAGCCCGGCGCTTCTCATGAGGCAAGTTGCGAAGCCCATGAGAAACGCAATATCATGTCCAGCACATATTAGTCATGCCGGCGGACAAAACCCGATCACGCCGACCGCCCTGATCCCCCAGTACCGCCGGGTCGATCGCCGCAAGCGGGTATCCGCTCATGACCGCATCTGAAACCCCATGCGGGAAGTGATCCCATCAAACTGGTCAAGATTGTAGAAATCGATGATCAGTTTCCCCTTCGAGCGCGAAGAGTCGGTCCTGATGCGCACTCGTGTGCCAAGATGATCGCCGATTTGTTTCTCAAGCTCCGTTAATGCCGCCGACCCGGAGACGGCACCGCCCGGCGCGTCGACCTCCCCCACTGTTCCAACTCCGTCGCTCGCCAACGAGACCCAGCGCTCGAGCCGCCGCACGGACCAGTGCTCGCGCCGGCTCCGGTCCGCGAGCGCCACCCGCTCGCCGCCGGGGGGTAGTCCGAGAAGTGCTTTGCCGTGACCAGTGCTCAGGCGGTTGTGCGCGATCGCATCCTGGATCTCGCGCTCAAGCTCGGTGAGCCGGATGAGATTGGACACGCTCGACCGATCAACCCCCACGCGCTCCGCGATCTCAAGCTGCGACAAACCAAACTTGACGGCGAGGTTTTTGAACGCCCACGCGCGGTCCATCGGGTTCAGGTCCTCGCGCTGGACATTCTCAATGATCGCCCACTCCGCCGCCGCTCGATCATCAACATCCGCAACCAGCGCCGGCAGTGACTCCAGCCCCGCCAGCGCCGCCGCCCGCCACCGCCGCTCACCGGCAACCAACTCCCACGCTACGCCGCGATCATTCGCAAGCGATTTGCGAATGACAATTGGTTGCATTACACCAGCCGAACGAATTGAATCCGCAAGCTGTTTGAGCGACTCCGGGTCGATCTCTTGCCGAGGCTGAAAGCGATTGGGCACAATGGAGTCGATCGGGATCATTTGGAGTGAGGGACGACCATCAGCCGCCTCTGGTTGATCGATCTCCGAATGCGGTGCCGGGGCGACTACACCACTTGCCAGCGCCGGTACTTCAACGCGAGAATTCAACAGCGCACCAAGCCCTTTTCCCAATCGCGGCCGCTTCTGATTGTGCATTCGATCCTCCCTTCACCTTGATATAGTACCTAGATTCGAGAACATCGAGCAAGACATGTCCGATCCACACATCGAGTTCATCGCCCGCGGCGTTCTCCTCCACGAGACGACTGTGTTGGCCTGCACCAACCTCAAGCGCGGTTACCACTATCTTCCCGGCGGGCACATCGAATTTGGGGAGTCAGCGCAAAGCGCATTAACCCGAGAATTCGTGGAGGAAACCGGAGTAAGCCTCAATGTCGGGCGGCTACTGCTGACAGCAGAAGAGCGCTTTCATGACGGAGAGCGGCTCCGACACGAGATTAACTTGGTGTTCCACGTGGAACATACTGAGGACTCTCGACGCATTCAGAGCCAGGAGACGTCCATCGGGTTCGAGTGGTTATCGGCCGAGGCACTTCGTTGCTCAGATTTTCGGCCCTCCTCGATCAAAGCCTGGCTCCTCGGGTGGGGTCTGAAAACGCCGCCAAGCGGCACAGACTGGCGCTCTTCGCCCTGACCGCCCCTACATCCCGCGTGCACGCTCAGGAGTCATGCCGCCATCGCCGATCCGGTGGGGGTTCACACCGGGGTACGGCGGGATATGTCAAGACACGCCCAAAATCGCAACGATCAAGATCGGCTTCTCAGCCGAGTCAGCGATCTCAGCCAGCGCGTTCGCGAATTGGAAAGCGAGATCGAGCGGCTGCACCGGCTCGCCACACTCGGCACCATTGCTGGTTCGATCGCGCACGAGTTCAATAACATCCTGACCCCCGTGATGAGCTACGCGCAGCTCGCGCTGCAGGCGAAGCACGATGCCGGGCTTGTCGAAAAGGCTCTGCAAAAAACGGTTGAGGGCACCGATCGGGCGGCTCGGATCGCGTCTGCCATGCTGGGTTTCGTGCGCGACGGCACGTCCGAATCGAGTTCAATTGTCGAGCGCGTCATCGCCGACAGCATCGCCTGCATCGGCCGCGATCCCGCGAAGGACGGCATTGAACTCCTCGTCCAATGTGAACCGTCTCTGATCGCGGACATTCAGGCGGTGGCGCTGCAACAAGTGCTGCTCAACTTGCTGCTGAACGCACTGGACGCTGTGCGGCCCGGATCCGGACGCATCACGGTCTCTGCAAGTCGCACCACGGGGAACGGGGAGCACAGTGTGAGCTATGCAGCCGAACCCATCATTATCACCGTAGCGGACAACGGATGTGGGATTCCCGCATCGCAACTTGACAGCATCTTCGAACCGTTCGTCACGTCACGTCGACAGCGCGAACGTGGGGAAGGGACTGGACTTGGTCTCGCGATCTGCCGGCGGCTGATCAACCAGGCAGGGGGCTCGATCACCGCCGCCAGCACGGAGGGCCGCGGGGCTGTCTTCACGATCGTGTTGCGCGCCGCCGAGCCCGAGATTGTTCAAAGAGCAGCGTAACCGTAATGAACTTTAGTTGCATTTTAATTGAGACTTCGTCCTGTCGGTGAATCTTTCGGGCCGCCCGGCGGTTTATCCTCGTACTCCCCGGCTTGGCTCTGCGATGTCCGCAGAGCTGCTTGGGGCTATCGAGGGTCAATCGCACATGAACCGTCGTCATGTTGTTGCTTCGGCACTGGTGTTGGGCGCTGGGTTGTTCTTCGTGGGCGTGGGCAGCGAGCGCAGTTTCGCCGCCGAGCCCGCCGCCGGCGCGAGCGCTTACATGGTTGACGCAGGCCACTCTTCAGTGGTTTTTAAGATCAAGCATTTGAACGTCACCAATTTCTACGGCACGTTCAACGACTTCTCCGGCTCGATCACCATCGACCCGGCGAACCCCGCGAACTGCAAGCTCGACGTCGTCGTCAAGACCGACTCGGTCGATTCGCGCAACGGCAAGCGCGACGATCACTTGAAGAGCGGCGACTTCTTCAACAGCGCGCAGTTCCCCGAGATGACTTTTAAGTCCACGAAATTCGAAGCGGCGGGCAGCGATGCCTACGCCGTCACGGGCGACCTCACCGTGAAGGGCGTCAGCAAACCCATCACCGTCACGCTGCAGCACACCGGCAGCGGCGAGATGCGCGGCACCAAGAAGGTCGGCTACGAGACGAGCTTCACCATCAAGCGCAGCGAGTTCGGCATCAACTACATGCCGCAGGGCCTGGGTGAGGATGTGACCGTCATCGTCGCGCTCGAGTGTGATATGAAGAAGTAAGCCGGCGACGATACTCTCTCCATCATGGAAGCATCAATCATTTTGTACAGCGCCGCACTGCCGGCGCTGTTTTCATTCGTGCTGATCGTCATCGCCCGGCGGCCGTGGCGCGCTGATATCGATGCGAAGCGCGCCGCGCCCTGGCGGTGGGGGAGCTGGGGACCCGCGGCGAGCGTCGCGCTCGCGGTTCTTACCACCTTTCACGGCGTGCGCGGCATCCGCCCCAAGCCGATCGACGCGGCGGAGTGGCTGCCGTATATCGCGCTCGTCGCGTTAGCTGTTGGTCTGCTGTTCGCTCGCCGCGAATCGCGCCCGGCGTGGCGCGCGGCGGAGCGGCTCCTTGCGGCGCTCGCCGTCGTATCGATCGTGATGTGGTGGAAGTTCGATCGCGCGTGGACACCCATCGTCGGCGGCGGGTGGCTGGCGCTCGCGGCGCTCGTCACCGCGGCGCACTGGCGTGCGGTCGAGTCGTGCTTCACCTCGGCGCGCGTCGGCACGGGGTTGTTCGTGGTCGGCGCTGCGACGGCGGCGGCCGCCGTGTGCTTGGGGATGACGGGCAGTGCGCTGCTCGCGCAGCTCGCGGGATCGGCGGCGCTGGCGCTGGGCGTTGGGTTCATCCTGCTCGCGTGGCGACGGGCCGGCGCGCCGGGAGCGCCGGCGGCGGCGGTGCTCTCGCTCCTCACCGCAGGGCTGCTGCTGCTGGGCATGACGCAGGCGCGCCTGCCGTGGGCGTCGGCGGCGCTGCTGGCGTTCGCGCCGATGGTGACGGCGCTCGCCATCGCGCTCACCGAGCGCTCGCGCGGCGTCGCGCTCCGCGTGGCGCTGCCGCTCGCGCTCGGCGTGCTGTGCATCCTCGGCGCGATCGGCACCAGCGCGGCGGCGTTCGAGCCGAGCAGTGGGGGGGATGAGGTTGAGTATGACTATTCGGGGATGTGACGGAGACTCGCTACGCGAATCCGATCGCCATAATCACAATGACAATCGCGGCATTCGCCAAGAGCAACGCACCGTAGAGAAGTGTGAATCGCCAAAGTGCGGTCGAATGGAAGTAGAGTTCGTTGCATCGTCTTGCTGCGGCGGCAGGGACCATGAAGAACATGATGATGGCGAGGATGCCGACCACGCTCGCGAGTGCGTCCCAATCCAGAGCGCCGAGCGCGGCCGCAACGATCACAGGCATGATTGGGACGAACGCCCATTTCTCCGGATTCTGTGCGAACCACTCGCGCGCTGTCCTCGACCGCGGCGGCGGTTTGCCGTAGTCGTCCTGAGCGGTGATGCGCAACGCCGTGCCGCACTCGGAGCACAGTTCGTGACCGGCGGCGATGCTCGGGCCGACGTCGTACTCGCACTTGGGGCAGAGCAGGTACTTGGGTTTCACCATCGGCGGCATCGTCGGCTCCGCGCGGCGTGTGTGTTCGCGCGTGATCCTAGTCTGAACACCGAGGCCGTGGAGGGTGCCATGGCCGAGGCTTTGCTCGGCCATGATGATTGAACCCGCGACGCCGAATCGTGGCCGATCAGAGCATCGGCCACGGCACCCGGCGCTTCGTTGGCGCGAACGGCCGGAGTTCAAGGCACGAGAGAAGAACGAGCGTGGATCGGCCTCAGAGCAGGCCGTTCCACGGCACCCATCATCCGCTCTCCCCTGCCCTCCGCCTGAGGGGGAGTGGGCCGGGATTGGGCGCCGCGTGATCGCGCGTGAGGCTTCGATTCGGGCTCTTTTCGCACCTATCATTCCCGCATGGAATCCCTCGGCGTTTCATCGGGTGTTGATGATGTCATCGAGCCTCGCTTTGCGCCGCCGCTGACTGGCTCGGCGGGTGAAGTGCGTACCGCTCGGCTCGGCGCGGTGAGTTACCTCAACACACTGCCGCTGATCGAGGGGCTTGGAAAGCTGAGCGATGTTCGGTTGACGCTGACCGCGCCGAGCCGGTTGATCGACTTGCTGGCGGCGGATGAGATTGATCTTGGGCTGGCGTCGGTGATCGATGCGCAGCGGGCGGCGGGGTTGTTTGAGGGTGGGCTGGCGCTGGTGCCGTGCGGCATGATCGGGTGCGACGGGGCGACGATGACGGTGCGGCTCTTCTCGCGTCGCCCGATCAGCGAAGTGCGCGAGGTGCGGGCCGATGCGGATAGTCACACATCGGTCGCGCTGCTGCGGATCATTCTGGAGAAGCGATTCGGCGTGACGCCGGTGATCGTGGATTTTGATGCGGAGGCGTTCACGAGCGCTGAACGCAGAGCCGATGAATGGCCCGACGCGATGCTGATGATCGGCGACAAGGTGGTGACGCACTCGCCGCCGGCGGGGTTGTACCCGCATCAGCTCGATCTCGGGGCGGCGTGGAAGGAATTGACCGGGCTGCCGTTCGTGTACGCGATGTGGATGTGCCGCGCGGGGATCGCGCGGTCGGAGCTGGTGCGCGCGGCGGCGGCGGTGCTGGATCGTCAACGCCGGCATAACGCGACGCGCTTGGACTGGATCATCGCGGCCCGCGCGCCGCTGCGCGGCTGGCCGATTGACCTGGCGCGGACGTACCTGCACGACCTGCTGAAGTTCGAGGTGACGAGCGCGCACCGGGCGGCGGTGGAGCGGTTCTTTGATCTCGCGTTCGAGTGCGGCGTTCTGAGCGAGCGGCGCGCGACGGCGTGGGCTTGAAGCACTGCACTCCAGAGCATTACATACGGCGATCGCGCCGCTTCTCAATATCCGATTTCAGAGCAGCTTCGATGTGCTTGAAGTGACCCTCATAGAACTTGGTTCTGACTCGATCAAACCGAGCATTTAGTTCAGTTGGGGGTGTCGTATATGCCCGTTCGCTCCATCGCCTCATGACGTCATCGGCCTCGTGGAGAATCGCTCGGTACTTGACGTGAGCGGGCCTCCCGAACACTCGCCCACCAATACTGCGAATTGCATTCTCTTCGTCATTAAATTCGAGTAAGACCTGAGGGGCGTTCGTTTTTCGAAGCCACCAATGCACTAAGGCTCTTGCCGCCGCAGCAAGATGCACAATCGCCGCATCGGGGCATGACTGTAGCATTGCGGAATTGAATAGCCGCAAGTGATGGTTGCACGAGGCGAGCAGATGGCCGGCGTCTTGGTCCAGCTTCGACTTATGCCGCCCGGTGATAAACCTGCTCCGGGTGCGCGGAGACAGCCGCGCCACCTCGTCCCTGCACGGGTCGCTGCTTTGCGCCGCTTGAGTGCCCACCTGCGTCATGCGGTAACTCTCTGGCTTCGTGCGCAAAGAACTCCGACATCAACTCTGCCTGATCCTCTGTGCGATCAAAGAGGTCAAAGACTATATTTCCGGGAAAGCGATTGCAAACCTCAGCGCTCAAATCGCTCACTTGCTCGAGGAGGGACTCGTCTTCGTCCACGACCGAAGCAAGGATCGCAACGGACACGCTATCAGCAAGCACAAGCCACCAGCACTCAGAAATGACCGAATGGCGCACGTCGCACCACTCGCGGATCAGGCTCTTCAACTCGTCCAGAGAGTTCATGACCGATCGTGGCATGGTGGGCTTGCCGGGGGCGGCTGCCTTGACCTCTAACTGGACAACCTTGTCCGGTAAGCAGGCGGCTTGCACCTTGTCGGTGTTCATCGACGGTGTCACGACGGTTCTCCTGTGAAACATGCTAAGCGAGCTTCAACAAAGTATCGGTTCGTATCGGCAGTACGAACAAACCTTCGGTAAGCCGCGAGCCAGAGGAAGTGTACCCCAGATTCTCCATGTCCGATAAGCTATGCGAGAATCACAGGCTACTTGTTCTGGGATATATCGAATTTTCTGAGGGGTATCGCGATTTATTCGTTGTTTGTTCGCATACAAACCCAGCTGTGTGGCTGCATATGCGTAATTCTATTTGGAACAACCGCGTGCAACTCGCCTGACCGCGTTGGTCGAGTCGTTGATACCTTGTTGAAAAATATTAGCGGATGAAGCCCAAAGAACTCCAGCAATTTGTTAGTGCCGGCTATCTCGTCTCGCCGCGTCTCGGGTTGTGCCACACGCGGCCGTCTCTGCCCAGGAGTTCGTCGGCGGAGTTCGGGCCCCACGAGCCGGGGGCGTACTCTTCGATCGACGTGCGGACTTTGGCGGAGTCGAGCGCGGGCTGGCAGAGGCGCCAGCCGGTTTCGATCTCGTCGCGGTGTTTGTAGAGCGTCTGGTCGCCGCGCATCGCGTCGAGCATCAGCGGGCCGTAGGCTTCGATGGGCTTGCTGTTGAAGGCGGCGGCGTAGTCCATGTCCATCTTCACCGAGTCGATGATGAGGTTGGGGCCGGGGACCTTCGCTTCGAAGCGGAGTGAGATGCCGTCCTCGGGCGCGATGTTGATGATGATGCGGTTGGCGGGGCGTGCGTTGAGGCCGTCGTACCCCTCGACGTGGCGGAGCAGGTTGACGGGCGGGCGCTTGAACTGGATGACGATCTCGGTGAGTTTGCGGGCCATTTTCTTGCCCGAGCGGATGTAGAAGGGCACGCCGCTCCAGCGCCAGTTGTCGAAGTGGAGTTTCATCGCCGCGTAGGTTTCGGTGCGGCGCTCGGCTTTGACGCCCTCGAGTTGGGCGTAGGCAAGCCCGCCGTCGTCGTCGTCGCGGTTGCCGGATGGGCCGTAGCGCCCGAGGACGGCGAACTCGTGCGCGCGCTCGACGGGAATCTCCCGCGCGCAGTTGATGATCTTGATCTTCTCCGCGCGGATGCCGTCCTGGTCGTAGACGCTGGGCGGCTCCATCGCGACGAGGGCGGCGACCTGCAGCAGGTGGCTCTGGATCATGTCGCGGAGCGCGCCGGCTTCGTCGTAGAAGTTGCCCGCGCGGCGGCCCACGCCGACGGACTCGACGGCGCTCACCTGCACATGGTCGACGTACTGGTTGTTCCACAGCGGCTCGAAGATCGTGTTAACGAACCGCATGACGAGGATGTTCTGGACGAGCTCTTTGCCGAGGTAGTGGTCGATGCGGTAGATCGCGTCTTCCTCGAACACGCGCCCGAGCGTGCGGTTCAGGTCGATGGCGGAGTTGAGGTCCGTGCCGAAGGGCTTCTCGACGATGATGCGTTGCCAGGGGACGTTCGAGGGGTCGATGGCGCACCAGCGCTTGCCCTCGGTGACGATGCCGCTGGCGCCGATCTTGTCGATGATCGGGCCGTAGAGCGACGGCGCGACGGAGAGGTAGAAGAGGACATTGGGCAGCGGGGCGGCGAGCCCGGCGTGGAGCGCGGTTTCGGCTTCGATCGTGCCGTGGGTTTTCGCGATCTCGTTGATGCGCCGGATCATGGGCGGGTAGGCGTCCGCCTCGGTAGCGCTGGCGGCGAGGTAGTGGAGCTTCTTTGAGAAACCGGACCACTTGAACTCGTCGTAGCTCTGCGCGTGCTTCTGCGCGTGCGGCTTGAGCTTGCCGCGCCATTCGTCGTCGCTCATGGGCGTGCGGCTGACGCCCAGCACGCACATCCCCTTCGGCAGGCGTCCCTGCGCCTCGAGCTCGTAGAGCGCGGGGATGAGTTTGCGCTGCGTCAGGTCACCCGAGGCGCCGAAGATGACGATGACGCACGGGTCGGGCGTGGCGGAAGGTTCGGTCGGCATCGTCGCGGCTCCATCCGGTTCGCGGGAGTCTACCGGAGGACTTCGGCTATCGGACCCACCGACTTCACCCGCGCGTGTACACCAGGGGCCCGCCGGGGCCGAGGTCCCAGCCCATCAGCATCCACACGACTAGCATCGCGCACCAAGTGAGAGCGAAGACGATCGAGTACGGCAGCATGAGCGCGATCAGCGTGCCCAGCCCCGCCTTCGGCATCAGGCGCTGCACCAGCACCAGGATGACCACCATATACGGATTCAGCGGCGAGATGATGTTGGTCGCCGAGTCGCCCACCCGGTAGGCGGCTTGGGTGAGTTCGGGGCTGATGTTCACGCCGGGGGCCATGAACATGGGGACGAAGACGGGGGCGAGGATCGCGTACTTCGCCGACGCGGAGCCGATGAAGAGATTCAGGATCATCGTCACGAAGACGAATTTCACGAGGATGAGCCAGGGCGATACGCCGCTCGCGGCGAGCATCTCGCCCCCCTTGATCGCGAGCATCTCGCCCAGCTTCGAGTAGCGAAAGAACTCGACGAACTGGGCGGCGAAGAACGCCATCACGATGTAGGGGCCCATATCGGCCATGGTGCGCCCCATCATCTTGGCGAGGTCGCGGTCGCTGCGGATGGCGCCCGCCGCGATGCCGTAGGCGAGCCCGAGCGACAGGAAGCTGAAGAAGAGCAGGGGCACGACAGACTCGACCCAGCGAACCTTGCCGTCTGGGGTCTTACCGTGAAGGGGCGCGCCGGGAATGAGGATCAGCGCGAAGACGATCGCGTTCACGGCGATGAGCGCGAGCAGCCCCCACGACAGCCCGCGCTTCTCGGCGGGGGTGAGGACACGGGCGGCGGCGTCCTCGGCGGAGAGGGCCTGCGGCCCGCCGTCCTCGGCGGACTTCGCCGCATAGCGCGGCTCGACGATCAGCGAGGTCACCGCCCAGCCGGCGGCGGTGAGGATGAAGACGCTCGCCGCCATGAAGTACCAGTTGCACGTCGCCACGACGCTGTAGGAGGGATCAAGAATCTTCGCCGCCGCGTCGGAGAAGCCGGCGAGGGTGGCGTCGGTGCCGCCGACAAGAAGGTTCGCGCTGAACCCCGCCGACACGCCCGCGAAGACGGCGGCCACGCCGACGACGGGCGAGCGCCCCACGCTCTTGTAGAGCGCCGCGGCGATGGGCGGCAGCACGATGTACCCCGCGTCCGACGCGAGCGATGAGTTCACGCCCAGGAAGACCATCACCGGGGTCAGGAGCGCCGCGGGGGTGATGAGCATCAGCGCCTTGAGCAGCGCGCCGATCAGCCCCGTCTTCTCCGCCACCCCGATGCCGAGCAGGCCGACCAGCACGATGCCCAGCGGCGGGAAGTTCACGAAGTTCTTCACGAGGTTCGAGATGGTCCAGTAGGCCCCCTCGCCGTGGAGCAAGCTGACGGGTTTGATGGGCTGGGTGCGGACCTCGGATTTCATCTGGGCGGTGCCGTCGGGGTTGAGCACCGGCGCGCCGGCGGCGTCGAGCACGGCGACGCGCTCGGTCACCGGCTTCTGCACTTCCCAGCCCATCGACGCGCCGACCGCGGAGATGATGAGCACGGCGACGGCGCCGATGACGAAGAGCGAGCACGGGTCGGGGAGCGCGTTGCCGATGCGCTCGATGAGGTCGAGGAATTTGGCGACGAAGCCGCCGCCGGAGCCTTGAGCCACGGCCGGCGCGGGGTTGGTGGGTGTGCTCATGCGCCTGAGTTGAACGCCGCCGGCTGGGGCTGACAAGCGCCAAGCCCATCCGATTGGGACACGCCGGGTGTGGCGGCCGGGCGGGGCGATGGTTTCGCATCTGTTGGCCGGGTCTTTACAATCCCCAAGCCGCGGCCACACCGCGCGCCAAGGAGCCGCCGATGGCCTCATACAAGGGCGTCGAGACGTCTGATCCCGCCGACCAACTCGCCACCGGGGACGAGGGGCCGACGCTGCTCGGGCACCCGCGCGGCTTGTTCCTGCTCTTCATCGTCGAGATGTGGGAGCGGTTCAGCTACTACGGCATGCGGGCGCTGCTGGTGCTGTACCTCATCACCCTCGCCGCCACGCACCAGCTAACCCCCGGTGTCTATTCGAACACACTCGAGTTCACCGAGATCAAGGAGATCGACGGGCAGAAGGAACCCGAGGTGCTGGGCGGTCAATCGCGTGACGCGCATCTGATCGTCGGCCAGCCGCCCGACACCACGCCGCCCGCCGCGGCCCCGGCATTCGCCGACAGGCCCGCGAAGCTCGTCCTCAACGCACTCAAGAAGCAGAAGGACTCCGCGACGGGCAAGGAAGAGTGGGTCGCCGACGACGCCGCCCCGACGTCGCTGGTCGTCCGCGGCGGGAAGGGTGACAAGGCGTCGTTCGGCGACGCGGAGTTCGCCTTCAACGTCACCAACCCCACCGATGAGCCCATCAAGCTGCGCATCGGTGCGAGGCGCGAGAAGAAGGACGACCGCGTCTACTTCACCGTCAACGGCAACTCGGGCGAAGTGACCGCCGAGATCAAGCCCGACTCAAAGCGCGAAGCGGAAGAGAAGCCGTTCAAGGTTGTGATCGCCGCCAACACGCACGACAGCGGGCGCGAGTGGAGCGAGGGCGACGCAAACTTCCTCTACGGCTGGTACACCGGTCTCGCGTACCTGCTGCCCGTGGTCGGGGGCATCCTGGCGGACAAGATCCTCGGCACGCACCGCTCGATGCTGCTGGGCGGCATCGTCATCGCGCTCGGGCACGTCGTGCTCGCGGTCTCCGGCATGGGCGAGATGGCGCACAACGGGCTCGGCATGTCGACGTTCATCGGCGGGCTGGCCCTCATCATCATCGGCACGGGCTACTTCAAGCCCACCGTCAGCGTGATGGTCGGGCAGCTTTACAGGCCCGGCGACGCGCGGCGTGACGGCGGGTTCTCGATCTTCTACATGGGCATCAACCTCGGCGCGTTCCTGTGCGCGTTCGTGTGTGGCACGCTGGGCCAAACGGTGGGGTGGCACTGGGGCTTCGGGTCCGCCGCCGTGGGCATGGTGCTCGGGCTGATGATCTACGCGGCGTTCAAGCCCGTGTACCTGAAGGGCATCGGCGCGCCGCCCGCGGGCAAGTCGAACCTGATGCTGCCGCTGCTGATCGGCTCGTGCGCCGCCTCCGCCGCCGTCGGCTGGATGTACCACGTCGGCATCTTTGCGCAGATCCGCGTCGGGCTCGAAGCGTTCTTCGGCAACCCGATCGCGAGCGCGGCGTGCGTCGTCGCGGTGGTCGGGGCGGCGCTGTGGTTCGTGATGATCCAGAAGCGCGGCGAGAAGGGGCCCGTCCTTGCCATCTTCCTTTTCATGCTCTTCAACGCGTTTTTCTGGATCGCGTTCGAGCAGGCGGGCAGCACGCTGAACGTCTTCGCCGAGCGCTCGACGAACCTCAGCTTCCTCGGCTTCTCGATCCCGGCGACCTGGTTCCAATCCGTCAACGCGGGACTGATCATCCTGTTCGCGCCGGTCTTCGCGTGGCTGTGGGTCGCGCTGGGCAAGCGCAATCTGAACCCCAGCCAGCCGCTGAAGATCGCGTACGGGCTGATCCTGCTCGGGCTGGGCTACCTGTTCATGGTCTGGGGCGCGAAGCTGAACTTCGATACCGGCGCGAAGGTCTCGATGTTCTTCCTCTTCGCGACCTACTTCCTCCATACGATGGGCGAACTGTGCCTCTCGCCGACGGGCCTGTCGTTCGTGTCGAAGGTCGCGCCGGTGCGCTTCGTGTCGCTCCTCATGGGCATCTGGTTCATCTCGTCGTTCATCGCGAACCTCGGCGGCGGGCTCATCGCGTCGCAGGTGGAAGCCATCGAGAAGGGCGAGATCAAGCTGCCCTGGCAGGGCACCGCCATCGAGATGGGCGGGCGGGCCGACTACTTCATGCTCTTCGTCATCAGTTCGCTGGGTATGGGCCTGATCGTGATGGTTCTTTCGCCGCTGCTGAAGCGGTTGTACGGCAACCGCGAGTAGCCGCCGCGTGTTCAGCTAGCCTGTCGCCCGAGTGACCCCGCTCGCGCTCGCCATCCCGTTGATCGTGCTCGCCGTGCTGGCCGTCGCGGCGGCCGTGTATTACGGCGCGGTGCTGGCTCGCACGATCCGGGCGGAGCGCGCGCTGCCCACGCTGCGCGATGGGCTGCGCCTCGCCGATGAACGTGCGGCAGCCGCGTGGCCCAGCGTGCTCCTCGTCGTCCCCGCGCATAACGAAGAAGATGTCATCGAGCGGCACGTCCGCTCGATCGGCGCGCAGGAGTACCCCGGCGAGTTCCGGGCCGTCTTCGCGCTCGATCGGTGCACCGACCGCACGGAGGAACTCGCGCGGCGCGCGATCGAGTCGCTCCCCGAATCGCGGCGATTGCGCCTTAGCATGACCACGATCAGCGAGTGCCCGAGCGACTGGGCGGGGAAGGTGCACGCGATCCATCAGGGCGTGCTGTCGGCCCGCGCCGGCACGCCACCCGACCTTCTCCTCTTCGCCGACGCGGACACTGTCTTCGATCCCGCGTGCCTCCGCGCTGCGGTCGCGCTCATGGAGTCGCGGAACCTCCACCTGCTCAGCCTGCTCAGCACGCTGACTCGCGAACGGTGGTTCGAGTCCGTGGCGCAGCCCGCGGCCGGGTTCGAACTGGTGCGCCAGTTCCCACTCGACGCGGTGAACCGCGCGCGCAAGCCGCGCGCGTTCGCGAACGGGCAGTTCATGCTGTGGGCGCGCGACGCGTACGACGCGCTGGGTGGGCATGGAGCGGTGAAGCACGAACTGCTCGAAGACATCGCGTTCGCACGCCTGATGCAGTGGAAGACGCGCGACAGGAAGTGGGGCGTGTTCATGGCGGACGGGCTGCTGCTCTGCAGCATGTACCGCTCGTGGCCCGCGTTCACCCGCGGCTGGAAACGCATCTACACCGAGGCCGCCCACCGCCGGCCGGGACGGCTGCTCGCCAGCGCGTACCGATTGCTGGTGACGGGCGTGGTGCTGTCGTGCGCCGGGCCGATGGCGCTGGTCGCGGGCGCGGTGATGTTCACGCGGAACGACCCGCCGCTCGCGTGGTCGCTGCTGATCGCCGGCGTCGCGGCGACGGTGATCGCGTGGCTTGCGCTCGGGCGTGTGTACCGGGCGCAGCGCGTGCCGATCGGGTGGATCGGCGCGTACCCGCTCGGCGCGTGGCTGGTGTTCCGGCTGCTGCGGCGCGCGGGCAAGGACCTGACCCGTGGGCGGGCGACGAAGTGGGGCGGGCGCGAGTACGCGCGCGAGGCGCGGGAGTAGGGGCCGTCTCGGGTGCCGTGCAACGCCGCTCGGGGCGATGCACGCTCCTGTCTTCCCAACTTCTGCTCCTCGGCCCTTTCATGCCCGCTCGGGTTTCGATCGCGCGATCGGAGGAATCTCAAAGCCTGAGTGAAGTGTGAGCGTGGATCGGCCTCAGAGCAGGCCGTTCCACGGCACCCAAACCCACGGTGGCACACTGTTGCCTGAATCACCCCGCCCCTCTTGCCAACCCCACCAATCGCCGATGATGATGGTCATCCACGCATGGCCACCAGCTACCCGCTCAGCAAGATCAAGGTCGTCCTCCTCGAGGGCATCCACCCGCGCGCTCAGGCACTCCTCGAAGCGCAGGGCTTTACCGTCGAGTCGCACGCCAAGGCGCTATCGGGCGATGAACTCGCCGCCGCCGCGGGTGATGCGCACCTGCTCGGCATCCGCTCGAAGACCAAGCTGTCGCGCGCCTTCTTCGAGCGCGCCCCGAAGCTCTGGGCCGTCGGCTGCTTCTGCATCGGCACGAACCAGGTCGATCTCCCCGCCGCCGCCGAGCGGGGCGTGTCGGTCTTCAACGCGCCGTTCAGCAACACCCGCAGCGTGGCGGAGATCACCGTCGCGGAAGTCATCGCGCTGCAGCGCGGCCTAGTGCGGCGCAGCCTCGAAATGCACCGCGGCGTGTGGAAGAAATCCGCCGTTGGATTACACGAGGTCCGCGGCCGCACCCTCGGCATCGTCGGCTACGGCCGGATCGGCAGCCAGGTGTCGGTGCTCGCCGAGAGCCTCGGCCTGCGCGTCATCTACTTCGACACCGCCGAGAAACTCCCGCTGGGCAACGCCGCCCCGGTGCGCACGCTCAACGAGCTGCTCGATCGCGCCGACATCGTCTCGCTGCACGTCCCGCTGCTCGAGAGCACGAAAGGCATGTTCGGCGAAGCACAGTTCGCGCGGATGAAACCCGGCGCGTGCTTCATCAACAACGCGCGGGGCGAGGTGGTTGATCTCTCCGCGCTCGCCGCGGCGCTGAAGAGCGGCAAACTTTCCGGTGCCGCGGTCGATGTGTTCCCCACCGAGCCCGAAGAGAACGGCGAGAATTTCAGCACGCCCTTGCGCGGGATGGAGAATGTGATCCTGACGCCGCACGTCGCCGGCAGCACGGAAGAAGCGCAGGAACGCATCGCCGAAGAAGCCGCGACGAAGCTCATCAAGTTCATGAACAACGGCTCGACCAGCGGCGCGGTGAACGTGCCCGAGGTCGAGCTGCCCATGCTGCACGAGGGCAAGCACCGCATCCTGCACTACCACCACAACGTGCCCGGCGTGCTCAGCCGCATGCACACGATGATCGCGCAGCTGGGCGTGAACATCTTCGCCGAGTACCTGCAGAGCGACCCGCGCCACAGCTATGTGATTCTTGATGTGGGGCCGGGGCAGGACGAGCAGTTGCGCGACGGGCTGAAGCAGATCCCCGAGACGATCCGCGTGCGCACGCTGTGGTGAGCAAAGAAGAGTGCGCCGCGAGACGCGGCGAATGTCACCGCGCTCAACCCGACCAATCCTCGCTCCGCGCGGGGTGACGCGGGGCGAGAACCCGGCGTTCCGCGCAAGGGCGGGGCCGGGGGTGGTTGGGCCCGGTGGTGTGCGGGGCCCGCGCCGCTGATCAGCGGCAGACTCGTGTCCAATTGCTCACGACGATCGCCACATCGCTTAAGCCAACAAGCCCGTCTCCATCGAGATCGCCGATCGGGTTCGTGGTCGCCCAGTTCGAGACGAGCAGCGCGACGTCGCTCAGACCGACGCTCTCGTTCCGATCCGCGTCGCCCGGGCACGGGCACGGCTCGAACGGCTCGATCTGACCGCGGATCTCGCCGTTCATGAACGCCGCGGAGTGGAGATTGAAGTAGCTCCTGCCGTCGACGACGGCGGCCTCGTTCGCGCCGCCGAAGGTCCACGAACCGATCTTCCGCGCCGCCGGCGCCGCGAGCGTAAGCTGCGATGCGCCCGTACCGCCGCGCGGCGCAAAGCCGTAGACGCGCGCGAGCGTCTCGTTCACCACGTTGTGATCGACATCGAACCCCAGCGCATCCGCGCCGCGATCGAGCGACACGAGCGCGTAGCCGTAGGCGGCGGAGCTGTTCGAGGGCGTCTCCTGCCGCCCGTTGATCGGTACCACGCCCGCCGTGATCTGCCCGCGGATCTGCCCGGTGGGCGACGCGGTGGTCGGCACGTTGATGTACGTCAGCCCGTCGAGCAGCGCGTCCTCTTGCGCTTCGTCATAGAGCCATGTGCCGCTCTTGGGGAACCCGCCAGCGGGGAGCGTGTGCAGCGCTGTGCCGTTCGTGGTGTGGCGCGCCATGCCGTTGATCGTCACGCTCAGCGGGTTCGAGCCCAGCGGCGAGCCGGGGCAGATGTTCACGAAGTAGTCGAGCTTGTTGTCCGCCGGGTCGATCATGAACATCGCCCAGCCCTTCGAGTTCGACGCGCCGGGGGGCACGAGTTGTGCACTGTCGAGCTGCGCCACCATGTCCACCACCTGCCCGCGGATCTCGCTGCCGGGGAAGTCGTGCGTGTGGATGTCGATGTACCAGCGGCCCTCGAGCAGGTCCGCCTCTTCGCTTTCTGGATATGTGAACGTGCCCACTTTCGGATTGCCCAGCGGCAGCCCAACGACCGACGGTCCGCTCACGCCCACCGGCCCGTCGTGCATCGCTGCGATCTCTTCCGTGCTCGTCAGACGTCCGATGGTGATCTCGTAGGCCACCGTGTTCGTCGCCGTGTCGATGAAGAAGACCGCGCACCCTTCGCCCTGCGAGGTGCTGATGGGCGGCACGACCTGGCACGGGTCAAGCAGCGCGACCATGCGCTTGCACTGCTGCGCCATCGCGGGCGCGCTGATGCACGCCGCCATCGCCGCCGCTGCGGCGAACATCGCGGGACGATTCAGGCCACGAAATCTCGGCGCGCAAAACACCCGTGCCATCGGCATCGTCGGAACTCCTGTTGTGTGGCGTAGGCCGCGGCGTCACGCATCCACCACCCGCGGCCCAGGCTCGTAATAACTCTTTTGCTTGTCGCGGGTTACGAATGCCCGCGCAGCGCTGGCGGAACCCTCAACCAGATACACCGCCCGGGTGCGAAGTCCAGCAGAACCAGCGCACTTGCTCGCAGATTCCTCGCGCCGAACCGCGCGTTCGAGTGCTGTTGGGAAGTTGAAGCCATTGCCGTCAACATCGTGTGCAACACCCGCGCGCTCGGGTGCCGTGTAGCGCCGCTCTGGGCGACACACGCTCCTGTCTTTTCTACTCCTGTCTCCTCAACCCTCTCCGCCTCGGCCCGATCACGCCGGTGGAAGGAGTTCGAAGCCCGAGTGAAGAACGAACGTGGATCGGCCCGCGAGCAGGCCGTTCCACGGCACCCGCGCTGCGCGCTCACCCGCCGAGTGCATCCGCGTGCTCGCGCAGCCACGCCGCCATCGCTCGCGCCGCGGCGCCGCGGTGGGATCGTGCGTTCTTCTCTTCGACGCTCAGCTCCGCGCTCGTTCGCCCGTCGCTGGTGATGAGGAGCGGGTCGTAGCCGAAGCCGTTCGCGCCTCTCGGCGTGCGCCCGATGGTGCCGGGAAACTCGCCCCGCGCGAGGTGCAGCAGGCGAGCCCCGTGCGGCGAGCGCTCATCCGGCTTCGCCAGCGCCATCACGCACACGAACCGGGCCGAGCGTTGCTCGCCGGGAACGAGCTCGAGTTCGCGCAGCAGGCGCGCGTTGTTCGCCGCGTCGCGCTCGACGCGATTCGCGCCGATGCCCGCGTAATACGCCGAGTGGACCCCCGGCGCGCCGCCCAGCGCATCGACCTCCAGCCCCGAGTCATCCGCCAGACACGCGCACCCCGTCATTCGCGCGTACGCCAGCGCTTTCTTCGTCGCGTTCGCCTCGAAGGTGTCGCCGTCTTCCGCTGGCTCGGGGAACGCCGGCGCGCCCCCCGGGCCCGGCCCGCGCACATCGTCAAGAGACAACACGCGCCAGCCGAGCGGCGCGAAGATGGCGCGCAGCTCGTGCAGCTTGTGCGGGTTCGAAGTGGCGGCGAGCAGTTCGATCATCGTGATCCCTCGGCCGCGCCGGAGGGGGTCACCACCCGCACGCGCCCCGCCGCCTTCATCGCCAGCTTCCGCGCCGCCTTCGCGGTCTTTGCTGTCGCGAGCGCCACGCCCATGCGCCGGTACTTGCGCGTGCTCGGCTTGCCGAAGATCCGCACCTGCACGCCCGGGATCGCCAGCGCCTTGTCGAGCCCCTCGTACTCCGGCTCGTTCGGCGATTCCTCAGTCGCGAGAATCACCGCGCTCGCCGCCGCTTTCTCGTAGCGGATTTCCGGGATGGGCAACCCCAGGATCGCGCGGACGTGCAGGTCGAACTCGCTGAGATCCTGCCCGATCAGCGTGACCATCCCAGTGTCGTGCGGGCGCGGCGAGAGTTCGCTGAAGATGACCCTGCTGCCCTTCACGAAGAATTCGACGCCGAAGAGCCCCGCGCCGTTCTTGCCCGCGATCTCGTCGGTGATCGCTTTTGCCATCTTCTGCGCCTTCTTCACCAGCGCCGGCTTCATGGCGCAGGGCATCCACGATTCCTGATAGTCGCCGCGCTCCTGCCGGTGCCCGATGGGGTTCACGAAGATCGTCGGGCGCTTCTTGCCGCTGGCGCCCGGGCGCTGCTTGATCGTGAGCAGCGTGATCTCGTAGTCGAACTTGATGAATTCTTCGACGATCACGCGGCGCGTATCGCCGCGCATCCCCGCGCAGGCGTACTCCCACGCGCCGGCGATCTCTTTCGGCTTGCGGATCACCGATTGCCCCTTGCCGCTGGACGACATCACCGGCTTCACCACGCACGGCAACCCGACGCCGCCCTTGCCCATGATCCGCGCTTCGAGCTCCTCGATCGACTCCGCGTACGCGAACTTCGCCGTGGGCAAGCCGAGATCGCTCGCCGCGACTTCGCGGATCGCGTCGCGGTTCATCGTCAGATTCGTGGCGCGCGCGGATGGAATCACGCTGAAGCCGGCGTTCTCAAGATCGATGAGCCGCTCGGTGCGGATCGCTTCAATCTCGGGCACGATGTGGTCGGGCTGGTGCTTGCGCACGACGGCTTCGAGCGCGTCACCGTCGAGCATGTTCACCACCTCGAACGCGTCAGCGACCTGCATCGCCGGCGCGCCGGCGTAACTATCGACGGCGATCACGCGGCAGCCGAGCCGCTTCGCCGAGACCACGACTTCCTTCCCGAGTTCGCCCGAGCCGAGCAGCATGAGTGTGGGGAGTTTCATGGGGTTCAGGCTACCAGCCGGGGCGTCGGCGTAAGATCCGGCATGCGTACCGCTCAACTCTCCGCCGACCCGTTCGATATCTCGCTGAAGCACGACGCCTGGGCGACGCGCGAGTTGCTGCTCGCCTGCCGCGGGCTGTCGCGCGAGGAGTTTCATCGCCGCTTTGAGATGGGCCCCGGCTCGCTGCACGACACGATCACGCACATGATCGGCGCGTCGCGGCGCTGGACCGATCGGCTGATGGGCCGCGCGCTCCGCCCGTTTCTGGAGGCCGTCGTCGAGCGCACGCCCGACGAACTCCTCGCGCTGCACGACGCGGCGGCGGCGGACCTGGGCGACGCCGCCGAGCGCTCGCGCACGATCGGCATGGGCGCGACCATCACGCTCGACTGGCCGGGCGAGCCGGGTACGGTCAAGCGCTATACCTTCAGCCGTGCGGCGGTGTTCGTGCATGTCACCACCCATGGCGCGCACCACCGCGCCCAGTGCCTGAACATGCTGCGCCATCTGAACCATGCGGGCGTCTCCGACGCGCTGCCCGACTATCAGGCGGTGGACTGGCAGTGGCGTTGCGAACTGCCGCCGGAGATCTTGCCCGCGCCGAAGGAGTGAGCGCATGCCGAGCGTGGTGATCGAGTCATACATCAAGGAGTTCGCACGGTACCGCTCGCTGGCGGAGAAAGCGGCCGCGCAGACGACATGGGAGGAACTCCGCACCCCGCTCGACCCGGAGAGCAATTCCGTCGCCGTCATCATGAAGCATCTCGGCGGGAACCTGCGCTCGCGCTGGACCAACCCATTCACCACCGACGGCGAGAAGCCGTGGCGGAATCGCGACTCGGAATTCGTTGATGACTTCGCCGACCGCGCGGCGATGGAAGCGCACTGGCGCACCGGGTGGGACGTGCTGGAGGGCGCGCTCGGCGCGATGACGGACGACGACCTGCCGCGCAGACTCTTCATCCGCGGCGAGGCGCACACGCTGGCGCTGGCCCTCGCGCGCTCGCTCTCGCATGCGGCGTACCACGGCGGGCAGATCGTGCAGCTCTGCCGCGTGCATTCGTCGCGCGCCGGGCGCGGGTGGAGCACGCTGACCGTGCCGCGGGGTGGATCGGCGGCGTTCAACGCGGGGATGGGGTATGAACCGCGCGGCTGATCGCGGGAAGACTCACGCGGCATCACGGTGCGGCTCGTTCTCCTGCGCGAACTCGATGTCCTCGGGCGGGGGGCCGAAGCCGCGGGTTTTTTCCGGGACCGGTTCCGGGATCGGCATCGACGCGAAGAACCCGCCGCTGCCGGCCGATGCGTGCGACTCGGGGATGGTGAGCGCGCTCGCGTCGGTGATCCCGCCGTGGTCCTCGGCGCGCATTTTGGCGGCCATCGCGATCGCCTCATCGGGCGTGCTCGCCTGGCCCTTCTCGATGAGGGCTTCTTCGAGGTTGGTGCTGGCGGTCTTGTACGCGCCGCCGGCGGCGAGGACCGTGCACATGGTGCCGATCAGGCCGAAGTCGAAGAGGAGCGCGATGGGCGTGAGCACCGCGCCCACGACAGCGGTGTTCTCGTTGATGTGCGCGGTGTACTCGTCCCGCTCCGCGCCGGTCATGGCGGCCCAGCGCTCGTGCGCTTCGGCGTAGACGGCTTCGGTGTAGTCGCCGTCTTCGGTCATGGTTTCGATGTCGTCGTTCATCCACTCGTTCGCGACGTCGCCGGCGAGATACTCGATGGACTCTTCTTCTGTATCGGCGGTCAGTTCACTGTTGACGAAGGAGTTCACGACGAAGAATCGCGCGCCGAAGATCGCAAGCACGGTGACGGCGACGGCGAGCAGACCGGCGGTCGAGCCGCCGCGCATCTGGGTGGCGCGCATCATGCCGTAGCCCGCCCCGCCGCCGACGAGCGGGGCGAGCAGCCAGAGGCTCCAGCCGGTGAGTTGGATGAGGATGACCCACACGATCGCGCCGGCGAGGGCGCCGAGGGCCGAGAACGCGAGACCCTTTCCGAGGTTCATGGGAGGCTCCGTCCAGGGGGAAAAGCGGTCGGCGCCGAGCGGCGCTCCGGGCGACATCGACCGGAACGGGGGAGATGACCCGCGCCAGGCGCGCGCGGGACGTGTGAGCATGCGGGCTGCGCGCGTGGGGAAAGGGGGAAGGTCCGCGAATTCGCGGGCTTCGGTGCTGTTGGTCGAGTTCTCGGTGGTTGGTTGATTGTGCGGTGTGTTCTGGTGTTCTGTGGTGTCGTGCGGCGATCGGGCGTGCGGTGCGAAAAAAAGGAACCCGCCGGCGGGCCGCCGCGGCGCGGGTCGGCGGGTGCCGGCTCGCGCGTTGGCGCTTGCGTGTGTGTTCGCTCGCGCGGCGGTTGATGGCCGGGCGCGCGAGGGAACTGGTGGTGAGTGCGCGGACGCCGGTCGCTGGCCAGTCGGCGGCGTGCGCGGGAGTCCCGTGCTACGACGCGCGGGGCCTCCGTACAAGGGGCGGTGCGTCACCGGCGCGCGCACAGTGATGGACTTGCGGGTCGCGGCGACGTGCGCGGGACACGTTGGGACGACGCGGGCACGCGGTTCGGCGGAACTTTTCGGGAACGTTCGAATTTTCTCGCTCGGGGTGCCGCGCGTGTCACGGGCGCGCGCACAGATCGTGACTTGTAGCGATGGGCGCGGGCGGGCGAGTCGGTGGAGGGCGCGATTCGGGCGCGAGGGGTGCCACAGTCCGCTCCGAGCCGCGGCCTGTGGTGGCACGGCGTTGGACGCGGGCAACGCGGTCGCACCCCGACTATGATGGAGTGGTTATCGCTCGGGGCGCGGCCCGATGGCCGCTGAGATGCACCCGTTGAACCTGAACCGGTTCGGACCGGCGGAGGGAAGCGACCTGTTGATAACGCATCCGATAGTTCGTGAACGCGCGCGATTGATTGGCGCGGCGGTGTGTGTCCATCACGCAGCCGGGCATCGCACGGCACGGCGGAGCGCGGCGAACTGAATGAGAGATGGGACCAAAGAACCCGCGTCGAGCGCGGGAGAGGACGAAGACATGATCGCGAAGACCACAACGACAACGACCAACGGCTCGGCCCGCCCGACGGAGAAGTTCCGCGTGCCGCTGATGGGCGCGATGAATCCGGGGAACACGGCGGGCGTGACGACGCCCGGCTCGTTCGCGAACATGCCGGATGTCGGTGGGGCGCTGATGTTCAGTTCGCCCGATGCGCCGGGCATGCCGCCGCCGAGCGAGAAGACGGCGTGGGATTTTCTGCCGGAGGGGTGGGATGTTGCGCGGAAGTCATCGAGCCATCGAGCCATCGAGCCATCGAGTGAAGAAGAGCCCGCGGCTGGCGGTGACTGGGCTGGCCGGTGTGATTGGATTGGCGAGGTGCGGTCGTCGAACCCGCATGTGCCGAGCGTGAAGCGAGCGGCGGCGGCCGGGGCTCGCGGCGATGGGTGCTGTGGTGGAGCCTCTCGCGATCGCGGCTCCGCTTTACTTGATGGCTCGATGGCTGGATGCCTCGATGCCTCTCCCTGCGTGAGCGCCGCATTCGATGTCGTCGAGTTCGACACCGCTCACGGCGAGCGGCTATGCGTGCGGCGTCCCAAGGGGTTCGAGGCGCGGACGCAGCTGGAGTTCGCGCGGCTCGGCATCGTCACGCCGCAGATGAAGCGGGTGGCGGAGCGCGAGACGCACTTTGATGTGCTGTTCCCCGGGCGCGGCGATCTGGCGGTGCGGGATGAGGTCGCGGCAGGGCGGATGGTGATCCCGGCGAACATCAATCACCTGGCGCACAAGCTGGACCCGATGTGCATCGGGCGCGCGAGCCTGACGAAGATCAACGCGAACATGGGCGCGTCGCCGGTCTCGAGCGGCACGGATGAAGAGATCGAGAAGCTCGACTGGGCCGTGCGCTGGGGCGCGGACACGGTGATGGACCTGTCGACGGGCGGGGATATCGAGGCGTGCCGCGACGCGTTCTGCAAGCACTCGACGGTGCCGATCGGCACGGTGCCGATCTACTCGATGATCATCGGGCGGAAGATCGAGGATTTGTCGTGGGATGTGATCGAGGATTCGCTGCACCATCAGGGGCGGCAGGGCGTCGACTACTTCACGATCCACGCGGGCGTTCGGCGGGCGCACCTGAAGTACGTGAAGCAGCGGCTGATCGGGATCGTCTCGCGCGGCGGGTCTTTGCTCGCGAAGTGGATGCTCGTGCACAACGACGAGAACCCGATGTACACGCACTGGGAGGAGATCTGCGACATCCTGCGCGCGTATGACGTGACGTTCTCAATCGGTGATGGTCTCCGTCCCGGCGGGCTGGCGGACGCGACGGACGATGCGCAGCTGGCGGAGCTCGAGACGCTGGGCGAACTGACGGAGCGCGCCTGGCGCCGCGGCGTGCAGGTGATGATTGAGGGGCCGGGGCATGTGCCGTTCGATCAGATTGAATACAACGCGAAGATCCAGCGGACGCTGTGCCACGGCGCGCCGTTCTATGTGCTCGGGCCGCTGGTGACGGACATGTTCCCGGGCTACGACCACATCACCAGCTGCATCGGCGCGACGGCGATGGCGTACCACGGGGCGGCGATGCTGTGCTATGTGACGCCGAAGGAACATCTCGGCTTGCCCAAGCGCGATGATGTGAAGCAGGGGTGCATCGCGTACAGGATCGCGGCCCACGCGGCGGACATCGCGCTGGGCATCCCGGGGGCGCGCGATCAGGATGATGAACTCACCAAGGCCCGCGCGGCGCTGAACTGGGAGAAGCATTTCGAGCTGAGCTTCGACCCGGACACGGCCCGCGCGTACCACGATGAGGACCTCGATGTCGATACCGATTTCTGCGCCATGTGCGGGCACGATTGGTGCAGCGTCCGCATCAGCAAGGAGATCCAGGAGTTCGCATCGGGCAAGGCGGACGGCTTCGAGCGGAACGCGGATGAGTCATCGCACGGGGCTAAGGTTGGCGCGAAACCCGGCGCGCCGGTGAAGACGGCGGCACTGACGCCCGAGCAGCGCGAGATTCTGGAAAAACGCGGCGTCCTCAGCCCGGAGGAGATTCACAAGCTGGCGGCGAAGACGAAGAAGGCCGTGGGGGTGGAGAAGGGCGAGAAGGCGTCGTGCCATTCGGACTATGTGGAGCCGGAGGATGCCAAGCGGGTGCAGGAGATGAAGCTGGTGACGCTGAACACGGCACCGGCGCACAATATCTCGACGCGTGATTCGGTGATTTGATGGGGGAGTTGTTCCGAAACATCACAGACGCGCTCGCGCGGGAGCAGTTTCTCTTCACGCGGCACGCGACACACCGGCTTCGACGTCGGCACATTCCCGGATGGCAGGCGGTTTCGCTGACCATGGAAGGCAGGCTAATCCGCGAACGCCCGGATGATGAGCCGTTGCCCGTGGCCGAAGTTGAAATCCTGCTCGCTGACGGCACGCGAGCCAAGGCGGTGTGGTCGTGGTCGAAAAAAGATGGAACAGCGCGGTTGGTGACGGTACACTTCATCGAGTGGTGATATGAAACTGCCAGGAAGACGAATCAAGGTCGCGGAGTGGTTCGAGGGCCGCGCCAAGTTTGGCCCGTTCGCTGTGCGCGTTGAAGCGGAGGCGGTCATTCCCGATGAAGACCCGTCCGAGCCGTGCTTTGAGCCGGCGACGATCCGCATGCTCGACGAAGTTAAGCGGCTGGCGGACGCGGGGGATGTTGATGCGCTGGCGAAGCTGGGCGAGGTGTATGTGCGGCGGTCGGCGTGAGTGTGCCCGGCGAGCCATGTTGAGTTCGATATGGACTGCGAAATAGACCTTGCGCACTTTGGGTACGTCATCGCGTCAAGACTCGTTGCTACAGAGAAACGACGAGTGCGGTTCATATGTACCGCGAACCATCGGACAACTCCCAAGACAGCGGGTGGCGGTTCTTCAGCGGCGATGAGGACCAAGAGTTTGCTGACGATCCGGGGAGTTTCGCGATCTACGATGTCCGTACGATTTCTGCGATGGATCCCGATATCGTCCCGCTTCTGGGAACCGATCCGCCGTGCGCGTTTGAGCGGCTCGACGCGACAGGACCGTTCGTCGTTTCGGCCGGCCCCGTTCGGCCCGACTGAATTGAGTGCAGTTTCAGGCGAGAAAGATCGCGGTTCTTCATGGCCGATGATGGATACAAACACTGGAGAATCTGCTGCAATTCAAGCGGCCTGCGCGTCTTTGAGCATGAGACCGAAGTCGATAGGGCCTCGTGGCATTCCGTGCGCGCGCTTCGCTCTTGGAAAGTTGATTGCTGGAGTTACGATCTTGTTTGCCTTGGCTTTGATCTGGACGGCCCTGAATCAACCGTGGTCGTAAACGAAGATATGCAGGGATGGCGCGAACTGTGCGCTGCAATCCGGTCCACATTCGATGGAATCGATGAGGCTTGGCCAAATTCGGTTGCATTCCCCGCATTTGAAACCAACTACACCGTGCTGTGGGAACGCGCAAAGGCCCGATGATGCGGTCCCAGTTTCGTCGCCAGTTCTCGGCTCGTTCAATCGCTACGCTCTGCGGCTATCATCCGCACCGACATGCCCGCCACCCCCACCCAATCCGCCGCCTTCGCCGAGCGTTGGTACGCCGCGTGGAACTCTCATGACATCGACGCGATCATGGCGTGTTACGACCCGGCGATCCGGCATTCCTCGCCGTTCATCAAGCGGTACAACGGGAGTGATGCGCTGTTTCTCGAGGGGATCCCGGCGGTGCGTGAATACTTCGCGCGGGCGCTGGAGCGGAATCCGGCGCTGCGGTTCGAGCCGCGGGTGATCGCCACGGGGCTGGAGTCGGTGATCCTGACGTACATGCGTCACAGCCACAACACGCCGCCGGAGGGTGAGGTTTCGGCGGAGGTGTTCTTTCTGAATGATGGACTGAAGATTGCGCGATCGGTGTCGCACTACGGGTAGGAGTGTCGGGCTTGGGGGATGGGGCCTGGGGCTTGAAGCTTGAAGCTTGAAGCTCGAAGCTTGAAGCTTGAAGCCGGCGGCGTGTGGCTCGGTGCTTGCGTTGGCTGACTCGTGTGTGCGTGTGGCGGTGTTGACGGCAACTCGGCGCGGGCTGGAGTCGGTCGGAATCGGCCATCGCGACGCGCCGCCAACGAAATGTCGAATCTAACGCAGACACAAACGACGGCGGCGCGTGATTGCGCCTACACTCTTTGTGCAACACGCGCGCCGGCCCATCCGGGTCGCTGAATCAGAGCCCCTTGGCTCATGAGAGTCGCGCGTGCCCGAGCGGCGCCTTTCGCTGGAGAGCGGCCTCGGCCCTCTCGAAGGGCTTGAAGGAGTGCCGCGTTTCATGCCGCAGATTTTCGACGCCGTGCCGGCTGTTGACCGGCTCTCTGAATCGCATTTGATCGAGCCGAAGACGTTTGGTCCCGGGACGGAGCACGCGCCGACGACGGCGCTCTCGCCGGCGGACCGGCGTGTGCGGCTGATCAATCTGGGCGCGGTGATCGTGCCGTTTGTCGCGCTGATCGTGGCGATCGTGCTGTCGTGGGGCGTGGCGTTCGATTGGACGCAGTTCGCGATCATGAACGGGATGGCGCTGGCGACGGCGCTGGGGATCACGGTCGGGTTTCACCGCCTGTTCACGCACCAGTCATTCCGCACGAACGCGGCGGTGCGGTACATCCTGGCGGTGCTGGGGTCGATGGCGGTGCAGGGGCCGGTGATCGAGTGGGCCGGCGCGCACCGCAAGCACCATCAGCATTCGGACGATGAGCACGACCCGCACTCGCCGCACGCGCACGAGGGTGGGTCGTGGGGAGGCGGGGTGTGGGGGACTCTGCGCGGGGCGTTCCACGCGCACTGCGGGTGGCTCTTCGCGGGGCACGCGAAGGGGCTCGGTCGGTACACGAAGGACCTGCGCAGCGACCCGGTGCTGTGCGCAGCAAATCGGCAATTTGTGTTCTGGGTCCTGATGGGGCTTCTGATCCCCGCGGTGATCGGCGGCTTGGTGACGCTGTCGTTCTACGGCGCGTTTTTGGGCTTTCTCTGGGGGGGGTTGGTGCGCGTGTTCCTTGTGCATCACATCACGTGGAGCGTAAATTCGGTGTGTCACTTGTGGGGCACAAGCCCCTTCCGCAGCGGCGATCACAGCAAGAACAACCCGATCGTCGGTGTGCTCGCGATGGGCGAAGGCTGGCACAACAACCATCACGCGTTCCCGACGTCGGCGCGGCACGGGTTGTCGTGGTGGCAGTTTGATCCGAGCTACTACCTGATCCGCGCGATGGAGCTGATCGGGATGGCAACGCATGTGCGCCGTCCGGCGGCGGAACGCATCGAAGCGAAGCGCAAGCGGTGACGACACCTTCTCGCGACCGCGGCGGAATGGCTCAGCGCTTCCATCGATAGGTGTTGCGCTCGATCTCGCCCGGCGAGTCCGCGTACTTCACGAACTTGGTGATGCTGAATTCGCCCGGCGTGATGGTGTAGACATAGCGCAGCGTGGCGGGCTTGTTGTCGTCCTTGCCCTGCTCGGCGGTAACGATACGGGTGCCGCCGCCGGGGAGCTGGCTCCGCTCGAGCACGGTCTCGCCAGCGAAGGTGCGCCCGTCGGGTGAAAGGACGAGCGTGTTGCGGTTGTCGGCCTGGGGTTCGTCGGAGTAGCCGAAGGCGAACTCCCACGCGTTCGGCTGCGCCTGGACGCGCGTGACCGCGAGCGATGACGGGATCGTCGTCGGCCTGTTCGACGTGTAGTCGAGGTACGTGAGCGTCCCTTTCCAACGCTCGCCCGCCAGCTGATCAATATCCGCGGGGACAAGCTTCGCCGGACCGGCGCAGCCCACGAGAGTGAGCGCGACAGCGGCGAGCACGAGAAGAGAGTTGATCGGGCGGCGCATCGTGATCGGTTCCTTCGAGCGGCGGGGAGGGACGGGGCGTGGCCGGCAGCCATTGGCGACCGGGTGAAAAGCCCCTGAAAACGCGCAATGAGAGCGGTTTCGCGGCAATGTCAGTGGCGGATTCGAAAGAGCACGCCAAGAATTCCCAATCAGTTAGTGAAGACTAGCTTTTCGGAAAGGAGATGGTGATGGGCGCTCATGTGTGGACGGGGATGAATATGTTGAAGCTCGGCGCTCGGCTGCTGTTGTCGGCGGTGGTCGCGTTCTGGGTGTGGTTCCTGCTGATGGACGGCGCGGGCCACATCGTGAACAACGAGCAGCCGGTGGAGACGATGAAGTGGATGGCGGTGTTCGGCGTGCCGCTGCTGGCGATCGGGGTGAGCGCGTGGAAGTGGCCGCGGGTCGGCGGCGTGCTGGCGCTGCTGGGCGGCGTGACGGTGGCAGCGTGGTTTGGTCGGGCGGGGTTCGAGCGCGCGTCGGCGGCGCTGATGATGATGGCGCTGCCGCTGGTGGTGGGGGGCGCGGCGCTGCTGGCGGCGACGTGGCGCGGGAATGAGGCGCGGGCTCGTCAGTGATGGGAGGAAATTCCGGAGCACCGACTTCTCAGAGCAGAAGTCGGTGGCACGGGAAATGTGCCACGACAATCCGGTTCCTCCGGATTGTCGTGCCGGGCGTCGATGCGGGCCCGAGGCACGACAATTCTCAGAGCAGAATTGTCGTGGCACAGGAACCATTGATTCTTACTCCACCGGATGCCGGTCGACGGCCTCGCGCAGCGCGTGGCACACCGCGCCGGGATCGGGCGCGGCGCACACGCACGAACTCACCGCGGCGCCCTTCGCGCCGGCAGCGACGACTTCGACGATGTTGTGGGGCGTGATGCCGCCGATGGCGAGGTGGGGGAGGAGCGGGGGTTCGTGGGCGGCGTACTCCGCCATGTACATGGGGCCGGCGATGCGGTCTTTGTGCTTGGTAGCGGAGGGGAACATAGGGCCCACGCCGCAGTAGTCAGCGCCGTCGCGGAGCGCGTGCTCCGCTTCGCGCAGGGTGCTGGTTGAGACGCCGATGAGGAGTTCGAAGCCGGTGATCATCCGCGCCTCGGCGACGGTGAGGTCGTGCTGGCCGAGGTGAACCGCGTCGGCCTTGCTGATGACGGCGATGTCCGGGCGGTCGTTGATGACGATCGTCGCGCCGAGCGGCTTCACATGCTCGACCAATCGGCGGGCGCGGGCGGCGAGCTCGCGGTCGGGAAGCTCAGGCTCGCGGAGCTGGATGCAGTCCGCGCCGGCGTGGACGGATTCGATCGCGACATCGAGCCACGAGCGCCCTCCCCCCCCGGCGGCGCACAGCTTCTCGGTGATCAGCACGCAGAGTTTCCACTGTGCGCGGTTCTCCGCGCCGAGGGCGAGGAGCAATCGTCGTTCGACGCTGTAGGCGCGATAGCGGAGCTGTTCGACTTTGGCGGCGAGTTCCTGGCCTCGCGTGGGGGCGTCTTTCAGTTCTGGGAGCGCCTTGGCGAATTCCTCGATTGAGCGGAGCGCTTCGGTCAGGCGCTTGGCGGCGGCGATGACCACGGCGCGCACGCCCTGGCGCTGGTACTCCGATTCGGTGCTGATGCCCGTGCCGACATCGTGCGGCGTGTCGCGGTGCGCGATGCCCACGCCCTCACCCCCCGGCATCAGCGCCATGGCGGCAGCGAACTCGTGCCGGATGTCTTTCAGCGTCTGCGCCAGCGCGCGGCTGCCGAGCAGGAACCGGGCGGCGTCTTCCATCACGCGCAATGCTTCGCGGGCGCGGTTGGCGTTGGCGTCGATGATCCGAGCGGCGTGGTTCATGATTCATTCACCGCAGAGACGCAGAGAGCGCGGAGCGGTAAAGCGTGAAACGCAAAGGTCGCAAAGAGCACGAAGAATGGACTGTCTGATACTCAATCATTCATGACTTTGCGTTCTTCGCGATCTTCGCGTTCAAAGAATCTCTTCTCCGTGATCTCCGCGTCTCCGCGGTGAACTACTTCCGGGCACCGGCGGGCATCGCCGCGCGGAGGGCGTGTTCGAGGTCGTCCATCAGATCGTCGCAGTCCTCGATGCCGACGGAGAGGCGGATGAGCGTGTCGCTGATGCCGAGCTTCTGGCGCATCGCGGGGGGCACGCTCGCGTGCGTCATGATCGCGGGGTGATCGACGAGTGATTCGACGCCGCCCAGCGATTCCGCGAGGGCGAAGATGCGGACGGTTTCGAGGAAGCGCCGGGCCTCATCGATCCCGCCCTTGATGAAGAAGGTGATCATGCCGCTGGCGCCGGACATCTGTTTCTTATAGACGGCGTGGTGCGGGTGGCTGGGCAGCGCGGGGTAGACGACGCGCTCAACGGCCGGGTGCTTCTCGAGCCACGTCGCGATGCGCAGGCCGCTCTGGTTGTGGCGTTCCATGCGGATCGCGAGCGTCTTGATGCCGCGGAGCACCAGATACGAATCGAACGGCCCGAGCACCGCGCCGACGGCGTTCTGGTGGAACCGCAGGCGCTGGCACAGTTCCGGGTCGCTCGTCGCGAGCAGGCCGACGACGCAGTCGGAGTGCCCGTTCAGGTACTTCGTGCCCGAGTGCATGACGATGTCGAAGCCGTGCTCGAGCGGGCGCTGGTTGATCGGGCTGGCGAAGGTGTTGTCGCAGACGAGGAGCGCTTCGGGGCACTTCTCGCGCGCGATCGTGGCGATCGCGCCGAGGTCGACCATCTTCAGCGTTGGGTTCGTGGGCGTCTCGACCCAGACGAGTTTCACGTTGTCATTCGCGGCGGCGGAGAACTTCCCGGGATCGGAGAGGTCAACGTAGTTGACCTTCAGCCCCTGCGAGCGTTCGCGCACGCGGCTGAGGAGGCGGTTGGAGCCGCCGTAGATGTCGTCCATCGAGATGACGTGGCTGTTCGCGTCGAGCAGTTCGAGCACGGTGGTCATGGCGGCGAGGCCCGACGCGAAGGCGAACCCGCCGCAGGAGGGGTCGGAGGATTCGTCGATCGTCGAGCCTTCGAGCTTGGCGACCATGCGCTCGAGGGCGTAGCGCGTGGGGTTGTGCGAGCGGGAGTACTCGAAGCCCTTGTGCCGGCCCGGCGACTCCTGCGCGTAAGTGGACGCGGTGAAGATCGGCGGCATGACGGCGCCGGTCACCGGCTCGGGGTGCTGCCCGGCGTGGATGACCTTGGTGGCGGGACGCATGGGGATGTCGGGGTGGCTCATGGCGGGTCCTTCGGTTGACCCTTCATCGTAGCGGAAGAGACCGTATTCACCACGGAGACACGGGGAGGACGGAGTCAGGATTTTTTTGTCGCGAAGAGCGCAAAGACTGCGAAGAACGCGAAGAGTCAAGCAGGAGAAATGGTCTTTGGGATCGTCGTTCGCGCCATCATCAAATGCCGCAGAACCATCTCTTATCTGTGCTCTCCGTGCCTCCGTGGTGAGTCCCTGGTTACTTCTTCCCCGCCTGCTCGAACATCCCCTCCTGCGCGAAGCGCATGGTGGTATCCACGCGTGAGCGGAGGTAGTTGATCATGTCGATCTTGGTGATGAGGCCGTGGTACGCGCCCTTCTCGTCGACCACGATCGCGACGCGGTCGGCGCGGAAGATGGGCATCAGGTCGTTCAGGCTCGCGTCCGGACGGATGGTTTCCAGTCGGCGGGTCATGAAGTCGGAGACGGGTTTCTCGAAGGCGTTCGGATCGTGCGCGACGGCGAGGAGGATGTCCCCCTCGTCGATGATGCCGCTGACGCGGTCGCGCGAGTCCATCACGACCATCTGCGACACGCCGTAGAGCGCCATGCGCTTGATCGCCTGGCGGAGCGGGTCGTCCTCGCTGAGGGTGTAGTCCTCTTTCTCCGCATGTCGGCGCGCGATCATGTCGCGGAGGTCGTTGCGTTTTTCGCGCTGGATGAAGCCGTTGTCGACCATCCAGAAGTCGTTGAAGAACTTCGAGAGGTACTTCGCGCCGGTGTCGCAGATCAGCGTGACGACGTTCAACGGTTTCGCGCCGGGCTTCGGCGCGGGCTGCTTGCGGCACCACGCGAGCGCCGCGTGGATCAGGCAGCCGGTGCTCGAACCGGCGAGCATGCCCTCTTTCGCGAGCAGTTCGCGCGCGGCGAGGAACGCCTCGGCATCCGTCACGCCGATGGCTTCGTCCGGCAGGTCGATGTCGCAGATGTCGGGGACGAAGTCCTCGCCCATGCCCTCGACGAGCCACGACCCGGCGGTGACGTGCTTGCCCTCGTTGACGAGCGGGTGCAGCATCGAGTTCATCGGGTCGGAAAGGATGATCTTAACGTTGGGGTTCTTGGAGCGGAGGAACTTGCCCACGCCGCTGAGCGTGCCGCCCGAGCCGACGCCAAGGATGACGGCGTCGATGCCGCCCTCGGGGAGCATCTGCTCCCACATCTCCGGGCCGGTGGTGTCGAAGTGGGCGGCGGTGTTGTTGGGATTGCCGAACTGGTTGACGTAGAGCGAGTTTGGCGTGCGCTTCGCCAGCGACGCGGCGACCTCCTGGTAGTACTCGGGGTGCCCCTTCTGAACGTCGGAGCGCGCCAGCACCACTTCAGCGCCCATGGCGCGCAGGTGCTGGATCTTCTCCTGGCTCATCTTGTCGGGGACGACGACCTTGAGCTTGTAGCCCTTCTGCCCAGCGACCAGCGCGAGGCCGAGGCCGGTGTTGCCGGCGGTGGCTTCGATGATGGTGGGCGTCGGGTTGCCCTTCGGGTTCAGCGTCCCCTCGCGCTCGGCGGCTTCGATCATCGACAAGCCGATGCGGTCCTTGATCGACCCGGCGGGGTTCATCAGTTCGAGCTTGGCGTACAGCTTGCAGCCCGCGGAGCCGAAGGCGGCGTTGAGCTTGCGGAGCTCGAGGATGGGCGTCCGCCCGATCATCTCGAGGACGTCGTGATAGACCGGGCCCAGGGGCCGGGCAGAGTTGGCGCGCGAGCCGTCCGTGTTGGGGGACACCGGGGACCTCCGTGTGGTTGAAGCCGGGCGAGTGTAGCAGGGGGCCGGTGAATATCGGCTCGGCGGCAGGGTTCAATGGAGCCGCCCGCGCGAGCGGGCGGGCGTTCGGTTCGGATCGCTCGGACCATCCCAATCGGCATGAAAAACCCTCGGCTTGCGCAGGGCGCACACATTGTTCTTGACAATGCGCGAGCGCGCGGTATCTTTCCATAGATTATCTAGGGGAACACCATGCGACGCCCTTCGAGCGCTGAACTGCTGCCGGGGACATTGGAAATGTTGATCCTGCGCGTGCTGGCGCTTGGGGCCGAGCACGGCTTCGGGATCGCGCGGCTGATCCAGCGGCAATCGGACGGCGCGCTGCGTATTGAGGAGGGCTCTCTGTACCCGGCATTGCACCGAATGGAGAAGCGGGGCGTCATCGAGGCGGAGTGGCGACCGAGCGAAAACAACCGGCGCGCGAAGTTCTACAGCCTGACGGCGGCGGGGCGCGCGAACCTGAAGACCAAATCGGCGGAGTGGGAGGCATTCGCCGCCGCGGTTGAGAAGGTGATGGGCCGCGCGTCAGCCGTGGCGGAGAACGGGGCGTGAACCGGACGACGCTGCGATGGGCGCTGTGGGGGTCGATAGACCAGCGCGCGCCGGATCGTGTGCGCGCGGAGATCGAAGAAGAGTTTCAATTCCACATCGACGAGCGGGCGCGGGAGCTGATGGAACGGGGCATGCCGAGCGAAGCGGCCCGCACTGCGTCAATCGAAGCGTTTGGCGATGTGGCCGGCTTTCGGGACGAGTGCTTTACCATCGCGATGAAGGAGCGGATCATGCTGCAACGAGTGAACGCGGTACTGACGGCGGTGCTTCTGGTCGGGCTGGGGCTGGTCGCCTACCAGTCGTACGCGGGGCAGCGGCGCGTGGCGGAGTCGCTGGCATCGATCGCCAGTGTGCTGGCGGAGGTGAGGGGCACAGTGGTGCAGGTGCATGAGTATCAGGATCTGGCGGCGAAGGATCGGAAGAAGTATGGCGAGGGCGGTGGTATCGCGTACTTGCAAGGGAAAGCGCTGCGTCCGGGAACGTACGCACTGCCAAACCCTGGGCAACTCACAGTACGCAGACTTCTTGCCAGTGCGGGAGGCATGACGGCGGATGCCGTCGGTCGTGTCAAAGTGATGCGCGCTTCGGATGGCCGGAACGAGGTCATCGCCGAATTCAGCCCAGAAGAGATTCGTGATCCGAACCTCTCGCGCGATCTTCCGCTGAAGTCGGGCGATATGGTCTCGGTCGAATAGCGCCAGCGCGATTGAGACTTCCGAACTGCATGACAGTTCACACGAAAGCATGCTTCTCAAAGCAGAAGCATGGCACCCGAGAAGAAGGCCGATGGCTCACTCCAGCGCCGCAGCGCCGGAGATGATCTCGGTGAGTTCCGTCGTGATCTGCGACTGGCGGGCGCGGTTGAACTTGCGCTGCAGGTTTTTGCCCATCTTGCCCGCGTTGTCGGTGGCGCTCTTCATGGCGATCATGCGCGCGACGTGCTCACTGACGATCGCGTCGTTGAACGCCTGGAACAGCGTCGTCTTCACCGTCACCGGCAGCAGGTCGTTCAGGATCTGATCCACGCTCGGCGTGAACTCGTACACCACCGGGCGAGCATTCGACTCGGCCCCGGCTTTGGCGGCCGGCGGCTTCAGCGGCAGGAGTTGCAGCACGTCCGGGCGCTGGCGCGACGTCGAGATGAACTTCATGAAGACAATCTTGACCGACGAAATCTCGCCGCTGCTGAAGCGGTCCATGTAGGACTGCGCGAGTTGCTCGACGTCGGCGAACTGCGGGTTGTCGCCGAAGTTGGTGTGCTGCTTGCTCACCGGCGTGCGGTTGAACTTCATGAACGCCGCGCCCTTGCGCCCGACGAGTTCGAGCTCGAACTCCTGGCCCTTGAGCTCCTCGCGCAGAAGGCGCGTGAACGTGCGGAGGATCGAGCCGTTGAACGGGCCGCACAGGCCGCGGTCGCTGGTGAGGACGAGGACGAGCGGCTTGCCGCGCACGCCGCCGGCGGGGCCAGCGATGAGCGGGTGCGACACATTGCCGGCGGTGGCGGCGAGCTGGTTGACCAGCTCGAAGATGCCTTCGACGTACGGCTTGGTCGCGGTGGCCTTCTGCTGGGCCTTGGCGAACTTGCTCGTGGCGATCATCTGCATCGTCTTGGTGATGCGGCGGATGTTGCCGACGGCTTTGATGCGTTTGCGCAGGACTCGTGCGTTGGCCATAGGGGGGGAAAGTGTAGCGGATGAGGGGGGGCGAGTTGTGAGTCAGGAGTTTTGAGTTTGGAGCCAGACCAAACAAATTCCAACCCACAACATCGCAGAGTGTCTGCCTTCTCTGGCTCACCACTCCAAACTCACAACTCAGAACTCTTAGTCGTCCCACGCTTCCTTTTTCACGTTCACCGTGCCGATGGTCGCGTCGGGGGGGAGGGTTGCGCCGAGTGACAGCCCGTCGTATGCGAGGTGGATGTTCTCCGGGATGCGGTCCTCGATCTCCGCGTGCAGAAGCTCGTGCGCGATGTGGACGAACCAAGTCTTCTCCGCGCCGATCCGGAGTGCCGCGTCCACCGCCTGGTCGAGATTGAAGTGCGTCGGGTGGTGCCGAATGCGGAGCGCGTCGAGCACCAGCGTCTTCAGCCCCGTCATCAATCCCCACGCGTGCGGCGGGATGGCGCTCACATCCGTTGCGTAGACCAGCGGGAAGACGTCGGGCTGCGAGCCGTCAGCGGTCTCGATGCGGAAACCGAGGATCGGCAATCGCCCGTGCAGGTAGCGGATGGGCGTGACGCGCAAGCCCCAGAAGTCCATCGTCGCGAAGCGGTCGTCGTCGGGCGTTCGCCCGTGTTGTGATGGTTCGATCAGGTGCGGGATCAGCGTGGCGACGAAGCTGGAGTTGATGTTCGCGCTCTTGTCGAAGATGTAGGGGTACACGCGGCGCAGCGACTCCATCGTGTGGCGCTCGGCGTAGATGTCGATCGGGCCCTTCATCACCGCGTTGAAGCGGCGGACTTCATCCAGCCCGAAGACATGATCGGCGTGGTTGTGCGTGAAGATGACGGCATCGCAGCGGCGCAGGTTGTGGCGCAGCGCCTGCTGGCGCAGGTCGGGGGTGGTATCGATGAGCAGCGTGCGCCTTCCGCCGCGCGAGTCAATCAGCTCGATCGCGCCGCCGGTGCGCGTGCGCTTGTCGCGCGGGTCGGTCGACGTGCAGACGCGGCAGTCGCACGCGATCAGCGGCACGCCGCCCGACGTGCCCGTGCCGAGGAATGTGAAGCGGACATCCATGGGGAGCGAAAGCGTAGCGGCTTGGAACGAGACGCGCCGGGTTGGTTCTTCACGCCTTGTTCGTCAGCACGCGATGCGTTGCGCCTGGCCCGCGACCGCGATCGCCGAGCGTTCATCCGCCCAGCGCCAGGGTGCAAGGATCGGCAGCGTGTGCTTCGTGCGCTTGGCGACGAGCGTGTCGGTCAGCGGGCCGGGAGAGAGCGTGCCGATGACGAGACATTCCGCCTCGCGCTCCGAGCGGACAAGCCGCACGCCGCAATTTTCGATGGCGCGCCGGACGGCCCAGTCGTTCTTTCCTTCGCCGATCACCATCGCACGCGAGACGCGGTGCTCCGCGAGCAGCGGCTCGAGGGTTTCGTGGGCGGCGTGCAGCCCCGTGAAACGGTCGAACGCGTCCTGGCTCATCTCTCGGCGCGGCTGATCGTGCAGCGTGGCGCGGAGCTCGCGCAAACCCTCGTCAAAGCCCTCGGTGGCGCGTTCTTTCTGCGCGATGAGCCGGTAGCGCCCGATGGTGCGCGCGAGGTGTTCCTCACGCGAGCGCTCGGGGGCATAGCGCTGATCGACCCAGCCGTTATTGCGGACGAGGCGCGCCAGGATGCGCCCCATGTCGCGCCCGCCGGCGACCTTGCGGTGTTCGACCTTGAAGCGCCGGTCGTGCTCGATGCGCCAGCCGGTGGAGATCAGGCGGGCGCAGAGGTCGTACTCCTCGGCGTAGTACTCGAACGCGGGGTCATAGCCGCCCGCGCGGAGGAACGCGTCGCGCCGGATCAGCACGCCGCAGCCGATGAAGACTTCGGGCAGTCCGCCCGACTCGTGCGCGCCGCCGGGCAGCAGGATCTCCGCGCCGATCGCGGCGACATCCGGGGCCGCGCGCAGCAGCATGTCAACGAAGCCCGCATCGGTCGGCGCGGAGTCGTCGTCGAGCATGAGGAGCCACTCGCCGCGGGCTTCGCGGGCGGCGACGTTTCGGGCCGCGGCCCCTTCGTTCTTCACGCGCACGATCAATCGGCAGGCGATGCCGTTCGCGAGCCGATCGGGCAGCACGGGCATTCGCTGTGAGTTGTTGTCGACCACGAGCAGTTCCGCCCCGCCGAGGAGCGCGAGTTGGCGCGGGTCGAGCCGCGCGAGCGCACCCAGGGTGAGCGTGAGTTCTTCGTGCCGATCGCGGGTGGGGAGGATGATGGAGAGCATGGCGGCTTGCGGCTTGCGGGGTGCGGAAGAAGAGAAGGAAGCGAAGCAAAGAGAGGATTGGGAAGAGGAGAAAAGGCAGGAGCCCTCACCTGGCCTCTCCCAGAGGGAGAGGGAGGAGGAGTTCAAACCGCGACGCGCGGGGCGGCGGGGTTGAGCGTGGAGTTCGTCGTGACGGCGAGGCGCGCCTGCGCCAGTCGGCGCACGCCGGCGCGGAGGTCGGCGGCGGAGATGACTTCGTTGCCCAGGCGCTGCGCCTGCGCGCCGGCGGCGACGCTGCCCAGCAGCGCGGCGGTGGTCAGGTCGGTGTTGCAGCAGAGTGCGAGAGTAGCGGCGGCAAGCAGCGAGTCGCCGCAGCCCAGCGGGTCGATCGCCCAGGGCGTCATCGCGGGGACGTGCTCGCCTCGGAGCCGGCTGGTCCATCCCGCAAGCGTTTCCGTGCCCGGGATGCGGTCGAACGCGATCAAGCCGTCCGCGCCCATCGTGATCATCGCGTGCTTGGTGCGCGTGAACTCGAGCAGCTTCCAGACGACGGCGTTCAGGCTGTCGTCGTAGTCGTGCGTCGCTTCGCGCAGCTCGACCTCCGTGGGGCAGAGCAGGTCCATCTCGTACATCTTGAGGAGCGCCGAACGCCGCCCGCTGACATCACCCGCCAGGAAACTCACGCGTTTGCGGAGTTCGAGGCACAGCCTGCCGACGATATCGCCCGAGAGCATGCCGTTGCCGAAGTCGGCGAGGATGGCGCCGGCGCAGCCCGTCGCGGCTTCGCGTGCGATGCCGATGAGCCGCTCGCGCGCCGCCGCGTCGAGGTTGACCGGCTGCACGAGGTCGAGCTTCATCACCTTCTGCGCGCCGACGAGGAACCGCTGCTTTTCCAGCATGGGTCCGTCGATGTCGATCCAGCGGACCTCCACGCCGTCGAGCGTGAGGCGCTGGCGCAGCGCCTCGGCGGCGGTGGAGCGCGGGAGTGCGGTCACAAGCACGGGTTTCGCGCCCATGGCGGCGAGATGCCGAGCCAGGATCGCCGCCCCGCCGTGGTAGCTGCGTTGTTCGAGCGGGCGCAGGCTCATCACGGGGCTTTCGCCCGCGACAACCGGGCGGTCGCACAGCACGTAAGTGTCGGTGATCGTCTCGCCGATGACGCACACGCGCGTGCCGCGGAACGAATCGATGACCGCGTCGGCGCGCTCGGGGGTGAAGTCGTGCGTCTCGACGAGCTGGCGCAGGCGCGCGTGGAAGGGGTCGGTCGAGCGCTCCATCGCCGCCACCAGCGCGGTGGAGCTGAAGACCACATCGCCCGAGGAGAAGACGACGCGCCCGCCGTGGCGCTCGACGGCGTCGCGCTCCTGCGCGAAGCGCGGGTCGCGGTTGTCCTCGTACTCCTTACCCTTGATGTAGATGTCGGGGCGGACCTCGTCGAGCAGCTCGACGGCCGTCGGGTTCGGGTTCACGTACACCCAGTCCACGCAGTCGAGCGCCGCGAGATTCTCCGCGCGCAGCTCCTGCGGGATCAGCGGTCGGCCCATGCCCTTGCCCAGCAGCGCGTCGGAGGTGAGCGTGACGAGCAGTTCATCGCCCTGCCCGGCGGCGTACTGAAGATGCCGGATGTGGCCGGGATGAACGATGTCGAAGCAGCCATGGCATTGCACGACGGTGCGCCCCTCGCGCCGGGCGGCTTCGCGCCGGGCGAGCAGTTCGTCGCGGGTCAGGATCTTCGAGCGCGGGGGGTGCGGGTGGTCCATGGCTCCCGTGTTTATCGGTCATCGGCGGGTCGGACTGAGACAAACGGGTTCCGAACGCGGGGTTGATAGAACCGTAGACTGGGATTGCCGCATGAGATGGCGGGAAAGACCGGGTTCCGGGTTCCGGGGTTCGGGCACCGGGGGTTCGGGTCGTTGACTCGGTGATGTTGACCGTGCGGAGGTGCTTGGGATGGGTGAAGCGGCTCATCATGTCGGCGGCGGAGCGACGCCCGTGCCGTTCGATGCGGCGACATGCACGCGCCCCGCGCCGGTGCTGCTGCGCTACTACACCATTATGTCGCTCTTCGCGCTGATCGGGTTCCCGATCGTGTGGTTGGTTCACTTCTTCAAGTACGAAACGCTGAAGTACCGCTTCGACGACGAGGGCATCCTGATGTCATGGGGCATCCTCTTCAAGCGCGAGATCAATCTGACCTACCGTCGGATTCAGGACATCCACGTCACCCGCAACATCATCGAGCGCTGGCTCGGGCTGGCGACCGTCTCCATTCAGACGGCCAGCGGCAGCGCCATGCCCGAGATGCAGATCGAGGGCATCCTCGACTACGAGGGGCTGCGCGACTTCCTTTATATGAAGATGCGCGGCAGCCGGGGCGAGCCCGCCGCCACCGGCGCGGCGGCGGCGACGACATCATCCGCGCCCGCCGATGATGAAGCACTGGCGCTGCTGCACGAGATCCGCGACGAACTCGCGCGTGTGCGCGGCGCGATCGAAGCCCGCGCCGGCGAGCGCAGGGAGGGCCGGCCGTGAGCATCCCCGGCGTGCGCCCCGCGTGCGAGTGGGTCTACACCGGCGTGTGGGCTCTGTTTTCGGAGTGGTTCCGGGTGCCGAGCGCGGCACCCGAGCTGCCCGCCGGGGCGGCGAGCGATGTCCGCCGGCTGCGACCGTCCGAGGGGTACCTGCGCTATGTGAAGTTCTGGTTCTGGCTGCTGCTGGTGCCGATGGACCTGATCATCCTGGTGCCGTGGATCATCATCTTGAGCAAGTCACCCATCGCGGGAGCGATGCTGGCGGTGCCGGCGCTGGCGCTCGCGTTCATCCCGGATATCGCGGTGTACGTGGGCATCCACTTGAAGTACGACACGACGTGGTACGTGCTGAGCGACCGCAGCATGCGCCTGCGCCGGGGGGTGTGGGCGATCCATGAGACGACGATCACCTACGAGAACATCCAGAACGTGTTGCTCGATCAGGGGCCGCTGCAGCGCTACTTCGGCATCGCGAACGTGATGGTCCACACGGCGGGCGGCGGCAGCGCCGGCCCGCACGGCGGGGCGGCGGGGGGCGGGCACGTCGGGCTGATCGAGGGCATCGACAACGCCGCCGAGGTCCGAGACCTCATCATGGAACGGGTGCGCGCCTCGCGCTCGGCGGGGCTGGGCGATGACCGCGCGACGCACGCCACCTCAGCTCCGGCGGGCCGAGCGAGCTGGACACCGGCGCACCTCGAAGCGCTCCGCGCCATCCGCGATGAAGCCCGCGCGATCCGCGCCTGAGCGGGGCGCGCCGTCAACACGAACTACTTTGAGGCACGGCACGGTGGCGCAGTTGTTGCGCCAAGGGAGCCCGATGGCTCCAGGCTTTGCTGGGGCAATTCCTTGCGTGGAACCGGAAAGATCTGAAGGACCCGGAATCGAGCGCCGATAACACAGCGGCTCAACCGGTTGCGGCCGTGTCCCGCCGCGATCTCGTTCCTCCCTTCAAAAGGAAGACGCATGGTCATCGCTGACTCGGAATCTCGCGGCTTCACTCGCGGCGTTCGCACGCCGATCCGTCTCGTGCTCGCCGCCGGAGCGCTCACGCTCGCAACCCCGGCCTTCGCAGAAGAGCCAGCCGCCGCCGCACCCGTAGAGGAGGACGTCGGCTCGGCGATGCACGTGCGCCTGAACCTTGACTACACCACCGCGTACTTCTTCCGCGGCATCATCCAGGAAGACACCGGGCTGATCCTCCAGCCGTCGGCGGACCTGACGGTCGACTTCGCGTCGGGCGACAACTGGACCTTCGGCGCTTACGCCGGCACGTGGCACAGCTTCCACGGGCAGGCGACGCTCTCGACCACCAGCGACGATTTCGTGCAGTACTGGTACGAAGCGGATTTCTACGCCGGTTTGTCGGGCTCGATCGGGCCGGTGTCGTTGACGGGCGGGTATGTGATCTACAGCAGCCCGAACGACGCGTTCCAGTCGGTGCAGGAAATCCTGTTCACGGCGGCGCTCGATGATTCCTCGTGGTGGGGCGAGGACGCGAACTTCACGCTCAAGCCGGCGGTGGCGCTGGCGTTCGAGATCGGCGCGGACTTCGCCGACGGCGCGAACACGGAGAGCGGCATCTACTTCCAGCCGAGCCTGACGCCCACGTTCACCGCTGAGATGCCGCTGCTGGGCGACGTTGAATTCGCGTTCCCGCTGATCGCGGGCTTCAGCCTCAGCGACTACTACGAGGACGCGACGGGCGACGACAGCACCTTCGGCTATTTCAGCGCCGGCGTGAAAGCGACGATCCCGCTGCCCGTGCCGCAGAAATTCGGCAACTGGTCGATCGGCGCGGGCGGGCAGGTGCTGTTCCTGGGCGATACCACCGAGCAGTTCAACACCAACGACGACACGCAGTTCATCGGGACGGTGAGCTTGACGGCGAGTTTCTGAGCCGGTCGCGCTTGCCCGCGGGGCATACTCAGCGGCATGCGCTGGCACCCGCGTTCATCAAAAGACCCCTGACTTTCGTTCGGGGCTCGCGTGAATTCACTCAGTCGTCGCCGGTGTGCCGGCGCGACTGTTTTTTTTCGCTCGTGCGTTTCTTGGATTCGATGCGCCGGCGCTGGCTGCCCTTGGTGGGTTTGGTCTTGTAGCGCTTCTTCGGCTCGACCATCGCGCGCCGGACGAGTTCGATCAATCGCTCGGTCGCCAGGTCGCGGTTGCTCAGCTGCGTGCGCTCGTCGTCGGCAACGACGATGAGTTCGTCGTCGGAGTTGATGCGCCACCCCGCGGAAGCGCGGAGGCGCTGCAGCGCGGCGGGCGAGATGGGGATCGCGCCGAGCGGGACGCGCAGCTCGATCTTGGTGCTGCGCTTGTTGACGTTCTGACCGCCCGGCCCGGGGCTGCGCACGGCGCGGAACGTGAGCGCCTCGGCGGGGATCAGCACGCCAGGCGCGATTGACAGCCCGGCGTCCGGCGACGGTGGTGGGGGATCGTTCGCAGTGTTGTGAATCTGGGGAACCACGGGCGCACTGTACCTGACCAGGCGAGAAAAAATTCTCGCGGCTTGGCACAGCAGCTTTGGAAGCCGGGGTTCTGGTGACATAGTTCTGTGAATCAGAAGGAGGTTGTCATGCGCGCGAGCGGGTTGATGTGTCGTTTCTTGTGCTGTGTCCTGGCGATGTTGAGCGGCGCCCGCGCGCTGGCGGGAGAGCTGAACCCGCCGCCGGGGCCGATCGCGCCGACGATGAAGAATCTGACGCAGGTCGAGCCGCGAGTCGCGATCAGCGCGGCGACCACGCCGGGGGACGCGAACACGGTGTTCAACATCACGCAGCCCGGCTCGTACTACCTGACGGGCGATGTGGTCGTGCCGGCGGGGTTCTCATCGGGCATTGATGTGTTCGCCGGCCGCGTGACGATTGACCTGAACGGGTTTGCGATTGTCGGCGCGCCGAGCACGGCGGTGGGGATCCTCGCCGAGCCGGGGGTCGTGCAGCTCACCGTGCGCAACGGGCACCTGACAGCGCTTGGGACAGGACTGTTCCTCACCAACGCAACGGCGGCGGTGGTGACGGAAGTGACCGCCGCCGACTGCACCGGCGTAGGAATCCAGACCGGGCCGAGCGCCAGCGTCAGCCGCTGCGCAGCGCGCGACTGCGGAATCGGCGGGTTCGTGCTGTTGCAGGGATCGGTGATCACGCACTGCTCAGCGCGCGAATGCGGCGGCCCGGGGTTCCTGACCAACGGGCAGGGCGTGGTCTTTTCGGAATGCTCCGCGTTCTCGAATACGGGGAATGGGTTCTCGGCCAGCGGTCTCAACAGCCTGGTCAGCTCTTGTGTCGCATCGAACAATATTGGCAACGGTTTCTCGATCGGGAGTAATTCTTCGATCGTCGGCTGCGTCGCCGGATCGAACGGCGCCGGCACGGGCGACGGGGCTGGCATCGTCATCACGGGCAGCGACAACCGCATCGAGGGCAATAACTGCCTCGACAACGACCGCGGCATCGATGCGAACTCGGGCGGCAACTTCATTACCCGCAACACCTGCTCGGGCAACACGACCAACTGGGACGTCGCCGCGGGGAACGTGGCGCTGGTCGTGAACGCGGCGGGCGGCGGTGCGTTCACCGGCAACGCCGGCGGCGCGGCGCCAGGGTCGACCGATCCGAACGCGAACTTCAGCTACTAGGGCCGCAAGATTCAGCGCGACGCGCGACATCCAGTTGCACCCCGGTTCTCGCCGGTGGCACAGGAGACTCGCCGTGATGCTGCGAAACGCCGCCCGTTTGTTCGTGATGATGATGCTCATCGTGTTCGTTCGGCCCGCGCTGGGGGGCGACCTGAACCCGCCCGTCGGCCCGATCGCGCCGAGTATGAAGGCGCTGGATGTCGTCGAGCCGCGCACGCCGCTCAACCAAGAGACCGCGCCGGGAGCTGCCGGCGCGTTCTTCCGCATCACGCAGCCCGGTTCGTACTACCTGACCGGCCCGATCGAACTGCCGGCCGGTCAGACGGGGATCTTGATCGCGGCGAGCCAAGTGTCCATCGACCTGAACGGGTTCACGATCAGCGGGCCTGAGGGCGGCCGGGGCGGCGATGGGATCAACGTGGTCGCAAACCCCGTCGAGATCCACGTGAAGAACGGCGGGATCCGGCGCGTGATCCAAGGGATCAACTGCAACGCGTGCACGGGCACGCGCATCGAGGACATCTCGATCTCAGAGTGCTCCGCCAACGGCTTGCTCGCAGGCAACCTCGCGGTGCTCGAGCGGTGCGTCGTGCGGGACTGCGCGTTAGCGGGTATCGCCGTCGGCCGCGGGTCGCTCATCACTGGGTGCGCGGCGACGGCGTGCGGGACAGTCGGCATCTACGGCCCGGATCCCGGCTGCATCGTCCGGTCTTGCATCGCTTCGCTCAACAACTCGAACGGTATTCAGCTTGACCTCAGCGGCTCCGTTATCGACTGCGTGGCGGCTACCAACCGGGAGAACGGGATCGTTGTGTTCCGCAGCTGCCTCGTCCGGGGCTGCTCTTCGAGCGATAACGGCTTCGGCGGCAGCGGCGCGGGCATCCACGTCCGCGGCAGCGACAACCGCATCGAGGGCAACCTCTGCACGAACAACACGCGCGGCATCGACGTCGACGTGGCGGGGAACTTCATCACCCGCAACACCTGCTCGGGCAACACAACCAACTGGGACGTGGTGACGGGGAACACCGTCTTCGTTGTGAACGGGACGACGGCCGGCGCGATCCTCGGGAACTCGGGCGGTGTCTCGCCGGGCTCTGCCGATCCCAACGCGAACTTCACCTACTGAGCCTCACCCGAGCGATCCTGCCCGCCGATCACGCCTTTTCGAGAACCAGCCTTCGCACTCGACCCCTTCAGGAAATTGAGCCCGCCATGACACGAACCCCCCTCGTCCGCGCCGCGCTGCTTCTTTCTCTGTCCGTCGCGAGCGCCACCCGTGCCGGCGACCTGACCCCGCCGCCTGGCCCCATCGCACCGACGATGAAGAATCTCGACCGTGTGGAGCCGCGGACTCCGGTGGGCACGGACACCACACCCGGCAGCGGGACCGACTTGTTCAGGATCACCCAGTCCGGGTCCTACTACTTGACATCGAACATCGCGGTCCCCGTCGGAACAACCGGTATCCAAATCGCGTCCAGCGATGTGACGCTGGACCTCAACGGCTTCACCATGGGCGGCGGCGGCGTCCCGGGCGGCACCACGATCGCGTCGAGCGCCGGCACCTCCAACATCACTGTCCGCAACGGGCATATCGAATTCTGCAACCAGGGCGTGATGTTGAGCACGAGCTCGTCGTGCATTGTGGTCGATATCTCGGTGCGGGACTGCGCTTCGAGCGGGATCTTGGTCGGGCCGAACAGCGTCGTCGAGCGGTGCGCGGTCCGCGGCAGCCCGTTTGTCGGTTTCAGCATCGATTCGGGTTCGACAGTCACGTCATGCACCGCCACGGGATGCACCAACGCCGGGTTCTTCACCTCTGGCGCCGGAGTCACTCTGACCGGTTGCAGCGCATTCGACAACATCGGCCCCGGGTTCCTCATCAACGGCGGGCGGAACACTGTCCACAACTGCACCGCGACCACGAACCGCGCCGACGGCTTTCGGATCTCCTCTGAATGCTTCATTTCCGGTTGCACGGCCGCGCGGAACGGGAACGGCGGAGATGGCGCGGGCATCCTTGTCATCGGGAACGACGTCCGAATCGAGGGCAATAACTGCACCGGGAACGACCGTGGCATCGACGTTAACTCCATCGGCAACTTCATCGCCCGCAACACCTGCTCGGGCAACACGACCAACTGGGATGTGGTGGCGGGGAACGTCATCCTCGTGGTGAACGCGGCGACCGCAGGCGTCGCGGTGGTCGGGAATGCCGGCGGAGTGGCACCGGGTTCGACCGATCCCAACGCGAACTTCACCTACTGAGCTCGGGCATCGAGCGTCTACAAGCCGGCGGGGTATGCTCGCCCGGATGAGTCACGATCGATCGCTCCGATTCCGCCGTGCATGTGTTGCGGGCTGTGTTCCGCTGGTGTTCGCAGGGGCCTTGCTCGCGCAAGCGCCGGATGAAGCCGCCGAGCCTCTCGCGGTTCATCCCGGGCGCGCGTGGACCATCCAGTTCGAGCCGATGCTGTGGGCCCCGGCGCTCCGCGGCGACCTGAAAGTCCCCGGCGGGCCGACGTTCGATGTCGAGAGCCTGAATCTGGACGAATCGCGCCTCGCACCGGCGGGGGAAGTGACGATCCGCGCGGACAAGTGGTCGTTCTTCTTCAGCGGCTTCGGGTTCAGCTACGACGAGACGGCGAACGCGCGCGAGACGATCATCGCCGCCGGACCGGTGACCATCGCGCCGGGGCAGGCGGTCCGGTCGGAGCTGGATTTCTACTCGTTCCAGGCGACCGTCGGGTACGAAGTGTTCTCGAATTTCTTCGATGGGCCGGACGACCACCCTGAAGATGAAGTGCGTCTCTCGCTCGATGTCTTCGGCGGCGTGCGCTACTTCGACGCGAATCTCGATCTCACGCCGCTCGCGGGCGCGGGGAGCGTGATGAACGACGGGCAGTGGGTGCAGCCGATCGGCGGCGTGCGGCTGACGATCGACCTGCCGTACCGCACGGGCGTCGAGGTCTCGCTCGACGGCGGCGGGTGGGGGGGAGATGAATCGAGTTTCGCTTGGAACATCACCGCGGCGTTCTACTGGGCGTTCCACGACAACGCGGGGCTCGAGATCGGCTTCCGCAATCTCGCGAGCGACCTGCAGGACGGCGAGGGCGCGAACGAATTCAACTTCGACGCGGCGATGATGGGGTTGTTCGGGTCGGTGATCATTCGGTTCTGAGGCACCCCATCATGCTGCGAGTCATCGCCGGCGAATTCAAGAATCGTTGGATCGACACACCCGAGGGCGAGGACAAGACCCGCCCGCTGCCCGAGAAGGTGCGCGGCGCGGTCCTCAACATGCTGCGCGGGCACATCGAGGGGCAGGCGTTCTTCGACGCCTTCGCCGGGACGGGGTCGTTCGGCATCGAGGCGCTCTCGCGCGGAGCGAAGTCGGTCGTTTTCGTCGAGAAGGACCGCGAGATTTCGCGCCTGCTGCAGGGGAACCTCGATACGCTGGGCATCACCGAGCGGGCGGAGGTGTTCCTGAGTGACGCGCTCGGGGCCGGCGCGCTGTCGCGCTGCCCGCGCCCGGTGCATGTGGTGTTCTTCGACCCGCCGTACCCGATGGTCGAAGACCCGGCAACGCGGGCGCGCGTCTTCGAGCAGTTCGCACAGTGCGTGGAATGCCTCGACGACGAGGGGTACGCGATCATCCGCACGCCCTGGCCCTTCGTCGACCGCGTGGAAACGGGGCCCGAGCAATTCGAGAAGCACGAAGTGAGCCTGGAGATTCCGGGAGCGGTGGGGCCGGAAACCCACGCCTACGGCTCCACGGCGGTGCACTGGTACATGCGCCGCAAGCAATAACCCGCCGCGCGGCCCGTTCAGCGGGCGCCTCATCCATCCGAACATCAATAAGGGAGACCCGAGTCATGCGAACCATCGCCGCGCCGATGTTGCTGTGCGCGCTCGCGGGCAGCGCGAGCGCTCAGAACTGCACCTATGATCTCTCGTTCGTCACGCCGATCGTCGAGCAATTCCTGGCGAATCAGCCGCAGGTTCCCGGCGCGGTGCTGGTGATCCAGAAGAACGGCGTGCCGATCTACCAGCGTGCGTTCGGCGCCTACACGGTCAACCAGTTCGTGCCCATCGCGTCGGCGACGAAGTGGCCGACGTCGGTGCTGGCGGCGATGTTCGCCGATCGCGGGCTGGTCGGGCTGGATGACCCGGTGGGGATGTACATCCCGGAGTTCGACGCGCCCGAGTACGCGGGGATCACGGTACGCCGCTGTCTCTCGCACACCGCGGGGCTGCCAACGGGCTCGGAAGCGATCAGCACGTCGAGCATCACGCTCGAGGAAGCGGCCGTGCAGATCGCGGCGGAAGGGCTCCGCAGCGGACTGGGCGGGATCGATGTCCCGCCGGGCTCCGACTTCTGCTACGGCGGGGTGTCGATGCAGGTCTCCGGTCGCGTGGCGGAGATCGTCGGCGGCGCGCCGTACAACGATCTCATCCGCGATGAGCTCTTCACGCCGCTGGGCATGTTTCAAAGCGGCTTCGGCGATCTGCAGGGCGAGAATCCGCGCATCGCCGGCGGCATGTCGTCAACCGCGCCCGAGTACCTGCGTTTCCTCACCATGCTGCTGAACTCGGGCGTCTTCCGCGGCGAGCGCCTGCTCAGCAGCACGATGGTCGATGAAATCCTCGCGGATCAAACCTTCGGCGTGCCGATCACCTGCTCGCCGGCCCAGGCGTTCAATCCCGGTTCGCGCTACGGGCTTGGGAACTGGCGATTCCTGATGGGACCGAACGACAGCGAGTTGATCTCGTCCAGCCCCGGCGCGTTCGGCTTCACGCCGTGGGTCGATCGGCAGCGCGACGTTGTGGGCGTCTTCATGATCGCCGTGAATGAAGGATATCAACTCACCGGCAACTTGGTGAACTCGCTCCAGGGTCAGGTGAACGCGACGATCGACGCCGTGATACCGCTGTCGGGCGATGCGAACTTCGACGGTGCCGTGGGGCTGGGCGACATCGCGGTGATCATCAATCAGTGGGGCTGGGAAGCCGGCCGCGGCGACGCGGGCGACATCGATCGCGACCGCGCGGTGGGGCTGAGCGATATCGCCGCGGTGATCGACGGCTGGGGCGCGAACTGCTCTGGTCAGTAATTCGTGGCGCGAGCACCATGCGGGGACTGATTAAAGCCGCGCGAACGGCACCCTCGGCTCGGATTCGATCGAAGGGCTCATCAGAAAGCATGGACGTTCGAACGGCATCGCGGCACCGCTGCGATGCTGTTCTTTATGGATTGTGCGCGGCGGGCGCGCTCGATGCTGGAGGCGGCTGCGTCGCCTTCGCTGCCTCGGGCACCCGGCGCTCCTTGTTCTCGCGCAGTGCTTCCGCCCCGCCGCGCTTGAGCTGCACGATCACGACGTAGATCGCGACGGTTGCCAGGATCAGCGTTGTGAGGAACGCGATCACCACCGCCTTGCCGGAGACGGCGCGCGCGGGTCGAGCGGATGAAGAGGGAGACGTCGCGTTCATGCCCCTATCGTAGCGCCGAACGCTTCGAAGGGCCGGGGACAAATGGGTCGGCGCACGAAAACGCCGCGGGAACGAGTCCCGCGGCACTTGTGTTTGCGGAATCGTGGTTTGCTCGATTACTCCGGGCTCATCTCGGCGTCCGCGTTCTCCTGCGCCGGCGGTTCCTTGCCGCGCTTGCCCTTCCCTTTGCCCGCCTCGCCGCCCGTGCCCTTGCCGCGTGGCGCGTGGTTCGCGGCCCGCTCGCGCATCTCGCTCAGGCGCGCTTCGACGTACTGCTGCTGCTCGGGAGAGAGCACCTTCCAGATCATGGCGCGGTACTCCTCCGGGTTCGGGCCTTGCTCGTGCAGAGTGCGGAGCTTCTCGCGAGCGGCCTGCTGCTCGGGGGTGAGCTCCTTCGGCTCGCCGCCCTGAGCGCGGGCGCGCTCGTTCAGCTTCTCGCGCGCCTTGCCGCGGGGTTTCGCGTTCTCATCGGGAGGACCCCCCGGTCCCCGCGCTCCCGGGCCGAACGCGCCCGGCTCGATGCCGGCTTCTTTCTGCAACTGTTCGATTTCCTCGGCGTGGGCGGCGCGGAACTCCTCCGCCTTCGCGCGGAACTCTTCCGCGATGGTGCGCACGGCTCCGATCTGCTCGTCCGTCGGGCGTACATTGTCCGGAGCGTCGGGCCCGTTGAGCGAGCGCACCGCGCCGAGGAAGACGGCGAAGCGCATCCCGGGGTGCTCGGGCCGGCCGCGCTCTCCCGCGCCCCTGCCAAACTGCCCGCGCCCGCCGGGCACGTCGCGGTCTTTCACGGTCGGGCCGCCGAGCGGGTCGGAGTTCCCGGTGCCGGTGGGTTCGGCGAGCAGTGGGGCGGGGGCCGCGAGGCACGCGGCGAGAATCAACGAACGGGTCGTCCAACGAGCGGTGCGATGCATGGGTTGCTCCTGTGTCAAAGTTGTGCATCGGCTCAACGCCCACCCGCGCCCGCGATTGCAGACCCGCGTGACAAGGAGTGCGGTTTATTCCGGCGAATTTCGAGCGATGCGGACCTTCGGGCGGAATGACAAAAAACTCAAGATTCGTGCCGGTTTCGGCATTCTTGCGCGTCGCACGCGAGCGGACAAGTCGCCCTACCATTGCACCCCCGCGCTCGCGGCGATCGGCTGTCATGTTTGACATGCGCCGCCGAGCGGGGAGTTCAGGAGACGCGCCCGGATGCCGCTGACGAAAGAGAACATCGCCGACGCGCTGCGCACGATCCGTGATGCTTCGACGAAGCGCGATCTCGTCGCGCTCGGCGCGGTGAAGAAGATCGCGTCGTGCGACGGCTATGTGTCGCTGACGATCGCGTGCGACGAGGAGCCGCGCACGCGCGCGGCGCTGCGCGGCGGCATCGAATCCGCCGTGCGCGAAGCCGCGCGGGGTGCCGGCGAGGAACTGCGCCAGGTGACGATCGATTTCGTGCGCCCGGACGATGCGTCGCTGCGCGATGTCGCCGTTGACTCGGCAGGGCGCGAGGTGCGCACGACAGCGGCAACCGCAGGGCCGGTGAAGCAGGCCGCGAGTTCTGCCAGCACGGGCGCGGGCACCGCACGCGCGGGGAACCCATCGCTGCCGGGCGTGAAGCACATCATCGCGGTCGGCGCGGGCAAGGGCGGCGTGGGCAAGAGCACGGTATCGGTGAATCTCGCGGTTGGGCTCGCTCGCCAGGGGCACGTGGTCGGGCTGCTCGATGGCGATATCTACGGCCCGAGCGTGCCGACCATGCTGGGACTCGAGTCGATGGAAGTCACGCTTCACAAGAACATGCTGCAGGTGTTCTATGTCCACGGCGTGAAAGCGATGACGATCGGCAAGCTCGTCGACCGCGAGAAGCCGCTGATCTGGCGCGGGCCGATGGCGCACGGCGCGTTCAAGCAGCTCGTCGAGCAGACGGAGTGGGGCGAGCTCGACTACCTGATCATTGACCTGCCACCGGGGACGGGCGATGTGTCGCTGACGATGGCGCAGTTGCTGGCGGTGAGCGGCGCGGTGGTGGTGTGTACGCCGCAGAAAGTGGCGCAAGACGACGCCGTGCGCGCGGCCCGCATGTTCCAGCAGCTCAACATCCCGGTGCTGGGCGTTGTCGAGAACATGAGCTATTTCATCGGCGACGACGGCAAGGAATACGACCTCTTCGGCCGCGGCGGGGCGCAGCGCATGGCGCAGCGCCTCGGGCTCCCCTTCCTGGGTGAGATCCCCATCAGCATGAACCTGCGCATCAACAGCGACGCCGGGAACCCGTCGGCGAACTTCGACGACCCGCGCAACGCGACCATCCACGCGGCCCTGGAGAACATGGTGCGCCTGACCGAAACCCAGGTGGCGCTCGCGGCAACGCGCGCGGGGAGCTCCGGGCCGGTACTGAGCGTGAGCTGATCCTCGCGGGGCGGATATGCTCGTGCCGATATGGCGGCCGGTGCCGCCGAATCCGAAGACCATTCGCGCGCGCACCATCCCACCACACGGAGTAACACACCATGGCGAAGAAGAAATCGACCACCAAGAAGAAGGGCGCTGCCAAGAAATCGCCCGCGAAGAAGAAGCCCGGCGGGGCCAGCGCAAAGGCGCTCGCGCCCAAGCCGGTCAAGACCGGCAAGGGGCTCAGCCCGATGGAAGTCGGCAACGCGGTGATGCGCCAGATCAACGCCGGCGACTGGGAGCCGAACAAGCAGCTGTGGTCACCGAAGGTGGTCTCGATTGAGGGCGTGGGCGTCAGCATGGCGTGGCACGGCAAGAAAGCCATCGACGCGAAGAACGCGCAGTGGTATGCCGAACACGAGATGGTCGGCGGCAGCGCCGACGGGCCGTTTGTCGGCGCCACCGGCTTCTCCATCAAGTTCAATCTTGAGGTCAAGAAACGCGCCACCGGCGAGGTGCTCAAGATGAGCGAGGTCGGCGTCTACACCGTGCAGAACGGCAAGATCGTCCGCGAGGAGTTCATGTACGGTATGCATTGATCGTCGCGACGCAGCGAGCCAAGTTCGTTGACGAACGCACGCGCGGGGGCGTGCTTTTTTCATTCCGGCGCGCCATCGGTGAGGGCTGGCAGTGAGCGCACTTGGCGGATTGTCATCTCAACCGGGGCGGGGTCGGCGATCTTCTCGCTCGACTTCGCGTCGCGCTCCTCGAACTTACGCAGCGTGGGCATCAGGCGCGAATCGAGCGAGCCAACCAGCTCGTTGTACGCGCCGGCGGCACTGCCGAGCGATCGCCCGACGCGCGCCACAGCGTCGAGCACGTTCGCCGAGCGCGCGTGCAGCTCGCGACCGAGCTTGAAGAGCTCGTTCGCGCTGTCGCTCAGCTTCTTCTCGCGCCAGCCGACCGCGACGGCGCGGAGGAGGCCGATGAGCGTCGACGGGCTGGCGAGGATCACGCCGTGCTGGGCGGCGGTTTCCAGAAGGTCCGGGCGGCGCTGCAGCGCCGCGTCGATGAACTGATCGCCCGGCACGAACATCACCGTGAACTCGGGTGAGCCTTCGAGTTGCGACCAGTACCTCTTGTTCGCCAGTGCCACCGACTGCTCCGCGACATGACGCGCGAACCGCTCAAGGTGCTCCTCCGCGCGCTCGGGCGTGCTCGACTCGACCGCGTCGATGTACGCGTCGATATTCGTCTTCGCGTCCACCGCGATCACGCGCCCGTTGGGCAACTGAACGATCAGGTCGGGCCGCAACAGTTTTCCATCACCGTCGCGCGCCGACGTTTGCTCGCTGAAATCGCAGTAGTCGCGCATCCCGGCGAGTTCGGCGACACGCCGGAGCTGTACCTCGCCGTAGCGCCCGCGGACCTGCGGCTTGCGCAGCGCCTGCACAAGGTTCGCGGTTTCCTTGCGCAGAGCGTCGCCCGCGAGGCGCATGCCGACAATCTGCTCGCTCACCTGCGCGAAGGTGGCGGCCCGTTCCTTCTCGATCTCGTCGATCTTCCGTTTCGTCTCCGCGAGCGTGTCGGTGATCGGCTTCACCATCGATTCGACGGCCTGCTTGCGTGAATCGAGTTCCGCCTTCGCCTTCTCATGGTCCATCCCGAAGCGTTCTCCCGCGAGCTTCAGGAGTTGCTCGCCCGATTGTCTCATCGCCGTCGCGGCAGTGGCTTCGATCACGCTCGTGAACTGGCGAGAACGCTCGTCGAACTCGGCACGGAGAGCGTGCTCCAGCGCTGACGCCGCGGCGCGCTCGCGCGCGATCGCGCTGTCATGGCGCTCGGTCAGCAGTCGAACCCGTTCGGCGTGGGCCGATTCGATCTCGTTGAGCCGCGCGCTCAGATCGGCCGCTTGAGCCCGCAGCGCGGCGATACGCTCGCCCGCCTCGGCAAGGGATGCTTCGAGAGCGCCCATCGCGCGGCGCGACTCCGCCTCGCCGGTACTGGCGTCGTCGCGCGAGCGCTCGGTTGCGGCAAGGCGCTCGCGCAGGCGAGCCCGCTCAACCAGCAGCAGCACTCCCCACAGCAGCGCGATCAGCAACGCCGCGGCCAACATTACAGCGATGATCCCGGTGGGCATGCCCGCAGTGTACGCCCGGCGTGCGGCGGAGCAGGCGATGCATTACGGCGATCGCGCGTCCGGCGTCGTGCTGATCATCAGCCGGGCTTCGGGCGTGTCCAGCCTGCCCAGGAGCTTCACAAGCTGCGCCGGCTCGAGCGATTCGGCTCGCCGGCGAGCGCTCGGGAGCGCCCCGATCGGGCGCCCGCGATATGTCGATGCACAGATTGTCAGCGCCCACTGGTCGCTGCGCCGTTCGCGCTCGCGCAGGCGCTGGACCACTGCCTGGCGCGATTGCCGCCACTCTTCGATCGGTACAGGCGCGCGGGCAAGTTCCGTGAGTTGCTCACGCATCACGCGCGCCGCTTCGTCAATATTCTGCCTTTCAACAATCGCGGTCGCGAACGTCGCGCCGAGCGCGGGGTACGCGCTCGGCGGCTCAGAGAGCGCGTCCACCGACGATGCGAGCTGCCGCTCTTCCAGAAGAATGCGCGAAAGGCGCGTCTTCCACACGTCGGCGGCGATCTGGAGCAGCAGATCATCGTCGCTCTCAGGCACGGGGTTCGTGCGCAAGCCGACCAAACAGCCGCCAACCGTGCTGGCCGCTAGCCCGTCCTCCACTGCGCCGCTCGTTGCTTCCGCCATCTCGGACCCGCGTCGCGCCTGAAAGAGCGAGGGGCCCAAGCGCTCGCGCGCCGGCAGCGAGCCGAGATACGCGGCGGCGAGTTCGAGCGCCGGTTCACGCCGGATGTCGCCCACAATCGCCACTTCCATCGGCGCCGCGATGAGCCGCTCGAGCCAAGCCTGGGCGGCGTCGCGCGTGAGCCGGGCAATGATGTCATCTTCCAGCGGCTCGCCGCGCGGGTCGCCCGGGGCGTGCAATGACTGGTAGAGCAGCACGAACAGCCGGTTGCCCGCGTCGGTGCGCAGCGCGTGCGCGATCGATCGCTGCCGCCACTTCCACTTCTCAAACGCGGCGGGCTCGATGCTCGGCTCGCGCAGCAGCAGGTGCAGCAGGCGCAGAGCCTCGGGCAGCATCGCGGTGTCCGCCGTCATCACCAGGCGCAGCGCGTCCTCGTCCGCGAACGCCTGCAACTGGATGTCCTTGCCCAGCCGAAGCGCGTCGAGATCGACGGCGGAGCGAGACCGAGCCGCGGGGAGCGCGAACACGCCCGCGGCGGCGGCGCTCAGCCCCTTCGTCGATCGATCCTCCTCGATGCTCCCCCCCACGAGCGTGACGGCGACATGCACCTGCCCCGTGCGGTCGTCGAGGGTGCGGTGATGCACGCGCACTCCGTTGCCTAACCAGCCCGACATCGTGCCCGTCTCGGACTCGATCGAGAGTTCGGCCACGCGTCCCGGCACGGGGTCGCGCTCCAGAATCGACGCGGGCCGCTCCCACGCGGGCAGCGTCTCGGTGGGCGTTCCGAGCACGCGGCGCGCGACCTCCAGCACATCCCGCTCGCTCGGCGGGATGCCGCACTCGGGCAGGATCACGATCGCCGCCGAGCCGCCCGGCTCGCTCATGCCGCGGAACGCGGCGTCCACTTCGCCCGACGAAATGGTCGGCAAGGCCCGCGCGAGCAGCTCGAGCCGCTGGGCGCGGGAGATGACCGTCGAGCCGCGCCGAAGCGCGCCGAAGATCGCGTCCGCCAGCGGGCGTGGTTCGAGCGTCGGCTCCGATCGGGCGGCGGACTCGGCGTCGGCACGAACGGCGACGCGCGCGTCCGACAGTTCCGCTTCGCTGAAGCCGTGCTCCCGCGCCCTCGCGATCTCGCCGGCCAGCTGAGACACCAAGTCGCCCCACACGGCACGGTCGTCGAACACCGACGCGCTGAAAAACCGCAATGAGCCGAAGGCGGTCCACGAACCTGCGGCGGCAAAGGGCGCACCGAGCCGCCCAGAGATCGTCGCGCGCGTGAGCCGGCGCTCCATGACCTCGGCGGCCATTTCTTCGACCACCTCGGCGCGGAAATCAGACTCGCGCACGATGGGCGGCGCGACGCTCTGGAAGGCGAGCCACTGCGCCGTCGTGTTGCTCAGATCCGGGTCCGTCAGGACGAGCGGGGTGAGTTCATCGAGCCGGCGCACCGCAAGGTCGGGGTCCGGCGGGCCCGGACGATCTGGGATGCCGGCGAACGCCTCGCCGATGCGGTCCACGAGCGCGACCGGATCAACATCGCCGATCACGACGAGCCACATGCGTCCCGGACGCCACCAGTCGCGGTGAAGCGCTTCGATCTCCGCCCGCGTGACGTTCGCGACCGCGCCCGGCCGGCCGTCGGGCGGGTGGCGCGCGAGAAGCGAGCCAGGCGCGAGCCGAGGAAACGCCGACGCGACCAAGCGCTGCTGGATGTTCACACGCCCGCGTTCTTCGGCCAGCAGGAGCTGCTTCTCTTTCTCGATCGCGCGATCGTCGAAGACGATGCCGCCCGCCGCTTCCGCAAGGAACGAAAGCGCGAGCGCGAGAGTTGGGTCGTCGTTGTTCGCCCACTCGAGGCGCACGCGCGTGAGGTCGAGATCAGCGGTCGTCGCCCGGCGTCGATCCACTTCGATGCCAACTCCGTCGAGCCGCCGGATCGCTTCCCCCGGCGCGAAGCCGCGGCTGACCGCGAAGGGCAATCGCGCCAACAGCTTCGCGGCCCCGCTCACGCCCTCGCGCTCGTGCATTGATCCGCAGCGCACGCCCAGTTCGACATAGACCGCCCCGTCGGGAAGCGCCCGCGGCTTGATGAAGTACATCAGCCCGTTCTTGAGCGAGCCCTGGACCAGGTCCGGGTTGGTCGCGAGCGCGCGATCTTCGGCCTCCGGCTCGCACGCCCGCGACAACGGGGCGCCGAACGCGATCGCAACAATCGCGGCGAGAACCAGCCGGGCGAGATGTCGAGCAAGAACCACACGCACCAATGCACCTCTGAGCAACAGCCGGCCATCAACCGACGGGCCAGTTCTCCGCGTGGTACCGCCCGGCGCCCCCCGCGTTGCCGGGATCGGTTCGGCGCCGCGACGCCGCACGAGCCAAGCCCAGTCTGCACGACCTGTAAGCTGTGAGCAATGAGCGAGTCGTCCCAACAAACACCTTCCATCACCGAGGGCCTCGGCCGCTACAGCTCGCTCGCGCTGCTGGCCATGCTGCTATCGCTCGGCAGCGTCGCCGGGTGCTTCATCGTCGGCGGGCTGGCATTCCTGCTCGGCCCGCGATTGGCTGTCGGCATTCTGCTCATGCCGCTGCTCGGGCTGACGGGATTGGTGACCGGCTTCATCGCGCTCCGGCGCATCCGGCGATCGAACGGCGCGCTCCGCGGGCACGGCTTCGCGCTGGTGGGCATCTTCGTCGGGCTGATGAGCGCGGTGCTGCAGGGGTCGATGTCGCTGGCGGCAGTGGGGAAGCTGCGGACCGTGCAAGTCGTGCTGGCACCGGCGGTCGATCAGTTCATCAAGGACGCCACCGCCGGCAAACGCGAGCCCACTCGCCGCCAGCTTGCCGAGTCAACAAACAGCACGCTGAGCAACGAACGCCTTGATCTGTTCTTCGATGAACTTCGCGCTCGATGCGGCGAGCCTCTCGGGGCGACCGCGCAACTGACTGTGTTCTTGCGCGCCGCGGCGGCGGTGCGCAGCGCGCCGAACGCAAGAACAACCTCGATACAACAAGACAAGTACGCGCCCGACCCGGTGGAGCTCTTGTGCGCGAATGACACACCACTGTGCTATGTCTTCCTCGACAACGACGCGCTGAATCAGGGATTGCTGCGGATCATTGACCTGCTCGTCATCCTGCCGGGCGGCGAGTCGCTGACGCTGCTCCCCGCAGGGCCGGCGAAAGAGACGGCAGACGCGCTCGGGTTCAAGGTCGTCAACTGACGCGCGCTATGTCTTGATCCCCGAGTACAGCGCGACCGCGAGGGGCAGGATCACCAGCGCCGGCACGAACACGCCCAGCGCCACCGGCAGGCCCGGGATCGCCACCGCGCTCGCCATCGCCGACGCCGCCAGCCCCGCCAGCGCCACCGGCGCCGCGCGCAGCGACGCGCCGATCAACGGCTTCGGCTCGCGCAGCAGAAAGAACGGCAGGGCCGCGATCAGCGTCACCAGGTTGCTCACCAGCGCGCCGATCCGCCCCCAGCGCAGCCGCTCAAGCCGCTCCCGCTCGCGCGGGTCGATCCCCGGATCGGCGAGCATGTCCGTGATCTGCGCCCACGAGAGATTCTGCCCGAATCCCTGCAAATACCGCACTTTCAGCCGCGTGGGATCGAGACTGGTTTCAAGCCGATCGATCGGCGTGCTCGCCGGGCGCGCATTCGGCGCCGCGCCGGCCGGCGGCTCCGCTTCCGCGCGGCCCTTCGTGAAGACCCACGCGGAGCCGTCCCACGCCGCCCGCTCCGCGCTGATGGTCCGAGTCACGCGCCCGGCGGGATCGCGCTCGGCGATCCACACCTGCTCGAGCGCGCCGGCCCCGCCGCGCGGATCGAACTTCTCCGCCGACCACAGCCGGCCGTCGGAATCGGGGGTCAGCTTCACGCGGAACGCACCGGCTTCGCGCCGCCCGCTGTCATTCGGCTGGCGCGCGAGTAAGTGTGCCACGCGCGGCACGAGCCACTCCATGTTCGCCGCCTGCAGACCCGTGAACAACAGCGCGACAAGAATGAACGGGCGCGCCACGCGCTGCAGGCTCAATCCCCCCGCGAGCATCGCGACAAACTCCCGGTGCCGCACGAGCTGCGCACAGGTGAACCCCATCGCCGCGATGAGCACCACGCCCAGCAGGTAGCCGAAGAGCTGCAGCAGCCGCGGCCACCAAAGGTCAATCACGAGCAGCGCGGTGAGCATCGCGTGATGCAGCGAACCGATCACGCCGTCGGGCGCCGCCGCGCCGCCGGACTCCATCGTGCGGTCGGCGGCGGTGGCGAACCGGCGCAGATTGATGATGACATCGATCGTGACGACAAACCCCGCGAGCAGCACGAGCAGCGTGCCCACGTTGATGAGATACAGCCGCGCGATGTAGCGGTGCAGCGTGCCCATGCCTTATCCGCGCCCCCCAGGGCCGGACCCGCCGAAGGTGTATGGGCGTGGCGTGGGCGCCGTCACCCCGCCGATGAGCCACGCGGCGAGGACGCCGATCATCGCCGCCGCCGTCACGTCAGAAAGGTAGTGCGCGCGGTCGAGCAGGCGCGTGTACGCGCAACCGATGGGGATGATGAGCCACACGGGCCACGCGCGGGGGTACAGCCGCCACATCGCCACGCACGCCGCAAACGCCACCGCCGTGTGGCTGCTGGGCAGGCCCAGCCCGCTGGTGCTCCACGGCCGATCAGCGAATTCGCGGAACACGTACTCGCCCCACTCGGCCCCGGGGCGCTCGCGGCGCACGATCAGCTTCACCGCCTCGGCGATCAGCCCCGACAGAATCCCCGCGAACACCGCGCCGATCCCGGCGCGCACGGCACGGTGGAACGCTTCGCGCCCGCGCGTCGCCAGCATCATCGCCACACCCACGAGAATCCACGACGGGATGTACCCGGCGACGCGGAACAGGCGCGCCCAGTCACGCCGCTCGGCGCTCTGATCGTTGAACGTGACGAACGCCCACTGGTCCAACGTGTGTGCAAAGAACACAGCGGCGGCGGCGAAGAGCACGAATCCGAAGAACGGACGCGCGTCGAATCGTCGGGCTCGCAGCGGTGTGTTCATCGGGGGCGCTCCGCGCCGGGCGTCGGCTGCACCGGCCCACCATACTCGACTCCCAGGAACAGCGCCCCGGCCCGCGCCCCCGCACCGGGTCCGTCGGTCGGCGGGTCGATAGGGATCACGCTCTTGAAGCTGAACGCTCCGCGCCATGCTGCTGGGTGAGCGCCGACCAAGACCGCGCTCCGACGCAGCAGCGCCGGGTCGCGCAGATTGGTGTCAGGGAAGTAGTCGTAGGAACTTCTGCGGTCTCCCATGAAGCTCGCCGCGCTCAGCACGGCGGGCCGCCCGGGCGTGTAGTACGCCGCCCGCGACGCGCCGTCATAGCGGCGCGCGATCACGATCGGCTCCGAGCCGGGAAACTCACGCCGCAGGCGCTCGATCTCGAAACCGATGAGTTCACCCGTAGCACGCCACCCGCTGAATCTGTGCACCGGCACATGCACGCCCACGATCGGCAGCCGCGCCGCATGCACGATGAGCATCATGCCCACGCCCGCCACCACGCCGTAGACGATCGACCAGTGCCACAGCACTTGCACCAAAGTCTCGGGCTTTCGCCGCAGGAAGCCGCGCTTCGGGCGCGCGGGATGATCAAGCCACTCGCGGACCATGGCGCGGTAGCGATCGAGCTCGCGCGCCACGAGCATCGCCGTCGGCACCAGCAGCGGCGCATACCCCGCGATGGGCCAGTTCGCTTCGCCCTCGAACGCGAACGTCAGCGCGAAGTAGAACACCAGCACGGGCCCGCCCGCCGCCAGCGCGAAGAGCGCCGCCCGGCGGAGCATCGGCTCCGCGCCGCGCCGCACGCCGCGCCACAGCGCAACCGCCATGAGCACAATCAGCGGCCCGACAATGCCGACCTGAGCGCCGACCATCTCGACCGTCCACTTCGGCTCGTACGACCACGGCTTCGCGGCGAGGTCCGGGCGATCCCCGCCCGCCGCGCCCGCGTGCCCCAGCAGGTGCGCCACCGTCGGCCAGCCCTGCTGCGCGTTCCAAATCAAGACAGGGCTGGCGCAGAGAGCGAAGACGATCAGCGCGAGCGACGTGACTGTCGCGAGCGACATGGGCCTCGCGCGCTCGCCGGGTTTCGGGTTTCGGGTTTCGGGTTTGGACTCGCGCGCTCGCGCGTGCAGCCACGCGAACACGATCAGCCCGGGGATCAGCAGCAGGATGGTGTACTTGTAGAGAAACCCGATCCCCAGCAGCGCGCCGAGCGCAATCCACCACGGCATACCGCGGCGCTCGACCACCGCGCCCCACGCCGCCAGGCACGCGCCGATCCAGCACGCGACATACGGCCCGTCGATCGTCATCAACAACCCAGTCGCCTGATACACCGGCACGAGCAGGAACGCCGCGGCGGCGATGAAGGCGACACGATCGTCCCCGCCGCTCGCGCGGCGCGTCAGCGCCGCCAGCGCCAACGCGCCGCACGCGCTCGCCAGCACCGCCGGCAAACGGATCGCCCACTCCGCCGAGCCAAAGATCGCGGTACTCGCGCCGATCGTCCACGCGATGCCCGGCCCCTTGCTGTAGTACGACCAATCCAGCCGGCGCGACCAATCCCAGTACTGTGCTTCGTCGCCGGCGAGCTCGATCGGGCAGAGCCACCCCAGGTAGACCACGCGCACCAGCGTGATGCCCAGCACCAGCAGCCACACATGCCGTGCGGACCATCGGCTCTTCGCGGGTTGTGCGTGCGGCTCGTGAGTCATGCGTGATGGGCGTCAGCGTATCAGTGCCGGCGGAGTCGCCGGAATTCGATGAGCGTGAACGCGGCCAGCGCCGCCACGCCGCCCCACAGCAGGATCAGCCCCGCGTCGCCCGACTTGTGCGTCAGCCGCTGCCCGGAGCTGATGGTGATCACCGCCGACAGCGCCGGGAAGAAACTCCACAGATACACCGGGAGCGGCAGGCTGTCGCGCAGCTTCATCGCCACAACAGCGCCGGTGAGGATCATCAGGAAACACGCGGCAGCGAACGCCATCCGTTCGTGCTGCTTGCTCGTCACCTCGCGCTGCAGATCATCGTTCATTCGCCGGAGCGCGTCCGCCGCCTCGCGCAGCCGCGCGCCGCGCGCGGACGGTGACTCGCCCGCTCCCGCCGGCGCGGCGCCCAGCCGCGCGGCTTCATCGAGCAGTTGATACGTGCCGAGGCGCGAGGGGTCATCGCCCGACCCACCCGCGAGCCGCAGCCCCGGGAACGTGAGTTTCGCCCGCTCGCCCTCCGGCTCGCGCCCGCCGGACTCGAGCGTGACAACGCGCTCAAGCTCCAGCCGCAGCATCGGTCCCCATGCAGTCGCGCCTCCGGCCCCGGCGCGCTCGGGCTCTTCCCCCGGCGCAACGCCCGCGCCCCCGGCTCCCGCGGCGTCCTCCGTCGCCAGCAGCCGGGCGCTGGCGCACTCCTGCGCCCGCGTCCATCCGCCGGGCGTGCGCCAGTCAAGCCGCACCATTCCCATGCCCGGCGCGGGGACGAGCGTCGTACCGTCGTCGCCGAGGCGCGCGTGCGAGATGGTGAGGCGCTCGTTCCCGCGCACGAATTCGACCGTCCCGGACTCGCCGGCGAGGCGTTCACAAATCACGCCCAGCACTCGGAACTCCGCTACCCGTTCCGCCAGCCGGCGCCGGAGCGACTCCACCTTGTTTATGTGCTTTTCCGGCAACCGCCGCGTCTCGCGCAGCTGCGACCACGTCAGGAACTTCGGGTCGTCGGTGAACGCCCCCGGCACGCGGAAGCGGCGCGTCACGAATTCGCGCTGCACCATCGCATCATCCGGCCCGCGCCCCGAAGCGCCGATGAATTTGAGCTGCACCGCCGTCGCCGGCTCCCCGCCGCTGGTGTCGTCGAAAAGCCACACGAGCACCTGCTCGGCGCTCACATGCGTGCGTGCCCCGCCCTTCTCATCGCGCTGCATCGCCAGCACACCCGAGAGGCGCAGCCGCTCCGTCGCGCCGATCGACTCATCCGGCCCGACGCGGAGTACTTCCTTCGCGTGGATATCAAGGTCACCCACCGACACGCTCTGCCCGCGCTCGATCGACGAGACCATCACATTCGCCACGTTCCGGGTGACGACCTTCTCCATCGAGCGGAGGAAGTGGGGGATCACCTGCTCTGCGAGGATCGACAGCCCCGCCGCCAGCACCACGCCGCAGATCACCGCGGGCATCAGCAGCGACCGGTGCGCCACGCCGCCCGCCATCGCCGCCGACGCTTCGTTGTCCGCCGCGAATCGGTGATAGACGAGCGTCGCGGCAAACCCGGCGGCGAACGGCAGCGCGAACTGCAGCATGGGCACCGTCGCCAGCCCCATGAACCTCAACGCGTCCGCCGGCCCGATCTGCCCGTCCGCCAGCGGCTTCACCGCCGCCGCGAACGCGATCAGCGTCACTAGTGCCGCGGTCGTCATCACGACCAGGCGCAGCACGTCCGCCGTCAGGAATGTCCACAGGGTCCAGGGCGCGCGGCGTCTCATGCGTCCGATATGGTCCCCGCCCACGCCGCGCTCGGCAAGCCACGTTCACGGACGCCGAACACCGCGGACGTTCAACCGCGTGTTGTGGGGGGGCGATGCCGATCGCACGCCCGCGCAATCGCGCCGCCGGTCCCTGCGCCTTGTCCACCGCCGCCGTGCTTTCGATGGTTCAAGGGTCACCCCGCCATCGTCGGCGGGCACGGAGGCTTGGTGATGATCCACTGTCCAGGCGCGGTCCCGCGCCGCCGCAATCCATCCCGACCCGGGGGCCGCGCGGGCTTCAGCCTGCTCGAATCCCTCCTCGCCGTCACAGTGCTGGGCATCGTGGTGATCGCCGTGATCAGCGCGATCAGCACGTCCACCAAGCTCGCCGAGGAGGGCCGCAAAGCCATGCTCGGAAGCATGGCGGTCGACGATTTTCTCCTCGAACTCATCACCCTCCCGTACGACGACCTCAAGCTCAAGAACAACACCAACCAACTCGTCGGCGAGATGACAACCCTCGATGGCGCGCTCTACCCCGACACCTACTGGGCCGTCGGGCGAACCGTCAGCATCACCGAATCCACCATCTCCGACGGCCCGATCAACATCCGCGGACTCACCGTTGTCGTCACCGCTGTCGATGACCTGAACGTCACACTGGCGCAGGCCGAAACCTTTGTCCCGGAGCCCACCGAGTAATCATGCGCCGCGCCGCCGCACATCCCGAACGCCGCCGCGCAGGGCTGACGCTCCTCGAGCTTTTGCTCGCGGTCGCGATCACCGTCGTCATCGCGATGGCGATCGCCACCGTCATGACCGCCGTCGCGCGCGGCCTGGCCGGCGCCAGCGAGGGGCGCAGCGCCATGCAGCGCCTCCACGCCGCGCACGTCCGCGTCCGCGCGTACACCGATGTCTCGCTCTGCCTTCTCCAGCACGACCCGAAGCACGTCGCCGGCGACGGCTTCGCGCTCTGGCTCGCCGACGACCGCCCGGGCGGCAAGATCAACCTCACCGAATTCCGCGTCTTCTGGTTCAACCCCGACGACGGCACGCTCAGCGTCGAGCGCGTCACGTTGCCGGCTGCCTGGACCGACGAACAGCTCGAAGCCGCCGACGTTGAACTCGCCACGCAAGCGGATTTCCTCAATGAGATCGTCCAGCAGCGCCAACTCGGCTACACCACGACCACCATTCTCGCCGACGGGCTGACGTCCTCCACCCTCGAACATTCCGCCGCGAGCGACCTCGACGCGGTCCGCTTCCAGCTCTCCCTCGGCGCGCCCATCGACGCCGAGCCCGATCAAAAGGTCCTCATGGCGCTCGCTCTCCCGAACCACACGGAGCCTCAGTAATGAACAGCATCACGCGCTCCACCCGGCCGAACCCGTCCATGAAGCCCTTCACGCCCCGCCGCGGCGGGATCGCCATGATGCTCGTCATCGTCGCCGTCGCCGTCGGCACGATCCTCGCCGCCGCCGCCCTCACCAGCAACACCAACACGCCCGCGATGGCGGAGAACGCGCGGAACTCCGTGCAGTCCTACTGGCAGGCAGACGCCGCCGCGAACTACACCGAGAAGCTGATCGAGAAAATCGCGTCGGTCGACGATGCCGCCGCGCCCACCATGCCCACTCAGATCAACACCACGGGCGGCACGGTCACCGTCAAGGTCACAGACCTCGACGGCAACGCACCATCCGATGACGACCGCGAACTCCTCATCACCGCCGTCGCCAACGTCGGCGGCATCGAGCACACCATCCGCCGGCGCATCAGCGTTGTGCCCCCCGGCACGCTCGAAGAAGCCATCGACCCCGAGCTGAAGGAATTCGCCGTCTTCGCCACCGACAGCCTGAGCATCGGCGACAACGCCAAGCTCGGCCCGTGGCCCAAGAGCCCCGAGGTCCGCACCGATGAACCGATCAAGATCGGCGGCGGGTTCACCGCGCTCTCCGACATGTCCATGTCCGCGAGCGCGAGCACGCAGCGCGTCGCCTTCTACCCCGCCGCCGGCGCCAGTGCCGCGCTCGAAACCATGACCACCGACCCCCACTTCGTCCCCGGCGGGTGGAAGATGAACCTCCCCATCCCCGCCCTCGACGCGGCTTCGCCCAGCGACTTCGCCTCGCTCTCGAACTTCAACACCACACAGACCGCCAGCGGGCCGACGACCACCATCGTCCCGCCCCAGGGCAAGTACAAGAGCCTCAACTGCAACCTCGGCGGCGTCGCCAAGCTCGGCGACGGAGCCACACTCCACCGTTACTGCTTCAGCGGCATCACCCTCGACAGCCAGGCGGTCCTCGCCATCTACGGCCCGGTCGAGATCATGGTCACCGGCGACATCTCATTGTCCAACAACGCCACCATCGAACTGGGCGACGACGCCGCCACCCTCGTCATCTACTGCAATCAGGTCATCGCTGTTGACAACGCGAGCATCGGCGTCTCGAACGCGCTCGCCGTCCACCCCGCTCTCTCGCCCCCCATGATCCCCTACACCGACCCCAAGCGCATCAAGATCACCACGCTCACCGGCGGCTCGCCCGAGTTCTTCTTTGACAACGGCTCGATCGTCATCGCTTCGCTCCACACACCGTCGGGCCCCTTCGAGATGCAGGGCGGCTCGACGCTCTTTGGCCGCGTGACCTGCGCCGACATGACCCTCGGCGATAACTGCAACCTCTTCTACGACCCCGCGATGGACAACCGCCTCGGCTTCACGGCCAGCAAAGGGCCCATGTACAAGCCCGATGGCTCACCCATCGACGGGCTCGCCGACGCCATCACGTCCTTCAACGCCGCCCTCGGCATGCAGTCGCTCAAGACGCACGTCAACGGCACGGTCTCATCCGCCACGGCGCTCGCGGCGACCGCTGGCGAACTCGGCGGCGGGCGCTCCGGAGGCAGCGGAGCCAGCGCTGGCGGCGGTGGAGCCTCGCTGTCCTCCACGTCGCTGAGGCGCGTCACCAGCACCCCGGTCTGCGTTGCCGCCGCCCGATCAGAGAAACGCCACGCCCCCGACGCCGCCGACCTCGTCGATGTGGACGGTGACGATTGAACTGCGCGAGAACCCACACCATGCGCACCTCACCCCGTCGCCCGCATCGCCGCGCCTTCACGCTCATAGACCTCATGCTCGCGCTCGCGGTGCTCGCGATCATGATGGTCGTGGTGGTCCCCAGCGCCCAGCCGGACGAGCAGGTGAAGCTGCTCGCCGCCGCCACACGCCTCGCCGCCGACGTCGAGTTCGCGCAGTCCGCCTCTCTGTCCACGCCGGGCGATCCCACCGTGGTCCGCTTCGCAGCCGACGGCTCGGGCTACTGGCTCGCGCTGAAGTCCGACGCCGACACGCCGATCCTGATCCCCAACTCCGATGAGCCCTTCCAGGTCGTCTTCGGCCAAGGCGATGCGCGCGGGCTCGAAGGAATGACCGCCGGACTGACCGCCCAAGACGCCGACACCATCGAGTTCGACGCCTTCGGCCGGCTCACCGAACCCGACGACGCCAGCATCAAACTCGAAAACACCGCCGGCGCGACGTACATCTCAGTGAAAGCCACCACCGGCTCCGTCGCCATCCTCGGCCATGCACCGAGCAAGTGAGTGGGGTTTGGGGTTTGCCTTCCGGGTGCCACTGGTTGGCTCTGCAACCAGTGCTACTCCCACTCCTCTCCCTCCCCTCCATCTCGCCGCACAAACCGCAGCGTCGGTCCCGGCACCAAGAGTCACCCCGAACCGCCGCGCTCCTCCTGAAACGACCCACCACGGTTGCCGAATAATCCTCCGGCCGCGCCATCGCCGCGCTGCCACGGAGCGACCTCCCGATGTTCACCCGCCCGGCCCGCCGCGCCGCACTGCTGCTGACCCTCGCGCTGACCCCCATCGCCGCCGCCGGCGCGCCGCTGCAGACCCCCGGCGCCCTGCGCGCCGACGCCGAACGCCTGCTCGACGACGCGGGCGCCAAGCTCACCGCCGCGCGCCGCTGGCTCGAAACCAACACCTCGCGCGAGAACCTCCGCGCCGTCGCCGATCAACTCTCCGCCGAGCTGCGCGCCTCGTGGGAAAGCGCCCTCAGCCGCGCCGAATCCCGCGCCGCGCTCACCTTGGGCATCCGGCGCTTCGCGCCCGAAGGCACGAGCGACTGGTCGCGCCTCGCGCCGAGCGAGCCGCTCCCGCCGAGCATCGTCATCCTCATCCACGGACTCGACGAGCCGGGCGACGTGTGGAACGACCTCGCCCCCGCGCTCGACGCCGCCGGGCACGCCGTGCTGCGCTTCGACTACCCGAACGATCAGGCGATCGCCGATTCAACCGCCGCGCTGGCGCGCGAACTCCGCGCGCTCCGCGCGAACCACGCCGTCGAAGGAGTCGCGCTCGTCGGGCACTCGATGGGCGGGCTGATCATCCGCGACGTGCTCACGCGCCCCGCCGACTACGCGGGCCGCGCTTCGGGCATCGCCGAACTCCCCGTGCTCGATCGCGCCATCACTATCGCCACACCCAACGACGGCTCGCTCTTCGCCCCCCTCCGCCCCGTCGCCGAAGTGCGCGACCAGTTCATGCGCTACCTCGGCTCCAGCTCCGAAGTCTGCCCGCTCGACCCCGCAATCCTCCTCGGCTTCCTCGCCGACGGGCGAGGCGAGGCGGGCCGCGACCTCCGCCCCGGCTCCGCGTTCCTCGCCGAACTCAACTCCCGCCCCGCATGGTCCGCCGACGTCGCCGCCCGCGTCACCAGCCTCACCGCCGAGTTCCGCCCGCTCCCCGAGCAGCGTCTCGACGCGATCCTCGGCAGCGCCGCCGCCCGGATGATCCTCTCTTCCGCGGGCGAATCGAACATCCGCGAAGCCGCGCACGCCCTCTCCAGCGCCCTCGGCGACGGCGTCGTCTCCGACTGCTCCGCCCAGTTCGACTGCACGATCGACACCGTCCGGCTCAGCGCCAACCACCGCTCGATCATCCGCCGTCAGCCGTGGGAAAGCGGGAACGACCCCGAGCCGCCCGCGATCGGCGTCATCATCCACCGATTGAGCCAGTCGCCCCGCTGATCTCGCCGCCGCGCGCTTGGGTTACGCTGTCATGCGTCATGGCCCAGCGTCGCCACCACTATGACCAGGCCTTTGAAACGTACCTGCGCATCAAGCGCATCCCGTACGTCGCCGTCGATGAAGCGAAGAAGGCGCTCCTCCCCGAGTCCGAGCGCCTCTCGATTGAATCACGCGGTACATCCGAAGACCAACCCGCCGCCCACGCCATCAAGTCCTTCGACTTCGTGATCTACACCGACGCGGTGAACCTGCTCATCGATGTGAAAGGCCGGCGCGTGGGCCGCTCGCCAACCTCGAACACGCGCGGCGCTGGCTTCCCCACCGTTCGCTCCGGCAAGGGCCGGCTCGAAAGCTGGGTCACGCAGGACGACATCGACTCCCTCCGCCGATGGGAGCAACTCTTCGGCCCCGGCTTCCGTGCCGCCTTCATCTTTCTCTATTGGTGCGACGCCCAGCCCCCCGACGCGCTCTTTCAGGAAGTCTTCCTCCACCGCGGCCGCTGGTACGCCGTCCGAGCCGTCACCCTCGACGACTACGGCACCGCGATGAGAGTCCGCAGCCCACGCTGGCGCACCCTCGACCTGCCCCCCGCCGACTTCGAACGGCTCAGCCAACCCTTCTGCGGCGTGGGAACCTTCTAGCCCCCCGCCCATCCAATTCTCCACCCCCACGACACAACCTAGTCTCTCCCCAACCTCAGTCTTCTCTTCCTCTCCGGTTTGTGGCTTTGGCATCGGCTCCCAAGCCGAAAATCGACCCTTTGCACCGCTCCGCTCCCGCGCGTATCGTTTTCGCATGATCGACCGCCGCCCAACCCGTTGGCTCGCGCCCCTCGCCGCCGGCCTGCTCACGCTCGCCGGCGCTTCGAGCGCCATGGCGCAGGACGAAGCTCCGCCCTCCGACGACATCCGCCCACCCGCCCCCGGCACCCCCGAGAAGCCCATCACCCCGCTCATCTATGTGATGGGCTTCGCGCTCGCGATCGTCGCCATCGGCGCCACGATCATGCCCAGCCAGCGCTCGCACCAAGACTGATCCCAACACGCCACCCACCGGCAACAAGGCGCCCCCGAATGACACACCCCAACCGATCCAGGCACGCCGGGCTGCTCGCGCTCAACGCGGCGGCCCTCGCCGCCCTCGCGCTCGTCAGCTTCGCCCCCGGCAGCGCGACGGCCCAGAACACCCCCGCCGCCCGCGCCCGCGGCGACTACACCATGGTCAGCGCCAAGATCACCGGCGCGCTCGAATCCGCCGTCTACGTGATCGACGCCAGCAACTCCGAGATGATCGCCGTCAAGTGGGACTCCGGGCGCAAAGCCATCTCGGGGCTGGGCTTCCGCGATCTCGCGGCGGACATCAAGAAACCCGGCGCGAAGGGACGCTGAACCATGACGAACACCACCAACCAATCATCCGCCGCCGCCCCGCGCTTCGACGCAAGCGCCGGCGCCCTCTGGGCCAGCTTCGTCCTCGTCCTCGCGCTCGTCATCGTGCAGGCATCCCGCCTCGGCTCGGGCAACCCTGCCTACGCGGGCGAACTCGGCACCGTCGGGCAGATGACCGCCCTTACCGTCGCCGGCGGGCCGAACGAAGAGGTCCTCATGCTCCTCGACAAGCGCGAAGAGCTCATCCTCGTCTACGGCATCCAGGGCGGCCGCTCCGTCCAACTCCTGCAGGTCGAGGAACTCGGCGCCCTCTTCAACCAAGCCCGGAGCGCCGCCGGCGGCGGGACCAAGCGCTGATTCCTCATGCCCCCTCTCCCTCAGGGAGAGGGCTGGGGAGAGGGGCAACTGTTCGTGCCTCAGCGCGTACGTCTCGGATAGGGACGAGTGTTCAATGATCGCGCGTCAAGAAGCCGTCACTGAGCCGCTTTGAGCGAAGCCGCCGATGACCGCACACGCCTCGTTGGTCAGGATTTCAAGCATGCCCACACGGCAGCTCAAGACTCAAGTCTGACCGCTCACAACTGAACCACCCGCAACTCCGGCTGCTCCAGCGGATTCTCAACCCCCCGAGCACACACCGTCGCGCACGGCTCAAGCAGCCGGTGTGCGTTGGGGCAATCCTCCCACCGCTTCGGCTGGCGCGTCACGTGATACTGATGGAACGTGTGAATCGATGTGATCGCGATCACCGGCCGCCCGCCGGAGAGATACACACGCCGACCGAAATCGTCGTCCTCCTGCGCGTAATCCTCATACGTCTCGTCATGCCCATTCACCGCGAGATACGTCGCCAGCGGCACGCTGAAGTGCGCCCCCAGCACCTTCGGCTTGTGCTCCTTCCCGATGCCCAGCCGGCGCAGCAACGCCTGCCGCCTGAACCGCTTCTCCCGCTTCACCAGCGCGGCGTCCTGTTCCGCGCTCGGCGTGATCGGGAACTTCCCCACCCGGAGCGCCGCTTCATCGAACGCCGCGTCCTGCTCGGGCGACAGGTCGTATCGCCACCCGAGGATCACCCCGTGCCACCGACCTCGGCTCTGAGAGGTCGGCGCCTTCGCCGCCACCAGCGCCTCATGCTTCTCAGCGCACCGCGGCTCGGGCACCATGTCGCCATCAAAGAACAGCAGCAGCGACGCGGGATCCGGGTGGGGTGAGCGCTTCAGCAACTCGCGCACGGCGTTGTTCCGCGACTGCGCGGGGCGGGACTTCCCCGTGTGCGCCCGCTGGATCAGCGTCAGCGACAGCCCGAACTCCGCGCACGCCGCCCGCGCCGCCGCCTCGATCTCCGCATTGTCCGAATCGCACGACAGCGTGACCGAATCCGCCCGGCGCGTCTGGCACGACACGCCCAGCAGCGTCCGCCGCAGCCGCTGCGGCGTGTGCGTGTTCACGATGATGTGGAGTTCGGGCATCGGAGGGAACGCAGAAGGAAACAGAGGATTGTGGCGTTGGGGAGAAGAGTGTTGAAGTGGAGAAAGAGTTGTCGGGATCTCGCTTGCACTGCCAGCTACTCGGCGTCCAGAAAATCAGAGTAAATACACAAATCCTTGATTTGTGCTTTGAGACGAGCAACCCCGTCCGCCGTCACTGCCGTTCGCTCGATGTAGAGCGTCTGCATCTGCGGCAAATCGGCGAGCAAATCGAGTGTTCTGTCAGACACTCCCGTATCGCTCAGGCGTATATCTTCGAGCTGGCGGCATTCGGTCACTGATTCAAACGCGGCATCTGTAACATCGGTCCGGGACAGCGATAGCAGCTTCAAGTTGGTCATCCGCGGCAGCGAGTCGGCAATGCTTGCGTCGCCGATGCGGCAGTCTTCAAGATACAGGTGAAGTCCCTCGAGCGCCGCCAGCGAATGCATGCCGCGGCCGTTGACGCGCGTGCGGTTCAAACTGAGAAGTGACCGTTGGGGCATTTTTCCCAAGGGCTCAAGCCCCGAATCGGTGATGCGCGATCCGTCAGCACAGAAACTCCAGATGTTCGGCATGCCGCAAATACGTTCCGGAGTCCTGTCGGTAATCGAGGTGTCGTTGAGGTAAAGCTCCGTGATATCCCCGTGCTCAGAAATCGCTGCAGCGCATGCATCTGTCACGCCGGCCGCATCGTGAGTCTGGAGACTATCGATCGGACAGTTTGCGAGAATTGCACCCAGCCCTCGATCCGTAAGCAGTGTGCTCGACATGTGGAACGAGGTGAGCTTCCTTGCCTTGAGCGCAAATGAGACCAAGCCGTCGTCAGTTACGACTGTGTCATAAAGCGCGATCCGACGGATCGTCTCGATCTGCGCCAGCCCTAAGAGACTGGCATCTGTGAATCGCTTCCCTCGATACGTGGGCATGAAGACCCTTATTCGAGATTCCGCATCAATGCGGGCAAGTCACCAACATGCCCCATGACAAGACCGATCGCTGACCCCTCACCCCGCCGCACGGGTGGCGGCGGTGTGCTGCGCAATATCCCTCGCGCGCCCGATCAGCGCCGTTTCTTCGCGCCGGATCATTAGCCGGTTGTAGCTGATCCACGTCACATGCTCGTAGCCGCGCTCGCCCAAGTAGTTCAGCAGCGCCGGGTCGCTCCCCATCGAGTGATCCTCGATCAGAATCACCCGCGGCTTCCACTTCGCCAGATCAAACCCATCAAGCAAACTCAGCTCCGCGCCCTCGACATCAATCACCGCGAAATCAACCCGCCCGTGTGCTGGCGGTCGCTCGCTCAGCACGTTGTCCATCGTCGTCAGCGGCACTTCAACCAAGCTCGCACTCCCCGTGGGGGGCTTCTTCGTGTGCCCCGCATCGCGCGCGTCGGACAGAAAACTCGACGCGTCATACTTGTTCGCGCTGTCCGTCAGGTGCGTGAACTTCGCGGTACCGGTCGAGCCGCGCACGGACAGCGCCGCCTGCACCACGCGCGCATTCGGGCGCGACCTTCGGCACGACTCCGCCAGCGACGGGATCGGCTCGACCAACAGCCCATCCCACCCGATCGCATCGAACACCGCGGTGACGGAGTACGTCCACCCGTCGTACCCGCCGCACTCGATGTAGTACCCCGCTGCGCTCGGCACCCCCCCGCCCCCTTCGCCGCTGAACAACTCGAACAGGAACAAGTCCTCGCCGAACTGCGATCGGAACACCGGCGCGAACCGCGCCGAGCGCCCCGCCGCCGCCAGCGCCGCGGCCGCGCGCGCCGTGTACGCCGGCTTGATCGCCTGCAGCAACTCCTCGGTGCGGCGCTCGAGCCGATCGAACCGCTTGCGCAACCGCCGGTAGCGCCGGTTCTGAGGGATGATGATCGCCGCCGCTACTGCGGCAAACAGGATGATGAGGATCAATGAACCTGTATTCACGCGCAAAGCTGCCGAGAGAGTGCGAACGAAGTGCGAGCGAATCTACGCCCCGCCGCGCAATTCCACAACGCACGCTCACACTCCCACGCCGCGGAGCGGGCGCGCGATGGTTGCCAGACGCGCAGCGTCTGGTCATGGCCCACAAACCCAACGAGCCCATGAAATGGGCGGCCGAAGCCCAACACCACCCGCCTCCAACCCACCCAACCCCCACTCCCAAATCGGACCCATTGGTTGAGAATCCATCTCAACTACACTCGACCCGGCCCGAATAGACGCCTAGAATCGTTCCAACCGGCTGGTGGGCCGGGGAACCCTGCAACCGATCCCGCCCTGAGAGGCGACCAATCCCATGCTCAAACTCCCGATCTACTTCGATCACGCCGCCACGACCCCCTGCGACCCGCGCGTCGTTGACGCAATGCTGCCCTACTTCACCGAGAAGTTCGGCAATGCCGGCAGCCGGAATCACAAGTTCGGCTGGGAAGCCGAGGAAGCCATTGAAACCGCGCGCGAGCAGTGCGCGGCCCTCATCGGCGCGAACGATAAAGAGATCATCTTCACCAGCGGCGCCACCGAGGGGAACAACCTCGCCATCAAGGGCGCCGCGGAGATGTACGAGCGCGCCCCCGCCGGCTCGAAGGGCCGCGGGCACGTCATCACCGCGATGCACGAGCACAAGGCGGTCCTCGACCCCTGCAAGCGCCTCATCAAGGAAGGCTTCGACGTCACCTTCCTGCAGCCGCCGCCCGACGGCGTGATCACCGCCGAGATGGTCAAAGCCGCCATCCGCCCCGACACCATCCTCGTCTCGATCATGTGGGCGAACAACGAACTCGGCACGATCAACGAAGTCCCCGAGATCGGCAAGATGATCCGCGAGTACCGCAAGAGCGCGGGCCGGGATGACATCGTCTTCCATACCGACGCAACGCAGTGGGTCGGCAAGATGCCCACCAACGTCGAGCGCGACGGCATCGACCTGCTCACCTGGAGTGGACACAAAATCTACGGCCCGAAGGGCGTCGGCGCGCTGTACATCCGCCGCCGGAACCCGCGCGTGCGCCTTGTCGCGCAGCAGGAAGGCGGCGGGCAGGAACGCGGCTACCGCTCCGGCACCCAGAACATCACTGGCATCGCCGGGTTGGGCAAAGCCTGCGAGCTCTGCCTGAAAGAGATGGACGCCGACGGCGCCCGCCTCGTGAAACTCCGCAAAAAGCTCGAAGAAACGCTGATGAAGAACCTGCCCGAGACGGGCATCAACGGGCACCGCGAGCGCCGCCTGCCGCACATCACCAACATCAGCTTCGGCTACGTCGAGGGCGAGGGTCTGATGATGGCGATCAAGGATATCGCCTGCTCCAGCGGCTCGGCGTGTACCAGCGCGAGCCTCGAACCCAGCTACGTCCTCAAGTCCCTCGGCGTGGGCGACGAGATGGCCCACAGCTCCCTCCGCCTCTCGATGGGGCGATGGACCACGGAAGAGCAGGTCGATTTCGCGATCGAGAGCATCACGAAAGCGGTCAATAAGCTGCGCACGCTCTCGCCCCTGTGGGACATGCATCTGGAAGGCATCGACATCAGCAAGATCGAGTGGCAGAGCCACTAAGAAGAAGGCATCGAGGGATCAAGGCATCACGGCATCGGGTGAAGGCAACGAACTGATCGGCTTCAAGCTCCAAGCTTCAAGCTCAAAACTCCTCCGAGGTTCACCATGGCATACGGCCCCAAAGTCATCGACCACTACGAGAACCCCCGCAACGTCGGCTCCTTCGGCACCACCAAAGAGGTGAAGGACCGCAAGGACGTCGGCGTGGGCGTCGTCGGCGCGCCCGAATGCGGCGACGTGATGCAACTCCAGATCAAGGTCGATCCCGCTACCGGCAAGATCGAGGACGCCAAGTTCAAGTGCTTCGGCTGCGGCTCGGCGATCGCCAGCAGCTCCCTCGCCACCGAGTGGCTCAAGGGGCGCTCGCTCGACGAGGGCCTCTCGATCAAGAACACCGAGATCGTCGAGGAACTCAGCCTCCCGCCGGTGAAGATCCACTGCTCCGTCCTCGCCGAAGACGCGATCCGCACCGCGATCAACGACTACAAAAAGAAGAACGGCCTCACCGCCGACCAACCCACCGCTGCCGCTCACTAAGACAAAAATTCATCACAGAGTCGCAGAGGGCACAGAGAAGAACAGGATTGTTCTGAAATCCGGCCCTCACGCCCCAAGCCTTTTCCGCAGGAATCCCGCACCATGGCCACCACCACCGAAACCTCCGCCCCCGCCGGCGTGATCCTCAGCGAAACCGCCGCGCGCGAGATCAAGACGATCATCAAGCAGCAGGAACTCGACGCCGAGAAGATCCGCCTGCGCGTGGGCGTGAAGGGCGGCGGCTGCAGCGGCTTCAGCTACATCCTCGACCTCACGGAGGCCCAGAAAGACACCGACGAAGTCTTCGAGCAGCACGGCATCAAGGTTGTCTGCGACCCCAAGAGCTACCTCTACCTCAACGGCACCACCATTGACTTCAAGGATGAGATCATGGGCCGAGGGTTCGTCTTCAGCAACCCCAACGCCAACTCCTCCTGCGGCTGCGGCTCCAGCTTCTCGGTGTGATTGTCTTGCCCCCTCCCCCTCAGGGGGAGGACGGGGGAGAGGGGTGCCTTTGACTCCGCCAGCACCTCTATCAGCGCACCACTCTGAATCGCCCGCCGAAACTTCCCACAATTGAATCCCGCATGATGGCTCTGCCGGCATGTGCGGGTATCGGCTCGCGCGCTTGCCCCATGTGCGCCTGTGACCTCTAATACTCCCAAGTCATGCACGATCTGCCGCTCATCTCCACCATCGCGGCGGCCTTCGCGGTGGCATGGGTGCTCGGGCTGTTCTGCCAGTGGGTCCGCCTCTCGCCCATCGTCGGCTACCTCGTCGCGGGCGTGCTGATCGGTCCCAACACTCCCGGCTTCGTCGGCAATCTCGACCTCGCGCACGAACTCGCCGAGATCGGCGTCATCCTCCTCATGTTCGGCGTGGGCCTTCACTTTCACCCGAAAGACCTGCTCGCGGTCAAGGGCATCGCCATCCCCGGCGCCATCGGGCAGAGCCTCGCCGCCACCCTCGCCGCCGCCGGCATCTTCACGCTCTTCGGCATCAGCCTCACCGAGAGCATCGTCATCGGCATGGCGATGGCGGTCGCGAGCACGGTCGTTCTCATGCGCGTGCTGATCAGCGCCGGCGTGCTCAACTCGCCGCAGGGCCACGCCGCCGTCGGCTGGCTCATCGTCGAGGACATCCTCACCGTCGTGCTGCTCGTCCTCATCCCGATCCTCGGCACCTCGGCGCTGCAACCCGGCACCGGGGGCACCGCGGCGCCAGCGCCGGGCGGCGCGTCCGGTGCCGGCGGAGCAGCGCTCCAGATCGGCCTGGCCCTTCTGAAACTCGGCGTCTTCGTGGGGCTGATGATGCTTGCCGGGCACAAGCTCGTGCCGTGGATGCTCATCCGCATCGCGCGCCTGCGCTCGCGCGAGCTCTTCACGCTGACGGTGCTGGTCCTCTCCATCGCGGTGGCGGCGGGGGCGTACTTCGCCTTCGGCGCGTCGATGGCCCTCGGCGCGTTCCTCGCCGGAATGATGGTCGCGCAGTCGCCCGTCAGCCACCAGGCCGCCGCCGATGCGCTGCCCCTGCGCGACGCCTTCGCGGTCCTTTTCTTCGTCTCCGTCGGCATGCTCTTCGATCCCTCGTTCCTCGTGCAGGAGCCGTGGATGGTCCTCGCCGGGCTGGGCGTGGTGCTGCTCGTCAAGCCGCTGGCGGCACTCGTGATCGTCGCCCTGCTCGGGCACCCCGTCCGCACCGGGCTGACCATCGCCTTCGGCCTGGCGCAGATCGGCGAGTTCTCATTCATCGTCGCGGAGCTCGCCCGCCGCAACGGCATCATGCCCGCCGAGGGGCAGAACGTCATCATCGCCGCCGCCATCGTCTCAATCACAATCAACCCGATTCTCTTCCGCGCCATCGGGCCGCTGGAGAAACTCATCGCGCGAAGCCCGCTGCTCCGCCGCCTGCTCGACGGCCGCGCGGAACGACGGCTCAAGCAGCTCTCGCCGCTGCCACCCGCCGCCACCAACGCCGACGGCCAACCGAAGCGCTCCGCGATCATCGTCGGCCACGGCCCGGTGGGCCGCACCGTCGAGCAGCTCCTCCGCGAGCGCGGCTTCGAAACCGTCATCATCGACATGAACGCCGACACGGTGCTCGAACTCCAGCGCCAAGGCCGCCGCGCGATCTACGGCGACGCGACCAATTCCGAAGTGCTCGAACAGGCGGGCGTCGAGCGCGCCTCGCACCTCATCATCACGCTCCCCGAAGCGCCGGACCGCGCCGCCGCCGTCGCCTCCGCCCGGCACGCCAACGAGAACATCCGCATCCTTGTCCGCGCCAGATTCCTGCGCGAGCAGGACGCGCTGACGCAGGTGGGCGCGAACGCCGCCATCTTCGACGAATCCGAAGCCGCCGTCGCACTCGCCCGGCTGGTGCTGAACGAAACCGGAACCACCGATGGCGCCGAGATCGACCGCGACGCCCAACGTCTCCGCCGCCAGTTCCCCCGGAGCGTGCAATTCTGAACCGCGCAAGACAAGAGATCGACGCCCTCCGCCGCACGAGCCAATAATGCTCCGTCCGCTTGTCTGCCCACCGCTCGCCCGCCGAGCCGAGGAGTTGCCCCACATGCCCACGCCCACGCGGCGCTTTCTGTTCCTCTCGCTCATTCCTTCGGCGATCCTCGGCCTCGCGCCGCTCGAGCTCAATGCGCTCGCCGAGCCGCCCGCCGCCGCCGATCCGCAGACCGCGCCGGCGCCCAGCACGACCGCCAACGCCGCCGAAGAGAAATCCTCCGACGACTGGATCCGCCTCCGCCGATCAAAGAGCCGCGAGCTGCGCCTGCAGGTCGCTACGCGTGAATACAAACCCGCGGCAGGTGCCGCCGGTCCCGCCATCGCGTTCGTCAGCGCCGTGCACATCGCCGACAAGGCCTTCTACGACGACCTGCAGAAGCAGCTCGACGCCACCGACCTCGTCCTCTTCGAGGGCGTCGGCCCGCCGGGTCTGGGCACGAACAAGCTGCGCAAGGAGTCATCGAAAGCGGGGCGCACGCGCCATCGGCTCACCATCATCGGCGAGATGATCGAAGCCGCGCGCGAGAAGCAATCGAAGGACGCCGCGAACAACAACAACAACGCCGCCGAGGCAAAAGCCGCCTACCCCGCGTCGATCGATGCCGCCGTCAAACTCTTCGCCGATTCGCCCACGAAACAGCATTGGATCAAGATCGCGCGCCAGGACGGCTGGGGCAACCAACTCGTCTACACCCCCGCCGACAACGGCACCGACTACACCCTCAAATCCCTCGGCCGCGACGGCGCACCCGGCGGCGAGGGCTGGGATGCCGACATCAGCGTCGACAAAGCCGAACTCGGCGATCGGCGCGACGAGGGTATCCAAGCCAAGCTCGCCGACACCTTCGGCCTCACCTTCCAGCTCAACGGCATCTCCACCGACCGCCCCAACTGGATGAACAGCGACATGGGCGCCGATGAAGTCGCCCGCCGCCTCGGCGGCGATCCCAACGCCGAACCGGACGAAGGCGACGACCAGAGCATGAGCATCCTCGCGATGCTCGACCCCAACTCGATGATGTCGAAGATGGCGACCGGTCTCCTCGGCTTCATCAAAATGATGCCGGGCGGCGCGGACCGCGCGAAACTCATGATGATGCTCATGCTCCCACACGCCGAGGACATGCTCGGCGGCACGAAAGACGGTGGCGGCGGGGGAGGCGGGGGCCTCGGCGCGAGCCGCGTCGGCGAGATGATGGACCTCGGCAAAACCATGCAGGTCATCATCCATGACCGCAACGAAGTGGTCATCAACGACCTGAAGAAACTCATCGAGTCTTTCGACGCCGCCAAGCCCGGCTCGCGCGAGAACCCGAAGACCATCGCCGTCTTCTACGGCGGGGGCCACATGACGGACCTCGAATGCCGCCTGCTCAGCGAGTTCGGCTACGAACGCTCGAAGGAAACCTGGTCGAACGCCATCCGGCTGGACCTGAACGAAGCAAAGATCACAGACGAAGAAGTCCGCTCGCTCGGGCGGATGCTCAAGCAGCAGATGGAGATGATGAAGGGGATGTCGCGCTAAGCGCGATGCTCACCGCATCACGCTATCCATCTTCCGTTTCTCGCCCGCCCCCATTCCTTCAACGGGGATTTCCTTCAGCAGCGTGGTGATCACGCCGTCGGTCGTCACGCCGTCCGCCTCGGCGTTGAAATTCGTGATGATCCGGTGCCGCAGCACGGGGTGCGCGACCGCCTTGATGTGCTCGGGCGTCACGTGGAACGACCCGCCGAGGATCGCCTTCGCCTTCGCCGCCAGGATCAGGTTCTGCCCCGCCCGCGGCCCGGCGCCCCACGCCAGATACTCCTTCACAATCTTCGGCAGCGGCGCGATCGACTCACGTGCGCTGCCGAGCCCGGGCATGTCGGGCGTCGTCACCGACGCGTTCCCCACGCGCGTCGCGCGCACCAGCCGCAGCGCGTAGCGGATCACATGGTCAGCGACGGGCGTCTCGCGCACGAGTTCCTGCACCCGCGCCACATCCGCGCCGGTCAGCACCGGCTCCGTCCGCGCCACATCGGCGCTGGTCGTGCGCCGGATGATCTCGACTTCTTCCTCTTCCGTCGGGTAGCCGATCTTCACGTTGAACATGAAGCGGTCGAGCTGCGCCTCGGGCAGCGGGTAGGTGCCCTCTTGTTCGATCGGGTTCTGCGTCGCCAGCACGAAGAACGGGTCGGGCAGCTTGTGCTGCATCCCGCCGACGGTCACCTGCCGCTCCTGCATCGCTTCGAGAAGCGCCGCCTGCGTCTTGGGCGGCGTGCGGTTGATCTCGTCCGCCAGGATCACGTTCGCGAACACCGGGCCCTTCACGAAACGCAGCTCGCGCGCGCCGGTCGACTTGTCCTCTTCGATGACTTCCGTGCCGGTGATGTCGCTCGGCATCAAGTCGGGCGTGAACTGCACGCGGCTGAAACTCAGCGACACGCTCTTCGCGATCGTCGAGATCAGCAGCGTCTTCGCCAGCCCCGGCACGCCGACCACCAGCGCGTGCCCGCGGCAGAACATCGCGATCAACAACTGCTCAACGACCTCATCCTGCCCGACGATGACCCGCGCGATCTGCGACTTGAGCCGCGCGAACGCCTCTCGAACTTCCGCCACCGCCTGCTCCGGCTCGGTGGCTCTCACGGTCATGGGCGTCGATAGCGGATCGGGCATCGCGGGATCTCCAGGGGCGGAATCGCCGAACTCCGGCACCGGATCATATCGGCCCGATCGCCCCGGGATTCGATCGCGGGCCATCAATCCGCCGCCGCCAGCAAACTCCCCACGAATCCCCAATCTCCCGCGTTGATTGGTGACCGTCAGAAGAGTCTTTGCCACAGACGGCACAGACACAAGCACCGACAGGGCCCATCTCGAATGTGCTGGTCTGTGCCGTCCGTGGCGATCAGATTCTCCCCTCCGTGCTCTCCGTGTCTCCGTGGTGAATCGCCTTACGATCCAGGTATGCCGGAGCTTCCCGAAGTCGAATCCGTCCGCCGGGCGCTCGGGCCGCTGATTCTGGGCCGACACGTCGACGCCGTGCGCGTCCATCGGCACGACTTCATCGGCGCTCGCTCGACAAGCAAGCGCGCCACATCACCCGCAACGCCCCGAGTTCTCCTCGTCGGCAGTCTCATCACCGAACTCCGCCGCCGCGGCAAGCAGCTCGCCATCATCTCCGCCGATCACCGCGCCATCGTCATCCACCTCGGAATGACGGGCCAGCTCATCGCGCTCGCGCCGGGCGAATCGCTCCCCAAGCACAACCATGTACATGTCGAGTGGGAACTCTCTCTGGGAACCGGGGGACGCAGTCCTCCGGGCACGGGCGCACGAGGCTCTCATCGCGCCCCGCTCGGCGAACCGGCGCGACACACACTCCGCCTCCTCTTCCGCGACCCGCGCCGCTTCGGCTCCGTGCGCCCGTACATCACCGCCGAAGCGCTCGAAGAACACTGGTCCAACGAGCTGGGTCCGGACGCGCTCACCATCACCGCGGCGGAACTCCACGCCGCGCTCCGCGACTCGCGCGCGGCGATCAAAGCGAAACTGCTCGACCAATCCGCGCTCGCCGGCGTGGGCAACATCTACGCCGACGAATCACTCTTCGCCGCCGGCATCCGCCCCCGCCGCGCGTCGCGCTCACTCACGCGCGCCGAGACGGAGCGCCTCGTGCACGAACTCCGCGCCACGCTCGTCCGAGCCATCGCCGCCGGCGGCTCGACGCTCCGCGACTTCATCTCGCCCACCGGCTCGGTCGGGTCGTACCAATCAAGCCACTTCGTTTACGGCCGGGCGGGCCAGCCATGCCCCCGTTGCCACAAACCGCTGCGAAGCACCACCATCGGCCAACGTTCCACGGTCTGGTGCCCCAACTGCCAGAAGTAGTGGTAGGGAAATGACCTCACACTGGATTGAGCGCGTCTTCAGTTATCCACAACCAACCCACGGCGATTTTTCGCGCCGCATTTCTTGTCCGCTTGTCCGGTCCTTTGCATGCGGTTCGGAGTCTCTTCTCTTGAGATGAGAAGGAGAGAACACTCATCATCACAGTAGTAAGCGGTGTCGGATTGTGGATCATTCTGAACATCAGAGCGGTTCGGCGAAATAACGCCAATGTGTCACCCTTGTCCGTGTGAGCGAACTGTCGGTCCACCGATTCCCCGCGATGGCTCCCGACGGCCCGCCGACAAATGGATTCTGTTCGCACGATTCATCCTCATCCCATTCACACGCGCGGCAGGTACCGGCCAGCAAGCTTGTCCACATCAAGTGCAGCGCCAAAGTGACAGGCCGGCACCGCTCGATTTCCCGCCACCAAACACCCACTCAACACCGGGAGTTCGGCGCGTGCGACAAGCCCGGCTGCAGTCGTGCCAGAATGGTCTCGTTCACAGCTTCGTGAAGGGCCGGGTGGCTACGCGGAGAGCGTCGCCAAAGCTCCGGCCGTGCCCGCGCTGGCGACCATGCCGCCCGGCATTCCAGGGGTGCCGGGACGGAAGCGGTGCTCCAGCGACTGGAGAATCCGCCCGAAGTCGGCGTCGCGGTTCTTTTTGTCCTCGACCGTCCGGACGGCGTGCATCACGGTGGTATGGTCTCGGCCGCCGAAGTACCCGCCGATCTCCTCCAGCGAGTACCGCGTGTGCTTTCGGGCGAGGTACATGCACACCTGGCGCGGGTGAGCGATCGACTTCTGCCGCCGCTTGGACTGCAGGTCGGTCAGTTTCACGCCGTAGTAGTCGATGACCGCGTCGATGATCGAGGTGATGGTGGTCTCCGGGCGCAAGTCGCCGCTGGAGCCATTCTGCCCCAGCGCGTCCTTCGCCACTTCGACGCTGATCGGGCGCTTGTCGGTCGTCGCCATCGCGTGAACGCGGACGATCGCCCCTTCCAGTTCCCTGATGTTCGTCGACAGCGAGGCGGCAATGTGGCACGCGACATCATCCGGGAAGTGCCAGCCGCGAAGCCGGGCCTTCTTTTTGATGATCTCCACCCGCGTCTCGTAGCACGGCGGGCTGACCTGCACCACCAAACCCGCTTGGAAGCGGCTGACGAGCCGCTGCTCGAGGTCTGGGATCTCGTGGGGCGGCGCATCCGACGACAGCACGATCTGCTTGCCCGCCTGATACAGGGAGTTAAAGGTGTGGAAGAACTCCTCCTGCGTGCGGTCGCGCTTCGCGAGGAAGTGGATGTCATCGATCACGAGCATGTCGACATCGCGGAAGCGGTGCCGGAAGTCGTTCATCTGCCCGGCCTGCACCGCTTCCATGAACTGCGTCATGAAACCTTCGCACGACACGTAATAGATCGCCGTGCCGGGCAGATCGTTCATCACCTGCAGGCAGATCGCCTGCAGCAGATGCGTCTTACCAAGGCCGACCCCGCCGTGGATGAACAACGGGTTGTAGGCCTTCCCGGGATTGGACGCTACCGCTACGGCGGCGGCGTGCGCAAGCCGGCTCTCCGGGCCCACCACGAAGTTGTCGAAGGTGTTGTCAGGAACGATGACGAGCGAATCGCGCCGCGCCGAGTTCGCCGCCACCACCGCGGCAGGGCGCGGACGAGTGGGAAGTGTGGCAACCGCCACCCCGTCGTGCGCACCGTTCAATCCCGGCTTCGATTCGGCAAACGCATGATGTGCCTCTTGATTGAGCGCGTCCCCAACCGGTTGTGCGATCGGCTCCTCGCCGTCAACCACTTCGGGACCGATGAAGCGGATCGCCATCAGCCGACCGGTGACGGACTGCAGCGCCTCGCCGAAGAAGGCGGAGCATTGACGCTCAAGGTAACGCTGTCGCACTTCCTGGTGGACGCGCACCTTGAACACACCACCCGCGGTACCCATCGGCTCAATCTCTTCAAACCATTGGCGGCACGCTTCCGCGTGGTGCTGTTTCAGATACGACAGGATGTCCAACCAGATCTTGTGATCAGGCGTGGTCATGGAGAAGCGACCTTCCGGCGTTACCGGAGCGAACGAACGAGAGGAGCCATCGAGCGTGCCATCGACGCGCTGTTCATGTCGTGAAATCCCGAGAGGATGAACAGAGCGAGCAACCCACCGGCGCGCTCAAAGAACGATGGTGGAAAGCTACGAGCGCGCGCGGGCGATGTCAACCACGAAGTCGTTGCGCGGCGCGAACTTGTCGGACATGTCGCGCGGCGCTTTGTGCTTGACACGGCGCGCGCCGCGCGCTGCGCAGCGCATCGAAGTTGACACGCCCGCGCCGCGTGAGTAGATCCCGCGGCGCGATCCGCGCGCCGAATCCGCGTCATCATGCGGCAGAGCAGAATGCGTCGGATTCGCCGCCCATTTCGGATCGGCTCGCCGTTCACCCATCAGCGGAGCGAGCGCGGGAGAGAAGTCAGCATGCACAGCCACACGGTTCATCAATGTATCCTCGGCGCCACCATCGTCACCCTCGGCACACTCGCGCATCACACCCGCGCCGGAGATGACCTCCGCCCGTTGAGCGATGAGTTCGATTCATCCTCAACGATCATCGACTGGCCGCGCATCCACGAGACCGAGCAGTGGGGCGCCGCGGCGGAGCAACTCGAGCATTACAGCATCGATTCAAGCACCGCGCCGGGGCAACCGGGCCGGCTCGTCATGATGCCCCACACCTGCACCTGGTACCGCGACTACCGCGGCCCCATGGCCTTCAAATCCATCGCCGGCGACTTCGTCGTCACCACGCGCCTCCGCGTCAGCGGGCGCGACGGCGTCTCCATCCCCTCTTCCATCTTTTCGCTCGCCGGGCTGATGGCCCGCACCCCGCAGGCCATCACCCCCGCCACCTGGACCGCCGGCGGTGAGGACTACATCTTTCTCTCCCTCGGTTACGGCTTCGGCCCCGCGCAGTGGCAGTATGAAGTCAAAACCACCGACGACAGCGACTCCATCCTCACCCTCTCCCCCGCGCCCGCGAACGAAGCCGTCCTCCAGCTCGCGCGCCTCGGCGAGTTCATCATCGCGCTCCGCCAAGACCAGGGCGGCGCGTGGCAGGTCCACCGGCGCTTCCACCGCGCCGATCTGCCCGCGGAACTTCAGGTCGGGCTCATCAGCTACACCGACTGGCCCAAGGTCGAGATCTTCGACCCCTTCGTTCACAACGGCGCCGCGCTGCGCAGCCCGCTCCCGCCGGGCGTGATCGACCCCAACCCCTTCATCCCCTTCACGCCCGATCTCATCGCGAGTTTCGACTACGCCCGCTTCGCGCGCCCGGCGATCCCCGCCGAACTCCTCGGCGCGGACTTCAGCGAGGGCGGCCCGGTGAGCGATGCGCAGCTCCTCTCTTTCCTCGGCGCCTCGCCGGACGTGCCGTTCACCCCCGCCTGCCCGGGCGACGCCGACGCCGACGGCGCGGTTGGCCTTTCCGATATCGCGGCGATCACCACCCACTGGTCGCTCACCGTCCCGCCCGCGCCGGCGAGCGCCGACCTCGACGCGTCGGGCGACATCGGCCTTGGCGACATCGCGGTCGTCATCCAGAACTGGGGCGCGGCGTGCCGGTGATCCGCGCGTATCCTGTCACCGGCGCGGCCGCACGCGCACGGAATCAGGAGACCGCGCATGCGACCACGCACCATCGTCACCGCCGCTCTCGCCGCGATCATGCCCATCGCGGGCACCGCGCACACCGCCAGCGCCTGGAACGCCTACGGCCACCAGCTCGCTGCCTACCTCACCTTCCAAGAACTCGCACCCGCCGAGCGGAAGCACTTCGCCGACCTGCTCAAGCTCCACCCCCAATGCGACCTGCTCGCCGAGGAGTGCCCGCCCGGGTTCGATCTCGACTGCTACCTCTTCATGCGCGCCGCGACGTGGCCCGACATCATCCGCGACACCAAAAACCCGCTCCACACCGAGCACCGCGGCCCCTGGCACTACATCAACATCCCCATCATCGCGGGCGATGCCCGCGCGCCCTCGATCGACGCCGATTGGAAGCCGGGCGACGAGCCGGAGAATGTCGTGCAGGCGATCCCTCGGGCGCTGTCCGAGCTCGGCTCGCCCGCGCTGTCCGCCGAGCGCCGCGCGATCGCGCTCTGCTGGGCCCTCCACCTCATCGAAGACCTGCACCAGCCGCTCCACGCGGGGACGCTCTTTTCCGATGAACTCCCAGACGGGGATCAGGGCGGCAATCTCCTGTGGATCCAGCCGGGCGAGCGCCCCATCCGGCTGCACGGCTACTGGGACGACGCGCTCGGCACGGGCCGGCGCGATCTCGACAAACTCGTCGCACACGCGGGCCGGGTCGCCGCCGCACACCCGCGCGCGGCACGCTCACATGAATTGAGCGCCGCGAGCGCGCCGGCCGATTGGGCCGTCGAGTCGTTCGCGCTGGCGCGCCGCGAGGCGTACCGCGACGGCACACTCGCCGCCGCCGTCGGCAGCCCGGTCAGCGGCCCGCCCCCCGAAGCGCCCCCGCTTCCTCCGGACTACGCCGAGCGCGCGCTCGCCGTCTCAGAGCGGCGCATCGCCCTCTCCGCCTGGCGCACCACCGACCGCCTGCGCCAGCTCATTCGCACATCCGCCTCGGAATGATCCCTCGGGCGAGGCGCGAAGCACGTCGGCGGGGGGTCATCGCTTCGAAGTGCCCGTGTTCTTCTTGCGCGCCGGCTCGTGCGATTCATCGCACTTCTCGCACACGCCGTGCAGGTACACGTCCTGCTGCGTCACTTTCAACTTCGCCGGCGAGCCGGCGCCGGGCCTGCCGGTCTTCTCGTTGAAGTTGATGCTGACGGTGGCGTCCTCGAGGCACCGCACCTCGCCGCAGTCGTCGCACACGAAGTGCGCGTGGTGGTGGTGATCCTTCTGCAGGATGCCGTAGCGCCACACGCGGTCGCCAGGGTCCATGCGGTGCAGCAGCGTCGCCTCTTCCAGGCTGTTCAGCGTGCGGTAGACGGTGACGCGGTCGCCGCCTTGCTCCGCGATCTTCTCGAAAATCTCCTGCGCGGACATCGGGGTAGGCGAATCGTGCAGCACTTTCAAGACGCCCAGGCGCGTAACCGTCACCCGCATCCCCGCATCGCGGAGGCGCTGCTTCCAGCCGGCGGTATCAAACGCGTGCGCGGGCATTAAGACAGTTCACCACAGAGGACACAGAGAGCACGGAGTGGAAGATTGGTTTGAAAGGCAGTGAATACCATCAAATGTAGCACCAGAGCGCCATCAGCGCTGTACATCCCCAACCAATCCTGATCACAAGAGCAATCACGCACCATTCTTCCTCTGTGCCCTCTGTGGTGAATCTCCGAACTCACATCGCCGAGGGCATTCCCATGATCCGCCGCCACGCGCTCACCTGCCCGAGGTGCATCTGCGTGTGCCCGTTGAGATAGAAATTCAGCCGCGCACCCTGCGTCGGCAGCCGGTCGCGCGCCTTCTCATTCGGGTTCATCGCCCACAGTAGCGATTCATCCACGCTCGGCAGCGCCTCGACGAGCGCCGCGTACCGCTCGCGATAACGCGACACGATCGCCTCCATCGCCGGGTAGATCGTCCCCGCGGGATCATCGCGGCATTCCTTCCCCGCGTCGAACAAGTCAACCCACTTCGCATGATCCGGCTTCGACAGCCGCGCCAGACCGATCTCCGGCATGATCTTGTCCGGGTAGACCGACAGGTGCCCGAACACAAACGCCGGGTGATTCGTGTTGATCCCCTTCGGCAACCTCGCGAAGTCCTTCGCCGCGATGTCCTTGATCAGCGCCTCCGAATACCCCATCGCCATCTTCGCGCCCGGCAGGATGATGTCCACCAGCTTGCCCATGATCCAAACCTCCAGCTTCGCCACCACCAAACCCGTCCGAGGCGTGGCAAAGGACATCATTGTAGCGCTGAGACGACCCGAAACCAGAAAATAGGAACCCCACCACTCTTCCGACTTCCGCCCTTCCGACTTCCGACCTTATCGCCAACTCCAGCCGTACTATTCAGTCATGCCCACGGGGACCGTCCAGCACATCGCCCGCAAAGCTGCGCACCGCCAGACCGCGCGCCGGTTCCTTGGCGCGCTCGGCCCGCTCCTTCTCGCCGGCTCGGCACTCTCCCTCGGCGCTTCCTTGATCGACCGGCTCGTCGGACCCGGCCTGCCGTGGTGGCTCATCCCCTCGGCCGGTTCGGCGGCAGCGCTCGCCGGCGCCATCGCCTACTCCATCTGGCGCCGCGGCACACCCGCCAGTGGTGCGCTCGAAGTCGACGCGGCCCTGCGCCTCGACGACCGCCTCTCTTCCGCCATGAACCTCCGCTCCGCGGCCGCCGCTGACCCCTTCGCTCGCCTCGCCGTCGAAGAGGGCGAGCGCGCCGCCGGCTCGGTGCGCGTCGATCGCGCCGTCAAAATCCGCCTCGGCCGTTCGTGGTCGTGGTGGCCCGGCGTGCTCGCCGGCGCGCTCGCGCTCGGCTGGTTCGTCGAGCCGATGCGCCTGTGGAGCAACCCCGCCGCCGAAGCGCAGGCCATCGCGCAGCGCACGCTGACGAACGAGACCAAGAGCGACCTCCGGGCCGCCGCCGAAGCCGTGAAGTCGCTTACGCCGCCGCCGGACCCGGACAGCGCCGCGCCCGCCGCCGACCCCGCGGCACGTCTGCAGGAACTCGCCCGCGCGCTCGACACCGGCGCCACCAGCCCGGACGACGCGCGCACCCAGGCCGCCAAGGCCCTCGACTCCGCCGCCGAATCGCAGCGCGAGCTCGCCGAACGCGCGCAGCGCGAGATCGACTCCGCGAAAGAACTCCTCGGCCGACTCCCCGCCGAACGCGCACCGGGCAGCGCGGCATCGGCGTCGGGCGCGTCCGGCGACGCCGCATCGCCCGACTCGGCGTCCGCATCACCCATCCGAGACGCACTCCGCTCGGGCGACCCCGCCGCCGCCGCCGAGGCGCTCCGCCAGCTGCGCGAGCAGATCGAAGCCATGCCCCCCGCGCAGCGCGAAGCCGCCGCCCGCGGCATCGAGCAACTCGCACGCGAGTTGGAGGACGTGGCGAAACAGAGCGCCGAATCCATCAACGCCGAACGCGAGCGCCAGCGCGAACAGCTCCGCGAGCAGGGGCTGAGCGAGGAGGCCGTCGAGCAACTCCAGCAGGAAACCGACCAGCGCGCCATCGAAGAACAACTGAGAGGCGCGGGCCTGCCCGAAGACGCGGCGAACCGCCTCGCCGACCGCGTCGCCACCGACAACCAGCAGCGCCGCGCCGACGAAGAAGCCGCGCGCGAAGCGGGGCGCCTGGCGCAGTCCATGCAATCCGCCGCGGAAGCAACACGCGAGCCGCCACCCACGGATCAGCCCGACTCATCCCCCGCGCCGACAAGTTCGAGCGGGCCGCAACCACCCGCCCCGCCGGCCACGCCCGAGCGCACACCGCCGCAAGCGGGGCAATCGCCCGATCAGCCCGCTCCCGCGCCGCCGCGCGACCCCGAGCAGCGCGCGCCATCGCCAAGCGCCACCGGCGAGCCGCGCGAGCCGCAGCCCCAAGCCGATCCATCGCAACCCAACCAGCCGCGCGATCCGAAGTCGCCGCCGCAGCCGGGCGAGTCATCGGCGCGCGATCAACCGCGGCCATCCGATCGGCGTCAGCAGCCGGGCTCGGATCAAAGCTCAGCCGAGCAGCGTCCTTCAGACGCATCGGGGCAGGAACAGCCGCAACCACGCCAGCCCGCCTCGCCGTCATCAACGCCGAACCAGGCGCGTCCCGATCAGCCGGGCGATCCTTCCTCGCAGCAGCAACAGCAACCCGGACAACCACAATCGCAACAGCGCACAGAACAGCCGGGCCAGCCGCCGCAGCAATCAACATCACCGCAGACTCAACCGCCGCCCCGCCCCACCGAACCGCCGCAGCCCGGCGCGCGCGACCAGCCCACCACGCCCGACCAGTCATCGTCGCCGCCGTCGCAGCAACAACAACAGCAGCCCCCACAAATCAACCAACAGTCGCAACAGCAGCCGGCACAGGAACCGCAGCCATCCCCCTCGGCAGACCCTCAATCCCAGCCGAGCGCGGATCAGCCGCGCCGTGATCCGCAGCCCGCCGAGCCGCAGCCGGGCCAGCCCGCGCCCGATCAGAAGTCGCCGCAAGAGCAAACGCCACCTCAGCCGCAGCCCGGTCAACAGCAACCACAACAACAGCAGCAAACTCCAGCTCAACCTTCAACGCAGCAGCAACAGCAGCCCGCGCCGAAAGAGCAACAGGACCCGAGCCAACCCCCGCCAACCGGCGAGCGTCCATCGGCGGAGCCCCGGTCGTCGCCCCCACCGCAGCAGCAATCGCCGCCACAACAAGCGCCGCAACAACAACAGCAAGGGCGACAAGACCAACAACAACCGTCGGGCCAACCACAACAAGACTCGTCGAAGCCGCAGCCCGCGCCGTCGCCCGATCCCTCCAAGCCCGTCGGCGCGCCGCAAAGCGAACAGCGCGAGCCGACCGCCGATCGCGCGCCGCAGTCGGGCCGACCTGAGTCCGCGCGCGAACCGCAAGCCCGGCCCGAGGGCGCGTCGCCCACCCCAACGCCCGGACAGCGCGCCGACGCGCCGCAGCCAACGCCGGACCAACCCGCGCCGGGCACCCCGCCCGATGCGCGCCAACAGCCACGCCCCGATCAGCCGTCGCCCGACCAATCACCAACTCAGCAGCCGCAGCAGCAGCACGAACAACAGGCACAACCGGAGCAGCCACGGCAAGATCAACGACAACCCACGCCGCAATCGCCGTCGTCACCCGGCGCGGAGCCCACCGCCGCGCCAAGCCCCGACGGAGACCCCACATCACCGCAGACGCCGAGCAAGCTCCCCGAGAAACTCCCCGACCGCGAAGCGCTCGACCGGCTCGAGAAGCAACTGGAGAACATGGCCGATCGGCAGGGGCGGTCAGAGCAAGCACAGCGCAACGCCGAGAAGCTCGAGCGCCAGGCGCGCGAGATGTACGACAAGCTCAGCCCGCAAGAGAAGCAGCGGCTCGATGAGTGGGCGAAACAAATGGCCCGCGAGCGCCGCGAGAACCCATCGCGCGAGCCGTCGCCGCGCCCCGGCGACACCAGCCGCCCCGACTCACCCCGACGCGCCGAAGGCCCGAGCGATCAGCCGCCCGAAACATCGTCGCCGTCCGACCGTCTCGCCGGCGCCCCCGGAGTGTCTGACCCCAACGGCACCTCCGGCGACCCGCGCACCGCCGCCCGTTCAAACACCGCCCGCCCACCCGCGCCCGCGAACGCCTCCGAAGCCGCGCGCACCACCCCGCTCGACGCGCGCGCAAAGGGCACGCCTGAAGACGCGCGCGTCCTCGCCGAGTGGTTCAACCCCGACGCGTCGAACGACGCCGCCGGCGCCGGGCAACAAGCCGTCAGCGACCGCATCATCGAGCGGCAACTCCGCGAAGCGATCAAGAGCGCCGACCAGGCATTCGAAGAACAATCCATCCCCGCCCGCTACCGCAACGCGCGCGAGTACTTCGACCGCCGCTTGAAAGAACTCCAGTCCGGCAAGCCCGGCGCACCGGCCCAGCCCGCAACAAGCCCCGCCCCGGCAGCGCAGGAGCCAGCGAAGAAACCGTGAATCCACGAGCGCCGCGCGACAGAATCATTGCGCGAGTCGTTCAGCTTCACGCTTCCGGCTCCCAGCTCCCAACTCTCACGGGCATCCCAATCCCCATCGCCCGATCGCCACCGCGATATCGCCCAGCCCGATCACGCCGTCGTTGTTCAGATCAGCGCCCGTGCCGAAGGGCACCGTCTGCCCCCACAGCGCGATAATCGCCGCGATGTCCGAAAGCCCCACCGCGCCGTCCGCATCCGCGTCGCCCGCGCAGAATGGTGGGCCGACGCGCACCGCGTCGAACGTGCTGGTGTTGATCGTGCCCCCGTACGCGCTCGCCGCGATGCCGAAGACGCCGAAGGGTGATCCGGTGTTGACCGTGCGCAGCCCGAGGTCAGTCCACGCGTTCCCGTCGAGCGACCAGAAGCCGCGCACCTGGTTGGCGTTCTCCCGGCGCAGCCTGAGCCAGACGGGCGGCGTCAGCCCACTCGCGACGACGCCGATATCCGTCCCGCCGAACGACCCCGAGCGGTTCGAATAGATCAGCCGCCCGTCCGCCGTCAACCCGAGGAACGCGTTCGCCGTGCAGGTGCTATCAAGGCTCTGCCGGAACATGAACCCGGCGCGGGCGTTCGGACTGGTGTTCTCCACGCTCGTGATCCGCCCACGGATTTCGATGTTGTTGAACTGGCTGAACGTCTGGTACGCGTAGTGGAACGAATCGCACCCCGTCGCCGGGAACCCATCGATCGCGAAGCCGCCCGCGTTCATCTCGAACTGGAACGGCGCCTGAGACTGGCCCGTGATCGCCCAGCCGAATTCGCTTTGGAATCCCACATCCGCATTCACCCACGGAGCGGGCAGCGGGTCATACACAAACACCGTGATCTCATCGCTCGCCGACGCGATCGTGTCGTCGGCGGACAGGCGCAGCACGTACGTGCCTGCCTGCGAGAACGTCGCGATCGCCGTCGGGCTTGAAGCATCATCGAAACTCACCATCCCCGGCCCGCTCACGCGCGACCACTGCACCGCCAGCGGCGTGCCGATCGGCTGACCATCGTCCACCGCCTGCCCCGCGAGCTGGCGCGAGTACGTCCCGTTCTGCACGATCTGGTCCGGCCCGCCGTCCACCGCGGGCGGGTAGTTCGTGAACCCAAGCCCGCCGAAGTACAAGTCCATCGCTTCATCATGCGCGACCGGGCGGTTGAACACGCGCACATCATCGATCAATCCTGTAAATCGGCGAGACGCCGCCGCCGGTCGCCCGAGCCGCGTACGCACGGACCACGGGAACGTCGTCCACGACTGCGTCACCGCGCCCACGCGCTTCCCGTCGATAAACAGTTCCGTCGCCCCGCCGTTCTGCCACGACGCGACGACATGGTGCCAGCGACCATCATTCAGCGGCGCACCGGTCCCAAGGTTCACATCCGCCGACGCGCCCCCCTCGATGAAGAAGCTCACCGTGTCATTGGCGTTGAAGTTGAGGTGCATCTCCTGATCGGTACCGCCGCCGTTCGCGTTGGGGTTCCCCGAACTGGTGGCGCAGAAGAGCATGCCCAGATCGGAGAAGTCCGCCGCGCTGTTGAACCACAGCGACACCGCCCCGACATCCGCCGAGCCGAGCCCGTTCGGCAGGTCGGCGTGATCGTCCACGCCGTCGAACTGCAGCGCGTTGCCGATCTGCCCGCCCGCCCACGCCGGCCCGCCGCTGGTCGATCCGCTCGCGCCGCCCTGCGCATCGGGCACGATCGTGCCTCCGGTTTCATCGAGCGGGAAGCGCGCGAGCTCCGCCGGTGGCGACGGCACGCCCGTGTCGTTGCCCGTGTAGAACGCGAGTTGCGCGCCCCAGCCGTTGCCCACGCGACGCGGGATCTCGTTGAAGAACAGCCGCCGGATCGCGTCCAGCCGCCGCTCCTGCACGATCACCTTGTAGAACGCGTTGGGCCCGTACGCCGATTCTCCGATCACCACGCTGAACGCGCCGCGATCGTTGATAAACATCGGCTCCTCCAGCGACAGGTCGTTCACCGCGTAGATCAGACCGCCGAGGATCTCCAGCCGCCCACCGCTGCGCACCACGCCCTGCGTGCCGTTCTTCTCAGTCTTGTAGCCCAGCACCCACACGTCGGCGTTGTCCACGCTGAACTTCACCCCCTGATTCTCCGGGTTGAACTGGCGCAGCCAGGCGCGCACGCCGCCCGAGAACTCGAACTCGCCGCCCACGAGATCCTCGACAAACACTTTCCCAGCACCGCTCGCGCGCAACCGGTCCGCGCCCAGGTTCCGCAGCACCAGCGTCCGCGCGTCCGTATGCTCGAAGCCGAGCGAGGCACCGTTCGGCACGATGTTCCCACGCTCGACAATCACCACCGGCTCCGCGCTCGCGCCGGTGCGGAACATCGGCTGCGTGGTTGACGACAGCGGCGCGATCGAGTCAATAAAGCTCTGCATCAGGAAGAGGCGCCGGACATTGCCGCGCAGCTCGACCGTCGAGCCCAGCACGTACCGCCCGGCGGGGGTGTACACGGTCGTCGCCCCCGAGTCGATCGCCGCCTGGAACGCCGCCGAGTCGTCGATCGAGTCATTCGGGACGGCACCGAAACTCGTCACGCTCGCCCACGCCGCCGGCGGGTCGTACGCCGGCTCGGGCGTTTCTTCGACCGGCAGGTTGAGCATGCTCGGCAGCGTGCGGAACACACTCAGCGCCCGCTGCGAGGTGTACTCCGCGGCGCTCAGCCCCGGCACGATCACGCCGTCCCGCCGCACCAGCGCCGAGTACCCCGCCGCCGTGCAGTTGCGCAGATAGAGCGCGCCGGTGACGTCGAGCGCCGGATTCGCCGCCGACCCGCCGTCGAACGTGCCGTTGATGATGACGACGCTGGGCCACCCGAAGTTGTTGGGATCGAAGCCCGTGCTGCTCAGCACCGGCACACTGTTCGTGCTCGAAAGCCCGCGGATCGCCAGCAGATTCCAGCGGTTCCAGACGCCGACCTCACTCTGCCCGCTGAGCGTGATATTCTCGAACGTGAACGAATACTCCGTGCCGGCGACTTGGATGCCGCGCCGGAACCCCTCGACCGCGATGCCGCGCAGCATCCCCGGCCCGCGGTCCGAGCCGAGCAGCGATAACCCGGCGAACCCGGCGCCAGCAGGATCGAGCGACCGGATCGTCACATCGCGCACACCGCCCTGATTGTTGCAGTGGAAGTTCAGCCCGACCGCCCCGGCGTTGTTCGCGCCGACTTCGATGGTCAGGTTGTAGACGCTGGTGACGAACTCGTTCGCGCTGAAACCCGTCTGCTGCCGCGTCGAGACGAAGTTCTTCGTGACGACGCCGCCGAACCCGTCGGGCGGGCCGTCGAACCCCGGCGAGCCGGGCATCAGCCGCAGGATCGTGCCCGCGCGGCTCTGCCCCTGCATGATGCTGCGCGACTCGACGAACGAGATCGTGTTCGAGAAGTCGTACACGCCGTCGGGGACGTACACGAGCCGCGCGTTCGTGCCCGCCGGCCGCGTCCCGTTGAACGCGGCGTTGAACGCCGCTGTGTCGTCCATGCCGTCGTTCGGCACCGCGCCGAAGTCAAGCACGTTCAGGAACCCCGCCCCGGCGGGGAACTGCACCGGCTGCGCCATCGCCGCCGGCATCGCGCAGCACCAGAGCAGAGCGACAACCCCGCCGAGCAAGCGGCGCGTCCCCGTGACGTTCCATCGCTTCTTCATGTCAGCTCTCTCCCAGCAAGCGGGCGCGCGAGCACTCATCACGGCCCGGTCATGTCATTGTTCGAGCCAAATCCGTACGCCAGATTCACCCAGCTCACGACTTCGTCAGTCTGGCAGCGCTCCTAACCAAAGCACAACTCCAAAGCCACCAAAACACGGAAATATCAAAATCATGGCGCAAGGCAAACGGACTCCAGACACGACATCACCATCATGCCCGCCGACTTGGTCGCGTGGCCACCGCTCGATTCGCTTCAAACGGAACTGTGGAGAGAAGCATGCGCATTCAGATTCACCCCATCGGAAGAACTCCAGCGATCGCCGGTCTTCTCGCCATCTTGGCGAGCGCCCCGGCTCGCGCCACAGAGGCGGTGAATGGCCCGATCGACCACCGCACAAACCCCACCGTCCAACGCGGCCTGACGCAGCAACTCCTCCCCGACTCCAACGAGTTCACCGTCATCGGCATGCCCGATACGCAGAACTACTCCGAGTTCTATCCCGACATCTACCACCGCCAGACCTCGTGGGTCGTCGGAACGCAGCACCGTCTGAACACCCGCTTCGTCAGCCACTACGGCGACGTCGTCAACCACGGCGACCGCGAGAACGAATGGGCCAACGCGCGCAGCGCCATGTCCATCCTGCACACCTCGAACATCCCCTATAGCGTCACCGCCGGCAATCACGACATCACCCCCAGCGGCTCCGCGGGCACCGCCTACATCCCCCAGAAGTACCTCGAGAACTTCGGACCCCAGCACTTCCAGTCGCGAGACTGGTACGCCGGCGCCTCGCCCAGCGGCATGAGCAGCGCCCAGAAATTCTCCGGCGGCGGGCGCGACTTCCTCCACGTCAACCTCGTCTGCGACACCCCCAACGATGAACTCGCCTGGGCCCAGGGCGTCATCAACCAGAACCCGCACCTGCCCGTCATGGTGACCACCCATCGATACCTGCAGGACGCCGAGGACTACACCGGCGGCGTGCCCATCGTCCCCTCCGGGCGCTACCCCGGAATCTGGTACGGCGTCGAGGGCGTCTATCACCCGCAGGGCATCCAGTCCAACGAGTTCTTCGAGAACTTCGTCCGCACCAACAAGCAGGTCTTCATGGTCAACTGCGGCCACTTCCACGAGGAATACCGCCAGACCAGCACCAACCTCTACGGCGGGACCGTCCACGAAGTCCTCGCCGACTATCAGGACGATCCCAACGGCGGCGACGGCTTCCTCCGCATCATGAAGTTCAACCCCAGCCAGAACCGCATCAACGTCCAGAGCTACTCGCCCACCCGCAACGAGTTCCGCACCAGCGACGAGAGCCAGTTCACCCTCAACGTCAATTTCAACAGCCACGTCTTCAGCAACCCCACCGCCACCTTCCAGCAGGGCATCAACGGCTACAACGGCACCCAGGACACCTGGATCAACGAGGGCGCCGCCGGCACCAGCTACGGCTCCTCGCAGACCTTCGACTCCGACGACGACACCGGCAACAGCATCTTCAACGATCGGCGCGGGCAGGCCCTCCTCCGCTTCGACAACATCACCACTTCGACCAACGAACCCGGCAAGATCCCCTTCGGCGCCATCATCACCAGCGCCACCGTCCGCCTCGCCATCCAGGACGACATCGATACGCCGCTCTTCAACCCCCGCTTCTTCATCCACCAACTCAACGTCAACTGGAACGAATCCTCCACTTGGAACTCGCTCAGCTCCGGCCTCTCCGGCTCCGAAATCACCCCGGCCCTCGCCTCATTCATCGGCGACAACAACCCCGACGCCGACTACTGGCGCCTCATCGACATCACCGCCATGGTCCAGAACTGGGCCAACGGCGCGCCGAATCTCGGGCTCGCGATCCTCCCCGAGATCATCTCCGGCAATGACGACGGCATCACCATCTGGTCCAGCGAAGCGGCGAACCCGCTTCTCCGCCCACAGCTCCAGGTGAGCTGGGTCCTCCCCGGCGCCGAAGCCCTCCACGCAATCCCGGCGCCCGGCGCCGCGACACTGACGCTCTTCGCTCTCACCGGCACACTCCGGCGCCGGCGGGCCTGAGCCGACCGCCGAGCTTCGCCCGAATCCTCTTCACCTTCCACCCGGGCCGAGTTCGGGGCGGCCATCGCCGCCGGCATATGACGAGCGTTGAGTTTCAGGGAGCGGCGTCGTCGGCCCACCGGCGACGCCGCCGCTTTTTTCCCGCCCATCACCCGCGCGGCTTCAGCACCACCTCGCCCTTGCCCTTCACCACATCACCAATGATGTGCGCCCGCTCGCCAAGCCGCTTCAGCTGCGCCTTCACGCTCTTCGCGAACGCCGGACGCACGATCACGCAGTAGCCGATGCCCATGTTGAAGACGCGCCGCATCTCGTCATCCGCGACATTCCCTTGCGCCTGCAGAAACGGGAACACTTTGTGCGGCGTCCACGCGGATTCGTCGATCACCGCATCAACCTTTCGGTGCAGCGCCCGCGCCAGGTTGTCCCCGAGGCCGCTGCCCGTGATGTGCGCCATACCCGTGACGACCTTCTTCACCTTGTACCGGCGCAGCAGCTTCACGATCGGCGCGGCGTACAACCGCGTCGGCGTCAGCAGCACCTCGCCCAGCGGCTTCTTCTTATCCAACTCGGGATAGACCTTCTGTAGATCAAGCTTCGCGTGCTTCACGATCTTGCGCACGAGCGAGTAGCCGTTGCTGTGTACGCCGTCGGACTCAAGCCCGATGACGACATCCCCCGGCTCCACGCGCGTCGGATCACTCACACGATCAAGCTCGGCAACACCCACCGCGAACCCGGCGAGATCAATCTCGCCCGCCGGGTACACGTCGGGCATCTCCGCCGTCTCGCCGCCGAGGAGCGCCGCGCCGCACGCTTTGCACGCGTCGGCGATGCCCGCGACGATCCGCTCCAGCGTCTCCGGCACCAGCTTCCCGCACGCGATGTAGTCCAGAAAAATCAGCGGCTCGCCCCCCTGCACCACCAGATCATTCACGTTCATCGCCACGAGGTCGATGCCGATGGTGTCGAACTTCTGCATCTCGACGGCGAGCTTGATCTTCGTCCCCACCCCGTCCGTACACGCGAGCAGCACCGGGTCCTTGAAGTTCTTCTTGAAGAGCGACTCGTTGTAATCAAGCCGGAACAGCCCCGCGAACCCGCCATCATTCGAAATCACCCGCGGCCCGTGCGTGCGCCGCATGTGCCCCATGATGAGATCAACAAAGCGGTCACCCTCGCGGATGTCAACGCCCGACTGCGCGTAGGTCAGCCCGCCGGGGCCGCCGCCGTTCGCGCGCGATTTCCCGTTCCCTGCCCCGCGAGACGTTCGTGCCGATCGACGCTGTGCCATAGACGCGGAGCATACCCGCACCATTCACTCGCTCATCAGTTCCGCCCGCGCCGCTTCGAGTTCCTGCTTTTTCTCCGGCCCGACCGCGGGGTATTCGAGCCCCAGCGATCCGAGTGTGTCGATCAGGGCGGCGGCGACGACTAATCGCGTGAACCACTTGTTGTCCGCCGGCACCACGTACCACGGTGCCTCGTCGCTCGCCGTCGCGCGGATCGCGTCCTCGTACGCCTCCATGTACGCGTCCCAGTGCCGTCGCTCGCGCACATCCGCCGCCGAGAATTTCCAGTGCTTCTCGGCATCATCGAGGCGCTCCATGAAGCGCTTCTTCTGCTCACCCTTCGACACGTTGAGGAAGAACTTGCGGACCACCGTGCCGTTGCGCGAGAGATACTTCTCGAAGCGCCGGATGTCCTTGTGCCGCTCGTCCCAGATGTCCTTGGTCACCAGCTCGGGCGGCAGCTTCTGCCCCAGAAGCAATTCCGGATGCACTCGCACCACGAGAACATCCTCGTAGTACGAGCGGTTGAAGATGCCGATCCGCCCGCGCTCGGGCAGGCGCTTGGCGCACCGCCACATGAAGTCGTGGTCGAGCTCCTCGGGCGAGGGCGCTTTGAACGAGAAGACCTGGCACCCCTGCGGGTTCACGCCCGACATGACGTGCTTGATCGCGCCGTCCTTCCCGGCGGCGTCCATCGCCTGGAAAATGAGCAGCACGGACCAGCGGTCCTGCGCATAAAGACGGTCCTGCATCTCCGCGAGCACGTCGACGCCGAGCTGCAACGCCTCCTTGGCGCGCGGCTTGTCTTCCGAATCAAACTTCAGCGTGTCGCCCGGGTCGCAGCCCTTCAGCCTGAACCCCTTGCCGTCCGTGACCTTGAACGTGTCGGCGAAGTGCCGGGCGCGCTCCAGTTGCTCCTTCGTGATCATCGCGGGCGCTCCGTGGGAATGCGTGCATCCAAAGGAGTACCACGCCGGTCGCGCCGAACCAACGGACTTGCGGAGATTTCTCCGCGAGCCGACGATGGTTTCGGCATGCACTTCTCCCTCGTCGATACCGTGCTCGAACTCTCGCCCAGCGCCCCCGGCGCTCCCGGTTCCCCCGCGTGCATTGTCACTTTGAAAAACGTCACCGCCGCCGAGGAGTATCTGCAGGACCATTTCCCCACGTTCCCCGTCCTGCCCGGCGTGCTGATGATCGAGTCGATGGTGCAGGCGGCCCGGCGGCTGCTCGCCGAGCGCGACCCCGCGCTCGCGCGCCACGTCCTCGGCTCGGTCCGCGCGCTGAAATACGGCTCGTTCGTCCGCCCGGGCGAAGCACTCCGCGTGACCGTCACCCTCGACGACGATTCCGAAGCCCCGCTCTTCCACTTCAAAGGCTCGGCTGAAGTCGTCCGACCATCCGCCAGCGCGCCGAGCGACCCCGCGAGCAGCGCGCCGAACTCCAACGCCGTCTCGGGCAAGTTCACGCTCCGGCCAATTGCTCTGTGAGCGATCTGATTTGAGCATTGATATCTCCGCTTTGAGCTTTGGCCACGCGCCGAGCGCCGCACCCCCAACATCTCCCGCCCACATAGGGATTGGTGTAGAATGCCGCGTATCAACTTCCGCTCCGCAAGGACCCCAACCGCATGACCCGCGACGACATCTTCAGCAAAATCCGCGATGTGCTCGTCGACGCCCTCGGCGTCGATGAGGACGAAGTGACCCCGACGGCCCGGCTCACCAGCGACCTCGGCGCGGAATCGATCGACTTCCTCGACATCACCTTCAAGCTCGAGCAGGCCTTCGGCTTCAAGATCCCCCAGGGCGAGCTCTTCCCCGACGGGGCGGCCCAGAACCCGCAGTACGTGCAGGACGGCAAGATCACCCCGACCGGCATCGCGGAGATGAAGAAGAAGCTGCCCCACGTGAACTTCGGCGAGTTCGAGAAGGACCCACGCCTGGCGCAGATCGGCAATATCTTCACCGTCGACGTGCTCGTGAACTACGTCGAGCGCAAGCTCGCCGGCGGCGTGGGCGCGGCGCGGTGAGATTGAGCTTGAAGCTGGAGGCTTGAAGCTCGAAGCCGGAGTCGGCACTATCGCTTTCTGCGCGGCGCAGTTGCCGGATGCGGCCATACTGGTTGTTCTTGAGCGGCTTCAAGCTTCAAGCTTCGAGCCTCAAGCTTCAAGCGGTATGCTCCTCCCCATGCGCTGGATGTGGATCGACCGGATCATCGAACTCGTTCCCCGCGCGAAACTCGTGGCGGTGAAGAATGTCTCGCTCGCCGAGGAGCACCTGCACGACCACTTCGCGGCGGACGCATCACGCGAACTCGCCGCGCTGCCGGTGATGCCCGCGTGCTTCATCATCGAGGGGATGGCGCAGAGCGCGGGGATCCTGGTCGGGCACGCGGGCGGGTTCAAGGAGAAGGTGGTGCTGGCGAAAGTGAACCGCGCGGAACTCTCGCGCGACGCCGGCCCCGGCTGCACGCTGCGGTACACCGCCACGCTCGACCGCATCGACCACACCGGCGCCGCCACCAGCGGCACGATCGAGCTACTCGACCACGCGAAGGGGCCGCACTGGGACACGATCGGTCGGATTGATCTGATGTTCTCCCACATCGACAACAACATGGCCGGGGCGGCGTTCCCCAAGCACAACTTCGTCTTCAGCGAGTCGTTCCGCACGCTGCTGCGCAGCAGCGGGATCGCGGCGGAATTCTGAGATCCGGGGCACTCCACCATTCGGAATACGGCTGGCGCTACACGATCACTGCGTGACGACGAACAAGAACGATTCCGGTCAGTCCAAGAAGCCCAAGTCCTGACCACACAAGCCACCAAGAAACCCCTGCCCGCTGACGACTAATCTGCCGACTCAAGGCACTGTGCTGTTCTGCGGAAGAGTTCTCCGACACGCGAGCCATCCGACGCCGCTCGATATCAAGAGCCCGTACCGAGGAGTACAAAGACTCAACAGCCGACGTGGTAAACAACGTCAAATCGCCATTCGGGTGGTATGTGACGGCTTCGAGCGCAAACACGACCTCACCAGTGCGCGGGTCGAATGTCTCCATCGCAACGGGGAATCCAGGCGGGCTGTCCTTTGAGTATGTGAAGCGTTGATCGACGGGCATTCCTTCGCGTCGCAATAACATCATGTGTCCATCCGTGTCAATCTCGATGGTCACTTGCTTGAGCGGAAGTTCACCCACTCTTGCGCGCCCGACAAACGCCCGTTCACCCTGTGGGAACTCAAATGTCGCAGTGAATCCTCCTTGGTCACGAACTCTGAGCTCAGACGGAACCAATCCGCGATTGAGAACATCCAGCAGAAAGATGGATGGGAAAAACGGCTCAATGGCCTTGTCAATACTCGGCCGCCCACTGAAAGGACCGCCCTCCGCGATCTTCAAGGATGCGCCATGATGGATGGCGAATACATCGCCTGCCGGAGTGCAACAACCCCCCAACCCATCCGGAGAGACCCAGTACCAATGTCCAGAGGGAATGTCGAAGCCCACAACTCGGCGATGACCATCGGACAACTGAACATATGTCGCTTCGATAGAGCCTTGCTTCGGGAGTCTCTCTGCTAGAAACTCCAGAAATTTCTCAACTTGGGCACCCTCAACACCAGTGCATATGCCGAGAACGGTAGCGAAAAAAGCGCCGAGTACTCGGCGCGATGGGGATAGAGTCATTTCTCGCACAGAGGCGATGTGGGTTAGTTCTGACAAGGAGTCACGCTCTCACTTCCGCTCGGTTCAGCGATGACCGTGCTCGACTGATAAGTGCTGCTTGGACCGTCACCAAACACAATAAAACAGCACTGAACGCCGCAAATTCTGACATATCCAGGTTCGTCCCACTGGCAGTTGGGGATATGCACAACCGTGGTGTAGGTATGGCATTTGCGGGCGACATTTTTGAAACTCTCGACAATCTGGCCCCACTGATCTCCCGTCGCATCCGTCCAACTCTCGTCACAGCTAAACACACTCCCGGTGCAAGGACCACACGACTGATCGGCGCGCTTGCAGTTGCTCCCAGAGGTGTGAGTCTGCGCGAGAAGCACAGCGGCGACCGCGCAGCACGCGAAGAATGGACGGGCCAGGCCGGAGCATGAAGTCTTCATTTCCAATCACCTTGTCAAGAGGAATACTTTGGAACATCACGGATCATCGACGATCAATTCCATAGCAACCCGACCACGTTGATATGATCGGGATGCCAACTTGGTTCTCAAACGAGGGCGACCCCGGAAGAAAGTAGTCTCGCCATGTACCGATTTCAGCGGAGCCATCCGCGAACGCCACAGGACTCTCCGGCAAGGGAGCGTCGCGAGGGTACACATCGTCTTCGGTGTACGTGTAACAACACCACGCGGTACTCGATCCAAATGGCCCGTCAGGCAAGAACAACCAATTGAGCATTCCTTTGCCGGAGGGCCACCGCACGCGCGAAGATTGAATTGGGAACGAAAGCGCATTGTTCGGATGCTCAGTAAGCCCCGGTACCATGCGCGTGGGCGAGTATGTCATCGCGACCGATAGGCTGGGCATCGGCCACGAAGACGGCCTCTCGTCCAACAATCCAAGACGACGAGCGGCGCTCGACCAGTTGTGCCTCGCCACCCACGCATTCGCGTCTGAGATGGGAAAGACATCATCATTCTGCGAACAGTACGCGACTACCGCGATTGCGTCTTGTCGAATGTTTGAGATTTGACGCGTTCTGTTCGCTTGCTCACGGCTATTCTTGAGTGCCGGGAGAGTGAATCCGAGCAGGATCATCAGCACGCCGACCACAGCAATGAGCTCAACAATGCTGAAACCACGGCGACTGAAATTCGTCCCGTACCCATCGGAATGACCTGAGCCGTCTCGCCTCATGGCGCGCCTCCCGGTTCGCTGCTCAAGCAGTATACCCCCCCCCCGATACGCCATGTCAAGAAGAATTTCGCGGGCACCGTTGCTAACAATCGAGACCCACAGTCGATAGCAAGCGGTTTCTCGGAGGAATTTCTCAAAACTACAACCAGCAAAAACCACGGACTTGCTCAAAGCATGGTATTAGCCGGCCTAGGCGTGGCGTCGGTGATCTTTTCTTTCTTCGCCGGCTTGTCGGGGTCGGTGAGTGAGAAGAGGTACATATCGTCGTCGACGCGCATCTGCAGGTGGACCGGGCGGCCCCAGATCAGGCGCAGGTTCTTCATCACTTCGTTCGCCTGCGCGATGTCGACTTCCAGGCCGTTCCACTGGTGCGCGAGGAAGAGTTCGCCGCGGTTGAGGTAGTTGCCGTCGACGACGTAGATGAACGGCTGGCCCATGTTGGTGATGCGGTAGAGGAGCGACTGCTTGATCTGCTCGAAGTCGCGGCTGACGATGCGGATCTCGCCCGTCTGTGGGTCGCGCCGGAAGCGGTACATCTGGTGCCGCTCGACGAACTCCTCGGTGAGGAACTCGTCGATGAAGTTCACATCGTTGTAGATGCGGCGGACCTCGAAGATTTTCTCGCGCCCCTTCATGCTTTTGTTGTCGAAGCGGGCCTGCTCGCCGAGGTTGGATAAGCGCTCCCACTCGTGCCCGTGCTGCCCGGTATTCCAGCGCCGTTCGATGTCTTTGAAGAGTTCGACGCCTATTTTGTAGGGGTTGAAGCCGCCGGGGGGCATGTGCACCACGCCCGAGTGCTGCTCGGCGTAGTCGACGATCTCGCTCGACTCGAGGAAGTGCTCGGTCATCAGCTTCGAGTGCCAGTACGTGGCCCAGCCCTCGTTCATCACTTTCGTCATCGCCTGCGGCGCGAAGTAGTAGCTCTCATCGCGGATGATGGAGAGGATGTCCTGCTGCCAGTCGTCGAGGGGGGCGTAGCGCATCATGAAGAGGAGCACGTCGCGGGTCGGCTCGCTGGGGAAGCGGCCTTTCCTCGCGCGCTGGTCGTCCTCGAATTTCTTTTTCTCTTCGTCCAGGCGCGCGCGCGGGTTCACGAAGGGGTCCATGTAGCTCTTCGCGGGGAGTTTGCTCGGCTCATACGCGGCGGGTCGCGCGGCGGCGGCGGGCCCGGTCGCGCTGCCGCGGACGCCCCCCGGCGCCACGCCCGTGCCGGAGAAGACGGAATACGGGTCGATCAGGTGCTCGATGCTCAGGCACAGGTCGATGAAGCGCTCGACGGCGTCGTGCCCCTCGTGTTCGATGTGGCGCTGCACGCGGGTCGCGTGGTTCGCCATCGTGTTCATCATCTTGCGGTCGGTCTTGCTGAACCAGAAGTTGTTGAAGAAGAAGTCGGCGTGCCCGTAGACGTGCGCCATCACGAGCTTCTGATCGGTGACGCTGTTCGATTCCTGGAGGTACGCGTAGACGGGGTCGTTGTTGATGACCATCTCGTAGATGCGCCCGAGCCCATAGGCATCGCGCTTGCTGAGGCGCTCGAACTCCATGCCCCAGCGCCAGTGCGGGTAGCGCACGGCGAACCCGCCGTAGGCGGCGATCTGGTTCATGGTCTCGAAGTCGAGCACTTCATAGACGACTTCGGGGAAGCTGAGCCCGTAGTCGAGGGCCTTCGCTTTGATCCGGTCCATGTGGGCGCGGAGTTCGGCGGGGAGATCGGTGTTCGACGCTCGGCGGGTGAGCATGGGGAATGGTATCGGGCAAATCCGGCGGCCCGATGATGTTCTGTTCGGATGAAGGGAGGGATGGGTTCGGGGAAATCGGCCCTGGAGGGGGAATTGGCGGCGCGCCGGGGTGGGGCGGCACCGGGCGCGGCTCCGAGCCGCCGCGGCTGGTGGAATCCGGCGGCGGGGTTAGATTCGGAGCGCGGATTTCGGCGGCGCGTGGATGCTGAGGCACCGCAGTCGCAGAGCCGCCCGCGGTGGCACGGGGAGTTGCGCGCAGGACTGCGCTGGCGGCTTTTCGT